>CAVOVI010000010.1:0-335108 GCA_963699825.1 uncultured Gemmatimonadales bacterium
CAACTCGATCCTGCCGACCGACAATGCCTCGTTCTTCATCCCGCAACTCGATGTGACCGTCCTGGGCTTCGCCACGCTCCTGGCGGTGATCACCTCGGTGCTCTTCGGCCTCTTCCCGGCGCTGCATGGGACCCGACCGGATCTCATCGCGACGATTCGGGAGCAGGGGGGGCAGCCCTCGGGTGGGCGTGCGGCGTCCCGGTGGCGCACGGCGCTGGCTACCGCGCAGATCGGGCTGGCACTGGCGCTCCTCGTCTCGGCGGGCCTCTTCACCAAGAGCCTTGCCAATATCTCGCGGCTCGACCTCGGGATCCGGGTCGACAGCGTGGTGACGTTCGGCGTGTCGCCCGAACTGAACGGCTACGAACCGGAGCGGTCGCGCCAGTTTTTCGGGCGCCTCACCGACGCACTGGAACAGACTCCCGGGGTCACCAGCGTGTCGGCCGCCATGGTGCCGTTGATGGGCGGGAGCAACTGGGGAACCGACGTCGGGGTCGAGGGCTTTCCCAAGGGGCCCGATGTGGATGACAATTCGCGGTTCAACATCGTTGGGCATGGGTATTTCGAGACGGTCGGCATGCCGGTGCTCATCGGGCGCGGATTCACGCCGGCCGACGCCCGCGGCGCGCCGAAGGTGGCGGTCGTGAATCAGGCGTTTGCGAAGAAGTTCAATCTGGGGGCCAACCCGGTCGGTCGGCGGATGGACCGGGGCAATGACAGCCTCGACGTCGAGATCGTCGGTCTGGTGCAGGACGCCAAATACAGCGACGTCAAGCGGGAGTTCCAGCCGCTGTTCTTCATCCCCTACGTGCAGGCCGACAACATCGGCGCGCTTTCCTTTTATGTGAAGACCGCGGGCTCGCCCGGCGCGATGCTCCCGGTCATGGCACAGGTGGTGAAGCAGCTCGACGAGAACCTCCCCGTCGAGGAGTTGCGCACCATGCCGGACCAGATCCGGAGAGCGTCTTCCTTGACCGGTTCATCTCGCTTTTTTCCCTGACCTTTGCGCTCCTCGCCACGCTCCTGGCGGCGATCGGGCTGTACGGCGTCCTTGCCTTCACGGTGGCCCAGCGCACCCGAGAATTCGGGGTGCGGATGGCGCTCGGGGCTGATCCGTCCCGGGTGCGCGGCATGGTCCTTCGGCAGGTCGGGAAGATGACCCTGATCGGCGGAGGCGTCGGCCTGCTTGCGGCCTATGGCATCGGCCGCGTGGCGCAGTCACTGCTCTTTGAGATGCAGGGGAGCGATCCCGTGGTGTTCGTCCTGTCGACCGTCGTGCTGGCGCTCGTGGCAATGAGCGCCGGTCTGGTTCCGGCCTATCGTGCGTCGCGGCTCGATCCCGTGCGCGCCCTGCGGTACGAGTAAGGTCGCCGATCCATGGATCAGCCCGCCGTCTCCCAGCGCGACGCCCTGCAAGGGGTGCTCGGCGACGTCTTCACCCTGGAGGACGAGCTGACGGGCGGGGGCATGTCCACCGTGTATCGGGCTCGGGACAACGCGCTGCAGCGCCCGGTGGTGATCAAGGTGCTTCCACCGGACCTGGCCGCCGCCGTGTCGGTGGAGCGCTTCAAGCGGGAGATCCTCCTCTCCGCGGGACTCCAGCACCCGCATATCGTACCGGTGTTGAGCGCCGGTGAGGTGGACGGGCTGCCGTATTTCGTGATGCCCTTCATCCACGGGGAATCGCTGCGGTCGCGGTTGACGCGGGGCCCGCTCTCGGTGCGCGAGACGGTCAACATCCTGAAGGATGTGGCGCGGGCGCTCTCCCATGCCCATACCAACGATGTGATCCACCGGGACATCAAGCCCGACAACATCATGATCACCGGCGGGACGGCGGTGGTGACCGACTTCGGCGTGGCCAAGGCGCTCGACGCGTCGCAGGCACCGCGGCGGAGGGCCTCGGGAGTGCTGCCTCGCAGGCGTCGGTCACCGCCACCGGGCTGGCCGTGGGGACGCCGGCCTACATGGCCCCCGAGCAGGCGGCCGGCGACCCCAACACCGATCATCGCGCCGACCTCTATGCGCTCGGCATCGTCGCCTGGAGATGCTGACGGGTACGGCTCCGTTCCATGGAATGTCGCCGCAGCAAGTGATGTCGTCGCAGGTGACGAAGACGCCACCTTCGGTTGCGACCCGGCGCTATGACGTGCCGCGGGCCTTCGCCGAGGTGATTGACCAGCTCCTGAAGAAGGAGCCGCGGGACCGGCCCAAGTTTGCGGCGGACCTGATCCGGATGCTGGAGGATCCGGCTGTCATCAGCGGGGAGTACGTGTCGGTGCCGAAGGCAGGGTGGAAGCGGTGGCGGGTCCCCGTGGTCGTGGGCGCGGCGGTGGTGCTGGCGGGGGTTGCGGCGGTGCTGCTATTGTAGTGGGAATCCGGACGCGCGGTCGAACCAGACCGTGCGGGCAATCGCCCGATCTGATGAACCAGCGCGGGTCGCCCTCTCGGGGACGGCCCGCGTGTCGTTGATGGAGCCGCATCCATGATTGGAACGCGCCGTATCCTTGGCCGGCTTGCCTTGCTGACAGCCGTGCTCGTCGGCTGGGCTGCACCGGTCGCCGCGCAGGACCCGCTCCCGTCCTGGAACGCGGGAGCCACCAAGCGCGCCATCCTGGCCGGCGTGAAGGAAGCCACCACGCCGGGGCGATCCGGCTTCATTCCCGAGGCCGAGCGGATCGCCGTGTTCGACAACGACGGGACGCTCTGGGTGGAGCAACCGATGTACACCCAGCTGGCCTTCGCGCTGGACCGGGTCAAGGCGCTCGCGCCCCAGCATCCGGAGTGGAAGACCAAGGAGCCGTTCGCCTCGCTGCTGAAGGGCGACCTCGCGGCGCGCCACTGGCCGGCGGTGAGCACGCGATCCTCGAGATCATCATGGCCACCCACGCCGGGATGAGCACGGAGCAGTTCGAGGCGATCGTGAAGGACTGGCTCGCCACCGCGAGGCACCCGCGGTTCGATCGGCCGTACACCGAGCTGGTCTACCAGCCGATGCTGGAGCTGCTGGCCTACCTCCGGGCCAACGGATTCAAGACCTACATCGTGTCGGGCGGCGGCGTCGAGTTCATGCGCCCGTGGACGGAAGCGGTCTACGGCATTCCGCCGGAGCAGGTCATCGGCAGCCGCATCAAGACCAGCTACGAGATGACGGGGGACGGGCCGGTGCTGATGCGGCAGGCCGAGATCGACTTCATCGACGACAAGGCGGGCAAGCCGGTGGGCATCAACGCCATCATCGGCCGGCGGCCGATGCGCCGCGTTCGGGAATTCCGACGGCGACCTGCAGATGCTCGAGTGGGTACCGACCGACCGGCCGCGGCTCCGGATGCTGGTGCATCACGACGATGCGGCGCGGGAGTATGCCTACGGCGCCGAGTCGCACATCGGGACGTTCAGCGATCTGCTGATGGGCGCAGGCCAGGGCGGATGGGTGGACGGTGATCAGCATGAAGAACGACTGGAAGCGGATTTTCGCGTTCGAGACGCGGTGAGCTGATGCCCTACTTTGAGTGCCCGTCCTGCGGCGAAACGGCCCTGCGGGTGGCGAGCCGCTGCCCGCACTGTGGCTTGATCTTCACCCCGGACATGATTCCTCCGGCGGAGCCCAACCGGCCCCGGCGACTCCTCATCATCGGAGCCGTGGCTGCGCTGGTGGTTGTGGTCGCGCTGGCCCGAATTCGGAACGCGCCGCGGGCGGCTCCACCGAGTCCGGCGCCAGCAGCGACGGCTCCGGCGGCCACTCCCCCAGCTGAGAGTCAGCCCGAGCTACCTGCTGCCGCGATCGCTCCACCCATCGTCGTTCAGCCGCGTGCTCAAGCAGCGGACACTGCGGTGAACAGCACGCCCCCGTCAGCCGCCGCTTCACCTCAGGCCGTTCCACCCGAGGCCGAGCCAGTGCAGGCCGCGCCCTCACCGCCGGCACCCACTGGCGAACAACTCCGGCGCTATGCCGCGACCTGGGTCAACGTGCGTGACCGCCGGAGCCCGGACGCCGCTCCCGTCCGCGTGCTCGACCCCGGCGAGGCCGTCCTGGTGGATTCAATCGTCGGCGGGTGGTATCGCGTGCTGATGGACGGGCGGCCGATCGGCTACGCCTATACCTCGAATCTGAGCGAGGAGGCTCCATGACACGCCAAATTGTCCTGACGACTGCGCTCGCCCTCGGCGGGGCGTTTGTCGCCGCCGACCTCACGGCCCAGGCAGGCGCTCCGGTGCCCGCGGATGAGTGGGAGGTGCCGTGGGGGGCGGAGGGTCGACCCCGCGATCCGTATGTCGCCCCCGACGGCAGCGTCTTCTTCGCCGGTCAGGCCGGGAACTACATCGGGCGGCTGGACCCGAGGACGGGGCAATTCACGCGGTACGAGATCGACCCCGGGACCCATCCGCACAACCTGATCATCGATGCTCAGGGCCAGGTGTGGTATGCCGGGAATCGGAATGGGATGATCGGCAAGCTCGATCCGGCCACGGGCACGATCACCCGCTACCCGATGCCGGATCCGTCGGTGCGCGACCCGCACACGCTGATCTTCGACGCCCAGGGGAATATCTGGTTCACGGCGCAGCAGTCGAACGCGGTCGGGCACCTCGACACCAAGACGGGCGCCATCCGGCTGGTGCGGACGGGCGACCGGACTCGGCCCTACGGGATCGTGCTCGATTCGAAGGGCGCGCCGTGGTTCGACCTCTTCGGTACCAACCAGATCGGCACCATCAACCCGGCGACGATGGAACTGAAGGTGTTCACACTCCCGAACGACCGGGCCCGGCCGCGCCGCATCGCGCTGACCAGCGACGACGTGGTCTGGTATGGTGACTACAGCCGAGGATACCTGGGTCGATTCGACCCGAAGACGGGCCAGTTCCAGGAGTTCGCGATGCCGGGTGGCGCGGCGTCGCTCCCCTATGGGATGGCGTCGGACGACAAGGATCGCATCTGGGTGACGGAGAACGGTACGAACGGCACTCGCCTGGTCGGCTTCGATCCGCAGACGAAGCGGTTCTTTTCAGACACCCCGGTGGGGCGTGCCGAGTACAACACGATCCGGCATATGTATTTCGACAAGGAGACCGGTTTGCTCTGGTTCGGCACGGACCAGGGGACGGTGGGGCGCGTGGAGGTGTTGAAGGCGCCGCCGGTGATGTAGGGGGGGTCTCGCGCTCAAATGGTAACGGTGGTGTGACCCGGGGTGAGTACAGTTGCGGTGCAATGTCGCTACCACTCCGCTTCCCATCCCACTATCCTCTAAGGGGCCACCACACTTGAGGATAGCCATGCGCTCGTACACCGCCGTTGTTGAGCGTGATCCCGATACACGCCTGTTCGTGGGGTATATCCCGGGATGGCCGGGTGCGCACACCCAGGCCGAGTCTCTGGACGAACTGCACAGGAATCTGGTCGAGGTGATCGAGCTGCTGCTTCAGGATGGCGAGCCCCGTCTTGAAGGCGAATTTGTCGGCACCCACACTGTAGTTGTGGGCTGACGTATGGGGCGCCGAACCAGTGGAGGTCCTATGGAACCCGCTCGTAATTTGAAGGATGAGGCCCACCGACTCGTCGATCAGCTTCCCCTTGATGCGTCGTGGGATGATCTCATGTACGAGGTCTATGTCCGTCAGGCGGTTGAGGCTGGGCTGGAGGACGTCGCAGCCGGCCGGGTAGTCTCTCAGGAGGAAGCGCTGGCTCAGCTCCGACAGCGCCGGTGAGAGTCGGTTGGACGGCGACTGCACTCGCTCATCTGGGTGCCATTCGAGAGTACATTTCCCAGACGTCTCCGTTCTACGCCGAGCGGCGTCTTGATGTCTTGGCCGTGGTGCACGCCCGGCAGTCCGCGTTGGGACTCTGAGCTGCGGAGACGGCAGTTGATGTTCCGGTGGTTGGCTTGATGCGGGAGGGCGTTATCTTGGGGCGTTGGGGGCGGTAGCTCAGTTGGGAGAGCACCTGCTTTGCAAGCAGGGGGTCACCGGTTCGATCCCGGTCCGCTCCACTTGTGGTTCACCTGCGGCCGCTGCGCGGCCTCGGTGTCCTCAGGCCGCCTGGCGGCGGCCTTCGGATCGATCCCCCTCCGCTCCACTCGGTAACTCATTGCTCCACTGCGACTTCTGCGGTGGAGATTTTTTTGTGCCCGTCACCCCGGCGAAAGCCGGGGTCCAGTCTGGGCTCACACGAAGGCACGAAGTCACGAAGGGGGCTCACGCGAAGGCGCGAAGCCGCGAAGGGTGCTCCCCCTCTCCCGGAGGGAGAGGGGGACAGGGGGTGAGGAGTCTCGCGGGCCGCGAGTGGTGTGGCCGTCGGAAACTACAGGCGCCAGCCACATCCCTCCGCGGTCCCAGGGACGCCGGTGCGCGTTGGTGATGATGCGGGCCCGTTCGTACTCGGCGAGATTGGGCCTCTTTCACTTGCCATCCCGGCGCTGGAGGCTCATCCTTCCATGATCAAGATACGTGACCTCCTCAAGCTCATGGCAGCCGACGGATGGTACCTGGCACGAACCCGAGGGAGTCACCTGCAGTTCAAACATCCGGTGAAGCCCGGACTCGTCACCGTGGCCGGAAAGCCGGGCGATGTGCTTGCCCCGGGAACATTGAACAGCATCCTCAAGCAGGCAGGCCTGAAATGATGAAGATCCTGATTGTAGTTGAGCAGACCGCGACAGGATTCTCCGCCTACTCGCCGGATGTTGAGGGCTGCGCGGCGACTGGGACCACCAGGGAAGAGGTCGAAAGGGCGATGCAGGAAACCGTTGAATTTCACCTCGATGGTCTCCGTGCGGATGGCCTGGCGGTCCCGTCGCCACATTCGTACGCCACCTTCGTCGAAGTGGCGGCCTGACCGACGCCCGGTCCCCCCAGTAGAGCCGGACTGCCGCCCTTCCCGGGCATTCCGATCCGCCCCACTCGACTCTTGCCGGCCTCACCATGATTTCTGCGGTGGGGCTTCTGGTTTCGGGGAAGGCTCACGCGAAGGCGCGAAGCCACGAAGGGTGCCTCCCCCCTCTCCCGGAGGGAGAGGGGGACAGGGGGTGAGGGGTCTGAGTGAAAGGCGCCGGTGGCGAGGGTGGGCCTTTACGGACTATCCTCAGAGCCTGCCCCCACGTCGACCCCCGAGGTACCCGTGCCCGACCCGCGCCTCCTGCTGCTCAGCAATTCCAAGTTGCCCGGCCAGGGCTATCTCGCCTGGGCCCGTGCACACATCAGCGGACTTCCTGGGCTCCAAGGTGCGCCGCGTGCTCTTCGTGCCGTACGCCGGCGTGACCGTGCCGTGGGACGAGTACACGCGAGGCGGTGCGCGATGTGTTCGGCGCGCTGGGCTACGAGGTGGTGGGCGCACACGAGTGTGACGACCCGGTGGCCGCACTGGTCGACTCGGACGCGGTCGCCGTCGGCGGCGGCAATACCTTTCAGCTCCTCGCGGAGATGCACGCCACCGGCCTGCTCGGCGCCATCCGATCCGCGGCGCGCGACGGGATGCCCTACATCGGCTGGAGCGCCGGCTCCAACGTGGCCTGTCCCACCATCCGCACCACCAACGACATGCCGATCGTCGAGCCACCGGGACTGTCGGCGCTGGGCCTGGTCCCCTTCCAGATCAACGCCCACTATACCGAAGCCCGACTCGGCGACCACGGCGGCGAAACCCGGGTGGATCGGCTGAATGAGTTCGTGCACGCCAACCCCGGCATGCCGGTGGTCGGCCTGCCCGAGGGTACCGCACTCCGGCTGGAAGGCGGCGAGCTGTCACTGATCGGGGAGGCCGACGCCGTGGTCTACGGACTGGATGGCGGGCCGCGCC
The DNA here is from genome assembly GCA_963699825.1 of uncultured Gemmatimonadales bacterium. Lineage (GTDB taxonomy): Bacteria > Gemmatimonadota > Gemmatimonadetes > Gemmatimonadales > GWC2-71-9 > SPDF01. Next base: position 7,796 of record CAVOVI010000010.1, read on the forward strand.
GTGTGGACGCCGGAAGGCTCAAGAAGTTGGGCCTGATCTAGGGAAATCGCGTCCCCCTCTCCCGGAGGGAGAGGGGAAGGGGGTGAGGGGTCGAGCGGACGGCGAAGAGGCTCACACGAAGACACGAAGGCACGAAGGGTACCGCCCCCCTCTCCCGGAGGGAGAGGGGACGGGGGTGAGGGGTCTCGGCCCTGGATCCCGGCGACCCTGCCCCGAAGCCCGGGGCCGGGGTGACGATCCCGGCGTCGCTTTAGCGACATCAGCCGAGCCGCGGCTTCAGCCGCGACTCACCATCGTCACCACCACTTTCCCCCGCGCCTTCCCCGCCACCAGGTACCGGATCGCGTCGGCGGCCTCGCGCAGCGGGAAGCTCCGGTCGACAACGGGCCTGACCTTCCCAGCCTCGACCAATTCCTTCAGCACGCGAGGTCCTCGGCGCGATCTTCCGTGATCTGCATCCGAGGGTCTGGCCCACGGGGAGAGCAGTGCCGCGCCGATACTCCGCTGCATCCCGCCGAGCCAGCGCCCACCCGCCTCGCCGCCCACGACGACCAGCGTGCCCATGGAGGTGAGCGCCCGCCGCAGCCGCCGGAGCGGTCGGTTGCCGGCAATGTCGAGGATGACGTCGTACCGCCGGTTCCCGTCGTCGATCTGCTCGCGGGTATAGTCGATGACATGATCGGCGCCGAGGGAGCGCACGAAGTCGACCTTCGAGGTGCTGCACACGCCGGTCACCTCCGCGCCCCGTGCCTTGGCGATTTGCACCGCAAAGCTCCCCACGCCCCCCGATGCGCCGATGACCAGCACCTGCTGCCCTGACGACACCTGCCCCTGGTCACGGACTGCCTGCAGGGCGGCGCGGCCCGAGATGGCCAGCCCAGCCGCCTGCTCGAACGTGAGGTTGCCCGGCTTCTTCTCCAGCTTCTTCGCCGGCGCGCTGGCATATTCGGCGTAGGTGCCCGCGATCTCGCCGAACACCTCGTCACCCTCCTGAAACCGCGTCACCCGGTCCCGCACCGTGAGCGCCGGTTCGTCCGGCTCGGACAGCCCCTTGCCGAAGCTGATCCCCTCGGCGAACTCGAGGCAGTAGGCCAGCACCCGCGTCAGCAGGTACTCGGCGGTTTCCGACGGGTGACGCGCCACCCGGAGCGCCAGCGACTCGTACACGCCCCGGTCCACGTCGGCGAGCTCGATGTCGAAGTTGTAGATCGTTGCGCCGAGGGCCACTGATCAGCTTCCGACGACCACCGTGAACCCGCCGTTCGCCATCCGCTTGATGTCGAACGGCATTTCCATCGGGACGTCGGACTCGGCGAACTCTTTCATCACCTTCGCGTTGACCCGGTCCCGGTGGGCCCGGGACTTGAAGACGACGAACGCGACAATGACGGTCTCCCCTCGCTTCAGCTTCGCCATCTTGGGGAAGCCCTGGCCCCACGAACTCTTCAGGTCATCCCCGACGCACTCATAGTAGGAGAGTGCGCCGTGCTTCATCCACGTCTTCTTGCCCAGCCGTGCCATGGACACGTAGGCCTTGAGCTTTCGCTTTGGAATGGGGATCACATAGGCATCGACGTAGCGCATGCGAGTACCGTCTTCGTGAAGTGGATCGAGAAAGATGGACCCCGGCGTTCGCCGGGGTGATCGATCTTCGGACTCGCTTCCCCGCCTTACGTCATCATCCCTTTCGCCTTCATCCCCCGTGCGTACCACCACAATCCGAACGAGATCGCCACGATGATGACCGGGAAGATGACCGCCGAGGCGCCGCCGCCCATCGCCTCGATCCCTTCGGAGAGGAGGAAGTTGTGGATGAAGGTCAGGATCGCTCCGAAGAGTGACGCGAGGAGCACCGGCACTGCGGCGCCCTTCCTCAGGACCAGCAGCAGGCAGCCGACCACGCCGCCCCACACGCCGATGGCCCAGCAGGCCACGACCCAGGTGGGCAGGCTGTAGAAGAACTCCAGCTGCGCCGGCGTGAACGCCGACATGTACATCTCGTTCTGGAACTGCGTCATGACGTAGTCGAACGCGCCGATGGCGCTCCAGAGCAATCCGCCGATCCCGACTACCCAGAAATGCCAGGGCATTTTGCCCGGTGTGCCCGCCTGTGGTTCAGTCATGATTGCTCCTCGCGTTGGGGTTCTGAAGCCCTAACATATCCGCCGGGGAGAAGAATGCTATGAGGGCGAGGTGGGGGGCAGTCATGCAGGGAGGCAGTCAACCGCTGGCGTCGCTTCAGCGACATCAGCCGAGCCGCGGCTTCAGCCGCGACTCCAGGGGCAATGGACCCCCGCTTTCGCGGGGGTGACGATCGAATCTGTGCGGCTCTACGCAGGAAGTTGTAGCCGAATTCGTGCGGACTGGACCCCCGCTTTCGCGGGGGTGACGATCTTCGACCCGCTTCCCCGCTTCCCCGCTTCCCCGCTTCCCCGCCTACTTCTCTTCCAGCGCCTCCCGAATCGCGTCATCCACCGTCACCCGCTTCTCGACCTTCAGCCGCTGCGTCAGGGTGACCTTGCCGGCCGGTCCGCCGACTCGCGCGAGGGTCTGCACGGCGCTCACCGCGAAGAGCGGGTCCGGGTCGTCGAGATACTTGGTGGCGGTGGTGATGGCAGGCGCCTTGTCGCTGCGGCCCGCGAGGTAGCGCAGCCCCGCCTGACGCAGGTTCCTCGGGTTCGACGGGTCGGTCAGCGCGATCAGCGCCGTGACCACTCAGGTGTCGGGCTGATTCCTGATCCTGGCGGCGGCTGACTGGCGGATGCCGAGCGGCTGGCCCGGTGCGGTCAGGCTCACGAGCAGTGCACGGATCTGCGGGTCGCCCGGGTCGAGCACGCTGATGGCCGTCTGCCGCACTGCGGAGTTGGGATCGGTCAGCAGCATGTCGCGCGCGGTCGGCCGCACGGCCACGGAGTCGAAGCTGGCCCACGCCTCGATGGCGCCGGCGCGCACGCCGCTCGCAGGATCTCTCAACGCGGACTTGACCAGCGGAACGTCCGCCGGGTCCTTCCGGTCGGCCAGCTGCGCCAGCGCGATCTCGCGGAGCGCGGATTCCCGTTCGTTCAACACGATGAACCGCCGCGCACTGTCGGCCACCGGGGTGGTGTTGCCCGCCAGCGCCCGCAGCGCCCAGTTCCGTGCCCCATACTCAAGGTCGTGCTTGGCCATCGCCGCCAACTCGGCCGGTGTCTGGTCGGTGGCCACCGTGCCGAGGAGCCAGGCCCCCTCGTCGAACCGGAACGACAGCGGCTCCCGGGAGACCGGAAGGGTGAAGGTCTCCGTCTGCTTCGTCACCATGATCTCCTTCCGCAGCACGGAGTCGGGGGTGATGAGCCGGATGGTGACCGGGAAGCGGAAGAGGGGATGGGTGGAGTCGATCTTCTGGGTCTGGGTGACGGTGACGTGCAGCTGTTTCGCCGCGGCATCCCAGTGCCGCGTGACCTGCACCTTGGGATACCCGATCCCATAGACCCACTGGTCGAAGAACCAGTCGAGGTCGCGGTTGGCGGTCTTCTCGAACGCCACCGCGAAGTTCTCGGTGCGCACCGGTCTGTAGGCGTTGTCCACCAGGAAGCGCTGCATCCCCGCCCAGAAGAGCGAGTCGCCCAGCAATCGGCGGAGCTGATGCGCCACCTGCGCACCCTTGGGGTAGATGTGCCCGCTGAAGAAGAGCTGGATCGGGTCGGCCAGCGTGTCGCCCCAGACCAGTGGGCGTTCCTGCCTCAGATCGGCGCCCATCGCCTGCTGCTGCTGGTTGTACCACGACCGCTGGCCGGCGGCCCATCCTCGGCTCTTCTCGTTCTGGACCGACTCCATGTAGGTGGTCAGCCCCTCGTTCAGCCAGGCGTGCGACCAGGTGGCCGTGGTGGTGTAGTCGCCGAACCACTGGTGGGCCAGTTCGTGCGCCGCCAGTCCGCGCCCGCTGCTCTCGGGTGCTCCGTCGGCCCCGTGCAGCACCAGGTCGGTCTGCGTCGTGGCCGAGACGTTCTCCATCCCGCCGTAGGTGAAGTCGGGAATGACCGACTGGCTGTACTTCGGCCAGGGGTAGTTCACGCCGAGCACCTGGGAGTAGATCTCGATCATCGAGGGCGTTTCGCCGAAGGTGCGCCAGCCGGCGGGCACCGTGTCCGGCGCCACCCAGTAGTCCACCGGGCGACCACGCCACTCGTCCCGCAGCACCGTGAACGGCCCGATGACGACCGAGTAGAGATAGGTGGAGGCGGGCTGCTCCTGCACCCAGTGCCAGACCTGCTTGCCCCCCGCCGCCGGGGTCACGCCCTTGAGCGTGCCGTTGGAGAGCACCGACATCCCGGAGTCGGCGGTGACCAGGAATTCCCAGGTCGCCTTGTCGTTGGGGAAGTCGTAGGTCGGCACCCAGCTTCGGGTCTCGATCGCCTCACCCTGGGTCCAGACCACGTGGCTCCGCGGCACGAAGTAGAGCCCGCGCTCGGGGACGCCGGTGTAGGTCACGGTGAACTCGACCGCGTCGCCGGGGTTCATGCGCCTGGGGAGCTTGACGGTCACGTGGGTGGAGTCGGCCTGAAACCGGAGCTTGCGGCCTGTCGCGTCCGTGGCACCGGTGATGGTCAGGTGGTCCGCGTCCAGCCGCACCGTGTCGGTGACGGTGGTGAGCCTGACGGTGGTCGTCACCGTGCCCTTGATGGCCAGCCGCGACCAGTCCACGCTCGAGCGCGATGCGCTGGTGGACGAGGTCGAACCGCGGCGGCCGCTCCGGCCACTGGACCGGCGGGGTGTAGGCGCCGATGGACTGGGCCGCGGCCATCGCCGGAGTCAGGACAACTGCGGTGATCAGGGCGAGGCAGCGGGGCAGCGGGGCAGCAAGGCGGCGGAGGGAGGACAGCATGAACGCACTCTCGGATGGGTGGTGGCGTGCTGTGACAAGTTCGCGAATAGTGCTACCTTGTCAGACGAATTCGCAACCGGAAAGATTCCCCTGAAGTGAAACCCGTCGACATCCTCCGCACCCTCCGTTGGCAGCTCCGTCGGCTGGCGGCGCAGGCGCGCCAAACGACCTACGGCCCGGTCAACGTCGCCCAGGGCGTCTGGGACGACGTCGTGGACTGGTTCAACGGCCTCGCGCTGAGCGAGAACTCCATCCTCCTCGGCTTCGCCGTCGTGATCGGTCTCGCCGCGGCGTTCGGCGTCATCGGGTTCTACAAGCTGATCGACCTGGCCCACGAGATCTTCTTCAGCTGGCCGGAGACCTACCTCCCGGAACTGGGCCAGCTGGCCTATCGGCCGATCCTGACCGGCGTCGGGGCGGTGGCCGCCTGGTGGGTGATGCGACGATTCGCGCCGGGACAGAAGGGGCTGACGATCCCCGACGTCCAGCTCGCGGTGGTGCGGCGGCAGGGGGTCATCCCCAGCCGCGCGGTGATGGTGCGGACGGCGGCGAGCGCCATCACCATCGGCAGCGGCGGGTCGGCGGGCGCCGAGGGCCCGATCGCCGTGTTCGGCGCCGCGGTCGGCTCCCGGTTGGGACGCTCGTTCCGCTTCTCGGGCAATCGCACCATCATCCTCGTCGGCGCAGGAGCCGCGGCCGGCATCTCCGCGGCGTTCAACGCGCCGCTGGCCGGTGCCTTCTTCGCGCTCGAGGAAATCCTCGGGTCGTTCAGCATCGCCGCCTTTGCCCCCGTCGTCGTCAGCAGCGTCGTGGCCGCGGTGGTCTCCCGCTCGGTGTTCGGCAACCACCCCGTCTTCCCGGTGCCCTTCGAGCAGGGCTACGGCCTGACGCGCGAGGTCCTCCTCTTCTATCCCCTGCTCGGGCTCCTGGCCGGCCTCGCCTCGGTGGCCTTCGTCCGTTTCTACTTCGGGGTGGACAGCTGGGCGGAGCGGTTTCGCAAGCGGATGCCGGTCCTGCTCGCCCTCGCGGGCGGCGCCGCCGTCGGCGGGCTCGCCTTCTTCTCCAGCGGCCTGCTCGTCGGGTTCGGTCACCTGGCCATCCCGCTCGATCGCTTCGACGACCTGGCCTGGTACCTGCTCATTGCCCTGGCGGGGATGAAGATCATCGCCACCTCCATCACCCTGAACACCGGCGGCTCCGGCGGGCTCTTCACACCCTCGCTCTACGTCGGGGCGACCGGCGGCGCGGCCTTCGGCGCGGTGCTGATCGTCCTCTTTCCCGGAGCAGAACCTGTCGGTCGAGCCCTATGCGCTGGTGGGCATGGGGGCGGTGGTCGCGGCGGCGCTCGACGCGCCGATGACGGGGATCCTGATGGTCTGGGAGATGACCGACAATTCGGCCATCATGTTGCCACTGATGCTGGCGGTGGTGGTGAGCCACTTCGTGGCGCGGCGGCTGGAGGGCGACTCGCTCTACAGCGGATGGCTGCGGCGGCAGGGCGAACACATCGTGCACGGGACCGACCGCGACGTGCTCGCAAACCTGCGCGTGGCGGAGGCGTACCACCGGAAGCCGATCGTCATCCAGGAACGCACCCTCGCGACGCAGTTCCTGACCCACCTCGGCGCGGGGACCCAGGACGTCTTTCCGGTGGTGACGGAGTACGGGGAGTTGAGCGGCGTGCTGACCGTCGCCGACCTGGCCCGCATCGCGAACGAGCCGCGGGAACTCCACCAGCTCCTGGTCGCGGCGGAGGTGGCCCAGGCGACCGAGTCGCTGGCACCGGAGGACTCGCTGCTCGAGGCGACACGGAGGATGGGGGCGCGCGGCGCTTCCGCGCTGCCGGTGGTGGACCCGGAATCCGGGCGGCTGGTCGGCCTCCTGCGCCGCAGCGACGTGCTGAGTCTGTACGGGAGGATTCTGGCCGGGGCACCGGAGGCGGGCGGGGGCAGGGGGGTGACCCGAGCGACGCCGCGGAGGGGGCCGGCGCCGAACTGGAACGGTGTGGCCTCAAGTGTGTATCTTCAGGAACGCGGCGCTCAGCTGCGTTTCGTCTATCGAGGATCCACCCTAACTCATGGGGGGGGACGGCGTGAGCCTCGATCTGATCCACCTCCTGATGATCCTGCTGGCGGCCTGGGGCGGCGGGCTCCTCGCCGTCCGCCTCGGCTTTCCCGCGATCCTGGGCGAGCTCGCCGCCGGCGTCGTGTTCGGTCCGGCGCTGCTCGGCTGGCTGGAGCCGAACGCGTCGGTCAAGGTGCTCGCCGACCTCGGCGTGTACCTCCTCATGCTGTACATCGGGATGGAGATCCAGCCCCGCACCCTGTTCTCGGCGTCGCGGGCCGGGATGCTCGCGGCCCTCGGCGGCTTCGTGGTGCCGTTCGGCGCCGGCGTCGGGCTCATGCTCGCGCTCGGCTACTCCACCCCGGCCGCCCTCTTCATGGGCATGGCGATGGGCGTCACCTCCCTCGCCACCAAGTCCCGGATCCTCATCGACCTGAATCTGCTGGGCACCCGCATCGCCAGCGTCCTGCTGGTGGGCGCCGTCTTCGCCGACACCCTCGCGCTCATGACGTTCGCCGCGATCCTCGCACTCTCCTCGCAGGAGTTGGGTGGCGGGGCCTGGACGGGCGTGACCTTCACCGTCGTCAAGACGGTCGTGTTCTTCGCCGTCGCCGGCTTCATCGGCATGCGCGTCTTCCCCTGGATCGGCCGGTTGCTGGCCAGGTGGGAGCTGGGGAAGCGCACCAGCAACTTCACGATGGTCCTGATCGTCGCGCTCATGTTCGGGGAGCTGGCCGAACTCACCGGCCTCCACGCGATCCTCGGCGCCTTCATCGCCGGCCTCTTCCTCAAAGAGGGCATCCTCCAGCGGAAGTGGTCGTACGAGATCACCGACGTCGTGCACGATCTGTCGATCGGGTTTCTGGCGCCGGTCTTCTTCGTGTCGGCCGGCTTCCACATTTCGCTCACCGCGGTGGCCGCCAACTGGGAACTCCTGGCCCTCGTCGTCGTGCTGGCCACCGTCGGCAAGATCATCGGCACGACGCTCTTCTACCTCCCGAGCGGGCACGGGTGGCGGGAAGGGCTGACCGTCGGCGCGGGGATGAACGGGCGTGGCGCGGTCGAGGTGATCGTGGCCGAGATCGGGCTGGCGATGGGGCTGATTTCCCAGGAGGTGTTCTCGATCCTGGTCGTGATGGCGTTCCTCACGACGCTGTCGGTGCCGTTCATGCTGACCTGGCTGGTCCGGTGGCTCCGTGGGCGAAACGAACTGGTGCCGGCCGCGACCGGTCGCCGCGGCGTGATCATCACCCCGGTGACCGGCGTCGGTCTCAAGCTGGCGGCCATCGTCGGCGACGGCGGCGAGGTGGTCACCTTCGTGGACCGCCTCCCGGCCAACTGTCGCGATGCCGAGCGAAACGGATTCCGAGCCGTGGAGGGGGACGTGCTCGACCAGGGCACCCTGGCCGACGCGGGGGCCGCGAACGCCCGGATGATCATCTCGCTCCTGGGTGACGAGCCGGTCTCCGTTGCGCTGGCGCGGTACGCCCTGGTGGAGTTTGGTGTGCCGGAGTCCTACCTGCTGGGGGCGCCGCGCAAGGAGTCGGCGACCGAGTCCGAGGTGCAGCGGCTCGGGCTCCGTCGGCTGCTGCTCACGATCGACGAGTTGCGGCGTGTGCAATTCCGCAGCGACCTCGACCGCTACGAGATGAGCGAGGAGGTGGCGCCGGACCTGATGACAGGAGAGGAGGCGTCGCTCGTCTTTGCCCCGGACGGCGAGGCGATCCCGTTGGGGTTTCGCCAGGATGGTCTGACCCAGCCGCTCTTCCGCGGCGCGACGCTGCACCCCGGCGCCACCGTCTGGGTGTTGAAACGCCAGGCACGGGCGGAACTCGAGGAGCCCCGGGCCCGCGCGCTCGAACTCCTCCGGGGGGCAGAGGTGGTGGAGCTCGGCCGGCCAGCGGATGCCGATGCGGTGGTCCGGGCGCTGGCAGCCCGGCTCGCCGTCTCCACAGCGCGATCCGAGCCGGAGCTCTACACGCTCCTCCGGGAGCGGGAACAGACGATGACGACCGTCGTGGGACCGGGCATCGCGGTGCCGCATGTGCTGGTGCCGGGGCTCGCTGAGCCCGTCGTGGTCGTGGCTCGCTGCCGGGAGGGGATTGTCTTCGCGGAAGGCCACCCACCGACCCACGCGTTCTTCGCGATTGCCAGCGACCCGCAGCGACGGAAGCCCTATCTCTACCTGCTCTGGGCGATCACATCCGTCGCGTCGCGGGACGGCTTTCTCCAGCGCTGGATCGCGGCGGAGGACGAGGCCCGCCTGTCGCTGGCACTGCGCGAGCTTACTGCCGAGGTGGGGGGAGGGCGGGACGTGCCGAAGGACAGCGGAGCGGCGGGGTGATCCTCCCCCGCTGTCCCGCCTTGCCTACGTCTTGTCCGCTGCAGTCGGTTGGGTGGCGGATGCCGGTGGATTGACTTCCCTCGGTCGAGGCAGACGCCCCACCGCGCCATTCGGGACCGGAGGCTCCAAACCCGCTGTCCGGCGGCAGCGAGATCGGGTCGAGGTGGATCGTCGCGTAGTCGATCGCGGGCACTCGCAGGATCAGCCCCGGCAACAGCGTGATCAGCGTCGTATACAGCACCAGCGCCCCGAGCAGGGTCGGCGTCACGCCGGGACGGTCCCGCAGGATGTCCACGATCACCAGGGTGAAGACGAGGGTCGGGAGCAGGGCCACGCCGATGCGGAGGCTCTTCTTCGGGGGTTCCCGCAGCGCCACCCAGCGGTGCAGGATCACCTCGCCGAGCCGCAGGGCGGCGAAGACCACGAGAAACCCCACTCCGATACCGAGCACCGTGAGATTCAGCTCGTCGTGACTGATGTACTCGCCGGCGTGAAAGAAGTAGAACGGCACGAAGAACGACGCGAACGCCTCCACCGCCCCCAGCATGCGCTCCGACGACATGGCGGGGAGCCGGGCCCGGAACTGGCGGGCGGCCAGGCCAACGATGAACGCACCGACGAGGTAGTAGACGCCCAGCCGCTGGGTGGCCGAGGCGGCGACGACCGCGACCATCAGCAGGAAGGCAAACTCCGAGCGCGGTGCAAAGGGCGCGATCCGGCTGGCGAACCACCGGAAGACCGGCGGGAGCATCACGATGAGGGCGGTCATCGCGAGCACGCTGATGCCGAGCTGTTCGGCGGACTTGGACTGGAGGGCGAGGAACATCACGAACAGGGCGAGGATCTCCGAGGCGATGGCTTTGGCCTTGGTCCATCGTCGCTCACTCTCGGAGAGCCCGAACAGGCCGAGCGAATCGAGGATGAAGCCGGTGGACGGGGTGATGAGGGCCAGCGCGACCAGCGACGCCTCACGGATGGCCAGCGAGAAGATCCAGGTGGCTGCGGTGGTCAGGAGGGCGAGGGTGCCGGTCCAAATCACCAGGTGCTGGGTCAGGACCCGGGCGTCGGGCTTGAGCGCCTCGAGGTCGACATCGAGACCCGCAAAGAGGAAGAGCGCCACGATGCCGAAGGTGGACATCAGGGCGATCGTTTCATCGTGCTGGAAGAGCCCCAGCGCGGTCGCGCCCGCGCCAAGCGCGAGCGCCGTCACCGCCCCCGGCAGTCGGTAGCGCTGCAGGAACCGGGGGACGACGAACAGGACAAAGAGCAGCAGGACGTACGAAAGGTCTTGCGGCACAGCCCCTCAGGGAACCTGAGGCAGCGACTTCATGACGTCCGCGACGACCTTGTTGACGCGCGCCTGATCGGGCGCCTCGCTCTTCGGCTCGCGTTCAAAGGCACCGCGCCAGACGGTGCGCCCCGCCTTCTCGTCCACCAGGTCCACGCCGAACGACGCCTTCTTCATCGTCGTCTGTTGAGCGGATGCCAGTTGCGCCTGTGCGTCCTGCCCGTATCCGTAGCCATACCCGCGATACCCGCCGACCGCCGGTCCGCTCACCCCGCCCGTCGTCTGTGCGTAGCCGGTGGTGCTGGCCAGCTCGAGGTAATACCGAACGGTGAAGTTCGAAGGCTGACCGCTGTCCACGACCGTGTACCCCTTCTGCTTCAACTGGGTCACGATGGCCCGCTGAATCATGTGGTGGATGCTGTCATTCGAGACGGCCGGGTCCACACGCGGGTTGCCGTCGGACGTCGAGCCGCGGAACGCCACCGTGGCGCCGCTGGGGATCGCGATTGCGCTGTTCTGCTCCGAAGTGACGGAAGAACTGCACCCCGCGACCGCCACGAGGGCCGCCATGGCGAACGCCCAGGGAAGCCGAGTTGTCTGGTCCGTGCAGTGTTGAACATGGCATAACCTCGCCTCGACGAGTGGTCTACCTGGACTGGACCCCGGCCTTCGCCGGGGTGACGATTGTCGCCGCTGCCCCGCTGCCTACCTGCCCCGCCTTACTGCGGAACCTTCGGCAGCGTGCTGAAGATGGATGACGCCAGCGAGTTCAGCTTGGAGTCGCTCGGCGGTGAGTCCGACGCCTGGCCGTTGTAGATCCCCCGCCAGGCGATCTTGCCGCTCGCGGCGTCCACCAGGTCGACGACGAACGACACGTTGCTGTTGGTGACCGGCGTCGTCGTGCTGGTGGCCATGCCGCCGTATCCATATCCGTAGCCGTAGCCGTAGCCATATCCGTAGGGGCCGTACCCGCCGTAGTAGGGGCCGCCCACGCCGACGCCCGTGGTGGTCGTCACGTAGGATGTGCTCTGCTTCACGCCAACGTAGTAGCGGACGTTGAAGGTCTCGGCGGCCGTGCTGTCGACGACCCGATAGCCCTTCTTCTCGAGCTGGGTCTTGATGGCGTTCTGGATGCGGACATGCATGATCTCGTTCGAGACGGCCGGATTGACCTGCGTCGCACCTTCGGTGGTGGCGCCGGCGAAGGCGACGGTCGCTCCCGCCGGGATCGGGATATCAGTGTTCCGGTCGGAGGTGATCGACGGCGGGGCGCAGGCAGCAACGGCCAGCACGGCGGCCGATAGCGTCACGGAGAGAAACCGCGAATAGTGCATGGGAACAACCTCAGAAGGGGGCAATGGCATATGGGAAGCGGCGCTGGTATGAACTCGAAAAATAGCCCGATGGACCTGCTTTCGCACCTCTGAATCCCCGCGGCCGCTGTGCACGTACTGGACATATTCCCGCAGCCCGGCCACGCAGCCGTCCTGCCCCGACGACAAACTTCGACCCACGGAACCCATGCGCCGCCTCCTGACTCTTCTCGCCACCGCGGCGTTGCCCTCCGCCGCCCTGGCTCAGCAGTCCGCCCCCGTCACCGACATCCGCTACGACCTGACGTTCACCAGCGCCACCGCGCAGGCACAGAGCGTCACCGTCACCACCCGCTTCCAGGCGACCGGCACCGACCCGGTGCTGCTCTCGCTGCCGAGCTGGACGCCGGGTGCGTACGAGGTTTCCAATTTCGCACGGCGAGTCTCGAGCTTCGCGGTCACCCAGGGCGGTGCCCCCGTCGCGTGGGACAAGGTCGACCCTGACACCTGGCGGATCCGGCCCTCCGGGCGGGGTGAGGTCACCATCACCTTCGACTTCCAGGCCAACCAGCTCGACAACGCCATGGCGTGGAGCCGCCCGGACTTCCTGATGGTCAACGGCACCAACGTATTCCTCTACCCCGAAGGCCGGAGTCTCGACTTCGCGGCCAGGGTGACGGTCACCACGGAGCCGGCCTGGCTGGTCGCGACGGGCATGGCGCCAGACGGCGCGCCCCGTACCTACCGGGCCGGCAACTACCACGACCTGGTGGACATGCCGTTCTTCGTCGGCCAGTTCGACTTCGACAGCACGCAGGTGGAGGGGAAGTGGGTTCGGCTGGCGAGCTACCCGTCCGGCACGCTGGCCGGATCAGAGCGCGCCGAATTCTGGAGCCAATTGAAGCAATACCTGCCGGTCGAGATCGCGGTCTTCGGCGTGGCGCCGTATGACGCTACACCAACCTGCTGATCTTCGACCAGGAGTACGGCGGAGGCAGCGCGCTCGAGCATCAGAATTCCCATGTGGGCATCTACACACCGCTGCTCATCGGGAATCCGGTCCTCCCGTCCATCACGGCGCACGAGATCTTCCACCTCTGGAACGTCAAGCGGCTCCGGCCGGCCGACATGGTGCCCTATACCTACGACCGGTGGATGCCGACACCGTGGCTCTGGGTGAGCGAGGGGATCACCGACTACTACGCCGATGTCGCCCTGGTGCGCGCAGGGGTCATCGACTCAACCGAGTTCCTCGCGCTGACCGCTGGGAAGATGCAGAACGTGGCGGACGTTCCCGTGGTGTCGCTCGAGGACGCCTCGCTATCGGCCTGGATCGGGGTGACCGACGGGACCGGCTACATCTACTATCCGAAGGGCTCGCTTGCCGGGATGCTCCTCGACATCCGGATCCGTGCGGCGACCGGCAACCGCAAGTCCCTCGATGACGTGATGCGTTCGGTCTATCGCAGCACCTACGAGAAGGGCAGGGGCTTCACCGCCAAGGACTGGTGGGGAGCGGTCACGGAAGCCGCTGGCGGTGTCTCCTTCGACGAGTTCGACGCCCGCTATATCGACGGGCGGGAGCCCTTCCCGTATGCAACCGATTTTGCAATGGCTGGACTCACGGCGGTCGTGGACAGCAATCGCGTCGCACGGCTCGGCATCCAGAGTTCGAGCGACAGCACCACCGTCGTCCTCGCCGTCACGCCCGGGTCCGCCTATGCCGAGGCGGGCGGGCTCGCCGGCGACGAACTGGTCACGGTCGGCGACTTCGACGCGTCCGACGTCCGAGCTGGGCCGAGCAGTTCCGCGGCCAGGTATGGCAACGACCCCGAAGGGACGATGATCCCGGTCGTGGTGCGGCGCGGTGGTCAGCGGCTCACCCTGCAGATGCCGCTCCGCTTCGTGACGATCGTCAGCTATCGTCTCGTCGTGGATCCCAACGGCCTCGCCAAGCGCCGTCCAGATTCGGCAGGGGATCATGACGGGCAGCGTTGCCAAGTAGCCAGGGGGGAGGGAGCGCCGGTGACCTACATCGTGCCCATTGCCTATGCCACGATGGTGGTGGCCGCGCTCCTCCTTCCCACTCCGGCTCGACCGGTTCCGCGGCGCGCTCGGCCTCCCCGCCTTCCTGCTCGGGATGGCCAGCATCCCGTTCCTTCCCGATTTTCATGGCCCCTCGCTGACCGTCTGGATCAGCGGGGGGCTGCTGGTGCTCGGACCCGCCCTGCTCGCGCTGGCGGCGTGGCGCGCCCGCAGCCGATTGAGCCTTCGGGGGCCGGCCCGCTGGCTCGGTCTCGCCGGCGTGGCGGGGGTCTGGCCGTCGCCTGGCCGACGCTCGACAAGGGCGGAGCACTCCCCGCTGTGCTCACGGCCGGCGCGCTGGCGTTTGGATGCCTCCTCGATTGGATGCTGGCGGAGTTGCTGGGAATCGGACGCGCGATCCGCTGGCTGGATGACCGAATCCCGGCTCTGCGCGGCAGGTACAGCTGGGGCACGCTGCTGTTCGTCGCGGGGGCAGTGCTCCTCCATGTCGCCTGGTTTGTCGCGCCGCTGTGGGTCCTCTCCTGGCAGCCGATCGGCGTCGGCCTCGCCGTGCTGGGGGTGTGCTGGGCGGCGGCGACGGGCCGGACGCCGCTCGCGTTGGCCGCAATCGCCTTCGCGGCCACGTTCACGGCGCCGGAAGCGACCATCGGCGGCTGGCTGGTGCTCGCTGCCGCGGCCGTCGGGAATCCATCGCGGCCGCGGGTGACTCGCGATCGCCGCCGCATTCGGCGCCTACCTCGTCTGGCCGGTCATGCTCGATCAGGAGGTCGTGTTCACGGTACTCCTGTCGGCCGGAGTCGCTGCGCTGCTCGGGCAACTTGCGTCGCACCACTCATTGGAGGAGAACCGCCGCGTTGACCCTCCTTCGAGTGCGGCCCATATTACAAGGTTCAAGCCCGACCCAATCGCTCGCCAATATCAGGAGCCTGACCATGACCTTTGCACTTCCTCCTCTTCCATATGACTACGCGGCGCTGGAACCCCACATCGACGAAGCCACGATGCGGATCCATCACGACAAGCACCACGCCGGCTACGTGAAGAACCTGAATGCCGCGCTCGCCAGCGAGGCGGGCCTCAGCGGCAAGCCGATCGAGGCGCATCCTCTCCGATCTCGATCTGGTGCCGGAAGGCATCCGGATGGCGGTCCGCAACAACGGAGGCGGGCACTACAACCACACCATCTTCTGGGAAATGATGACTCCGGGCGGCGCCAAGGAGCCGGGTGGCGCGCTTGGCAAGGAGATCAACGAGACCTTCGGCGCGCTTCGCCACCTTCAAGGAGCAGTTTGCCAAGGCCGGCGCGACGCGGTTCGGTTCCGGCTGGGCCTGGCTCACGATGGACAAGGCCGGCAAGCTCGCGGTGGAGAGCACCCCCAATCAGGATTCCCCTCTCTCCGCCGGCCGCACACCGCTGCTCGGCTGCGACGTCTGGGAACATGCGTACTACCTGAAGTACCAGAACCGACGCCCCGATTACATGACCGCGTGGTGGAACGTGGTCAACTGGGATGTGGTCGCCGCGAGGTACGGCAAATAGGAAGCGGCTGGAGCATGCCGTGAGGCGGGTCGTGGTGGTGACCCGGGACGGTCCGGTCGAGCAGCTGCAGGCGCTGCTCGAGACGCTTCCGGGAATGCACGCCCGCATCACCACGGCGCTCGACAGTGAGCGCTGGCAGGACGCCGATTGCCTCTGGTTGCACGACGTTTCGACAGACTCCCCTGACATACTCCCCTGGCTCCGCTCGGGTGGCCGGCTCCTGGCCACCCTGGGCGGGGTGCAGGTCGCCACCGCGCTCGGCGTCGAGCGCGTCCCCCCAGACGACGTTCGCGACAGTCTCTGGAATGCTGATTCCTCCGACACTTCGCCGCGCGGCCTGGCCGGCTTCGGTCCCCACCCCCTCTTCGCAGAGTTGCAGCAGGGATGCTGCACCTGGGTTCCCCAACCCGGGGCGCCCTACCGCTGGGCGGTCCACCTCGCGAGTCGACCCGCGTCGGCGGGTGTCGTGGCGGTGGAGCGGCGCGGGCTGTCGCTCAACCCGTCACGGATCGTCGCCTGGGAATACGCCGTCGGGGACGGTGGCATTCTCTGTATCGGCAGCGGGGTCTATCCCGAACATGCCGACCAGCCCTGTGCGCCCCAACTCCGGACGCTGCTTCGGAATGCGCTGGTCGGGCAGGGCATTCCCCATCGGGAACGGCCGCACGCCGCGCCTTGCTGGCCGATCCCGGCGACGCAGGTCGTGCGGCGGGACCTCGTGCCCGTTCCCGAACTGTCCGGCCTCGCCGGTGACTGGCCGGACGCTCCCTCCGCGCTCATCACCCCATTCCCGGCCGGCGCCTCCAGCCGGTGGCGGCTGACCGGGCGCCGCGCGAGTCTCGGGGGTGGCGACGCGCACGGCCTGCGCGAGGCGTGGGTCCATCCGTACTCGATTGCCCGCGATGCCGCGGTATCGGTCGGTGGGGCTCCCCTGGCTGATTCCTCCGCCTCCCTGACCCCTGTCGAGGCCGTCCGGCACTCGACTGCTGGAGGCGTCGCTGTCACCGAGCGATGGATGGTGGCGCTGGAGCATCCGGTCCTCCACTGGGAGATTGCCGCCGCACCCGAATCGGTGATCTGCGCTGAGTGGACCACTGACCTGAGGCGCGCCTGGCCGTACCCCGCCGGCGGTGGCGGTGATCTCGAGTTGACCGTGGCTGCCGGCGGACACCAGGCAGTGCTTCAGGCGAGCGGCGATTCTTTCCGACTCATCCTCGACGTCGAAGGCGGTACCCTCGAGGCGGCGCCGGCCGACGGGCCCGGCGGTTCGGTTCTCGTTTCGCGGCATCGGCCGGTGCCGGCTGCGATTTACCGGCGCCGCGGATGCCGGCGATCTCGAGCGCTCGCGAGAGATGTTGGCGCGGCGGGGGTTCGCCGGCCTGTGGAAGCAGCGCGGGGATCACGCGCGAGGACTGGCGACCTATGCCACCTCGATCGAGACGCCGGAGCCGCCGCTGGCCGAGGCGTTCGAGCGTGCCAAGGTGGAGATGGACGGCGCCCTGACGGGAACGCCGGGCGTCGGGCGATGCCTGGCCCTCGCGTCGGCTCCCGACCGGCCGGGTGGTGCGTGGTATTCGGGCTCCCACGGCTGTCTTCGCGCGCTGGCCCAGCTCGCCGCCGGCGACCGCGCTGGACCTCGCGACACACTGAAGTTTCTTTCGCTGACCCAGGACGTGGACGGCCGAATCGCCGAGGAGTGTTCGACCGGCGGGCTCGCCTCCTACGGGACCACGCCGGTCATTCCACACTATCTGCTGCTCGCCGCGGGGTATGCCAGCTGGACCGGTGAACTCGATTTCCTGGCGCAACGGTGGGTGTCCATCCGCCGGGCGTATGAGGTCGGGCTGGCCACGCACCCGTGGGCTGACGACGCGGCCAGTGCGGCCGCCTGGGCTGCGGCGCTGGAGGCGTTGCAGCCGCTGGCTGAAGCGCTCGGCCATCCCGAGGCCGCCGAGGTGCTCGCCGCCGCGGCGGTGGCGGCGCGGCAGGCGGCCGGCTCCGCTAGTTTTCTGGCTGGACCTCCGGGCCTCGGGGATTTTCGGAGCGGTCGCCTGCAACTTGGACTGGAGGAATGGCGCCGGCTGACAGCGGACTTGCTGCGGCAGGCCCAGGGTGCGGACCTTCCAGCCGCGGTCGCGAGCCTCGCCGTCGAAGGGATGTGGGGCGTCCGACCCAATGCGCTGGAAGGTGCGGTCCAGATCGCTCCCTCGTTTCCCGAGGACTGGGATGCGATGGCACTCGAGCGACTTCGGGTTGGACGGACCGTGCTCACCGTCCGGCTTCGGCGCCGGTTCGGTCAGGTGGCGGGACGCGTCGAGCGGGTGCACGGACCCCGGATTCACGTCGAATTCCAGTTGCGCGGAACACCGGCGGGCGCCACCGTACAGGTGGACGATGTGGAGCTCCGCGGTGGTCGGGTGGCGTTCGAGGCCGACGGTACCCACGCGCTCGTGTGGCATTCCTGATCCTCTCTCATCTCGTGAGCCACAATCGCATGCGAACCTTGTACTCGCCGGCCCTGGCGTTGGCGCTCCTCCTGGCGACCGGGTGCCGACTCGAGTCCCATCCACCGCCGGGCGTACCGGCGGATGAGGCCGCCATCCGATCCGCCGTCTCCGCCTGGCTGGCCAAGTCGGAGCCGTGGGCGCAGCTGCTGCGCGCGGACGTCCGCCAGGATCGCGACATCGCCTCCGCCTGGATCATCACGTCGCCGCCCCTCGAACGAGGGGCAGGGAGAGCGGGTGACGCTGCTCGTGCTGCGTCGGGATGCCACCGGCTGGACCGTTGAGCACCACACATCGCCATCGCGCCCCGGCTCCTGACGCCGACGGGCGGGGATTGGCGTCACCGTCCTCGCCCGGTTCTATTTTGACAGGAGGGATGCGGGCGCTGAACCAGTGAAGATGCTGCGGATCGGAGGACGGTGATCGAAACGACCACAGCTGCTGACGGCCGCGCTCGATCTTGTCGGCGCAGTCGCCCGGCTCCTCAACGGGAGCGACTCCAAGGATGCCATCGGCCGGGTGGCCGATCTCCTGCGTCGCGGCGTGCCCGCGGCGTCCGTCACCATCTGGGTGCGCCAGCCGAGCGGCGCCACCTTCACGCCGTTTGTCTCACCGGTGCCGCCCGAACCGCCCTTTGCGCTGCCCTCGCTCGACGCGCTGCCCCCTGCGGGCCCGGCGGGGCTGCGCTATCCCCTCGAGCATGACGGGACCCTGGTGGGGATGCTGATGCTGGATGGAGTCGCCCCGGATTCGAATCGTCTCGCGGTTGGGATTGTGGCCGACCTCCTGGCGCCCCACGTCGCGCTCATCGAGCTCTCGCGAGGATCTGGCCTTCGAGGTCGCCGTGCGCGCGCGGCAGATCGAGGAGCAGCGTCGATTCACGGGGTTGGTGATCGACTCGCTGCCGGTCGGCCTGTACGTGGTGGACCGCGAGTACCGCATTCAGATCTGGAATCGCAAGCGGGAGACGGGCACCCAGGGCGTCCATCGCGACGAAGTCGTCGGGCGCCCCGTGTTCGAGGTGCTCACCCGGCAGTCGGCGGACCAGCTCAAGGTGGAGTTCGACCAGATCTTCGAGTCGGGGCAGATGTCCCAGATGGACATCGAGGTGGACGATCCCTCCGGCCGCCGGTTCTACCGGATCAGCAAGATCCCGATGCGCCTCGGCGGCGACCAGATCTCCCACGTGATCACGATCGGCGAGGACGTGACCGAGTGGTACCGGATCCACCGCCGAATCATGCAGAACGAAAAGCTGGCGGCGGTCGGTCAGCTCGCGGCCGGCATCATGCACGAGATCAACAACCCGCTCGCCACGATCGGCGCCTGCGCCGCCGCCATGGAGGGACGGCTCGAGGAGGTGCCGGCGACGGCCCAGGGGGCGTTTCGGGAGTACATCGACATCATCGACAAGGAAGTCGATCGCTGCACGAACATCGTCGATGGATTGCTGGACTTCAGCCGGCCCAAGGGGATGCAGAAGAGCCCGGTGATGGTCAATGCCGTCATCGAAGAGACCTTCTTCCTGCTGAAGCACCATACCCGGTTCAAGAAGCTGACCGTCCAGCGAGAGCTCGGGGATGGCCTGCCGCGGGTGCTCGCCAACTCGGAACAGCTGGTCCAGGTCCTGATGTCCCTGATGCTCAACGCACTCGACGCGATGGAAGCGGGGAACGGCCGCCTCACGGTGCGCAGCGCCATGGGCGGGCATCGCGGCGCCGAGGTGATCGTCGAGGTGCAGGACACCGGCGTGGGGATTCCCCGGTCGGAACAGTCCAAGATCTTCGAACCGTTCTATACCACCAAGAGTCAGGGGCGGGGCACCGGGCTCGGCCTCTCCATCTGTTACGGCATCGTCGAAGACCACCGCGGCCGGCTCGAGGTGGACAGCCAGCCCGGGCTCGGCGCGACGTTCCGGGTCTGCCTGCCGGCACTCCCATGAAGATTCTTGTCGTCGAAGACGATCCGACCGTCGGCCCGTACGTCAAGCGCGGGCTCGAGGAGCACCAGAACCACGTCGACCTGGTGGACGACGGGCTGGAGGCGCTGCGGCTCGCCTCCGGCGGGCTGTACGATCTGCTGGTGCTCGATCTCCGGCTCCCGGGTATGACGGGGTTGGAAATCGTGCGTACGCTGCGCGACCGTGGCATCACCACGCCGATCCTGATCCTGACGGCGCAGGATGCGGTGGACTTCAAGGTGCAGACTCTCCGGGCCGGCGCCGACGACTACGTGACCAAGCCCTTCGCGTTCGAGGAACTTCTGGCCCGGGTCGAGGCGATCGGCCGTCGGCCCAAGCAGGTCGCGCCTCCGGCGCTCGTCGTGGGCACCCTCTCGCTCGATACCGGAACCCGCGAGGTCCACCGCGACGGGGAGCTGCTCGACCTGACGCCCAAGGAATACGCCGTCCTGGAATACCTGATGCGGCACGCGGGGCGGGTCATGAGCCGCACGCTGATCACCGAGTACGCCTGGGACTATCACTTCGATCCCGGCACCAACATCGTGGATGTCGTGATCAACCGGCTCCGCAAGAAGGTGGATTCCGGTCATGACGAGAAGCTGATCCACACGGTCCGCGGCGTGGGGTACGTGGTCAAGGCGTGAGGACGATTCGCGGGCGCCTGACCTTCTGGTACACCGTCGCCCTCACGGCGACGGTGCTGGTCTTCGGGACCGCCCTCTATCTCGAACGGCGCCAGTCGAGCGTGCGCGAACTCGACCAGCGGCTCGCCCTCGAGGCCGACTTTGCCCGCCGCTGGCTCAACGAGTCCTACCAGGTCCTCTCCACGGTTCTCCGACCCGACGACCCGCGTGAGATCCAGCCGGGGGTGGCCGCCAACTTCGAGGGCGTGCGCGACCTCCTGCTCGTCTTCAATCGGGACGGGCGCACGCTCTACCTGAACGATCCCGTGCGACAGCTGAACTTCGCGGCCATCGAGCGGCTCGTGGCCCTGGCCGGTCCCGCGCCGGTCAGTCCGTCGATCGGCACCGTCGTGCTGCCTGCCGGCGAAGAACCGATGCGGTACGCGACGCTTCCGGTGGCTGGAGCAGGCACCGAGGTCGGGGCGGTCGTGGTGGCCGCCCCCCTGTCCGCCGTGGCGTTCGGCCCGGCCGACCTCGTGCAGTCCATGGTGCTGGTCGTCCCCCTGATCCTCCTGGCCTCTGCCGTACTCGGCTGGTTCCTGGCAGGCCGTGCCATGCGCCCCGTCGAGCGGCTGATGGATGAGGTGCAGGAGGTCACGGACGGCCGCAGCCTCCACCGGCGGGTGGCGGTGCCGACCTCCGGCGACGAACTCGCCCGCCTCGCCGTCACCCTGAACGCGATGTTCAGCCGACTGGAGCAGAGCTTCAGCCAGCTGCGGCGGTTCACGGCGGATGCGAGTCACGAACTGAAGACGCCACTCACCGTGCTGCGGACCGGCATCGAGCGTTCGCTGGTGCATCCCGGCACCCCACCGGAGGTGCTCGAGGCGCTCGACGCCACCCTGGACCAGCTGAATCAACTCAACGAACTGGTGGACAGCCTCCTGATGCTGGCCCGGGCCGATGAGGGAGGGGCTCCGCTCGCGCTGGAGATGCAGGACCTGCGGGCGCTGGTGGTCGATGTCGGGGAGACCGCCGAGATGCTGGGGGAGCAGCATGGGCTGACCACCCAGATCGTGGTGCCGGACCACGCCGTGCGGGTCCCGGTCGACGCGCATCGGATGCAGCAGCTGCTGCTCAACCTCGTCACCAACGCCGTCAAGTACACGCCGGCAGGGGGCTCGGTGGGCGTGGTCCTCGAGGATGGGGAGGAGGGCGTCCGGCTCACGGTCCGGGATACCGGCATCGGGATCGCGTCGGTGGATCTGCCTCATATATTCGACCGGTTCTGGCGTGCCGACCCGGCCCGGTCCCGGACCGGGGACCGGCCGGGGGTCGGCCTGGGGCTCGCCATCACGAAGTGGATCGCCGAGGCCCACGGAGGGACCATCGCGGTGCAGAGCCGGCCGGGTCGGGGGTCGAGCTTCGTGGTGACGTTGCCGAGTCGAGGGGGTAGCGGACTGGCGGATGAGGGGTAGATTCACGACTCCTCAGGGACTGCACGGCTGACGGAACTTCTCATTCCTTTGTTATCGATTTGTCATCTCAAGGGCCATACGGAGGCAAGGCGAGTTGCGTAGGTTGCAACACAAGCCTGACTCACCACGGAGGTAGTGCCGTGTTCGAGGTACTCGTCGAATCCAAGCCCAAGAAGGAACGCACCTTCGGCCAATTTGTGGTCTCGCTGGTGCTGCACGCCGTCCTGATCACCGGGGCGGTCGCGGCGACGACGGGTGCCGCCGAGGTCGTCCGGGAGAAGCTCGCGGACACCACACTGGTGTTCCTTGCCCCTCCGAAGCCAGAGGCGCCGCCGCCGGAAGCGCCGCCGCCGGACGCCATCGTGAGCGCCAATCCGCCGCCGCGCGGCTTCCAGACGGTGGTCGCCGTGCAGGACATCCCCACGGAAATTCCGCCGATCAACCTCAACGAGCGGTTTGACCCGAAGGACTTCACCGGAACCGGCGTGCAGGGCGGCGTCGCGGTCGGTGTGGTCGGCGGGACGGGCCCGGTGACCGGCGAGACCTACCTCGAGGCCCAGGTGGACGATCCGCCGGACCTGATTTCGGCGGGCCCGCGGCGCTATCCCCCGGTGCTCGAGCGGGCCGGCATCGGTGGCCGGGTGATCGCGCAGTTCGTCATCGACACCACAGGCCATCCCGAATCGGCCGGATTCAGAGTCATCAGCAGCACCAACCCGGCGTTCAATGAGCCGGCGAAGGAAATGATCATGAAGAGCGTCTTCCGGCCTGGCAGGGTACGCGGGCAGGCAGTGCGTGTGCAGGTGCAGCAGGCGGTTTCGTTCAACCCGTAACTCACGATCTCATCCCCGCCGCCGGACCCGCTGGCGGCCTTCAGCAAGAGCTCAGGAGGCTCGACTTATGAACATGGACATGATGCACCTCTGGGAAGCGTCCGGCGCCTTCGCCAAGGGCATCGTCATCACACTGGCGATCATGTCGATTTACTCGCTGACGATCGCGGTGACCAAGCTGATCCAGATCAAGCGCAGCACGAATGCGACCCGCAAGTTCGCCCCGCAGCTGTCGAAGGCCATCATGGAGGACAACCTCGAACTGGCCATCCAGCTCTCCGAGAAGCACAAGATCGGCCACATCTCCCGCGTCCTCGGCGGCGCCCTCGGGGAAATGAAGCCGCTCATCAGCGACCGGGCCACGATCACCGCCGCGGATATCAACTCGTCCGAGCGCGCCATCGAGCGCCAGATGCTGATCCTGCTCGCTGAGTTCCGCCGCGGCCTCGGCGTGTTGGGCACCGTCGGCTCCACGGCGCCGTTCGTCGGGCTGCTCGGCACCACGATGGGTATCGTCAACGCCTTCACGGGCATGGCGACCGCCGGCGCGTCGGGCGGCCTGGCCGGCATCTCGGCCGGTATCGCCGAGGCGCTCATCACGACCGCCTTCGGCCTCCTCGTGGCCATCCCGGCGGTCTGGTTCTACAACTACTTCACGACCAAGATCGAGAACCTCTCCGTCGAGATGACCTACGCCTCGAAGGAACTCATCGACCAGCTCATCAAGAACGTGGGCGCGTCACAGGGCCGGTCGATCTTCACCAAGGAATTCCAGGCCCAGAAAGCGGTGACCGGCAGTGGCCATCTCCACGGGTAGTGGCCGCGGGAGCAAGGTGAATGCGGACATCAACGTCACGCCGATGATCGACGTGATGTTGGTGCTCCTCATCATCTTCATGATCGTCACTCCGCTCATCGCGGCCGGCTTCCAGGCCACCCTGCCCAAGGGCAAGAACCTGGATCCGAGTCCGGAGCAGGAGACGGACGTCATCCTCGGCATCGACAGGAATGGCAAGTTCTTCCTGGACACCAAACCGGTCGACGAGGCCGTGCTGGAGGACTATCTCCGGACGGTGTACGCGGCGCGGACCGAGGACAAGATCCTGTACTTCAAGGCCGATAACAATCTGAAGTACGGCCGGATTCAGGACGCCGTGGAACTGGCACGCCGGGCCGGGGTACGGGTCCTCGCCGCCATCACGGAGCCGGAACAGACCGGCTTCCTGCAGCCGACCGAGGAGGAGTAGCCCATGTCCATGTCTGCAGGCGGGGCCAACCCTGGGGAAGTCTCCTCGGAAATCAACGTCACGCCGATGATCGACGTGCTGCTGGTGCTGCTGATCATCTTCATGATCGCGCAGCCGCTCAACCGGATGGCGCTCGACGTGCAGGTGCCGCCGCCCGACACACCGAACACCAACCAGCAGCCCTCGTTCCAGATCGTGCTGGAGCTGCTGGACGACGGCACCTACGCGATCAACACGCAGCCGTACCCGAAGGACCAGCTCGACGCGCAGCTGCACGCGATCTACGACGAGCGGCCGGCCAAGCTGATGTTCATCAAGGCGGGGCCGAACCGGATCTACCAGGACGTGATCGAGGCGATGGACATCGCTCGAGGGGCTGGAGTGCAGGTCATCGGGTTCACCCCGAGAGACGCAGGGCAGTAGTAATAGCAGGGTGAGTCGTGCGGCATCTCGGCCTCCCGGACGTCTCCCGGGTGCCGGCGTCGCTCACTTCCTCAGCCCTTTCCGACGGGCGCCGGCCCCCGCCACTGGCGGTGGTGCTGGCGCCCGTCGGGTGTATCATGGAGCCGTGAACCAGACCCCTCTCCCGCCCCATCCGCTGCTGGGCCGCCAGCGTGACCCGCGCCGTTTCATCGGGGCCGCGGTGTCGTTCCTATTCCACGCGGCGATCCTCCTGCTGATCATCCACGGGACGGTCGACACCTTCTTCCAGCCGCCGACCGGCGGCAGCGTCCTCCTTCCGCCCGGTGGCGGCGGGGGCGGTGGGGGTGGCGGGGGCGAAAGGGTCCGGTATATTACCCTCCCGCCGCTGCAGCAGGCCGCTGCGCCGGCCCCGGTGGAACAGCCCGCCGTTCCTCCGCCCGAAGTGGTGCCACCCGACAGTCGTCGCGCCGACCCCCGTGCCAGCCGATACCCAGCCGACTCCGACGGTGGTCGTGTCGTCGGAGGACAGCGTGCCGGAATCAGGGGCGGGGCGCGGAGGCCCCGGATCGGGACCCGGCAGTGGAGGCGGGAGTGGTGGCGGTTCGGGCGGCGGTGTCGGAACGGGTACCGGGGCAGGGAGCGGCCCCGGGAGTGGCGGAGGCGGTGGCGGTGGGTCCGGTCGCGAGCCACAGTGGTCGTACGGGACGCCTGCTCTTCGACAAGCCGCCGAAGGAACTGCGAGGGCGAGACCCTGCGGGTCACCTTTCACGTTCGGGCCGACGGCCGGGTGGCCCGGATCGAGACGGACCCCGACAATCGAGGATCGCGACTTCTCGCGCCGCTTCACTGAGCGCGCCGAAACCTATCGCTTCAAGCCTGCGCGCAACGCCGAGGGCGTCGCCGTCCCGGGCGTGGCGGTCATCTACTTCACTCTCCCATCGAAATAGGACCTGATGCGCCAGCTCTTCCGCCTCAAATCGGTCCAGGACTGCGAAGACGATCTCGCTTCACGCGGCGGACTGCGCCGCACCCTCGGCAAGTGGCACCTGACCGCCCTCGGCGTCGGCGCCACGATCGGCGCCGGTATCTTCGCCACCACGGGCACCGCCATCGTCGGCGACGCGGTGCGCCCCGGCGCCGGGCCGGCCATCATCCTCTCGTTCATCCTGACCGCGGTGGCCTGCGGGTTCGCCGCGCTCTGCTACGCCGAGTTCGCGGCGATGGTCCCGATCGCGGGTTCCGCCTACACCTACGCCTACGCCTCGCTCGGTGAGTTCATCGCCTGGATCATCGGGTGGGACCTGATCATCGAGTATGCCGTCGGCAACATCGGCGTGGCCATCGGGTGGTCGGGACACTTCCGGGAGCTGATCAGTCACTTCGGGCTGTCACTCCCGGCCTGGCTCGCCACCGACTACCGGACGGCCTACGACGCGGTGAAGGCGGTGGCCGCCGGGGCCAGCGACCCGAATACGGTCTATCTCGCCTCGGCGGTGTCCGGCGCCCCGGAGGTCTTCGGATTCCCGATGATCGCTAACGTCCCGGCGTTCATCTCCGTCATGCTGATCACGATCCTGCTGGTGTACGGCATCAAGGAGTCGGCCAACTCCAACAACGCGATGGTCATCCTGAAGATCGGGATCATCCTCTTCTTCATCGCCGTCGGCCTCACGCTCCTCAAGCCCGACAACTGGACCAACCCCGCCACCGGCGGCTTCGCCCCGAACGGCATCTCGGGCATCGGCGCGGGCGCGGCGATCATCTTCTTCAGCTACATCGGGTTCGACGCCGTGTCGACGGCGGCGGAGGAAGCGGAGAACCCCGGCAAGGACATGCCGTTCGGTATCATCATGAGCCTGGCCATCTGTACCGTGCTCTACATCGCCCTGTCGGCCGTCATGACCGGCATCGCGCCGTGGCAGCAGCTCGGTACGGCGGAGCCGATGATCACCGCGCTGGCGTTCGCGGATGGCCCGCCAAGGTTGATCAATGCCTCGCGATTCATCATTTCGCTTGGCGCCGTCATCGCGATGTTCAGCGTGCTGCTGGTCTTCCAGCTCGGACAGCCCCGGATCTTCATGTCGATGGCCCGCGACGGCCTCCTCCCGCCCTTCCTGGCCAAGGTGCACCCGAAGTACAAGACGCCGTGGATCGGGACGATCCTGACCGGCATCTTCGTCGGCGTCTTCGCCGCGTTCGCCAACATCGCCGAGGTGGTGGACCTCACCAACATCGGCACTCTCTTCGCCTTCGTCCTGGTCTCGCTCGGCGTGATCGTGCTCCGATACAAGGAGCCGGACCGGGTGCGGCCGTTCCGGGTACCCTGGGTGCCGCTGACGCCGATCATTTCCATCGTGGCGTGCGTCTACCTGATGTTCAAGCTGCCCACGGTGACGTGGGAGCGGTTCGGGATCTGGCTGCTGATCGGGTTGGTGGTCTACTTCCTGTACGGCGTGCGGCACAGCCGGCTGCGGATCAAGGACAACGCGGAAGCGGCGGAACAGCGGGACAGCGGGGCAGCGGGGCAGTAAGAGGGCGGGGCGGAGCAGTAAGCGCGTCATTCCCGCGAAAGCGGGAATCCAGCTGTCGCCCGACTGGACCCCCGCTTCCGCGGGGGTGACGAATTAGAGTCTCCCCGCCTGCGCCAGCGCCCCCAGCGTCGCGTCCACGATCGTGGCGAGGGGGCGCAGCGTCGGTTCGCTCCCCAGTTTTTCCAGGACCGCGCTCCGGAGCGAGCGCTCTTCCGCGAGCATTCCTCCCATCAGCGCCACCCCCACCCGTTCGCCGGTGGGAAACTCATCGGACAACCGCAGGACCAGTGAGCTGAGCTCCCGCGCGGCATAGTCGGCGATGCCCTGTGCCACCGCATCGCCCCGTTCCGCCGTATGCAGCACGTGGGGCGCGAGCGACGCCACTTCCGCCGGTCCCGCCGACGCCGCCCACCGCACCAGCGCCTCGAAATCAAGGCTCCTGGTGGCTTCCATCAGGACTGGAGTGAGCGCCGTCTCCGGGCTTCGGCTGTCGTGTGCCCGGCTGACCGCGCCGAGGGCCGAGCGGCCGATCGCGTACCCGCTTCCCTCGTCGCCCATCTGCCAGCCATAGCCTCCGCGGCGAAGCATCCGTCCCTCAGGATCGCGGCCCAGCACGACACTGCCTGTGCCCGCCACCACGACGATGCCCGGCCCCTCGCCGAACGCGGCCGTCAGCGCGATCTCGATGTCGGTCGTCACCTTCACCCGGTCGGCGAGCGCCTCGGTGCGGAGTGCCTGTTCCAGCTCCATCCGCTCCGATTCCCTGCCGGCGCCGGCCGCCCCGACCACGAGGACGGACCCGCGCATGCTCCCCGCCGCGGCGAGCGCCTTGCGCACCGTTTCCGCGATGATGGCGGCCGACGCGATCGCGCGCCCGGGGCGGACCGCCGCACCTGGCCCGAGGGCGCGGCCGAGGACATTGGTGGGGTCGCCCACCGACACGGCTGTCTTCGATCCGCCGACATCGACGCCGATCAGTGGTGCACTCATCGCCTGCTCTCCTCATGGGGTAGGGTGCTCAGGATCCAGCCGGTCAGGATGGTCAGGGCCGTGCCAGTCGGAACGTACCATGGCCAGGCCAGACGGCCCACCGGCGCCAGCCACTCGAACCCGGCGTGCCCGGCGAGTTGCGCGGAGAAGACCACGAACAGCATGACGGTGACCGACAGGAGCACTGCGCCGACGACGTCGCGGCCCTGGGCGGCTGTCACCCGTGCGGCGAGGACGTAGGTGCCGAGGAGGGCACCGTAGGTGATCGACGCGATGGAGAGCGCCAGCACCACCACCGGTGTGTCGCCTCCGCGGGAGAGCTGGTCGAAGAAGAGCGCGGCGCCGATCAGCGCGACGCCCCAGCCGGCGGAGAAGATGCGGCCGAGCCGGAGGAGCCGGGCCGGATCCTTCACCCCCGTCCACGACGAGTAGAGATCGTGCGTCACCGAGCTGGCGAGGGCGTTGATCGAGGAGCTGATGGTGCTCATCGCGGCGGCCAGGATGCCGGCGACCATCAGCCCCGCGAGTCCCGTCGGCAGCTTGTCGAGGATGAACCGTGAGAAGATCTGGTCCGCCGGCATGTCGTCGGGGGCCAACCCCGCTGCCCAGATGGCCGATCCGATGAGGAGGAAGAGGGCGAACTGGAGAATGACCGCGATGCCGGATCCCACCACGGCGATTCGCGCGTCGCGCAGGGACCGCGTGGCCAGCAGCCGCTGGACGATGAGCTGATCGGTGCCGTGTGACGCTGCCGAAAGAAGCGCGCCGCCGATGAGCCCGCCGAGCAGGGTGTAGGTCTGCGTGAAGCTGATGACCGGATCGAAGATCCGCAGCTTGCCCGCGGCAGCGGCGGCGGCCAGCGCCTGATCGGCGCCCCCAGCGAGATGCCAGGCGATGCCGAGCGCCGCGATCCCGCCGGTCACATACACCGCCAGCTGAATCACGTCGGACCAGACCACTGCCTTGAGTCCGCCGAGCAGGGTGTAGACCAGGGTGATGGTTCCCATCGCGACGATGGCGGTGGGCACCGACCACCCGGTGAGCAGCGCGAGCGGAATGGAGCCCGCGAAGATGCGCACGCCGTCACCCAGCAGACGGGTGAGGAGGAAGACGACCGAGACCAGCCGGCGGCTGGTCGGCCCGAACCGACTCTCGATGCGCTGGTAGGCCGTCTCCTGGTCGCCGCGGAAGTAGCCGGGGAGGAGCCAGACCGCCACGCCGATGCGACCGACGAGGTAGCCGAAGGTGAGCTGGAGAAAGGTGAGGTCGCCGCGGGCACCGAGGCCCGGCACCGAGATGACCGTGATGGCGGACGTTTCTGTGGCGACGATCGAAAAGAGGATGGCCCAGGCGGGGAGATTGCGGGCGCCCAGGAAGTAGTCGCCGGCCGTGGATTGTGAGCGGGATACCCAGAGCCCCGCGCCCAGGGTGAGCGCGAAGTACGCGACGATGACGGCCAGATCGAGAGGTGCCATGCAGCCCCGGGGTGGAGGCGGACGGGGGAGGGGCAAAGAAAGAGGGGGGAAGGATCCCCCCTCGTCAGCTGATCTGTCGTCCCGAACGAGGTTGCTTCGGCCACCCTGCCACCCCGCCGCCCTGCCTACGCTGTAAAGCTGCTCCCGCAGCCGCAGCCGCCGGTCGAGTTCGGGTTCGTGAAGGTGAATCCGCTCCCCTGCATCGACGAGACGTAGTCCACGGTCACGCCGGCGAGGTACTGGAGGCTGAATCCGTCCACGAACACCCGCACGCTGTTCAGGTCAAGGACCACGTCGTCCTCCAGCGCCTTTTCTTCGACGTTCAGGCTGTACTTGAATCCACTGCAGCCGCCCGGCAACACCGAAATCCGGAGCCCGGCTGTCTCCAGCGGGACGTCCTCGGCGGCGATGAACTTGCGCACCTCTTCCGCAGCCTTGTCGGTGAGCGTGAGCTGGAATTGGGTCGACTGGGCTTCCGTCGTCATGGTCTTGCTCCTTGGGTGACAGGCGAAAGCTAGGGACTGGCCCCCGCACCTGTCAACGCGCGGTCGATGCAGTCTCTTGCAGTCGGGGGTCGAGCGCGGCGAGCGCACGGTCGCCGACACCGCCCCGGACGCCCGCGAACCGCTGGTTGGCGCGCGTGGGATGCACCCGGTTGGAGAGGACGACGATCACCACGCTCCGCACCGGGTCCATCCAGATGCTGGTTCCGGTGAAGCCGGTGTGCCCGACGCTGCCGGCAGACAGGAACGCGCTCCCGGTGTTTGCTGTCGTCGGCGTCTCCCACCCGAGCGCCCGCGCCGAGCCGGTGGGGATGTCCTGCACAGTCGTGAACGACCGGAGCAGCGAATCGGAGACCGCGGGTTGCCCGGGCGCCGCCCCGGTTCCCCGGTACTGTGCCAGCCACCATTCGCCGAAGGTCAGGAGGTCCTCCCCAGTGGAGAAGATGCCCGCGTGGCCGGAGACCCCGTCCATTCTCCAGGCATTCTCGTCGTGCACCTGCCCCCGGACGATGCGATTCCGGAGGGAATCGAATTCGGTGGGCGCGACGCGGGGGAGCCAGGTGGCGGGCGGAGTGTACCGGGTCGAGCCCATCCCGAGCGGCGTGAACAGTCGGCGTGAGAGGAGGGAGTCGATCCGCTCGCCGTACGCGGTCTCGACGGCCTGCGTCAGGAGAATCGCGCCGATGTCCGAGTAGGCGAATCGG
This sequence comes from uncultured Gemmatimonadales bacterium, assembly GCA_963699825.1. Taxonomy (GTDB): domain Bacteria; phylum Gemmatimonadota; class Gemmatimonadetes; order Gemmatimonadales; family GWC2-71-9; genus SPDF01. Next base: position 38,529 of record CAVOVI010000010.1, read on the forward strand.
GAGCCGGGGATGGTGTCGAGCAGGGTCGAGTCAGCCACGGCGAGAACTGCCGAGCGGCTGTACCCGAGCAGGTAGAGTGGCCGCCAGGGGGGGAGGCCGCTCGCATGCGCCAGCAGGAGTCGAATGGTGACGCTGTCGGAGCCGGGACCGTCGAAGGCCGGTACGTACCGGGAGACAGGCGCGTCGAGCTCGATGCGCCCCTCCTCGACCGCCCACATCATGGCGGTGGTGAGCCCCACCACCTTGGTGAGCGAGGCGAGGTCGTAGACGGTGTGCTGATTGGGACGGCGCCGGAACCCGTCGCCGAGGTGGCCGGTGCCGTAGATGTACCGATGTCCCGGCCAGCTGACGGCCACCACGATACCCGGGGCGGCGCCGGCTTTCACGGCGCTGTCGACGAAGTGGCGGAGCGGTTTCCAGTTTGGTCTGCTGTAGAGGGGGACGGGGCCGGGCTCGATCCGGGGTGCGCAGCCGGCGGCGGCGAGGAGCAACACCGCCGTGACCGCACGCTGTCTCAGGGCTCGGCTCCCAGCTGGAGCCCGGTGCCGATCGGAGTGTCGGCATCGAGTTCGATCGGCAGCCGGCCACTGATCGTCGCGGTGCCGGTCAGCGCCGCGGCGACCGCCTCTTCGTTGATTGAGCGGGCGGCCCACGCGAGGAGGTATCCCTGGACGGCGGGCGCCTGGGTCAGCAGGTACGGCGACCCGAACGACACCAGCACCGTGGGCTGTGTGGCGGCGGTGGCGTTCACCAGGTCGGCCACCTGCGGCGGGAGGCTGATGGTCCCGCTCCACGCACTCACCCGGATCGACGCGGCCACCACGGCCACCGGGGAGGCCGCCAGGGCGGTGCGCGCAGAGTCGTAGCTGGCGGTGCCGCTCGACGGCCAGAGGCGGAAGGTGGTAACAGTGTACCCGGCGGTGCGAAGCGATCCGGCCAGTGCGGTGCCGAGCGAGCTCGACGGGGCGTCCGCGTAGGTGAGCAGGGTGATCGGTTGTGGCCTGGCGCGGAGCGTCGACACGACGTCTCCGCTGGTCTCGCACCAGGACCAGCGATCGCTGGGTCACGTCGCGCGCCATCGCCTCATGGGCCGCGGTACCGACCCAGTCCATCACGCTGTCGAGCGCGACGGTGCGGTGCTCAAAGAGCCCGATTCCCCGCTTCATCTCGAGCACGCGGCGCACCGACTGGTCGAGCCGCGTCTCGGTGATGCGCCCCTGCTCGACCGCGGCAACCACCGCGTCGATGGCAGTGCGGGCATCCGGCGGTTGAAGGATGAGGTCGGCGCCCGCCAGGATGGCCAGGACCGCGGCCTCGCCGGGTCCGTAGGTGCGGACGATCCCGCCCATGTCGAGCGCGTCCGTCACGACGAGGCCCTTGAAGCCGAGGGAGTCGCGGAGGACGCCGGTGAGGAGGGTGGGGGTGAGCGTTGCCGGGCGCACCTTGCCGCTGTCGACGCCCGGCAGCGCGATGTGGGCGGACATCACCGCGGCGACGCCGCTCTCGATCGCGGCGCGGAACGGCACCAGCTCGACCGAGTCGAGCCGGCTCCAGGGTGCGTCGATGACCGGCAGCTCGATGTGCGTGTCGGTGCCCGTGTCGCCATGGCCGGGGAAGTGCTTCGCGGTGGCGAGCATCCCGTGTTCCTGCAGTCCGCGGACCTCGGCGGCGACGAGCGTCGCGACCGCGGTGGGGTTGCCGCCGAACGACCGGGTGTTGATGATCGGGTTGGCGGCGTTGTTGTTGACATCGGCCACCGGCGCAAAGACCAGGTGGATGCCGACCGCGCGCCCTTCGACCGCGGTGATGCGGCCCATCTCGTAGGCGTCCGACTCCCGGCCGGTGGCGGCCACCCCCATATTGGTGGGGAAGGCGGTGCCGCCGTTGAAACGCATGGCCGTCCCGCCCTCGAGGTCGGAGGCGACGAGAAGGGGGATGGCGGCCTGCCGCTGCAGGGCGTCGAGCTTGGCTGCGATATCGAGCGGCGACCCGATGGAGACGATGATTCCGCCGACCTGCAGTGAATCGACCCAGGCACGCGCCTTGAGAAAGCCGGGGTCGTCCTTGGCGGAGTAGGTGCCGGGAATCCACGGCATCACGAGTTGGCCGACCTTGGCCCGCACCGAGAGCGAGTCGAGCAACCGCTGCGTGGGGTCGTTCGGCGGGGGCGCCGCCACGACGGGCGCTGTGAAACTTGGCGGGACAGGAACCGGTGCTACGGGGACCGGTGTCGGTGCGGCGGATGCCGCACAGGCGAGCAGGACAACCGAAAACTGGGCGAGGCGGGCGTGAATCACCGGCAGACAATCCTGGTTGCGATGGTAGGAGTGGCGGCGGCGTGTGGCAAACCGCCCGCGGCCGTGGCACCGGTTCCGGCACCCGCGAAAACAGTGGTGCGTCCGGGCATCGACGTCCTGCTGTCAGATTCGATGCCTCTGGTCCGCCACGCGAGACTCGGCCTGGTCACCAATCAGGCCGGCGTGGATGCCGCCGGCGTGAGCGATGCGACCAGGATCCGCGCCATGGGACTGGAGCTGGTGGCGCTCTATACCCCGGAACATGGCTACCGCGGGGAGGCCGATCCTGGAGCACCGGTGCCGCACAGCGTGGACAGCGTCACCGGCCTCCCAATCTACAGTCTCTACAACCAGAATACCGCCTCCATCGCGGCGACGCTAACCGGGCTCGACCTCATCCTCGTGGATCTGCAGGACGTGGGCGCCCGGTACTACACCTATTTCAGTTCCACCGTGGCCGTGATGCGGGCGGCCGTCCGAAGCGGCAAGCGGGTCGTGGTGCTTGACCGGCCGAATCCCATCGGCGGGACGGTGCAGGGGAATGTGCTCGACACTGCCTACGCGTCGTTCGTCGGCATCATGCCCATCCCCATGCGCCACGGGATGACGCTCGGCGAACTCGCCCGGCTCGCCAATGCCGAATTCGGCATCGGGGCGGATCTCACCGTCATCCCCGTGGCGGGCTGGTCCACGGCGATGGACCTGGCCCAGACCGGACTCCCCTACGTTCCCCCCAGTCCAAACCTGCGTTCGCTGGAATCGCTCTTCCATTATCCGGGGCTTTGCCTGATGGAGGGGACCAACCTGAGCGTTGGCAGGGGCAGTGACCACCCCTTTGAGCAGGTGGGCGCACCCTGGCTCGACACCACGAAGGTGCTCGCGGGGCTGCGAGCCGCAAACCTGCCGGGGGTCTCCTTCGCGGGCGTGACGTTTCGACCGAAACAGCCCGGTGATGGCAAGTATGCCGGCAAGCGGCTCGCCGGCATTCGGCTGACCATGACGGACCGGGACCGATACGACCCGACGGCGACGGCCGTGACGATGATGGCCGTCATTCGGGCGGTGCACCCCACCCAGCTCAAATGGACGCCGGCCCAGTTCGACCGGCTCGCCGGTAACTCCAGCCTCCGCATCGGGTTGGCCTCGGGGGTGGCGCCCGCCGTGGTCATGGAAGAGTGGCCCGAAGAACTCGCGGCGTTCCTGCGGCGCCGCCAGCCGGCGCTCTTGTATCCGCGACCGGCCGTCACCCCCGCGAATGCGGGGGTCCAGTAGGGTGACAGCCCCGTAGCCGTCACCCCGGCGAACGCGGGGGGCCAGGACCAGTCCACTGGATTCCCGCTTCCGCGGGAATGACGGGCCGGCTTCCCCGCTTTCCCGCTTCCCAGCTTCCCCGCTCCCGAATTGCCCTAAAGCTTTCTCCCGGTTAACTTTTCGCCGCTCTGAACATGGCGAAAAAGTGACTCTGTCGAGGTCTATCCAGCCAGTGAAGCTCGTCCCCGTCGGCGTCGAACGCGCCTACTACGTCGTCACCGAACCCCTGGTTCGGTGGCTGGTGCGCACCGGCGTCCGGCCGAATACCATCACGACGGTCGGTACCCTCCTGGTCGTGGTCTCCGCGGTCTTCTTCGGCTTCGGCTACATCCGGCTCGGGGGCGCCCTCCTGCTGCTGAGCGGCGGGATGGACACCCTCGATGGAGCGGTGGCCCGCCAGAGCGGCGCGGCCACCAAGTTCGGCGCCTTCTACGACTCAACTCTCGATCGCGTCAGTGACGGCGCCACCTTCATCGGAATCGCCGCGTACCTGCTGCACGCGCCGGACGTGGCCTATCGCAACCTCGCCATCATCCTGGCGATGGTCGCCACGCTGGCTTCCCTCGTCGTCAGCTATGCGCGCGCCCGTGCCGAAGGGCTCGGCATCGATTGCAAGGTCGGCATTGCCCAGCGAGCGGAACGGATCATCGGGCTCGGGCTCGCCTCCCTGCTGGTCGGGGCTGGCCCCCAGGCCCTCGTGCTGGAAGGGATCGTGGCGGTGCTGGCCATCGCGTCCATCATCACGGTCGTGCAGCGTTTTGTCTTTGTCTACCGTGCAACCAACGGGGCGTAGGGACGGCACGTCCTTGCCCCTGCGGTCCCGCCCTGACCCAATCTCGAAAGGATGACCACCGTGGCGCCTCAATCTGCCCGGTCAATCACGCCCGCCAAGGGCAAGCTCGGGGTCCTCTGCGTCGGGCTCGGCGCGGTCACCACCACCTTCATGGCCGGCGTCGAGAACATCCGGCAGGGCCGCTCGAAGCCGATCGGGTCCCTGACCCAGATGGGGACGATCCGGCTCGGCAAGCGGACCGAGGCCCGGACGCCGCTGATCAAGGATTTCGTGTCGCTCGCCGGCGCTCGAGGATCTTGTGTTCGGCGCCTGGGATCCGATTCCGGACGACGCCTACGAGTCGGCGCTCAAGTGCGGGGTGCTCGACAAGCACGAGCATGTCGAGCCGATCGCAAAGTTTCTCAAGGGCATCAAGCCGATGCCGGCGGTCTTCGACCAGTTCTACGTGAAGCGGCTCGTCGGCACGAACGTCAAGCAGGGCAAGACCAAGCGCGAGCTCGCCGAGGCGCTCCGCAAGGACATCCGCGACTTCAAGGCCGCGAACAAGTGCGATCGCCTCGTCATGGTGTGGTGTGCCTCGACCGAGGTCTTCATCGCCCCCGGTCCGACCCACCAGACGATGGACGCCTTCGAGAAGGCGATGGACGCCAACGATCCCTCGATCGCGCCGTCGATGCTCTACGCCTACGCCGCCATCATGGAGGGCGTGCCGTACGCCAACGGCGCGCCCGAACCTGCAGCTGCGACCTCCCGGCGCTCGAGGAGCTGGCCCGCGAGAAGGGCGTGCCGATCGGCGGCAAGGACTTCAAGACCGGCCAGACGATGCTGAAGACCGTGCTCGCGCCGATGTTCAAGGCGCGCATGCTCGGCGTGGCCGGCTGGTACTCGACCAACATCCTCGGCAACCGCGACGGCGAGGTGCTCGACGATCCGGAGAGCTTCAAGACGAAGGAAGAGTCCAAGCTCGGCGTGCTGGAGCACATCCTGCAGCCGAAGCTCTACCCCGAGCTGTACGGCAACATCTACCACAAGGTGCGGATCAACTACTATCCGCCGCGCGGAGACAACAAGGAGGGGTGGGACAACATCGACATCTTCGGGTGGCTCGGCTACCCGATGCAGATCAAGGTCGACTTCCTCTGCCGCGACTCGATCCTCGCCGCGCCGCTGGTGCTCGACCTGGCGCATCTTCTTCGACCTCGCCGGCCGCGCCGGGCTGTCCGGCATCCAGGAGTGGCTGTCGTTCTACTTCAAGAGCCCGCAGGTCGGCCCCGGACTGTATCCGGAGCACGACCTGTTCATCCAGCTGACCAAGCTCAAGAACACGCTGCGCTATCTCAAGGGCGAGGACCAGATCACGCACCTCGGCATCGAGTACTACGAGAACGACGACTGATGAAGTACTTCCACCGCACCAGCATCTCCCCTGACGCCGCCGTCGCCCGCGCCGCCGAGTTCTTCGGCGCGCGGCTGACCCCGACCGAGGAAACTCCCCGCCGCCGCCGCTTCGGCGGCACGCTGGGCCAGCTCGGCGTGACGGTCCAGGCCGAGGGGGGGCACTATACCCTGATCACGATCGAGACCGACCAGCCGGGGGAAAGCGAGCTCGACAAGCTCGCCAAGCGCTTTCTCACCGTCGTTCACACCATGGCAGACCCCGCGCACGAGCCGCGGGGCGCCTACTGAGTCACCGCGTCGGTGACACCCTATCCGGAGATACCGAGTCATGCCTCGTCTGGCCAAGCGGTGGCGTAAAGCACTGGTCCTGCCCTTCCTGATGCTCCCGCTTCTGGCCGGCCTCGGCGCCGCCCAGGAGGCCGCCGCCCCTCCGGCGCATCGACCTGGTGGAGAGGTCAATCTCCTCCTGCCCGACCTGAACCAGGGCAACTTCCTCGGGTACACCGGGCACGAGATTCTGCTCTCCGGCATCGTGGTCTGCTTCCTCGGCCTGATGTTCGGGCTCTGGAGCTACGCCGCCGTCAAGAAGATGCCGGTCCACAAGGCGATGGCCGACGTGTCCGACATCATCTACGAGACCTGCAAGGCCTACATGGTCCAGCAGGGCAAGTTCCTGATGGGGCTCTGGGTCTTCGTCAGCGCGGTCATCGTCGTCTACTTCCTCCTCACCGACCTCGAAATCCCCAAGATCGCGATCATCCTCCTCTTCTCGCTCATCGGCATGGCGGGGAGCTACGGCGTCGCCTGGTTCGGCATCCGGATCAACACCCTGGCCAACTCGCGCACCGCCTTCGCGTCGCTCCGCGGCAAGGGGTGGCCGGTCTCGGAAATCCCGCTGCGCGCGGGGATGAGCGTCGGCATGATGCTCATCGCGGTCGAGCTGCTGTTCATGCTCGGCATCCTGCTCTTCATTCCCGCCGACGTGGCCGGCGCCTGCTTCCTCGGGTTCGCCATCGGTGAGTCGCTGGGGGCCGCGGCGCTCCGGATCGCCGGCGGCATCTTCACGAAGATCGCCGACATCGGCGCCGACCTGATGAAGGTCGTGTTCAAGATCAAGGAAGACGACGCGCGGAATCCGGGCGTCATCGCCGACTGCACCGGCGACAATGCCGGCGACTCGGTCGGCCCCACCGCCGACGGCTTCGAGACCTACGGGGTCACCGGCGTCGCGCTCATCACCTTCATCGTGCTGGCCGTGCCCGACACGACGATCCAGGCGAAGCTGCTGGTCTGGATCTTCCTGATGCGCGTGATGATGGTGATCGCCTCCGGGCTTTCCTACCTGGTCAGCAACGCGGTGTCCAAGGCCAAGTATCGCGCGGCCGTCAAGTTCGACTTCGAGCATCCCCTCACGCAGCTGGTCTGGCTGACCTCCATCGTGTCGGTGATCCTGACCTACGTGGTCTCCTACTTCATCATCCCCGACCTGGGCGGCAATTCCTCGCTCTGGTGGCAGCTCTCCACCGTCATCACCTGCGGCACGCTGGCCGGCGCCATCATTCCCGAGCTCGTGAAGGTGTTCACCTCCACGTCGTCGCGGCATGTGCGCGAGGTCGTGACCAGCTCCCGCGAAGGCGGCGCGTCGCTCAACATCCTGTCGGGCCTCGTGGCCGGCAATTTCTCGGCGTACTGGCTCGGCCTGACCATCATGGGCCTCATGGCCGCCGCCTACGGCGTGAGCACGATGGGCCTCAGCGACGGCATCATGCTGGCGCCGGCCATCTTCGCCTTCGGACTCGTGGCGTTCGGCTTCCTCGGCATGGGCCCCGTCACCATCGCGGTGGACAGCTACGGGCCCGGTCACCGACAACGCCCAGTCGGTCTTTGAACTCTCCACCATCGAGCAGATGCCGAACATCGAGGCGGAGATCAAGCGGGACTTCGGCTTCGACGTGGACTTCACCGTCGCCAAGGAACTCCTCGAGGAGAACGACGGCGCGGGCAACACCTTCAAGGCCACCGCCAAGCCGGTGCTCATCGGGACGGCGGTCGTCGGCGCCACGACGATGATCTTCTCGATCATCATGGCGCTGACCCACGGCCTGCGAGAGCGGCATGGCCAACCTGTCCATCCTGCACCCGCCCTTCCTCCTCGGCCTGATCACCGGCGGTGCGGTCATCTACTGGTTCACCGGCGCCTCGATGCAGGCCGTGACCACCGGCGCCTACCGCGCCGTCGAGTTCATCAAGGCCAACATCGAGCTGGAGGGCGTCACCAAGGCCTCGGTCGAGGACAGCAAGAAGGTCGTCGAGATCTGCACCCAGTACGCGCAGAAGGGCATGCTCAACATCTTCCTGGCGGTCTTCTTCTCGACGCTGGCCTTCGCCTTCGTCGAGCCGTTCTTCTTCATCGGGTACCTGATCTCCATCGCGCTCTTCGGGCTCTACCAGGCCATCTTCATGGCCAACGCCGGCGGCGCGTGGGACAACGCGAAGAAGATCGTGGAGACTGAACTCAAGGTGAAGGGAACGCCGCTGCACGACGCCTCGATCGTCGGCGACACGGTGGGCGACCCGTTCAAGGACACCTCGTCGGTCGCGCTGAATCCCGTCATCAAGTTCACGACGCTCTTCGGGCTGCTGGCCGTCGAACTCGGCGTCTACCTCGCCGCCGAGAAGGGCAGCACGCTCCTGCACCTGCTGGCCGGCGCCTTCTTCCTGGTCAGCACCGTCTTCGTGTACCGGTCGTTCTACGGCATGCGGATCGAAGCGCAGTAACGGACCGATATGACACCGACCGTGACACCTCGCGCCGCCCCGGCCGCCCCTCCGCACGGGCTCAGCCGGGCCCAGCTGCACGAGATGTACTACTACATGCGACTGACCCGCTCCCTCGAGGAGCGGCTGGTCAACCTGTACCGCCAGACCAAGGTCATCGGCGGGCTCTTCCGCTCGCTCGGCCAGGAGGCCGACAGCGTCGGCAGCGCGTACGCGCTCGACCGCACGCAAGGGTGACTTCCTCTCGCCGCTCATCCGGAACCTCGGCTCGATGCTGGTGCAGGGGGCCGAGCCGCTCGAGATCCTCCGGCAGTACATGGCCAAGGCGGAGAGCCCGACGCGGGGCCGTGAGCTCAACATTCATTACGGCGACCTCGACCGCGGGCTTCATCGGGCAGATCTCGCATCTTGGCGACATGGTGCCGGTGATGGCCGGCGTGGCGCTGTCGTTCAAGATGCGGAAGCAGCCGCGGGTCGGGCTGGTCTATGTCGGCGACGGCGCCATGAGCACCGGCGCGTTCCACGAGGGGATCAACTTTGCCGCCGTGCAGCGCCTGCCGCTGGTGATCATCTGCGAGAACAACGGCTACTCGTTCAGCACGCCGACCCGGAAGCAGACGGCCGTGACCCAGCTGGTCGACAAGGCGGCGGCGTACGGCATCCCCGGCGAGCGCGCCGACGGCAACGACGTGCTCGGCGTGTACGGCGTCACCAAGCCGGCGGTGGAGCGGGCGCGGCAGGGCGGGGGATGCACCCTGATCGAGCTGGTGACCTACCGGCGGAAGGGCCACGCGGAGCACGACAACCAGTCGTACCAGCCGAAGGCGGAGATCGCGCGAGTGGGAAGCGAAGGATCCCGATCGACCGGTGCATCCGCGACTACACGGCGGCCGGGTGGGCGACGACCGCCGAGCTGGCGGAGATCGATGCCCGCGTCGACGCGCTGCTCGACGCGGCGGTGGGAGACTGTGAGGACGAGCCGATGCCCGAGGCGATGACGGCGCTCGATGGCGTGCTGGCCGACCCGGCCCGCGCCGAGCTCGAATGGTATCGGAGGACCGATGGCTGAGGTGACCTATCTCGAGGCGATCCGCCAGGGGATGCAGGAGGAGATGCGCGCGCGACGAGAACGTCTTCATTCTCGGCGAGGACATCGGGGCGTACGGCGGCGCGTTCAAGGTGACGGACGGGTTCCTCGCGCGAGTTCGGGGAGCGGCGGGTCATCGACACGCCGATCGCCGAGGCGGCCATCGTCGGTGCGGCGGCGGGCGCGGCCCACATGGGGCTGCGGCCGGTGGCGGAGATGCAGTTCATCGACTTCATCTCCTGCGCCTACGACATGCTCACCAACTACGTGGCGACGGCGCGGTACCGGGCCGGGCTGCCCACACCGATGGTGGTCCGCGGCCCCTCCGGCGGCTACGTCCGGGGCGGCCCGTTCCATTCGCAGAATCCCGAGGCGGCGTTCCTGCACACGCCGGGGCTCAAGATCGTCTGCCCCGCCACGGCGCGGGACGCGAAGGGGCTGATCAAGAGCGCCATCCGCGACGACGATCCGGTGCTGTATTTCGAGCACAAGTTCCTGTACCGCCGCATCAAGGAACAGCTCCCTGAGGGGGAGGAGATCCTCACCCCGATCGGGAAGGCGCGTGTGGCCCGCGAGGGCAAGGACCTGACGATCATCACCTGGTCGGCGATGGTGTATAAGGCGCTGGAGGCGGCGGAGCGGCTGGAGAAGGAGGACGGGCTGCAGGTCGAGGTGCTCGATCTCCGGACCCTGCTGCCGATGGACGACGAGGCGATCATGGCCTCGGTCCGGAAGACCAACCGGGTGCTGATCGCGCACGAGGACACGCGCACCGGCGGCGTGGCCGGCGAAATCACCGCACGGATCAACGACCAGGCGTTCGAGTGGCTCGACGCTCCGGTGAAGCGCGTGACGGCGCACGACGTGCCGCTGCCCTACGCGCCGACGCTCGAAGACTTTGTGCTGCCGCAGACGGACGACTTGGTGCTCGCCGCCCGCTGGCTGGCCGCTTACTAGGAATTGGGAGAGGTTCGCATGGCGAAGATCGACGTGATCATGCCCCAGATGGGTGAGTCCATCGCCGAGGGGACGCTGTCGAGGTGGATGAAGAAGGTCGGCGACGCCGTCAAGCGCGACGAGCCGATCTTCGAGATCTCCACCGACAAGGTCGACGCGGAAATTCCCGCGCCCCAGGCCGGCGTCCTCGTCGAGATCCTGGTCCAGGAAGGGGAGACGGTCGCGGTCCAGACCGTCGTCGCGCGGCTCGAGACCGACGCCAGCGCCGCCGCGGCCGCTCCAGCCGCGGCACGCTCCGGCGCCCGCCCCCGCAGCTGCCGCTGCCCCGCAGCCCGCAGCCGCGCGGCCCAAGCCAGCCGCCGCGGCTGTTCCGGCCTCCCCGCCGCCCAGCCCCGCTGCCCCGCCTCGCGGCACAGCACCGGACCCGAAACAGCGGACGAGCGGTCTGCGCCGCAAGAGCACCCCCCTGGTCCGCAAGATGGCCGCCGAGCACAACCTCGACATCAGCGCCATTGCGGGGAGCGGCCACGCCGGTCGCGTCACCAAGAGTGACGTGCTTTCGTACCTCGAATCGCCGCCGGCCGCCCTGGCTACGCCGGCCGCCCTGCCGCCCAGCCAACCTGCCTCGCCGGCTCGCGGTGCGAGCCGACTCATCGAAGTTCCCTCGCCGGTCGTCGAGCCGTGGGAAGGGGATCGCGTCGAGCCGTGGAGCAAGATCCGCAAGCTCACCGCCGACCACATGATCATGTCGCGCCGGGTGTCGGCGCACGTGAACAGCCTCTTCGAGATCGACTTCACCCGCGTGGCGCAGGTGCGCGCCGCCCGCAAGAAGGAATATGCCGAGCGGGGCGTGAACCTGACCTTCCTCGCCTTCATCGTGAAGGCGGTCGCCGACACCATCCGGAAACACCCGGTGGTCAACGCCGCCGTCATGGGCGACGCCACGGTCTTCCGTCGCGATATCAACATCGGCATCGCGGTCGCGCTCGACTGGGGACTCATCGTCCCGGTCATCAAGCGCGCCGACGAGCTCTCGCTCCTCGGCGTGGCGCGGGCCATCAACGACCTCGGCGAGCGCGCGCGGGCCAAGAAGCTCACCCCGGACGAAGTGCAGCGGGGGACGTTCACCATCACCAACCCCGGTGGCTTCGGCTCCTTTGCCGGCACGCCGATCATCAACCAGCCGCAGGTGGCCATCCTCGGCATCGGGGCCATCGAGAAGCGGCCGCATGTCGTGACGGCGCCCGACGGCACCGACTGCGCTCGCCATCCGGACGAAGGGGATGTTCACCATGGCGTACGACCATCGGATCGTCGATGGGGCCGACGCGGACCGGTTCCTGGCTGACCTGAAGACCACCCTGCAGGACTTCCCCGACACCGGCGCCTGATCGGTGGCCCGGGCTCTGGCGGTCGCCCGGGTGAGCGTGCCGACGGCGGGGGAAGGAGAGTACCTCGCCCTGGTCGGAAGGCTCGCGGCGCTCCTGCAGGCGCGCGGCCAGCATCTCTGGGTCTTTCGGCATCCCGATCGGCCCGGGGTATTCCTGGAGTTTCGGGAGTCGGCCGACGCGGCGGCGCACGTGGCGGTTGCCCCGACGGCGGAGGAGGCCGTCCTGGTGCGCTCCCTGCGAGGGGTCGCGTCCTACGACGCGGACGCCGACGATCTCTGGCTCGAAGTCTCTCTGGAAGGCTGAGGCCCCTATGCCGGCACGGACCATCGATGTAGACGGCACGACCTGGAAGGTGACGCCGAGCGGCCGTGTCACCCAGTTCGTGCGCGACGAATTCACCATGCTCTTCACCAAGGGCACCGGTCCCGACCGCGAGGAGCGCGTGGCGAAGTACGCCCCCCTCGGCGCACGGAGCCGCGAGCTCTCACTCTCCGAACTGACTGAGCGGCAGCTCCGGGAGCTCTTCGCGCGGTCGCAGCCCTCCTGGACTTCGCCTGACACGGGATATCGGCGCTGACTCCTCCTCGCTTCATCGACCTGCACATGCACTCCATCGCTTCGGACGGCGCCCTCTCGCCGACTGAAGTCGTTGCCTGCGCCAAGTCGGCCGAGCTCACCGCGATCGCCCTGACCGACCACGACTCCGTGGCCGGCGTCGCCGAGGCGGTGACGGCTGGAGACGGCCGCGGGGATCCGGGTCATTGCCGGCTGCGAATTCTCCGCCGCGTCCCCGTGGGGGGAGGTGCACATTCTTGGGTACTTCCTGCCGGTGGGTGACGAGACCGTCGAGGCGTTTCTCGATCGCTGCCGCGCCGATCGGCGTCGCCGGGCCGAGGTGATGTGCGGGCGGCTGCAGGAGATGGGAATTGGCGTCACCTTTGACGCGGTGCTGGAAGAGGCCGCCGGGGGCGCCGTCGGGCGGCCGCACGTCGCGCGCGCGGTGGTGCGCGTCGGAGGTGCCGAGGACGTGAACGCGGCCTTCGACCTCTACCTGGGACGGAACAAGCCGGCCTACGCCGACAAGGTGCTCCCGACGTTCGCGGAGGTGGCGGACCTGGTGCACGCCGCTGGGGGCGTCGTGTCGGCGGCCCACCTCCGCGACCGGGCCACCCGGCCCTACCTGGCTCGGCTGAAAGCAGGAGGGGCTCGATGCGGTGGAGGTGCGGCATCCGCGACACCCCGCCGAGACGCGGTCCCGCATCGCGGGGCTCGCGACGGCACTCGACCTGGCGCGTACCGGCGGGAGCGACTGGCACGGCGACATCGGGCCGGGCGAAGGGCACGGCTCGCTCGGGTCGCAGACGGTGCCGGAAGAGTGGCTCGAGCGCCTCGAGTCGAGGCGACCCACGCCCAAGTGACGGACGCTGACATGGCGACTGGCTGGAATTTTGAAGGCAAGGTGGTGCTGGTGACCGGCGTGGCGCGGGTCGGCCAGATCGGGCATGCCGTGGCGCACGCGTTCGGCCGCGCCGGCGCGAAGCTCGTGGTCTGCGATCGGAACGCGGTGGAGGCGTCGGCTCGGGCGAAGGAGTTCGAGGCCGAGGGGATCGAGGCTCGGCCCAGCGCGGGCGACCTGACCGAGCCGGACATCGCGCGGCTGGCGGTCGAAACGGCCATCCGGCATTTCGGCCGGCTCGATGTGGTTGTGAACGTGGCGGGCGGGCTGACGACCTACGGGCCGATCGAGGAGACGAGTGTGGCGGACTTCGATCGGGAAGTCGCCATCAACCTGAAGACGACCTTCCTGGTGTCGCAGGCCGCCATCGGCGCCTTGGCGGCGTCCAGCGGCGTCATCGTCAACTTCGCCTCCGTGGCCTACTTCCGTCCGCAGAACCAGATGGCGGTCTATGCCGCCGCCAAGTCGGCGGTCGGCGCGTTCACCGGGAGTCTCGCGCTCGAAGTGCGCGACCGCGGCGTCCGGGTGAACGCCGTGGCGCCAGGGATGGTGCGGACCGGCGACAATGTCTCCGCCGTCGGGGACGACAAGGTCCGGTGGGTCGAGATGGAGCAGATCACCGATGGAGTTCTCTTCCTCGCGAGCGACGCGGCCGACGCCATCACCGGGCACGTCCTCCCCATCACCAACGGCGCGGCGTAGGGCGCTGCCATGGCGCGCCCCTCCTCGCTGCGCCGCTCGCCGTCCATGAGTTCGTCATCGTGGGCGGCGGCTGCTACGGCACCTTCTACGCGCGCCAGCTCGAGCGCGCCAGGGCGCGCGGTGTCCTCACCTATGAGCGGGTGCTGGTGGTGGACCGGGACGCGCATTGCCAGGTGACGCGGGACCTGGCACCGAGTCCCGACCGGGAACTGGTGGTGCAGGGGTGGGATGAGTTCTTCGACGAGTATCTCGACGGCCGCATGCCGTCACCCCCGCGAACGCGGGGGTCCAGCGTCGCCCCGGAGCTCGCGGCTGAAGCCGCGGCTCGGCTGATGTCGCTAAAGCGACGTGACGACCTGGAATCCGTGCCGATTCGTCACCCCGGCGAAAGCCGGGGTCCAGGGTCTCTCACGCAGGCCCGCAGCCAAGCGGCTCCGCCTCGCGAACCCCTCACCCCCTCACCCCCTCTCCCTCCGGGAGAGGGGGGGCGCCCCTCCTACGTCGTCCCGTCCCCACTCATGCCCCACCTGATGTTCGATTGGTTGCGCCGCCTTGCCATGAATACCTGGCCCGACCGCTCGATCACCCAGCAGCCCCTCACCGACCCGGTCGGGACCCCCTACGACACCCTCGCGCCCGATGGCACCCGGTATGTCTCCTGGGCCGACTGGCTCTGCCCGACGCACTGCATCGAGCCGGCGACCTGCCCGGTCATCCGCGCGCCGAGGATGTGGGAGATGAGTGAGACCGCCAAGTCGGTGGTGGAACGGCTGTCGCCGGCGGGTGAGGTGTTCGGCCCGGCGCTCTTCGTGACGCGGCACCTCACCGACGGTGTCGGGGCGTTCTCGGTGGACGATGCAGTGGCGGCGGCGGGACTGCTCGCCGAGGCGGGCGCGAGCGGCCGGCCGTCCTCGCTGCTGATCGGGACGGTGTCGGCATGTCACGGGGCGCTGGGGTTGTTGAGGCTGGCGTAGGCCAACCGCTCGCGCTCGTACTCCGCCGGCCGTGGCGGGGCACAATCTGGTGGGATATACTTCAAAAACCCTGTTCGACCCCCTCCTCACGCGGCGGGACTCCATGGACCTCCAGTGGTGGCATTGGCTCGTGTTCGGTCTCTTCCTCGTCGTCGTGGAACTGGCTGCCGCCGGTGGCTTCTACGTCATCTTCTTCGGCATCTCGGCCATCCTGGTCGGCCTGCTCGCCAGCGTGGGCGCGGCCGACTCGATCGGCGTCCAGCTCATCCTCTTTTCCGTGCTTCTCCGTCGTTTCGCTGCTGCTCTTCCGGGACAGCCTGGTGAAGCGGTTCCAGGGCGACCCGCAGTCGCCGCAGATTGACCAGCTTGTCGGCGAGATCGCCATCGTCACCGAGGATCTGAATCCCGGCGGCGTCGGCAAGGTGGAGCTGCGGGGAACGAATTGGTCGGCCCGCGCCAGCACGGGGGCCTTGTTGCCCCGCGGGACCCGCTGTCGCGTGACCAGCGTTGATGGTCTCACCCTTTCCGTTGAGCCCGAAGGAGCAGGTCAATGAGCCCCATTGTGATTGTCGCGGCGTTCCTTGGCGTCGTGATCGTGATGGTCATCGCGAAGACGGCGGTGGTCGTGCCGCAGCAGAGCGCCTTCGTGGTGGAGCGCCTGGGCCGGTTTGCCGGTGTGCTGCAGGCCGGGTTCCACGTCCTCATCCCGTTCGTGGACGTGATCCGGTACCGGCACTCGCTCAAGGAGGGGGCCTACGATATTCCGGAGCAGGTGTGCATTACCCGAGACAACGTGCAGGTGGGCGTGGACGGGGTCCTGTACATCAAGGTGCTGAATCCTGAGCGGGCGTCGTACGGGATCGACGACCACATCTTTGCCATCACGCAGCTGGCCCAGACCACGCTTCGCAGCGAAATCGGCAAGATCGACCTCGACAAGACCTTCGAAGAGCGGATGAACATCAACAGCGCCGTGGTCGCGGAGCTGGACAAGGCCTCCGATCCGTGGGGCGTGAAGGTGCTCCGGTACGAGATCAAGAACATCAATCCGCCGCACGACATCCTCGCCGCGATGGAGAAGCAGATGCGCGCGGAGCGGGAGAAGCGCGCGGTGATCCTGACCTCCGAAGGCCAGCGGGACGCGGCGATCAACGTCGCCGAAGGCAACAAGCAGCAGGTGATCAAGGCGTCCGAGGCCAACCGGCAGCAGCAGATCAACGAGGCCGAGGGCGAGGCGGAGGCCATCCTGGCGGTGGCGAAGGCGACCGCCGAGGGAATTCGCATGGTGGCGGAAGCGATCCACAAGCCGGGGGGCATGGAGGCCACCCAGCTGCGCGTGGCCGAGAACTACCTCATCCAGTTCGGCGCGCTGGCGCAGAAGACCAACACGATGATCCTGCCGGCCAACGTGAGCGACGTGGCGTCGATGGTGGCCACGGCGATGAAGGTGTTCAAGCAGGCGTAGTCCCGGGCGGCCGCGGATGGGCATTGGGGGTCTCCGCAGCAGATGCGCTGGGGAACCCCCAATTGTTCTATATTTGAGCGTCGACGGCCCCGCTGCCCCGCTGCCCCGCCAGCCCAGCGGCACTTGCTCATCACCCTTGACCTGGCCTCCCCATGTCCCGTTCCACCCACGATGTGATCATCATCGGCGCCGGTCCCGCCGGCATGTGTGCCGGCATGTACGCCGGCCGCGGCATGCTCGACGCCGTCGTCCTCGAGCGCGGCATCCCCGGCGGGGAGTTGCTCAACACCGACCTGATCGAGGACTACCCCGGCTTCGCCACCATCAAGGGCAAGGAACTGGCGCGCCTGATGGCGGAGCATGCCGAGAAGTTCGGTGCCAAGATCATCCAGGAAAACGTCGACACCGTCGCCCGCCGCGAGGACGGGATCTTCGAAGTCGCCTGCAGCAGCGGCAACACCTTCGAGGCCCCCGCCGTCATCCTGACCGCCGGCGGCACCCCGACCAAGCTCGGCGTGCCCGGGGAGCTCGAGTATGCGGGGCAGGGGGTCTCCTACTGCGCGGTCTGCGACGGGGCCTTTTTCAAGGGGCAGACCATTGCGGTCGTGGGCGGTGGCGACGCCGCCGTCGAGGAGGCCGCCTACCTGACCCGCTACGCGGAGAAGGTGTACGTGATCCACCGGCGCGACGAGTTCCGCGCGTCGAAGCTCCTCCAGGAGCGGCTCTTCGCGAATCCGAAAATCGAGGTCATCTGGAACAAGGTGGTCACCGAGTTGACCGGCGACCACACCGGCCTCCAGTCGCTGTCCCTCAAGGACACGGTGAGCGGTGCCACCTCCGCGCTTGCCGGTGACCGGCTGCTTCATTTTCGTCGGGTTCAAGCCCAACACCGGGCTCGTCACCCAGCATTTCGCCCACGACCCGGCCGGGTACATGATCACCGACGACCGGATGATGACCTCCATCCCCGGCCTCTTCGCCGCGGGTGACGTGCGGGTGCAGCTCACGCGCCAGGTCACCACCGCCGTCGGCGACGCGACCACCGCGCTGATCGCCGTCGAGAAGTTCCTGACCGAACGAAAGGCCGCCGCCGTTGCCTGATCCGGTCGTCGTCTCCATCCCCAACGGGCAGTTCATGCAGAACTGCTACCTGGTCGGCAATCCCGCCACCGGCACGGCGGCGATGATCGATCCGGGGGAGGAGAGCGAGCGCATCATGGCGGAGGTGGAACGGCGGGGCTGGACGCTCGAGGCGATCTGGCTGACCCACGGCCACATCGACCACATCATGGGCGTCCGGGACGTGATCGAACGCTGGCCGGTGCCGATCTGGCTGCACCCGCTCGATCGCCCCCTCTACGACAACCTGGCCCCGCAGGCGCAGATGTTCGGCCTGCGCTGCCTCCCGGCGCCGCCGCCGACCGACGAGATCGTCCCCGGCGAGCCGCTGACCCTCGGCGACATCCGCTTCGATGTGCGATTTGCACCGGGGCACTCCCCAGGCAGCGTGGCCCTGGTCGGCTACGGTCGGGTATTCGGCGGCGACGTGCTCTTCAACGGTTCCATCGGCCGCACCGATCTCCCCGGCGGAGACACGGCGACGCTCTTCGCCTCGATCGAACGCGAATTCCTGACCCTGCCCGACAGCACCATCGTCCACAGTGGTCACGGCCCCGACACCACCATCGGCGTGGAGCGGACCACGAATCCCTTCCTGACCGGGGTGTACCGACTTGAGTAGCCGAGGAACCCATCGCCCCCCTCTCCCGGAGGGAGAGGGGACGGGGGTGAGGGGTTCGATGTCGGGGCAACGAAACCTGGACCCCGGCTTTCGCCGGGGTGACGGAGGAGGCAGCTGCAACCGCTGCGGCTTCGAGGTCCGGACCCGCGCCATGGGCTGCAAGAATCCCTGTCCCAATTGCGGGACCGTCTATCCCCTCGGCGACTGCTCCGACTAGCGCGACATCCCGACCAGCATCACGGAGCGCTCCAGCGCCGCCACGACCCCGTGCGGCACCCCCGCCGGCGCCCACACCAGCGTCCCCGCCTCCGCGTCCACCTCCTCGGCACCCACCCGCATCCTCGCCTTTCCCTCCAGCACGAGGTAAAATTTATCGGCGCCGTCATGGGCGTGGACCGCCTGCGACTGCCCCGGCTCGAAGCAGTTGAGGCCGGCGAAGAGGTGCTCGCCCTGCGCCAGGTCCGCCTTGGTGAACTTGGCTTCGGCAAACGCCGTATGTTCCGAAACGTGAGTGAAGTAAGGGCTCATTTGGCTTCCTTGTTCTACACCGTGAATCATCTTCCGCTCAACCGGTATCCGTCATGAAGACACGCATCGAAAAGGACCCCCTCGGCGAGAAGCCCGTTCCGGCCGACGCCCTCTACGGCATCCAGACCCTGCGCGCCGTGGAAAACTACCCCATTTCCGGGCTTCGCCCCCTGCCCGCGTTCGTCGACGCGGTCATCCAGATCAAGAAGGCCGCGGCGCTCACGCACAGGGAGACGGGCCGCCTGGACCGGAAACTGGCCGACGCCATCATCGCGGCGACCGATGAGGTGCTTGCGGGAAACTTCCGGGACCAGTTCGTGGTGGATGTCTACCAGGCGGGTGCCGGCACCAGTCATCACATGAACTGCAACGAGGTGCTGGCGAATCGCGCCAACCAGATCCTCGGGGGCGAGCTGGGCAAGTACACGCCGGTGCACCCGAACGATCACGTCAACATGGCGCAGAGCACCAACGACGTCATCCCCACCGCCATGCGTCTTGCGACCCTGACCACCTTGCCGCCGCTCCTGAAGGCGATGGACCGCCTCGCCCAGGCGTACCTCGCCAAGGGAAAGGAATTCGACGGCATCATCAAGTCGGGCCGCACGCATCTGCAGGACGCGACGCCGATCCGTCTCGGCCAGGAATTCACCGCGTACGGCCACACCGTGGCGCGGCATCGTGCCAAGCTGGCCGAAGCGGCGCGCTGGCTCCGCGCCATGAACATTGGTGGCACCGCGGTCGGTACCGGCATCAACGCCGAGCCGGCCTATCCTGAATTGATGGTGAAGCACCTGAGCGAGATCACCGGCCTCACGCTCGAAGTCGCCGAGGACCGTGTCCAGCTGATGCAGTCGATGGGCGACATCGCCACCTTCAGCGGCGCGCTCCGGGCCTGGGTGCTCGACCTCAACAAGCTTGCCAACGACATCCGGCTCCTCGCCTCTGGTCCGCGGACCGGCCTGGCGGAAATCGGGTTGCCCGAAGTGCAGCCGGGTTCCAGCATCATGCCGGGCAAGGTGAACCCCTCCATCGCCGAGATGGTGAACCAGGTCTGCTACCAGGCGCTTGGACTGGACACGACGGTGGCGATGGCGGCGGAGGCGGGCCAGCTCGAACTGAACGTCATGATGCCGGTCATCACGCACAACATCGTCTTCGGCGTGATGATCGTCGGCAACGCGACGCGGGTCTTCTCGGAGCGCTGCGTCGAGGGAATCACCGCCGATGCCGCCCAGTGCGCGCACTGGTTGGAACGGAGCCCGGCGCTGGTCACTGCCCTCGCCCCAAAGATCGGGTATGCCGAGGCGGCGAAGCTGGCCAAGGAGGCCATCGCCACCGGATTGACGGTCAAGCAGCTGGTTACCGAGCGCGGGATCCTCAAGGGAAAGGAACTCGAGGAGATTCTCGACCTGCGGGCGATGACCGAATTGGGTGTCCCCGGAGGGAAGGGGCTGCCGGCCGGCGGCTGAGTCCTCAGGGAGTGCGGTTGATATCCCACCCCGCAACTCCCATATTGGTTCTATGCGAGTCACAACCTGGACTGAGTACAGCCTGATCATCTCGCTGCATCTGGCGCGGCGGGGTGGGACAGAGCCGGTGGCGGCGCGGGATATCTCCGAGTCCGAGCGACTCCCCGGCGACTACGTCGAGCAGATCCTCCTCCGACTGCGCCGGGCCGGGCTGGTGGAGAGCGTCCGGGGTGCCCGTGGCGGTTACTTCCTCGGCCGCCCCGCGGACCAGATCTCGGTGCACGATGTGATGGCCGCCTGTGACCACCAGATCTTCGAGATCAACTGTGAAACGCACCCGGTGGATGATGAACGGTGCGGCTCCGGGGGCCAGTGCAGCATCCGCCCCGTCTGGCACGCCCTCCGCAACCGGGTGGACGACCTCCTGAAGGGGGTCAGCCTGACTGACCTCCTGCAGGACGAGGCTCGGGTGCAGGAACTCGTCGGGATCGCCGCCGCGTCCTGAACGCGGGCGGTCCCAGTCATGGCTGAACACCTCCAACCCGATCTGCCTCCCCTCTCCGCCGCCGAGTTCTCGCGGTATTCCCGCCATCTCATTCTTCCCCACGTCGGCGAGGCCGGTCAGCGCCGGCTGAAGCAGTCGCGCGTACTGGTGATTGGGGCAGGGGGGCTCGGTTCTCCTGCCGCCCTCTACCTCGCCGCCGCCGGCGTGGGAACCATCGGACTGGTCGACGCCGACCTCGTCGACATCAGCAACCTGCAGCGCCAGGTCCTGCACGGCACCTCCACCGTGGGCCTCCCGAAGCTCGACTCGGCGAAGGAACGAATCCGCGACCTCAATCCCCTCGTCAATGTCGAGAAGTTCCCCGAGCGGCTGACGTCGAAGAACGCACTCGGCATCCTCGCCGGGTTCGATGTGGTGCTCGACGGCAGCGACAATTTCCCGACCCGGTACCTGGTCAACGACGCCGCATTTCTTTCCGGCATTCCCGACGTCTACGGCGCGATCTTCCAGTTCGAGGGACAGGCCTCGGTCTTCGCCGCCGAAGGGGGGCCGTGCTATCGCTGCCTGTATGCGGAGCCACCGCCTCCGGGCATGGTCCCGGGGTGCGCCGAGGCGGGGGTGCTCGGTGCGCTTCCGGGGGTCATTGGCTCCCTGCAGGCGATGGAGGCCATCAAGCTGCTCCTCGGGATCGGCGAACCGCTCGTGGGACGCCTGCTGCTGTTCGACGCTCTCCGCCTGCAGTTTCGCGAGCTCGCGTTGCAGCGCGACCCCGCCTGTCCCCTCTGCGGCGAGTCGCCGACGATCCGCGAGTTGATCGACTACGACGCGTTCTGCGGCGTGGCCCCCATCGCGACGCCTGCCGGAATCGAAGTGACGCCGGCGGAACTCCAGCGCGCACTGGCGGCGGGACGACCCATCGTGCTCGTCGATGTTCGGGAGGTGCCGGAATGGGAACTGGTCCGGCTCGATGGAGCACGGCTGGCGCCGCTCTCCCGCCTGCCAGGCCTGGCGAATGCGTTCGCCCCCGGTGCGGAAATCGTCGCCTACTGCCATCACGGCATCCGCTCGCTGCAGGCGGCAAACTTCCTTCGCTCGGTCGGGATACCGAACGTGCGGAGCCTCGCCGGCGGCATCGACCGGTGGGCCCGCGAGATTGATCGGGAGATGGTGCGGTACTGAGGATGGAGAGTGCCGAAGGGGGGACTCGAACCCCCACGGGCTTGCGCCCACTGCGCCCTGAACGCAGCGCGTCTACCAATTCCACCACTTCGGCGTGGGCGGCAAAGGTAGTGGGGCGTCGGCCCCGGCGTCAAGCGGCCCGTTGACCCTCCCGAACCCACTGTCTATCTTGGGTTTACGAGTCGCCCATGTCTACCAAACCTGATGCGCCCACGGAGCGCCGGCATTCGGTCGCCCGCAATCCCAAGGCGACCCACGACTTCCACATCCTCGAGACGTGGGAGGCGGGCTTGGTGCTGACGGGCACGGAGGTCAAGTCGCTCCGCAACGGGAAGGCCTCCATCAAGGAAGCGTACGCCCGGGTCGCCGGGGGACAGGTGTTTCTCGAAGGAATGAACATCACGCCGTACACTCAGGGCAACCGGTACAATCACGAACCGGTGCGGTCCCGCAAGCTTCTCCTCCATCGTCGCGAAATCAATCGCCTCATCGGCTCTGTCGAGCGTGATGGGTTGAGTCTCGTGCCGCTCGAACTCTATTTCCGCAACGGGAAGGCGAAGATCGCCATCGGGCTCGGCCGCGGCAAGAAGCAGCACGACAAGCGTCAGGCGCTCAAGGAGCGGATGATCGACCGCGAAACCGCGCGCGCCATCGCGGTGGGGCGCCAGCGGTGAATCACCCTCGCGTTCCTTCTCGCGCTGGTGGGCGTGGTGCCTGCACAGGTCGTCGTCACCACGCCCCGCGGCGAGACACGCCTGACCGTCTCGACCGACGCCGACGGCCACCCGATGGTGGCGGCGTATCCCCTCGCCGCCGCCCTGGCGGGTTCGATTCGCCGCGACGGCGCCTGGATCACGGTGGTCATTTCCCGCCAGGACTTCGGCTTCCTGCCCTCCGCGCCGCTCTTCCGGCTGAACGACCGTCTCGAGCCGCTCGCGGTGCCTGCAATCGAACGCGGCGATTCGCTCTTCGTCCCCTACCAGTTTGTCTCGGAGATTCTCCCCCGGTACCTCGGTGAGCTGTACAAGTTCGACCGCGCGGCGGGACGGCTCGTTCAGCTCGGCGACCGTCGCGACTACCGCGCCCGCGCCGAAGCGGCTGCCCAACGGGCTCCTGCCCGGCCACATCGTGACGGTGGACGCCGGGCATGGCGGCGCCGACCCCGGCACGCTCGGGCGGTTCTTCCCAAGCGGACTTACCGAGAAGGACGTCACGCTCAAGGTGGCGCTGCTGCTGCAGGAGGAGCTCGTCAGCTCGTGGGATCACCGTTCGGATGACGCGCACGACTGATACCCGGCCGAGCAACCTGATCCGCGCCCCCACGTGCGACGCGAGCTGCGATCTCTTCGTCAGCCTGCACGTCGACGCCCTCGATACGCGGACGCGGCGTGACTATCGATCGGTCGACGGATTCTCGACGCTGGTCATCGGCGAGGAGAATTCCGCGGACGCCGATCGGGTGGCGCGCACAGAAAACGAGGCGCTCCGGTTCGACAGCCCGGAGGATCAGGAGCTGGTGACCGGCCCGCTGGCGTTCATCCTGAAGGACCTGCAGATGAACGAGTATCTCCGCGAGTCCGCGCGGGCGGGCGCGCTCATTCAGGCCCACCTCGAGCCAGTCCATCCCGGCGCCAATCGCGGTGTGAAGCAGCGGAACGACCTTGCGGTGCTCAACACCGGCCGGCGGCCCGGCGTGCTGGTGGAGATGGGGTACAGCTCCAGTCCCGTCGGACGCGAAGTACCTGCTCTCGCAGAGTGGGCAGCGCAGATCGCGCGCGCGCTGGCCGACGCGATCGTGGACTACCTGCTCGAATTCGAGTGGAAGAGCGGCGTGCGGGCCGGCGGACCGGGCCGATGAGGCGTCACGCGGTGCTGCTGGTCCTCGGACTCACCGGGTGCGTGTACTACAACGGGATGTACAACGCCAACCGGCTGGCCAAGCGCGCGCAGAAGGCACAGGCCCAGGGGCGCACCTTCGAGGCGCAGGGCTTCTGGGCGCAGGCGGAGGTGCGTGCCGATACCGTCATCGCACGCCACCCCCAGAGCAACTGGGTGGACGACGCCCAGTTGATCCGCGGCGAGGCGATGGTGGCGCGCAAGGATTGTTCTGGTGCCGTACCTGCGCTGGACGCGGCATCGCTCAGCCGCGACAGTCCCAAGGTCGCTGAGCGCGCGAGGGTCCTCCTCAGCCGCTGCCTGCTCGAACAGGGGGACTATCTCGCTGCCGACCGCGTCCTCGTCGAGCTGATGGCCAGTCCCGACACCGCCGTCAGCCGACCGGCACAGTTGGACCACGCCCGCCTGCTCCGCCTGGACGGCAGGTATCAGGAGGCGCTCACCACCCTCGCGGGGATGGAGGGCACGGCGGTCGACGCCGAACGCGCCGCGGACTACGCCAACCTCGGTGACCTGGCAGCGGCGGAGCCCCTGATTCAGCAGGCGCTGGCTCAGGGTGACCTCTCCCTGCCGTGGGAATCGGTGATCGCCGGGATCGGGCGGGTTGATCGCGGACTGGCGTCGCAGTACACCACCGCCGCCATTGCCATGCCCGGCCTCCCGAGCGAGACCAGGGATCAGCTCCTCCTGGCCGACGGGATGCGGCTCCTCTCAGGCCACGCCGATTCCGGTCTGGCGCGCCTTCGCGAGGCCGGTGGCGCGACTCCAGTCACCTTCGCCAGCCTCACCGCACAGCTTCGGATCGCCGAGTACACCCTCGGGAAGGCGGACACCCTCTCCCAACTCGAGGAGGCCCGGCCGCAGCTGGTCGGAGCTCAGCGAGATCGGAGGGCCTTCGTCGATCAAGGCCATGAGCTATCTGCGAGTGCTGGACCGGGTTCAGATGTACAGCGACTCGATCACCCCCGAGCGCGAGCAGGGAGACCTGGCGACGTTCGTCATCGCCGAGTTGGTGCGGGACTCCCTTCCCGCCCCGCATCTCGCCGTCGAGCTCTTCTCCACGATTCCGACCTGGTGGCCCACGTCTCCCTACGCTCCCAAGGCGCTCCTGGCGCTCGCCGCCCTTGAGCCGGCGGAGGCTGCCTCGATCTTTCAGACGCTGGAATCCCAGTACCCCGAGAGCCCGTACCTCCTGCTCGTCCAGGGGCAGGTGACGCCGGGCGTGATCGTGCTCGAGGATTCGATGCTGGCCTATGCAAATGGCGGGATGGGGCCGGCCCCCACCCGGTCCCGGCAGGCGGCTCCCGCGAGGGCGCCAGCCGGGCAGCGCCAGCAGGACGATCTCAAGTAATGCCACCCACGTCGATGGAGCGGGTGGTGTTCGGCGCCCGGTTCCAGAACCCGATCGTGCTTGCCTCCGGCACCGCAGGGTACGGACGGGAGCTCGACGGGGTGATGGACCTCGATCGACTCGGCGGCATCGTCACCAAGGCCGTTTCACTTGAACCGAGGGCGGGAAATGCCCCGCCGCGGGTGGCCGAGTTTCGTGGGGGGATGCTCAACGCGATCGGACTGGCGAATCCTGGCCTGGCGCAGGTGCGCGCCGCGGAACTGCCATGGATCATCGGGCGGCTGCAGTCGGCGCGTGTCCTGGTCAATGTCGTCGGGTTCACGCTCGACGAATACGCCTCGGTCATCCAAGGGCTGGATGACCTCGAGGGAATCACCGCCTACGAATTGAACCTCTCCTGCCCCAACACCTCCGCCGGGGGCCTCGAGTTCGGTGCCGATCCCGCCTCGGTCGCCGCCATCGTCTCCCGTTGCCGGCAAGTCACGAAGCGGCCGCTGGTGGCGAAGCTCTCTCCGGTGCTGCCTGACATCGCCGCGGTCGCGGTCGTGGCGCGCGATGCGGGTGCCGACGGCGTATCGGTCGTGAACACCCTTCCAGGTCTCGCGCTCGACCCGGACGGCAAGCCGCGCCTGGGCAACGGAAACGGCGGAGCCAGCGGTCCGGTTCTGCTGCCGGCTGGTGTGCTTGCCGTCCGACGTGTGCGCGAGCGGGCGCCCGATCTGCCGATTATCGGGCTGGGCGGAGTCCGAAGCGCCGAGGACGCCCGTCAGTACCTGACAGCCGGCGCCAGCCTGGTCGGGATCGGGACAGGGGCGTTGGCCGACCCGCGTCTCCCTGGCCGGATCATCCGCGAACTGGAGCGTTCAGGTGGCTGAAGTCATCCTCGCCCTCGATGTGGAATCGCCCGACGCCGGCCGCCGGCTCCTCGATCGACTTCCGGATCTGGTCTGGGTGAAGGTCGGGTCCGTGGTCATGACACGCGCGGGCGCGCCGTTCCTGGAGGAACTCCGCGAGCGGGGCCTCCAGATCTTTCTCGACCTCAAGTGGCACGACATCCCCAACACCGTCGCCGGGGCCGTGGCAAATGCGGACTCCCTCGGGATCGCGATGGCGACGGTGCACACGCTCGGCGGGGTCGGCATGATGCGCGCCGCCCAGGATGTGGCGGGGAACGTGGGGCTCGTGGGGGTGACCGTGCTGACTTCGCACGACGCGGCAGGCTTTGCCGATGTCGTGGGGCGCGAATCGGTCGATGTCGAGGCGGAGGTGGCCCGGCTCGCCGGCAGGGCGGTCGAGGCGGGGCTTCGTGGTGTGGTCTGCTCGCCGGCGGAGATTGCGGTGGTCCGGTCGGTGCTGCCGGCAGGGGCCTGGGTGGTGGTGCCTGGCATCCGCCGGGCCTCCGACGCCTCCGGAGACCAGGTTCGCACCGCGGCGCCTCGGGAGGCGGCAGGGGCCGGGGCGACGCATCTGGTGGTCGGCCGGCCGATCACCCAGGCTCCGAACCCCGCCGCGGTGCTGGCGGAATTCACCGCCGAGGCCGCAGGATGATCCGGGGCGTCCTGCTGATGACGACCCTCCTCCTGGGCGGTCTCGCTTCCCCGCATCCCCGCCTGCCCGCTTCCCCGCCCCCGCCCAGCCTCACGGAGGTCGGTGACTCGGCACGCAGCGCCTGGGAGCGACGTGACCTCCGGGCCTTCCTGGCCCCGGCGGGGGCCGGCCGCCTCCAGGTCATCTTGCCTCCGGACCGCCAGTCGGCCCCGATCACCACCGACCAGGCGCGGGCCCTTCTGTCTTCGTATGTGCAAGGAACGCAAGAGGTTAAGGCTACCCTGCTGGGCGCCACGGTGGTGGACTCGATCCAGGGATATGTGGAACTGAACCGGCGCTACCGGACGGTGGGAATCCCGGGGGAACGGGAGTCGCTGATCCTCCTCGGGTACCGGCGGGGGAGGTCGGCCTGGGTGCTGGTGGAGGTCCGGATCGCGTCCTAACCGCTTCCCTTGCGTTGGGTTCTGGCGCGGTCTATATTCCTCAGCTACCTCAAAGTTTGGTCCTGGGAGAGATTCTGTGAAGGTTCGTTCGAGTGTCAAGCCAATTTGCGAGCACTGCAAAGTCGTGAAGCGACAGGGTGTTGTTCGCATCATTTGCAAGCGCAACCCCAAGCACAAGCAACGGCAGGGCTGATCATGGCACGCATTGCAGGCGTGGATCTTCCGCGCGAGAAGCGGGTCGAGATTGCCCTGACGTACATCTTCGGGGTGGGTCGTCCCACGAGCGTCCGAATCCTCACCGAGGCCGGCGTCCCCGCGAACACGCGGGTGCGGGATCTCTCGGACACCGAGGTCGCCCGGCTCCGTCAGTTCATCGAGCGCGCGCTGAAGGTCGAGGGCGCCCTCCGGACTGAAGTCGCCATGAACATCAAGCGACTGATGGACATCGGCAGCTATCGCGGGATCGCGGCACCGCCGGGGTCTCCCGGTGCGAGGTCAGCGCACCCATACTAACGCCCGGACCAAGAAGGGTCCCCGGCGGGCCATTGCTGGCAAGAAGAAGGCGACGAAGAAGTAATCATGACTGCACCTACACCACGACCCCGGCCGCACCGGCAGCGCCCGCCAAGGCGCCCAGCGGCAAGCGTTCCAAGAAGATCGTCGAGTCCGAGGGCATCGCCCACATCTCGGCCACCTTCAACAACGTGCTCATCACCATTACCGACATGAAGGGCAACACCCTCGCATGGGGTACGGCGGGCAAGGCGGGCTTCAAGGGCTCCAAGAAGTCCACGCCCTTCGCCGCCACGGTGGCCGCGGAAGGCGCCGGCCGCGAGGCGATGAATCTCGGCGTTCGCCGGGTCCACGTCCGCGTGCAGGGCCCCGGCAGCGGTCGTGAGTCCGCCATCCAGGCGCTGGCCTCGGTCGGCCTCCGGGTCGTGTCGATCCGGGACGTCACCCCGATTCCTCACAACGGGTGCCGTCCCCCGAAGAAGCGGCGGGTCTAACCATGTCGCGATACACTGGACCCAGCTGCCGGCTCTGCCGGCGCGAAGGCACGAAGCTGTTCCTGAAGGGCACCCGCTGTCTCACCGAGAAGTGCGCCGTCGAGCGCCGGGCGTACGCGCCGGGCCAGCACGGGCAGGGCACCGGTCGCGGCCGCAAGCCGTCCGAGTACTCGAAGCAGCTCCGGGAGAAGCAGAAGGTCAAGCGGATGTACGGCCTGACCGAGGGGCAGTTCCGCAACCTGTTCGAAAGCGTCACCCGCGAATCGGGCGTCAAGGGCACCAACCTGCTCATCGCCCTCGAGTCGCGTCTCGACAACATCGTCTACCGGATGGGCTTCGCCTCGAGCCGCAAGGCGGCGCGGCAGCTCGTCAACCACGGCCACGTCGAAGTCAACGGCCGCCGGGTGGACATCGCGTCGTATCATGTCATGCCCGGACAGGAAGTCCGGGTCGCCCCGACCAGCCGCGAGATGGTGGCGGTCAAGGCGGCGCAGGAGTACGCGTCGCGCGGGGCTCCGGTATCCTGGCTCTCCGTCGACGGCGACAAGGCCGCTGGGCGGTACGTTGAGCGTCCGACGCGTGAGGCCATCCCGGTCAACGCGCAGGAACAGCTCATCGTCGAGCTCTACTCGAAGTAAGTGGTGGCCTGAATCATGACTATCGACCTGACCGGACTCGTCCGCCCGCACCTGCTCGAAATGAGCCGGCGCGAGGACAATCCGAACGCCGCCGAGTTCCGCCTCCAGCCGCTGGAGCGGGGCTTCGGCTACACGCTCGGCAACTCGCTGCGCCGCCTGCTGCTCTCCTCGCTCCGCGGCACCGCGGTCTGGGGCTTCCGGCTCGACGGTGTCGTGCACGAGCACCAGACCGTCCAGGGCGTCCTCGAGGACATCCACCAGGTCGTGCAGCGCCTCAAGGGGCTCACGCTGGTGCTGACGCCCGACGTCGACGAAGCGGTGCTGCACATCAAGAAGAACGGCCCCGGACCGGTGTACGCCCGGGACATCCAGCCGCACGGCTCGGTCACCGTCGTCAATCCCGACCACCTGCTCTTCACCGTGCAGGAAGACCGGGAAGTCAACGCCGAGCTCTACGTCAACAAGGGTCGCGGCTACGTCGAGTCGGAGCTGCACCCGTTCGACCGGTCGCTGCCGGTCGACCTCGTCCGGATCGACGCGATCTACAACCCGGTCACCCGCGCCAACTTCACGGTGGCGGAGACCCGCGTCGGCCAGCGCACCGACTATGACCGCCTGACGGTCACCGTCGAGACCAACGGCACCATCTCGCCGGAAGACGCGGTGGCCTACGCCGCGGCGCTGGCGCAGGAACACTTCCGGTACTTCGTCGACTTCGGCAAGGTGCCGGTGATGCGCGAGCCGGCCCCGGTCGTCGCCGAGCTCGGTGGCGGGCTGCGGGACAGCCTCTCGCGTCCCATCGACGACCTCGGCCTCTCGGTCCGGTCGCTGAATTCGCTCAAGAACTCCAATATCCGCACGCTGCAGGACCTGATCGCCTACTCCGAGGACGACCTGCTCAAGGTCAAGAACGTGGGCGAGAAGGCCGTGTCGGAAATCGTCGAATTGCTCGAGAAGGAAGGCCTGGCTTTCGGGCACGTGCTCGATGACGCCACCGGCGAGCTCCGTCCGAAGAGCCCCGACGCTCCGGCCCCGGCTGCTCCGGTCGCCCCGGTCGCCCCTGCTGCCAGCAATGGGGAGACCGCCTAAATGCGTCATCGCGCCAAGGGACGGCAGCTGTCCCGCACCTCCGCCCATCGCCGCGCGCTCTTGAACAACATGGCCACCAGCCTGTTCAAGCACGAAGGCATCAATACCACGGAAGCCAAGGCCAAGGAGCTCCGGCCCTTCGCCGAGAAGCTCATCACCCTGGCCCGCCGTGGGCGACCTGCATGCGCGCCGACTCGTGGGGCGCAACATCAAGGACCGCGAGGTCCTCGGTCGCCTCTTCTCCGAGCTCGGTCCGCGCTTCGCGGCGCGTCCGGGCGGCTACACCCGCATCCTCAAGATGGGGCACCGGCCCGGCGACGGCGCCGACGTGGCTCGCATCGAGTTGCTCGCGGAGTAAGGGTGGCATCGCCCGCTTCCGATACGACGAAGGGGACCCGCGAGGGTCCCCTTTTTTACAGCGAAACGATGGTCGGCGCAGCGCCGACACTCACAGGGCGTCGGGGCTCAGCTCGCCTTGACGACCTTGTTGCCCTTGATGCACTGGGTGCAGACGCGGACACGCCGCGGCTCGCCGTCCTTCAGGACGCGAACAGTCTGCAGGTTCGGATACCAGCGGCGGTTCGTGCGATTCTTGGCGTGGCTGACGTTGTTGCCGGTGACCGGCCCCTTGCCGCACACGGTGCATACCCGTGCCATATGTCCATCCCTCAAGCAGTTACGACATTGACGGTACAACTGGAAACCGCGAAATCTAACCCGGTGCCCGTCCCGACACAACCACCCCTCGGAGACCGCCATGACTGAGCGCAAACGTGCGCTGATTACCGGAATCACGGGGCAGGATGGCTCGTACCTCGCCGAATTGCTCCTCGAGAAGGGGTACGAGGTCTTCGGGGTCGTCCGGCGGACCAGCCACCACGGCCTGGCGCGGATCGACCACATCGCCGACCGGCTCACCCTCCTGCCGGCCGATCTCCTCGATCAGCACTCGCTGACCGTCGCCCTGCAGCAGTCGCGGCCGCACGAGGTGTACAACCTCGCCGCGCAATCGTACGTGCCGACCTCCTGGTCGCAGCCGGTACTGACCGGGGAGTTCACCGCCCTCGGCGTGACCCGGATGCTCGAGGCGATCCGGCTGGTGCATCCCTCCGCCCGGTTCTACCAGGCATCGAGCTCCGAGATGTTCGGCAAGGTGACGGAGACGCCGCAGAAGGAGTCGACCACCTTCTATCCCCGCTCTCCCTACGGCGTGGCCAAGGCGTACGGCCACTGGATCACCGTCAACTACCGGGAGTCGTACAACCTGTACGCGGTGAGCGGCATCCTGTTCAATCACGAGTCCCCGCGGCGCGGCATCGAGTTCGTCACCCGCAAGGTCACCGACGGGGTGGCGCGCATCAAGCTGGGCCTGGCCACGGAGCTGCGCCTCGGCAACCTCGACGCGCACCGGGACTGGGGCTTCGCCGGCGACTACGTCGACGCGATGTGGCGCATGCTCCAGCTCGACGCGCCGCAGGACTTCGTGATCGGCACCGGGGTGACGCACAGCGTGCGCGACCTCGTGCAGCTCGCGTTCGGCCACGCCGGGCTCGACTGGGAGAAGTACGTGAAGCTCGATCCCGCCTTCATCCGCCCCGCCGAGGTGGACCTGCTCCTGGCGGATCCGTCGCTGGCCAAGGCGAAGCTCGGCTGGACGCCGACGGTCGGATTCGCCGAGTTGATCGCGATGATGGTGGACGCCGACCTCGCCCGGCTGGGAGCGCGCTGATGCGGGTCTTCGTGACCGGAGCCGAGGGTTTCGTGGGACGCACCATGGTGCGCGCCCTCCTGGCGGCCGGTCACGAGGTGCACGCCGGGATCCGGCCAGGCGGCCCCCTCGAGGTGCCGGGCCTCACGGCGGAGGAGCGCACCGCGGTGGCCCGGGTGCCGCTCGAGCTGCTCGACACCGCGTCGGTCGACTCGGCGATGTCGTGCGCACCGGATGCCGTGGTTCACCTCGCGGCAGTCGCGTCCGGCGGCGGACGCCCGGCGCGACATCGGCGACGGCCTGGGCGGTCAACGCCTCAGGGACGGCGCGTCTGGCGGACGCCCTTGGACGGCTCCACAAGCGCGAGGCGGTGGATCCGGTGTTCCTGGTGGTGTCGACCGGTGAGGTGTACGGTGGGGGCGTGGACCGGCCACGCCGGGAGGACGATCCCCTCGTCCCCTGTTCGCCGTATGCTGCCAGCAAGGTCGGGGCGGAGGTCGCGGCGCTGGAGGTCTGGCGCCGCACCGGGTTGCGGGTCATCGTCGCGCGACCGTTCCCTCATACCGGCGCAGGCCAGAGCGACCGGTTCGTGGCGCCGGCGTTCGCCGCGCGGCTCCGTGCAGGCCCGGCGTTCCGGGGCCACCTCAGTCCCGACCGGCAACCTCGACCCGGTGCGCGACTTCCTCCATGTGCAGGACGTCGTGGAGCGCCTATCTTGCGCTGCTGGAGCGTGGCGTGCCGGGCGCAGGCCTACAACGTCGCCAGCGGGGAAGGGATCTCGCTGCGCGAGCTCTTCAGTCGCCTCGCGGCGGAAGTCGGGGTCACCGCCGTCCCCGCCGTGGCGCCCGATCTCGTCCGCACGGCGGACATTCTCCATCTCGTGGGCGACGCCACCAAGCTGCGGGCCGCCACCGGGTGGCAGCCCACGATCGCACTCGACCGGATTCTGAAGGAAGTTGCTGATGCCGAAGCGGACTGACATCTCCTCCATTCTCCTGATCGGTTCCGGCCCCATCGTCATCGGGCAGGGCGCCGAGTTCGACTACTCCGGGACGCAGGCGGTGCGCGCGCTCAAGGAGGAGGGGTACCGGGTCATCCTGGTGAACTCGAACCCCGCCACGATCATGACCGATCCCGAGCTGGCGGACCGGACCTACGTCGAGCCGGTCACGCCGGAGTGGGTGGCGAAGGTCATCGAGCGGGAGCGGCCGGATGCCCTCCTGCCGACCATGGGCGGGCAGACCGCGCTTAACGTGGCGATGGCGCTCGCGAACGACGGCACGCTCGAGAAGTACGGCGTCGAGCTGATCGGCGCCGACGCGCGCGCCATCGGCCTGGCCGAGGACCGCGAGCAGTTTGCGCACGCGATGCGCCGCCTCGGCCTCGCTACGCCGGCGGGCCAGACGGTCCGGAGCATGGAGGAGGCGTTCGCCGCCGTGGCGGAGACGGGCTATCCCGCCATCGTCCGCCCGTCCTACACCCTGGGCGGCTCGGGTGGCGGTATCGCCTACAACCGGGCCGAGTTCGAGGCCCTGGTCGAGCACGGACTCGAACTCTCACCGGTCGGCTCGGTCCTCATCGAGAAGAGCATCATCGGCTGGAAGGAATTCGAGCTCGAGGTCATGCGCGACGCCGCGGACAACGTGGTGATCGTCTGCTCCATCGAGAACATCGACCCGATGGGGGTCCACACCGGCGACTCGATCACGGTGGCGCCGGCGATGACGCTGACGCGACCGCGAATACCAGACGATGCGCGACAGCGCGCTGGCGATCATCCGCGAAGTCGGCGTCGCGGCGGGCGGGTGCAACATCCAGTTCGCCGTCGACCCCGCCACGGGCGAGCAGCTCGTCATCGAGATGAACCCGCGGGTGTCGCGCTCCTCGGCGCTGGCCTCCAAGGCGACCGGCTTCCCGATCGCGCGCATCGGCGCCAAGCTCGCCGTGGGCTACCGCCTCGACGAACTCCCGAACGACATCACCAAGACGACGCCGGCGTCGTTCGAGCCGGTGCTCGACTACGTGGTGGTCAAGGTGCCGCGCTTCGCGTTCGAGAAGTTCCCGACCGCCGACGCCGACGCTCACGACGCAGATGAAGTCGGTCGGCGAGGTCGATGGCGATCGGGCGCACCTTCAAGGAGGCCTTCCAGAAGGGGCTCCGCGGCGCTCGAGATCGATCGAATCGGCTGGGTGGTGGGCGCGAACGCGGCGGCCGACCGGCTCGACGACAGCGACCTCGCGACGCGTCAAGGCGGCGCTGCGCCGCCCGACCCCGGAGCGGATCTTCCAGGTCAAGCGGGCGCTCGCCGGCGGAGTGTCGGTGGCGGAGGTGTCCGAGCGGACCGGTATCGATCCCTGGTTCATCGACCAGCTCGCCGAACTGGTGGAAGCGGAAGCGGTCGTGGGCCTCCGATCCCGAAGCCCTGCGGCCGGAGGCGATCCGGGGGATGAAGCGCCTCGGGTTCTCCGACGCGCAGCTCGGGCGGCTGCGCGGGATGCCGGAGGCGGAGGTGCGCGCCCTGCGGCATGAGCACGGCATCCGCCCGGTGTTCAAGATGGTGGATACCTGCGCCGGGGAATTTCCCTCGGCCACGCCCTATCTCTACTCGACCTACGACGAGGAGAACGAGTCGATCCCCGATGGACGGGACTCGGTCATCATCCTCGGCAGCGGCCCCAATCGCATCGGGCAGGGAGTCGAGTTCGACTACTGCTGCGTTCGCGCGGTGCTGGCCTTCCGGGAGCTCGGCTACCGGACGGTGATGGTCAACTCCAACCCGGAGACCGTCTCCACGGACTTCGACATCTCTGATGCGCTCTACTTCGAGCCGCTGACGCTCGAGGATGTGCTCGAGATCGTCCACATCGAGAAGCCGATCGGGGTCGTGGTGCAGTTGGGCGGACAGACCCCGCTCCGGCTGGCGCGCGGTCTCGAAGCAGCGGGGGTGCCGATCCTCGGAACCTCCCCCGAGGCGATCGACGAGGCGGAGGATCGCGGGCGATTCGAGGCGCTGGCCCGGGAAATCGGCGTCGCCCAGCCGCCGAGCGGCACGGCCATGTCGGTCGAGGAGGCCGGGGCGGTCGCCGAGCGGATCGGGTATCCGATTCTGGTGCGGCCCTCGTACGTCCTCGGCGGCCGCGGGATGCAGATCGTCTACGACTTCGAGTCGCTCCAGCGCTACTTCGCCCAGGCGACGCGGGTAACGCCGGAACATCCGGTATTGATCGACAGCTTCCTCGAGGACGCGTTCGAGGCCGACGTCGACGCCATCTGCGACGGCACCCAGTGCATCATTGGCGGCGTCATGCAGCACATCGAGGACGCCGGCATCCATTCCGGCGATTCCGCCTGCGTCCTGCCGCCCTACCTGATCACCGAGGACCAGGTCGAGCAGATGCGCGAGCACACGCGCGCCTTCGCACTGCGGCTCGGTGTGGTCGGCCTGATCAACGTGCAGTACGCCATCAAGCACGGCCAGGTCTACGTCCTCGAGGTGAATCCCCGCGGCTCGCGGACCGTGCCGTTCGTGTCGAAGACCACGGGCGTGCCGCTGGCGTGGATGGCCGCGGCGGTCATGGCGGGTCGCACCCTCGAATCGCTCGGGCTTCACGACGACGTGATGCAGCCCTACGTGGCGGTGAAGGAGGCGGTCTTCCCCTTCAACAAGCTGCCGGGGGTGGACCTCATTCTCGGGCCGGAGATGCGCTCGACCGGTGAGGTCATGGGCATCGCCGATTCCTTCGGCATGGCGTTCGCCAAGGCGCAGATCAGCGCGGACGGTGCGCTGCCGCTCGAAGGGACGGTCTTCGTCACCGTCAACGACCACGACAAGCAGACGGTCGTGCCGATTGCCCGGCGCTTCCACGAGATGGGGTTCCGGCTCGTGGCCACCGAGGGCACGGCCCGCCACCTGCGGAGCCGCGGCGTGCCGGCGGAGCGAGTGCTGAAGGTGCACGAGGGACGTCCGAACGCGATCGACCTGATCGTGTCCGGCGATGTCCAACTCCTCATCAACACGCCGCTCGGCAAGCTGACCCAGCAGGATGACTACCTCATCCGCCGGGCGGCGCTGCAGCACCGCACCCCGTACACCACCACCCTCTCGGCCGCGTCGGCCGCCTGCGACGCGGTCATCGCGATGCGGAGCCGGGCGCGCACCGTCTGCTCCCTGCAGGAATGGCACGCCCTGGCGCGCGAGGCCGCGACGGAATCGGTGTGACGACCGCCCGCGACCCAGGATTCATCGCGGCGCTGCGCGCCACCCTGCGCGGCGAAGTCCGCGCCGACGAACCCCTGGCGCGGTATTCGACGTACCGGATCGGCGGGCCGGCCACGGTGGTGCTTCCCCAGGTCTATGAAGATGTCGGCGCCGCACTCCGCGCCGCGGCGGAGGCCGGGATCCCCTGGTTCGCCGTCGGGCTTGGGTCCAACATCCTCCTCCCCGACGAGGGGATGGAGGCGCTCGTCATCCGCCTCGGCAAGGGGCTCGACAAGCTGGAGGGGGTCGCGGACCGGTGGACCGTGGGGGCGGGGCTTCCGGCTCCTCTCGCGGCGCGCCGGACGGCGGCCGCCGGCTGGTTTGGGCTCCACAAGTTCGTTGGTGTG
Source organism: uncultured Gemmatimonadales bacterium (assembly GCA_963699825.1). Classification (GTDB taxonomy): domain Bacteria; phylum Gemmatimonadota; class Gemmatimonadetes; order Gemmatimonadales; family GWC2-71-9; genus SPDF01. The sequence goes on from CAVOVI010000010.1 coordinate 74,849, forward strand.
CCGGGGACTGCCGGCGGCGGCGTCTACATGAACGCCGGCTGCCATGGTGCGGAATGGTCGGACTTTGTCGAGTCGGTCCTCGTCGTCGACGCCCAGGGCACCGATCGGATCCTGCCGCGTGCGGAGATCCCTTTCGCCTACCGCCAGAGCGGGCTGTCCGGTCAGGTGGTGCTTGAGGCGACGGTGCGCCTGCGCCAGGAGGATCCGGCGGTAATCGAGACCGAACTGGCGGAGCTCTTCAAGTGGCGCTCCGAGGGTACCCCCTTCAATCAGCCCTGTTGCGGAAGCGTCTTCCGGAATCCCGGCGGGGCATCGTGGCATCGGGAGGGGGGGCCGCGGACGGCGGGACAGTTGATCGAGGCGGCGGGACTGAAGGGATTCCGGGTTGGCGGCGCGGAGATTTCCCCGAAGCACGCGAACTATTTCGTGAACACGGGCGGAGCCACCGCCGCCGATATCAGGGTCTTGATCGCCCACGCGCAGGCCACGGTGCACGAGCAGTTCGGCGCGACGCTCGAGACCGAGGTGAAACTCATCCGACCGGATGGCAGCACAGACACGCATCCATCTCCCGCTGACGGAACCTCCCATGCCTGACTATTTCGTCCACGAGTCCAGTTACGTCGATGAAGGCGCCGTTGTCGGAGCCGGCACCAAGATCTGGCATTTCAGCCATGTGATGTCGGGCGCCGTCATCGGCGAGCGCTGCAACCTCGGCCAGAATGTCGTGGTCATGCCGGGCACCCGTCTGGGCAACAACGTGAAGGTGCAGAACAACGTCTCGATCTACGAGGGAGTCGTGCTGGAGGACGACGTCTTCTGCGGGCCCAGCTGCGTCTTCACCAACGTCCTGACCCCACGGAGCCACGTGTCCCGCAAGCACGAGTACCTCCCAACGCTCGTCCGCCGGGGAGCCACCATCGGGGCAAACGCCACGATCCTCTGCGGCAGCACCCTCGGAGCCTACTCGTTCGTAGGGGCAGGGGCGGTCGTCCGCGGAGTGGTTCCCGACCATGCCCTGATGGTCGGGACGCCCGCCCGGCGGATCGGGTGGATGTGCCAATGCGGCGTCCGCCTGAGCCTCGCCGAGGGCAGGGGCGTTTGTGCCTCCTGTGGGACCGAATATCGGGAGGAGGGAGGCCTCCTCCAGCGCGTTGATTCTCCCCCTCCGCAGGGCTAAGTTTGTTGGTTATCGTAGGTTAGAGTTGTCCCACCGGCGGGAGGCAGGCCTCCCGCCTCTTGAGGGCCATTCCAGTGAACGTCCCGCTGCTCGATCTCGTCGCCCAGCATGAAGGCATCAAGGAGGCCGTGCTTCCGGCGGTCATGAGTGTCATCCAACGGCAGGGCTTCATCATGGGCCCCGAGGTCGCTCAACTCGAGACCCAGGTGGCCAAGCTGTCGGGAGCCAAGCACGGCATCGCCTGCGCCAGCGGGACCGATGCACTGCTGGTGCCCCTTCGTGCGCTCGGCCTGAAGCCCGGCGATGAGGTCATCGCCCCCGCGTTCACGTTCTTTGCCACTGCGGGCGCCATTCACAACGCCGGCGGTCGACCGGTGTTTGTGGACATCGAGCCGGACACCTTCAACATCGATCCGGCCGCGGTCGAGGCCGCCATCACCCCGCGCACCCGCGGCCATCGTCCTGGTCCACCTCTTCGGCCAGATGGCTGACGTGGGCGCGCTCGCGGCGCTGGCGCGGAAGCACAACCTGATGCTGGTCGAGGATGCCGCGCAGGCCATCGGCGCCCGACGCCTGGTGGATGGGACCTGGCGTGCCGCCGGCGAGCTGGGGACGGTCGGTTCCTTCTCGTTCTTCCCCACCAAGAACCTCGGCGCCTGGGGCGACGGTGGGATGATGGTGGCTCAGGACGACGCCCTTGCCGACCGGCTCCGTCGCGAACGGCTGCATGGTGGGACCCGCGAGTACTTCCACGACGAGGTCGGTCTCAACAGCCGGCTCGACTCGATCCAGGCCGCCGTGCTGCTCGCCAAGCTTCCCTACCTGGGTGCCTGGGGGGAACGTCGGCGTGAGATCGCGGCGGTATACTCGCAGGCCTTCGCCGGCATTCAGGGCGTGACGCCACCCGTGGTTGATCCGGCCAACGAACACATCTTCCACCAGTACACGATCCGGGCCGAGCGGCGCGAGGCCCTTCTGACGCACCTCAAGTCCCGGGGGATCGGGCACAAGGTGTACTACCCGCTCGCCCTCCATCTGCAGCCCTGCTTCTCCTTCCTGGAGACAGGAGCCGGTGCCCTCCCTGTCACGGAGCGGGCCACCGAAGAGGTCGTGTCGCTGCCGATCTACCCCGAACTCACCTCCGCCCAGATTGACGGAGTCATTGCGGCCGTCCAGGAGTTTTACCAGGGATGACAAAGACTACCGCGCAGGAATTGATCGCCAAGGCGGAGCGCCGGGAGGCGCTCTTCGGAGTCGTGGGGCTCGGCTACGTCGGGTTGCCGCTCGTCATCGAACTGGCGCGTGCCGGATACAAGGTGCTCGGCTTCGACATTCTCCCGAACGTGGTCGAAGGGCTGAACGCCGGCCGTTCCCACGTGAAGGACATCACCGATGCCGCGCTGCAGGAGGTCCTGGCCAAGGGCCTGTTCGAGGCCACGACCGATCTCAGCCGTCTCGGCGAGCCGGACGCGATTTCGATCGCGGTGCCGACGCCCCTCTCGAAGTTCAAGGATCCCGACGTCAGCTACATCCAGGCGTCGACGGAATCGGTCCGCAAGACGCTCCGAAAGGGCCAGGTCATCATCCTGGAGAGCACGACCTATCCCGGCACCACGCGGGAATTGATGCTCCCCGCACTCGAGAGCACCGGCCTGGTGGTCGGCAAGGACTTCTTCCTCTCCTTCAGTCCGGAGCGCGTCGATCCGGGTAACGCGGTCTACGGAACCCGGAACACCCCCAAGGTGATCGGCGGCATCACCCCGGACTGCCTCGCCGTGACGATGGCGCTGTATCAGCCCTCGATCGACACTCTCGTGCCGGTCTCGTCTCCCGAGGCGGCGGAGCTGGTCAAGATCCTCGAGAACACCTTCCGCAGCGTGAACATCGGGCTGGTCAACGAGACGGCCATCGTCTGCGACAAGCTGGGCGTCGATGTCTGGGAGGTGATCGACGCAGCGGCCACCAAGCCGTTCGGCTTCATGAAGTTCCTTCCCGGTCCCGGTCTCGGCGGGCACTGCATTCCGATCGACCCGCACTACCTCGCCTGGAAGATGCGCGGGCTCAACTACAAGACCCGGTTCATCGACCTGGCAGGCGAGGTCAACACCGAGATGCCGATGTTCTGGGTCCGCAAGGTGGCGGACGCGCTGAACAGTATCAGCCGTTCGGTGCGCGGCAGCCGGGTCCTCATTCTTGGCGTCGCCTACAAGCGGGACATCGACGACCTGCGGGAGAGCCCGGCGCTCGACATTATCCGCCTGCTCGAACAGCAGGGCGCGCACGTGGAGTTTCACGATCCGCACGTGAAGAGCTATCTCGAAGACGACAAGCTCGTGTACTCCGTGCCGTTGACGCCGGAACAGGTGAAGCAGGCCGACTGCGTCATGGTCGTGACCGATCATACGGCGGTCGACTACGCCATGGTGAAGAAGCACGCAAAGCTGGTCGTCGACACCCGTCACGTCATGCCGAGGGACTGAGCCGACGTGCGTGTGACCATTGTCGGAAGCGGCTACGTGGGCCTGGTGGCCGGCGCCTGTTTCGCCGAGACCGGCAACGACGTCGTCTGTGCCGACGTGGATGAGGGCAAGATCGCGGGGTTGCGGCGCAACGAGCTGCCGATCTACGAGCCCGGACTCGAGCCCTTGTTGCGCCGGAACCAGGATGAGGGACGGCTGGCGTTCACCACCGACATCGGCGCGGCGGTGGAGCAGGGGGAAGTCGTCTTCATCGCGGTGGGCACACCCGAGGGCGAGGATGGTTCGGCGGACCTGCAGCACGTGCTCGAGGTGGCGCGGGTCATCGGCCGGCACCTGAACGGTCCCAAGGTGATCGTGACCAAGTCCACGGTGCCGGTCGGCACGGCGGAACGAGTGCGGGAGGCGATCCGGGCGGAGACGACGACGCCGTTCTCGATTTGCGCCAACCCGGAGTTCCTGAAGGAAGGGGCGGCCGTCGAGGACTTCATGCACCCCGACCGGGTGGTCGTCGGTGTGGAGGACGACCGGGGGCGGGAGGCGATGGCGCAGCTCTATGGTCCGTTCTTCCGGAAGAGCGACCGCATCCTGTTCATGGACATCCGTTCGGCGGAGGTCACCAAGTACGCCGCGAACGCCATGCTGGCCACGCGCATCTCGTTCATGAATCAGATCGCGAACCTCTGCGAGCGTGTCGGGGCGGACGTCTCCAATGTCCGGCGAGGCATCGGAACCGACCAGCGAATCGGGCCGGCGTTTCTCTTTCCCGGTCCCGGCTACGGCGGGGCCTGCTTCCCGAAGGACGTCAAGGCGCTGATCCGGACCGCGCACGACGCCGGTGCGCCCGCCGACCTCTTCGAGGCGGTGGAGACCGTCAACCGGCGCCAGAAGCTCGTCCTGCTGGACAAGGTGGCCGCAGCGTTCGGCGGCGCCCTGGGTGGAAAGACGATTGCGCTCTGGGGGCTCGCGTTCAAGGCGGAAACCGACGACGTCCGGGAAAGTCCGGCGATTCCCCTCGTCACAGGCCTGCTCGAACAGGGCGCGCGCGTGGTGGCGCACGATCCACACGCCATGGACAATGCGCGCAAGTATTTCGGCGATCGCATTGAATACGCCGTCGATCCGTACGCCGCCGCGAACGGGGCCGACGCGCTGGTGGTCGTCACCGAGTGGCTGGTCTACCGGAACCCGGACTTCGAACGACTCCGGACGGAAATGAAGGGGCGGGTCGTCGTCGATGGCCGCAACCTGTACGAGACGGCGCGCATGCGCGGCCTTGGTTTCTCCTATGACTCCATCGGTCGGCCCGGTGTGGCCGGCCCGGGAGCACGATGAACGTCAGTCCTGAGCATCTGATTCAGCAGGCGCGCGAGCGCTTCGCCCTCCAGGACTACCGCGGCGCCTCCTTCCTGCTCGAGGAAGTGGTCTCCGGCGGCCGTGCGTTCGCCGACGTGCACCACCTGCTCGGCGTGTCGTACTCGCTGCTCAGCCTACCCGACCGCGCCCTGGTCGAGTTCGACCGAGCGCTCGAGCTGAACCCACGCTACCTCGAGGCGCTGATCCACCGGGGGATGATCCTGATGGATCTCGGTCGGCGCGAGGAGGCGGAGGCATCCTTCCAGGCGGCCCAGCAGGGCGAATTGCTCACGGAGGGCCTCCCCGCGCACGCAGCGGGTCGGCTGGCCAACCTGCATGCGTCCCTCGCCGAGGCCTACGCGGAACTTGGCGCCCTCGAGCCCGCCATCGACCAGCTGAGGACCGCCACGAAGCTGGGGCCGAAGTTCCCCGACCTCCGGTATCGACTGGCTCGCCTGCTGCTGGAGGCGGGACAGACGCTGGAGGCCCGAGAAGAACTGGAGCTTGTAGTCCGGACGCGACCGAATTTTCTGGATGCGCTCGCGCTGCTCGGCCTGGCCCGGTACCTCTCCGGTGATGCGGACGGCGCCGAGGAGGTATGGCGGGATTGCCTGACGCGCCGTCCAGAGGATGCGCGGGTCGAGGCATACCTGGCCATGCTGAGCCGCGGTACTCGATGAGGCGTCTCGGGCGGTGGGTCTGCCCCTGGCTGGCCCTGGGTGCCGTTGCCTGCGGACCCGCCGGAGGTCCTGAGGGAATCGCGGACCGAGACTATGCGGAAGGACGGTACCAGGAAGCGCTGGCCGTCTACGTTCCGCTCGTCGAATCCGAGCCCACCCCATCGCTCTGGGCGAAGGTCGGTGCCTCCGCATTGCGGTTGGGTCGGCTGCGGGAGGCGACAGCGGCCTACCAGGCCTTGGCGACCGCCGCACCGGACCGGGCAGAGGAAGCGGCGGAAGGGCTGGAGCAGGTGATCGAGGCGGCGGAACGCCGGCGCGACGAGGTGTCCCTGGAGGAGGCGGTGGCGGCACTCAGGGCGGTCGCGCCGGATCGTCCTCTCGGTCGCCATGCACTCAACCTGATGCAGGTCGCCAACGGACCGGTGTCCTCCTCCGACTTCGCCGCCGCGCTCGCGGTGGCGTCAGATGCGCGCACGGTGGACTCATTGCTCGTGCAGCAGGCCGGCGCCCTGGCGGAGCGGGGCGACTGTTCCGACGCGATCAAGCTCTATCAGGCGGCGGTTCGACGTGCCGGTCGCTCCGGGAATAGCGGCGCCGAGGCGGGATTGGTGGACTGCTTCTTCCGGCTGGGCGCCACGCACCTCGCGTCGGCCCCCGACAGTGCGGAGGCCTGGTTTCGGTCGGTGGCCGGGATTGATTCCACGAGTCCCATTGGCCGGGCCGCCATGGTGGGCCTGGGAGATGCCCGGCTGCGGCAGGGGGACCTGATTGGTGCCGCACTCGCGTATCAGACCGTGCTCTCAAGTGGAGACCGTGCGGATTCACTCGCGATCGTCGCCGGGGCCAAGCTGAACGCGCTCGTTTCGGCCGATGTGCCGGATTCACTCTCGACGGAATTGCCATGACGCTGCGGTCACTGTTGGTCTGTGGGATGCTTGCCATCGCCGCCTGCAAGTCGGGCAGCGGAAGCGCGATGCCCGACCTGGGCGCCGCGCCGGCCGACCCCACCCTCTCGGCGGCGCGCGTCGACTCCATGTGGGACCAGGGCGTCAAGGACTTCCGGAAGGGCTCCTATCACTCCGCTTCTGAGACCTTCCAGCGGTTGCTCCTGGAGTTCAACCCGGGAGATCCACGGATCCCTCAGGCACACTTCTACCTCGGCGAGTCGTACTTCGGCGCCGGCAGCGAGTTGCAGGCAGTGCGTCAATTCCGGAAGGTATCCGACGACTTCCCCAGCAATCCCCTCGCACCCGACGCACTCTTCCGCGCCGGCGATGCCTACGCGGTGCTCTGGCACAAGCCGCAACTCGATCCGACGTACGGCAAGTCGGCCATGGCGACGTACACGGAACTCCTGAATCGCTACCCGGACTCGCCGGCGGCTGCCAAGGGGCGGGCGCAACTGGCGGAACTGGCGAACAAGTTCGCCTACAAGGAATGGGAGACGGCCAAGTTCTACCTGCGCAACAAGATGTACGACTCCGCGATTCTCTATATGCGGGCTCTGGTCGCAGAGTACCCCAATACGCCGTCCGCGCAGCAGGCGCTCGCCCAACTCGTGGTCAGCTACCGCAACCTCGGGTACATCGAGGATGCCGAGGAAATGTGCGGGGCGTTGCGGCAGTTCCATCCCGATACGAAGAACCTCGCCAAGCTCTGTCCGGCGAGCGGCGGGTGACGCAGTGATCGGTCTTTTCGGGGGCTCGTTCGACCCGATTCATGTCGGACACCTCATCGTCGGTCGCTCCATCGCCGAGGCACTGGGCCTGGCGGAGCTCCGGTTCATGCCGACCGGCGAGCAGCCGTTGAAGCGCGGACGGCACGTGGCCGAGGTGCGGCACCGCGTAGCGATGGTGGCCGCGGCCGTCGCCGGGGAACCAGGGCTCACGGTGGAGCGTATTGAGTCGGATCGCCCAGGCCCGTCGTACACGGTGGATACCCTGCGCGCCCTGCGTGCGCGTGAGCCGGGCCAGGAGTTTGTCGTCCTCCTCGGGGCCGACGCCGCCGCGGAACTCCACCAGTGGCGCGAGGTGGATTCGCTGGCCGGCCTCGCCCGGTTCGTCGCGTTTACCCGTGCGGGCGCCCCGCGCCCCGCGCACCCGCTCCTCCACGATGTGGTGGATGCACCTGCCGTCGAGATCTCCTCGACGGCCATCCGGCAGCGCGTGGCTGCCGGACGCTCGATTCGCTATCTCGTCCCCGATGCGGTCGCCGAGTATATCGCGGCCCAGGGGCTGTACAGGAACGGACAGGGATGATCAAGAAACTGGTGAAGGTGGTCTTCGGCACGCAGTACGACCGGGAAATGAAGAAGATCCGGCCGATCGTCGAGGCCATCAAGCAGGAAGAAGAGCGACTCGCCGGGCTGTCGGACGACGAGATTCGCGGACAGACCGCCGTCTTCCGCGCGCGCCTGGCGGAACGGCTGGGCGCCGCGCAGGCCGAACTCGAGGAGGTCCGGGCAGCCAAGCACGGTTGCGAGGATCCCCACGAGCGCGACCGCCTGGAGTCCCGGTTCCACGAACTCGAGGCGAATTACAAGAAGGCGCTGGCAACGGAGCTCGACGCCCTCCTGCCCGAGGCGTTCGCGACGGTGCGCGAGGCGGCACGGCGGCTCCAGGGGACGACCGTGGTGGTCACCGGGCGCGAACTGACCTGGGACATGGTGCACTACGACGTGCAGTTGATCGGCGGCATCGTCCTGCACCAGGGGAAGATCGCCGAAATGGCCACCGGCGAAGGCAAGACGCTCGTCGCCACGCTGCCGCTCTATCTCAACGCGCTGGCCGGACGCGGGGCGCACCTGGTCACGGTCAACAACTACCTGGCCCGGCGCGACAGCCAGTGGATGGGGCATGTCTACAGCTGGCTCGGCCTGACCGTGGCCGTGCTCGACGATACCGAGCCGAGCACCCCCGAACGGAAGGCGGCGTACGCCGCCGACATCACCTACGGCACCAACAACGAGTTCGGCTTCGATTACCTGCGCGACAACATGGTCTTCGCGGTCGAACAGCGGGTGCAGCGTCCCCACGCCTACGCGATCATCGACGAGGTCGACTCGATCCTGATCGACGAGGCGCGGACGCCGCTGATCATTTCCGGTCCCGCCGGGAACGCGGAAGACGACAGCTACGCGCAGCACAACCGGCCCGTGGCCGAGGTGGTCCGCAAGCAGACGGCGGTGGTCAACCAGCTCCTGACCGAGGCCGAGACGCTGCTCAAGGATCCGGAGACGCAGGTCGACGCCGGCATCCTGCTCTACCAGGCCCACCTGGGGATGCCGAAGAACAAGAAGCTGCTCAAGATGCTGAACGAGACCGGCGTCAAGGCGCTGCTGCAGCGGACCGAACTCGACGCGCTGGCCGACCGCAAGCTGCCGCTCCGGCAGCAGAAGATGCGCGGCATCGAGGACAACCTCTATTTCGTCCTCGACGAGAAGGGGCACTCGGTCCACCTCACCGAGCGCGGGCGCGGAGACGATGTCTCCGAACGATCCCGGCCTGTTCATCGTCCCGGACATCTCGCAGGACATCCACGACGCCGAGCACGACCCGGACCTGACGCCCGAGGAACGGGTGGAGGCGCGGCGGAAGATCGAGGCCGACTACGCCGTCAAGAGCGAGAAGCTCCACGGCATCCACAAGCTGCTGCAGGCGCACGCCCTGTACGAGCGGGACGTGGACTACCTGGTGGTCAGGAGGGCCAGGTCCTCATCGTCGACGAGTTCACCGGGCGGACGATGCATGGCCGGCGCTGGTCGGACGGGCTGCACCAGGCGGTCGAGGCCAAGGAGGGGGTGCAGGTCAAGGGCGAGACGCAGACCCTCGCCACGATCACCATCCAGAACTACTTCCGGATGTACGACAAGCTGTCCGGCATGACCGGCACCGCCGAGACGGAGGAGACCGAGTTCTACACCATCTACGGGCTCGACGTCGTCGTCATCCCGACCAACCGCCCGATCCGACGGCGCGACAAGGTCGACCTCATCTACAAGAGCCGCCGGGAGAAGTACAACGCCATCGTCGACGAGGTGGAGCGGCTGCACGGCGCTGGGCTGCCGGTGCTGATCGGCACGGTGACGGTGGAGACGTCCGAGACGCTGAGCAAGATGCTCAAGCGGCGCGGGCTCAAGCATGAGGTGCTGAACGCGAAGTACCACCAGCGGGAGGCGGAGATCGTGGCCGGGGCAGGGCAGCGTGACGCGATCACGATCGCGACCAACATGGCCGGCCGCGGCACCGACATCAAACTCGGCGCCAACCTCGACCTGACGACCGAGGAGGCGGGCCTCCAGATCGTGGGCACCGAACGGCACGAGTCGCGGCGGATCGACCGGCAGCTGCGCGGGCGTTCGGGCCGCCAGGGCGACCCCGGGCAGTCGCGTCTTCTTCCTCTCGCTCGAAGACGACCTGATGCGGATGTTCGGCTCGGATCGGATCGCTGCCTGGATGGACCGGAGCGGCGCCGAAGAGGGGGAGGTCATCACCGGCGCCGCTGATCACCGCGCGCCATCGAGCAGGCGCAGAAGCGGGTGGAGCTGCAGAACTTCCAGACCCGAAAGCGGCTGCTGGAGTACGACGACGTGATGAACCAGCAGCGGGAGGTGGTGTACTCCCTCCGGCTGTTCGCACTCGAGAAGGGCGAGGAACTGAAGGCCGAGAGCCGCCGGATGATCGAGGCCGCCCTGGGGCGCAGCGTTCGGGAGTTCCTCAGCGACACGAACCGGCCGGAGGACTACGATCGGGCCGGACTCCGGTCGGCGCTGATGCTGCAGTACCTGGTCTCGCCGGAGCCGATCCTCACGGCATCCAGTACACCCGATATCGATGCGATCGTCGCCGCGGCGCAGGAGGAGGGCGAGGCCACCTTCCACCGGAAGATCGAATACCTCCGGGATTTCGGGCGGAAGATCAACATTCCGGACGTCGACGGGCAGATCTTGTCCCAGGTGATGCTGGCAGTCCTCGACGAGAAGTGGAAGGACCACCTCTACGATCTGGACCAGCTCCGGAACGCCATCCAGTACCGTGCCTACGGCCAGAAGGATCCGCTGATCGAGTACAAGCGGGAGGCCTTCGACATGTTCGAAGATCTCATGCGGGACATCCAGGCCACCTTCACGGAACGGTTCCTGAAGATCCAGGTGACCGCTGAGCCTCCGCGCCGCCCGCCGCCGCCGCCCCCCCCGACCACGTCGCGCGGCGACGCGGAGCTCTTCGCCCCGTCAGCCGCCGGCGTCCCGGGGACGGCTCCTCAGCCGGCCGTGACCAGCAGCGCCGGGCCGTTGCGGGCGCCTCCGGTTGGGGGCATGGCCGATGTCGGACGGAACGACCCCTGTCCTTGCGGGTCAGGCAGGAAGTACAAGAAATGCCATGGGGCCGCCTGACGGGGGAGCGCGTGATTTCGGCACCGTGAACAGAGCGGGCCCGCCCTACCTTGGGGCGTGCCCGCTTCCTCTTCCCCCCTCCACACCCCCGACCTTCCCCGCGAGCGGCTCTGGGCCCTGGGGCCGTCCGCGTTGACGCCGGGAGAACTTCTCGCCATCCTCCTAGGGACGGGAAGCACCACCAGCAGCGTGACCGAGGTCGCCGCCCGCCTCCTGGAGGCGGGGGGAGGGTCATTGCGGCGCCTGGCGGCCCGGCCCCCCGCGGAGCTGCTGCGGATTCCCGGGCGTCGGGACCGCCAAGGGGGCGCGGCTGCTCGCCGCCTTCGAACTGGCGACCCGGATGGCGGGGGAGTCCCGCCAGGTGCGGCCGAGAATCGGAGAACCGGCGGATGTCGCCCGCCTGCTGGGGCCGCGGCTGCGCGACCTGGAGGTGGAGGAGTTCCGGTTGCTGGCCCTCGACAGCCAGAGCCGGGTGCTGCGGGAGGTGCTGGTGACTCGAGGGTTGCTCAACAGCTCGCTGGTGCATCCGCGCGAGGTGTTTCGACCCGCCATTGCCGAGGCGGCGGCGGGGATCATCGTCGTACATAATCACCCGAGCGGGGACCCGACCCCGTCGGCCGAAGATCAGGCGGTGACCCGGCAGCTGGTGGCGGCCGGACGCCTCCTCGACCTGCCGGTGTACGATCACGTCGTGATCGCCGGCGATCGATTCATCAGCTTCGCCACCGCAGGACTCCTGTGACCGTTCCGACGCTGGACCTTGCCCCCGAACTTCGCGCGGTGCTCGCCAAGCACGGCGACCGCCTCGATCTCGACCTGATCGAGCGGGCGCTGCGCTTCAGCACGTCCGCGCATCACGGCCAGAAGCGGGCGTCGGGCGAGGAGTTCATCTCCCACAGCATCGCGGTGGCGATGATCCTGGCGGAACAGCTGCCGGATTCCACCTCGATCGCCGCGGCGCTGCTGCACGACGTCGTGGAAGACTCCGATGTCGGGGTCGAAGACATCGCGCGCGACTTCGGCGCGGAAGTCGGCGTCATCGTGGACGGTCTCACCAAGATCTCGCACCTGACCTTCCGGTCCACCGCCGAAGAGCAGGTGGAGAACTACCGCAAGCTCCTGCTTTCGATCGCCAAGGACGCCCGGGTCATCATCATCAAGCTGGCCGATCGCCTGCACAACATGCGGACGCTCGAGCACCTGGAGCCCGCGAAGCGAGCCCGTATCGCCACCGAAACACGCGAAATCTACGCCCCCCTCGCGCACCGGTTCGGCATGGCCGGGATGAAGGCGGAGCTGGAAGATCTCGCCTTCCGGTTCCTGGAACCGGAGGAGTACAAGGTGCTCTCCGACCAGGTCGCGGCCGAGCGGGAGGCGCGGGAACAGATGATCGACCGCCTCCGGCGCCCGCTCGAGGACGAGCTCAAGCGGGCAGGGATCGTCGCCGAAGTCACGGGGCGGCCCAAGCATCTCTGGTCCATCGAACAGAAGATCAAGCGCCGCGGCAAGCCGTTCGATGAGATCTACGACCTGATGGCGGTCCGCGTGATCGTGGATTCCGTGCCCGAGTGCTACCACGTCCTCGGGATCATCCACCACAACTGGACGCCGCTGCAGGAGCGGATCAAGGATTACATCGCCAGCCCCAAGTCCAACGCCTACCAGTCGCTGCACACGACCATCTTCGGGCCGGGTGGTGAGCTCTTCGAGGTCCAGATCCGGACCAAGGAGATGCATCGCACGGCCGAGTACGGCATCGCCGCGCACTGGGTGTACAAGAACGAGGGGAAGGGCGACGACGAGCTCGATCAGGCGCTCGGCTGGTTCCGGCAGCTGCTCGAGCTGCAGCAGGACACCCACACGCCCGAGGAGTTCCTCGAATTCCTCAAGGTCGACCTCTACCAGGACGAGATCTTCATGTTCACCCCGCAGGGGGACGTGAAGCGGCTGCCGAAGGGCGCGACGCCGATCGACTTCGCCTTCCATGTGCACACCGAGGTCGGGCTGAAGTGCCAGGGCGCCAAGATCAACGGGCGCATCGCCCCGCTGCACCGGGAACTCAAGAACGGCGACACCGTCGAGATCCTGACCAGCAAGCACGCCCGGCCCAGCCGGGACTGGCTGAACCATGTCCACACGGCGCGTGCGCGGCACAAGATCAAGCAGTGGATTCGGGAGGAGGAGGAGTCGGTCAGCCTGCAGCTCGGCCGGGAAATCCTCGCCCGGGAGACGCGCCGCCGCCGGCTCGACTCGCCCACCCCTGAGCAACTCGAGCGGGGTGCGAGCGCACTGGGCCTGCACAGCGGCACCGCGCTCGAGGTCGCGATCGGTCGGGGGGATGTGGCGATCGGGCAGGTGTTCAAGGTGCTCTTTCCCGATCGCCCACCCGATGAGTTGCAGGAGCCGAAGCCGACAGTCTTCGGCCGGCTGGTGGACCGTATCCGGCTCGGCCGCGGCATCAAGATCCATGGCGTTGACGGACTGATGGTGCGCTACGCCCAGTGCTGCCAGCCGGTGCCTGGCGACCCCGTCACCGGGTACGTCACGCAGGGCCGCGGCATCTCGATCCACCGTGCGGACTGCCCGAACCTGCTGACGCTCAGCGCCGAGGGGCGGCGGGTCGATATCGACTGGCAGGAGGTGGAGGGAGAGGCGTTCTCGGTGCGGCTCGCGCTCTCAGGTGAGGACCGGCGGGGGTTGTACGCGGACATCATGTCGGCCATCAGCTCCACGGGCACGAACATCCGCTCTGCCGATATTCACACCAAGGACGGGACGGTATTCGGCACGGTGTTCGTCGAGGTGGACAACATCGCGCACCTGGCCAAGGTGCTGAAGGCGGTCCGGCGGGTCAAAGGGGTGGTCGAAGTGGAGCGACGGGAGGCGCCAGGAACTCCAACGGGGCAGGGGGGCGCCGGGGCAGCGGGGTCGTAGGGGCACGCCACTCCCATCTGCCCCCGGGCCCCGCTTCCCCGCTGCCTAGCCGCCTATCGCGCACCTCGTCGGATTTCCGTACTCCAGGCCTCGCCTGAACCACTCCATGCGCTGCGCGGCCGATCCGTGGGTGAAGGCGTCGGGGTTCACGTACCCGCCACCCATTCGCTGGATGCGGTCGTCTCCCACCGCCGCGGCGGCGGCGAGGCCCTCTTCGATATCCCCGCCTTCCAGCAGCCCCCGCGCCTGTGCCGAGCTGGCCCAGATCCCGGCGTAGCAGTCGGCCTGGAGTTCCAGCGCGACGGAGTACTCGTTGGCGCGTGACGGGTCCTGCTGCTGTGCCCGCCGGATCTCCGCCTCGGTCCCGATCAGGCGCTGCACATGGTGCCCGATCTCGTGGGCCAGCACGTACGCCTGGGCAAAATCGCCGGGCGCGCCGAAGCGATCTCGCAATTCATCAAAGAAGCCGAGATCGATGTACACTTGCCTGTCGCCGGGACAGTAGAACGGCCCGGTGGCTGATTGTGCGTACCCGCAGGCCGACTGCACCTGGTCGCGAAAGAGGACCAGCCGGGCATCGGTGTATTCGGCGTCGCTGCCGGCGAAGATGATCGCCCAGGACTGCTGGGCGTCGTCCAGGACGAATGAGATAAATTGCTTGGTGGAATCTTCGGCGGGCGAGGAGATGGCGTCCGTCCCCGTGGCGACCGAAGCCGGGTCGTCGGCGAGTCCGCCGGCCAGGGAGAGGAAGTCCTGCTTGAACACGATGCTCAGGACCAGCAGGATGACGATGCCACCGAGTCCGATCTTCCCTCCCGGCAGCCGGCCGCCGCTCCGACCGCGCCGGTCCTCGACATTGGAACTCTGGTAACCACGTTGCCACTTCATCAGGGCCTCCACGCGCTGGGCGGGGCGGGGCCCCGGGAATCATACGATGCCTCAATATTGGCTGCTCAAGACCGAACCGTCCACCTATTCGTTCGACGACCTTGAACGGGAACGGAGCACGACCTGGGATGGGATCAAGAACGCCCTGGCGCTGATCAACCTCCGCGCCATGCATCCTGGCGACGGCCTGCTCTTCTATCACTCGGGCAAGGAGAAGGCGGTGGTGGGCCGCGGGACCGTGAAGTCGGCCCCGCGTACGACCGGTAAGGTGACGGTGGTGGACGTGGAGTTCGAGGCCCGGCTGCCGGCGCCGGTGACTCTCGCGCAAATCAAGCAGGAGCCCGAACTGGCCGGACTCCCGCTGATTCGCAACACTCGCCTCTCCGTGATGCCGGTGACCGCCGACGAGTGGGAGGTGGTGCAACCGGTTGGGGGAGCTCGGCCAGACCAAGGGCTGAGCCCTACCGAAGATTTCCCGAAAGTGATAGATTTGGGGGATGGCCACCACCCTGTTTAAGGTCCAGGCGCCCTTCGAGCCGGCGGGCGACCAGCCCCGCGCCATCGCCGAGCTGACCGCCGGGCTCCGTCGGGGAGACCAGTACCAGACGCTCCTCGGTGTCACCGGGTCCGGCAAGACGATGACGCTCGCCAACGTCATCGCCGCCTACGGGCGTCCCACGCTCGTGCTCTCCCACAACAAGACCCTCGCCGCCCAGCTCTACGGCGAGCTCCGGCAGTTCCTCCCGACCAACGCCGTCGAGTACTTCGTCTCGTACTACGACTACTACCAGCCCGAGGCGTACGTCCCGAGTTCCGACGTCTACATCGAGAAGGACGCCTCGATCAACGAGGACATCGAGCGCCTCCGGCTCCGCGCCACCTCCAGCCTGATCGAGCGGGAGGATGTCGTCATCGTCGCCACGGTGAGCGCCATCTATGGCCTCGGCGATCCGGTCGAGTACCGGGCCCAGATGGTCACCGTCGAGCAGGGGAGCGAGCGCGGGCCGCGATTCGATCCTCGAAGCGCTCGTGGCCATCCAGTACAACCGGAACGACGTCAGCTTCGAACCGGGCACCTTCCGGGTCCGGGGCGACACGGTGGAGATCTTCCCCGCCTACGAGGAGCGGGCGGTGCGCATCGAGCTCTGGGGCGACACCGTCGAGCGGATCACCAAGATCAACCCGCTGACCGGCGAGGCGCTGCAGGACATGCCGCGCTGCGCCATCTATCCCGCCAAGCACTTCGTCACGCAGCGCGCCAAGATCGAGCGGGCGGTGCGCATCATCCGCGAGGAACTGGCCGAGCGGCTCAAGGCGCTGCGCGAGGCGGGCAAGCTGCTCGAGGCCCAGCGGCTCGAGACCCGGACCCACTTCGACATCGACATGCTCCTCGAGGTCGGCATCTGTTCCGGCATCGAGAACTACTCCCGGCACCTCAGCGGTCGTGCGGAAGGGGAGCGCCCCGCCTGTCTCTTCGACTACTTCCCGCCGGAATTCCTGGTCGTGGTGGATGAGTCGCACGTGACGCTCCCGCAAATCGGCGGGATGTCCAACGGCGACCGCGCCCGCAAGGAGACCCTGGTCGAGTACGGCTTCCGCCTCCCGTCCGCGCTCGACAATCGTCCCCTCCGGTTCGACGAGTTCCTGGCGCTCTCCCCGCAGATGATCAACGTCTCCGCCACGCCGGGAGATCTGGAGCTCAAGCTGTCGGGCGGCGCCATCGTCGAGCAGATCATTCGTCCCACCGGGCTCATCGACCCTGTCGTCGAGATTCGACCGGTCAAGGGCCAGGTCGACGACCTCCTGCACGAGATCCGGGAACGCACCCGTCGCAAGGAACGGGTGCTCGTCACCACGCTCACCAAGCGGATGTCCGAGGACCTGACCGACTACCTCCAGCAGCAAGGGGTGGCGGTGCGGTACCTCCACTCCGACATCGACGCCATCGAGCGGATCGAGATCCTCCGCGGCCTGCGGCTCGGCGATTTCGACGTGCTGGTCGGCATCAATCTCCTGCGCGAGGGCCTCGACCTGCCGGAGGTGTCGCTGGTCGCCATCCTCGACGCCGACCAGGAGGGATTTCTCCGCTCCGATCGTTCACTCATCCAGACGGTGGGACGGGCGGCCCGCCACCTTGGCGGGCTCGGCATTCTCTACGCGGACCGGATCACCGGGTCGATGGAACGTGCCCTGCGCGAAATGGACCGGCGCCGCGCCATCCAGGTCGCGTACAACGAGGAGCACAACATCACGCCGCGGTCGATCATCAAGTCGCTGGAACAGGTCCGGCTTTCGACCTACGTGGCCGATGCCCGGGCCGAGAAGGTCGAACCGATCGAAGCGGGGTCGTTGGTCCGTGAGGACCTGCACGATCCCGCCGCACGCGCCAAGGCGATCGCGGCGCTGGAGCGGCAGATGAAGGAGGCGGCGGCCAATCTCGAGTTCGAACTCGCGGCGCTGCTCCGCGACCAGGTCAACGATCTCAAGGCGCTCGGCGCCCCCAATGTCCGGCGCGATGGCGGCCGGCGGCGGCGGTTCGCCTGATGCGCGAACTGACGGAGACGCAGCTCGTCGCCGAGGGCGAGGAACTCGGCCTGAACCTCCCCCCGGGGGCCATCCTGCTCTTCGAGGGTGAGCTCGGGGCCGGCAAGACGACCTTCATCCGCGCCATCGTGCGCGGACTCGGCGTCGAGTCGCCCGCCACCAGCCCGACCTACTCCCTTGTCCATCGCTACCAGGGACGGCGGGGACCCGTCTTTCATCTCGATTGCTACCGCTTGCGCGACCCGGAGGAGGCGGCGGATCTCGATTGGGAATCGTTGCTGGGGGAAGGGGACGCCGTGCTGATCGAGTGGCCCGAGAAGGCGGGCGCCTGGGTGCCCGAGCCCACTATGCGGTTCCGCCTGACGCACCTCGACGATCCGGGACGCCGCGCGCTGGAGTCGTTCTGATGTGGCTTGCCCTGGAAACGTCGTCGGACCGCGCCTCCGTCGCGGTCGGCCGTCCCGGTGAGGTGCTCGCCGAGGTCAATCTGGAAGGGGCGCGCAAGCACGCCGGCGCATTGCCCCGGCTGATTGAGGAGGCGCTGGAACAGGCCGGTGTCGCGCTCACGGCGTTGACGGATATCGTCCTCGGTGACGGCCCAGGGAGCTTTACGGGGTTGCGGGTCGGCGCGTCGGTCGCCAAGGCGCTGGTGCGCGCCCACGGGATGGCGTTGCACACCACGCCGGCGCTGGCGACCGTGGCCTGGGCTGCCGTCGCCGTCTCCCGGGGAGCGGGTGCTCGCCGTGGCGAATGCCCTTCGGGGCGAGGTCTACGCGGCCGAATACCGGTTTCCGGAGGGACGACTCGAAGTGCTGCAGGAGCCGACGGTCTGGCTGCCGGAACGGCTGCTGGCCGACTGCCCGGTGCCGGACGTCATCTCCGGCATCGTTCCCGAGGGGCTGGCCGAGCGACTGGCCGAATGGCAGTCCGGCAAGCACCCCAGGTTCGTTCGCGGCATGGCGTCGGCCGGGGCACTCCTTGCTCTCGCCGCGCGGCACGATGGCGTCGTGAAAGTCGCCGATCCGGCAGGGTGGGAGCCCCAATACGGTCGCCCCGCCGAAGCGCAGGCCAAGTGGGAACGCGAGCATGGACAGCAGCTTCCTGATTCGCCAGGCCACCTTCGCTGACGCGGCGGCCATGGCCGCCATCGAGCGTCGCTGCTTCTCCGACCCCTGGCCGTTGGAGGGGTTTCGCGAGGTGTTCGGGCTTCCGGGAACCGTGGCGCTAGTGATGACGGAGGCCGACGAGCCGATCGCCTACTTCCTCGCTCGCGAGATCCTTGGCACCGCGGAGGTGCTGAACCTTGCTGTCGTCCCGGAATACCGTGGCCAGGGGCTCGGCGCCCGACTGCTCGACGCGGGGCTGGAAGCGGTCCGGGCCAGGGGCGGTTCGGAGGTCTTTCTGGAGGTGAGGGCGTCCAACGCCGTGGCGCAATCACTCTATGCCGGGCGTGGATTCCGGACCGAAGGCCGCCGGCGAGGCTACTACCGACATCCGGATGAGGACGCGCTTGTCCTCCGGCTGGTGATGGCCTCGGCGCGTTCGAATGATGGTCACGGCGAGGCATTGGTGTAGATTTGGACTGTCAGGGACAGTAGCGTATGGCTGTCCGCAGTCCCGAACCCTGTTGATGCGTGGGAGGTCATTGTGAGTCGGAGTCTGAACAAGGTCCAACTGATCGGGAATCTCGGGGCGGACCCCGAGGTGCGCAGCACCAACAACGGCTCCCGCGTCGCCACCCTGTCGGTGGCCACCAGTCGTCAGTGGACCAGCAAGAGCGGCGAGAAGCAGGAGAAGACCGAGTGGCACCGGGTCATCCTCTGGAACACCAACTTCAGCAAGCTGGCCGACATCGCCGAGAAGTACTGCAAGAAGGGCGACAAGGTCTACATCGAGGGTGCCATCGAGTACCGTACCTGGCAGGATCGCGAGGGGCAGACCAAGTACACGACCGAAATCAACGGCCGTGAGCTGATCCTCCTCGGTGGCCGGAGCGGTGGGTCATCCGACGACTCCTACAGCGGCTCGAAGGTCGGAGCAGCCGCCTCCGCCCCCAAGAAGGACGAGTCGTTCGACGACTTTCCCGAGGCGCTCGACGGCGAGGACGACGACCTGCCGTTCTAGACCCGGCAGGCTGGATGGGGCGCACAGTGGCCGATGGCCGGGGAGCATCCCCCCGCCATCGGCCTCTTCTGTGGGGGGGAGGGCACAGCTCTTGCTTTTTCCTCGCTCCAGTCGCTTCCGTCGCTCAGGAAGTGGAGCAGGTCCGGACCTGTTAGCTTTTGTCCCACAACATGTTACATTGTGGGCGAGCGGGCTGGCCGACCGCCCGGTACGGCGTTGCAAATCACCGCAACCCTTTCCGGAAACCGAAGCGCCTCTACACCACAAGGACACCCATGGCTATGCGCAATGCGTCGACGGGGCAGTTCTCCGTGAGGGCTCTCTTGGCTGTCAGCCTCGTGGCCGGCATTCCTGTTGTCGCCTCGGCCCAGAACGCCACCGTCCCGGGGACCCATACGGTCAAGAAGGGCGACACCCTCTGGGATCTCGCCAAGACGTACTTCGGTGACCCGCTCACCTGGCCCCAGATCTACAAGCTGAACACCGGCGTCATCGAGGATCCGCACTGGATCTACCCTGGCGAGGTGCTCCAGCTCTCTGGCACGGGGGTGGGGGTCATTCCGACCCAGCCCCAGCCGGTGGCGGGTGCGCCCGGCCTCGTGGAGGTCGCACCGGCCCCTGCGGGTGAACCGAGCCCCATGGCTGAACCCGAGGTCTATGCTGAGGCCCCGACGCCGGCCCCGGGCGGCGGCGCCCGCGCGGCAGGTCCGATCCCGGGTGACCCGACGAAGCTCTTCGGCAGGACCGATGCGCAGGCAGCCTCCCAGCAGGAACTGGTGGACTATGCCGAGAAGGCCTACCGCCCTCTCCGGCCCGGCGAGTTCTACAGCGCCGGATTCCTGACCGAAGGCCAGAAGCTGAGCTACGGCAAGGTGCTCGGCGATGTCGAGCCGCCGATGGTCGCGAACCTGGAGGCGCCGACCACGGCGCTGCCAGTTCAACCGGATCGGCATCATCCCGCCGAAGGGCGCCGCCTACCAGGTGGGTGACTCCCTGATGATCGCGGCGAGGATTACCAGCTACGCGGGCTACGGGGATGTGATCTGGCCGACGGGCATGGCGCGCGTCATCGAGGTCGGGCCGAAGCAGACGACCGCGATCATCATCCACCAGTACCAGCGTATTCGAGAACGGGCAGGTGGCCCTTCCGCTGGAGCGGTTCGTCCCCGGCGGGCTCGGCGCGTGCCGTGCCGGTCGCCGACGGCATCGATGCCAAGGTCATCCAGGCCCGGTCCAAGAACGTCCTGACCGAGCAGCAGACGATCCTCTTCCTGGACAAGGGTCGGGCAGATGGCGTGGCTCCCGGTGACGTCTTCGAGCTCTGGCGGACACCGGAGGAGCGCTGGGATGCCGCGTCGACGGTCGCCGAACCGATGGCCCGGCTCCAGGTCGTGCGGGTCGGCGACCACACCTCGTCCGCGCTGGTCGTCCGCGTCATCTCGGCCGACATCAAGCCGGGGACCACGGCCAAACAGGTCGCCAAGCTGCCGAACTGAGTTCGCCGTTCGTTCGCACTCCGAGCACGCGGGGCCACCCGCCCTTTCCGGGTCGGCCCCGCGTGCTTCGTTTTACCCACATCCCTGAGGCTGGATATGGCTCGACGTGTCCTGGTCACCGGCGGCGCCGGATTCATTGGCTCTCACATCGTGGAGGCCTACCTGGCCGACGGCTGGGAGGTCACCGCGCATGGACGATCTCTCCCG
Source organism: uncultured Gemmatimonadales bacterium (assembly GCA_963699825.1). Lineage (GTDB taxonomy): Bacteria > Gemmatimonadota > Gemmatimonadetes > Gemmatimonadales > GWC2-71-9 > SPDF01. The sequence goes on from CAVOVI010000010.1 coordinate 96,127, forward strand.
CGGGAAGGCGTCCCAGGTGCCGGACGGCGTCCCCCTGATCGTGGCCGACATCCGGTCCGACCTTGCCCGCACCACGGTGGCCACCGGCGGCTTCGACGTCCTGAACCACCACGCCGCGCAGATTGACGTCCGGTTTTCGGTCGAGCGGCCCTCGGCCGACGCCGATATCAACATCTCGGGGTTCGTGAACCTGCTCGAGGGCGCGGGGCAGGGCGGGGTCGGCCGCGTCGTCTTTGCGAGCAGCGGGGGTGTGGTATACGGCAACCCCGACGTCATCCCCACGCCGGAATCCGCCCCAAAGCGGCCCGTCTCCCCCTACGGGGTCAGCAAGCTCTCGGGAGAGCACTACCTGCGCGTCCTCGGAGAGCTGCACGGCTTCGAGGGGGTGGCCCTGCGCTACGCGAACGTGTGCGGGCCCCGCCAGGACCCCAAGTCCGAGGCCGGGGTGGTTTCCATCTTCGTCTCCCGGCTCCTGGCCGGCCAGCCGCTGGCCATCTTTGGAGACGGAAAGCAGACGCGTGATTATGTTTCTGTCTTGGATGTCGCCCGGGCGAATGTGCTGGCGAGCACAGCGCCGATCGCGTCGGGTGACGATCATGATACCCGCGCGTTCAACATCGCGACGGGCATCGAACGCTCAGTGCTCGAATTGGCCGAGGTGGCCGGTCGGGTCACCGGGCACACTCCCGACGTGAAGATGGAGCCCGCGCGTCCGGGCGAAATCCTGCGGAGTGCGCTCGACCCGACAAAGGCCGCCGACGTCCTCGGGTGGCGACCCGAAGTGGCGTTTGACGACAATCTCGCGATGCTCATGAAATGGTTCCAGACGGAGGGGTAATGCTCCTGCAGGTCGGTGGCGCAGTTCCGCGCTCGTCGTTAGAGCTCTTGCAACAGGCCGGCGGCGAGACCAAGATCGTCCTTGCTGTCACCGCCCTCTTCTCCATCGTCTCCTGGTTCATCATCGGCCTGAAATGGTGGCAGTTCCGCCGGATCCGTCGCCAGGCGGATCATTTTTTCACGGAACTGGAGCGGACCACGCGCCTGCAGGAGGCGTACACCATCCTGATGAAGCAGCCCCCCTCTCCGTACAACCGGCTCTTCCGCGAGGGCATGAACTTCTACAGCGAGCTCCGGCCCGGTGCCTTGCGTGACGAGGCGCCGACGGCCCGCGCGTCGCTGACGATGACCCAGCTTGAGGCGCTCAAGATGGTCCTCGGCAAGGAAGTGTCGGCGGAACGCGAACTCGCCGCCCACCTGGTGCCCTGGCTGGCGACCATCGGCGCGGTCAGTCCCCTCCTCGGCCTCCTCGGCACGGTGCTCGGCATCATGGATGCGTTCATCGGCATCGCCGCCAAGGGATCCGGTAACATCGCCGCCGTCGCGCCCGGCGTGGCCGAAGCGCTCATCACGACGGTCGCCGGCCTCGCCACCGCGATTCCGGCGATGATGGCCTACAACTTCTTTGTCCATCGGACCCGCGTATTCGCCGGGGAACTGGAAGGGTTCGGCAACGAACTCATCGGGACGATGGCGCGCGAGGGGCTGATCTAGATGGCGGGCCGGCTCGGCGATCTCGGCGGCGGCGACGATGGGGACATGCGCCTCAGCGCCGACATCAACGTCACCTCGCTGGTGGACGTCGCCTTCGTGCTGCTGATCATCTTCATGATCGCCGCTCCGCTGATGACCGGCGGCGTGGACGTCCAGCTGCCGCAGGCGGAGGCGAGGCCGCTCCCCTCCAAGGAGGGGATGGTCGTCTCGGTCGATCGGGAGGGTCGGATCTTCATCGACCAGACCCGGGTCACCTACAACGACTTCCGGGTGACCTTCCGCGCCCTGGTGGAGAGCCGGAAGCCCTCGGGCGTCTACCTCCGTGCGGACCAGCGCGTCCCGTACGGCGACGTGGTACGGGTCCTCGCGGTCATCCGGAACAGCGGGATCAAGGACGTGGGGCTGGTGGCTGAGGAGGAGGACCAGACCAAGTGAGCCGTCCGGTGGCGGTGCGGCGGCGGACGCCGGAAGTCGCGGCGGGAGCGGCGGGCAGCGCCCTGATTCATCTCACCGTGATCGCGTTCCTGATCGCCGGGGTCAAGGCGCCGCCCGCGATGGCTCCGATCTACGCCGTGGAACTGGTGGCCGCACCCGCGCCGACCGCGAACAAGCGTCCCGCGCCCGAGGCGGTGACCCGCCCGGTGGAGCAGCCGGACCCTGGGCCACCGGTCGCAAAGCCCAACAAGGTCTCCCCCGTGCCGTCGGCCAAGGCCCCGCCGAAGCCGAAGGCGACGGCCCCGAAGACCACGGCGACTCCGGTCAAGCGGGAACCGGCGCCGAGGTCCGAGTCGAAGACGGTTCCGGCTCCGGGCGAGACGCCCGAGCACCGGCAACGATGCCATCAACATCAAGACCCCTGGCCTGCAGTTCGCCTATCCGGAGTACCTCCGGAACATCGTGGCGCAGGTCTACCGCCGCTGGGATCGTCCCGGCGGCAACCAGAGCCTGCGGGCCGAGGTCAGTTTCTTCATTCTGCGGGACGGTAGCGTGCGTGATATCCGATTCGTGACTCCCTCTGGCAACTTCAGCTTCGACCTCAGCGCGCAGGGAGCGATCGAGGCCGCGGGGAATGCCCGCGCCTTCGGGCCGTTACCCGACGGCTATGAGGCCGACGTGCTGCCAGTCAGCTTCTTCTTTACGCCGCAGGCGGGCTCGTGAACCGGGTGCTCGTGGCCGGCCTGCTGCTCGCGGCCGCGTCGCCGCTGATGGCCCAGGACCCGATCGATCGCGGCGTGCGGGTCGGCATCACCTACCAGCCGGGAACCCGTCCCCGCCTGGTGATGCTGCCGGGGCCGGGCCTCGACTCGGTCCGGGCCATCCTCCAGCGCGATCTCGATTTCAGCGACCGATTCGAGGTGCTGCCGCTCGAGTCCGGCGGCTCGACGGTCGCCTCCTCCGTGAATTACCAGCTGTACCGGACGCTCGGCGCCGAGTACGGCGTCGCGGTCCGCTCGGACGCCGGCGGGGTCGTCGTTCAGCTGCATGACATCGGTGGCGGGACGGTGCGACAGCAGCAGCCCTTCGCCGTGCCTGGCGAGTCCACGCCCGAGTTTCGGATGGCGGTCCACCGGATATCGGACGAGGTGGTGCGGTGGGTGACCGGCACGCCGGGGGTGGCGGCCACCCGGCTGCTCGTCCTGATCGACAAGCGCGCGTACCGCGTGGACAGCGATGGCGCCGATCATGACGGCGGTGACGTCGTCGTCCGAGACGATCCTCTCGCCGACCTGGTCACCGGATGGTCGGTATGTCGCCTACACACGGTTCCTGGATGGGACCGGACCGATCATGCTGCAGGACCTGGCCACGGGCCGGTCGCAGCGGGTGACCGGGACGGAGTCACAGTTGAACTTCACGCCGGCGTTCTCGCCGGACGGCCGGACCCTCGCGTTCGCGCGAACGGATCAGCAGGGCGGCACCGACATCTACGCGGTCAACGTGGCGGATCAGTGCTGCCTGCGGCGGTTGACCGTCGGACGGTTCGCAGATAACCTTTCGCCCACATACGCACCCGACGGCCGCCGGATCGCCTTCGTCTCCACGCGCCCCGGCACCCCCCAGATTTACGCCATGTCGTCGGATGGGACTGACCAGGAACTGCTGGCCCCTTATGATTATGGAGCGACCGGCGCGTCGAACGCGCCGGAGTGGTCGCCCGATGGGGCCTCGGTGGCGTTCCACCGGGACATCGACCGGGCGCCCCAGGTGTTCATCCTCGAGGTGGGGAGCCGGCGGTTCAAGCAGTTGACGTCGAGCGGGCGGAACTCCGACCCGACCTGGGCGCCCGACGGCCGTCACCTGGCGTTCGTGTCGGACCGGAGCGGCCGCAAGCAGATATGGATTATTGACACGGAGACCGGACGGATCCGCCAGATCGCACGTCTCGGGCGAAGTCCGTCTCCCACACTGGTCGCGCCGACTTGGCGGAGCTGCACAGTAGGAATCACAACAACCCCCGATTGGAGTACTCCATGAAGTCGCGTTCCCTGATGGTTTTCGCGCTGCTGACCGCCGCCGCCTGTGGTGGCAAGAAGCCCGCTGAAACCCCGCCGCCGGCCCCCGCGCCGGCCGCCCCGATCGACAGCACGGCCATCAAGGCCCGGATGCGGCAGGACTCGATCAACGCCGCCGAAGCCCGTGCCCGCGCCGCCGCAGAAGCTGCCGCCAAGCTGCAGGCCCAGCTGCTCGCGGAAGTCACCTCGATGATCCACTTCGACTTCGACAAGTCGGACATCAAGCCCGAGGACCAGGGCAACCTGATGCGCAAGGCCGCGATCCTGAAGGCCAACCCGGCCCTCACGATCCAGATCGCCGGCAACTGCGACGAACCGCGGGTCGGACGAGTACAACCTCGCCCTCGGCAACCGCCGCGCGGCGGCGGCGCAGCGCTTCCTGATCAACCAGGGCGTCTCGGCCGGGCAGATCAGCATCGTCTCGTACGGTGAGGAGCGGCCCGTCGACCCGGCCAACACCGAAGCGGCCTGGGCGATGAACCGGAACGACCAGTTCTCGCCGATCGCCGGCGGCAGCAACCTCATGGCGCCGAAGTGATCGGTCGGATCGCGCCAGTCCTCGTCCTGGCGACCGTCGCTCTGGGGGGCTGTGCCCTCCGGAGCGACGTGCGCCGGCTCGAGGAGCAGTTGACGACCATGCAGGACGAGAGCGACCGCCGCGATTCGATGCTCGCGGCGCAGCTCACGCGAGGTGCTGGCCCTGCAGCGGCAGGCGGGGGACTCGTTGGCTGCGGTCGAGGCGAATCTCCTGGCGTTCCGTGGGGAGACGCTCGGGCAGTTGTACGACGTCCAGCGGCAGATGCTCCAGGTCCAGGAACTGGCGGGCCAGAGCACGCGTCGCCTGAATGAACTCCGAGGGGACCTGGATGCCCGGGGACAGCAACTCACCGGGGCGGCCCCAGCAGGCGGCGCCAGCGGGGCGAGTAACGCCTCGGCGGTACAGATGTACGAAGCGTCGCTGCAGCAGCTCCGTCGCGGGAGCACCGGGACCGCGCGCGCCGGGTTCCGCCAGTTCCTCGAGCAGTACCCCACCGCCCCGGAGGCGGTCGACGCGCTCTACTTCATCGGCGAGAGCTTCAGCACGGAGGCACCGGACTCCGCGGCGGCCTACTACACCCAGGTCGCGGACAAGTATCCGTCTTCCCCCCGCGCCGCGAGCGCGCTCTACCGGCTGGGGTCGATGGCGGAGTCCGCCAAGGATACGACGGCCGCCCGTGGCTACTACCAGCGACTGATCGCGAAGTATCCGACGTCGAACGAGGCCGCGCTCGCCCGCGACCGCCTGAAGGCGCTCGGGCAGTAGCCCGGCGCCGACCGGACCGATGGCCGCCTCCCGTGGCGAGATGCCGTTCCTCGATCACCTCGAGGAACTGCGCTCGCGCCTCCTCAAGACGCTGGTCGCGGTCATCGTCGGGTTCGGCGCTGGACTGTGGATCGTCCAGCGCTTTCAGTTCGTCTCCCTCCTCAAGGAACCGATCGCACCCTACCTGACCGACGGCCGGCTCACGATCTTGAGCCCGACCGAACCGGTCATGATCGTCCTGAAGCTCTCGCTTCCTCATCGGCCTGGTCCTCGCCTCGCCGTTCCTCCTCTACCAGATCTGGGGCTTCCTCTCCCCCGCACTGTACGAGAAGGAACGGCGCGCCTTCGTCCCGCGCCATCTTGATCGGGACCGCTGCTGTTCATCGTCGGCGCCGTCCTCGGCTACGTCTTCGTGGTTCCGCAGGCGCTGCGCGTCCTCCTCGAGCTTCCAGACCGGCGCGCTCGACAGCCGATGATCACCTACGACGCCTACTTCAGCTTCGTGCTGCAGATCCTCATCGGCCTCGGACTGTCGTTCGAGATCCCGCTGGTCATCACGATCCTCGCGGCGTTCGGGCTCATCACCCCCGCCGCCCTCAACCGGTTCCGGCGGTTCGAGATCGTGCTCGCCTTTGCCGCAGGCGCGCTGCTCTCTCCCGGCGCCGACGTCCTGTCGATGCTGATGATGACCGTCCCGATCCTCCTGCTGTACGAGATCGGTGTGGGGGGCGCCATGCTGATGCACCGGCGCCGACTGCGGCGCGCGGCCTCGGCGGCGGCGCAGGGCTCATCGCGCTGGCGCTCTGGGGCGCCCCGCTCGAGGCCCAGGTGCCGCAACGCCCGGAGCGGCCGCCGAAAGCGGCGCCGACGCCGGGTGCGCAGGCGCCCGCGCCCGGCGAATGACGCCGATTCCCTCACGCGCGCCAAGGTGCAAAGCGGGCAGGCGGTCGACACCGCAGCTGCCCGCCGCCTCGGCCTCCCCACCGGCCCGGTCTTTCCCTTCCCGGCGCCCGACTCGACGATGCAGGCGCTGCTGCAGCGGCAAGGGTACGTCGTCACGCGGTACCGGGCCGATTCGGTGACCCTGCTGGCAGAGGAGAAGCGGATTCTCATGGTCGGCGAGGCGCGCACCGAGCGCGAGGGGGCGACACTGGAGGCGAGTGAGATCGACTACCAGGATGCCAAGGGGATGCTCGACGCACGCGGCTCGCCGATGCTGTTCAGCGAGGGCAACATCCTGGTCGGCAAGGAGATCCGATACTACACCGAGTCAAAGAGGGGCGTCGTCACCGGCGCCCTCACGAGTTTTGATCAGGGCGGTGCGGAGTGGTTTCTCCGCGGCAGCATCGCCCAGGACTCGAGTTCCAAGCGCATCTACGCGCAATCGAGCGAGATCACCAGCTGCGACCTCCCCGACCCGCACTACCATTTCTCGGCCGGCGAGGTGAAGTGGATCAGTGGGACCGTCATGGTCGCCCGGCCCGACCGTGCTCTACGTGCGCGACGTCCCGGTCATGTGGCTGCCGTTCGTCTTCCAGGACGGCCGGCCCGACCGTCACTCGGGCATCCTGATTCCGCGCATCGGCTTCAACGACGTCGTGCGGACCTCGGAGAAGTACAATCGCCAGATCACGAACATCGGGTACTACTGGGCGGCGAGCGACTACTTCGACATGACCGTCCGCTTCGACTGGCTCGACAATCGATACTCCACCCTGGCGGTCCTGGGACGGTATCGGTGGCTGGACCGATTCACGAACGGATCGATTGGCTTCAGTCGACAGTGGGCCAGCGGGGGAGGGCGCTCCACCGGCGTGATCTGGGACCACCGGCAGGTCTTCTCGCTGAGCAGCTCCCTGAATCTCTCGCTGAATTATGTGACAAACAGCAGCATCGTCCGAAACAACGCGATCGATCCCCTTCTGACCACCCAGCAGATCACCAGCGCCCTGAACTACACCCACCGCTATGCCTGGGGCACCCTGACGCTCGGCGGCAATCTCCGGCAGAACATCGAGAACAACAGCCTGACCAGCCAGCTGCCGGCGATCACGCTCAGCCCGAAGCCGGTCAATATCGGCTCGAACGTGACCTGGTCGCCGGGGCTGTCGTTCTCGACCGAATGGCAGCGCAAGCAGCCGTTGTCCCCCCCGACGGTGGTGACCCTGCCCAGCGGGCGGGTCGACACGCTGGCCAACACCTTCGACGCGCGGAGCACCACCTTCAGCCTCGAAACGCCGCTCCGCATCGGGAACTTCAACTGGCGGAACAGCGTCCGCGTGACCGACCAGGAGCGGGATATCCCCACCATGGGTGGCGTCTGGGTGCCCGATACGGCCAACCCCGGGGACTCGGTCTTCGTGACGACGGCGTACAGCGGGACCTACTCCACCGGACTCGATTGGGACACCGGCATCAATCTCCCGCTGCTCTTCCGCGGCTCCTGGAAGCTCCAGCCGTCGGTGGGGGTGACCAATGTGGCAGGCGGACAGCCGTACCTGATTCGCAATCAGACCACCGACGGCGCATGGGTCGCCCAGTCGAAGCGGTTCGCCTTCAACATCAGCACGAGCCCCACGTTCTTCGGCTTCTACCCGGGGTTTGCAGGATTCCAGCGAGTGCGCCACAGCTTCTCCCCGATCATCTCGTACTCGATGGCGCCCGCCGCCGACATCCCGGAGGACTTCGCCCTCGCGATCAAGACCCTGGGGCAGAGCGCCACTCGTGCTCACCAGTCCGCGCACCGAACGCCTGACCATCGGGTTGAACCAGAACATCGAGGGCAAGAAGCTGAACCCCGGGGCGGACAGCACCCAGCCGGACGCCGGCACGAAGCAGCGGATCCTGAGCATCGCCACCAGCCCCGTCGGCTACGACCTCGTCCAGGCGCAGGAACCGGGGCGCACCGGGTGGACGACCCAGAGTTTGACCAATTCCTTCCAGAGCGACCTGCTCCCCGGGTTCAACCTGTCAATCACGCACGACCTCTGGGATGGTCCGGTGGGCTATGACAGCTCCTCCTTCGATATCGCCCTGCAGCAGGTCGGACTCAGCTTCGCGGTGTCCTCCGCCACCTTCGCCCCGCTCCTGCGGCTGTTCGGCCTCGCCACTCCCGGCCCCGGCGCGAGCGCGGAACCTGACCTGCGGGGTTACGTGGCCGACACCTATCGCCCGGTCCGGCCCGGCCCCGAGGCGATCTACGGCAACAACTTCGGGCCGACCCCGCTCGGCCGGGCGTTCCGGGCCAACATCAGCTACACCTACCAGAAGAGCCGCCTGACCGATGTGACCCAGTCCAATATCGGATTCAACACCACCTTCTCGCCGACGCCCCTCTGGGGCGTCTCCTGGTCCACACAGTACAACGTGACTGAGGGCACCTTCGAATCGCAGATCATCCGGTTGGAGCGCGAACTGCACGAGTGGCGGGCAGGGTTCAATTTCGTCAGGAATCCGAACGGGAATGTCACCCTCTACTTCTCGATCTCCCTGACCGACCTGCCCGAAATGAAGCTCGACTACAACCAGTAGCCCGGTCCAGCCGCGAACGTCCCCACCAGCGGACAGGAGGCATCCTGTCGCAACATCCTAAGTCATTGTTATATATTCACTTGAAATAGAGCTCGTGATGGCATGGACCGTGCATTTTGGCGGGTGTCCCCTCTTCGAGGAATTCTGATGCGATTTGCCTGGGCCGGTGCGGCCATACTCACTCTCGCCGCCTGCGACAGCACCACCACCATCGTGGAACCGCCGCCGGGTACGATTCTGCCGCCGGCAGCCCTCTACTACGAGCTCGATCCTGTCGGCACCGGGACTGCGCCCGCGGGCCTGAAGCTCAGCTGGCCTGATGACGGCAACCCGAATCTGGCGGTCTGGCACATCTACTCCCGCGGCACGACCGCCGAGGCGTTTGGGCTCCGTGCGTCGACCACGTCGAACACCTTTCACGACAACGGGATCCCCGATCTCCAATACTACGTGACAGCCGAAGACCTTGAGGGAATCGAGAGCCCGGCGAGTCCCATTGTCACCATCGACGAGCGCCTGGCCTTGCCGTCGCCGGCCACGCTGCTCAGCATCAGCCTCGATGGGGCCATCGCGCTGGCCTGGGCCGACAACGCCCACGCGGCGTCCCCGTCACGGTTCTCCGACTACCGGATCTACAGTGCGGCGTACGATCTGGACGCGGATCTCTGCGATGTTCAGTGGTTTCTCGAGGGCACCACGGTGGCCCCGGAATTCATCGCCGGCGCCTTGCCCAATGGGCAGCCCCGGTGCTTCGCTGTCACCGCGGTCAGCCGCGAAGGCTACGAGAGCCTCTGGTCGCCAATTCGCGCCGATACGCCACGTCCGGACGCGCGGAACGTCGTGTTGCACGCGGTCGAGGTGACTCCTGGCCAGAGCGGCTTCAGGTTCTGGAAGGACCTGAACAACGACTTCCTGGTGCAACCGAACGAGTTGGGGTTGATCGGTTCCGGGAGTGACCCTGCCATCGACTTCGTCGTCGAGCTGAACGGCCTTGCCGGGCTCCGCCTGCGGCCGGTACGGGCTGGCACCGGCGTTGAGTTCTACGGGACCGGTCCCGTCGGCGACCTGACCGACATCGACTGGGCGCCGGACCAGGTGTACAGCCCGCTGCCCATCGACGCCCGCGTCGGCTGGGGCTATGTCTTCGAGATGAGCGCCGGGGATGCATACGCCCGCTACGGCTCGCTGCGGATCAGCCACGTCGGACAGGACTTCCTGATTCTCGACTGGGCGTACCAGACCGATCCGGGCAATCCCGAACTGGTTCCCGGGGGCGGTGTCCGCACCGCAGCCCCTACCGGAGTGACGGTGCGTCGGTAGCCCGGGCTTGTGTCGGCCGCCGAGATCGGGCAATTTCGACCGATGCCCATGGATAACCTGACACTCGACGGCCAGTCGCTCACCATCACTGATGTGGTCCGCGCGGCACGCACTCCAGCGTGCCGCGTCGGCGTTCGGCCCGCCGCGCTCACCGCCCTGGAGGCCAGTCGCGCACGCGTGGATGCCGCGCTCGCCTCGGGCCAGACGATTTACGGCATCAATACCGGGTTCGGAAAGCTCGCCAACGTGCGGATCGCCCCTGGCGATCTCGACCGCCTGCAGGTCAACCTGATCCGCAGCCATGCGGCGGGCGTCGGGACCGCCTTGCCGGCGGAGATCGTCCGAGCGCTGATGATCCTCCGGGCAAACGTGCTGCTCCGGCCGACGAGCGGGGTCCGACCGGCGCTCGTCGAGGCGCTGGTGGCCCTGATCAACGCCGGCGTCGTCCCCGTGGTGCCGGAGCAGGGGAGCGTCGGCGCCAGCGGCGACCTCGCGCCCGCTGAGTCACGTGGCCCTCGTGCTGATGGGCGAAGGGGAGGTCCTGCATGACGGGCAGCGCGTCCCGGCGGCGAGCGTCCTGGCGACGGCGGGGCTCGTGCCGTATCGCTTCGCCCCGAAGGAGGGGCTGGCGTTCATCAACGGGACCCAGGCGCAGACGGCGATTCTCTCCCTCCTGGTACACGACGCCGAGGTGCTCTGGCGGAGCGCCGTGGGGGCCGCGGCGATGAGCCTCGAGGCACTGCGCGGCACGCCCACGCCGCTCGATGAGCGGATTCACCTGGCCCGGCCCCACGCCGGGCAGATCGAGACGGCTCGGCTGATGCGCGAGCTGCTGGCCGACAGCGCCATCCGCGATTCGCACCGTGAGGATGATCCACGGGTGCAGGATGCCTACAGCCTCCGCTGCACTCCGCAGGTCCTTGGCGCGGTGTGGGACGCCATCGCATTTGCGGGCCGCACTGCGGCGATCGAACTCAACGCCTCCACCGACAACCCGCTCGTCTTCGAAAACGGCGACGTCCTGTCCGGCGGGAACTTCCACGGACAGCCGGTGGCGCAGGCCCTCGATTTTCTGGCCGTCGCGCTGACCACGCTCCAGGCAATTGCGGAACGACGTGTCGAACGGCTGGTGAACCCCGACCTGTCTCAGGGGCTGCCGGCCTTCCTGACGGCCGATCCCGGGCTCTCGTCGGGCTACATGATGGTGCAGATCACGGCGGCGGCCCTCGTGGCGGAGTCGCGGACGCTGGCCTACCCGGCGAGCGTCGGCTCCATTCCGACCGACGCCAACCAGGAGGACTTCGTGCCGATGGGGATGGGGGCGGCGTACAAGGCGCGCCGGATCCTGGACAATGCCACGCATGTCATCGCCACAGAGCTGCTCTGTGCAGGGCAGGGACTCGATTTGCTGAAACCGCTGGCGCCGGGGCGGGGCGTTGGAGAACTCCATGCCCGACTGCGAGGTCTGGAGCCCGCCATCCCCCCCCTCGCCGCCGACCGCCCGCCGGCGCCCGACCTTGCGCGGCTCGCCCGGGCACTCCGCGAGGCGGTATTCGATCCTGCCACCATCGCCTAGCTTGCTCCCCCCCTCCCGCCTCCATATCTTACGGCGGTACGTGCGTCATAAGTCCAAGTCCTGTCGCTGTTTTCCTCCTTCTCTGGCCGAGCGCGAATGAACCTCGACAAGCTCAAAGACACCGCCAGAAAGCACGAGCAGAAAGAAGACTGGCGGAAGGCCATCGAGGTCTACCAGCGAGTCCTTCAGGCGTTTGAATCCGGCGAGGAAGCGGCGCCTGACTTGGCGCTGTACAACAAGGTCGGCGATCTGTACCTCAAGGTGGGCGATATTCCTGCCGCCGTTCGTTCGTACGAGCGCGCCGTCGAGCTGTACAGCGAGCAGGGCTTCTCCAACAACGCCATCGCCGTCTGTGGCAAGATCCTCCGGTACGACCCGCATCGCACCCGCACCTACATCCAGCTCGCCCGGTTGCACGCCAAGAAGAACATGGCGGGCGAGGCCAAGAAGAACCTGATCGAGTACCTCGAGCGCATGAACCGCGAGGGCCTCCGGGACGACGCGTTCCAGGACGTGAAGGCCTTCGCCGACCAGTTTGCCAGCAGCGACGAGATCCGCATCATGCTCGCCGAGCTCCTTCGCGTCGCTTCCCGCGGCGCGGAGGCGCGTGAGCAGTTGGAGAAGCTCGCCTCGGATCTCGAGAGCCGCGGCGACGAGGCGGGGGCGCAGCGGACGCGGGACCGCATGAACGAGATGGAGTCGAGCGCCGCCCCGGCGGCGCCGCCCGCCGAAGGGGCGCGTCGCAAGGGCGACCTCGTCTTCCTCGATATCGGCCTCGACACGCCGTTTGGCTCTCCGATCGGGTTCGGCGCGCCCACGCGCGAAGTGAAGCTGGTGGAGGAGCCGGATGCACCGCCGCCGTCGATCGAGCCCCCGACCGGCGAGGTGGCGATGTCGGCGGCGGACTTGATCGACATCCGACCCTGACGTCTCGGAGGAGAATTTTGAGGTCGTGCCGGTCGAGGGCCTCGAGCAGGCCGATCCAGGTGCGCTCGATGATCTCGAGATTCTTCCCGTCGATCCCGACCTTGTCGCCGATCACACGCATCTCGATCCTGCAGATGCGCCGCCGCCGCTCGATGGGTTCGAACCTGGGATCGCCGATGACACGGGCACCATTTCGCTGGTCCCCACCGATGTGTCGGGTCTGGTCTCCGACCTGACCATCGACATCACCGCCGCCGATGCCGAGGAAGAAGCCTCTCCCGACCGGATCGAGGACGAGCCACTCCTCGGCGATCTCGAGCTGGCGATCGAATCGGGGGAGGAGAGCTACGCCGTGGAGGCGGCTCCGGTCTGGGATGTGGATGATCCGGCGCTGCAGCTGGTCGACGAGGAGGGCGGCGACGACGACGGTCGCCGCCGAGCGGGTGGAGGAATCGCCCGAGGCGCGGGTCGCTGCCCTCGAGGACAAGGTGCTCGACGACCCGGACAATCCGGACGTGCACCGCGCACTCGGCGAGGCGCTGCTCTCCCTGGGCCAGCATGAGCGCGGGATCGAGGAGCTCGACCTGGCGCTCAGCCGCCTCGAAGAGCTCGAAGACTGGGACCGGGCACACGACGTCGCCGAGGAGCTGGCCCGGCTCGAGCCGTCCGGGATTCGCTATTTCCAGAAGCTCGTTGAATTCGCCTACCGCGTCGGCCACCGGGGGCGGGTCGTTGAGGCCTACCTGGAACTTGGAGATGCGCTGGTGCGGGTCGGGGCCGTCGAGAAGGCGCTGGCCGTCTACGGCCGCGTGGCCGAGAGCGAGCCCGACAACGCGCGCGCGCGATCCGCGATCGATGCCCTCGCCCCGCCACCCCCGCCCGTGCCGGTGGTCTCTCCGCCGGTCCAGAGCCCGCCACCCGCGGCGGAGGGATTCGTCGACCTCGGCGCCATGCTGCTCGAAGCCGACCCCGGGAGCAAACCGAAGGACACCCGGATGCGGGTGCAGGATGAGGAGCCGACCGGCGACGAGGAAAAGGACTTCGCCGAGATGCTCAAGCAGTTCAAGCGGGGGCTCGACGAGAACCTCGAGGACGAGGACTACCAGTCGCACTACGACCTGGGCATCGCCTTCAAGGAGATGGGGCTGCTGGACGAGGCGATCGCCGAATTCCAGAAGGCACTCCGGTCGCCTGATGCGCGGCTCCGGACCTCCGAGGCGCTGGGCTCCTCCTTCTTCGACAAGGGGCAGTTCGCGGTGGCCGAGGCGATTCTCCGCCGTGCCGTCGACGGGTTGACTGGGCAGGACAACGAGAAGATCGGCTTGCTCTATTGGCTGGGCCGGGCCCTCGAGGCGGAGGGCCGGGGCGATGAGGCTCGGCCCTACTATGAACGGGCCCTGGCGGTTGACGTGCGGTTCATGGACCTGAGTGACCGGCTCCGCGCCCTCTCCGGGGGTGGTGGACTGTGACGCAGGCGATTCCGGCGACACTCGCCGATATCCAGGCCCCGGTGCAGGCCCGGCTGGACGCCGTGCGGTCGGAACTGCGGCGCATCGTCGAGGCCGACTTCGGGCTCATCGCCGAGGTCAACGCCCACCTGCTGCAGATGCAGGGGAAGATGCTGCGCCCGACGCTCCTGCTGCTGGCCGACGAGGCCACGGGTCCCCCCGATCCGCGGGCCCCGACGCTCGGCGCCGTGGTGGAGCTGATCCACCTCGCCACCCTCGTCCACGACGACTCGGTGGACCACTCGGTGCGCCGCCGCGGGATGCCGACCATCAACGCCCTGTTCAGTCACCAGGTGTCGGTGATCATGGGCGACTACCTCTATTCGCGTGCCGTGATCGAGCTGGTCCGGCTGGCGGACCTGGAGCCGCTGCGCATCCTCGGCCGCGTCACCAACGAAATGACCGTCGGCGAGATGCGGCAGCTTCTCGCCCACGACCGGCTGGCCTTTTCGGAGGAGCAGTACGATCTCCTGATCACCGCCAAGACCGCCTCGCTCCTCTCTGGCGCTTGCGAGACGGGAGCCATTCGAGCCCCTGTTGCGCAGCGGCAGGCGATGCGAGAGTTCGGGTTGCGGCTCGGCATGGCTTTCCAGATCGTGGACGACCTGCTCGATTACACCGGCGATGCCTCGGTCACGGGCAAGCCGGTCGGCGCGGACCTCCGGGAGCACAAGGTGACGCTGCCGCTGATCTACGCCCTGCCCAGGCTGAGCACGGCGCAGCGAGGCGAGGTGTCGGCCCTGATGGAGACCGAGGTGCCCTCCGATGATCAGATCGCGGCCGTCATCGATGCGGTCACGGAGGCGGGCGGCCTCGACTACGCGCGGGAGCGGGCGCTGTCGCTCTCGACCGGTGCGGAGGCGGCCTTGGAAGTGCTCGCTCCGAGTCCCGCGCGCGAAGCGCTGCGGGCGAGCATTCCTTTTGTGTTGGATCGGAGGAGCTGATGGCTGTCGGACCGCGGCGACCCGGGTTCTATCTCGGGGTTCTGACGACCGGTTTCCTCGCCGGGGGGTTCCTGACCGCCATTCTGCGGCGATTTCTGCCGGACAGCGCGGCCCGTGATTTCTTCACCACGGCCGTCCATCCGACGCTGGGGCCTGTCTCCGTGGACCTGCTGGTGCTAGACTTTACGCTGGGGCCGGTCGGGTTGGATGTAACGCTCCTGAGCCTGGTGGGCGTTCTCGTGGCCTATTTGATCGCGCGGTCCCTCTTCTAAAGGCGGTCCGTATGCTTGGAAATATCGGTTTTTCAGAATTGATGATCTTGATGGTCGTGGTATTGCTGGTCTTCGGCGCCAAACGGCTGCCCGAGATCGGCTCCTCGATCGGGAAGGGGATCCGGGAGTTCAAGAAGAGCATCTCGGAGGCCGGGGATGCCATCAACGCCCCCCCCACCGACGATCGTACCCAGCTGCCGCGATCGATGGACGCTCCCCCTCCCGCGAACACAGCCAGCGGATCGGGAGAGCCGAAGCGGCTCTCGCAGTAACGCCGGGGACGCCAATGCGAAGGGGCCGGATCGGGAACTACGCCGATCCGGCCCCTCGCCGTTTTCGTCACTTCTCCTCGGCGTCAGATTCCGCCGCCTGCTCCCAGCGCGGAGGTCGCATTGGCTTCGGCCTGCGCCGAGGTCGGGAAGAGGCCTGCGCGGTGGTCGACGACCTTGGCCGACGCCTGCAAGGCGTCGAGATAGTTCCGCGCACGGTCCTGCCGGGCGCGGCGGATGGCGTCCGTCCTGAACTCCTCGATCCCCTGCCGGAAGGCCGCGGTATCCGCAGGCGTCCGACTGAGCACCCGCACGATGTAGAATCCGTCGTCGGTGTCCAGCACGCCGCTGAGCTGGTCGATCGGCAGTGAGAACACCGCGCCGGTCAGCACCGGGTTCGGCACCGGGGATTCGATGCGGCTGAACGGCCCGAGCTTCCGGTAGGGAAGATCCATGGCGCTGGCGGCCTGCTCCATCGTGCTTCCCTCTTGCACGCGCTTCAGGTAGGTCTGCGCCAGTTCCTTCCCCAGTTCGGTCTTCTTTTCCTGGATCACGAGGCTTGCCACCGAGGCCTCAATGGCCTCCAGCGGGGGAACTCCCTCGGGAGCGAGGCTGTCGAGGCGGAAGAGGTAGAAGCCGCTCGCGATCTCGATGATCGGGCTCACCTCGCCCACCTTGGCCTGGAACGCCCAGGCGCCTCCGTCCGGAATGACGCGAACGCCCACCTGCACCTGCGTCCCCTTCTGGACCGGCGCCGCGGTGCCGATCGCGAGCTGCAACGCCGCTGCCGCCGTGTCGAGCGCGGCGGGGTCGAGACGGCTGGCACCGAGTTCCTCGAGCGAGTCGGCCCGGGCATCGATTTCGTCGCGGTGCGTGCCGGCCACCTCGATCGGAATGAGGATATGCCGCGCAGTCGCGGTGTTTCCCTTCCGACTCGTCACCTCGATGATGTGGTACCCGAAGTCGGTCAGGATGGGCATCGAGACCGTGTTCAGTGGCATCGAGAACGCGGCGCTGTCGAACGCCTCGACCATGGAGCCACGCGTCCATTCGCCGAGGTCGCCCCCCTGGGCGGCGGAGCCACTGTCGGCCGATTCCCGGGTCGCGAGTTCGGCGAAGGGGGCGCCATCGAGGATCTCCTGACGGACGGATACGGCGCGCTGATACGCGGCGGCGGTGTCGCTGGCGTCGGTCCCGCGCGGGAGCACGATGAAGCTCAGGTAGGCGGTTGCCGGACGGGTGAACCGGTCAGGATTTGCCTTGTAGTACGCGGCGACGTCCTCGGGCGTGAAGGGCACAACGCTGTCGGGGACCGCTCGGCGTGGCAGGACTGCCACCAGTTCCACCGTGGCGGTCTCGCTGCGGTCACGGTACATCTGCCAGAGGGCCGGGTCGGAAAGGTAGATGTCAGCGGTGACCACCCGGAGCAGCTTGCTCTGGAGGATCTGGTCGCGGTATTGCGCCTCGAGAAGCGGGATGTACTGCTGCCCGACGCCAGACGCGAGCCAGCGCTGGTACTTCGACCGGTCGAACTGACCGTCGGTCTGGAACTGCTCCGCCGTCTGCATCTGCGGGGGCGGGAAGTTCTCGATGGCGTCCGCGATCTCCTGGGGCGTCGCGACCAGGCCCCGGCGCTTGTACTCCCGCTGCAGGACCGTGTTCTCGATGACCTGCTGCCAGACCTGGTTCCGGATCTGGACGATATCGTCGAGCGTCAGCGGCTTCGTGGACGTCTGCTGCTGCTGCTCGATGGTCTGCTGCACCAATGTGGTGTAGTAGCGGGCCTCGATCGTCTGGCCGTCCACCTTGCCGGCACTGGTCTGGGACAGGAGCCCCCCCGTCCCTCCGGAAAGCCCGCTGAGATCGAACACCAGCCACAGGAAGAATGAGGCGGTGACGATGTAGATGAGGGGCTTTGCGCTGTTACGAAATACTTGCATCGACATGGGTTGGGATCCCGGCTCCGGACACGGTGGAAAAAGAGGGATAAGTCTAAGTGGGGCAACGGACATTCTCAAGCCGAGAGGGGCCGCCGGCGGTTGACACGGCCATCCTTTGACCTTACTCTGAAGTCAATCCCCGCAACAACTTACGCGTCCAGGGACGGGAATGGCCTACTCTCGCGAGATGGAAAAACTCGAGCGTCAGTTCGCGGAGAACCCGCGGCGTTTTGCCGCTCCCTTCGCCGATGCCCTCCGGAAGAACGCCGAAGTCGACCGTGCGCTCGAGGTCATCCGGGTCGGGCTTGAGCTGAATCCTGAATACATCCCCGGCAGTGTCATCCTCGGGCGCTGCTACCTCGACCTCGGCGACGACAACGGCGCCGAGGCGGCGTTCTCGCGCGTGCTCGATCTCGACAACGAGAACGTCATCGCGCTGAAATCACTCGCGGACATCATGGAGCGGCAGGGGCGCAACGATGAGGCGGTCAGCTTCTTGACCTACCTGCTCGACGTGGACCGCAGCAATGACGAGGCGCGGGAACAGCTGGCTCGAATCGAGGCCGAACCCGCGGCCGCGGCACCGACCATGGCTGCCGAGCCGGCCTCGGCTTCCGAGGAATCGGCCGACACTGCCTCGGACGCCAGCCCGATCTTCGGCTCCCCCCCAGGAGACGCCGGCGAAGCCCGCACCGTGGCGGCGGCCGTCGAGGAGTTCCTCGAGCCGACGGCGCTCTGGGAGCCCCCCGAGACGATGGCCGAGGCGTCCATCTCCTCCTGGGTGGAGCCCACCTCCGCCGAGACGATCGAGCCGCCCACCAATGGTGAGTCCCTGGTCGAGGAACAGATGGGCGCGGAGGACGTCGCGCCGGTCGAAGGGCTGGAGTCGGCCAGGCTCGAGGAGGATTCCGACGGGGCGCCCTACGAGGAGTTTGTGCTGGAGCGCGAGGAAGAGATCGTGCTCACCAGCATGGTCAACGTCGAGTACCAGGTCGCCAACGACTCCGAGGATCTGCTGGAGAAATCCTCTGCCGCCGCGACGGACGAGACAGAAGCGGAGGACGCCGCCAGCGCCGACGAGGATGTTGCGACGGACCCGGTGACGTCCGAAGTCGAGGCGGCCATGGAGGCCGCAGGCCCCAGCGGGGACGACGCCGGGGACGAGTCCGATGACGGGCCCGTGCCCGAGGACGAGCCTGAGTCGGCGACCGTCGCCGAGGAGGAGGTCGAGGCGGTCGACGACGTGGCGCCGACGAGCGCCCTCGAAGACGAGGCTCCCTTCGAGTGGGCGATGCACGTGGGCGAGGAGCGGGAGTTCCATCCGTCCCAGCTGCCCCATGGTGAGGTCCACGCCTCGGACAGCTACGACGCCGCGATCGAGGGCATCGCCCCGGTCGACGAAGATGTCGTGGACGAGGAGGACGCAGGACGAGGCGGAAGCCGGCCGTCGAGGTGGACGAGCCTGTCCTGATGGTGACCGAGAGCATGGCCGAGTTGTACGCCGCGCAGGGTCACCCGGGCGAGGCGCTGGGCGTCTATCGGATCCTGTACGACCGGAATCCGGACAACGAGCGGCTTCGGCTTCGCATTCAGGAACTCGACAGCGTCCTGGCGGCGCAGGTGCTCGAGGACGCGGCACCCTCCTACGCGGCGTCGGTCACCGGAGGGAAGGCGGTGGCGTCGTTCCTCGGAGAAATGCTCACCGCACGCCCTGATAAGGTTGACCTTCCGGAGCCACCGTCACCGCCCGAAGCCTCGGTGGATGACGAGCCCCAGGACGATGGAGACGAAGAAGCGGTGGCGTCGGGTGCCCCGACCCGGCCGGCGATCGACCGATTGTCGCTGGGGGCCATCTTCGGTGAAGATCCTTCGCCGGTTCCGCCGGCAGAAAATACCGCTGCGGCCGCCAAGGCAGAGAGCGCGAGCGGGTTTTCCTTCGATGAGTTCTTCAGTGGTGGCGAGGGGGTGCCAACTGGCCGCACCTCGTCAGGATCGACCCGCGCCACGCGGGCGCCCGACGACGAGGATGACCTCGACCAGTTCCACTCCTGGCTCCAGAGCCTGAAGCGCTGATGCGGGTCGCCGTCCTCAACGGCCCCAACCTCAATCTCCTCGGCGTGCGTGAGCCCGATCTCTACGGGCAACTCACGCTGGGGGACATCGAGGCCATGGTGCGGCAGGAGGCGGCCCGCCTCGAGGTCGAGTTGGAGTGGCTCCAGACCAACCATGAGGGGACCCTGGTCGACGCCGTGCAGGGCCTGCCCGGCCGGGTCGCTGGTGCGGTGGTGAATCCGGCGGCCTTCGGGCACACCAGTCTGGCGTTGCGCGACGCTTTCCTCGCAGTACAGGTTCCTTTCGTCGAAGTGCATCTCACCAACATCTTCGGGCGCGAGCCGGAACGCAGGCACACGGTCCTGGCCGACCTGGCTGTCGCCGTGATCGCAGGGCTTGGGGCCCAGGGGTATCCGGTGGCCCTGCGGGCGCTCGTGGATCGCTTGCGTGCGGGCTGACCGGCGCGAGGACCGACAGAGGGCCCTGCGGGCGCTGATGGCGGCGGAGGGGGTCGGTGCGCTGCTGGTCTCGCATCTTCCAAATATTCGGTACCTCACGGGGTTCACGGGGTCTGCCGCCCTCCTGCTCGTCCGCCACGACGGCGCGGTCCTGTTCACCGACTTTCGGTACGCGACGCAGGCACCGGCCGAGGTGGGGGACGCCGCGGACATCGAAATCGAGTCCGCGAGCGTCTGGGATCGCCTGAAGCGGCACTGTGCTGAACGTCCCGAGGAGACCGTGGGATTCGAGGCGCACGCCCTCACGGTCAGGGACGCAGGCCGACTGAAGAAGTGTGCCCGACGAACAACTCCCGTCGGTGAACTGGTCGAGGGGCTGCGCAGCGTGAAGGCACCCGAGGAGGTGGCCGCCATCGAGGCGGCCGCGGCCCTGGCCTCCGCAGCTCTCGCCGAGGTCCTTCCGACGATTCAGCCGGGCCAGTCAGAGCTCCTCGTGGCGAGCCGGCTGGAGGCCGCGCTCCGGCGGCGCGGGAGCGAATGGCACCCGTTTCAGACCATCGTGGCGTCCGGCCCCCGCGCGGCCCTGCCGCATGCGCACACCACCGAGCGCACCATCGAGGCGGGCGAGTTCCTCCTGATCGACTTCGGGGCCCAGGTGGACGGGTATTGCGCCGACCTGAGCCGGACGGTGATCGTGGGGGGCAAGGCCGACGAGCGGCAGCGGACCGTCTACGAGGCGGTCCAGGCGGCCCAGCTGCTGGCTCGGGAGGAGATCCGGGTCGGGATGACCGGGCGCGAAGCCGATGCGATTGCCCGGGAGCTGCTGGCCGCGAGGGGACTGGCGGACGCGTTTGGGCATTCTCTTGGCCACGGGCTGGGCCTTGAGGTGCACGAGGCGCCCCGGCTGAGCACGACAGCCACCACGGTGCTGCTGGCGGGGGCGGTGGTGACGATTGAGCCGGGGATCTATCTTCCCGGGTGGGGCGGAGTGCGTTTGGAAGACGATGTCGTCCTGACGGCGGAGGGACCGCGCCTGCTGTCGGACGGACTGACGGATCTGGTCGAGCTGGTCTAACCGCGGGCTTCGGGCCTGCGCCGGAGGAGGAGCGCTCGTGAACGCCGACGAAATGAAGCAGCTGGCTCAGCTGCTCCAGAAGATGCCGGGGATCAAGTCCATCGAGCTGAAGGACGTGAAGAAGTTGGCCCAGTTGCTCCGGGATTCCCCCGAGCTGGGGTCGATCGAGGTCACGGGCTTCTTCGGCACCGGTGTGGTCATCACCCGCACCAACCAGGGAGTCTCGCCGGTCTACCAGCAGATGCCGATGATGGCCCCCCCGCCGGCCGCCCTCCCGGCGCCGGCTGCCGCGCGCGGCAACCCCTGCACCAGCCGCGGCACCGCCTCCAAGCACGCTGAAGGAAATCAAGTCGCCCATGGTCGGCACCTTCTACAAGGCGCCGGAGCCGGGAGCCGACGCCTACGTGAAGGTCGGCAGCCGGGTGACGGCAGGGCAGACGGTCTGCATCATCGAGGCGATGAAGATCATGAACGAGATCGAAGCCGAGGTCACCGGAGTCATCCGCGAGATCCTCGTGGAGGACAGCCAGCCCGTCGAGTTCGGGCAGGCCCTCTACCGGGTTGATCCCAATGGCTGACGCCCCCGCAGCAACTCCGTTCAATTTCAAGCAAGCCATCGCCGAGATGGTTCGCCGGAATGGTTCCGACCTGCTCGTGAAGGTGGGCCGATCGCCGACCGTCCGGGTCAATGGTGAACTGGCCAGCCTCGATTTCCCGCCCCTGCGTCCGGAGGACCTCAAGGCCCTCGCGGAGCAGATCATGACCCCGCGCCAGGTGAAGGAGTTCGCCGAGAAGAAGGAGGCGGACTTCGCCATCGGCGTCCCCGGTGTCGGTCGATTCCGGACCAACATCTATCAGCAGCGGGGGACGCTCGCCTTCGCCTTCCGCGCCATTCCCTACGAGGTCAAGACCATCCGGGAGCTGAAGCTTCCCTCGGTCCTCGAGGAGATCTCCGCGCGCCCGCGCGGACTGGTGCTGGTCACCGGCATCACCGGATCGGGAAAGTCCACGGCGCTCGCGGCGATGATCAATCACGTGAACCAGAACCGCCGCGTGAACGTGATCACGATCGAGGATCCGATCGAGTTCCTGCACCGCGACCAGATGGCCAACATCTCCCAGCGCGAGGTCGGGAGCGACACGCTCTCGTTCGGCGCCGCCCTGCGGCACGTGCTGCGGCAGGACCCCGACGTCATCCTCATCGGCGAGATCCGGGACGCCGACACGCTCGACACGGCGCTCAAGGCCGCCGACACCGGGCACCTGGTGTTCTCCACGCTCCACACCACCGACGCCACCCAGACCATCAACCGGGTCATCTCGTTCTACCCGCCGCACCAGCACCAGGAGATCCGTTCGCTGCTCTCCACCGCACTCCAGGCGGTCGTCTGTCTCCGGCTGGTGCCGAGGAAGGATGGCAGCGGTCGCGTCCCGGCGGCGGAGGTGCTCATCAACACCGCGGCGGTGGCGGACAACATCCGCGACATCGAGAAGGCGCTGAACATTCCGGACCTGATCGCCGAAGGCACGATCTCCTACGGCATGCAGTCGTTCGACCAGTCGCTGATGAAGTGGTACCGGGAAGGCGTCATCTCGTACGAGAGCGCGCTCTTCTACAGCACGCAACCCGAGCGAGTTCGCGCTGCGGGTTTCTGGCGTCAGTTCGGCATCCGACCAGACCTTCGATGACGGAGGGAAGGACGGGGCAGGAGGCATCGGGCAGGGCTTCGTCCCGTGACGATCAAGAAGGTGCTGATCGCCAATCGTGGGGAGATCGCGCTCCGGGTCATCCGCGCCTGCCGGGAACTCGGGATCGCCACGGTGGCGGTGTACAGCGAGGCCGATCGCGAGTCGCTGCACGTCCGCTTCGCGGACGACGACGTCTGTATCGGCCCCCCTCCCGGTCGGCTCTCCTACCTGCGCATCCCCAACCTGATCGCCGCGGCGGAGATCACCGGGGCGGACGCGATTCATCCGGGCTACGGCTTCCTGGCGGAGAACGCCGAATTCGCCGACATCTGCCGCGCATCCAACCTCGACCTTCATCGGCCCCACCGGCGACCAGATCCGGCAGATGGGCGACAAGGCCACCGCACGACGCCTGGCGAAGGAGGCGGGGGTGCCGACCGTTCCCGGCTCGCCGGGCACCATCGAGGACGCCGATGAGGCGCTCGCGGCCGCCGAGGCGATCGGCTTCCCCGTGATCATCAAGGCCACGGCGGGTGGCGGCGGCAAGGGGATGCGCATCGCGCTCGACGCCGAGCAGTTCGCCCAGTCATTCTCGCTGGCCCAGAACGAGGCGCTGTCCGCCTTCGGGAACGGCGGCGGTGTACGTCGAGAAGTACCTCGCGCGGCCGCGACACGTCGAGATCCAGGTCATGGGCGACAGCCACGGCACGGTGGTCCACCTCGGCGAGCGGGACTGCTCGGTGCAGCGGCGCCACCAGAAGCTGATCGAGGAGAGCCCCAGCCCGGCGCTGACCGAGGAGTTGCGCGGTCGGATGGGCGAGTCGGCGGTGCAGCTGGCCTCGGCGATCGGCTATGTCGGGGCGGGGACCATCGAGTTCCTGCTCGACGAGGATGGCAGCTTCTACTTCATGGAAATGAACACCCGCATCCAGGTCGAGCATCCGGTCACCGAGATGGTGACGAGCTTCGACCTGGTCAAGGAGCAGATCCGCGTTGCCGGCGGGCGACAAGATCAGCTTCAAGGGCGACGGCCGGTACCTGCGCGGGCACGCCATCGAGTGCCGGATCAACGCCGAGGATCCCGTACCGCAACTTCCAGCCGAGCCCCGGCCTGATCACCGCCTATCACCCGCCTGGCGGCCCGGGCGTCCGCGTGGATACGCACGTGTACGCCGGCTACAAGGTGCCACCGCACTACGAC
Source organism: uncultured Gemmatimonadales bacterium (assembly GCA_963699825.1). Taxonomy (GTDB): domain Bacteria; phylum Gemmatimonadota; class Gemmatimonadetes; order Gemmatimonadales; family GWC2-71-9; genus SPDF01. The sequence continues at coordinate 120,256 of CAVOVI010000010.1, forward strand.
TCCCTGCTGGCCAAGGTGATCGTGCACGGCAACGATCCGGAGCGAGGCGCTCGCACCGCATGGGGCAGGCACTCGACAGCTTCATTCTCGAGGGGGTCACCACCACGATCCCGTTCCTGGCGCGCGTCATCCGCCATCCCGATTTCGTGGCCGGGACGGTGGACACCAAGTTCCTCGAGCGCGAGCCGCAGCTGCTGAAACCTGAGGCATGAAGCTCGACGTCGTCTTCTCGCCGCTGGGCCTCCCGCCCGGACAGGCGGTGGGGCGGACGATCTTCGTCATCGACATCCTCCGCGCCTCCACCGTCATGTGCGCCGCGCTGCACCACGGTGCCCGCGCCATCCTCCCCGCCTCCACCACGGAAGAGGCGCTCCGCCTCTCCCAGACGATCGGCGCCCCCGACGTCCTGCTCTGTGGCGAGCGGGGCGGCCTTCCCATCGACGGGTTCGCCCTGGGCAACAGTCCTCTTGAAATGACGCCGGACGCCGTGCGAGGCCGGACGCTGGTCATGACCACGACGAACGGCACCCCTGCGCTGCTGTCCACGCAGGGCGCCGCCTCGGTACACCTCGCCGCCGCGGTGAACCTGACCGCGGCGGCCGCCGGTGCGCGCGATGCGCTGGACGCGCGTGGCGAGCTGATGATTCTCTGCGCGGGACGGGAGCGGTCGTTCGCGCTCGACGATGCGTACACCGCGGGTCGCCTGCTGGCGGCGGTCTTCGGGAACAGCCGCAGACGCAAGGGGATGAACGATGCCGCGCTCGCGAGCCTGGACCTGGTCCGCCGGTACGGCACAGACTGGGAGGGCCCCCTGCGCGCCAGTCGCGGCGGCGCCGACCTGCTCGCCCTCGGGTTTGATGCCGATCTCGTTGACGCAGCCCGGCAGGATGCCTATCCGGTGCTTCCGATCTATCACGAGCGTCGGGTCACCGCCGCTCCCGCCCCCGCGAGTCTCCTGTGACCGACGACGCCCGCCGCCGCCTCGGCGCAGTCACCGCCCTGGTCCTCGGCCTCTTTGCCGGGCTCACCCTGCTTCCCGTGTCCCTGACTGGACCCTTCGGTGATGCGCTGGGTGGGTTCCTCTGGGCCTGGCTCGGGATCGGGGCGCTGGGCGTTCCGCTCCTTGGATTGGGGCTGGGGCTCGCCGGCTTCGACCGGTTGCCCCGCCTCGACATGAAGCGGGCGGCGATCCTCGCCGCCGGGCTCAGCGTCGTCGTACCCTATGTCGTGGGAGTGCTCAGTCGCATCACGCCCGACGATCTCGTGCCTGATGTCGCGGGAAGAGAACTCGGCGCGCGGATGACGGGGCTCGCCCCTGGCTTCCTGGCGTCCGGCGTGTACAACATCGTCGGGTTCGCCGGCGCCTTGCTCCTCGGCTTCCTGGCGCTCTCGGCCCTGACCCTCCTCACCGTTGCCTGGCATCCCCTGCAGCGTCTCGAGCGGCAACCGGAAACGGAGGAGGAGAAGGCCGCCGCCCCGCCCCGTCGAATGGCTCCACTCCCGCCTGCGGACGAGGACGAGGAGGAAGACGAGGCAGTGGCCAAGAGTGCGGGGGCCCGGAAGGCGCGTGAGCCCAAGCCGGTCAAGGCGAAACCGCTGGCGCCGGCGCCGGTCCCGGACGTCGAATCGGAGCTTCCGCCTATCGAGTTGCTGCAGGAACCGCCGAGGCGGGACATCGACGCGGGCGAGGCCCAGCTCGACCGACTCGGGCAGGTGCTGCTCGAGACGCTGCGGACCTTCAAGGTGGACGGGCACCATCGCCGGGCGGACCACCGGACCGGTCGTCACGCAGTTCGAGATCGTGCCGGCGCCGGGGGTGAAGGTCGGGCGCATCGCGGCCCTGGCCGACGACCTGGCGCTGGCGATGCACGCGCCCGTCGATCCGAATCGTGGCGCCGATTCCGGGCAAGGGGGCGGTGGGCATCGAGGTGCCCAACCCGACGGCGCGCATCGTGTCGATCCGGGAGCTCATCGCGGCACCGGAGTGGGAGCGGTCGCGCGCCACGCTGCCCGGTGGCCCTGGGACGCGATCTCGAGGGTCGGCCGGTCATCGCCGACCTCGGCAAGATGCCGCACCTGCTCATCGCGGGCGCCACCGGGTCCGGCAAGTCGGTCGCCATCAACACCATCATCACCAGCCTGGTGTACCGGTACACGCCGCACGACCTGCGGATGCTGATGATCGACCCGAAGATGGTCGAGCTCTCGATGTACAACTCGCTGCCGCACCTCCGGCACAAGGTCGTCACCAACAACCACGAGGCGGCCACGGCGCTGAAGTGGGCGGTGCTACGAAATGAACCGGCGGTACGAGTTGCTGCACGCCAACAGCGCCCGCAACCTGGCCGACTTCAACCGGAAGGTGGCGGACGGGAAGCCACTCAAGAATCCGGCGCGGCCGAAGCTCACGCTCACGACGGTCAACGACGAGCCGGCCGACACCCCGCCGCCACCGCCCGAGGACGAGGCGTACACGGAAGGGCACCTGCCGTTCATCGTGTTGTTCGTCGACGAGCTGGCCGACCTGATGATGACGGTGCAGGGCGAGGTGGAGACCCCGCTGGCGATGCTGGCCCAGAAGGCGCGCGCCATCGGCATCCACCTGATCCTCGCCACGCAGCGACCCTCGGTGAACGTGATCACCGGCCTCATCAAGGCGAACTTCCCGAGCCGCATCGCCTTCCGGGTGGCGTCGAAGGTGGACAGCCGCACCATTCTCGACCAGAACGGCGCCGAGGCGCTGCTGGGCAACGGCGACATGCTCTTCCTGCCGCCGGGCAAGAGCGAGCCGCTGCGGCTGCAGGGGGCCTTCATCGGGACCGAGGAGTCGGAGCGGGTGATGGAGTGGTACGTGAAGCGGCGGGAGGCGCGGCAGGCGGCGGCCAAGGAATCGGCGGAGGCCGAGAGCGACATCCTGGAGACGGTGCGCGCGCTCGAGGCGGCGGCCGCGGGGGGTGGCAGCGCGGACGGCGGCGACGGCAGCGAGCGCGACAGCCTCTTCCGGGAGGCCGCCGAGGCGTGCATCCAGAACCAGAACGGCTCGACGTCGCTGCTGCAGCGGCGCCTGCGGATCGGCTATGGCCGCGCGGCGCGCATCATCGACCAGCTGGAGATGGCCGGCATCCTCGGCCCGCCCGACGGCTCCAAGCCGCGCGAGGTGCTGATCGGGTTCTCGCAGCTGGACGAGTACTGCTCCTGAGCGCGGCTACCTGACCCGGCCGAACCCGATCTCGCCATCGACCTCGCCCCAGAGCGCGGAGTCGCGGGCATGCGCGGTGAGGAAGGCGGCGAGCTGGGGGGAGGTGCCGGTGAGAAGTACGTCGGGGAAATTCCCCTCGAGCCGGTCGTTCCGTTCGAGCAGTGTAAATGGCATTTCGCTCGGGTGCGCGGTCAGATAGGCAGTGGAGTGAGTCGGCGTCGAGCACCGTGGCGACGAGCGAATCACCCTGAATCCGCACTTTGAAGAACGAGTAGAGCAGGACGACCTGGTTGTCGCCGTCCAGGTTTTCGTCTGACGTTGCCGGTTGGGTGACCGCAATGAGTTCCCCGCCGAGACGGATGAACTGCAGGTCGATCATTCCGTTCGGCTTCGCTTTGCAGCCAGTCAGGCCTCGATAGGTCAGTGTGCCAGCGGGCTCGATGGCGATGCAGATCGGTTCGTCCTCCCCGACGTCCGGGTGCAAGTCGAAGGTGCTCTTCCAGCGTCCGACCACCTCGGGGACCGCGAGCGCATTCTCGTTCGTGACCGGAGAGTTCGTGGCGCCGTAGCTGGTACAGCCGGCGAGTAGTGCGACGGCGAGCAGACCGATCGTTCTGCGCATGGGGGCTCCGGTGTAAAGGATGCCATAGGCTACCGCCCGGTTTCGCCTCCCGCTAGGGGGCGGATGGCTCCCGACCGATGCGCTCCCTCGCTGTTGCCCCTCTGCTTCCCATCGGCTAGCCTCCATGCATCGTTCATTGGCCGTCTTCCCGACTTGAGAGTCCCCATGCGCGCACTCTGCCTCGCCCTGAGCATTCTCGGTGCTTCGACCGCTGGAGCGCAGGACTCCGCCACCGTGCGCCGGTCGCCGTCACTCCTGTCGGAATCGGTCTCGGTGGGGGGAGACTCCGCCGTGCTCTCGGTGGGCAACCGGACCGTGTTCGTGTTCCGGGCGGGCGTCGGGTCGCTGAAGGCCGCCGATCGGGCTGAGATGGCGATGGACCGGATCAAGCGGGCGCAGCGGCCGGGGGACGACTCGATCCGTGTCATTCGCGACACGCTGGGCGCCATCATCCTCGTCAACAACACCCCGGTCTTCGTCGTGACGGCGGACGACCTGCTTCCCGCCGACTCCCTGGTGCCTGAGGTGGCGGCCCTCGGTGTCATCGCCAGCCTGCGGGAGGGGCTCGGCGCCGCTGAGGAGGCGCTCAACCTCAAGGCGCTCGCGATCGGCGCGGTCTCGGTCGTCGCGGCAACGCGTCCTGCTCATCTTCCTGCTGCGCCTGCTGGGTCGGGCGCGGACCTGGTTGCTCGAGTTGTCGGCGCGCAAGCTGCCCCACCTCAAGGTCCGAGGGGTGGAGCTGCTCTCGCCGAAGGGGCTGCGCCAGGGGATCCTTGTCACTCTTGAGCGACACTCTTCTGGACGATCGGCCTCCTGCTGACCTATGGCTGGATCACCTTCTCCCTCACCCGGTTCGCCTACACTCGGCCGTGGGGACTGGTGTTCGGTGGCTTCCTGGCCGACACCGCCTCTCGTATCGGGCTGTCCATCCTGCACTCGATTCCCAACCTGATCACCATCGGGCTGATCTTCCTGGCGGCACGGGGCATCCTCGTGCTGCTCAACCGGCTGTTCGACGCCGTGGAAGAGGGTCGCATCAGCATTCTCGGCCTCCATCCCGGATACGATCGGGGCCACCCGGCGCATCGTGACGGCCATCCTCTGGCTGTTCGCGCTCGCGTCGGCCTACCCGCTCGTGCCGGGGCGGAGTCGGACGGCGTTCAAGGGCATCTCGGTGCTTGCCGGCGTGCTGGTCACGTTCGGCTCGGCGGGCCTGGTCGGACAGGCGATGAGCGGGCTGCTGCTGATGTACGCGCGCGGCTTCAAGGTGGGCGACTTCATCCAGGCGGGGACGACGGAAGGGGTCGTGGTCGAACTCGGCCTGCTCTCCACCCGGATCCGGAACGGAGCCAACGAGTTCATCCTGGTGCCCGAACAGCACGATGGTGAGCGGGTCGATCGTGGACTACAGCGCCGCGGGACGCGAGGGACGGTCGCTCTTCGTGCGGGCGTCCGTCACCATCGGGTACGACACGCCGTGGCGGCGGATCCACGAACTGCTCGAGGCGGCCGGTGCCAAGCTGGAGGGCGCGCTGAAGACGCCGGCGCCGTTCGTGCTGCAGCGGGCGCTGAACGACTTCTATGTGCACTACGAGGTGTTCGTGCCGATCGACTCGGCGGAAGCGGTGAATCTCCCGCGGTTGCGGAGCAGTCTCCACTCGCTGATCCAGGACACCTTCTGGGAGGCGGGCCAGGAGATCACGTCGCCGCACTTCTACGCGCTGCGGGACGGGAACACCGTCACCATTCCGCCCGAGTTCCGGCCGAAGGAGCCGGCGCCGTCGTTCCGGGTGGACGTCAACCCGACGTAGTCAGCGGTGGGTCCAGGTGTGCGGGGCGTCTCCTTCGGGGGCCGCCCCGTTTTTTTGTGCCCACTCGCGGCGTGCCGAGTACACGCGTTCGCGGCGAAGGCTCAGTTTCGCCGAGCATGAGACGAGGGAATGCCGGAGATGAGGGAGGGTCGGAGATTCGCACATGGGTATCTGCGGCAGGATGAGGCTGCGACGAGTCGGGTCATTGGCGCTGCCGTCGCGGTCCATCGTGCGCTCGGACCTGGCTTCGGTGAATCAGTGTACCATCGAGCACTTGGAATTGGAATTCAAACTGCGGGGGATCTCGTTCGCGAGCGAGATCGAAGCTGAGGTCACGTACGGCGGTATCATCGTGTGGCCGTCATCGCCTCGACATGCGTCGCTTCCGGGGGGATCGTGGTGGAGCTCAAGGCGGTGCACGTCGCTGGATCGCCGTGCACTATTCCCAGATACGCTCCTACCTGAAGGCCACGCACCTCTCGATCGGGCTGCTGCTCAACTTCGCCGCGACTCGCCTCGTGGTCAAACGCGTCTCGTTCTGAACGGAGCTTCGAATGCGGCTCTCTGTTCCGACCTTCCATCGCTTCCGGCATTCCCTCGTCTCCTGGTCCGTCGCGCAGAATCCGATCCGTGTTGACGCGTCGCAGGGATGACGGTTCGCGCCATGGATCCGTCGCTATCGTGTCCCATGACCACCCGCCGATTCATCCCGACCCGGAGTGGGAGGACGCCCGCCAGCTCCGGGGCCTCGCCGGGCGAGCACGCCGCCATCGCCTACCTGACCTCCTGTGGCTGGTCGGTCGAGGCGCACCGCTTCAAGCTCGGCCGCCACGACCTCGATCTCATCGTCCGGCGGGGGTCGATCGTGGCCTTCGTCGAGGTGAAGACCCGCCGCTCGACCACCTTCGGGCTGGCCGCCGAGGCCGTGGGGTGGAGGAAGCAACGGACCCTGAGTCGGGTGGCCGAGCTCTGGCGCCTTCGCTACGGGCGTCCCAGCGACACCTATCGCTTTGATCTTGTGTGCGGTTACGGACGCCGGAAATGGCCGGATGGAGGTCGAACACCTGGCCGATGCCTGGCGTTTGGAACGGAGGAAGGGATGAAATGTATCAAAGTGACTCAAAATGAGCCACATTTTGCCTATTGCTTCGGCACCTGTTCGGTTGTATTGTTGTCCGTGATTGAGTGAATCAAAATCATCCATTTCCACATCTGGAGCGCGAGTCACATGGCCAACGAAGACAAGAAGCAGGAAAAGCTCGAGGGTGAACGCCGCAAGGCCCTGAACCTCGCCATCTCCCAGATCGAGAAGCAGCTGGGCAAGGGGTCCATCATGCGGATGGGGAGCGAGTCGCCCCGGGTGCAGATCGCCGCCATCTCGACCGGGGCCATCAATCTCGACGCCGCCACCGGCGTGGGCGGCATTCCCCGCGGGCCGCATCACCGAGATCTACGGCCCCGAGTCGTCCGGCAAGACGACCCTCTGTCTCCACGTGGCCGCCAACGTCCAGAAGGCCGGCGGAGTCGCCGCCTACGTCGACGCCGAGCATGCGCTCGATGTCGAGTACGCCCAGAAGCTCGGCGTGGACATCGACAACCTGCTGGTCTCCCAGCCGGACACCGGCGAGCAGGCGCTCGAGATCGTGGAAATCCTGGTGCGTTCCGGCGCGGTGGACCTCATCATCATCGACTCGGTGGCGGCGCTGGTGCCCAAGGCCGAAATCGAGGGCGAAATGGGCGACAGCCACATGGGCCTGCAGGCCCGGCTCATGAGCCAGGCGCTGCGCAAGCTGGCCGGCGGCGATCAACCGCTCGAGCTGCTCGGTGGTGTTCATCAACCAGCTCCGCGAGAAGATCGGCGTCATGTTCGGCAATCCCGAGACCACCACCGGCGGCAAGGCGCTGAAGTTCTACGCCTCGCTCCGGCTCGACATCCGGCGCATCGGGCCGGTCAAGGAGCGGGAGGCGGTCATCGGCAACCACGTTCGCGTCAAGGTGGTCAAGAACAAGGTCGCGCCGCCGTTCAAGCAGGCCGAGTTCGACATCATGTTCGACGAGGGGATCAGCCACACCTCCCTCCTGGTGGACATCGCCTCCGAGGCGAACATCATCCAGAAGTCAGGCGCCTGGTACTCCTACGGTGACCAGCGGATCGGGCAGGGCCGGGAGAACGCGAAGCTCTTCCTCCGCGACAACGAGGCGCTGATGCTCGAGATCGAGGCCAAGGTCAAGGACCTCCTCGGCATGGGCTCCAGTGGGACCGAACCGGTGGCGGTCGCGGCTGGGGAAGGGGACGATGAATAGCCCGGCTCCGCGGGTCGTCACGGCCATCGAGCCGGACCCGCGGAAGCCCGGTGTCATGCGGGTGCACGTCGACGGCCAGCCCTATTGCGCCGTCCCCGCCGCTGCGCATCGGGCGAGCCGGGGTCGCCGTCGGTGCCGAGCTCTCGCCCGGAACGGCTCGACCTGCTGGACGAACTCGCCGACGAGGAGGGGGCCTTCCGGACCCTCCTCCGGGCCCTGGAACGTCGTTCCTACGCCCGGCGCGACCTCGGTCGGAGGCTGGTGAGGAAGGGGCATCGGCAGGCGGCGGTGGAGGCCGCCCTGGAGCGCGCCGCCGGGCTGGGGCTGCTCGATGACGCGGCGTACGCCCGGAACTACGTGGAGACGCGATCGGCCCGGGGGCGCGGTCCCGGCCGCCTGCTCCGGGATCTCCTCGGCATGGGGGTCGAGCGGCATGTCATCGAGGCCGCCATTGCCGAGCAGTGGCCCCCTGAGGTCGATCGGTCCGCCATGCCCCGGGCGCTGGCGGCCAAGCGGGCGCGACAGCTGGGCGAGCTGCCCCGGGAGGCCAAGCGCCGCCGGCTGACGGCCTACCTGGCCCGGCGGGGCTTCACGGGCTCCGACGTCCGGGAGGCCATCCAGGAGGCACTCGCCATCCCATCCTGATGGCGGCGCCAGTCCCGGCTTATATTTCGGGGATGCATGCCTCCGAGATCCGCCGCCGCTTCATCGAGTATTTCACGCGCCAGGGACACCAGCCGGTCCCGTCGTCCTCACTGCTCCCTGCCGACGACCCGACGTTGCTCTTCACCAACGCCGGGAATGAACCAGTTCAAGCGTACCTTCCTCGGCGTCGAGCCGCGCGACTACGTGCGCGCGGTCACCTGCCAGAAGGTGGTGCGCGCCGGCGGCAAGCATAACGACCTGGAGCAGGTCGGCCACACCAAGCGGCACCACACCTTCTTCGAGATGCTGGGCAACTTCTCGTTCGGCGACTACTTCAAGCGCGACGCGATCGAGTTCGCCTGGGAGTTCGTCACCAGCCCCGAGTGGCTCGGCATTCCGCCGGAGCGGCTCTGGGTCACGGTGCACGAGAGCGACGACGGAGGCGCGGGAGCTCTGGCGGGAGATCGCGGGCCTCCCTGACGACCGGCTCTTCGGACTGGGCGACAAGGACAACTTCTGGCAGATGGGCGACACGGGGCCGTGCGGTCCGTGCTCGGAGATCTACGTGGATATCGGTGGGGCCGCGGGGCCGCGGGGCAGCGGGGCAGGGCTGACGCGTGCGCAGTTCGAGGAGCAGGCCGAGGCGGGTCAGTTCCTCGAAATCTGGAACCTCGTGTTCATGCAGTTCGACCGCAGCGCCGACGGGACCCTGAATCCGCTTCCCAAGCCGTCTGTGGACACCGGCGCCGGCCTCGAGCGGATCGCTGCGGTCCTGCAGGGCGAAGAGTCCAACTTCCACACCGATCTCTTCCTCCCCCTCCTCGAAGGGGTCGCGACACTGGTCGGCCGGCCGTACGATCGCGGACCGGCCGGCGCCTCCTACCGCGTCCTCGCCGACCACGCCCGCGCCGTCACGTTCCTGCTGGCCGATGAGGTCGTGCCCTCCAACGAGGGACGCGGCTATGTCCTGCGCCGGATCCTGCGCCGGGCGGTGCGTCACGCCTGGCTGCTCGGCCGCCGCGAGCCGACTCTGGCCCCGCTGACCGACATTGTCGTCCGCGACATGAGTCCCGCCTATCCCGACCTCCTCGAGAAGGCGGCGTCCATCCGGCAATGGACCCTGACGGAAGAGCAGCGCTTCCTCGAGACGATCGAGGGCGGGCTCAAGCGTATGGACGAATTGCTGGCGAGCGGGCTGACCATGATTCCGGGCGAAGAGGCCTTCCGCCTCTACGACACCTTCGGCTTCCCGATCGACCTGACGATGATCATCGCCGAGGAGCGGGGGCGTCGGTCGACCTGGCCGGCTTCGAGGCGGCGCTCGACACGCAGCGGCAGCGCTCTCGCGAGGTTCGAGTGGCGGGCATCGAGGCGCGGTACCGGATCGCGGGCGCCCCGCGGTCATGACGAAGTCGGTCAAGTGGCGGGAGCACAAGAAGGGCGCGCAGGAGTTTGTCGGCTACCAGCACGATGCGGCCGACACCGAGATTCTCGCCTTCCGGCAGGATCCGGACGCGGAACGCGTGGAGCTGCTGCTGCAGGAAAACCCGTTCTACTCCGAATCCGGTGGTCAGGTGAGCGACACCGGTTTCGTCCGCGGACAGGGTTGGGTCATGCCGATCGACCAGGTGCGGAAGGGGGAACAGGGGACCATCATCGGGGGTGCGTTCCGCGAGGAGTTCGAGCCCACCTCGGTGCACGGCTCCGTGGACGTTTCCCGCCGACGCAACATCGAACGCAATCACAGCGCCACTCACCTCGTGCACGCGGCGCTCCGGAAGTACCTCGGCACACATGTGCACCAGCAGGGGTCGCTGGTGGACGACGGACGCCTGCGGTTCGACTTCTCCCATCACGGGCCCATCGAGCCGGAACTGCTGCAGCAGATTGAGCGCGAGGTCAATGCCCACATCTGGCAGAACTATCCTGTCACCACGCGGGAAATGCCCTACCCCGACGCCCTCGCGATCGGCGCGATGGCCCTCTTCTCGGAAAAGTACGGCGACGTCGTCCGGGTTGTCTCGATGGGCGAGTCCTCCATCGAACTGTGCGGCGGGACACACGTCCGGAGTACCGGCCAGATCGGGCTCTTCCAGTTCGCGTCGCAGGGGGGCGTGGCCGCCGGCGTGCGCCGGATCGAAGCGGTCACGGGGCCGGAGGCGTACACCCTCGTCGAGTCGCTGCAGCAGCAGATCGCCGGGGCATCGTCGGCGCTGAAGGCCCAGCCCGACCACCTGCTCCGCAAGCTCGAGCAGCTGATCGAGGAGCGGGAGCGGTTGCACACGCGCGTGAACGAGCTGCTGCGCGGCGGCGCGGCGGCCCCCGCGGAGGGCACCACGCTGGACATCGGCGGCGTGGCCGTCACCCTCGGGGAAACCGAGGTGGAGAATCGCGAGGAAGTGCTCGCGCTCGTCGATGGATTCCGCTCGGGCAAGTCTGGGGCGGTGCTGGTGCTGTTCGGCACGGCGGGTCGTGGCGCCGTCCATGTGGCGGTCACCGACGACCTGGTGAAGGCGGGGCGGAAGGCGGGCGACCTCGCCGGCCGCATCGCCGCGGTGAGTGGAGGCAAGGGCGGGGGGCGGCCCCAGTTCGCTTCCGCCGGTGCCGGTGACGTCGCGCGCTTGCCGCAGGCTCGGGCCGAGGCGCCGGCGATTATCACCGCCTGGCTTTCTGGAGATCAATGACGGACGCAGCGACCTGGTTCGCGGCGCGCACGGCTGGCGCGCCCCCGACGCTCCGATCACGTGCGGAGGAGTACCTCGCACGGACGACGCCAGGCGGAGACGTGGCATCGCGACTGGCCGAGGCGGCCGCCCTGGCGTTGCACGAGGCGCTCGGCCAGGACAGGTCACGTTCGACGGCACTCGCGCTCCTGACCGCCGACAGCCTCGTAACGCTGGCGTTGCTGGCCAAGGCCGAGGCGGCCCCGGCTGATCTTGAGCGCTTTGCCGCCGACATCGTGGGCACCGCGGCCGCGTGATCGATCTCCATAATCATCTTCTGCCCGGCGTGGACGACGGCTCACGAAGCGTCGCGCAATCCCTTCGAGTGTTGGGCGCCTTTGCGGAGCAGGGGGTCACTTCGGTCTGCTTGACGCCCCACCTGCTTGCCAGCGACGCGGCGGGCGGCCGCCCCGCTGATCACGACCTGGCATTCGCGGCCCTCCTCGCGGCGGCACCCACGAGTCCTCGGCTCCACCGTGGGGCCGAGATCATGCTGGATCGTCCGCTTCCCGAGAGCGTGGCCAAGCACCGGAGCGTCACCCTCAACGGCACCCAGTATGTCCTCGTGGAGTTCACGCGGATGGTGACCTTCCAGGCGGCCGCCGCTGCCCTGGCGCACGTGGTCGAGATCGGGCTCACCCCCGTCTTGGCCCATCCCGAGCGCTACGCCTGCTGTACGCCGGAGGTCGTGAAGCGCTGGCGGGCCCTCGGGGCGCTGATGCAGGTGGACGGAACCACACTCGCCAGCGGCCGCGGGCGCGGGGAACGCGCGCGCGCGCTGCTCGCAGAGGGACTGGCGGACATCCTTGCTGGGGACAACCACGGCGACGACCGGACCCTGGCGACCGCCCGGGATTTCCTCAGCCAGCATGAAGGCACGCTCCAGGCCGACCTGCTCCTCGACGTCAATCCGGCCGCGATTCTGGCGGGGAATCTGACCGAGGAGGTGCCGGCGCTGGCCCTGCGCACCAACCTTCTCTCGCGCTTGCGGAACCTGCTCACGGAGAGCGACCAATGAGCGATGCACATATCGCGGCGGGCCTGCGCACGCTGGCCCGGCTGGCGGAGTCCACCACCGCACTTGCCGGCGAGGCACAGCGGATCGCCGAGACGTACGTTCGGACGCTGCGTGGCGGGGGCACCATCTATTTCGCGGGGAATGGCGGCAGTGCCGCGGACGCCCAGCATCTGGCCACCGAATTCGTGGTACGCTACGCGAAGACGCGACGGCCGCTGGCGGCGGTGGCTCTGACCACCGACACCTCGCTGCTGCTCGCGGCAGGGAATGATCTGGGATTCGACCAGGTCTTTGCGCGACAGGTGGAGGCGCTCTGCCGGCCGGGGGACCTGCTCGTCCTGCACAGCACCAGTGGCGCCAGCCCCAACCTGCTGCGCGCCGCCGAGGCGGCCCGGGCCAAGGGGGTGCCCACGGTGGCATTCCTCGGCAAGGGCGGGGGTGCACTTGCCGGGATGGTGGATCAGTCGTTCATCGTCGCTGCCGACGAGACCAGTCACATCCAGGAGATCCATCTCGCGGTCGAGCACCTGATCGTGGAAGTGGTGGAACAGGAGCTTGGTCATGGCTGACGCACTCAACTTCCCGGCGGGCACCGTCGCGCTGGTCACCGGCGGTTCGCGCGGGATCGGACGCGCCACCGCGATGCTCCTCGCGCGCCTCGGCGCGGATGTCGGCGTGACCTGGCACACGCGCAAGGCGGACGCCGAGGATGTGACGCGGGAGATTCGTGCGATGGGCCGCAAGGCCTTCGCCGCCGGAGGTGACCTCGGCGACCCCGCCGTCGTCGAGCGGGTGTTCCGGGAATTCAAGGCCTGCTTCGGCCGGCTCGACTATTTCGTGGCGAATGCCGGTGTCTGGCCGGTCGCGGAGGTCGCGCTCAGGGACATGGATGATGCACGGTGGCGGTCGGTCCTGACCGCCAACCTGGATGCGGTGTTCCTCACGACTCGCGCCGCGCTTCGCCTGATGGGACCGGGTGGCCGCGTCGTCCTCGTCGGCAGCACGGCGGGGCAGCGCGGCGAGGGGTTCCACGCCGACTATGCCGCGAGCAAGGGGGCGTTGATATCGCTCGACCAAGTCGCTGGCGGTCGAATGCGCGCCGGACATCACGGTCAACTGCGTGGCCCCGGGCTGGGTGGACACCGAGATGGCCGCCGAACCCTATGCCGACGGGGGCCGTGCGCGCATCGAGCAGGGGATCCCCCTCGGCCGTGTCGCCAGTGCCGACGATATCGCCGGCCCGATCGCCTTCCTGCTCAGCGACCTCGCCCGGCATGTCACCGGCGAAGTCCTGAACGTGAACGGCGGAAGCGTGTTGTGTGGCTGACCTCGGGCATGGTGTGATTCACCTCATCTTCACCGGCGGCACGATCTCGATGCGGCAGTCCGCCGAAGCGGGAGGGGCAGTGCCGGCTCTCGACGGCGCCTCCCTGGTCGGCTTGGCCCCCGAGCTCGCCTCGCTTGGCCCGATCACCGTGGAGGACTGGGGGCGGTATCCGGCCTCGCACATGGGGCTTGACCGGCTCTGGGCGATGCGGAACCGCATTGCGGAGGTGGCGTCGTCCGGAGCGGCGAGGGGGATCGTCGTCACGCACGGGACCGACACACTCGAGGAGACCGCCTACCTGCTGGCCCGGACCCTCGATCCTGCCATTCCCGTCGTCGTGACCGGCGCGATGCGCACCTCCGAGGAACCGAACTGGGACGGCCGCAAGAACCTGACGGACAGCGCGCTGGTCGCGGGCGCAAGCCAGAGCCGTGGCCGCGGGACGATGGTCGTCTTTCATGGAACGGTGCTGAGCGGCCTGGAAGCGGTGAAGACCGACGCCGGTGACGTGGACACCTTCCATGCGCCGCGAGGGCTTCCGCTGGGAGCCGTGGGGGAGCAGGCTGTCCATTATGCCATTGATGGCCGCCGTGCGGCGCCGCTCCCCGTCTTTCCCGAGGCGCTGACCGCGCGCGTCGCGATGGTGTCCGCTGTCGTCGGTGACCGTGGCGCGCTCGTCGACGCCGCACGGGAGACGCACGATGGACTCGTGCTGGTCGCGTTCGGGCGCGGCAACATGCCGCCGGCGCTTGCAGCGGCCGCCCAGCGCTGGCTCGACGAGGGGAAGCCGGTGGTCCTGGCCACTCGCTGCTACACCGGCGAGGTCCTTCCGATCTATGCCTTCGAGGGGGGAGGCGCCCGCCTCCTGCAGGCCGGAGCCATTGCGGCCGGGCCGCGCGCACCGTCGCAGGCGTGGATGGAGCTCGTGGTAACCTGCTCGGCGGGCCTCCCCTTCGGTGCCGGGATGGAGGCGTGACATGAAGCCTTCGGAACCGCTTCCGATTCCAGAGGAGGTGACGGCCATCGCCCGGCGGTTGGAAGAAGCTGGGCACGAGGCCTGGTGTGTCGGCGGGGCGATCCGGGACGCATTGCTTGGTGATGAGCAGAACGACTTCGACCTCGCCACCTCCGCGACCCCGCAGCAGGTTCAGGCGCTCTTCAAACGGACGGTGGCTGTCGGCGTGAAATACGGAACTGTCGGTGTGCTCGACAGTGAGCGGGTCCTGCACGAGGTGACCACTTTTCGCCACGACGTGCGGACCGACGGGCGGCATGCCGAGGTCGCGTACGGCGTGTCGCTTGACGAGGACCTGGCCCGGCGCGATTTCACGGTCAATGCGATCGCCTACCACCCGCTGCGGGGAGAGTGGCGCGATCCATTCGGCGGCGTCGCCGATCTCGAGCGGCGTCGGTTGCGCGCGGTCGGCGATCCCGCGGCTCGATTCCGCGAAGACTACCTCCGGGTGCTGCGGGCGTTGCGCTTCACCGCCCGCTTCGATTTCGCCATCGAGCCGGAGACGTGGGAGGCGGCCTGTGCCGCCGCCGACGGGCTCCACCAGCTATCCGCCGAACGGGTGCGCGACGAATGGTTCAAGGGACTGACGACGACGCGTTCGCTGCGGCGGCTCATTTCGCTCTGGCGGAAGTCCGGCGCCGCCGCCGTCTGGCTGCCGCAGCTCTGGTCGGAGGAGGAGATGGAGGCGTGGGCCGGTGACGATGCCCCCGACCGTCGCGATCCGGTGGTGTTGACCGCCCTCTGTTGCCACGAACCGGTGGCGGTCCTGGGCCGGTTGCGAGTCTCCAATGCCGAACTCGCGCGTGCGGCTGCGTTGATGAGCTGTCCCGCGGAGCCGGCCGGGATGACGACACGCGATGTCCGCCGGTGGCTTGCGGCCGTCGATGAGGCCGCCGATGACCTCGCGGAACTCTGGCAGCTGCGACGCGGGCTTCCATTCCCGTGGGCAGCGGAAATCGCCTCCGTCCGTGCGGCCGGGGTACCGCTCCGGCGCGGAGACCTCAAGGTGTCAGGTCAGGATCTCATCGCCGCCGGCATTCCCGCCGGCCCGGCAGTGGGCCAGGTGCTGGAGCGACTGCTCGCCATGGTGGTGGACGACCCGATGCTGAATGAGCGCGATGCATTGCTGGCACGCGCCAAGGAGATTGCGTGAATCCTGTCGTCCTCGGCCTGCTCGCCGCAGCTGGCAACATCATCGGCGCCGTGGTCGTCGTACGCCATCTGCGGCGTGGGCTCACCTTCATCGAGGGGCTCATCGCCTTCGGCGCCGGGTTCATGCTGGCGGTCGTCCTGATCGGCGTCCTCCCCGAGGTATTCCACAGCGGCGCCGTCCTGCCAGGAGTCTTCGTCTTCGTCGGGTACTTCGGCGTGCACCTCTCCCAGCACGTCTTCACGCAGCACTTTCACTACGGCATCGAGACCCATCGGGTCGGCGCCAAGGCCGGATTCAGCGCGCTGGTCGGGCTCTCCATCCACAGCCTCTTCGACGGCGTCGCGATCGCCGCGGGCCTCCTCGTCTCTCCCCAGCTCGGCGTCCTGCTCTTCCTGGCGGTGTTCCTCCACAAGCTCCCCGAGGGCGTCACGATCGCCAGCCTCGTCATGGCCGGTGGGCAGGGGGCGCGCTCCGCCATCGGTGCCGCCGCCGTCCTCGGCCTGGCCACAGTCCTTGGAGTGCTGCTTACGGATTGGGCCGCGCCGCTCGCGGAACGGGGCCTCGCCCTGGCCGCCGGCGTGACGCTGTACGTGGCCGCGTCGGACCTCGTCCCGGAATTCCAGGCCAAGCGCGGCTGGGGCACGGCCCTCCCGTTCTTCGGGGGCGCCGCCGCGTTCTTCCTGACGCATGCGCTGCTCGAGCGCTGGGTCGGCTAGCAGTCACGACGTGAGCGAACCCTCCCTCTTTGCGCCGGCTGCGCCGCTCGCCGCCCGACTCCGCCCCCGCACCCTCGACGAAGTGGTGGGCCAGGCCCATCTGCTGGCTCCCGGCCACGCGCTGGGCGACGCGATCCGTCGCGGCGACGTCGGGAGCGTCATTCTCTGGGGGCCGCCGGGTTCCGGCAAGACGACGCTCGCGCGGGTGATCGCCAAACACACCGAACGGGAATTCGTCACCTTCAGCGCCGTCACCGAAGGGGTGCAGCGCGTCCGGGAAATCCTCCGCGAAGCGGAGGACCGTCGCCGTCTCGGGCGAGAGACGATCTTCTTCTGCGACGAGATCCATCGATTCAATCGCGGGCCAGCAGGACGCCTTCCTCCCGGCGGTGGAGTCGGGGCTGATCACCCTGATCGGCGCCACGACGGAGAACCCCAGCTTCGAACTGAACGCCGCCCTCCTTTCGCGATCGCGGGTGTACGTCCTGGAGCCGCTCGCTGAGGCGGACCTCGCGGCACTCCTCCATCGCGCGCTGGCGGACCGGGAGCGCGGGGTGGGCGCGATGGAGTTGCGGGTCTCGGACGAGGCGATCGCGTTCCTGGCCACCGCCGCCGACGGCGACGCGCGACGCGCGCTGACCGCGCTCGAGGCGGCATCCCAGCAGGTGGGGCTCGGCGGCGAGATCAGCCGGGAGGTGGCGGCCGATGTCTTCGCCCGCCGGCTGCCCGCCTACGACAAGTCGGGCGAGGGGCACTACAACCTGATCTCGGCGCTGCACAAGGCAGTCCGCGGCAGCGATCCCCAGGGCGCGCTCTACTGGCTGGCGCGGATGATCGAGGGAGGCGAGGCGCCGCTCTACCTCGCTCGCCGACTCGTGCGGATGGCGGTCGAGGATATCGGCCTGGCGGACCCGCAGGCGCTGACCATCGCGCTGGCCGCCAAGGATGCGTTCGACTTCCTCGGTGCTCCCGAGGGGGAACTCGCGCTGGCCGAAGCGGCGGTGTACCTCGCGACGGCCCCGAAATCGAACCGGGTGTACGCCGCCTGGGGTGCCGCGCGAGAGGCGGCGCGCCGGACACCCGCTGCGCCGGTGCCGCTTCACCTGCGGAACGCGGTCACCGGCCTGATGAAGGACCTCGGCTACGGGGCGGGGTACCGGTACGCGCACGATGCGCCGACCGCCTACCTTTCCCAGGAGTACCTGCCCGACGCGCTGGCTGGCGAGGCGTTCTACGAGCCGGGCCCGATGGGGCTGGAGAAGCGGATCGCCGAACGGATGGCGTGGTGGGCGAAGATGAAGGCGGGGGCAGGGGAGGCCGGGGGGCAGGGTGGCAGCTAGTAGAAAGGAAGCTTGAACCATTAAAGATCTTATCAACGTCCAGCCACCGGCCGAACGAGCGATTCTCGTCGCCGCCCCACGCAAGGGGTCTGCGGACGTCAACGCCATGCAGGAACACCTCGATGAATTGGCCCGCCTGGTCGACACAGCCGGTGCTGAAGTCGTCGGCCAGTTGACGCAGCAGGTGGAGTCGCCGCATCCAGGCACGCTCATCGGTGAGGGAAAGGTCGAGGAACTGGCCGCCCTGGTCGCCGCGACCGGCGCCACGCTCGTCATCTTCGACGAGGAACTCTCGCCGATGCAGGGCGCCAACCTCGAGCGGGAGCTCAAGGTGCGGGTCATGGACCGGGCCGAAGTCATCCTGGACATCTTCTCGACTCGGGCACGAAGCCACGAAGCCAAGCTCCAGGTCGAGCTGGCCCAACTCGAGTACATGCTGCCGCGGCTGCGCCGGATGTGGACCCACCTCTCGCGCATTCGCGGTGGTATCGGTCTCCGGGGTCCCGGTGAAACCCAGCTGGAAACCGACCGCCGGATGATTCGGCACAAGATCCAGTGGCTGAAGGGAAAACTACGGGACGTCGAGCGCCATCGCGAGACGATCCGGGCCGGCAGGGCGCCGATGCTCAGCGTCAGTCTCGTCGGGTACACCAACGCCGGCAAGTCGAGCGTCCTCCGGGGCCTCTCGGGTCAGCACGAAATCGTCGTCGAGGACCGGCTCTTTGCCACCCTCGATACGCTGACACGGGAAGTGGATCTGGGCGAGGGATACCGGGCCCGGGTGACCGATACCGTCGGGTTCATCCGGAAGCTGCCCCACCACCTGGTGGCCAGCTTCCGCGCCACCCTGGAAGAGGCGCGCTCCGCGGACGTGCTGCTGCATGTGGTGGATGCGAGTCATCCCGGCTGGGAAGAGCAGATGGATGTGGTGGAACAGGTGCTCGCGGAGCTGGGGCTGCAGGATCGGCCGGTCCTGCCGGTCTTCAACAAGGTGGACCGACTGGGTGACCCTGTTGAATTCGGTCGGCGGGTATCCGCGGTCTACCCCGGTGCCGTGCTCACCACCACCATGCGGACCGACGGCCTGACCAGCTTGCGCAACGCGCTGCGGGAACGCGAGCAGGCGCTTCGGCCGCCCGTGTGGCTCCGACTGCCGCTCACGGCGGGCGCGCAGATGGCGGCGCTGTACCGGCTGGGCGAGGTGATGGAGCGGCGGGACTCCGAGGCGGGGTTCGAGCTCTGCGTGCGGTTGCCTCCGTCGGAGGTCGATCGCCTGCGCCACGATGGTGTGGAGCTCCTCGGCGCTCGCGTGGCGGGCGCGCCCCCCGTGGGCTAAGATTCCTTTACCTTCAACCTCCGGCGAACATGCCTCCTTCACGCGACCCCATCAGCAATCGCAAGATCCGCTTCGCCCTCGTCGGCTGCGGCCGCATTGCGGGTAAGCACTTCGAGGCGATCACCTCCCATGCGGCGCACGCGGAGCTGGTGGCCGTCTGTGACACTGACCCGGTGGCGCTGGAGCAGGCGGTGAAGACCACCGGCGCCGCGGGGTTCCGATCCCTGACGGAACTCCTGGCCGGTTCGAGCGCCGACGCCATCATCCTGGCGACGCCGAGCGGGTTGCACGCCTCTCAGACGATCGAGGCGGCCCAGGCGGGGCGCCACGTGGTGACCGAGAAGCCGATGGCCACCCGCTGGTCCGACGGCCAGGACATGGTCAGCGCCTGTGACGAGGCCGGGGTACAGCTCTTTGTCGTGAAGCAGAATCGGCGCAACGCGACGATCCAGCTGCTCAAACGGGCCATCGAGAAGCAGCGATTCGGCCAGATCTACATGGTCAACGTGAATGTCTTCTGGAACCGTCCCCAGTCGTACTACGACAGTTCGCGCTGGCGTGGCACCTGGGAATTTGACGGTGGCGCCTTCATGAATCAGGCGAGCCACTATATCGACCTGCTCGACTGGCTCGTGGGACCGGTGGAGTGTGTGCACGCCTTCACCGCCACGCTCGCCAGGCGCATCGAGGTGGAGGATACCGGGGTCGCCAATATCCGATGGCGGTCCGGTGCACTCGGTTCCGTCAACGTGACGATGCTGACGTATCCCAAGAACCTCGAAGGATCGATCACCATCATCGGCGAAAAGGGGACCGCCCGCGTCGGTGGCGTCGCGGTCAATGCCATCGAGCACTGGGAGTTTGCGGACAGCGATCCCGACGACAAGCTGGCCGCCGATGCCAGCTACCAGACGACGTCGGTGTACGGGTTCGGCCACGCCGCTTACTACGAAAACGTCATCGCGACGCTTCGAGGCACGGCGGTCGCGGATACCGATGGCCGTGAAGGGCTCCGCTCGCTCGAGTTGTTGATTGGGTTGTACCTGTCGGCCCGGGACGGGCAGCCGGTGCACCTGCCGCTGGAGTACTGAGGTCGGCGGCTGAAGCCGCCGCTCGGCCGCCGCTCGGCCGCCGCTCGGCCGGCGCCCGGCCGCTGCGTTCCCTATCCTTTCTGGCCCGCCAGCACCGTTTCCCAGAACGCCAGCGTCTTCCGCGCGATGGCATCGTCCACGTACTCCGCGATCACCCGGCGGCGGCCCTCCGCAGCCAGCTGAGCCCGGAGCTCCGCATTTTCCAGCAGGCGCGCGAGCGCGTCAGTGAGCCCTTCCGGATGCCCGTCCGAGAAGATCAACCCCGCCTTCCCGACCATTTCTGGCAGCGCCCCAGAATCGCTGACGACGACCGCGACTCCGTGGCTCATCGCCTCGAGGACCTGCGTTGGATAGGTCTCGACCCAGTCTGGCACTCGCGCGCGATGGTGCCACGAGACAGTCGATCCGGGGCCAGAACTTCACCAGGTCGCTCCGCGGGATGCCGCCGAGCCAGGTCACCCGCGAGGCGATGCCGATCCGTTCTGCCAAGGCCTCGAGCTGCTCCTGGTCGGGCCCCGTGCCCACGATGGTCAGTGTCCACGCTCCGTAGAGCCGGGTGCAGGCGCGCAGAAGTACATCGAGCCCCTTCGCGGGCACCAGGCGCCCCACGAAGCCGATGGCCAGCGGTGGGTGGGGTTCGCCGTTCAGGGCGGGAGGAACCGGAAGCCCCAGTTGCGGAAGGGAGGCGGTGGGGAGCGCCGAATATTCCGCACGGACAAGTCCGGTGGCGATGGTGTTCGCCCCGAGCACGGCAGCCGCTCGGGACAGCGTCCGGCGCCGGCGCAGCCGGGCCAGAAAGGGATACGATTCCGCCCGGCTCACGGCGGTGTAGGCCACGGCGGGGATCTTGAGTTGGCGCGTCAGTCGCAGGGTCACATCTGCGACCGAGGTCGTGGGCTCCTCCTCAACCTGCACAATATCGGGGCGGAAATCGGTCAGGAGTCGGCGCAGGGCGGCGGTTTGCCAGCTTCCCGGACTCCCGTCCGCTTGTGCTCCACGCGTGGGAATGGGGACGATCCGGACGCCACTGTCTTCGGCGAATGGTGTTTCGATTGGCGCCGTGGCACCGGACGGGATCCATCGGGCTGGAACTGCCACCGCGACGGCAGCGCCCTGCCCGGCGAGTGCGCGGAGTTTCCCGCGGGAGGCGGGATCGGCATAGAGGTGGGAGACGATGACGGCGCGCACAAAGCGAAAGATGGTTGTGACCCCGGTCACATCCAAGCCCGGAAGATTCCGGTCCCGGGCAGTTGTATATTAGGACATGCGCATCCTTCACCTCTCCCGGTATTACTGGCCGCGATCCGGAGGCCGCGAACGCGTCGTGCAGGACTTGGCCGAGGGTGCCGCTGAGCTGGGGCACGAGGTCGAGGTCGTGGCGGTGCAGAGCGCGTCCCGGGGTGAGCGACGGGGCCGTCATCAGTCCCAGGTCACGCGGGTGTTCTCATTCGGCGCCCTGGGCTCCCAAGACCTGGCGCCGGGCTATCTGGCGGCCGCCTGGCACCGGGCGGACATCATTCATGTCCACCATCCCCATACCCTTGCCGATGTGGCGGTCCTGCTGCGTGCACGCAGGACGCCCCTGGTCGTCACCCAACACGCTGATCAGCGTCGCACTCCCCAGCGCCTCGCCTCTCGCATCACGCTGAAGCGAGCCAAGGCCATCGTCGTCCCGAGCCGGGCGCACATCGCGCTCTGCCAGGAACTCGAGGGGCTCGAGTCGAAGGTGGAGGTGATTCCCTTCGGCATCGACGAGTCGCGGTGGGCCGATGTGCCACCGGCACCGGCGGGTGGCCCGATCAGGGCGCTGTTCATCGGTCGCCTGGCCCGGTACAAGGGGGTGGACATTCTCCTCCGGGCGCTGGAGCGCGTGCCGGAGGTACGACTGGACATCGTCGGAACCGGCCCCGAGGCCCCCCGGCTTCGCACCCTGGCGCAGGCGCTGGCGGTGACGGATCGGGTTCGTTGGTACGGGGAGTATCCCGACGAGGACATTCCCCGCCGGATGGCGGAGGCCCACTTCCTGGTGCTTCCGTCGGTCACGTCGGAGGAGATGTTCGGCCTCGTGGCCGTCGAGGCGATGGCGGCCGGACGGCCGGTCATCACCACCGACTTGCCCAGCGGCGTGAGGGAGGTTAATTCTCACGGCCACACGGGCTTGGTGGTTCCGCTCCGGGACCCGGAAGCGCTGGCGCTCGGCGATGGCCAAGCTGGCCGGCGACCCCGGGC
The DNA here is from genome assembly GCA_963699825.1 of uncultured Gemmatimonadales bacterium. Lineage (GTDB taxonomy): Bacteria > Gemmatimonadota > Gemmatimonadetes > Gemmatimonadales > GWC2-71-9 > SPDF01. The sequence goes on from CAVOVI010000010.1 coordinate 142,785, forward strand.
TGCGAGTCGAGATGGGGGCAGCAGGCCGGGAGGCGGTGGCCTCACGATTCACGCGCCGGCAGATGGCTGAAGCACACATCGCGCTCTATGAGCGCATCTTGGCGGCCCGGCGATAGCCGGAACCCGATTCTACACCCCTTTGGAGGTTACTGATGTCCGTCACTCGTACTGCCGCTGCCGTTGCGGCACTTGCCGGCCTGGCGCTCTTCGCGACGCCAGCCCAGGCACAGTATTCGGAGAGCTCGGCGTGGATCACGCCGTTCGCCGGCGCCTACTTCGGCGGCTCGCTGACCCCGGCCTCGAATACCTGTGGTGTCCGGAAGCTCGACGTCGGGAGCCGCCTTCACCTTCGGCGCCCGGCTCGGCTACAAGTTCAATCCGTCGATCGGCCTCGTGTTCGAGTACGCGCACGCCGATCCGACCATGACGGTCCAGTGATCACGCCGTCCGCCGGTATCGGTACTGCGGCAAGGAAATTGATCTCGACTTCGAACATCTACGAAGGCACATTCAACTTCTACTTCGGCAGCACGCCGGAGACGCAGGGCTATATCGCCATCGGCGGCGGCGCCAGCAGCCTGAGCGGCACCGGCCAGGACAGCACTGGCACCACGGTCAAGGGCAGCTCGACCAAGTTCAGCACCGTCTTCGGGCTCGGCGGGACCAAGATGATGAATGACAAGGTCGGCGATGACGCTCGACGGCCGGTATCGCTGGGTCAACGTGAACGGTCAGGACTCGTACTACTGCTACTACTACTGCTACGCCTACGACACCTCGTGGTACGGCAGCGGGGAAATCACCCTCGGCATCAAGTACCAGTTCAAGTAGGCCTGGGCCGACGGGCCCTTAGCTCAGGTGGTTAGAGCAGCGGACTCATAATCCGTAGGTCCCTGGTTCGAATCCAGGAGGGCCCACCACTAGGGCGAGGACCGCGAGAAGAGGACTGAGGACCGGGGGCATGCCCCCGAGGTTCTCAGGTCCTTTTCCGTTCCCGCCCTTCCCCGCCTGTCGGCTCGCCCTTCCCGTCTCCGGAGCAGCGTCGGCTATTGTCCAACTGATCCGTTCTCCCATTCCTTCAAGGAGCAGCGCTCATGACGAACCGCACGCACCGGGGTGCTGGCGGGCCTCCTGGTTCTTGCCGCCATTTCGACCACTTCCGCGAATCTGACCGCCCAGGAGACCGTCAAGCTGAATGGCGTCATCGTGGGGCGCTCCGGTGCGGAGATGCTCGTCCACGTGCAGGACGCCACGGGCAACACCACGGTCACCCTCTCCAGCGACACCAAGGTCGAGGTCAAGGGCGGCCCGCTCGGCATCAAGAAGTCCTCGATGGGACCGGCCACCCTGATTCCCGGGCTGCAGGTCGAGGTGCAGGGGACGCCGGCGGCCAACGGCGGCATCGCCGCGACCAAGGTGGAGTTCAGCTCGGGTGACCTGAAGACCGCCAACGAGATCCAGGCCGGCGTGGATCCGACGGCCGCACTGGCGGACTCGAATGCCGAAGGCGTGGCGGAGAACAGGGCCGAGGCTGACTCGCTCAGCAAGCGCTTCGGGGAGCTCGGTGACTACGACATCATCGCGCAGGATACGGTCTACTTCGGTGTGAACAGCTCGGTGATCTATCCCACCGGGCAGCAGACCCTCAAGGCGTTTGCGGCCAAGGCGAAGGAGATGTCCTCCTACAACATCCTCGTGGCCGGGTACACCGATGCCTCGGGCAACGCGGAATACAACCAGCAGCTCAGCGAGCGGCGCGCGCAGGCGGTCATCGAGTACCTGGAGGAGAAGGCCGACATTCCGTTGTACCTGGTCCTCGCCCCAGCCGCCATGGGTTTTTCGCACCCGGCGGCTTCGAACGAGACGCAGGAAGGCGCCGCCAGGAACCGGCGCGTGGTGGCCTCGATCGTGGTGAACCGCGGCGTGACCGGGCAGTAGCGGGCCGCCGCCCCGGAACCGTACGCACGACAAGAGGGACCGCGGATCGGAATGCGTCATGGCCGTTCCGCGGTTCCCGTCTCCGCTTCGTGCCGCCATTGGCTCTTTCCGATGATCGTCGTAGGTTGGATCAGACGCCACCGCGTCCGGTCCCGCAACTCCTTCTGTTCCTCGCGCTCCGAGTCCCCTCATGACCGATCGTCGCGACTTCCTGAAGGCCGCCGGTGTCACGGCAGCGGCCCTTGCCTCGGATGGCATCCTCCGGGGCGCGTTCGCCTCTCCTCGCTTCGGCCGCCCGGTCGGCCAACACCGGGCCGACCATGGATCCCGCCACCAGGGACCTCCTCATGGAAGCGCTCAACGCCGCGAAACGGGCCGGCGCCAGCTACGCCGACATCCGGATCGGGCGCCAGCGCAGCAGCTATATCCGGACCCGGGAGGACCGCGTCCAGTCCTCCTCGGAAAGCGACACGCTCGGCGCCGGTGTGCGGGCACTGGTGGATGGCACCTGGGGATTCGCCGCGACCAAGACCCTCAACAAGGAAGGCGTGGCCGGCGCGGCCCGTGAAGCGGTCGCGATTGCCAAGGCGGATCGGATCGCCCGCGACCGGCCGGTGGAACTCTGGCCATCGCCGTCCTATCAGGACGTGAGCTGGCAAAGCGTCTACCAGATCGATCCCTTCACCATCTCGCTCGAGGAGAAGGCCGACCTCCTGCTCCGGGCCAACGCCGAGGCGATGAAGGCCAGGAACGTGAAGTTCGCGTCCAGCTCCATCTCGATGGTGAAGGACGAGCGAAACTACGCCAACACCGACGGGTCGGTCATCGCCCAGCAGTTCTTCCGGATCTCGCCTGATGTCACCGCCACCGCCGTGGCCCCGGATCGCTCTGATTTCCAGTCGCGGTCCTCGCAGGTGCCGCCGGCGAGTCGGGGCTGGGAGTATGTGCTGTCGGCCGACCTGGTCGGCAACGCCCGGCTGTGGGGTGAGGAGGCTTCACAGAAGTTGACCGCCAAGCCGGTGGAGGTCGGTCGGTACGACCTGATCCTCCATCCAACGCATCTCTGGCTCACCATCCACGAGTCGATCGGGCACCCGACCGAGCTCGACCGCGCGATGGGCTACGAGGCCAACTACGCCGGCACCAGCTTCGTGGCACCGCCCCGGGAGGTACTCGGCAAGCTCAAGTACGGCCCGGAGTTCATGAACGTTCAGGGGGACCGGTCGCAGGAGGGCGCGCTGGCCACCATCGGGTGGGACGACGAGGGGGTCAAGCCGAACGACTTCCTGATCATCAAGAACGGCGTGATGAACGACTACCAGACCACCCGCGAGCAGGCGGGCTGGCTCAAGTGGTGGTACGACGAGCAGGGCATCCCGACCCGCTCGCATGGATGTTCGTACGCCCAGAACTGGGGCAGCGTCCAGTTCCAGCGGATGCCCAACGTCTCCCTGCTCCCCGGGGCCGAGGATCTTTCGTGGGAGGACATCATCGCGGCTACCGACCGGGGCATTGCCATCATGGGCAACGGGTCATTCTCCATCGACCAGCAGCGCTACAACGCCCAGTTCGGCGGCCAGGTCTTCTACGAGGTCCGGGGCGGCAAGATCGTCGGCATGATGAAGGACGTCGCGTACCAGATCCGGACGCCGGATTTCTGGAACTCGATGGACATGATCGGCGGCAAGTCGAGCTACATGCTGGGCGGCGCGCTGAATGACGGAAAGGGACAACCGGGCCAGAGCAACGCGGTGAGCCACGGGTGTGTGCCCTCCCGCTTCCGCCAGGTGAACGTGATCAACACCGGGAGGACGGCATGAGCGGCCCCGTGATGTCCCGCGAGGAGGCCCAGTCATTACTGGAGCGCGTCATGGGCTTCTCGAAGGCCGAGCGGGTCCAGGTGAGCGTCAACAGCTTCCGCACGGCGAACACCCGGTTTGCGGCCAACCAGCTCTCCACGGCGGGCACGGTGGACGATTCCGGCGTCACTATCGAGAGCTGGTACGGCGCCAAGCACGCCGCGGCGCGCACCAACGATCTCTCGGACGCGTCGCTCAGCGCGGCGGTGGCCCGGTCGGAGGCGCAGGCCCGGCTCGCCCCCGAGGACCCGGAAGACATGCCGCTCCTCGGACCCCAGACGTACGTCCCCGTCATGTCGTATTTCGATTCCACCGCGGAGCTCACCGCCGGCGACCGCGCGCAGGCGGCGCTAACCGCGCTGGAGGTGACCCGCGCGTCGGGCGACCTGCTGGCGTCAGGATTCCTCGAGACCCGGGCCAGCGCCACGGCGCTGGCGAACAGCGCCGGGCTCTTCGCCTATGATCGCACCACGACGGCCAATTACACGCTGACGGTGCGGACCACGGACGGCACCGGCTCCGGCTGGGCCGGGGCCGACAACCCCGACTGGTCGAAGCTGGATTTCCGCTCGGTGAGCAGCAGGGCCATCGACAAGGCGCTCGCTTCGCGGGACCCGGTGGCCATCGAGCCGGGCCGCTATACCGCGATCCTGGAGCCGCAGGCGGTCGGCGACCTGACGCAACTGATACTGTACGCCCTTTCTGCCCGGTCCGCCGACGAGGGCCGCAGTCCATTCGCCAAAGAAGGCGGCGGCAACAAGATCGGCGAGAAGATTCTCGACGAGCGCATCAGCATGATCTCCGATCCGCAGGATCCCATTCTGCTCGCGCGACCGTTCGACGGCGAGGGTCTGCCGCTCGGCCGCCAGGTCTGGATCGAGAACGGGGTGCTCAAGGCGCTGAACTACTCCCGCTACTGGGCCAGGAAGACGGGGAATACTCCGACCGGCGGGCCGTCGTCCTGCATCGTACCAGGTGGAACGACCTCGGTGGATGAGATGATTGCCCAGACCGAGCGTGGGGTGCTGTTGAGCCGGCTCTGGTACCTTCGGCAGGTGGACCCCCGCACCATCCTCTACACCGGCCTCACCCGCGACGGCACCTTCCTGATCGAGAATGGAAAGATCAGCAAGGCGATCCGGAACTTCCGGTTCAATGAATCGCCGCTGTTCATGCTGAACAGCGTGGAGGCGATGGGGCCGGCCCAGCGGCTGGCCGGCACGGAATCCGGCGGGGACGTCGCGATGCCGGCGATGAAAGTGCGCGACTTCAACTTCACGAGCTTGTCGGAGGCCGTCTGAACCAGGCCGGCCACGCGGGCATCGAGCGGCTGCGGCGGGAGGTGCACCGCCGCATCGTCGGGCAGGAGACTGTGGTGGACGAGGTCCTCATGGCGTTGCTCGCGGGCGGCCACGCGCTCGTGGTGGGCGTGCCGGGACTCGCCAAGACGCTCCTGATCAGTTCCCTCGCGCAGGCGATGCAGCTCGATTTCCGCCGCATCCAGTTCACGCCCGACCTGGTGCCCAGCGACATCACGGGCACCGAGGTGATGGAAGAGGACTCTGCCACCGGCACCCGGTCATTCCGCTTCGTCCGCGGCCCGGTCTTCGCCAACATTGTCCTGGCCGACGAGATCAACCGGACGCCGCCAAGGACCCAGGCCGCGCTGCTCGAGGCGATGCAGGAGCATCGGGTGACCACCGCCGGGGAATCGCTGCCGCTTCCCGAGCCGTTCTTCGTACTCGCCACCCAGAATCCAATCGAGCAGGAAGGCACCTACCCGCTGCCCGAGGCCCAGCTGGATCGGTTCCTGTTCGACATCCGCATCGGATATCCTGCCGAGACGGAAGAGGTGGAGATTCTCCGTGCCACGACCGGCGGTGCACCGGAGCCGCTGGCACCGGTGCTCGATGCCGCGGAGACGCTCGCGCTGCAGCGCGCGACGCGCGAAGTGCCCGCCGCCGATGCGGCACTCCGGTATGCTTCGGCGCTGGTCCGCGCGACGCGACCGGACGATCCGACGGCGCCGGAGCTCGTGAAGCGCTATGTCCGGTGGGGCGCGGGGCCCCGGGCGGGCCAGGCGCTCATCCTCGGCGCCAAGGCCCACGTGATCCTCCAGGGACACGCGGTGGTCGCGCCGGAAGACATCCGGCGGGTCGTGTACCCGGTCTTGCGGCACCGGATCCTCTCCAATTTCGCGGGGGAGGCCGAGGGCGTCCGGGCAGAGCAGATTATCAAGGCGGTGCTCGACCTGGTGCCTCCACCCCGCGGGGAAATTCGAATCTAGGGTGCCGGCATCGAGCCTCCGCGACTACGGCCCCCTCCTCGATGCCCTTGCCGGCCTCTCCTGGCCGGCCCGGCGGCCGGTCGGCGCGGGCGCCGCCGGGAGCCATCCCTCCCGCCTCCGGGGCATGGCGGCCGACTTCACGGAGTATCGACCCTATCGTCCAGGCGATGACCCGCGACGCCTGGACTGGAAGCTTCTGGCCCGGACCGATCGCGCCTACCTCCGGCTCACCGACGACAATGCGACGCGTTCGACGCTCATCCTGGTGGATGCCTCCGCGTCACTCGGGTTTCCCGAAGTCACCCTGGCCAAATGGACCCAGGCCTGCCGCCTAGCGGTGGGGCTCGCCTCCGTGGCGCGCAACGACGGAGATCCGGCCGGGCTGGTGGTGGCGCATGAGCGCAATCCCGTCCGGCTCGTTCCGCGCGCCCGGTCCGGCACCATTCCGGAAATGGCGCGGGCCCTCGGCTCACTCAGTCCTGGCGGCTCGGCGCGGCTGAGTCCCGCACTGGATCAGGTGCGCGCTGGCTGGCGGCTGGTGTTGATCTCTGATTTTCTGGGTGACGAGGCGGAACTCCTGCCGCTGGTGCGCCAGAGAATCGCAGCGGGCGCGGAGGTGTTCGCCGTCCAGATCGTTTCGGACGAGGAACTGCGGCCTCCACCGACGACCCGCATGGCAGTGGACCCGGAGCAGCCCGAGGTGCGGCGCGTGCTGCAGGCAAACGTCCTCCCGGAGTACGCCGACCGCTTCGCGACGTGGCGCGCCGGGCTGCGGAGCGAGTGGCGGCACGCAGGCGCCGAATTCACCGAGGTGGGCGCCGAGGAGGATTCCGCCCGGGCGATCCGACGGATCGTCGCCGGGGTGGAAGGCTCGCCATGACGTTCGGCGCCCCGATCTGGCTTGCGGCCGCCGGCGTGGTCGCCGGCGTCGTGGTCGGTCTGCATCTGTTGACCCGTCGGTCGCCGCGCACCTTTCTCTTTCCTACCGCCCGCTTCATTCCTGATCGACCTGCGAACGCCCCCGCACCCGCCACCCGACCGACGGATCTTCTCCTGCTTCTCCTGCGCGTCGCGGTTGTCCTCCTGCTGGGGGCGGCGTTCGCCCGTCCACGGACAGACCCGCCGCGCCGACTTCGCACGGTCGTGGCACTCGACCGGTCGCGCTCGGCGGCGACCAAACTCGATTCCGTTGCGGCAGCGGTCGTGCGAAACGCCGATCTCGTCATTGCGTTCGACAGTATTGCTACACCGGTAACGGAGGGCGGGGATCGGCTTCCGGCGAGTCAGGGCCGAGGCTCGCTCTCCGCGGCCCTCGTCGGCGCGATGCGGGCCGCACCAGCACTTGCCGAGTCGGGCGACTCGATCGAGCTCGTCATCGTCTCTCCCTTCGCATCTGAAGAGTGGGACGAGGCGACGCTGGACATCCGTCGATCGTGGGCCGGGAGCATTCGTCTCGTTCCAATTGCCGGCGCGGCACCGACCGTCATCGAAGGCGGCGGCCTGCGCGCCGACGCCGCCGATCCGATGATGGCCACCGTGGGGCTCCTGGATGGCGGGTTGCCCGCGGGGACCCGTTTGATCCGGACTCTGGTGACCGCCGCCGACTCGGCCTGGGCGAATCAGGGGGGAGCGCTGGTGTATTGGCATGCCGGTGACTCGATCCGGCCGCGGATGGAGGGCCTGGCCACCGGCGTGATTGCCGGAAGCCACGCCGTGGTCGCTCCGTTTGCCTACCGCTCCGTAATGCCGTCCGGGCGTGTGGTTGCCCGCTGGGCCGATGGCACACCCGCGGCGATTGAGCGACCACTTGGCGCCGGCTGCGAGCGCGACGTCGGCATACCCCTGCCGGTGGCTGGTGACATTGCACTTCGACCCAGCGTCCAGCGCCTTGTGCGTCAATTGAGTAGTCCTTGCGGAGGCGCACGAGACGACCAGGCGGTGCCATCCGAGCGGCTCGACAGCCTGCGGGGGACCGGCGACTTGCTCGCGTCTTCCTCGGTGGACTCCGGAGAACAGCACCGGATACCTGCGCATTTGGGACTCTTGATTGTCGCCGCGCTGTTGTTGCTGCTCGAACCATTCCTCCGCAGGGATCGGGCGACGGCATGACAGCCCGACGGCGGGTACGCCGAGTCAGGCTCGTGCTTGCCGCCGCGGTGGGGGCGGCTGCCGTGGGTTGGGCCGTCGCGGTGTGGGGAGGCCTCTTCCTGCTCGTCGGTGCGGCCGATTCGGCTCTCGGACTCACGCGCGCAACGCGGCAGGCGCTTGGACTTGTGAGCGTCATCCTCGGTGCCGCGGCCGCCGTCACGGTCCTGTGGCGCAACAGGGGTGTCACGTCTCTGGAGGCGGTCGCGTTGTGGCTGGAGGAACGCGCGCCCTCGATGCGTTACGCGCTCGTCACACTGATCGAAGGCCACCATCCCACGGCCACGCCGCGGCTGGAGAGCGCGGTGGCGGCAGTGAGTTGGGACCGATCGTTCCGTGAGCATCTCCTCCGGCCAACCGCCATCCCTCTCGTCGCAGCCATCGTGGTCATCACGGCGCTTGCCCTCCTGCCTCGCGGGGTCTTCGAGCGCATCACGGCACCGCAACCCGGGGATGTCCTGAGTCAGCCGGCGACCGGTGCCGATCGTGCCGACCCGCTGCGGCCGATCGTGGTCACCCTCGTGCCGCCTGCGTATGCCGGCCTCGGGCGAGAGACGCTCGAGGATCCGGAGACGATAGCCGGATTGGCAGGGACCCGGGCCACCGTTGCGGGGCGGGGCGGCGCCGCGGGAGTAACCGCAACTCTCGGCGAGCGGGCGATCCGCACAGGTACTTCGGGCGACCGATGGGTCGTCACCTTCGATTTGCCGGATTCGGCTGTCGTCCTGCGACTGGCTGTCGGCGGGAGCACGCGCCTGGTGGTGGTCGACGCGCGGCCGGATTCGCTGCCCGTGGTGCGACTCGCCGCCCCCGCGCGGGATAGCCGTGTGGCCGACGCCCCGCGGCGCGCTTGCCCTCCGCGCTCTCGCGCACGACGACTACGGCCTGGCCAACGGCTGGTTCGAATACGTCGTGACGACCGGTTCGGGAGAGAAGTTCACCTTCCGGAGTGGTGTCGTGGGTCGACGGACATTTGACGGCGCGCGAGACGGGGTGCTGGAGGCACGGCTTCCCCTCGATTCCCTGCAACTGAAGCCGGGAGACGTCATGCACCTGCGCGCGGTCGCACGGGATCGGAACGTCGTGACAGGCCCCGACACCGGCTTCTCCGACACGCGAACGATCCGCGTGCCGAGTCCGGGCGAGGGGGACTCGGTGTCGGTGTACGCCATGGCGCCGGCCGATGCCGACTCGTCGCTGCTCAGCCAGCGGATGCTGATCATGCTGGCCGAAGCACTCCAGACTCGTCGACCCCGGTTGTCGCGGGAGGTGGTGCTCCGGGAGTCGCGCGCGATCGGCCGGGACCAGGCTGCCCTGCGGCGTCAGGTGGCGGGCATCATCTTCCAGCGGCTCGGCGGTGAGGCGAGCGCGGAAGAGTCGGGTGCCGACGTCAAGCGGGAATTGACGCCGGAGGAACTGCTGGCGGAAGCCGAGGAGGCCACCGAGCAGAGTGACGAAGCTCTCGACTTCGCTGAGGATGAGACGCCGGTCGTGGCCGTCAGCCGGCCGCTTCTCGAGGCATACAACGCGATGTGGGCTGCAGGTCGAGAACTCGATCAGGGCGACCCGGGTCGAGCGCTGCCCCCGATGCACGAAGCACTGGCGGCCATCATGCGGGCGCGCGCGGCCGAGCGATTCTACCTACGCGGGCGTCCGCCGGTCGCCGTCGTGGACCTGGCACGGGTTCGGCTGACGGGGAAGCTGGCCGACATGCGTCCCTCTCCCGCGCAGGGGGACCCGTACGAGGCGACCAGCGTTTCCGCGCTGCTGGAGCGGTTCACGCGCGCGGCGGACAGCGCTGCCCGAGACGGCCGCGGTCGATTCGCTCGCCATCCTGCGGGTGGATGCGTTGCGGACCGCGCCGGCGTTCGCGGCCACGCTGGGAGAGGCGATCGCTGCGCTCCGGTCCGGCCGGGATGCAACGTCGGCCCTCATCGAGGCCCGGCGCTCGCTCGGCGAGCCCCCCGTTCCTCAGCCGACCTTGAGCGCGTGGGGGCTGCCGTGAGCGAATTCGTCTTTGCCACCGCCCAGTACGAGTCGGGCGATTGGGAATCGGCACCGCTGCTGCCCGCCAATATCATCGACACGCTGGCCCGCTACACCTCGCTGGCGCTCGCGCCGCAGGGCGTCGCGGTGCCGCTGGGTTCAAGCGACCTCTTCCGCTATCCGCTGGTGTACCTCACCGGGCACCTGCCGCTGCGGTTCACCGAGCAGGAGCGGCGCAACCTGCGCGCCTTCGTGGACCGCGGCGGGATGCTCTTCGTGGACGATCACAACCACGACATCGATGGGGTGTTTCACCAGACGGCCACGGAGGAGATTGGCCGGACCGTCGGCCCCCTGGTCGAACTGCCCAACGATCACTCCCTCTACTCGGCGTTCTTCCACTTCCCGGACGGACCACCGGCCACCAGCCAGGAACTGAACGGCTGGGGAGACAACCTGGTCCACTCCCATCTCTTCGCCGTCTTGCGCGCCGGCCGCATCGCGGTCCTCTACAGCAACAAGGACTACAGCTCGGAGTGGGACTACCACCCCGAAACCAAGCGATTCTACTCGGTGGACAACACGCGATTCGCGGTCAACGTGGTGGTGTATGCACTTACCCGCTGATCGCCGTGGGCTTGAGTGGGGCCTGCGGGTGGCCGCGCTGGCGGCGCTCGGATGGTTGATCGTGCTCGCATTGCTGCCGGCGCGGCCGGCTGGCCGAGCGGTCGTCGAGTTAGCCGACGATTGGGAAGCCGCTCGCGCCGACTGGGCGTGGCACCCGCCGGCGGACTCGCTGGCGCTGGTGCTCAGCGCCGCTCCCTCGCCGGCCCTCCGGGATTGGCTGCTCGCCCTTCGGCGGTCGGGCATTCACGTCGTGTGGGAGGATGGCGGAGTGTCGCCAATCGTCGTGGAGGTCGAACCGCGGCGAGACCCGGCGGGCGGCGTACTCGTGCGCATCGCCGGTGCGTCGGGTACAAGCGTTTCGCTAGCCGACGGACTTGGGCCCCTTGATACGCTGTCGGTAGGTGCCGAGGGAGGTGCCACGGTACGGCTGCCGCCGGTGGTGGGGCCGGTCAGCGCATCGGCTATCGGGACCACGGCATGGGCTGGTAGCAACGGCGCGAATACGAGGTCGCCGCATTCTGGTGCTTGGATCGGCGGGGTGGGAGGCGCGATTCGTGGCGGCGGCGCTCGAGGAGCGGGGATGGACGGTGGACGCGCGATATACCGTGGCACCCGGCCTGGATGTCTCCCAGGGGACGCTGCTTCCGCTTGATACGGCGTCGCACGCGGCGGTGATTGTCCTCGACTCCACGGCCAATCGCTACGCGGGAACGCTCGAGCGATTCGTCCGTTCGGGTGGCGGGCTGGTGCTGGCGGGTGAGGTCGGCGCGTCGCTGCGGCAGTTGGCGCCGGCGGCGCGGAGAGGGCAGGGGACGCACGCCGCGGCGATCACCTTCGAGCCGGGAGACCCGCGCAGGGCGCTCTCCTATGTCGAGCTCCGATCTCTGTCCACGGAAGGGGTCACATTGGAGACGCGCGATGGGGGCGTGGTGGTCGCGGCGCGGCGGGTCGGTGCCGGGCGTGTCGTCGAGATCGGGTACCGTGAGACCTGGCGCTGGCGGATGCAGGGTGGGGAGGGCGCCGTGGCCGCGCACCGCGCCTGGTGGGCCGATCTCGTGGCGGGTGTGGCCTACGCTCCCGCCGCGAGAAACCAGCCCGGCGATCCGGCGCCGCTCGCGAGCCTCGTGGATGCGCTTGGGCCGGCGACCCCGCTTCCACCCGCTCGGACGCCTCGTGGGCCGCTCTATCCGTGGTTGATTGCGGGATGTGGGCTCTGCCTCGTGCTCGAGTGGTCGTCGCGGCGGCTGCGGGGGGCGCGATAGCTGCCCACCTCGGGGCTGCAAAGTGAACAAATACAGACCCAGAGGGTGCAACGGATGGCGGACCGCCTGGCCACCGCATCCCCGAGGGAGGAGCCAATGAGGAAGCAGTTGATGCTCGGCGCGATGTGGTCACTGATTGTCGCGAGCGGATGCGCGGAGCCGCCCAGTCCCGAGGCGCCCGCCACACCTGAGGCGTTGATCGGCACCTGGAAGGTGGATCTGAGGCCCACACCGGACGCTGAACCGTACTACCAGGAATTCGTGGTCGAGAGTGTGGAGGGCGACACGATCCGGGGGACGTTCTACGGCACGGCGATTGAGCACGGCCGCATCAACTCCGATTGGGGAACGGTGCAGTTCGCGTTTACCACCGCCGATGGTTCCGGGCCCTACAACACATCCGGTATCCTTCGCGGGACGCGACTCGAAGGGACCACCCACTCTCTTGGGCGGGAGTTCCTCGCGGTGTGGTCGGCGGAGCGGGCCAAGTAGCAAGGCGCGTGGTTTCTCTTCAGCCCAACGACGGGCGTAGCCGTGGGGACCGGAGGCACCGGAGAGAATGCAATCGGAAGTCATCACGATCACTCGCGCCGGCCTGGACGATGCGGCGAGTCAGACCCTGCTCGCCGCACTGAACGCCGAACTCACGGACGTCTACCCCGAGCCCGGCGCAAATCATTTCACGGTGGCCGCGGCAGAAGTCTCGGATGGACGCGGCCTGTTCCTCCTCATTCGGCTTGGGAGTGCACCGGTCGGCTGTGGCGCGGTGCGTCTCCTCGATGCTGAGACCGCCGAACTGAAGCGCATGTACGTGGTGCCCGCTGCGCGCGGGAAAGGGCTTGGAAGGAGGCTCGTGGCCGCGCTCGAGGCGGAGGCTCGTGCCCTGGGTGCACGGCGATTCGTGCTGGAAACGGGCGCCCGCCAGATCGCAGCACTCGCCTTGTACCGCGCCGCCGGCTTCCGTCCGATTCCCTTGTTCGGTGAGTACTGCCTTTCGCCGGACACCAGCATCTGTCTCGGAAAGTCGCTCAGGATTGAGGTGGAGTAGCGGGCTTCCAGTACTCCTTCGCACCGTGGACGATGACCGGCAACCCCCTCAAGACACAGAATCCCACCGCCACCCAGGCGATCACCTGCATGAACGACGTCAGTGGCGCTGCCCACGACTCATAGCGGGTCCCAGGCGGGAAGGCCTTGAAGGCCCACGCCAGACCAAGTCCGGTGAAGGCGGTGATCTTGGTGACGCTGTACCCGATCTTCATGATCGGGGAGCCGACGAGGAAGCGACCGATCGGCGACTTGTGCTGCTCGAACGGCGCGGTGCCCTGGCTGACCCCGAGGCTCCGGATGGCATCGGTCAGCGTGGTACGGCCGATGACCAGGATGGGCATGGCGATGGGGATCAAGCGGAAGTAGGCGAAGCAGACCCACATGACCAGTTCGTAGGCGCGGTCGGCGGCGATGTCGAGCACGCTCCCGAAGAGGCTGGTCTGCTTCGTCTTGCGCGCCACGATGCCGTCGACCGTGTCGAGGAAGAGGCCGAGAAGGAGGACGGCGACCCCGGCCAGGCGGAGCGGAGGGGATGGCTGGAAGAGTGCCACGATGCTGAGGGCGAGGAGGGGGAGACGCGAGATGGTGATCCAATTGGCTAGCATGGTCGTCTCCGTGCCAGGCGCTGCGTTCGGGGGGCCGTGCTGTCCCAAGGTCGCGCGGTCGTGAGATGGTGTCCACTCCCCAGTCGGAATGCATGCCCCCCCCAAGCCCGGCGGCCTCAGCGGGGTGCTTGTCATGGTGCGCGGTTTCACTGCTGCTTCAGGTAATCTTCAGCCTCGATCCGGCAGGTTTGGCGCGCGATGGTCGGATCACGGCAGTTCCCCCGCCTTGGATAACTCGCTTAAAGGGTCAGGTCATGAAAGTGTATCGGCGCACACGCTCATGGTTTTGCATCGGACTGGCCTTGGGTTTGGTCGGTTGTGGCGATGCTGGCACGGAGCCGAAACAGCCCGATCCATCGGGCACGTACTCGGTGCCCTACCCAACGCCCGGCCCCCTGATCTACACAACCGTCGACTGCGACCGGTACCTCCAGTATGCCATCACCTCACTTGGGCAGGGTTCCTTCGAGTTGTCGATGAATGTGTTTGAAGACTGCAGGCGGACGGGGAACGGCTACAGTTCCTGGGAGGTCTGGATTCGCGGGACCTACACCACAGCTGATACGGCGCTGGCATTTACTCCTGTGACCCCCGGAACGGCGCCGTATGCCGGCGCCTTCGACGATACCTCAATGCGGATCACCGTCCCGCCGCGCCCCGATTCCCTGTCCGGCAGCCCTATTCCAATCGAATTGGTCAAGCGAAGCTAACAACGCGTTCGGCACAGTTGGGCGCGCCGTTCATTCTGAACGGACACCAGCCACGCGCGATTCACGGAAGCCGAAACCCCGCCCAAGCCTGGTGACCTGAGCGAGGTTCTCGTTGCAGTCGATGGACCGGTGTGCCGTCTGTCTATCGCATGGACGCCGAGTCGGGGCCGGAGGGCCCGGGTCCGCCCGGAGGACTCGCGGTGTGCTTGAGGGCCCAGTTCCCCGTGCAACTGACCGTTCCAAACGGGTTCCCTGCCGATGCTGGTGCCGCTTGGTCGAAGGCAACGACGCACCTTCCATCCGGGGAGCGCGTGACCGTCGCGGCGGCGGACCAGGCCGTCGTGGTGGCGCTCAGGAAGGTGACCGTCACCTCGTCGGAGGCGCGAAAGCCCAGCTTCTCGATATCACTGGTATAGCTGTTGCTGTCCGCATGGAAGTTCGTCTTCGGCGTAGGCGAGCCTGTCCAGGTCGTCGTGAGCCAGGTACATCCTGTGGTTCGCCCGGCCCTCAGACCCCATCGCCAACGGAGTGGATAGGTAGGCCATCGATCCCAGCCAGACGAGAATCGGCGACCACGCCACGGCCAGGGACCACAGGTGCTTCCGGCGCACGAACAGGACGACCGTCGCTGCGAGCCAGAGGATCACCGCTCCGAACGCGACGAGGGCCAGGGTGCCACCGGATCGGCCCGTGAAGAACGTCACGCCACCGAACCCGAGGAACAGAAATCCCCACATGAGGGTGAGGAAGACTGCGACAGTGCCCAGCACCGCAATGACGGCTCGTTGCATGAGTTCCTCGGGGGTGACAAGCAAACACCCCGCCCAGTCGTCGAGGACCAAGCGGGGCAACCACTTCCTGATGGGCGATGAGGGGCTCGAACCCCCGACCTCGCGCATGTGAGGCGCGCGCTCTAACCAGCTGAGCTAATCGCCCGGTGTTTCGGGAGCGGGAGTCTAACGGGGGCCGACACGGTCGGGCAAGTCCGGGCGCCCGACCGGGATTGCTTCGTCGGCCCCCTGCGGGGCCTCCTCGCAATGACAGAATCTAGTGGTCCTAGATCAGCCCACCCCGCCTGAGCCGCCCGATCTGGTCGAACCGCTCGTCGTGCATCGCCAGCACCTCCTCCGGCGTGACCGTGGCCACGCCCGACTTCCCGACCTCGATCCCCGCCGCGATGTTCGCCAGCTGCGCCGCCTCCCGCACCGTCGCCCCCGCCGCCAGGCAGGTCCCCACCCACGCGGTGACCGTGTCTCCCGCCCCCGAGACGTCGTACACCTCGCGCGCCAGCGAGGGGAGGTGGATCGTCTTGCCGTCCTTCGTGACCAGCACCATCCCCTCGGCGCCGAGGGTGAGCAGGAGGTTGTCCACCTTGAGCTTGGTCAGCGCGTCGGGGAGGGCGTCCCGGTGCTCCAGGTCCACCGCGGCGCCCAGCGCCGCCTCCATCTCCCGCCGGTTCGGCTTGAAGACGGTGGCCCCGGCGTAGTCGAAGAACTGCCGGAACTTCGGGTCGACCACCACCGGGATGCCCGCGCTTCTGGGCGACACCCATGGCGGCCTGAATCAGCGCCGGTGCCAGCAGCCCCTTGTTGTAGTCCTCGAGCAGCAGGGCATCGGCATCGGCCAGCGCCTCCTCCGCCTTCGCGGTCACCCGCTTCAGCTCCTCACCGCTCAGGAGGCGGTCGACTTCCTCGTCGATGCGCACCACCTGCTGGCCGCGGGCCAGGACCCGCGTCTTCGAGGTCGTCGGGCGCCCCGCCGTGGTCTCGACGAACGCATCGGTCAACTGGAGCGTGGCCATCTCGGCGCGCAGCGCTCTCCCGGTCGGATCGTCACCCACCACACCTACCAGTCGGCAGGTGGCTCCCATCGCCGCCACGTTGGCCGCCACGTTCGCGGCACCACCGAGGGCAGCCCGGTGTTCCCGGACGCTGACCACCGGCACCGGCGCCTCCGGGGAGAGGCGCTCCGTATCGCCGATCAGGTACCGGTCGAGGATGAGGTCACCGACCACGACGATGCGGCTCTTCGGCATCCGCTCGATGAGCTTCAGCACGCGGTCGCGGGGAATCGGGGGTGGGGGAGAGCTGGGGCGCACGGCAGATCCTCGGGTGCATGGGGTTGCAGGACCCCCGAAACGTGCGTGGAGCGTGGGGAAAGGGGAAGGGGAGCGCCCCGCCCCGCCGGAGGGCCGCCCCGCTATCTTTGACCCCAATGTCGTCCACCCCCTTCCGCGTCGAGTCTACCCGCGGCGATCTCGTCGAGTCGGTCCACGCCGTCTCACTCGCGGTGACCGACCCATCCGGCGCGCTCGTCGCCTCCGCGGGCGATCCGGAGCTGGTGACCTATTGGCGCTCGGCGGCAAAGCCCTTCCAGGCGCTGCCGATGGTCGCCGATGGCGCCGCAGACCACTTCGGCCTCGGCCCCGACGCCATCGCGCTGGCCTGCGCCTCCCATTCCAGCGAACCGGAACAGGTGGATCTCGCCCGCCGCATGCTCGCAGCCATCGGGTGCGCGGAGGCTGACCTCGCCTGCGGTCCCCACACGCCGCTCTCCTCGGCGGTCAACCAGCAGGCACTCCGATCGGGGACGGAGTTCACCCCCGCCTGGAGCAACTGCTCGGGGAAGCACAGCAGCATGCTGGCGCTCGCTCGCCATCACGGCTGGCCCACGGCCGGGTACGAACAGGCAGGCCACCCCGCACAAGAGCGAATTCTGGACGAGGTGATCCGCTGGACCGGCGTTCCTCGCGAGTCCATCGTCCTCGGCGTGGACGGGTGCACGACCGTCTGCTTCGCCATGCCGCTCCGCGCCATGGCGCTCTGCCTATGCCCGGTTCGGGGTCAGCGAGGAACCGGCGGCTGTCCGCGTCCGCCAGGCGATGCAGGGGTATCCGGAGCTGGTGGGCGGTACCGGCCGGCTCTGCACCGACCTGATGCGTGAGACCGACGGACGGATCATCGCCAAGATCGGCGCCGACGGGGTCTATAGCGCCGCCTGGCCGGAGCTGCAGCTGGGATTGACGCTCAAGGTGACCGACGGTGATATGCGAAGCGCGCAGGTGGCGTTGCTCGGTGTCCTGAAACGGTTGTCACTGCGACTTGGTGCCACCCTGCCACTCGATGCCCTGGCGACTCACGCCGAGCCGGTGATTCGGAACACGCGGGGGGAACCGACCGGTTCGCTCCGTGCCGCCGGCGAGCTGCATTTTCATGACCCAGCCGGCGCGGGTTCAGTGCCACCGACCGCCTGAATCGGGTTATCCTGATGCCCAACGACGCCGATCGCGACCGCCAGTCCGTCGCCCTGCTCCGGTTCGCCGCCGCCGTGGCCGCGGGAGACGAACCCGCGCTGAAGCGCGGTGCCGCTGAGGTGCTGGAGGCGAAGGTCGATCCGACCTGGGTCGAGGAACTGCTGCTCCAGTCTATCCTGATGGTGGGGTACCCTCGTGCACTCGTCGCGTTCGGGATCTGGCGGAGCGCGAGTGGCACGCCCGCCCCGGCATCGGATGCTGATGCGGAGTATGCCCGTGTTGCCGAGTGGGAGGCGCGGGGCGTCGAGACCTGTTCGACCGTCTATGGCGACAACTACGCCAAACTCCGACGCAACGTGCGCGATCTTCACCCTGCCGTCGATCGCTGGATGCTGGTCGAAGGGTACGGCCGGACCCTCAGCAGGCCCGGACTCGATCTGCGCCGCCGCGAGCTCTGCACCGTCGCGCAGACGGCGGTGCTCCGCACCCATCGGCAACTGCACTCGCACGTGCGCGGAGCGTTGCACAGTGGCGCCACGTTCGACCAGGTAGAGTCGTCGCTGGCCGCGGCCCGGTCCTTTGTGTCGGTCGAGGAGTGGACAGAAATCGAGATGTTATGGGCGGCGGTACGCGCCGGGTGGAGCGAGGAGAACTGATGTTCATCGATCGTGCAGTCGTGAAGGTCATCGCGGGCACCGGCGGGTCGGGTGCCTCATCGTTCGCGCGCTTCAAGTTCAAGCCGAAGGGTGGCCCGGACGGCGGCGACGGAGGGCATGGCGGTCATGTGTTCATTCGGGGCGACGCGAACCTCGCCACCCTCCTGGACTACCGGTACAAGACCATCTGGAAGGCGGCACGCGGCGCGCACGGCAAGGGAAAGAACTGGACCGGCGCCTCCGCCGAGGACATCTACATGCCGGTGCCGCCGGGCACCGTGGTGCGCGACGTCGAGACCGGCGATGTCATCACCGAGATCCTGAACGACGGCGATGTGTTCCGCATCGCAAAGGGCGGGAGGGGAGGGCGGGGCAACGCCCGCTTCACCACGCCGACCCACCAGGCGCCCCGGGAGTGGGAACCGGGTGAGGAAGGTGAGGAGCGCGACATCGAGCTCGTGCTCAAGCTCATCGCCGACGTCGGTCTGGTAGGTGAACCGAACGCCGGCAAGTCCACGCTGCTTTCCGTGCTGAGCGCTGCCCGACCAAAGATCGCCGACTATCCCTTCACCACCCTCGAGCCGAACCTCGGCGTGGTGCAGCTCTCCGGTTCCCGCACCTTCGTGATTGCCGACATCCCCGGCATCATCGAGGGAGCCCATGAGGGAAAGGGGCTGGGCCTCAAGTTCCTGCAGCACGTCGAGCGCACCCGCGTATTGGCGTTCATGGTGCCCCTCGACGCACCGGACCCGCAGGCGGTCTACGATCAACTGCGTGCCGAGGTGCAGCAGTACTCCGGCACGCTGGCCGAACGGCCCCACCTGCTGCTCCTGAGCAAGCGGGATCTGCTGCCCGAGGGCGACGAGGTCCCGGCACTCGATGCGCCGGGCGCCGTCGATCAACTCACGATTTCAAGCGCCTCCGGTTTCGGCCTCGAGGAGTTGAAGGAGTACCTGTTCCGCTTCGTGGCCGAGGCGAAGGCGAACGAACCCCCTCCCGTCGACGACTGGGCCCCCGAGTGACGGCGACCGGTCCTGGAGACCAGGAACGCGCCGCGCTGGTGGCGCTTGCCCTGGTGAACGGAGTCGGGCACAGCCGACGCACCACTCTTCTCGATGCCTGCTCGACTGCCTACGGCGCCCTCTCGGCGCCGTTCGAGTTTTTGCGCGCCCTCCCCGGAGTTTCCCGTGCCTGTGCCACGGCCATCAAGGCCACCTCCGTCGCTCAGGGAGAACGGGTCATCCGGGAGGTCGAATCCCATGGGGGGACCTGCCTCGTGCCGGGCGACCCCGCCTATCCGTCCATACTGGCGGATATTCCGGAACCACCCGGTGTCCTCTTCGCCCTCGGGCGGCTGGAGTTGCTCGACCGCCTGGCCGTTGCGGTGGTCGGGAGCCGGAACCACAGCGCCTACGGCAGCGACGCCTGCCGCATCGTGGTGCGGGCCGCGGTGGAAAGCGGGCTGTGCGTGGTCAGTGGGATGGCTCGCGGCCTCGACGCCGTGGCGCACCAGGCCGCGCTCGACCTGGTCGGGGACACGATCGGCGTCCTCGGCAATGGATTCGGTGTCATCTACCCATCGGCCAACCGGGTGCTGTATGAGCGGATGCGACGCGAAGGGTTGCTGCTCACCGAGTTTCCGCCGGGAAACCGGCCGCACGCAGGGAGCTTCCAGCGGAGAAACCGGCTGATCAGCGGACTCGCCCGCGTCACCGTCGTGGTCGAGGCGGCCTCCGGCTCGGGAACGCTGATCACGGTGGATGCCGCCCTTTCGCAGGGGCGCGACGTGATGGTGGTGCCGGGTGCCATCACCAGCCCGACCTCCGTCGGCACCAATCGGCTTCTCCGGGACGGTGCCACGCCGTTTCTCGAGCCCGCGGATCTGCTGGGGATGTATCCGGAAGTACGATGCACCAGGTCCGGAAATGGGAGCTGCAGAGGTGAAGGTCGAACCGCCGCCTGCGCTGCCGCTCACCCTCTTCGAACGACGGGTATTCCAGACCCTCGACCGCACGCCGCGTCACCTCGACGCCCTGATCGAGGTGGTGGGTGTCCCGGCGGCGGAACTCCTCCCGGCGCTTTCCGCGCTCGAGATGTACGGCGTCGCGCGTCAGGAGCCGGGACGGCGGTTCCTGCGCGCCTGACTTTCGTCGGCTCCCGCCAAGCGGTACCCTTCCTGCCGTGAACCTCTACATCCATGTCCCCTTCTGCGCCCGGCGCTGCAGCTACTGCGATTTTTCGATCGCGGTCCGGAAGAGCATCCCCTCCGCACGGTTCGCCGAGTCCGTGCTCACCGAGTGGCGGGGGAGTCAGGACGATCCCGGGTGGGCGGACTCACCCCAACTCGATACCGTGTATCTCGGCGGAGGAACCCCCTCCCGGCTCGAGCCGGCCGCGCTTGCCACGATCCTCGACGGCTTGCGGGCCGATCGGCCCCTCGCCGCAGACGCCGAGATCACCATCGAGGCCAACCCCGACGACGTGACCCCGGAGGCCGCCGCCGCCTGGCGCGCCGCCGGCATCGCGCGGGTCTCCCTCGGCGTCCAGTCGTTCGCAGCCGACGTGCTCGAGTGGATGCACCGCACCCATTCCGCCGATCAGGCACGCGCCGCCGTGCGGACGCTGCGTGCGGCGGGGTTCGATGACCTGTCGCTGGACCTGATCTATGGACTGCCAGCGGAGCTGAACCGGGATTGGGGGGCGGATATCGAAGCGGCGTTCGCCCTCGAGCCCGATCACCTCTCTTGCTACGGCCTCACGATCGAGGCCCACACGCCACTCGGGCACTGGGCCGCCCGTGGTCAGGCGACCCCTGTCGACGAATCGCGATATGCGGAAGAGTTTCTCCAACTGAGCGGGGCGCTGGCCGAGAGGAAGTGGGAGCACTACGAGGTTTCCAACGCCGCGCGTCCGAGGCATCGCGCGCGGCACAACAGCGGCTACTGGTCGGGCGCCTCCTATCTGGGGCTGGGACCCTCGGCACACAGCAGTGCGGCGGGTGAACGTCGCTGGAATATCCGTGAGTATGCTGCCTGGGAGGCCGCGATCCGCGCCGGAGAGCCGACCGTCGCCGGGCGTGAGGTACTGACGGACGAGCAGGTGCGGATCGAAGCGCTCTACCTCGGACTCCGGACTTCAGACGGCGTGCCCCCGGAGTTGGTGGCGCCGGCCGTGCGCGATCGCTGGACTTCCGCTGGCTGGGCCACTGCGGAGGGGGGGCGGCTCCGGCTTACCGCCGAGGGGTGGCTCCGCCTCGACGCGTTGGTGGCCGACGCGGCCTGATTAGATTCCAGCCATGGCATCCGCCGAGCATCTTACCTCCCGTCAGCTCCACGTCCTCGAGGCGGTCATCCAGACCTACATCGAGACGGCGGAGCCCGCCGGCAGCCGGACCGTGTCCCAGCGGTTCGGTCTTGGTGTGTCGTCCGCGACGGTGCGGAACATCATGAGCGAGCTCGAGGACCAGGGGCTGCTGTACCACCCGCACACCTCGGCGGGGCGGATCCCGACCGACCTGGCGTACCGGGTGTATGTCGACAGCCTGATGCAGCATCTCTCCATTGAGCGACGAAGCGCGACGGACCCTGCAGGCCGAGCTCCCCGGCTCCCGCAACGCGATGGACCAGCTGCTCCGGCGGACGGCGCAGGTGCTTGGGCGTGCTGACGCAGGAGCTTGGCGTGGCGGTGGCCCCCGCCTTCAATCACATCGTGCTGGACCGGCTCGAACTGGTCCAGGTGTCGAGCGAGCGCATCCTGATGGTGCTCACCCTCCGGAGCGGCGCGGTGCGGACCGTCTTCGTGGAGGTGCGGGGCAACATCGCCAAGGCGGCGCTCGAGCGGGTCACGCAGGTGTTGAACGAGCGCCTGGCGGGCCTGACGGTGGAGGAGATCCGCCGTTCCCTCGCGGAGCGGCTGCGCGATGCCACGACGGAGCCGGAGAGCCACGACCTGCTCAACATCTTCCTCGCCGAGCGCGAAGAGCTCTTTGACCTGACGGGTGACGGGCGCGAGGTGGTGCTGGGTGGCGCGGAACTCCTCGCCGATCAGCCGGAGTTCTCATCCAACTCGAAGATGCGGGACCTGCTGCACCTGACCCAACGCCGCGACCTCTTGCGCAACGCGCTGCAGACCCGGGGCGACGGCCTGACGATCACGATTGGTGGCGAGAACCTCGATCCCCGTCTCACCGATTTCACGCTGGTCACCGCCTCCTACCGCGCCGGCGAGCTTCGCGGCGTCATCGGGGTCCTCGGGCCGACCCGGATGCCCTATGACAAGATTATCGGACTGGTTGAACATACGAGCCAGCTCGTCGAAGGATTGCTGACGTGAGCGACTTTTATTCTCTGCTGGGCGTCGCACGCGGCGCATCCGAAGAAGAAATCAAGAAGGCGTACCGCAAGCAGGCGATGGAACTGCACCCCGACCGGAATTCGTCGCACGACGCCGAAAGCCGGTTCAAGGAAGTCACCGAAGCGTACGAAGTGCTTCGGGACCCGCAGAAGCGCGCCGCCTACGATCGGTACGGCAAGGCGGGCCTGGGGCGGGGCGGTGGCGGATTCGAATACCATCATGTGGACCTGACCGAAGCGCTCAACATCTTCATGCGCGATTTCGGCGGGCTCGGCGGATTCGAGTCGCTCTTCGGTGGCGGGGCTGGACGTGCCGCGGCGGAGGCCCGGCGCGGCCAGGATATCCGCGTGACCGTGAAGATGACGCTTGCCGAGGTGGCCACCGGCGTCAAGCGCACCATCAAGCTCAAGACCCTCGATGCCTGCGAGCATTGCGAGGGCACCGGCGCCCAGAAGGGAACCAGCGCCGCGGCGTGTAACACCTGCGGCGGCAATGGCGAGGTGCGGCGGGCCGCGCGCAGCATGTTCGGCCAGTTCGTGCAGGTGGCGCCGTGCCCGACCTGCGGCGGCGAGGGCACCGTTATCCGGACGCCCTGCGAGGTCTGCCGCGGGGAAGGGCGCATTCGGGCGGAGCGGACCGTCCAGGCGGAAATTCCCCCGGGAGTCTCCACCAACAATTACCTCACGATGCGCGGACAGGGAGCGTCTGGCCCGCGCAACGGTGGCAAGGGTGACCTCCTCATCCTCATCGAGGTCGAGGAAGACGACCGGTTCGAGCGCCAGGGTGAGCATCTCGCCACGGACCTGCCGCTGTCATTCTCGCAGGCGGCGCTCGGCGGCACCTTCCCGGTTCCGACGCCGTGGGGTGAGGAAGCGGTGGTCGTGCCGTCCGGCACCCAGACCGCGACCGTGCTGCGCCTGAAGGGGAAGGGCCTCCCGCGCCTCGGCCAGTCCGGTCGCGGAGACCTCCACATCCGGATCAACGTCTGGACGCCGGAGCGGTTGAACTCGGAGCAGGAACGCCTCTTCCGGGAACTCGCGGAGCACGAGGGCGATCCCCCCGGGCACGGCAAGGGATTCTGGTCCCGGATCCGCGAGGCGCTCGGCTGATGGGATGGTGGGCCGTGGACGTAACCCCGTCGGCGCCCACCACCGGAGACGCGTTGGCGGCATGGCTCGTTGCACAAACGGGTCAAGCCATCGAGCAGCGGGATGACGGCACGCTCGTCACCTTCGCCGAAGATGAGGCCGGCGCCGAAGCGCTGATCAAGGCGCTGGTGACCAGCCCCGATCCTGTAGCCACCGCATGCACCCGCCCCCTCGACATCGTGGATTGGTCCACTCGCTGGCGCGACGGACTCGGCCCGCGCCGGTTCGGTCGCCTCATCGTGACACCGTCGTGGACCGACGCGAATGCGGGCGCCGACGACGTGGTGGTCGTGATCGATCCGGAGATGGCGTTCGGGACCGGCGAACATGGTTCGACCCGCGCCGCGCTCACGCTGCTGGAACGCCACCTCGTGCCGGGGCAGTCGGTCCTCGACCTCGGCAGCGGAAGCGGTATCCTCTCGATCGCCGCGATCCGACTCGGCGCCTCCCGTGCCAGTGGCATCGAGATCGATGCGGACGCCAACGTGGTTGCCGTCAAGAATGCGGCGCAGAACGGCGTCACGGACACCTGCGCATTTCTCGATGGCGATGCGGCGCATCTCGCGCCGTTGCTCGGACCCGTGGACCTCCTCCTCTCAAATATTCTTCGCACCGTGAACGTGACGCTCCTGCCCGCGATTCGGGAAGCGCTGGTACCTGGCGGCATCGCGATCTTCTCGGGGATGGAAGAGGCGGAGGCCCCGCTCTTCCGGCCGGTGCTGGTTGCCGCCGGATTCGATATTCTGGACGAGGTGCGCGACGCGATGTGGTGGGCCGTGGCCGCCCGGCGGACGCCATGAACGTCCTCGTTCCTGCTGGGGCGCTGGTTGAGGGGGCGCGGATCACGCTCGATGCGCTCGAGGTGCACCACCTCCGGGTGAGGCGCGCCGGGGCAGGCGAGACCGTCCGCCTCCTCGATGGCGCGGGCGGAATCGGAGAGGGCACGCTCGAGATGGGGAAGAAGGACGCCGTCGTCACCGTGGGGCAGGTCACCCGCGAGGCGAAGCCCTCAGCGCTCGTGCTGGCTATCGGGGCTGGGGAGCGGGATCGCTTCGCCTGGGTGGTCGAGAAGGCCGCTGAACTCGGGGTGACGGAAATCGTCCCGCTCGAAACCGAGCACACGCGCGGGGTCGCGTCCCGAATCCGCGGGGCCCAGGTCGAGCGATTCCGCCGCCGGACGCTGGAGGCGATCAAGCAGTGCGGCGCGACGTGGGCGCCCGCAGGTCCGCGAACCGGTGCGGCTCGAGGAGTTTGCCGCGGAGCCGAGAACCGGGATTCGCTGGCTGGCCGCGCTCGAGGGTCGGAGTGCCGCCCGCCGGGGTGGGCCCCGAGCCGGTGACGATCGCCATCGGCCCCGAGGGGGGCTTCACCGGCGAGGAGCGCTGGTCGCTCGAAGCGGCCGGCTTCGTGCCGGTCCGACTCGGCGATCACATCCTGCGATTCGAGACGGCCGCCCTGGCGGCGGCGGTCTACACCAGTATCGCCCGAAAGCGAGGACTCGATGGCTGATTGCATCTTCTGTCGAATCGCCGCGGGGGAGATCCCCGCGCAGGTCGTGGGTCGGACGCCCGGAAGCGGTGGCCTTTCGCGACCTGAACCCGCAGGCCCCCGTCCACGTGCTCGTGATCCCGGTGCAGCACCACGCCGCGGCCCGCGACGCGACGGGTCCCGAGGGTGAACTCCTCCTGGGCCGGCTGCTCGCGTTTGCGGCCGAGACGGCCACCGGCCCTCGGGCTCGATGACGGGGGGCTACCGGATCGTGACCAACACCGGGAAGGACGGGGGACAGAGTGTGGACCACCTCCACCTGCACATTCTGGGGGGCCGGGCCCTCGGATGGCCTCCGGGGTAGCCGGTCTTGCTCCCCGCCTCCGCCCCGTCTATGTTTAAGGACTGCATAACATTACCGCCCTGACACGGGCTGGAGAGGGGTGATTTGCTGATGTCCGAAGTCGTCATTCACGATGACGAGAGCTTCGAGCGGGCGCTGAAGCGCTTCAAGAAGAAGTGCGAAAAGGCCGGGATTCTTTCCGACCTGCGAAAGCACCGCCACTACGAGAAGCCGAGCGAGAAGCGGAAGCGGAAGATGAACGCCGCCGCGCGCAAGGTTCGCCGTGGGCCCCGGAAGCCGCGTGTCTAATCTGGCAGACGACCTGCACGCCGCCCTGACCGCGGCTCGCAAGTCCAAGAACAAGGACCGTACCCAGCTTCTGGGGACGGTCCTTGCGGCTCTCAAGAACAGGGAGCTGGAGCAGAATCGCGCCCCCACCGACGAAGACGTGCTGGACGTGCTGCAGAAGGGCGTCAAGATGCGGCGCGACTCGGTGGAGCAGTACGTGGCGGGCGGTCGGGAGGACCTGGCGCAGCTGGAGCGCGCGGAAATCGCGATCATCGAGGAGTTCCTCCCTCCGGCCGCCGACCCCGAGGAGATCCGCGCCGCCGTCCGTGCGGCCATCGCCGACGGGGCGACGGACATCGGCAAAGTGATGGGGCGCGTCGTCCCGCAATTCAAAGGACGCGCCGACGGCAAGGCGATTCAACAGATTGTCCGAACGGAGCTCTCGCTGGGATGATGGCAACCGAACCGATCGAACAGAGCCACGGGGTGCAGGCGTTCACGGACGCCGGCACCCCGTCCTCTTTACGGGGGGTTGCCGTGGACGCCGCACTCGAGACGCTCGAGTTTGCGCGCGCGCTGGACGCCGTCGCCGGGTTTGCCGCCGGGCCGCTGGGCGCGGCGCGCATCCGCGCCCGTTGCCCGACCGACGACCTGCGGTGGATGCGCCGGGAACTCGAGGGCGTGGAGGAGCTGGCCGTCCTCTGCCGTCGCGATACGCCGATCATCGTGGAGCCGGCGCCGGACGCCTCCCGTGCCATGGCGCGGCTCCGGGTCGAGGGGAGCGTGCTCGACGGGCTCGAACTGGTGCAGTTGCGCGGCCTGCTGCGGGCCTGTCGTCTGAACGTCGCCGAACTGCGCCGGGTCGCGGAGGAGGCGCCGCTCGCGGCCTCGCTGGCCGTCCCCGTCCCCGACAAGGCGCTCGACCGCCGGCTCGAGGCGGCCCTCGATGACGACGGACAGCTGCTCGACGGTGCCAGCCCCGCGCTCGCGGCGGCCAGGCGAGAGGTCCAGTCGGCCCGCGCCCGGTTGATCAAGAAGCTCGAGACGATTCTCCGTGCCGCCGAGAGCTCGGGCGACGCCGGTGTCACGGTCCGCGGCGGTCGCTACGTCATTCCTGTCCGCCGCGACGACCGCCAGCGTCCCGCCGGCATCGTGCACGATGAGTCGGCCAGCCACGGGACGCTCTTTCTCGAACCGACCGCCGCCATCGAACTCGGCAATGCCTTGCGCGAGGCGGAATCGGCGGAAGACCGGGAGCGGCTGCGCGTCCTCCGCGACCTCACCGAGATGCTTCGGCCGGTGTGGTCAGAGCTTCGGGATGGCGCGGAGATGTGCGTCCGCCTCGACGATGTGGCCGCGCGGGCCAGGTATGCCGCTGCGGTGGACGGCTTCCGGCCCGAGATGGTGGCGGCTCCCTCGACGCTCTCGATCGTCAACGGTCGGCATCCCCTCCTGCTGGCGGCGGGGGAGACGGTCATTCCGTTCGACCTCACCCTCGATGCCTCCGAGCGCACCCTCGTCATCAGCGGCCCGAACACCGGCGGCAAGACGGTACTGCTCAAGGCGGTGGGGCTCCTCACCGCGCTGGCGCAGAGCGGCATCATCCCGCCGGTCGGCGCGGGGAGCCAGCTCTCGGTGTTCACCCGGTTCTTCGCCGACATCGGCGATCACCAGTCGCTCGCCGCGAACCTCTCGACCTTCTCCGCTCACATCGCGGCATTGCGGGAAATCCTGACGGACGCCGATGCCGCCACCCTCGTGTTGCTCGACGAGATCGGCAGCGGCACCGACCCGGCCGAAGGCGCCGCCCTGGCCGCCGCCGCGCTCCTGTCACTCACGCGTCGCGGCACGATGACGCTCGCCACCACCCACCTCGGTGCGCTGAAGACGCTGCCCGAGCGGGACGCCGGGATCGTCAATGCCTCGCTCCAGTTTGATGCGGAGACGATCCGGCCGACCTACCGTTTCGAGAAGGGTGTGCCCGGTCGATCCTATGGCCTGGCGATCGCGCAGCGGCTCGGGATTGATTCCGCGGTGCTGGCGGAGGCGGAGGCAGACGTCCCGCGCGCGGCAAGGACGCTCGACGCACTGCTGGCAGACGCCGAGCGGCGGGCGCGCACCCTGGAGGCGGGGGAGGCGATGCTCGCGGAACAGCAGGCTGAGAGCGAACTGCGCGCCGCGCGATTGGCGGCGGAGCTGGAGGCGGTGGAAGCCCGGGAAACCGCACTCCGCCGCCGTGAGCGGGAGGCCGACCGACGGGCCCGAGAGCAGGCCCGCGCGCATCTGCTCGAAGCCCGGCAGCTGGTGGAGCAGGCGCTCGGCGCCGCCCGGACGGCGGTGGACGAAGCGGCGGCGCGCGATGCACGCCGGCTGGTCGAGGAGGGGATCGCCGCCGGCGCCCGTGCCATGGCCGCTTCCGAGGAGGAGGAACGCGCCGACGGGAGTCGCGGTGTCGGTCGGAAGCCGGGTGCGCACCGGCGCCGCCGGGATCGGCCAGGTGGTGGAGCTGCGGGGTGACGGGCGGGCCGTGGTGATGGTGGGCGGGCTGCGGGTGGTCGCCGACACACGGCAACTCGAAGTGCTCCGCGGTGAGGCGCCAACGCCGGAGGCGAGCGAGCCGGTACGGACGCACCACGTGGCGTCCATCGAGGCGCCGATGGAGATCGATCTGCGGGGGATGACGGGCGATGAGGCCGAAATCGCGACCCTGGCCGCACTCGACGCGGCGGTGCTCGCCGACCGGCCGTACCTGCGGATCATCCACGGCAAGGGCACCGGCGTGGTGCGCGCGCGGGTGCAGCAGCTGCTCAACCGGGACAATCGGGTGCAGAGCCACGGCTTCGCTCCATCCAACCAGGGTGGCACCGGCGCCACTGTGGCGGAACTCAAGCCGTGAGCATCCCGGACGACGTGATCGAGCAGGTACGAGACACGGCGGACATCGTGTCCATCGTCGGCGACTCGGTGGATCTGAAGCGGACCGGCTCGGACTATCGCGGCCCCTGCCCGTTCCACGGCGGCACCCATCGCAACATGGCGGTGATTCCGAAGAAGGGGATGTTCTACTGCTACGTCTGCCACGAAGCCGGCGACGTCTTCAGCTTCTTCATGAAGCGGTTCGGGATGGACTACCCGACGGCGGTGCGCGAAGTGGCCCGGAAGGTCGGCATAGTCATTCCCGAGCGCAGCGAACGCCAGGGGCCGGATCCGAATGAGCCGCTGTACTCGGCCGTCGCCGTGGCGCACGACTGGTTCGCGCGGCAGCTGCGGGAGGCCGACGAAGCGGCAGGGGCGCGCAAGTACCTGGCCGACCGGGGATTTCCGATGGAGGTCGCGGCGGAGCTCGGGCTGGGGTTCGCCCCCCGCCGCAAGGAGTTCCAGGCGGCCATGGCCGAGCTCGGCGTGAAGGACGACGTTCTCGTCACCGCGGGGCTCGTGGTGCGACGTGAGGACGGCAGCATCGGCCCGCGGTTCCGGAGCCGGTTGCTCTTTCCGATCCACGACCTGCGCGGCCGTGTGGTCGCCTTCGGCGGACGCCTGCTCGGCCCGGGTGAACCGAAATACCTGAACTCGCCCGAGACGCCGATCTTTCACAAGGGCCGGTCGCTCTACAACCTCCACTTCGCCCGGAACGCCATTCGCCGCGAGGAGAGCGCACTCGTCGTCGAGGGGTACTTTGACGTGCTCCGGCTGGTCCAGGCGGGCTTTGAGCACGTCGTGGCGCCCCTCGGGACGTCACTGACCGGCGACCAGTCGGAACTGCTGAAGCGCTACACCAAGACGGTGACGCTGCTGTACGACAGCGACACTCCCGGGCTCCGTGCCACCTTCCGGGCCGGCGACGAACTGCTGCGCCATGACGTGCGCGTCCGTGTGGCGACGCTTCCGCCAGGTGAGGATCCCGATACCCTCGTGCAGAAGGGCGGGGCGGAGGCGCTGCAGAAGGTCCTCGACGACGCGGTGGACGTGCTGGAACGAAAGATCCAGATCCTCGAACGGAAAGGCTGGTTCGAGGGAGTGGAGCATCGACGTGAGGCGCTCGATCGTCTCCTCCCGACGATTCGGGCGGCGAGCAACGCGATTACCCGTGAGCTCTATCTTGGGCGGGTGGCCGAGCGCTCGGGGGTCAGCAAGGAAGTCCTCCTCACCGAGGTCGAGGCGATGCGTGAGCCGCGCGCGCACCCGGCGCCGCAGGAGCGGCGTCCCCCCTCCCCCTCGCGCCCGGCGCCAAGGCGGGTAAGCCGGATGGGCGGCGTGGCGGAGACGGAACTGCTGCGGGTGCTCGTGGCCAGCGACGAGTATCGCGCGCGGGCCGCGCAGGAGGTGAAGCGGGAATGGTTCGAGGTGCCGCTGCATCTCGAACTGTTCGAGGCGCTGGTCGCGGACGCGTCCACACCGGACACCGACCTGCCCGGGCGGCTTTCGCCCGACGCCCTCGAGTTGTGGAACGAGTTGCGGGAGGCGGGCGGCACGTTGACGGATGCCGTGTTGGATGACCACTACGCCAGCGCCTCGGAGGCGCTCGAATTCCGGCCGCTCTGGCGTGAGTACCAGAAATTGACCGACCCGTCCCAGAAGTTGACCCGCAAGAAGGAACTCGGCGCGAAATACGCCCGTGCGCTGAGGAAAGCGATGCAATGGCAGAACCCACGGCCGCGGTCGCCGCAGTAACGGTACCCTGGCCCCGACTCTCAGTGAGGTAGACAGGATGACTCCGGATCTGGAAAAGCTGCTCGACTTGCAGGAAAAGGACATCGCGTTGCTCGAAGTGGACCAGCGGCTCGACGCGGTGCTGGAAGAGGAGCAGGAGCTCGATGAGGCCATCCGCACGGCCGAATCACAAGTCGGCGTGGCGGAGCGCAGCGTCGCCGAATCGATCCGCCGTCGGATCGAGGTCGAAGGCCGGGTGGAGACCTACCGGAAGCTCCAGGAGGGCCGCCGGAAGCGGATCGAGGTGTCCCGCCCCGGCAAGGACACCGCCGGGCTGATGGCGGAGCTCGACCTCTCCCGGCAGGTCTTGGCGCGTGAGGAATCCGACTGGTTCCGTGCCCAGGAGACGGTCCAGGCGCAGGAAGCCCGCGTCGCCGAGGCCCAGGCCCAGGTCGAAGCGCTCAAGGCGGAGCAGGTGGAATTGCGCGAGGCGCTGGCGGCTCGAAAGAGCGAGCTGGAGGCGGAGCGTGCCGTCGCACTGGAGGCGCGGGACAAGAGTGCCGCGGCGGTCACCAAGCCCCTTCGGTCGCGGTACGAACGGCTTCGAGGCTCCCGGGCCCCGGTGGCGGTCGTCGCGCTGGCGGGCGACGCCTGTGGCGCGTGCTTCACCGCGGTGCCGATGAATCGCCGTCAGCAGATGCGGATGACGGGCGTGGTCGACGGCTGCGAAGGGTGTGGCGTCATGCTCTACTACATCGAAGTGTCCTGAGGGTCGACGCCTGATGGTGTCAGCGGCTTCGCCGCGGCCGGTGCGTCTGGTCGTCGCTCCCTCGCCGGACGACACCCGGCTCTCTGGATTCGCCGCAGCGCTGGGAGTGCCCCGCGCCCTGGCCGCGCTGTTACTGCAGCGTGGATTCGACGATGTCGAGTCGGCTCGTCGCTTCCTCCGGCCAGTGCTGGATGACCTCGGCGATCCGCTCATCCTCGGCGGGATGGCGGACGCGGTGACGGCTGTTGCCTCGGCCGTGAAGGCGGGGCAGACGATCCTGGTCCACGGCGACTACGACGTGGATGGCCAGTGCGCCACGGCCCTGCTCACCCGCGCGCTGCGCGCGGCCGGCGCGTCGGTCGAGCCTTTCGTACCGCACCGCATGCAGGACGGGTATGACTTCCGCGAGGCGGGTCTCGCCCGTGCACGTGAAGTCGGCGCCGGCCTGATCCTCACCTGTGACTGCGGGATCACCGCCGTCGAGGCGGTGCGCACCGCCCGGGCGGAGGGATTCGCGGTCGTCGTGACGGATCACCACCTGCCGGGAGAGGAACTTCCCCCGGCCACCGCCATCGTCGATCCACAGCTGGATGGCGAGGATTCGCCCTACGCGATGCTGTGCGGCACCGGCGTGGCGTTCAAGCTGGTCCAGGCGCTGGTGCCGGTCCTCGGTCTTCCTCCCCACCTCCCGTTGCATCTCCTCGATTTCGTGGCGCTGGCCACGGTGGCGGACGTCGTGCCGCTGGAGGGGGAGAACCGCATCCTGGTACAGCAAGGCCTGAAGGTGCTCACGCGCACCCGCTGGGTCGGGTTGCAGGCGCTGATCCGCTCGGCGGGGCTTGATGGGAAGCCGCTGCGGGCCGGACAGCTCGGCTACGTCCTCGGTCCTCGCCTGAATGCCGTCGGCCGGATCGGCGACGCCAAGGACGGCCTGCGCCTCCTGTTGACGGATGACGCGGTCGAGGCCCGGCAACTCGCCGACCAGCTCGAAGCCCAGAACGCCGATCGACAGGCGCTCGATCAGGCCATCCTGGAGCAGGCGATCGAAGAGGTGGAGTCAGGCGGTCGGTTGGAGTCCGATGCCGCCATCGTGCTCTCGGCCGAGGGCTGGCACGCGGGCGTCATCGGCATCGTCGCCTCGCGCCTGGTGGAGCGATACGGCCGGCCGACGTTCATGATCGCCTTCGACGAGGACACGCCGACCGTGGGGAAGGGGAGCGGCCGGAGCATCTCACGCTTTCACCTGCGCGATGCGTTGACTGTCTGTGACGACCTGCTCGAGCGCTACGGGGGGCACCGCATGGCGGCGGGACTCACCATCCAGCGCGACCGGCTGGAGGCGTTCCGGGAGCGGTTCGTGGCGGAGGCCAATCGGCTCCTGCATCCCGACGATCTCGTGCCTGAACAGCGCGTGGACGTGGTCCTCACGCTCGATGAGGCCACACCGGAACTCGAGTCCCTTTGCCAGTTCCTGGAACCGTGCGGGATGGGAAACCCGGGGCCGGTCTTCGCCGCGCGCGGGGTGTGGCTCGACGGGGCGCGCGAGGTTGGCAAGGGCCACCTGAAGGGGGTACTGCGGGCGGGAGGTGCGTCCATCGAGGCGATCGGCTTCGGAATGTTCGACCGCGCCCCTGCCGCCTCCGAGTCGATTGACGTCGCGTTCAAACTGGAGACCAACACCTACCGGGGCCGCGAGTCGTTGCAGGCGAGGATGCTGGCCATCGTGCCCGCCGGATCGGGCGGCGCGTAGTGCGGATTGTGGCCGGCGAGTTCGGCGGCCGCCGCCTGGTGATGCCGAAGGACTCCCGGGTGCGTCCCACCTCCGACCGGGTCCGCGAGGCGTGGATGAGCATCCTGGGAGCAGCGATTCCGGGAGCGCGGGTGCTCGATCTCTTTGCGGGGAGCGGCGCCCTGGGTCTCGAGGCCATCTCTCGCGGGGCCATCACGGCGGAGTTCGTCGAGCTCGGGTCCCCCTCGATCAAGGCACTGACCGCGAATATCGAGGCGCTGGGGGTCACGGCGCGCTGCCGCGTGCACAAGGGCGACGCCCTGCGATTTGCCGAAACGCTCGGTTCGCACGCCTACGACCTGGTCTTCGCCGACCCGCCCTATGACCACGAAGCGGCGGAACGGCTGGTCGCCCTCTTCCGCCAGACGCCATTTGCACGCATTCTTTCGGTGGAACACCGCGCCACGCTGGCGCTGCCCGGCGACGACTCGCGTCGCTACGGCGACACCGCCCTCACTTTCCTCTACGCCCCATGACCCGAATCGCGATCTACCCCGGTTCGTTCGACCCGCCGACCCGCGGGCACGAAGACCTGATCCGCCGGAGCCTCCTGCTCTCGGACCGGCTCATCGTGGCGGTGGCCGTGAATGTGGCCAAGGAGCCGCTCTTCACCGTCGAGCAGCGGCTGGAGATGCTGAGGGCCGCCGTCGGTGACGACCCGCGGATTGAGTTCGTCTCGTTCGAGGGACTGCTCGCGGAATTTGCCCGCAAGGTCGGGGCGTCCGTCGTGATTCGGGGGCTCCGCGCCGTCAGTGACTTCGAGTACGAATTCCAGATGGCGCTCATGAATCGGCAGTTGCACCCGTCGCTGGAGACGGTCTTCCTGGTGCCGGCGCTGGACCTGACCTATCTCAGTTCCAGCCTGGTGCGCGAAGTGGCTCGTTTCGGTGGCGATGTCACCGCGCTGGTGCATCCCACGGTGGCGGAGGCGCTCCGGGCGCGGTTCGCGAAGTGAGCGCGCGGGCGGCGCTGCTGGATCGGGCCCGGGCCCGGGGGGCGCGCGTCGTCCTCCCGGAAGGGGACGATCCTCGAGTGCTCGCCGCCGCGAAACGACTGCGGGAAGAGTCGATTGCCGAGCCGATCCTGCTCGGGGACGGGCATCTCCGGCCGGCCGACGACCCCCGCCTCGGCACCATCGCGGAGCTGCTGCGTGCGCGGCGTCCGGACCGGGTGCGGGACGGTGTCCACGCGCTGGATCTGGCGGCCGACCCCGTCCGCTTCGGCGCCGGTCTCGTGGCGCTTGGCGAGGCCGACGCCTGCGTGGCGGGTGTGACGCATCCGACCGCCGATGTCCTGCGCGCGGCGCTCTGGGCCATCGGGTTGGCCCCCGGGAATCCCCTGCTCAGTTCCGCCTTCTACCTGGTCTTTCCCGATCAGCGGGTCCTGACGTTCACCGATTGCGCCGTGGTGCCGGAACCGAACGCCGAGGAGCTGGCGCATATCGCCCTCGCGGCCGTCGCCGACCGTCGGCGCCTGATCGGTGACGCGCCGAGGGTGGCCTTCCTCAGCTACAGCACCCATGGCAGCGCTGAAGGCCGATCGGTGGATGTTGTCCGGGAGGCGGTGGCACGATTCCGGGAGCTGGCCCCTGGGCTCCCGGCCGACGGCGAGCTTCAGGCCGATGCCGCCCTGGTGCCGGAGGTCGCGGCCGGCA
Organism: uncultured Gemmatimonadales bacterium; assembly: GCA_963699825.1. Lineage (GTDB taxonomy): Bacteria > Gemmatimonadota > Gemmatimonadetes > Gemmatimonadales > GWC2-71-9 > SPDF01. Next base: position 177,645 of record CAVOVI010000010.1, read on the forward strand.
AGGCGCCGGGCTCCACCGTCGGGGGGCGGGCCAACGTGCTTGTCTTTCCAAACCTCGACGCGGGCAACATCGCCTACAAGCTTGTCCAGCGGCTGGCGGGCGCCGTCGCGCTGGGGCCGGTACTCCAGGGCCTGGCGCGTCCGATGGCGGACCTGTCGCGCGGAGCGACGAGCGATGATATTGTCGAAGTGGCCGCACTGGCTATCCTGCAGGCTGATTCAGGTTCTTGAGGGAGGTAGTTGTTCATGGCGTTCACCACGTCCAAGCATCCGACCGGGGTCCTGATCGTCGAAGTCGAGGGCCAGCTCATCGTGGGCAATCGGCAGGAGCTGAAGGCCACCATCCAGCAGGCGCTCGATAACGGGGAGCGGAAACTGCTGGTGGACTTCGCCAAGACCGGATACATCGACTCCTCGGGGCTTGGCGCGCTGGTCTCGATCTCGAAGAAGGTTCGAGAGCAGGGCGGGGAACTCCGCCTCAGCGGGCTGAATGAGGATCTCCGCTCGCTCTTCGAGCTGACGAAGCTCGACACGCTCTTCGCGATCGCCGACGACACGGCGCAGGCCCTCGTCGGATTCTGAAGCGCTCGTGACCGCGCCGCTTCGCCTCTGCGTCCGTCGCGCCGACCGACCCCTACCCACCGGGATCGCCGTGGAAATTGCCCTGCGCATCCCGAGCGAAGTTTCCCTCATCGAAGAGGTGGTGGAGCTGGTGGCGCGCCACTGCTTCGCGGGATGGGATCCCTCCCGGCGGGTGCAGTTCCGGTTTCGGGTCGCACTCTCGGAAGCGCTGGCCAACGCGATGGTCTACGGCAACGGCCAGGAGCCCGCGCTCCACGTCGAGGTCCGCGCCGAGTGCCTCCCTGACGCCCTCCACATCCATGTCACGGACGAGGGGCCCGGCTTTGACCCCGCCTCGGTCCGCGATCCCGTCATGCCCGACGACCTCGAGCTCCCCTGCGGGCGCGGGCTCTTCCTGATTCGCAATCTGATGGATGACGTACGATTCACTCCCCCGGGGAATTCAATCTGCATGACCCTGCGCCGCACGTAGAGCGAGTCGGTCCGGTCCTCGAGGCGCTGGCCGGCCTTGTAGGCGGGCGGCTGCGCGCCTGGCGGTTCGACGGGCGCCGCGTTCGGGTGGTCGGCGGTGACGATCCGGGCTGGTCCCCCGTGGTTCCGCGGGAGGCCGGTCCGGTGCCCACCCCCACCGGCACCGCGTGGTTCGACGCCGTGCCCGGTGTCGAAGGCGTCTGGTTCACCCTCGAAGACCTCTCCGAATTCGAGGCGCAGGCCGCGGCCGACCGACTCCGGCCGGTCCTCGGTGCGATGTTCCGCACCGAGCGGCGCGCCATCGAAATGGGGGCGGAACTCGCCAACCGCTACGAGGAGATCGACCTCCTCTACAGCATCAGCGAAATCCTCGGACAGACGATCCACCTGGAAGAGGCCGCCCGCACCATCCTGCGGGAGGTCAGTTCCGTCGTCGCCGCCCGTCGGTCATCGATCATGGTCTACGACGAGACACTCGCCCGGCTGCGCGTCGTGGCCACCCGCGGTTTTCCCGCCCCGACGGAGGCCAGCGTCTCGCCGGACGACGAGGCGTCGGTTGCCGCGCGCGCGTTCCGGGAGCGGCGGCTGGTCGAGAATCCTCCCGGGGCCGACGGCATCGGGGGGCCGCGTGGCTACCGCGGCGGCGCCTACCTTTCCGTGCCGATCATCTACGCCGCGCCGGGTGGCGCCTCGCGATGTGTGGGCGTGATCAACCTGACCGACCGGCTCGGCGCCGACAGCTTCGAGCCGGGGCACCGCAAGCTGGTGATCGCCGTCGCCAACCAGGTCGGTGCCGCGGTCGAGAACGCGCGGCTGGTGGTCCGCGACCTCCAGCAGCAGCGACTCCGTCGGGAACTGGAGCTGGCGCACGACCTGCAGCTGAAGCTGATGCCTTCGCCGTCGGAGCTCGCGGGCGACGCCGAGGTGGCGGCGCGCTGCGTGCCGGCGGAGTCGGTCGGAGGCGACTTCTACACCTTCAATCGCTTCGGGCACGGCCGCGTGGGCGTCATGCTGGGCGACGTCTCTTCGCACGGGTTCGGCGCGGCGCTCGTCATGGCCATGGTTATCGCGGCGGCCGGCATTCACGCGGGCGGCTCGGCGACGCCGGACGAGACCCTCGAACGCCTGCTCGACAGCATCGAGGAGGACCTCGCCAGTACGGAGATGTACCTGACGGTGTTCTACGGTGTGCTCGATCCTCGGGCGGCGCAGCTTTCCTATGCGAGCGCGGGGCACCCGCACGCATGGCGGATCCCGGCGGAAGGGCCGCCGGAACGCCTGGAGGCGACGGCCCCCCCGCTCGGTCTCTCGGCGCGGGGGAACATCGAACTGCGCCAGGTGCCGTGGGAGATGCACTCCGACCTGCTCTGTCTCTGCACCGACGGTCTCCTCGACGCGCGCGACTCGGCGGGGGATACCTTCGGGGAGGCGAGACTGCTCAGCGGAATCACCGCGCGCCGGCACCTTCCCCCTGAGGAGATCGTATCGGCGTTGATCGCCGAGGTCAGCACCTTCGCCCCGCATCCGGCGGACGACCTGACCCTCCTCATCCTGCGGATGTGAGCGGTGTCTCGACCCAAGCGCCGGCTTGGTCAGCACTTCCTGCGCGACCCCCGGATCCTCGCTCGCCTCGCCGACGCCCTCGGTGCCACCGCGGATGACACCGTGCTCGAAATCGGGCCAGGCCCCGGCGGACTCACTGAGGCGCTGGTGCGGGTGGCGGGCCGCGTCGTCGCGATCGAGAAGGACGCGGAGATCATTCCGACGCTCCGCGAAAGGGTGCCGGGTGCCGTCGTCGTCGAGGGCGACGCCCTGGAACTCGACTGGGTCGCACTGGGGGGCGGGCCGGGAGGGCTGGTCACCGGCAACATCCCCTACAACATCACCTCGCCGCTCCTGGACAAGGCGCTGACGCCTCCCCGTCCTCGCCGGATCGTCTTCCTGGTGCAGAAGGAGGTGGCACATCGCGTCGGTGCCGCGCCTGGGACGAAGGAGTATGGGGCGTTGACCGTCGGCATCCAGGCGGTGGCGAAGACGGAGGTGCTCTTCACGGTGCCGGCGGGCGCGTTTCATCCGGTGCCGAAGGTGGATAGCGCGGCGCTCCGGCTCGAGCCGCTCCAGAGCCCGCTGGTCCGGGACGACGAGGTTCGCAGCTTTCGCGCGGCGGTGGTGGGGTTGTTCGGGTTTCGACGCAAGCAACTGCTTCGTGCCGTGCGTGAACTGACAGGGTGGGATGCGGTATCGGCGGGGCGGGCGGTGGAAGGCGCCGGACTCATACCGACGGTTCGTCCGGAGGTCCTCGCTCCGGACGAGTTCCTGCGACTCCATGCGATGCTCGTTGACGGTGGATGGCGACCAGAGTAGCTTTGTGAAACATTTCACAATGCTAGGTCAATGCGGAAGATCGCCGACAGCACCGTCCGACGACTCTCGCTCTATCTTCGGTTCCTCGAAGAGTTCGAGGGGGAGGGCATCGAAACCATCAGTTCCGGGGCACTCGCCGGCCGCGGAGGGACCACGTCCGCACAGGTGCGGAAGGACCTCTCGTTCTTCGGCTCGTTCGGGAAGCGCGGCCTCGGCTACTCGGTACCCGAGCTTGTGCAGGCCCTCCGCCAGATCCTCGGCCTGACCCGGCACTACCGAGTCGCGCTGATTGGTGCGGGGAAGATCGGCAGTGCCTTGGTGCAGAATCGTGGTTTCCGGCGGCGGGGCTTCGATTTCGTAGCCATCTTCGATCGAGACCCCGTGAAGATCGGGCAGTCGCTCGGCGGCATAACCGTGGAAGACGTGTCAGACCTCGAGGCGAGCCTGGCCCGGAATCCGGCCGACATCGCGGTGCTCGTCACTCCCCCTGAAGTCGCCCAGACCGTGGCCAACCGGCTGGTCGCGCTCGGCATCAAATCCATCCTGAACTTCGCGCCGCTGCAGCTGGTGGTGCCCGCCGATGTGACGGTCAAGACCGTGAACCTCGCACTCGAACTCGAAGCCCTGGCTTACCACCTCGCCAATCCGAACTGAGTGACTGGACTCTCCGCGCATCCGACCTCCACGCTCGCCGACCGCGCGCTTGCGCTGCTGGCAGCCGGACCGGCCGACGCGGTCGTGCTGGCCCGGGACGTGATGGGGCTCGCCGCCGCGCCATCCGCGGTGGCGGCCCGCCTGGCGGTCGCCCTCCTCGGTTCCGACCCCCGGGTCCGACAGCTCGACGATGGGCGCTGGGCACTGGCGGGCGGGGCAGCGCAGTCTCCTCTGCTTTCGGCGTGCACCTTTGCGGTGGTGGACGTCGAGACCACCGGCATGCGCGCCGCCGGTGACGACCGAATCACGGATATCGCGATCGTCCTGGTGCAAGGCGACCGCGTCGAGCTGGCCTTCGATTCCCTCATCAATCCCGGCTGCGCGATCTCCCCGCAGATCACCGCACTCACCGGCATCACCGACGCGATGGTCGCCGACGCGCCGTCCTTCGACAAGGCGGCGGACGCGATCCTCGCCGCGTTGGCCGGACGGATCTTCGTCGCGCACAACGTTCGGTTCGACTGGAGCTTCGTCGACGCCGAACTCCGTCGGAACCGGGGGCTCTCGCTCGACGGCCCGCGGCTCTGCACCGTGAAGATGTCGCGCCGCCTGGTCCACGGGCTGACCTCCCACGCACTCGATCACGTGACGGCGCACTTCAATCTCGACAACGGGGCGCGCCACCGCGCCGCGGGCGACGCGCTGGTCACGGCGGAGATCCTGAGGCGATTGCTGGCCATGGCAACGGAGCAGGGGGCCACGACCCTGGATGATTTGGAAGGACTGCTGTCGCGCAAGAGCCGGTAGCCAGCAGCGACGGTTCGGCAGTGACGCTCCCACAACCTGGACCCCGGCTTTCGCCGGGGTGACGGCTGTTGCACCTTCCTGCCCCGCTGTCCCGCTGTCCCGCTGTCCCGCTGTCCCGCTGCCCCGCTGTCCCCGCTGACTACCTGCCTCCCTGCCTGTCTGCCTATCTTACGTCATGCCCCTCACCCACTCCTTCTCCGTCGGCTCCCTCCGCTGCCATACCCTCGAGGCCGGCCTTGCAGCGCCTCGACGGCGGCGCGATGTTCGGTGTCGTCCCCCGGACCCTCTGGACCCGCCGGATCGAGCCGGATGATCGCAACCGAATTCCCCTGGCGATGCGGTGCGTGCTGGTGGAACACCCCGATGGGCTGGTGCTGATCGACACCGGACTCGGGAACAAGGAAGAGAAGAAGTTTCTCGACATCTACGGGGTGGAAAACGCCGGGAAGCCCGGCCCTACCCGGTTGGAGGATGCCCTGCGGGAGCTGGGCCACCGCCCCCGCGACATCTCGTGGGTCATCAACACCCATCTGCATTTCGACCACGCCGGTGGCAACACGACGGCGGAGGCGGTGCCGGGTGGGGGGCGGGACGTGAAGGTGACCTTCCCGAAGGCGACCTACGTGGTCCAGCGCGGGGAGCGGGAGTATGCCCAGCAGACCAATGAGCGGACCCGGGCCAGCTACCTGCCACCCAATTACGAGCCGGTCGATCGGGCCAAGAAGTGGAAGTTTCTCGAGGGCGACACCGAGATCCTCCCCGGGATTGGCGCGCGGGTGACGCCCGGCCACGTGCCGTGGCACCAGTCCATCGTCCTCCACTCGCGCGGGGAGACGGCGGTCTTCCTCGGCGACCTGATCCCGACGGCGGCCCACCTCCCCCTGCCCTGGATCATGGGCTACGACGTCGAGCCCCTCCGGACCCTGGAGTCGAAGCGCAACCTCCTGGCGGAGGCCGTGGCCGGGGGATGGATGCTGATCTTCGAGCACGATCCCGCCATCGCCATGGGGCGGGCGGTGAAGGGGGTGGGGGCTACCGATCTGGCCGACGAGGTGGCGGCCCCCAATCGGGGCCCCGCTTGACATAATCGTCTGTCCCACCTAGACTTTGCGCACTTGAAGCGGGGGAGGATCCCCCCACCCTGAGCCCGGCCGAGCGCCGGTGTGAACGGGTCCCGAGGTCGTCAGCAGGCATGCTCGCATCAGCCGTGGCGCACGTGGACATCCGTCATCTCAGGATGTCCTTTTTCTTTTTTGGCCGGAGGCGTTCCACTGTCCACAGACCGCGACAAGCGCGTACGCGTCAACCGTCAGATCCGAATCAGCCCGGTACGGGTGATCACGGCAGAGGGTGAGCAGCTCGGTGTGCTGCCGATCGAGGAGGCGCTCGCCGCCGCCCAGGATCGGGGACTCGACCTGGTGGAGGTGGCACCGACCGCCCGACCCCCCGTCGTCAAGATCATGGACTACGGAAAGTTCAAGTTCGAAGAGGCCAAGGCGGCGCGCGCGGCCAAGAAGAAGCAGCACGTGATTCAATTGAAGGAAGTGAAGTACCGGCCCGGCATCGATGACCACGATTTTGACTTCAAGACCCGCCACGCCCGTGAGTTCCTCGGCGACGGCAACAAGGTCAAGGTCACGCTGATGTTCCGGGGCCGACAACTGGCCCATATCGACCTGGGCCGCGCCGTGCTCGACCGGGTGATCGCCGCCCTGGCGGACGTCGGCAAGGTCGAGATGGATGCGAAGCTCGAAGGCCGCAACATGACGATGGTGATCGCGCCCAAGTAGGGGCGCATGATTTGAAAGGGTAGCGAGTCATGCCGAAGATGAAGACCAAGCGGGCCGCCATGAAGCGGTTCAAGAAGACGGGGACGGGGAAGCTCAAGCGCTTCCACGCCAACCACAGCCACATTCTGACCAAGAAGAGTCGGAAGCGGAAGAACAAGCTGAAGAAGGTGGCCTACGTGAGTTCGGCCGACTTCCCACGCGTCAGCCGCCTCCTCCAGGCGTAAGGGAGATACCATGCCTCGCGTAAAGAACGGTCCCGCGCATCACGCCCGGAAGAAGAAGATCATGAAGGCCGCCAAGGGTGGCTTTCAGTCCCGCAGCAAGCTGTACAAGGCCGCCAAGGAGAACGTCGAGCGTGGCCTGGCGTACGCCTACCGCGACCGGCGCAAGAAGAAGGGCGAGTTCCGCGCCCTCTGGATCACGCGCATCAACGCGGCAGCCCGTCAGCACGGCCTCAGCTACAGCCGCCTGATGGACGCCCTGAAGCGCGCCGGCGTCGAGGTGAACCGCAAGGTGCTCGCCGACCTCGCGGTGCGTGACGCCGACGCGTTCGCGGCGATCGCCGAGGTCGCCAAGGCCCAGGTGGCCAAGACCGAGGTCGCCAAGGCCGCCAGCTAACCGGCGCGCTCTCTGGTTCGGTCGCGCGTGGGGCCGGTCGCCATGCGCGGCCGGCCCCACAGTCGTTTCCACCCCCCGTTACCCCCGGATTCGCAATGGCCGAGTCCCACCCACAATCGTTGCTCGACGCGCTCCGGCCCCGCCTCGCGGCGGTGCCGGAGCTGGACGCGCCCGCGCTCGAGGCCGAACAGATCGCCGTGCTCGGCCGGAAGAGTGGCGCCCTGACCGCGGTGTTGCGGTCGCTGGCCACCCTCGCGCCTGAAGAGCGCAAGGCGGTCGGCGCAGCGGCCAATGACCTCCGCCAGGCGTTCGAGGCGGCGTTCGAGGCGCGCTCGGTGGCGCTCGCGGCCGATGCCGGTCCCGCGGCTGCCGGGCTCGACCTCACGATGCCCGGCCGTCGCCGGTGGGTCGGGGCCGAGCACCCCGTCACCAAGGTGGTCGACGAGATCTGCGAGATCTTCCACGGCCTCGGGTTCAACCGTGCCGTCGGCCCCGAGGCCGAGACGGAGTGGATGAATTTCGGCGCGCTGAACTTCCCCGCCGATCACCCCGCCATGGACATGCACGACACCTTCTACCTCGACGTGGGGGGCGACACCCACCCCGGCGACGGGAAGGCGGTGCTCCTCCGCACGCACACCTCGCCGGTGCAGATCCGCACCATGATGGGCGGCCCGCCGCCGTACCGCGTGGTGATTCCCGGCGTCGTGTACCGCAAGGACCCTTTCGACCCGTCACACGCGCCGGTCTTCGCGCAGATCGAGGGGCTCGCGGTGGACGAGGGGATTTCCTTCGTGGACCTGAAGGGGACGCTGCTGCACTTCGCGCGGCAGTTCTTCTCGCCCGACACCAAGGTGCGGTTTCGCCCGTCGTTCTTCCCGTTCACCGAGCCGTCCGCCGAAATGGATGTCTCGTGCTATCTCTGCGGTGGCAGCGGTTGCTCTGCCTGCAAGGGGACCGGCTGGATGGAGATTCTCGGCTGCGGGATGGTCCACCCGAAGGTGCTGGAGAACTGTGGAGTCGATGCGGAGCGCTACACCGGATTCGCGTTCGGGATGGGCCCGCAGCGGATCGCCATGCAGCGCTACGGAATTCCGGATATCCGCCTGCTCTACGAGGGCGACATGCGCTTCCTCGACCAGATGGGACGGGCCCGATGAACGTCTCCCGTCGCTGGCTCGAGGCATTTCTCCGCCGCCCGCTGGAGTCCGCCGACGTGGCGAGCCGGCTCGCCGCGCTCGGCGCGACGGTCGACGCGCGTCGAGGAACTGCTATCCCGGACTGGGGCAGGTCGTGGTGGCGCTGGTGCGCGAGGTCCGTCCGCACCCGAACGCCGACCGGCTCCGCCTCTGTGACGTCGACGACGGCACCGGCACGCCCCGAAGCGTGGTCTGCGGCGCGCCGAACGTCACGGCCGGCAGCAAGTATCCCTTCGCTCCGGTCGGATCGACTCTGCCCGGCGGACTCACGCTCGAGAAGCGCAAGATCCGCGGTGAGGTCTCCGAGGGCATGCTCTGCTCGGCGCGCGAACTCGGCCTGGGGCAGGAACACGACGGGATTCTCGAACTCGACGACTGAGGCGGCGCCGGGCACGCCCTTCCTCGACGTCCTGGACGTCGCCGACGAGCGACTCGTGGTGGATGTCACCCCCAACCGGCCCGACCTGCTCGGCCACAAGGGGGTGGCGCGGGAACTGGCCTTCTCCTACGGCACCACCTTTCGGCTCCCACCTGTTCCCGGTTCGGAAGGTCCCACGACGCCAACACCGGTCCGCGCCGGTGCCGAGGCGACGACGGGGGGCGTGCGAGTTGCCATCGAGGATCCCGTCGGGTGTCCCCGGTTTCTTGGCGCCGTTCTTCGCGGCGTCCGCATCGGTGCCTCGCCGGAATGGCTCCGCGCCCGGGTAGAAGCGATCGGCATGCGATCGATCAGCAATGTGGTCGACGCTACCAACTGCGTGATGTTCGAGCTCAACCAGCCGATGCACGCGTACGATGTGGCGCGGCTCAAGGGCCCGGCGGTGATCGCGCGCCGCGCCGCGGGCCGGGGAGCGCCTGACGACGTTGGATGGCGCCGACCGGGCGCTGGCCCCTTCAATGACGGTCATCGCCGACGCCGAGGGCGCCATTGGTGTGGCCGGGGTGATGGGCGGGGCGCACTCCGAGGTCTCCTCCGAGACGACCGACCTCTTCCTCGAGTGCGCCTACTTCGAGCCCCAGGGGGTCCGGGCCACGCGGCGGGAGCTCGGGTTGAGCAGCGAGGCGAGTTACCGGTTCGAGCGTGGTGTGGACCTCTGGAACGGTCCCGAGGTACTGCGTCGCGCGGTCGAGATCATTCAGGCCGCCGCCGGCGGCACGCTGGACGGCGACCCGGTGGATCTCTTCCCGCAGGTCACCCACCCTCCGCGCATCTTCCTGCGGCCGGCACGGGTGGCCCAGGTGCTTGGCGTGGAGGTGCCGTGGGATGCCATCGAGCGATACCTCGTCGCGATCGGGGCGACGGTCGTCTCGAAGCCGGAAGACGGCCGCATCGCCGTTGACGTGCCGGGGTGGCGGCCTGATCTCATTGCGGAAATCGATCTCGTTGAGGAGGTCGCTCGCCTCCACGGGTACGACAACTTCCCGACAGAGCTCCGTCCCTTCCGGGTCGGCGACCTCCCGAACGCGCCCTCCGAAGGGATCGACGCCACTCTCCGGCAGGGGCTCGTGGCCGAAGGGCTGTTCGAGGTGCAGACCCTCCCGCTCGGGCCGGAGGACGGCCCCGAAAGCGTGCGCCTGCACAACCCGCTCTCCGCTGAGGAAGGGTTCATGCGGTCGCGCCTCCTCCCCGGGCTGGTCCGGAGGGTGGAGGGGAACTGGGCGTCCCACACGCAGGGATGTCCGTCTCTTCGAGCTGGGGACGGTCTTCCTGAAGGGTGAGGCCGGGATTGCCGCCCCGTGAGGAGCGGCGCATTGCCGGGGTGCTGACCGGCGCCAGGGAGCCGACGCACTGGACCGCGGCCGGGAAGTCGCCCGACGTCGATTACTGGGATCTCCGGTCAGTCTTCGAGTCGGTGGCCGCTCTGGCGTATCCCGGTTCGACGGTGCAAGTTGAAGGGGGCGAGTGGGTTGCCTGCGCACCGGAGGGCCAGATCGTGGGCCGGGCCCGGGCGCTCGAGGCGGACTCCCCGCCGTGGGCCGCGCCGGTTCTGGGATTCGAAGTCCAGATTGATGTGACGCCACGATCGACACCTGTCTTTGTCCCCCTGCCGGTGAATCCCGCGGTGACGCGGGACCTCTCCCTCGTGGTGCCGGCGGGGACGACCGCGGCGGATCTTCGCGAGGCGATTCAGCAGGCGGCTGGTCGGTTGCTCGAGGCGGTCGTCGTCCTGGACGAGTACCGGGGGACGGGTATGCCGGCCGGGCACCGCGGGCTGGCGTTCCGGCTGCGGTATCGGGCCGCGGACCGCACGCTGCGTGACAAGGAAGTGGATACCTCAGTAACCAAGGTTCTCAAAGTTCTTCGGGAGCGGCATGGCATCGAACTACGAGCGTCCTGACCACGCGGCACTCGCCGAGCTGGAGCAACTGCTTCGGCACCTTGGAGACGAGGTGGCGGGCTGGCGTCGCCGCACGCTCAAGGCCGAGGCCGAGTTGCAGGAGGCCCGGAGCCGTGGGGGGGCGCTGGCGGGGCCCGAATTGTTGCAGGCCCGGCAGCGTGTCGTCGAGCTCGAAGTCGAGAACCAGGCGCTGCGGCAGCGGATCGAAGGGGCCCGGGCTCGGCTGCAGTCGCTGTCGTCCCGGCTGGCCTTCCTCGAGACCGAGGAGGGCGCGGCATGAGCACGACCAAGAATGCGGTGCAGGTGTTTATTGCCGGAGAGAGCTTCACCGTCAAGTCGGAGTTGCCACCCGAATACACCCGGGAAGTCGCGGCCTATCTTGACACGGCGTTGCGGCACGTGAAGTCGACGATGCCGAGCGTCGAGACCCACAAGGCGGCCATTCTCGCCGCACTGCAGATTACCGATGAGTTGTTCCAGGCCCGCCGCGGGGACCGCGACGGCGCCGTACGTCTGAACGTCCTGCTCGACGAAGTCGCCCGACTCCTGCCGCCGAACAAGCGCGGTGGACGCGCCGCCGGGATTCCAGCCCCGGCCGACTGAAACAAACGCGTGGCGGCCTGGCCGCTGCGCTGGAGATAATCATGTCTGACCTGCCTTGGCTCCCTCTCCTGGGGGGAGCGCTTGCCGGACTTGCTGTCGCCCTCCTCATTGTCCTGATCCTCCAACTACGCCGCCGGGCCGCGGGGCGCGACGTCGTCGCCTCGGCTCACTCAGAGGCGGCGAGCCTCGCACGCACCTCGAAGGCCGATGCCGAGCAACTGATGCGATCGGCGCAAGCGGATGCCGAGCGGGTCACCGCCGACGCCCGGCGGGCGGCGGAGAGCGCGAAGACGGACGCGATCCTCGCGGGGAAGATGGAGACGCTGGCCCTCCGGGAGGAGCTCGACAAGGAAGTCCAGAACCGCCGCGAGGAGTGGGCGCGTCAGGACCGACGCGCAGAGGAGCGGGAGCGCACCCATGATCGTCGGCAGGAACAGTTGTCGGCGCTGGAGAGCGCGATCCAGACGCGCGATGCTTCGCTGACCGCGCGGGAGCAGGCGGTGGCGGCGCGGGAGAAGGAGGTCGACGCGCTCAAGGCCGAGCAGACGCAGCGACTGGAGCAGATTGCGGGACTGTCGGCGGAGGAGGCGAGACGGGAAGTCCTCCGGGAGGCGGAGGAGACCGCCCGGAGCGACGCGGCGGCGCTGGTGCGCGACATCAAGGAGCAGGCGAAGAAGAACGCGGAGCGCGAGGCGCAGCGCATCGTGTCGATCGCCATTCAGCGGATTGCGCCCGATCACACCAGCACCACGACGGTCGCGGCGGTCACCCTTCCTTCGGACGAGATGAAGGGCCGGATCATCGGCCGCGAAGGCCGCAACATCCGGGCGTTCGAAATGGCGACCGGCGTCGACGTCATCATCGACGACACGCCGGACACCGTGGTCATCTCCTGCTTCGATCCGATCCGGCGCGAGGTCGGCCGCCGGGCGCTCGAGGCGCTCATCGCCGACGGCCGCATCCAGCCGGGCCGGATCGAGGACATCGTCACGAAGGTGCGCGCCGAACTCGACACGCAGCTCGTCGAGCTGGGCGAACGGGCGGCGTTCGACACCGGCATCAGCGGGCTGCACCCGGAACTGATCAAGCTGGTCGGGCGGATGCGGTACCGGACGAGCTACGGGCAGAACATCCTGGAGCACTCCAAGGAGGTGGCCTGGCTCGCGGGGATCATGGCCGCCGAGCTCGGCGTGGACGTCAAGCTGGCCAAGCGCGGCGCGTTCCTCCACGACGTCGGCAAGGTGCTCACCCACGACAGCGAGGGGACGCACGTCGAGCTCGGCGTCGAGGTGGCCCGGCGGTACGGCGAGAGCGCCGCCGTCATCAACTGCATTCATGCCCACCACGACGACGTGCCCCACGAATCGACCGAGTCGGTCCTGGTGCAGGCGGCGGACGGGATCAGTGGCTCGCGGCCCGGCGCGCGTCGCGAGGCCTTCGAGAACTACGTCAAGCGACTCACCAAGCTGGAGGAGATCGCCAACGCCTTCCGCGGGGTCGAGAAGACCGCGGTGATCCAGGCCGGGCGCGAAATCCGCGTCATCGTGACGCCGGACCAGGTGAACGACGCACAGGCGGCCGAGCTCTCCGAGCAGATTGCCCGCAAGATCGAGAATGAACTCCAATATCCGGGACAGATCCGCGTGGTCGTGATCCGGGAAACCCGTTCCGTGGAGGTAGCGCGATGACCGCCCGTATCCTCGACGGCAAGGCCCTCGGCCTCGCCATCCGGCAGGAAGTCGCTGCCGACGTCGCCAAGCTCGCCGCGGTCGGCATCAAGCCCGGCCTGGCGGTCGTGCTGGTGGGGGAGGATCCCGCGAGCCAGGTGTACGTGCGGAGCAAGGGCCGCGCGTGCGAGGAGGCAGGGATGCACTCCGTGACCATCCGGCTTCCCGACTACCACCACGCAGGACGAACTGCTCGCCACCATCGACAAGCTGAACGCGGATCCTGCCATCCACGGCATGCTGGTCCAGTTGCCGTTGCCGAAGGGGATGGACAGCGACAAGGTGCTGCGCCGCATCAATCCGCTCAAGGACGTGGACGGGTTCCACCCCGAAAATGTCGGCAAGCTGGTGACCGGTGATCCCACCGCGTTCCGCCCCGCCACGCCCTACGGCATCCAGCAGATGCTGATCCGGTCGGGCATCGAGACGAAGGGCGCCCACGCGGTCATCGTCGGGCGGTCGAACATCGTCGGCAAGCCGATGGCGAATCTGCTCATCCAGCAGGGACCCGGAGGCGATGCCACGGTCACGGTCTGTCATTCCCGCACGAAGGACCTCCCGTCCGTCGCCCGCCAGGCGGACATCCTCATCGTCGCCATCGGCAGGGCGGAGTTTCTCACCGCGGACATGGTGCGTCCCGGCGCCGTCGTCATCGATGTCGGCATCAACCGGGTGGACGATTCCACGCGCGAGAAGGGCTACCGTCTCTGCGGCGACGTCGACTACGAGCCGGTGGCGGCGATCGCCTCCGCGATCACCCCGGTCCCCGGCGGCGTCGGCCCGATGACGATCGCGATGCTGCTCAAGAACACCTTGCAGGCGGCCGAACTCACTCGGGCAGGGTGAGGGAGGCGGCGTGACCCACCCGTCGCTCTTCGGTGACGGCGACCTCCCGGAGGAGCTGACGGTCGCCGAGCTCAACCGGCAGGCGAAGAGCGCGGTGGAGGGAGCCTTCGGGAGTTCGGTCTTTGTCCGCGGCGAGCTCGTGGAGTTCAAGATCTGGCGCAGCGGCCACTGGTATTTCACCTTGCGCGACGCCGATGCGTCCGTCCGGTGCATGCTCTGGAAGCAGCAGGCGTCGGGTGTCCTGAAGCGACACGGGAAGCCGCCGACGGACGGGATGGAAGTCCTGGTCCGCGGCCGCCCCTCCCTCTGGGAGGAGAAGGGGGAGTATCGCCTCACCGCGTCGGACATCATTCCGACGGAACTCCTCGGCTCCAAGGCGCTCGAGCTGGAGCGGGTGCGCGCCGCGCTCAAGGCCGATGGCCTGCTCGACCCCGACCGCAAACGTCCGCTCCCCGCGTTCGCCCGCCGCATCGCGGTGGTCACCAGCCCCGACGGCGCCGCCCTCCGCGACATGATCATCGTCACCCGCACGCGGTGGCCCGCCGTGGAACTGGTCCTGGTGGGCGCCCAGGTCCAGGGCGAGGGCGCGGTGAAGTCGCTGGTCCACGCGCTCGAACTGGTCAACCGCATCGACAACCTCGATGCCTGCATCATCGGCCGCGGGGGCGGAGCCAAGGAAGACCTCGGGGCCTTCAACGCCGAACCGGTCTGCCGCGCCCTCGCGGCGGTGCGCGTCCCGACGATTTCGGCTGTCGGCCACGAGACGGACGTCTCGCTGTCCGACCTGGTGGCGGATGTGCGCGCCGCGACGCCGTCGGCAGCCGCGGAGATCGTGGTTCCGGACCGGGCGGCGCTCCTGCACCGGGTGGATGGCCTCGGCGTCCGGCTCGGGGCAGGCCTCCGCCGTCGGACCCGCGTGGCCGAAGAGCGGCTGTCCCGCACCGGCGACCGACTGCTGTCGGCCCTCACGCGCCTGATCGAGGCGCGGCGGACCCGCGTGGAGCGTGTGGCGGCGCAACTCGACGCGTTGAGTCCGCTGCGGGTCCTGGCGCGCGGCTACAGTGTGGCGCAGGACGACACCGGCCGTGTGCTCTCGCACACGGCAGATTTTCCTTCGGGCCGGCCCTTTCGACTGCGCGTCAGCGACGGGTCGGTGCCGGCCCGCGTGGAGTAGAGCCTATGGCAAAGCAACCGACCGATGTCCCCACCCTGCAGGACGACCTTCGCCGTCTGGAGGAGATTGTCCGCCGGCTGGAGGCCGATGACGCCGACCTCGACGCCGCGCTGGCGCTCTTCGAGGAGGGCGTCGTCCGATTGCGCGCTGCGCGCGAGCGGCTGGCGGAGGCGGAGGCGAGGGTCAAGAAGGTCGTCGAGCAGGCGGATGGAAGTGTGGAGCTTGTCGACCTCGACGGCTGAATCCGGCGCGGACGCGCTGCTGCTCGAGTCGCGGGAACGGACCGACGCCATTCTCGAGCGGTGGGCGGCTCGTCTCGAACAGGAGTCACCCGGCACGTTGGGAACGGCGATGGCCTATGCCCTCCGGAGCCCGGGCAAGCGGGTGCGCCCCGCGCTGGTCGTGGCCGCATATCGAGCCTGCGGGGGCACCTCGGAGGCGATCGACGGGGTCGCCGCCGCGGTCGAGACGGTGCATACCTACTCGCTGGTGCACGACGACCTCCCCTGCATGGATGACGACGACCTCCGGCGGGGGCGCCCCACCACCCATCGGGAGTTCGACGTGGCCACCGCGACCCGGGTCGGCTTCCTGCTCGTCCCGGTGGCCGCGCGAGTCCTCAGCGAAGCCTGCCGGGCCCTCGGGCTCTCCGACACGGCGGCGGGCACCCTCGCCTCGGAGCTCTTCACCGCCGGCGGCATCACGGGCATGGTCGGGGGGCAATGGCTCGATCTCGAGGCCGAGGGGCGGACGCCTCGCGCTGGACGAACTCCAGGCCGTCCATCGGGGGAAGACCGGGGCGCTCATCGAGGCGTCGTGCGTGCTCGGAGCGCTGGCGGCACAAGCGCTCGGCCACCCAGCTGGAGGCGGTGCGGGCGTACGGGCGCGACATCGGGCTCGCCTTCCAGGTGGCCGACGACGTGCTCGACGCGACCGCCACGAGCGAGCAGCTGGGAAAGACCGCCGGGAAGGACGCGGCCGTGGCCAAATCCACCTACGTGCAGCTGCTGGGGGTGGAGGGAGCGCGGGCGGCAGCGGCCCGGCACGCGGAGGCAGCGGTGAACTCTCTGGAGCAATCCGGGGTACCACCGGGCACGCTCGCCGCGCTCGCGCGCTATATTGTGACTCGACGCCACTGACCCAGGATCGTATCTCATGGCTCTGCTCGACACCCTGAATGGCCCCGAAGACCTCAAGCGCATCCCCCGGGAACAGCTCCCGGAATTGGCGCAGGAGGTGCGCGAGCGGCTGATCGACTGCGTCTCCGTCACCGGCGGCCACATCGGCGCCAGTCTCGGGGTCGTCGAACTCGCCATCGCCCTGCTGTACGAATTCGATTCGCCCACCGACAAGATCCTCTGGGACGTCGGCCACCAGGCCTACGCCTGGAAGCTGCTCACCGGCCGGAACGCCGAGTTTCCCACGCTCCGGCAGACCGGGGGCATCTCGGGCTTCCTCAAGCGGTCGGAGAACGAGCACGATCACTTCGGCGCCGGGCACGCCGGCACCGCGATGTCGGCGGCGCTCGGGCATGGCGATCGCGCGCGACCTCCGAGGCGGCGACAACAAGGTCGTGGCGGTCGTGGGGGACGGCGCGCTGACCTGCGGGCTCTCGTACGAGGGGATGAACAACGCCGGCCACTCGGATACCGACATCATCCTGATCGTCAACGACAACGGGATGAGCATCTCGCCCAACGTGGGCGCCATCAGCCGGACGCTGGGCGGGATCGTCGCCAATCCACTCACCAACAAGGTCCGGGAGCGGGTGAAGGGTCTGACCGTCGCCGCCTCGCGGGTGTTCGGCGACCGGGTCGTGGACTTCGCCAAGAACCTCGAGGAGAGCGCCAAGAACCTCTTCTCCGACGGGATGTTCTTCGAGGAGATGGGGTTCCGGTACTTCGGTCCCATCGACGGGCACGACCTGAAGAAGCTGACCGAGACGCTGCGGTTCGTCCGCGCGCTCAAGGGCCCGCGCGTGATCCACGTCCTGACCGAGAAGGGCAAGGGCTTCACGCACGCCGAGGAGAACCGCGAGAAGTGGCACGGCCTCGCCGCGTACGATCCGATCACGGGCGAGGCGCGCAAGCCGACCAGCGGTCCGCCCGCCTGGACCAAGGTGTTCGGCGACGCGCTCGTCGAACTGGGCCAGGAATTCCCGGACTTCGTGGCCATCACCGCGGCCATGCCGAGCGGTACCGGCACCAACATCTTCCAGAAGGCGTGGCCGGATCGGTTCTTCGACGTCGGGATCGCCGAAGGACATGCCGTCACCTTCGCGGGCGGGCTCGCCACGCAGGGGATCCGGCCGGTGGTGGCCATCTACAGCACCTTCCTGCAGCGCGCCTACGACAACATCATCCACGACATCGCGGTGCAGCATCTGCCGGTGGTGTTCTGCATGGACCGGGCGGGGCTCGTCGGCGAGGACGGGCAGACGCACATGGGGCTGTACGACATCGCCTACATGCTGGCCGTGCCCGGCATGACGGTGACCGCGCCGAAGGACGGCGATGAGCTGATCGGCCTTCTCAGGACCGCGCTGGTGCACGAGGGCGGGCCCTTCTGCACCCGGTACCCGCGCGACAAGGTGCCGATGGATCCCAGCCCCGTCGCCGAGGTGGCCGCCGGTGCCGTACGGCACCTGGGAAATGCTGCGGCAGGGCAGGGACGTGGCGATCCTCGGCGTGGGCACCATGGTGCAGCCGAGCCTCGACGCCGCCGACCTGCTCCGCGCCGAGGGGCTGGACTGCACGGTCGTCAACGCCCGGTTCCTGAAGCCGCTCGATCGCGCCATGCTCGAGGGGCTGCTGGCCGACCACCGGGTGCTGGTGACGGTGGAGGAGGGCACCGTCGTCAACGGCTTCGGGGCGTACCTGGCCGAGACGGTGCAGGCGATCGCGCCGAACGTCCGGGTCATCGCGCTCGGCGTGCCGGACCGACTGGTGGAGCAGGCGCCGCGCGCCGATCAGCTCGCGTCGTTCGGCCTCAACGGCCGAGGGAATCGCGCGGCGGGTCACCGCCCTGCACGGCGAGGAATCGGTCGAGGCGCGATGAAGGTCGGCGTCTGCGGTAACCACCGGTATCCGGAGCTTCGCGGGCTGCTGGAGCAACTGGCCGCCCTCGCGCCCGCCAAGGGCATCGAGCTCTATTCCGAACCGCTCCTGGCCGAGATGTGGCCGACTCCCCTGCCGGACATCGATGCCGCTCCGCTCGACATGCTGCTGACCTTCGGCGGCGACGGCACCCTCCTGCGCGGCGCCCGCATGCTCGAGGATCGGGGTGTGCCGCTCCTCGGCGTCAATCTTGGCAAGGTCGGGTACCTCACCAGTGTGTCGCGCGACGCCCTCCCCGCCGCGCTCGACGCGATCGTCGAGGGGCGGTTCGTGCAGGAGCCCAGGCAGGCGTTGAAGGCCGTCATCCAGGATGACGATGGGCACTTCACGCCGCTGGAATTGGCCCTGAACGACGTGGTGGTGCACAAGGGCGGGGTCGCGCGGGTCATCCGGCTCGACGTCGAGGTGCACGGAGACACGGTCGGCCCGTACAGCGCGGACGGCCTGATCGTGGCGACACCGACCGGCTCCACCGCGTATTCGCTGAGCGCAGGCGGGCCGATCGTCGCTCCGGGCGTGAAGGCGCTGATTCTCACGCCGATCTGTGCCCACACCCTGGCGGTGCGCCCGCTGGTGTTTCCCGCCTCCTGGGATGTCGTCATCCAGCCGGTCGATCCCGCGGAGGATGAGGTGATCGTCTCGGTGGACGGCCAGGTCGTGACTGGCCTCGCCGCGGGCTCCCGCGTGCAGATTCGGGTCGCCGAGAACCCCGTGATGCTGGTGCGCATCGGTCCCGAGGGGTACTTCGAGCGGATGCGGCAGAAGCTCCACTGGGGCGACCTCACCGACCGCTCCCCGATCTGATGCTGGCCGAACTCCGCGTCCGCGACGTCGCGACGATCGCGGATGTCACCCTCCCGCTCGGCCCCGGCCTCAACGTCCTCACCGGCGAAACCGGCGCCGGCAAGTCGATTCTCGTGGACGCGCTCGGCCTGCTGCTCGGCGGGCGCGGGCGACAGCGGCGTCGTGCGCCCCGGCGCCGGGCGCGCGGTGGTGGACGGGGCGTTCGAGGGACTCTCGCGCGCGCTGACCCGCCGGGTGGAGGCGCTCGGTGTGGACGTCGACGAGGGGCGGATCGTGATTCGTCGCGAGGTCAGCGCCGAAGGGCGTTCCCGCGCCTGGATCAACGGCAGCCCGACCACGATCGGCGTGCTCGCCTCGCTGGGGGCGCTCCTGGTGGATCTGCACGGCCAGCACGAGACCGTCTCCCTCCTCAAGCCCGACACCCAGCGCGACATTCTCGACGCCTACGCGCAGGCCGGAGCCGGAACGGGAGACCGTGGCGGCCGCGCATGCGGCGCTGGCGGAACTCCGGGCGGCAGGAAGCGGGGCTCGGCGTCACGGCTCGAGGAGGTGCGCCGCCGCGCCGATTACCTGAAGCACGTGACCGACGAGATCGCCGCCGCGCGGCTGAAGCCGGGCGAGGATGAGGCGCTGGCGCTGGAGGCCAAGCGGCTGGCCCATGCGAGTTCGCTGGAGGAGCAGGCGCGGGTCTTGTCGGAGGCGATCGACGGGGAGGACGCCGGGGCGTTGCGGTCCCTGACCGCGGCCGAGCGGGCGCTCGGGCAGCTGGAACGGGTCGACCCGGAGGTCAGCGGGTGGCGCGAACTGCTCGATGGCGCGTATGCACAGCTCTCCGAGGTGGCCCGGCTCTCGGCCGCCTATGCCGAGGAGATCGAGCGGGACCCGGCCCGGCTGGAATCGGTCGAGCGCCGCCGCGACCTGCTCTTCAGGTTGCAACAGAAGCACGGCGGGACGCTGGAAGCGGTGCTCGAGACCCACCGCGCGGCGGCCGCCGAACTGGAGTTGCTCGACACCGCGGACGCCGACCTGCGGGCGCTGGCGGCACGGCGCGGGTGCTGGCGGAGGCGGCGCGCGACGCGCCGCGGCGACGGCTCACGGAAAAGCGGACAGGACGCGGCGGGGCGACTCGGCCCGCGCGGTCGCCCGGCTCCTGCCCAAGCTGGGTTTGGCCGGTGGCAAGTTCGAGGTGGCGCTCCGCCGTTGACTGAGCCGGGGCCGGACGGCGCGGAGGGGGTGCAGTTCACCGTGCGGCTCAACGTCGGCCTCGATGCCCAGCCGATCCAGAAGGTGGCATCCGGCGGCGAGCTATCGCGGTTGATGCTCGCGCTCGAGGTGGTGGTCGCCAAGCACGACCGGATCCCCACATTCGTGTTCGATGAAATCGACCAGGGGATCGGTGGCGAGGTGGGCGGACAGGTGGGGCAGGCGCTGGCCGACGTGGCCGGCGAGCATCAGGTGCTGGTGATCACGCACCTGCCCCAGATCGCGGTGCGGGCGGACCGGCACCTCGTGGTCTCGAAGGGGGTCGAAGGCGGCGTGGCCACCAGCAGCGTGGACACGATCCTCGGTGAGGATCGCGTCACGGAGATTGCGCGGATGCTCGGGGACCCCGACGGTGCCGCCGCCCGGCGGCACGCCGAGGAGATGCTGGGGCGGGCGCTGAAGGTCTGACCTTATTCTGTCTTGCGAGGAGGCCCCATCAGGAGCCGACGAAGCAATCTCTGATCAGACCGAGATTGCTTCTGCCACTCCGTGGCCTCGCAATGACAGAAGAGATTCCGGTTACTCTCCCCAGAACCGGAACGGCCACCGGAGCCCCATCCGCATCGTCCCCACCTTTGGTACGACCCCACCGCTCGCCGACACGACCCCTTCGTAGATCCAGAACGCATCGAGCGGCACCTTGGCGCCGGTCTGCGCCGGGGCGTAGCTCAGGCCTCCGCCGACGACGGTGGCGCTTCGCTCGGTGTCGGTCGCGAGTTCGCTCGGCGCTCACGCCGGGGATGACGTCGTCGGCCGAGGCGTACTCCACGACATCCGGCGCCGCGGGACCAGTAGCGCACGCACGCCCACGATCGCGAACCCCGGCGCCATCTGGAAATAGGGCAGGGCGCTCAGCGAGAATTCGTTGCCGGGGTCGGTGGTGACCGTGGCGAGGCGGTTCGCCCAGGGAATCGGCTGCGAGGGCAGCGTCACCCGTCGCTCACTGGTCAGGGAACGCTGGTCGTTGTAGCGTGCCGGCGAACCGCGCCCCCACCTTGCCCCCTCCGACATCCGCCACCATCGAAATCTGCAGGTCGGTCTGTCCGCCTCCGGTGGGCAGGCTCACGAAGTTGTTCGAGAGCGGCTGGTACCCGGTCGGCAGCCTGACGAGCGCCTGCGCCACGACGCCGGAGCCCGCCGGGGTGCCCGTCGCGATTCCAGCGGTCGATGATGGTATAGGAGGCGCCCAGCTCGACGTCCCCCAGCAGGAAGGAGGTGTAGTTGACGAGCGGCGACGCGACGATGGGGCCGCCGGCGCTGACCAGGTAGTTGTTGTACTGCGACGGCGTCAGGGCGTCGGCGGGGAGGGGAATCGGCTGCGTGAACGACGGGATACCGAGGGCGGCGAGATTTGATTGTGTACTGCCGACGGCGTCCGCCATCGCCTGACCGGCGGTGCTGCCCGCGAGCGGCACGAAGTCGCCCGCCGATCCCGTCACCACGAACAGCGAATCGAGTCCTGCCCAGTACGCGATGCCGGTGGCGAGCGTCGCCTCGGCCAGCAGGCTGTCGGTGGGGTTGCCGTTGTAGTAACCGGTCTGGAGCCGCAGGTCGAGGGTGTCGAGCGCGGCCTTGTAGTCGGCGAGGAAGAGGTTCACGGAATCGGCGCCCGCAGCGGTGCCGAAGACGGGATCGGCGGGGTTGAAGCCGGTGTTCGCCCCGGTACTGTCGAAGTGATAGTCCACCTGCACCTGCTGGCGCACGATGGGGACCACTCCGAAGAGGCTCAACTTGGAGGTCAGCCCGACGGTGGCGGCGAGCTGTCAGGGTGCCGACGCTGGCCTGCGCCCGCATCGTCGCGCCGCCGAGACTCATCGCGTAGCTGGAGTTCCCACTGAGGGTGGCGATCTGGGCCTGGTTGGATGCGAGTCCCGGGTAATACGAGGTGCCGAGGAGCGAGGTCGCGAACTGCGCCCGGTAGGACTCTTCCGTTCCCTGGAAGAACTGGCTGCTGGTGTTGGCGAAGTCGCCACCGATGCCGAAGCGGACGATCCCCCGCGGTGCGCCGATGGCGGGCAGTTGCGCGACGGCGGGTGTGGTCAGCAGGACCGCGAGGGCGATCCCCTGGATGCATTGCCTCAATCATCCTCCGGCGGTACTCTCTCGAGGTGTCCCGACTCTCTCCCCTGAAGCTCGCAAGTTCGCTCTTCGAGGCCTCCTTTGCCAGTCGGTCCGTGGCAGGGTCCTCGGCCCCCGGTCGCGTCAATCTGCTGGGGGAACACACCGACTACAACGGCGGTCCCGTCCTGCCATTCGCAGCGCCGAGACGGACGGTTGTGCTCGCCGGCCCGGGCGACGGGTGGCAGGCGGTCAGTACGGTCGAACGGTGCCGTGATCTCCTTCGATCCGGCAGCGGCACCCGAGGGCCGGTGGACCGACTTTCTCGGCGGCGTGATCCGGGTGCTGCAGGATGTCGGCGCCGCCCCTGCCGGCGGGCGAATCGCAGTGGCCAGCACGGTGCCGGTCGGTGCGGGCCTGTCCTCCTCGGCCGCGCTCGCCGTGGGTGCGGCCCGCTCGCTGTCGGTGCTGGCCGGCCGGCGACTCTCGAGAGAGGCACTGGCCGAGGTGGCGTACCACGCCGAGCACGACGTCGTCGGCGTCCAGTGCGGTCGAATGGATCAGATGATCTCGGCGCATGCGAGGGCGCGACATGCGCTGCTGATCGAGATGGCAACGCAAACGGCCACTCCGATTCCGCTCGACCAGCCGGTCTTGCTGATCGAGACCGGCGTGGCGCACACGCTGGCCGAGAGCGAGTACAATCGTCGCCGCGCGGAATGTGGCGCGGCGCTGGCCGCGTGCCAGGGGGCAGGGGTCGAAGCCCCGGAGTTGGCGGCGGTGCCGCAAGCGGACCTGGTGCGACTCGAGACGCGGATGCCTCCGGTCCTCTTCCGACGCCTGCGCCACGTGGTGACGGAGACGGCGCGAACACGCGCCGCGGCGGCCGCGCTTTCTGCCGGCGACTTCGAGGAACTTGGCCGACTCCTGGTCGAGGGGCACCGCTCGATTCGGGACGACTTCGAGTCGAGTTGCGGGGAGGCCGATCGCCTGGTGGAGAGCGGACTGCGCCACGGCGCCTGGGGGGCACGGCTGACCGGGGCAGGGTGGGGTGGGACGGTGCTGATGATGGCGCCCGGGGAGCGGATGGACGCCTTGGCGAAGGCCGTGGCGGCAGACTACCTACGCGAAGTCGGCCGGGAGCCGAGGATCTGGAAGGCGCGGGCGTCCGGCGGGGTCCGGGGCGAGCGCCCCGTGTAGCCCTCCGCCGCGTGCGGTGATATTCTCCACCACCCGCCCGGGTGGCGAAACTGGCAGACGCATGGGACTTAAAATCCCAAGGGGAGCAATCCCCATGTGGGTTCGATCCCCACCCCGGGCATGGACGAATCGTCTTCCGTATTTCCTCGACGTCCCTAGTTCGAGTTCCCGCACGCACTGTCCGCACCCGGACATCCGATCGCCTCGAGCTGATTGAGCGTAGCCTGCGCCTCATCGACGAGGTGCCGGTGCGCCGGCACCGGCATGTCGTACCGGCGCAGGAACTGTCGATAGTGAATCTGGGCGAGTTCGGCCTGGCCGTTCGCCGCCTCCAGGCGTGCCCGCTCAAGATCAACGAGTCCCGTCATGACCACGCGTGCTTGTTCCAGCGCGCTCCCTGGTGGAGTTGCTTCCGCCCAGCGCAGCTGGCGCAGTGCGCCGACGGTATCCCCGCTCGCCGCCAATCCGCGACTCAGCACCATGCGGTTGACGGCGGTCAGGTAGGGCTGACGCGAGGCCGCAAATGCGTACGGGTGCTCGAGGCCCCGATCCGCTTCGAGCGAGGCCATCGACTTGACCGCCGCCGCATGCGCGCCTGCCATCTCGAGGGCGAGCGCCGCGAGCGAGCGATCCAGCCATCCCGCCGTCGGTGCAGCGCCAGTTCGAACTCTCCGCCGGGCGGCCTCGAGCCCCTGCGCATCGCCTTGCACTGCGGCGAGCACACCATCCAGCCACGCGACTTCCGACCTGGACCCCTCGGAGAGATCAGACAGGAGCGACCTGAGTGCGGAGCGCCGCTGCACCGCCTCGGTTGGTGGGAGCGCCCCAACCCACGTCGCGATCACCGCGAGTCGATACCGGAACGAGTAGGCGATTGGGCCCGGCGATGTCGCCGCATACTCATCGGCGGTCGCGAGCGCCGAGTCCCAGGCGCCGCGCGTGGCCCACGCAAGGGCGATGCCGCGCGCTTGACCATCGGCCAGGGGCGGGGTGGGTGACATCGCCCGGACTTTCCGGCCGAATTCGATCTGGGCGTTCGGCCAACCGTATCGCAGGGGCAGGATGTCGAAGATCGCGGTCGGGATCGGTCCCCGATAGGCGACCAACACGGCAGCATTGCTGTCGGCAAGCGGTCCCTGCTGCTGACCGCTCGCCCTCGCCAGCGCGTTGAGCCACCGGGCGTTGAGCATCTGGTCGAACCCATCATCGCGGATCGGCCTCGCGTGGTTGTGGAGGCGTGTGAGCGCCGACAGGGCCCGATCCGCCGTGACCGTGTCCCGGTCAAGGAGACTGAGTTCGAAGATGTGCTCCCACGCATTGCTGAAGCCGGGGTTGAGCAGGACGCTCTGTTCGAGCGCAGCACGCGCTTCGGTTCGGGTCCAGCCGTAGAGTGGGCCCCAGTGGACCAGGAAGTCGGCATAGTCGAACCAGACGCTCCAGGATCTGGGGTACTGACCCGTCAATTCGGCAAAGCGGCGGCCGCGGGCCTCGAGCGACCTGATGAGGCGGGCCTCGAAGAGCGACCGGACCGGCTCGGGGAGTTCCTCGCGATGTGCCGCGAGCGTGGCCATCGCGGCGCTGTCAGGGCGTGCACCGATCCACTCCCCGACGTAGATCGATCGCCAGTAGGCATACCAAAATGTGCCGTCCGCCTCGATGGCTCGGCGATAGTGTTCGCGAGCCTCGATACTCCGCGTGTCCGCCAGCGCCAGTTCGCCATCCAGGAATGCGCGCAGGGCCGGCAACGATTGGGTCGTCAGCGTGGGGGCTTCAGACCCGTGCGGCGCGTTCGCGGCCCACACTTGCTTGGCGAGCTGCAGTGTGATGCTGTCGGCGAATGCGCCGATGTCGTCGCCGGTCGTCGAAATCGACACGCGCGCGAGCGGGGTGCGGCGTCCGACCGCATAGAGCGCCGCGTCGACCCGAAGTCGCTCGCCTTGCTGGACCAGGCTCCCCTCCAGGACCCGGGAGGCGCCGCTGGATCGCAGGCTCCTGGAGAGCTCGCCCGACGTGCCACGGGCGGAAAGCGCGTCCACGTGGGCCAGGACAGCGATTGGGTCCATGACCTCGATGCCGGCGATGCCATCGAGGCGCGCACCCACAAGCACCATCAAGTCTCGGCCGAGGCGGACAAGCGCGGTGTCCCCGGTGCTCGGCACGAACGGCAACACTGCCAGGGCAGTCCCCGTCGGGAGTGGGTGCGTCCGAAGCCGGTTGCGCAGGGCGATCGCGCCGAAGACAACCCCCACGACCGCGGCCACCGCGAGCCCCACCCACCAGATGCGCCGGCGGGCGCGCGGTGCGCCGCGTGTTGGCGTGGCTGGCGCCGCGTCCTCCGCGGGTCGGAGGGGACGGGGGACCAGTAGCGCATCGTCGACCCGCGCGGTGCGGGCGCGGAACGCGCTGAGCAGGGACAGGGTCTCGGCATCGGGTTCCACCCCGTACTCGCGGTCGAGTCGGGCCGCGAATTCCTCATACACTCGCATGGCTCCGGCTCGATCCCCTTGCTGGTCGAGCAGTTCGAAGAGGTGGCGCACAGCCGGCTCGTCGTCGGGGTCGAGGACGATGGCGCGCCGAGCCGCCTCGACCGCCCCCGCGATGTCGCCACTCGCCGCCCGCGCCTCCGCCGCGTGCCGCGCGGCGCGAGCCGCCAGTCGCTTCAGGCGGCTCCGCTCACCCTCAAGCCATTCCTCGAACGATGGGGCGCTCCCCAAATAGAAGCCCGGAAGCAAGTCGCCCCCGTAGAGGCGGATCGCCTCCTCCCAGTCCTCCCGATCGCTGGCCCGCGCGAAGTCGACGGCGTCACAGCGGAGCCGATCGGTGGCGAATCCCAGTTCTTCATCGCCTCGGTTGATCAGCACCCCGTCGCCGAGGGCATGCCGCACATGATGCACAGCCTTGTTGAGTGCATTCCTCGCTCCGGCGTCGTCGAGGTCGGGCCAGAGATGGGAGAGGAGGAGGTCACGGCGGACGAATCCACCCGGTGCGGCCAGGGCCACATAGGCCACGAGCGCCAGGCGCTTGGGCTGCACCAGGATGGCAGGTATCGAACCTCCCACGGGGGAATGCAACTCCACCCCACCCAGAATGCGGAGGTGGATCGGTGTGAGGCCTGCGCGGGTGCCGGGAGCAGAATCTTTGACGGAAGCCTCAGGGAAGCCGGGGGGAATCGGTGGGCCCTACTATGGCGGAGTATAGCGCTTCCGGAAGGGCCGGCAAGCGCACCATCGCCCGACCCTGTCTCGAGGTACACATGCGCTTCGCCAGCCGCTCCACAGGAGTCCTCTTCCTCGCCCTGTCCGCCTTCGCCTGCGGCGGGGAGGACAGCCAGGCCCCCGCTCCACCACCCCCCGCGCCAGTAGGGAAGATCACCCTCGCCAATTTCAGCTTCCGAAGCGACCGGAACGGTAGCTCGAATCCCGCCGTGGACACCGTGCCGGCCGGAACGACCGTGACCTGGAAGTGGGGTAGCACCGGCACGACTCCGCATACGGTTCAATCCAAGAGCACGCCTGGCTTCGTCAGCAGCGCCGAGCTGGTCGGATTTGGTTCGACCGTCAACGTCACATTCCCGACCGCCGGAACCTTCCAGTACGACTGCGCGCTGCACCCGGGCATGACCGGTCGGATTGTCGTCCAGTAGCCGATGGTAGCCCGTCCCACGTCGCTTCGAGCGTGGCCCGGCCTCCTCACCGCAGGCGCCGTTGTGGTGCTCGTCGGTTGTGGAGACACCGCAGGCCCTTCTCCGCGGCTCGGGGTCGACCTCCAACTGCGTGGACTGCTCGACGAGGCAGCGGTGGCGCCACTCGACCTCGCCCCGGCGCCGGAATCCGCGCTGGTCACTCTCGGTCGCGCCCTGATGTTCGACCGCATCCTGAGCGGCAATCGCGACGTCTCGTGTGCCACCTGCCATCATCCGGCCCGCAACACCGGAGACGGGTTGCCGTTCTCGATTGGAACCGGTGGCACGGGCGCCGGGGCCGCACGGCAACTCGGCACCGGCCGCGCCTTCGTGGCGCGGAACTCTCCCGACCTGTTCAACCGGGGGGACCCCCGCTTCACCAGCATGTTCTGGGATGGCAGGGTGGAGGACAGCGCCGGTAGCGTCCGCACCCCTGCAGGGGCACTGCTCCCGCCAGGAGTCGCGGGGGCGCTGGCGGCGCAGGCCATGTTCCCGGTGCAGGACCGGACCGAGATGCGCGGCGAGGTCGGCGACCTCGATGTCTTCGGCGCGCCGAACGAGCTCGCGCTCCTCGCCGACGGCGATGCGCCCACCATCTGGGCGGCGCTGATGGACCGGGTGCTCGGGATTCCGGAGTACGTGGTGCTCTTCGCCGCGGCCTATCCGGACGTGCCTGTTGACTCACTGGGCTTCCAGCATGCCGCGAATGCGATCGCCGCCTTTGAGCGCGCGACGTGGAGCTCGAACCAATCCCCGTTCGACTTGTACCTGGAGGGGGACGACAACGCGATGCCCGTAGCGGCCCGCCGGGGCGGTCTCCTGTTCTACGGTCGTGCGAACTGCGCGGGCTGCCACAGCGGCAACCTGCTGACCGATCAGAGCTTTGCGAATATCGGGGTCCCGCAAGTCGGGCCGGGAAAGAGGGCGGAGCCGCCTCGCGACCTTGGGCGGGCCGAGGTCACGTCCGCACCCGCCGACCGCTACGCGTTTCGAACTCCCTCGCTCCGCAACACGGCGATCAGCGGCCCGTGGATGCACGACGGCGCCTACGCGACGCTCGAAGCGGCCGTGCGGCACTACCAGGACGTCCCGGCTTCGCTGGCGGCCTACGATTCGAGCCAGCTGCCGGTGGCCTTCCGAGGAATGGTCGTGATCGATCCGGCGATGACGGCGGAAATGATCGCGAATCTCGATGCACGCCTCATGGTCCAGCTCGGTCTCAGCGATGCTGAGGTGGCTGACCTCCTCGCATTTCTCAACGCCCTCACCGACCCCTCAGTAATCCAGCGCCTCTCCGACGTGCCGACCTCCGTGCCGAGTGGGTTGTCGATCGACCCCTGACACCCCGCCCAAGCATCATCCGTACGGAAATCATCGAGAATTGAACTCCCCGCGAACAGGACCAACGATGTCTCCTTCCGCCGTTCGCGCGAGCGTGCTGCTCCGCGCCACCCTCGGTCTCCTCCTAACCACCCACGGCGTCTACCGGATCTTTGACGGCGGTGTCACCGGCTTCGGCGGCTTTCTCGGCTCCGAGCATATCCCCTTTGGCGTCGCCGTGGCCTGGCTCATTACCATCGTCGAGGTGGTCGGCGGTCCTGCCCTGATCCTCGGCGTACTGGTCCGACCCCTCTGCGCCTGGTTTGCGCTCCAGCTGTTCGCCGGCATCATCCTGGTGCATGCGCGGGACGGCTGGTTCGTGGTTGGCGGCGGGCGCAATGGCATGGAATACTCCGTGCTGCTGATCGTCGCACTGATTGCGACCGCCCTGCTGCACCTGGCCGCCCAAGAATCGGAAGGGCCCACCGGATAAGCGATGGGCCCCCTGTAGGTCACGATGATCCCGCCACCGACGGCTACGTCGCCCCGTCCGCCCCCACGATGATGTAGGTCAGCGAGCCCCCCGACGCGAGGAACGGCATGCTCCGGCCGAGGAGCTGTTCCAGCTTCGTCATCAGCTTCGGGTCGGTCGTCGTGACGGTCACGCCGACGATGTAACTCCCGGGGCCGGAGCCGGAGATCGGGAAGTAGTCATAGTCCAGCGTGTACTGGTCCTTGATGAACGTGGTCCCGGTGGCCATGATCGGCACCAGCTCCGGCGGGACAACGCCGGCACCCACCTCGGCGGGCCACTTGTAGTCGTCGGTGTAATAGGTGTAGGTGGCGATCTTGACCGCGTTGAAGTCCGCCGCGACCCGGGCCGCATGGGCGCTCATCCGCAGGTCGATGTACCTGAGGATGGCGATGGATGCCAGGATGCCGACCACCACAAAGACCACGAGGAGCTCGATGAGGGTGAACCCCCGCCGCGAATTCATCCGGCGCCTCATGGCCGCGCCTGCCGGCTGGAGAGGAGCTCGAACGAGTTCTTGAGGAAGGGCGCCACGCTGTCGGTTGAGGACAGGCTGAGCTGGATGTCTTCGCTGCGGCCAAACAGCCGGTAAGTGCCGTCGGGATTGATGGTGTACGTCACTCCCTCTGGTGGCACACCGACGTCGGCCAGTGACTTGGGCAGGGTCCCGTGCGTCTGGCGGTAGTTCTCGATGCGTCGCGATTCCATGAACAGGAGCATCCGGAGGCTGGCGTCCTGGAACTCCACACTATGCGGGACCGGTGGACGCGGAATCAGCCAGTCAGGCTGGGTGACGCCGAGCCACACGCCAACCACGGCGAGGACGACGAGCGACGACCACATGAGACGGCGGCTGGCCGAGCCGCGACCTTTCGGCCCCGTCCCTTTCGCCTGTGCCTTCTCCTGCTCAGACTTGACCGCCCCCTGGAGCGCGTCGTACAGCGCTTCCTTGGTGCCGCCAGACTGAGTGCTGGACTTCGCCGGAGGTGGAACCACGCCGACTCCTCACGTCAGGGGTGATACTTCCTAAACTCGATGCGCACGAGGCGCTTCGCAATGCTCACGCGCGACCGGCCGGCCCGCTCAGGGCCTCGGCAACCTGCCCCGGAAACGCCCTGATGTCGATCGGCTTGGTGATGTATCCGTCAAACCCGGCCCCGATCGCCCGCTCCCGGTCGCCGGCCATCGCATGTGCCGTCAGGGCGACGACCGGGCACCGCCGCTGGGTACCTCGCGCCGGATATCTTGCAGCAGCTCGTAGCCGTCCCGCTCCGGCAGCTGGATATCCATCAGCACCAGGTCGGGCCGGCAGTCGAGGATCTGTTGAATCAGCCCGTCGCCGCCGCCCAGCCCGAGCACATCGTGTCCGTGGAGCGTCAGCAGCGTCCGAAAGAGCTTCATATTGTCCGGACTGTCTTCGACGATCAGGATCGTGGCCACCTGCCCTCCCTCGGCATGCCGTTGAGAATCCGCAGCCTCGGGGATAGGATTCGCTCGCCGAAGGAAGCAAACTCCGTGCCTTGCCTGTACTTGCGCCCTCTTCCCCCGGCCGGCAATCCCTATGTGGCCTGATTCCCTTGCAGGCGTTGGACTTGAGGCCCCCGGAGGCCCCCTGCCCGGGCAGCCGGGGAGGGCTGGCGTTTCCCGCCTCTTCCGGTTTTCCGCCCCTCCGGTAAGAGGACTGGCCGGGTGATCGTCGACGCCGATCTCCGGGTTCCCGGCGACAAGAGCCTCACCCACCGGATGCTGATTCTCGCCGGCATGGCACCCGGCACCAGTCGTATCCGCCGTGCCCTGACTTCGTTCGATGCCCGCAGCACGGCACGGGTCCTCCGGCAGCTCGGGGCGGGCGTGTCGCCGCTCGTTGCCGGACGTGAAATCGAGATCCAGGGGCGCGCGCGCTTCCATCAGGCCGACGCAGCCGCTCCACTGCGGGAACTCCGGCACCTCGGCGCGACTCCTCCTCGGCATCCTGTCGGCGCACCCGTTCGCCTCGACGCTCACCGGGGACGCTTCCCTGCGCCGCCGCCCGATGCGCAGGGTGACCGAGCCACTGGAGCAGATGGGCGCGCGCTTCACCTTCAGGGAACGAGACGGATTGCCGGTGACGGTGCATGGGGGCGATCTGGAGGGAATCCGATACGTGTTGCCGGTCTCGAGCGCGCAGCTCAAGAGCGCGCTGCTGCTCGCCGGCGTCGCCGGCGGCGTACCCGTCGAGATCAGGGAGCCCAACGGGCGCTCGCGTGATCACACCGAGCGAATGCTCAGGGCCTTCGGCTACCAGGTCGAGGATGACGGCGACTGGATTCGGTTTGCCCCGACCGGCCGCATCGCACCGGTCGATCAGGAGGTCCCCGGCGATCCCTCCTCCGCCGCCTTCCTGGTTGGCGCCGCTCTGCTCGCGGAGACCGGCCAGCTTCGGCTGCGGGGCGTCGGCGTGAACCCGACGCGGACCGGGTTCCTTCGGGTGCTCGCGCGCATGGGCGCGTCGGTCGCGGTCGAGAACCAGCACGAGGTTGGCGGGGAGCCGGTGGCCGACCTGATCGTGGAGCCGGAGGAGCTCTGCCGCGACCGAAGTGGTGGCGGCCGAGATCCCCGGGTTGATCGACGAGATTCCGCTGCTTTCGGTACTGGCCAGCCGCGCGGAGGGTACCACGGTCTTCCGCGAGGTGGGCGAACTTCGGGTCAAGGAGAGCGACCGGCTGGCCTTGCTCGCCAGCAATCTCCGCGCGGTGGGGGCGCAGGCCGAGGCGGAGGGAAACACGCTGACCGTCGTCGGGGGCCGCGCGATGCCGGCCGGCCGGGTCGTGACCGAGGGTGACCACCGCATTGCCATGGCCTTCGCGGTGCTCGGCACATTGCCTGGCGCCAGGGTGCGGGTGGACGACCCCGACTGCGCAGGCGTCAGTTTTCCGGGGTTTGCAGAATCACTCCGCGCCATGGCGGGCGGAAGAGAGGAGGAGGAGATGATGCGAGTCGTGGCCATCGACGGACCCGCGGCCTCCGGCAAGTCGAGCACGGCCAAGGCCGTCGCGCGGGTGCTCGGGTTCCACCATCTCGACTCGGGGGCGCTGTATCGGACCCTGACTCGCGTGGCACTCGATGCGGGCCTCGACCCCGACAATCTCGACGTGCCGGCCCTGCTGGCTCAGGCCGACCGGCGCGGGCTGGGGCTCCGGCCGGAGGGAGAGGACTTCGTGCCGCTCCTCGACGGGGCCCCCGCCGAGCACCTGATCCGGACCCCTGAGGTGACGGCAGCGGTATCGGCCGTCTCGGCGGTGCCAGAGGTCCGGGATTGGGCGAATGCCCGGATGCGTGCGCTGGCTGAAGCGGGGGTGCCGATCGTGGTCGACGGGCGGGACATCGGGTCGGTGGTCTTCCCGGAGGCTCGGCTCAAGATCTTCCTCTATGCCAAGTCGATCATCCGTGCCATGAGGCGCCTGGCCCAGCAGGGGGGGAAGGAGCCCTCGGACGAGGAGATCCTGGCGGAGGCGGAGCGGCTCAGGGCACGGGACGAGGCGGATCGGTCCCGGCCGGTGGCGCCGCTTACCATCCCCGATGATGCCGTTGAACTCGACAGTGGCCGGATGACCTTCGACGAACAGGTGGATGGGATCGCCCGGCTGGCCCGGGCAGTCTACGGCATCCCGGCCCCCTAGCAGGACGCGGGCCCGTCGGTTACTTTTGAGGGCTACCGAACGTGGGCACTTCCGCCCCGGTCGGTCTTCACCTCATCCCGCAGCCTCCACGGTGCGGCCGACTCCCGAAGGGATCACATCCACATGTCCGAGCTGTCCGCCGCCACGTCCGACCTGGACGCCCCTGACGCGGCTACCCCAGAGACCCCGATCACCGACACCGCCACTCCCGACGAGACCCCGCGCCGCTACTCGCTCCGCACCGACGCCATCATGGGCGCCACCGGACTGCTGGTCCGCGCTGACCTCTACGACGAGGAGTACAGCGACGGACGAGTACGAGCAGATGCTCTCGATGTACGAGGGCACGATGGCCTCGATCGCCGAGGGCGAGATCGTCAAGTCGACGGTCCTGCGCGTCACCGAGAACGCCGTCATCCTCGACGTCGGCTTCAAGTCCGAGGGCTCGGTGGCGCTCGACGAGTTCAAGGAAGCCGCCCGGCCGTCGGCGACGAAGTCGAGGTCTTCCTCGAGCACCTCGAGGACCAGGAGGGCGCGGTCGTCCTCTCCAAGAAGAAGGCCGACTTCATGCGGGTCTGGGAGAAGATCCGGGTGGCGCACGAGAACGGACGAGCCGGTCGAGGGCACCCTGGTCAAGAAGATCAAGGGCGGCGTGGTCGTGAACCTGATGGGCGTGGATGCGTTCCTGCCCGGCAGCCAGATCGCGCTGCGCCGGGTGCCGAACATCGACGAGCTGCTCGGCCAGACCTACGAGTTCAAGATCATCAAGCTGAACAAGCGCCGCCGGAACATCGTGGTGTCAGCCGCCGCGTCATCCTCGAGGACGAGCGGGCGCACAAGCGCGAGCACCTGATGAAGGAGCTCCAGGTCGGCCAGGTGCGGAAGGGCGTCGTCAAGAACATCACCGACTTCGGGGCGTTCATCGACCTCGGCGGCGTCGACGGCCTGCTCCACATCACCGACATGTCGCTACGGCCGCGTGTCGCACCCGACCGAGATGGTCGCCATCGGCCAGCGAGGTCGAGGTCAAGGTCCTCGACATCGACTGGGAGCGCGAGCGCATCTCGCCTCGGCCTGAAGCAGCTCCAGGCGTACCCGTGGGAGAACGTCGCCGAGCAAGTACCCGGTCGGCACCCGCGTGCAGGGCAAGGTGGTCTCGATCACCAACTACGGCGCCTTCGTCGAGCTGGAGCCGGGCATCGAGGGACTGGTCCACATCTCCGAGATGAGCTGGACCCGCAACGTCCGGCACCCGTCGAAGATCGTCTCGCATCGGCGAGACCATCGAGGCGGTGGTGCTCAAGGTCGACGAGGCGGAGGAGAAGATCTCGCTCGGCATGAAGCAGACCGAGCAGGATCCGTGGATGGTGCTGCCGCATGAAGTACCCGGTCGGCACCAAGCTCGAGGGCAAGGTCCGCAACCTGACCAGCTTCGGCGCCTTCGTCGAGATCGAGCCCGGGATCGACGGCCTGATCCACATCTCCGACATGTCCTGGACCAAGCGCGTCCAGCACCCGTCCGAGGTCGTGAAGAAGGGCGACGCGGTCGACGTCGTCATCCTCAACATCGACGGCGAGAACAAGCGGATCTCCCTCGGCCTCAAGCAGGCGGAGGAGGATCCGTGGCTCAGCATCGGCGAGACCCTGCCGGTCGGTCACGAGCTCCGCGGCCGCGCCGTGCGCCTGATGGACAAGGGCGTCGTCATCGACCTCGGCAACGACCTCGAGGCCTTTGCCCCGATGTCGCAGCTCGGCGTCGCCAACATCGACAACCCGGGCGACGCGGTGAAGGAAGGCCAGCCGCTCGATGTGAAGGTCATCGAAGTGGATCCGATCCATCACCGCATCGTGGTGGCGGTCATCGGGTACCCCGACGAGCCGATCATCCCGCCGGTCAAGCCCGACTTCGACGAGTCGCCCGCCGACGAGTAGCCGATCGGCCGACCCCTCTCCGGAGCGAGAGGCGGCGGGGGTGCGGGGTCCATGGGACGAGCGCACCAGGACGGTGCGCCAGTTTCGATCGCAGCCCCGCGACAGCCGGAGGTCCAGCTGCGGAGGAGACCGGATTCCGGCCTTCGCGGGAATGACCGACGTTCGCCCCGTCCGCCGCCGCTGCTCGCTGTCCCCGCTTCCCCGCCTAACCGTACATTCCCTGACATGACTGACTCCCGCAAACGCCTCGACGAACTGCACCGCCGCCAAGCCGAGGCGGAGCAGGGTGGCGGTGCCCGCCGCATCGCTCAGCAGCACAAGAAGGGCAAGCTCACCGCCCGCGAGCGACTCGACCTCCTGCTCGACGAGGGGAGCTTCGTCGAGATCGACCGCTTCGTGACCCACCGCGCCACCGACTTCGGGCTGGCGGACGAGGTGTACCTCGGCGACGGCGTGGTGACCGGCTCCGGTCGCATCGACGGCCGGCTCGTCTACGTCTTCAGCCAGGACTTCACGGTCTTCGGCGGCTCGCTCTCGGAGACCCACGCCGCGAAGATCTGCAAGGTGATGGATCTCGCCGTCCGGAACGGCGCGCCGATGATCGGGCTCAACGACTCGGGCGGCGCCCGCATCCAGGAGGGGGTCGTCTCGCTCGGCGGCTACGCCGACATCTTCCTCCGCAACACCCTGGCCTCCGGCGTCGTCCCGCAGATCTCCGCCATCCTCGGCCCCTGTGCCGGCGGGGCCGTCTACAGCCCGGCCATCACCGACTTCGTCCACATGGTCCGCGGCGTGAGCTACATGTTCGTCACTGGCCCGAACGTCGTGAAGACCGTCACCCACGAGGATGTCTCGTTCGAGGAGCTCGGCGGTGCCGACGTCCACGCCGGCATCGTCGGGTGTCGCGCACTTCGTCCACGACTCCGAGCCGCAGTGCCTCGCCGCCATCCGCGAGCTCGTCGGCTTCCTCCCCAGCAACAACCTCGACCCCGCGCCGGTGCTGCCGACCACCGACCCGGAGGATCGTCGCGACGAGGCGCTGCTCGAGGTCGATTCCCGCCAACGCCAACCAGCCCTACGACATGCACGAGGTGATCCGGCGCGTCGTGGACGACGGCGGGTTCCACGAGGTGCACGGCGAGTACGCCGGCAACCTGCTCGTGGGGTTCGCCCGGCTGGGCGGGGATTCGGTCGGGATCATCGCCAACCAGCCCGCGGTGCTGGCCGGCGTGCTCGACATCAACGCCTCGGTCAAGGGGGCCCGGTTCATCCGGTTCTGTGATGCATTCAACATCCCGCTCGTCACCTTTGAGGACGTCCCCGGCTTCCTGCCCGGGGTGGCCCAGGAGCACGGCGGGATCATCAAGCACGGCGCCAAGCTGCTGTACGCCTATTGCGAGGCGACGGTGCCCAAGCTGACGGTCATCACCCGGAAGGCCTACGGCGGGGCCTACGACGTGATGAGCTCGAAGCACATCCGGGGCGACCTCAACCTCGCCTGGCCGACCGCCGAGATCGCGGTGATGGGGCCGAAGGGGGCGGTGGAGATCCTCTTCAAGGACCAGATCGCCAAGGCCGCCGATCCCGCCGCCGAGACTGCTCGCCGGATCGAGGAGTACACGGAGAAGTTCGCCAACCCCTGGGGGGCGGCCGCCCGCGGCTACGTGGATGATGTCATCGATCCCCGGGACACCCGGCCCCGGCTGATCGACGGCCTCCGGAGCTCTGCGGACCAAGCGAGACCGAAATCCGGCGAAGAAGCACGGATGTATCCCGCTCTAGGGGGAATGACGGGGGGCCAGGCTTCGCCGGCCGATTTGGCCCGTGCCTCTGGCGAAACCCGGTGCAGCGCCCCATCTTAGGGACCTACCCCCGAACCACGATCTGGACAGGTGGCCGTATGGTACGAGTGAGCCGACCCAAGCTGCGATCACTGCTGGCGTTGACCCTGTTGGGGTCGGCGGCCACGGGTTCGCTTGTGGCTCAGGGGTCGCTCAATCCCACCGTGGCGCCCCGCGCGGCCGAGCTCGCCCGAAACGGGCAGCGGGGGATCGGCACCGAGATGCTGAGCACCTACCTGGCCACCTCGCCCGACGATGGCTCCGCCTGGATTCAGCTCGGCCGGTTCTACCTCCTCGACATCCGCGATTGGCACCTCTCCGGTCACCCGGCCCACTCCCCCGGTCCCCTCTACATCGATTTCGGCGCCGCCGCCCTCGACCAGGCCGTGCGGCTCCGTGGGGATTCCGGTGTCATCCTCCGCCAGATGCTCGAGGTGGAGCGGGCGCTCGACGCCGTCGAGCAGCAGGGCTATGACGTGCTCCGTCACTGGACGGTGCCCGCCGATGTGGCCCCGCTGCCGGACTTCATCTCCGAGCTCGGCGCGAACCTCCTCGAGCAGTTGCCCCGACCTCTGGCGTGATGGCGACCGGGACGGATCTGGAGACCGTCGCGATCTTCTCGGTCGTGGCTGCGGCCGGGCAGGCGGCGAGTGTCGTCATCGTCGTGCCGTCCTTCTATGCGACCGACGCGCGGTACCGGAACACCATCGCGATGGCGCTCGGCACCGACTCGTCGTGGTCGGTCCAGCAGGCGCTGGCCAACGTCGCGCAGCGCCGCCCGGTCTGCCTGACGCCGC
The DNA here is from genome assembly GCA_963699825.1 of uncultured Gemmatimonadales bacterium. Lineage (GTDB taxonomy): Bacteria > Gemmatimonadota > Gemmatimonadetes > Gemmatimonadales > GWC2-71-9 > SPDF01. The sequence goes on from CAVOVI010000010.1 coordinate 215,022, forward strand.
TCGCCGATCGCACGCTGCTCGCGCTTGCCCGATCTCCGGCCGATGCGATTCGTGCTCGTGTCGGGGCCGGGCACCACCACGAGCGACCGGGTGGTGACGGTGACCGACCTCGCCCGCGCCGATCGGCAGGGGAAGTCCTCCTGGCTCCGTGAGGTGCACGCCGTCTACACCGCTGCCGCCGGGTTCAATCCGCGCCTCTGTGACGGTCCGCTGGCGCTCCTCGGAGACACACAGATCGCCGCCTGCCGCCGCTAGGCCGCCGCCTCAGCGCCCCGCCGTCCCCGCCATCCCGACGCCAATGACACCAATCACCAGAGTGCTCGTCGCGAACCGCGGCGAAATCGCGCTGCGCATCATCCGCGCCTGCCACGAGGAGGGCCTCGAGGCGGTCGCCGTCTATTCGGCGGCGGATCGCCTGAGCCCGCACGTGCGCGCCTCCGACCTGGCCGTCGAGATCGGTCCGGCCGCGCCGTCGGAGAGCTACCTCCGCATCGATCGGTTGCTCGAGGTGGCCCGCGAAACGGGTGCGCAGGCGATCCATCCCGGCTACGGATTCCTCGCCGAACGCGCCGCCTTCGCCGAGGCGGTGGAAGCAGGCGGGACTGGTCTTCATCGGGCCGCCGTCCACCGCCATCCGTGCGATGGGCGACAAGACCGAGGCACGCCGGCGGATGCGGGCGGCCGGCGTTCCCGTGGTGCCGGGCGCGGACGCGCCGCTGACCGAGTTGGCGCCCGCCCTCGCGCTCGCGCTCGAAATGGGGTACCCCGTCATGGTGAAGGCGGCGGCGGGCGGGGGCGGGAAGGGCATGCGTGTCGTCCAGGCCGCCGAAGAACTGGAGGGCGCCCTGGCCACCGCGGCTTCCGAAGCGCTGAAGGCCTTCGGCGACGCGGGCGTGTACATCGAGAAGTTCATCGAGCGACCGCGCCACGTGGAAATCCAGGTGCTCGCCGACGCGACTCGCACGGTCCACCTCGGGGAGCGGGAGTGCTCGGTGCAGCGGCGTCATCAGAAGGTGCTCGAAGAAGCGCCCTCCGTCGCCGTCGATGCCGGAGCTGCGCGAACGGATGGGCGCCGCCGCGGTCGCCGCGGCGAAGGCGGTGGGGTATCGCAGCGCGGGGACCTGCGAGTTTCTGCTCGCCGCCGATGGGACGTTCTACTTCCTGGAGATGAACACCCGGATTCAGGTGGAGCACCCCGTCACCGAGCTGGTGTACGGCATTGACCTGGTGCGGCAGCAGCTGCGCATCGCGCGCGGGCTGCCGATGCAGGTGCCGGATGGCCCCCGCACGCCGAACGGCTGGGCCGTCGAGTGCCGGATCACCAGTGAGGACCCCGGCAACGGATGGATGCCGTCCACGGGGCGGGTGGAGTTCCTCCGCGTGCCGTCCGGGCCGGGCGTGCGATGGGACAGCGGCGTCGAGATCGGCAACGAGGTCACCCTCTACTACGACTCGATGGTGGCCAAGCTCATCGTCTGGGGGCGGGACCGGGAGAATGCGCTCCGTCGCATGGTCCGTGCGCTCGACGAGCTTGTCATCGTGGGCATCGCGACCAACCAGGGATTCCAGCGCCGGCTCGTGACCGATCCCGCCTTCCTGGCGGGCGACATCGACATCCAGTTTCTCGATCGGCGCCCCGATCTGGCTGGCGCGCCGCCCCGCGCGGCACTGACCCGCGCCGCCGCCATCGCCGCCGCGCTCGCCGAAGATGCCGCCCGGCACGCCCGGAAGCCGGCGATCGCCGACTCGGCCGCTGGGCGCACCGCCTGGCTCGCCGCCGCGCGCACTGAGGGGCTCCGTTGACCACCGAGACTGGCGCGCCCGTCAGGATTCTCCGGATCGCGTCCGGGGGAGACGGCGTCGGAAAGCTGGACGACGGACGAACGGTCTTCGTGCCGAGGACGGCGGCCGGCGACCTCGTCACCCTCAAGCGGATCAAGGTTGCCAAGACCTTCGCACGCGCCGAGGTGGACGTCGTCGTGGAGCCGTCGCCCGACCGGATCGAACCGGGCTGCCCGCACTACGTGCGGGACCAGTGCGGCGGGTGCCAGCTGCAGCACCTCGCGCTCCCGGCACAACTCGCGGCGAAGCAGACGATGGTCGGCGATGCGCTTCGCCGCATCGGAAAACTGGACGTCGAGGACCCCGAGATCGAGCCGGCGGCGGCAGTCTGGGGGTACCGGAACAAGGTGACGCTTGCCGTCGCCGACGACGGCCGCCGGATCGGGTTCCACCGGCACGGCCACGCCGGAGAGGTCTTCGACCTCGAGCGGTGCTTGATCGCCGACGCCGGACTGATGGAGCTCTGGAGTGTGGTCCGGGAACACCGCGCCCTGCTGCCCGAAAACGTTGAACAGGTCGATCCTGCGCCGCGACCGCGATGGGGGACTCCACCTCACGGCCCGAGTGCGCGGACAGACGGTGTGGCGCTCGGCGACGTTGCTCCACGGCACGTTGGCGCGGCGTGGGGTGCCCGCGGTGCTCTGGTGGGTGCCGGAAGAGGGGGCCCCGCGCGCGGTAGCGGGCGCGGCGGAGCCGTATCCCGCCGCCGTGTTCGAGCAGGTGCATCCCGCCATGGGTGACCGGGTTCGGGCCTGGGCACTCGAGCAGCTGGGGGACTGGAACGGGATGGCGGCCTGGGACCTGTACGCCGGAGTGGGTGAGACGTCGCGTCTGTTGCTCGAGGGCGGCGCGACTGTTGAGAGCGTGGAGGTCGACGCGCGGGCCGTGGTCGAGGCGACCCGCCGGGGGCCGGAGGAGGGCATCCGCCGGCACGCGGGCCGGGCGGAGGACCTGGTGCCCGGCCTGAAGCCGGCAGCAGATCGTGGTCACCAATCCGCCGCGGACGGGCATGGACGAACGGGTGACGGATGCCATCGCGGCTGCCCGGCCCGAAGAAGGTCGTCTACATCAGCTGCGACCCTGCCACCCTCGCACGCGATCTTGCGCGGTTGCTTCGTCGCTTCCCCGCTTCCCCGCCTCCCCGCCTCAGCCGCGCTCCGCGCGTTCGACCTCTTTCCCCAGACGGCGCACGTCGAGACGGTGGCGATCCTGGAGGGCGACGAATGAAGTACTTCGTGACGGTGGGCGGGGTGCAGGTGGAGGTGGCCATCGAGCCCGACGGCATCCGGGTGGATGGCGAGCTGATCGACGCGGCGCTCGAGCCGCTGGCCGGCACCCCGCTGCAGCAACTCCGGCTGGGCGAGCGCACCCTGGTCTTTTCGATGGAGTCGGCGCGACCGCGGGGAGTGGGCGCTCGGCTACCGGGGGGAGCGGTGGGAGGCCTCGGTCATCGACGAGCGAACCCGGCACATCCGGAGCCTGACCGGCGAGGGTCGGCAGCGGGCGGGGGCCGGGGAGGTCAAGGCACCGATGCCGGGGCTGGTTCTCCGGGTCCTGGTCGAGCCGGGGCAGCGGGTGGAGGCGGGGGCCGGGCTGGTGGTCCTGGAGGCCATGAAGATGGAGAACCAGATCAAGGCCCCGGCGGCGGGGGTGGTGGAGGCGGTCCGGGTCGAGGCCGGGACAGGCGGTCGAAAAGGGGCAGATCCTGGTGGTTTTGGCCGCCCCGCCCGGCCTCCCCAGCCGGGGACGGGGTGGCTTGACCGGAGCCGATATTCCCGGCTATCTTACGGGTCTGTGTCGATTTACCTGTTTTCAGTGAACTGGCAGGAATGACGATGAAGACCTTCAGCGCGACGCCCGACGACATCCACCACGAGTGGCTGATCGTCGATGCCCAGGACGTGCCCTCTTGGCCGGTTGGCCAGCGAGGTGGCGCAGCTCATCCGGGGCAAGCACAAGCCGACGTTCACGCCGCACATGGATGTCGGCGATTTCGTCATCGTCATCAACGCGGAGAAGGTCCGGCTGACGGGCAAGAAGCTCGACGGCAAGACCTACTTCAAGTACACCGGGTACATGGGTCACGAGACCCACACGACCGCCCGGAACATGATGGCCAAGCACCCTGACCGCGTCATCGAGAAGGCCGTCTTCGGCATGCTGCCGAAGACGTCGCTCGCCAAGCAGCACCTGCGCGGCAAGCTCAAGGTGTACGCCGGTGCGGAGCATCCGCACGCGGCCCAGCAGCCCAAGCCCTATACGATTCAGTCCAGCAGCCAGAAGGTGACCGCATGACGGCTTCTCCCGAATTCCGGTGGCAGGCAGTGGGTCGGCGCAAGACCAGCGTCGCCCGCGTGTACCTGACGCCCGGCACCGGCAAGTGGGACATCAACGGCCGCACGCTCGGCGACTACTTCCCGCGGCCCTCGCTGGTGCAGCACATCCAGCAGTCGTTCACCGCCACCGACACCCTCGGCGCCTTTGACGTCACGCGCGCACGTGGACGGCGGCGGGCAGGCGGGCCAGGCGGGTGCGCTCCGGCACGGCATCGCGCGGGCGCTGGTGGAGGCCGACGGCCTGCACCGGGCCAAGCTGCGGGCCGCCGGCCTCCTGACGCGCGATCCGCGCGCCGTGGAGCGGAAGAAGCCAGGCCGTCCGGGCGCCCGGAAGCGGTTCCAGTTCAGCAAGCGGTAGCAGCAGGCGGCCGACTGGCCGCCATCATCCACATCGCCGGATTCCGACCCGGGTGCCCTCAGGGGTCAGGTTGGAAGACGAAGGCGGTGGTCGGACAACCCTCATAACTGAAGGATCGACGAACTCGCATGGCACAGCCCGCACTGCAGGACCTGCTCGAAGCCGGCGTTCACTTCGGCCACCAGACCCGTCGGTGGAACCCGAAGATGCGCCGTTTCATCTTCGCCGAACGTTCCGGCATCTACATCATCGACCTGCAGAAGACCCTCCGGCAGATCATCAAGGCCCAGGAGCTCCTCCGCGCCGTCGTCCTCAAGGGCGACAGCGTCCTCTTCGTCTGCACCAAGCGCCAGCTCAAGGCCGTGGTCCAGGCCGAGGCGACCGGGAGCGGCGGGCACTACGTGACGGAGCGGTGGCTGGGCGGCATGCTCACCAACTTCCAGACGGTCAAGAAGCAGATCCGGCGGTTGAAGGACCTCGAGCAGGGCGCCACGGACGGCGAGTTCGAGAGCTACACCAAGAAGGAAAAGCTGCTCTTCGAGCGGGAGCGCGTGAAGCTGTCGCGCAACCTCGAAGGCATCAAGAACATGAACCGGCTGCCCGGCGCGCTCTTCGTCGTGGACGCCAAGAAGGAAAAGATCGCGGTCGCGGAGGCCAACAAGCTCGGGATCCCGGTGGTGGCCATCGTGGACACCAACGCCGACCCCGACGTGATCACCGTGCCGATTCCGGGCAACGACGACGCCATCCGCGCCGTCGCCCTGATCACGCACGCGCTCGCCGACACGATCGCCGAAGCCCGCGCCCAGATGCCGGCCCGCGACGCGGGCGACGACAGGACGACGCCGAGACGTACAGCACCGATTCGGGGACCGAAGGCGACGCGGACGCGGACCGGAAGAAGCGCCGGGCTCGCCGGAAGCGCCGGCCGAAGCCCGAGGCGATTGCGGCCCGGCTGAAGGGCGAGGCGGAGCCGGCGGAAGCCGCAGCGGAGGCCGAGGCGGCTGCTCCAGCGACCGCGGCTGAGTCGGACGCGTAGTCCGGCCCCTGCGGGACCCTGCGTGCCGCCGCCCCCGGCCTCCAACCGGCCTGGGCGGCGGTTTCACTATCCAACACTACCAGTGAGTATTCAACGATGACGACGAAGACGAAGGCGATCTCTGCGAAGGATGTGGCCGAGCTCCGCGCCCGGACCGGCGCCGGGATGATGGATTGCAAGAAGGCGCTCGAGGAGGCCGGCGGCGACATGGAGAAGGCCGGCGAGCTGCTCCGGGCCAAGGGCATCGCCAAGGCCGAGAAGCGTGCGGGCCGGAGCGCCAGCCAGGGCCTCGTGGTCAACTACATGCACCACAACGGGCAGGTCGGCGTGCTGGTCGAGCTGAACAGCGAGACCGACTTCGTGGCGCGCACCGAGGCCTTCGGGCAGCTGGCGCGTGACATCGCCCTGCACATCGCCTCGGCCGATCCGCTCGCGGTCAACCCCGAGGACATCGATCCCGAGCTCGTCGAGCGCGAGCGCCGGATCGCCGAGCAGCAGGTGGCCGAGGAAGGCAAGCCGGAGGCCATCCGCGCCAAGATCGTGGAGGGCAAGCTCAAGAAGTTCGTGGCGGAGCGGACCCTGCTCGAGCAGCCCTTCGTCAAGGACGACAGCAAGACGATCGGTCAGCTGGTGAAGGAAGTCTCCGGTCAGCTGGGCGAGGCCGTCGTGGTCCGCCGCTTCGCCCGGTTCAAGATCGGGGAAGACTGATGGACCTGGCCTACCCGCGCGCCCTTCTCAAGGTGTCCGGCGAAGCGCTCGCCGGCGAGAAGGGCGTGGGTGTGGACTTCAAGGTCGTGGAGACGCTGGCCGACCAGATCAAGACGGTCCACGCGATGGGGGTGCAGCTCAGCCTCGTCGTGGGTGGCGGCAACATCATCCGCGGGACGGCCGCCAGCCGTGAGGGGCTCGACCGCGTCAACGCCGACTACATGGGCATGCTGGCCACGGTCATCAACGCGCTGGCCATGCAGGACGTCCTCGAGAAGCTCGGGCGTGCATACCCGGGTCATGACCGCCATCCGGATGGAGTCGCTCGCCGAGCCGTACATCCGGCGCCGGGCGCAGCGGCACCTCGAAAAGGGCCGCCTGGTCATTTTCGCGGGCGGCACCGGCAATCCGTTCTTCTCCACCGACACCGCCGCCGTGCTCCGGGCGCTCGAGGTGGAGGCCGATGTCATTCTCAAGGCCACCAACGTCGACGGGGTGTACACCGGGGATCCCCGGACCGACAAGACGGCCACCTTCATTCCGGAGCTCACCTTCCAGGAAGCGATCGTCAAGGGCTACGCCGTCATGGACGCCAACGCGTTCGGGCTCTGCAAGGCCAACAAGCTTCCCATCCAGGTCTTCAACATCAACGAACCCGGAGCCATCGCGCGGATTCTGCGAGGCGAGCGGGTCGGGACGATCGTCCGATGAGCACTATTCCTGAGCTTCTCAAGCACTGCCGCGAACTGATGGGCAAGGCGGTGGACAACACCAGGCGCGAACTGACCGGCATCCGGAGCGGCAAGGCCAGCACCGCCCTGCTCGACACCATCCGGGTCGACGCCTACGGGTCGAGCGTTCCGCTGAACCAGGTGGCGATGGTGGCGGCGCCCGAGGCCCGGATGCTGACGGTGCAGCCGTTCGACAAGACGCTGGCGCCGGTCATCGAGAAGGCCATTCGGGACGGCGACCTCGGCCTCAACCCGGCCTCGCAGGGCAACATCATCCGGGTGCCGCTGCCCGCCCTCTCCGAGGAGCGGCGCAAGGAACTGGTCAAGGTGGTGCACAAGCTGGCGGAGGAGGGGCGCATCGCCATCCGGCATGCGCGGACCGACACGCTCGAGCAAGATCAAGAAGCTCGAGCACATCTCCGAGGACGACAAGGCCCGTGGCGAGAAGGACGTCCAGAAACTCACGGACGAACACGTCAAGCTCGTGGACGAAGTGATCAAGTCCAAAGAAGCGGAAATCATGGAAGTGTGACGGGATGAGCGATCCGCTGCTCGAATCGATCCTCCAGCAGGGTGCGGTCCCGGCGCACGTCGCCATCATCATGGACGGAAACGGCCGGTGGGCGCAGGCGCGCGCCCTGCCGCGCCCGGCAGGGCACCAGGCCGGCATGCAGGCGGTGCGTGAGGCGGTCGAAGGCGCGCGCAGCGCCGGCGTCAAGGTGCTCACCCTCTTCGCGTTCTCCCAGGAAAACTGGCAGCGCCCCCCCGAAGAAATCGACGCCCTGATGGCGCTCCTCGAGGAGTACATCGCGCGGGAGCGTGAGGAACTGATCGCACGCGGTGTCGCGGTCCGATTTCTCGGCGATCTCGATCGGCTCGTGCCGAGCGCGCGCGCAGCGGTCGATGACACCATCCGCGCGACGGCCGGCGGCACCGAGCTGGCGCTGAACATCTGCATCTCCTACGGGTCCCGGGCGGAACTGACCCGCGCGGCCCGGCTGATTGCGGAGGACGTGGCCGCCGGTCGCCTGGTACCCGCCGAGGTGGACGAGGCGGCCGTGGCACGCCGGCTCTACACCGCGGCCTGGCCCGACCCCGATCTCCTGATCCGGACATCGGGCGAGCTCCGCCTCTCCAACTTTCTTCTCTGGCAGCTCGCGTACGCCGAGCTCTTCGTCACTCCCGTGCTCTGGCCCGACTTCACGCGCCACGATTTCTTCGAGGCCGTCGTGGAGTTCCAGCGCCGCGACCGCCGCTTCGGACGCGTCCCGACCTGATGGACCGCAACATGCAGACGCGGATCGCGTTCGCGGTGGTCGCGATCCCGATCGCGCTGGCCATCGTCTGGTTCGGCGGGTGGGCGCTGGTGGCGCTCCTGGCCGTGGCGGGCGTCCTCGGTACGCGTGAACTGTTCAACTTCGCACAGCAGCGCGGCGTCCATCCGTCGCCGGTCCTCGGTCTCGTGGCCGCCGGGCTCGCCGCGCCGCTCACCTGGCTGGTGTTGAGCCGCCCCGATCTGCTGGCGTTCGCGAGCCGGCTGGTGGCCATACGCCGATGCGCTCTGGATCCTGGCCGTGCTCACCTGGGCGACCACGCGCCGTGCCCCCGACCAGCAGCCGCTGGCCGCCGCCGCGGTGACCATCGTTGGTCCCCTCTACGCGGCCGCCCTCCCCGCCTTCCTGCTGGTGTTGCGCCACTCCTCCCACGACCTGATGTCGTGGGCCGGGACCGCTCTCGTCTTCTTCCCGCTCGTCGTGACCTGGGTCGGCGACTCGGCGGCGATGTCGGGAGGCCGGGCCTTCGGGGGGCCGAAGATGGCGCCGACCATCAGCCCGGGGAAGACACGCTCCGGCGGCATCGCCGGTCTGCTGGGCGCCACGGTGGCCGGCGCGCTCCTCGTGCCGCTCGCCCTGCGGCCCGCTGGTATCGAACTGGGGATCGCCGCAGGCGCCGCGATGGGACTGCTGCTCGGCGTGGTCGGCCAGGTGGGCGACCTGGCGGAGTCGCTCCTCAAGCGGGAGGCCGGCGTCAAGGATTCCAGCCACCTGATCCCGGGGCATGGCGGCGTCCTCGACCGGTTCGACTCGCTGATCTTCGTGCTCCCTGTCGCGGCGTTCCTCTTCCGCCTGCTCGGCGTCATCTGATGCGTGGGGTGGCGGTGCTGGGCTCGACCGGCTCCATCGGCCGGAGCACGCTGGCCGTTCTTGCCCGACAGCGGGAGCACTTCCGTGTCGTTGCGCTCACCGCCGGTCGAAATGCTTCCCTGCTCGACTCTCAGCGGCTCGAATGGACTCCCGAGTTTGTGGGGCTCGTCGATACGTCGGGCGCCGAAGTGCTGCTCGAGGCGGCGACGCATCCGGATGTCGAGATTGTCGTGAATGCAGTCGTGGGCGCGGCCGGCCTCGATGCGACCCTGGCGGCCCTCCGCGCCGGCAAGCGTGTTGCCCTGGCCAACAAGGAATCGCTGGTCATGGCAGGGGAACTGGTGCTCGAAGCCGCGCGCATCGGTGGCGGGGAGCTGATTCCGGTGGACAGCGAGCACAGTGCCGTGCTGCAATGTCTGACCGGGCAAGGGAGTGCGCTCGAGCGCCTGATCCTGACGGCCTCCGGTGGCCCCTTTCGCGAGTGGACCGCGGAGCGGGTGCGGGCGGCGACAGTGGAAGAGGCGCTCCGCCACCCGACCTGGACGATGGGAAACAAGATCACGGTGGACAGCGCGACGCTTGCCAACAAGGCGCTCGAGGTGATCGAGGCGCACTTTCTCTACGGCCTGCCGTACGACCGGATCGAGGTCGTCGTGCATCCCCAGAGCATCGTGCATGCCTTCGTGGAGTTTGCCGACGGCAGCGTGCTGGCCCAACTCGGGTTTCCGACGATGGAACTGCCGATCCTGTACGCCCTGACGCATCCGGCGCGGTTGCCGGACAGCGGGGTGCCGAGGTTCGACCCGGTGTCGGCAGGGGCCCTGACCTTCGAGCCGGTGCGCCGCGACGTCTTTCGCACCTTCGACGCCGGGCGTCGACGCGGGCCGGGCCGGTGGGACGGCGCCAGCGGTGTTCAACGCCGCGAATGAAGTGGCCGTCGCCGCGTTCCTCGAGCGACGCATCCCGTTCGGCCGGATTTCAGACACTATCCGGGCGGCCCTCGATGCCCACACCGTCCAGCCGGCGACCTCGCTGGAGGCGGTGCGTGACGCTGATCGATGGGCCCGTGCCCGAGCTCTTGAGGAGATGACGTGATCGCGCTTCAGACTACCCTGTCCCTGCTGGTCGTCCTCGGCATCCTGGTCTTCGTCCACGAAGCGGGGCACTTCCTCGCCGCCAAGTGGGCGGGAGTATGGGTGCACCGGTTCGCGCTGGGCATCGGCAAGCCGATCCCCGGACTCTCGTTCACGTGGCGGGAAACCGAGTACGCCATCTGCTGGTTGCCGCTGGGCGGCTACGTGAAGATGGCCACCGCCGAGGAGGAGGCCACCAGCAGCGCGCTGGAGGGTGGAACGCCGGACGTGATCGTGCCGCCCGAGATGTACTTCGAGGCGAAGCCGGTCTGGAAGCGGATGATCATCATCCTCGCCGGCGTGACCATGAACGCCCTCTTCGCCTGGGTGGTCTTCAGCGGGCTGGCGATGAAGAACGGCCGGGCCTTCGATCCGGAAACACGGGTCGGAAAGGTGGACACGACGGGATTCGTGCCCGCACTGGCGCCGCTCACGCAACTGGCGCCGGGTGACACCATCCTCGCCGTCAACGGCGTCGCGGTGAACGTCTGGGGCGATGTGTTCAGCGGAATCTTGAACGAGTCCGCCGATACGATCACCATTACCGTGGCCGGGAAGCCGGACATTCTCCTCGTGGTGCACTCGGATGCGATCGAAGAGCGGGCCATTGCCGCGCAGTCGCTGTCGTCCTGGCGGCCGCCGGCGATCTCCACGGTGACCCCCGGCTCGCCGGCAGGTCGCGCGGGGTTCAAGCCCGGCGATCTGATCCTGACCATCGACGGCATTCCCGTGCCGCAGTGGTGGGACCTCACGGCGCTCATCGAAGCGCGCGCAGGTGACACGGTCGCGGTCGAGGTGGAGCGGGGTTCGGAACAGTTGACGCTGAGAGTTGTGCCAGGGCGCGAACATCGTCACCACCGCCGACGGGTCCGAACGCACCGTCGGGGTCATCGGCGTGGGGAGCCTGGGGCAGGTGGTCTACGAACCGCTGACCCTGATGGAGTCGCTGCGGGAGGGGTTCGACGCCACGCTCAACGCCTCGACGACGGTCGTGCGGTCGGTGCGCGGCATGCTGACGGGGCGTGTCTCCGGCCGGAACATCGGCGGCCCGATCGCGATCGGCCAGATGGCGGCGGCATCCGCCGAGGCGGGCCTCGGGGTGTTCTTCGGGTTCCTCGGCATCATCTCCATCAATCTGGCCGTGCTGAACCTGCTGCCGATCCCGATCCTGGACGGCGGTCAGTTCCTGTTCCTGCTGGCCGAGGGGATCCTGCGGCGCCCCCTGTCGCTCAAGCTGCGGGAGCGGCTGACGGTGGTCGGGCTGACGCTGGTGATGGCGCTGATGCTCTTCGCGTTCTGGAACGACTTGAGCCGAATCTTCCAGAATTGGGGCTAACGCCGGCCCGGTTCTGTCATTGCGAGGCCACAGAGTGGCCGAAGCAATCTCGACAGGGGAATTCAGGCAGCAGATTGCTTGTCGGCCCCAGGGGGCCTCCTCGCAATGACAGAAGTGGGTGGCTTGGTATATTGTGTAACAGTATGAATGACAATTGGTTACAGCTTCGGAGCTGGGTGGTGGGGAGTTGGGAAGCCGAAGCGCCAAAGTGCCCCAACCCCTTGTCACGCCACAACTAGCGGGTTATTTTTCTGTGCTTGAAAGAATCGTGAATGTGAACCGACATGACGTTGCCCGAGCGGGCACCCAACGGAAATCGACAGAATGAGCTTCGACAAGCAGGCCGTGACCGAAAAGCATCGCCTCCACGAGACGGACACCGGGTCCGCCCCCCTGCAGGTGGCCATGCTCACCGAGCGGATCAACTCGCTCACCGAACACTTCCGGACCCATTCGAAGGACCATCACGGTCGTCGAGGGCTCCTGAAGATGGTCGGCACACGGCGCCGCCTGCTCACGTACCTGAAGCGCAACGATCTGCCGACATACCGAGCGCTCCTCGAGCAACTCGGTCTCCGCCACTAACTGAAGCCCGTGGGCGAGGGCGTCCCGACCGAGCACGACGGGACGCCCTCTTTGCATTGCGTGCTCTGAGAAAAGAAAAGGTTGTGACTGTGCATCGGATCGAAACCGAATTCGCCGGCCGGACCCTCACGATCGAGACCGGTAAGATGGCGAAGCAGGCCGCCGGCTCGTGTCTCGTTCGCTTCGGCGACACCATGGTTCTGGCGGCGGTGACCGTCTCCAAGAACGTCTCCACCCTCCCGTTCTTCCCCCTGACGGTCGAGTATCGCGAGAAGACCTACGCCGCCGGCAAGATCCCGGGCGGGTTCCTCAAGCGCGAAGGCCGTCCGTCGGACAAGGAAATCCTTGCCGCGCCGCGGCATCGACCGGTCGATCCGGCCGCTCTTCCCCGAGGGGTTCAAGAACGAGATCCAGGTGTTCGTCACGGTCATCTCGGCCGACCAGGAGAACGACGCCGACGTGCTCGGCGTGCTGGCGGCCTCGACGGCGCTGAGCATCTCGCCGATTCCGTGGAACGGCCCGATCGCCGCGGTCCGGGTCGGCCAGGTCGAGGGCAACTGGATCCTCAACCCGACCTTCCAGCAGCTCGAGTTCTCGGCGCTCGACCTCTTCATCACCGGCTCGGCCGACTCGATCGTGATGGTCGAGGGTGGCGCGCACGAGATCTCCGAGAAGGACGTCCTCGAGCGCCCTGAAGATCGGGCAGAAGGGGATCAAGGAGCTGGTCGGCCACGCGAAGAAGATCATCGCCAAGGCCGCGCAAGCCGAAGATGGAGTGGACCAAGGCCGAGCGCGGACGCGGCGCTGACCAAGCGGGTGGCGGAGCTGCTCGAGAAGCCGATGGCCAAGGCCATCAACGCGAAGGACAAGGCCGGGCGCGCCGAGGGCGTCGCCAAGGTCAAGTCGGCCGCGATCGAGACAGCTGGCGGCCGAGTTCCCCGACGCCGGCCGGACCATCGGCAACGAGATCGAGGAAGTCGAATACCGCGTCATGCGGGCCCAGGTGCTCGACAAGGGCGAGCGGGTCGACGGGCGCGACCCGGACACCGTCCGGCCGATCACCATCGAGACCGGCCTGCTGCCCCGGGCCCACGGCTCGGCGCTCTTCACCCGCGGCGCAGACGCAGGCGCTGGTGGCCGTGACGCTCGGCACCGCCGACGACGAGCAGCGGATCGACAACATCGACGTGCCGCGCGAGACGACCAAGTCGTTCATGCTGCACTACAACTTCCCGCCGTACTGCACCGGCGAGGTGAAGATGATCCGCGGCACCAGCCGCCGCGAAATCGGCCACGGCACCCTCGCCGAGCGGGCGCTGCAGCCGCTGCTGCCCGGCCTACGAGGACGTTCCCGTACACGATCCGCATCGTCTCGGAGGTCCTCGAGTCGAACGGCTCGTCGTCGATGGCCTCGGTGTGCGGCGGCTCGCTGGCGCTGATGGACGCCGGCGTGCCGATGAAGGCCGCCTGCGCCGGCGTGGCGATGGGGCTGATCAAGGAAGGGAAGAAGGTCGCCATCCTGACCGACATCCTCGGCTCCGAGGATCATCTCGGCGACATGGACTTCAAGGTGGCCGGCACGACCGAGGGCATCACCTCGATCCAGATGGACATCAAGATCCAGGGTCTCGACCTGAAGATCATGGAAGAGGCGCTCGACAAGGCCACGCGCCGGCCGCCTGCACATCCTCGGCGAGATGGCCAAGGCCCTCGACACCCACCGGCCGGACATGTCGCCGTGGGCGCCGCGGATCATCACGATGCAGATCAAGCCCGACAAGATCGGCGACATCATCGGTCCCAAGGGCAAGACCATCCGCGGCATCCAGGACGCGACCGGCGCCAAGATCAACGTCGAGGACTCCGGCCTCGTCACCATCGCCGCCGTCGGCGGTGAGGCGGGCGAGAAGGCGCGCGAGATGGTCACGGCCATCTGCACCGAGCCCGAGGTCGGCAAGATCTACGAGGGCCCCGTCAAGAGCACCACGGCGTTCGGCGCCTTCGTCGAGATCCTTCCCGGCGTCGAGGGGCTGCTGCACATCACCGAGCTCCAGCACGCCCGCACCGAGAAGACCGAGGACGTCGTCAAGAAGGGCGACATCGTCAAGGTCAAGCTCCTCGAGGTCGACGAGCGCGGCCGGATGAGGCTGTCCCGGAAGGCGCTCCTGCCGAAGGAGTAGCGGCAGTGACGACTGTCCGTCTCGACGACGGGCTGTTCCAGACGAGCGCACCCAACGGCTGCGTGCTCCTCACGGAGACGCTGCCGGGGGTGCGCTCGGCCGCATTGGGGATCTGGGTCCGCTCCGCGAGCGCCCACGAGCCCCGGCCGAAGATGGGCGTCTCCCACCTGCTCGAGCACATGGTGTTCAAGGGAACCGAGCGCCGCACCGCGCGGCAGATCGCCCTGGAGCTCGAGGTGCGGGGCGGCAGCCTCGACGCCTACACCAGCCGCGACCACACCAGCTACCAGGCGCATGTGCTCGACACCGACCTCCCCCTGGCCGCCGACGTCCTGACCGACCTCGTTCGCCGCCCGCTGCTCCGCGAGCAGGACCTGGTGCTGGAGCGCAACGTGGTCCTCGAGGAGATCAACGGCGTCGAGGACACCCCCGACGATCTCGTGTTCGAGCTGCACTCCGAGACCCTCTGGCCCGAGCACCCCTACGGCTACTCCATTCTGGGCAGCGCCGAGACGGTCGGGGCGCTCTCTGCCGACGATCTCCAGGCCTCGCACCGGAACGGATACTTCCGCGGCAACTGCGTCATCGCGGCGGCCGGGAACGTGAACCACGAGCAGTTGCTGGAGGCGCTGGCGGGGGAGGGGTGGTTCGACGGGCCGGAGCTCGAGGCGCCGCTCCCGCCCGCGGCCCCGGGTCAGCCGGCGCGGGGAGCGGTCCGGACCGAAGCCCGGGACACCACGCAGGCGCATATCGTCTTCGGCACCGATACGTTCCCGTACGCCGACAGCCGCCGGTACGCCATGGGGATGCTGATCAACGCCTTTGGCGGCGGGATGTCGAGCCGTCTCTTCCAGCGGATCCGGGAGGAGCTCGGACTGGCGTACGCGATCTACGCGTACCACCAGTTCTACCGGTCGGCCGGGCAGTCAGGCGTGTACATCGGGACCAAGCCGGAGACCGCCGATCAGGCCATCGAGGCGATTCTCGGTGAATACCGGCTGATGGCGTCCGAGGGGCTCTCGGCGAACGAAATCGAGGACGCGCGGCGCCAGCTGAAGGGTCAGGTCATGCTGGGACTCGAGAGCCCGCAGAGCCGGATGAACCGGCTTGCGAGCCTCACCCTGCAGGGGGAGCCGTACCGCCCGCTGGACGAGGTGCTCGAGGAGATCGACGCGGTCATCGACGGAGACACTGGCCGCGGTGGCGGCGGAATACTTCGCGCCGGAGCGGCAGACGATCGTGCAGGTTGGGGCCGAAGGCTGAATGTACAGGCGCGCCGCGGACGCGCCTTGATCAGCAACCACCGACTTACCAAAAGGGTCTGGCCATGATCATCGGCGTACCGAAGGAAATCAAGACCAACGAGAACCGTATCGCGCTCGTTCCCGCCGGCGCCGAGGCGCTGGTCGGGGCAGGGCACACCGTCTACGTCGAGGCGGGGGCCGGCCTGGGAAGCGGTTTCCCTGATGAGGCGTATACCGCCGTCGGTGCCAAGATGCTGCCCACCGCGGACGACGTCTGGGCCAAGGCCGACATGATCATGAAGGTCAAGGAGCCGATCGCCGTCGAGTGGCCCCGGATGCGGAAGGGCCAGGTGATCTACACCTACTTCCACTTCGCCGCGGCCGAGGAGCTGACCAAGGCGGTCATCAAGTCGGGCGCGGTGGCGGTGGCGTACGAGACGGTGCAGCTCCCCAACGGCGAGCTGCCCCTGCTGACGCCGATGTCCGAGGTCGCGGGCCGGATGGCGGTGCAGGAGGGCGCCAAGTACCTCGAGAAGGTGTTCGGCGGCCGCGGGATCCTGCTCGGCGGCGTGCCGGGCGTGGCGCCGGGCGAGGTGGTGATCATCGGCGGTGGGGTCGTCGGCATCGACGCCGCCAAGATGGCGGCCGGCCTCGGCGCCCACGTCACGATTCTCGACGTGTCGCTCGACCGGCTCCGGTACCTCGACGACGTCCTGCCGGCCAACGTCGACACCTGCTACTCCAACCGGCACAACATCCTCGACGCCATCCGCAAGGCGGACCTCGTGGTCGGGGCGGTCCTCCTGACCGGGGCCAAGGCGCCGCACCTGGTCAAGCGGGCGGACCTGGCGCTCATGAAGCCGGGCTCCGTCATCGTCGACGTGGCGGTGGACCAGGGCGGCTGCGTCGAGACGATCAAGCCGACCACCCACGAGAACCCGACCTACTTCGTGGATGGCATCCTGCACTACGCGGTGGCCAACATGCCGGGCGGGCGTGCCGCGCACCTCCACGCTGGCGCTGACCAACGCCACCCTCCCCTACGGCCTCAAGCTGGCCAAGCACGGCTGGAAGGCGGCCTGCAAGGCCGACCGCTCGCTGATGCTCGGCCTGAACGTGGTGGAGGGGAAGGTGGTCTATCCGGGCGTCGCCGAGGCGTTCGGCCTGCCGCTGGTGGATGTCGAGACGGTCCTGAAGTGAGCACCGGCTCCCGCCCGGTGACCCGTATCACATGATTCGATGACGAACATCCGTATCGTTCGTCTCCCGCACGGGGAGGGATTGCCCCTCCCCACGCGGGCCACCCCGGGTGCCGCCGGGTTCGACCTGGCCAGCGCCGAGGAGGGTGAGCTCGCGCCCATGGAGCGGCGGCTTTTTGCGACTGGTTTTGCGATTGCCATCCCCGAGGGGTTTGAGGTCCAGCTCCGCCCCCGCTCGGGGCTGGCGCTCCGCGATGGGCTGACGCTCCCCAATACCCCCGCCACCATCGACAGCGACTACCGGGGCGAGCTCAAGGTGGCACTGGTCAACCTGGGCGCCGCGCCGGTACGGGTGACCCGGGGCATGCGGATTGCTCAAATGCTGGTGTCCCGGGTGGAGCCCGCGACCTTCCAGGAGGTCGATTCCCTCCCCCCCACGGAGCGGGGGGATGGAGGATTCGGGAGCACCGGGCACTAGCGTCTAACTCTCGGTCTTGTCCGGATTTACGGCATTCGTTAGCTTTGGTTCCGACGCCCCCCCCAACTGAATCCGAGAGATTGCCCACAGGATGAAGCTGCCCTCCTTTCGCTTGAGTTCGCTTATCCCCGCCAACGAAATCGCGGTGGATCTGGGCACGGCGAATACGCTGATCTACGTGAAGGGCGAAGGCATCGTGCTCAACGAGCCTTCCGTCGTCGCGCTCGAAAAGGCCACGGGCAAGATCAAGGGCATCGGGCTCGAGGCGAAGCGGATGCTCGGGCGCACGCCTGACGGCATTCTCGCGGTGCGACCGCTGAAGGACGGCGTCATCGCCGACTTCGACGTCACCGAAAAGATGCTTCGGTATTTCCTCAAGACCATCATCGACAAGCACGTCTTCCGCGTGAAGCCGAAGGTCATCGTCTGCGTGCCGAGCGGCATCACCGAGGTGGAGCGGCGCGCGGTGCGCGACTCCGCGGAGACCGCGGGCGCCAAGGAAGTGTGGATGGTCGCCGAACCGATGGCGGCCGCGATCGGCGTGGGGCTTCCGGTGGAAACGCCCACCGGCAACATGGTGATCGACATTGGCGGCGGGACGACGGAAATCGCGGTCATCGCGTTGTCCGGCATCGTGTCC
Source organism: uncultured Gemmatimonadales bacterium (assembly GCA_963699825.1). Classification (GTDB taxonomy): domain Bacteria; phylum Gemmatimonadota; class Gemmatimonadetes; order Gemmatimonadales; family GWC2-71-9; genus SPDF01. Next base: position 232,975 of record CAVOVI010000010.1, read on the forward strand.
GACACGTCGATCCGGACCGGCGGCGATGAGCTGGACATGGCCATCGTGCAGTTCATGCGCAAGAACTACAACCTGCTCGTCGGCGAACCGACGGCGGAAGCGATCAAGATCAAGATCGGGTCGGCGGCCCCCGTTGGCGAAGAGCGCGAGATGGAGGTCAAGGGGCGGGACCTGGTGTCCGGCATCCCGAAGACGGTGCGCGTGCACTCGTCCGAAATCCGTGAGGCGATCCAGGAGCCCATCCAGCAGATCGTGGACGCGGTGCGCCGCGCGCTGGAGATCACGCCCCCGGAGCTCGCCAGCGACATCGTGGACCGCGGCATCATCATGACCGGTGGTGGCGCACTCATCCGGGGGCTCGACGTCCTGCTCGCGCAGGAGACGGGGCTCCCGATTCACGTGGACGAAGATCCGCTCACCTGCGTCGTCCGCGGCACTGGCCGCATCCTCGACGACATGCTGAAGTACCAAAGCGTTCTTTCCAAGTAGCATGCTCGCGCCGGATCGCACGTTCGCCCGTCGCGACACCGCCCTCTTCATTCTCTGCCTCATCCTGTCGGTGGGCGCCCTGTTCGCGCCGGAGAGCTGGCAGTACGCCATCGCCTCCAGCGCGCGGAGCACCGCCCTCGCGCCCCTGATCGCCCTGCAGCGCCGTGCCGAGGCGTCCCGCACCAGCCTGGCGCGATTCGAACTCCTCACCGCGCAGCGCGACTCGGCCACCGTGGCCGCCCAGTCCCTCCCCGTTCTCCTCGACGAGAACAACCAGCTGCGCGCGCTGCTCGGGCTGACACGGCGCCTTCCGCGCACGGTGATCCCCGCGGAAGTCCTGCACCAGGCGCTGCCGACCGACGGACGGACCCTCCTGCTGGGGGCCGGGCAGCAGTCGGGCATCGCGCCGTTCCAGGCGGTGGTCGCCCCGGAGGGCCTCCTCGGCGTTGTGCTGACGGCGGGAGCCACGACATCCATCGTGATGACCTGGGCGCACCCCGACTTTCGCGCCAGTGCCGTGACGCTCGACGGTTCGGTGACGGGGATCATCGGGGTCACGGCGGACGCCTCCGTGCGGGAGCCGATGCTTGAATTGCGTGGTGTTCCCTATCGGGACTCGGTCGCGGTGGGCACGGAGGTCATCACCTCCGGGCTCGGCGGGGTCTATCCTCGCGGGCTGCCGATCGGAACGGTCGTGGGGGTGGCTCGGCAGTCGGAAGGGTGGGAGCGGATCTACCTCGTCCGTCCGGCAGCGGCGCCGGCGCGTGTGAGTCACGCGCTGGTCCTCCCTGTGACGACCCCGTGGGTCTCGCCGACGCCGGTGGAGGACTCGATACCATGAGCGCCGGCCGCGCCAGCCGCTTCCGCTTCAGCCTGGTGATGCTCCTGCTCGTGGGGCTCCAGTTCTATGTGCGCCCCCGAATCGGGAATCCGCACATCGCCCCGGACTTCCTGATGCTCGGGCTGATGATCTTCGCCATCCGGAGCCGGCCCGGCGCCGCGGCCTTCGCCGGGTTCCTGATCGGCTTCGCCAGCGATGCGCTGACTCCCGCGCGCTTCGGCGCCGCGATGCTGGCCAACACCCTCGTCGGCTACGCGGCGGCGTGGGGGCGTGCCGTGTTCTTCGCCGACAACCTGCTGGTCAACGCCGGGTTCATCGCCGCCGGCGTCTGGCTGCGCGACCTGCTGGTCCTGATGGCCAGCGGCACGGGCGGCCGGGAACTGGCGGTCCAGCTCGGGGTGTGGAGCCCGCTCATGGCGCTCAGCACCGCGGTGACCGGGATCGTCGTGCTGACCGTGTTCCGCGACTGGCTTGATATCCGGCTCGAGGAATGAACGAGTTTCACTCGTTCCGTCGCGCCGAGCGGGCGGCGATCGCGCGCTGGGGGTTCTTCGCGGCCTTTCTCGTCCTCACGGTTGCCTTCTTCCGCACCCAGGTCGTCCAGCATGAACGGTTTCGGCTGCGCGCCGAAAAGAACAGGCTGCGCATCGTCCCGTTGATGGCGCCGCGCGGCGTCATCTATGATCGCAATGGGCTGGTCATTGCGGACAACGTGCCCGGGTACGCGATCAAGCTTCTCGCGCCCTCCATCGACTCGCTTCGGGCCGTGCTCGCCCGGTTCACCGCCGTCGTTCCCCTCGACAGTTTCCAGATCAGCGGCGTGCTCTCGCGCTATCGTCAGGCGCCCTATCAGCCGGTCGTGGTCCTCGGGACCGGCAGCTTCGAAACGGTGTCGCGGCTCGAGGAACGACGGGCGATCCTGCCCGGGCTGGTGATCCAGTCGGAACCGCGTCGATTCTACCCGGACGGACAGGCCGTCGCGCATCTGGTCGGCTATGTCGGTGAGGTCAGCCAGCGCGACCTGGACACCGATCGGTTCCCGGGGGCGCAACTGGGCACGGTGGTGGGACGGTCAGGACTGGAGCAGGAATATGACGCGGAATTGCGTGGCCGGCCCGGAGTCCATTACGTCGAGGTGAATGCGCGGGGCCGGCTGGTACGCGAAGAGGATGTCGCTCCAACCCTGCCCGCGATTCCCGGCCAGGCACTCCAGACGACGATCGACCTCGAGTTGCAGCGATACATCGACAGCCTCTGGCAGGCGGACGCGTCCGGGGTGCGTGGCGCCATGGTCGCGCTCACGCCGACAGGCGAAGTGCTCGCGCTCTACAGCGCCCCGGGGTATGACCCCAACGAATTCGTCGGCGGCATTTCCACTACCGAATGGCGGCGCTTGAACGACGATCCCGCCATCCCGCTGCTGGACCGCGCCATCCAGACCCGCTACCCCCCGGCGTCGCCGTTCAAGCTGGCGACCGCGGCGATGGCGCTCAAGCGCGGCGTCGCGACCTTCACCACGCACATGCCGGAGCCCTGCCGTGGCGGCCTCCAGGTGGGCAACCGCTACTTCCGCTGCTGGAAACCCGAAGGGCATGGGAGCCTGGATCTTGAAGGGGCCATCGCCAAGAGCTGTGACGTGTACTTCTATCAGCTCGGTCTCCGGATCGGGCTCGACGCGATCCTGAGTGACGGCGTCCTGATGGGGTTCCGCGACAAGAGCGGCATCGACCTGGAAAACGAAATTGCCCCGATCTATCCCTCGAACGCCGCCTACTTTGACCGGAAGTACGGGCCGCGTGGCTGGAGCAAGTGGGGCGCGACGCTCAACTTCTCGATCGGGCAGGGGGAAAACACCCAGAGCGTTATCAACATGACCCGGTTCTACGCGGCGCTGGCGAGCGGAGGGGATGCGCCGACGCCCTATATCGTGCGGCCGCGGGCCGACGATGTGCGGAAGCTCGGGCTTTCCCCCGAACAGCTGGAAGGGCTGCGGATGGCGCTGATCGCGGTCGTGGAGCGGGGGACGGCGGCCGCGAGCCGCAGTGTCGACCTGCAGCTGGCAGGAAAGACGGGGACCGCGCAGAACTCCCACGGCGAAGATCACGGCTGGTATGTCGGGTTCGCTCCGGCCGACAAGCCGCAGATCATCGTCGGCAGCATCATGGAATTTGCCGAGCACGGCTCCAACGTGGCGCCGTACGTGAACAAGGTTCTTGCCCGGTACGTGCTGGGCAAGGGGATCACCGATGCGCCGCTGACGGTTGCGCTTCCCGCCGATTCCGCGCCGCGGGCAGTGCAGATCGTCCCCGATTCGGTCCGCCTGGTCGATCCGGTGGCCGACGATACCGTGATTCCTCCGCCGCCACGCCCCAGCGAGCCATGAGATCACTCGGTCCCGACCGACCCCTCATCGGGGTGGCGTTTCTCCTCGCCGCCTATGGTCTGCTCATCCTGTACTCCGCCGGACAGACGGATGTCGTGACGCAGGCGCAGGGGGTGTGGATCCGGCAGTTCGTCTGGCTGGGGATCGGCATCGTGGCGGCGGCCATCACCTTTCGATTCTCGTTCCGGCTGTTGGAGTGGCTGGCACCGGCAGCCTACGGTCTGGCCATCGTGCTCCTCCTCGTGACGCTCGTGGTCGGGACGGGGCAGGGCACCGCCGCCGGAACCAAGAGCTGGCTGTCCATCGGCGGGCACCAGGTCGGCCAGCCGGCGGAACTCGCCAAGCTGGCGGTCATCCTGATGCTCGCCCGCTATCTCTCGGGCCTTCGAGATGCTCCGCGGAACCTGCGCGAGCTGGTCGCCCCCTGCCTGATCGCCGGGGTCCCCTTCCTGCTGGTGCTGAAGCAACCCGACCTCGGCAGCGCCATTGTCTTTGTCGGCATCCTCTTCCTGATGCTCTTCTGGTCGGGGGTGAAACCGTCGCTCCTCTTCATGCTCGCCAGCCCGGGGCTGAGCCTGCTGCTCGCGTTCAATACGTGGACGTGGGGCGTCTGGATGATCGTGCTGGCGCTGTTGCTCTTCGCCTGGCGGCCCTACGCGGCAGAGGCGGTCTTCCTCTACGTCGTCAACTCGATCATGGGTGCGGTGGCAATTCCCCTCTGGCAGCGGCTGGCGCCGTACCAGCAGAATCGGCTCCTCACCTTCCTCAATCCGGAGATTGACCCCAGGGCCGCCGGCTACCACGCCATCCAGTCGCGGGTGGCCATCGGATCCGGTGGATGGTTCGGCAACGGATTCACCCTCGGGCCCCAAAAGCGGCTGGCCTTCCTCCCGGCGCAGCACACCGATTTCATCTTTTCGGTCGTCGGGGAGGAACTGGGCTTCCTCGGCGTGGTCGCCGCCCTGGTGCTCTTCCTGGTGCTCTTCCTGATCATCCTGAGGATCGCCAGGCGGGCCACGGAGCCCTTCGCGAGCCTGGTGGTGTTCGGCGTCCTGGCCCTGTTCCTGACCCACGTCTTCGAGAATGTCGGGATGACCGTCAACCTCATGCCGATCACGGGCATCCCGTTGCCGTTCTTCTCCTACGGAGGGTCGTTCTTCGTGATCTGCAGTGTGTCGATCGGACTGGCCCTGCGGGCCGCCTGGGACGCCCGGCTCTCGGGCTATGCTGATACGTAGCAACGGTTTAGGTCTTGTGGTCTGGCGCTGAACGCCCCAATCACACAGATTCATAGCTTCAATGCCCAACCCCTTCTCCCCCCCCGGAGCCTCCTCAACCCCACTAGGGGTGTAATGGCCTGGTTCAAGAAAGAGCGAAAGCCCCGGACCCCGGTCCGCGAGCGTCGCGAAGTGCCCGCCGATGCCTGGGAGAAGTGTGACGAATGCGGTCACATGGACATCCGGGACAAGTTCGAGCGTGCCCTGAACGTCTGCCCCGAGTGCGGCAAGCACCGTCGGGTCAGCGCCGAGGAGTACATCGAGCTGCTGACCGATGAGGGGTCGTGGCGCGAGCTGTGGGGCAACCTCCGCTCGGAGGATCCGCTCCTGTTCGAGTCGTATCCCGAGCGGCTCACGAAGGCCATCGAAAAGGCCGGGCCGTCGGACGCCATCTACACCGGCATCGGGCAGCTGGACGGACTCGCCTACTACCTGGGGGTCATGAACTTCGCGTTCATGGGCGGCTCGATGGGGTCGGTGGTCGGGGAGAAGATCGCCCGACTGGCGCGCCGTGCCCTGCGGAAGAAGCGGCCGCTGGTGCTGGTCTGCGCCTCGGGCGGGGCCCGGATGCAGGAAGGGGTGTACTCCCTGATGCAGATGGCCAAGACCAGCGCGGCGCTGGCGCAGCTCGGCCTCCACGGCATTCCCTTCATCACGATCCTGACCGACCCGACGACGGGCGGCGTCTCTGCCTCCTACGCCATGCAGGGAGATGTGATCCTCGCCGAGCCGGGGGCGTTGATCGGGTTTGCCGGCCAACGGGTCATCAAGCAGACGATCGGTCAGGACCTGCCGGAGGGGTTCCAGACGGCGGAGTTCCTGCTGGATCACGGCCAGGTGGATGACGTGGTGCCCCGCGGTTCCCTGCGAGATACGACGGCCCGGCTGCTCCGGCACATGCAGGGCGCGCGGGCGCGGTACGAGGCCGCCGACGCCGTCTGAGCGATCCCCAATGCACGGCGTCCACGCATACCACGAAAACACGAAAACACGAAAACACGAAAACACGATGTGCGCTGCTAGAGCGCAGCGATCGGGTGAAATCAAGGGGAGTTCTTTCGTGCTTTCGTCACTTCGTGCTTTCGTGACTCGTCCGCTGTGAACTACGCACGAGGCCCTGGCCTTTCTCTTCCCCCGCACCACCACCATCAAGTTCGGTCTTGAGACCACCGCCGCGCTCCTTCAGGATCTCGGCGATCCGCACACGCGTCATCCCTTCGATCCACATCGGCGGCACCAACGGCAAGGGAAGCGTCGCGGCGCTCGTCGCCGAGGCGCTCGGCTGCGCCGGCTGGCGTGTCGGCCTCTATACGTCTCCGCACCTCGTCTCGTTCCGGGAACGGATTCGCGTCGACGGCGTGCCGATCTCCGAGGCGGCGGTGGCGATGTGGACGGCCCGCATGGCGCCGCGCATCCAGGAGCTCGGAGCGACCTTCTTCGAGGCCTCGACGGCGATGGCCTTCGCGGACTTCGCCGCGCGGGGAGCGGAGATTGCCGTCGTGGAGGTGGGGCTCGGTGGGCGGCTCGACAGCACCAACATCGTCACCCCGCTGGTCAGCGCCGTCACGAAGATCGCAATGGACCACATGAAGTACCTGGGCGGGAACCTGACAGAAATCGCCCGCGAGAAAGCCGGGATCGCCAAGCCCGGTGTGCCGTTCGTCATCGGGGAGCGGAACCCAGCGCTCGTTGAAGTGTTGCGGTGCGAGGCACGGCGCATCGCGCAGGAGGCGGGCGCGCGTTCGGATGTTCGCGTCCTGCCGCCGGACTACGAGTGGGCAGGCCCCCTCGGACTTCGCGGCCTTCACCAGCGACGGAACGCCGGCGTGGCGCACGGCATCCTCATGGCCCTTCCGGAGCGGTGGCGGCCAAGCCAAGAGGCGATCACGAAGGGGTTCGCGGACGCGCGCGCGCCGGGCCGGCTCGACCGCCGCGGGAAGTGGCTCTTCGACGTCGCCCACAATCCGGACGGGATGGAGTCCCTCGTGGCGTCCCTGCAGGCGGACCCCCCACTGGGCCCGGTGCACGCGCTGGTCAGCATTCTGGGCGACAAGGAGTGGCCCACGATGCTGGTCTGGCTCGACTCCGTGGTCGATCGGGGTGTCCTCACGGTGGCCTCCTCCGCCGCCGAGAGGGGGTGGGACCTGGGGTGGCTGCAGGAATGGCTGGCGCGGCCTGATCGTCCGCCCGCCCACGCGCACTGGACGCTGGTCCCTGATTTCGCCGCTGCGCTGAGGGAGGTCCAGGAGGGCGCGGGGACGGTGCTCGTGACCGGCTCATTTCACACCGTTGGCGATGTCATGGAGGCGATGGGCCTCGGGGAATGAGCTCTCCGCCGGCATAGCCAAATCCTTTGTTTTCAAGTATTTTGCCCTCCATGTCGCACCAGTCCCTCCCCGGCTTCCGCGAGTTCTTTCCAGACGATTTCACCGCGCGCACGCACCTCTTCGAGGCCTGGCGCCGTGTCGCTGGGAAGTACGGATTCGAGGAGTACGACGGGCCTCCGCTGGAGCCGCAGGAACTGTACACGGAAAAGAGCGGACCGGAGATTGTCGGCCAGCTCTACAATTTCGTGGACAAGGGCGATCGACAGGTGGCGCTCCGCCCCGAGATGACGCCGACCCTGGCCCGCATGGTCGCCTCCCGCGCCAATGGACTCCGCAAGCCGATCCGCTGGTTCTCCATCGCCCAGATGTTCCGATACGAGCGGCAGCAGCGGGGACGTCTGCGGGAGCACTACCAGCTCAACTGTGACTTGATCGGCGAAGCCGGCCCCCTCGGCGACGCCGAGGTCATCGCCCTGCTCATCGATGTCGCGCGAGAACTCGGCCTCGGGGCGGCCGATGTCCGGGTACGCGTTTCCGACCGGCGAGTGCTCTCGGCGCTCCTCCTCAGCGCCGGAGTGACGGAGGCTCAACTCCCGTTGGCCTACGCCGCCATCGACAAGCGAGAGCGGATGGACCGGGCCGCGCTGATGGCGATGCTGCAGGGGACGGATGCCGGCGGGATGTCGACGGACGTGGCGGAGCGGGCGTTGGATCTGGCCGTCCTGAATCGCTTGGACGACGTGGCGGCAGTCCTCGACAAGGTGTCCGGCGGGAGCGCCGCGCTCGAGCCACTCCGGCGTACACTGGGCGCACTCGAGGACATGGGGCTCTCCGAATTTGTGGATGTTGACCTCACCATTGTCCGCGGCCTGGCGTACTACACCGGCACCGTCTTCGAACTCTTCGACGCCGGTCGCTCCCTCCGGGCGATCGCCGGCGGCGGCCGGTACGATGATTTGCTGGGGCGGCTCGGTGGCGTCGACCTGCCGGCCGTCGGGTTTGCGATGGGGGACGTCGTCATCGGGGAACTGCTCAAAGAGCGGGGGCTCGTGCCGGCGGCGGCGCCCGTGGTCGATGTCTTCATTGCGGGTGTGACGGAGGATGACCTGCCCCACGTGCTCGCCCTGGCGCACGAGTGTCGCGACGCCGGCCTGCGGACCGAGTACGCACTCGCGGCCCAGGCAGTGGGAAAACAGCTCAAACTTGCAGACGCGCGGCGGGCACGGACCGCGGTCCTGATCGGGCCCGATGACCGGGCGCGCAATGAAGTGCAACTGAAGGATCTGATCGCGAAGGAGCAGCGGTCGGTCTCCCGAACCGAAGCGGTCGCCGCGCTCCTGGCGGCACGCTCCTGACCCCGGGACCGCGACGCGGTCCCACCCAGCGAGGCAGCATGGCAGACGACAAGGCGCTTACGACACGAGCCGCGGACTTCTCCGCCTGGTACAACGAGGTCATCGCGCGGGCGCAGCTGGCGGACTACAGTCCGGTGCGCGGATGCATGGTCATTCGGCCCAACGGCTACGCCATCTGGGAGCAGATGCAGCAGGCGCTGGACCGAATGTTCAAGGACACCGGTCACCAGAACGCCTATTTCCCGCTGTTCATTCCCCAGAGTTTCCTGGCCCGCGAAGCTGAGCATGTCGAAGGATTCGCCCCCGAATTGGCGGTCGTGACCCACGCCGGCGGCAAGGAACTGGAGGAGCCGCTCGTCATCCGACCGACTTCCGAGACCATCATCTACTCGATGTATGCCAAGTGGATCCAGAGCTGGCGCGACCTTCCCCTGCTCATCAACCAGTGGGCCAACGTCGTGCGATGGGAGTTGCGTACCCGGCTCTTCCTCCGCACCACGGAGTTTCTCTGGCAGGAAGGCCACACCGCACATGCCACGGAGGAGGAGGCCGAGGCGGAGACGCTGCTGATCCTGGGGATCTACCGGCGGTTCGCCGAGGAGTGGATGGCGATGCCGGTGCTTACCGGACGGAAGAGCGACGGCGAGAAGTTCGCCGGCGCGCTCCGTACCTACGCCATCGAAGCGTTGATGCAGGACAATCGCGCGCTGCAGGCAGGCACCAGCCACAATCTGGGGCAGAACTTCGCCAAGGCCTTCGACGTGACCTTCCAGACCGCCGACGGCGGACTCGGCCACGTCTGGAACACCTCGTGGGGGGTGTCCACCCGCCTGGTTGGCGGCCTGATCATGACGCACAGCGACGATGTGGGCCTCGTCTGCCCGCCCCGCCTGGCGCAGTACCAGGTGGTGATCGTCCCGATCTACCGCAAGGACGAGGAGCGCGTGACGGTGATCGAGGCGGCCGAGCGGTTGCAACAGACCCTCCGCGCGGCTGGCATCCGGGTGCACCTCGATGCGCGCGACGGGCTCAAGCCAGGCGCCAAGTATTACGAGTGGGAGTCGCGTGGCGTGCCCTTCCGGCTCGAGCTCGGCCCTCGCGACCTGGCGGCGGAACAGGTGATGCTGGCCCGACGGACCGGCGGCAAGGAACCGATGCCGATGGCCGGCCTCGCCGACCGGATCCACATTGAGATCGACGCGATGCAGCAGGCGCTCCTTGGCGCGGCGGTCGCGAGACGCGAGGCGGCCAGCATTCGTGGCGCGACACGCGAGCAGCTGGTCGAGGCCATGAACGGTCCCGGCGGGTTCGTCTACGGCGGCTGGTGTGGCGACGCCACCTGCGAAGCCGACATCAAGGACCAGACGAAGGCGACCATTCGCGTCCTTCCCGACGAGGAGTTCCGCTCCGATCCCGCGCCGACCCGCTGCGTCTGGTGTAACCGCGACGCCGTGACGGAGGCGGTGTGGGCGAAAGCGTACTAGTGGCGGGGCAGGGGGGCAGTGGGGCAGGGGGGCAGGAGGCCATGTTGGCGGATGCCGGGATCACCGTGTCCGACGAAGGCCTGATGATGGCGGGGGTTCCCCTCGCGCGGGTTGCGCGCGAGGTCGGCACCCCCGTCTTCGTCTATAATGCGGAGGCGATCCGGCGCCAGTTCCGCGCACTGGACTCGGCGTTCGCCGACATTCCGCATCGCATCTGCTACGCCGTCAAGGCAAACAGCAACCTGGCGGTGCTGCGTTTGATGCACGACCTGGGAGCCGGAGCCGACCTGGTGTCCGCGGGCGAGATGCGGCGGGCTATCGCCGCGGGGTTCGCGCCGGGCTCACTCGTCTTCAGCGGCGTCGGCAAGACGGCTCGCGAGCTGGAGGAGACGGTGGCGGCCGGCGTTGGGCAGGTGAACGTCGAATCGCTCGAGGAGCTCAAGCTGCTCGGCGCGGTGGCGGCGCGCCTGGATCGCGTGACCTGCGTGGGCATCCGCGTGAACCCGGATGTCACGACGGACACGCATCCGTACATCTCCACGAGCCACGGCGGCATCAAGTTCGGCGTGCCTCACGATCAAGTGCGCCAGGCAGCCGATTACATTCGCGACCACCCGTATCTGCGGCTGACCGCGGTCGCCATGCATCTCGGCAGCCAGCTCCTCGATCCGGCGCCCTACGCCGAGGCGCTCGGCAAACTGGTCGTCCTCGTGGAGGAACTCCGCGCGCTGGGCGTCTCGACGATCGAATCGCTCGACATCGGCGGTGGGTTGGGAATCCGGTATCAGCCTGGTGACGGCCCGGGGATGGACCCGAAGGCCCTCGCCGCGGTGGTCGGTCCCTTTGCCGAGCGGACAGGGCTGCCGGTCACGATGGAGCCGGGGCGGTTCCTGGTCGGCAGCGCAGGGGTGTTGTTGACCGAGGTGCTCTATCGCAAGCATTCGGGGGGGCGAGACTTCGTCATCGTGGACGCCGCGATGAACGACCTGCTGCGGCCGAGCCTCTACCGCGCCCATCACGAGATCGTGGAGGTCCAGCCGGCCGGTCGACCCGCCGGGCCGGTGGACGTAGTCGGCCCGATTTGCGAGACGGGTGATTTCCTGGCGCTGGAACGCGCCCTGCCGATGGTCGAGCCCGGTGAATGTCTCGCGGCGCTCTGCGCGGGGGCGTACGGTTTTGCCATGAGTTCCAACTACAATACGCGCGGCCGGGCGGCCGAGGTGCTCGTGGACGGGGGGCGCGCCGCGGTCGTGCGGCCCCGTGAGTCCGTCGACAGCCTCTTCGCGTCGGAAGTCGCCGATCCCTTTGCCACCCTCTCCGATCACGGCTGAGGAGCCAGCGGAATGGACACTCCCAAGCACCACGACGGCATCCTGATTCTCGATTACGGCTCACAGTTCACGCAGCTGATAGCCCGTCGAGTCCGCGAAGCCCACGTCTATTGCGAAATTCATCCCGGGACACGCTCACTTGAGTGGATCCGCGACTGGGGTCCGAAGGGGATCATCCTCTCCGGTGGCCCCAATTCGGTGTACGACGAGGGAGCGCCCACGGCCCCGAAGGGAATTCTCGAGCTCGGCGTCCCGGTGCTGGGTCTCTGCTACGGGATGCAGATCCTCGCGCAGATGGCGGGAGCCAAGGTGGTGGGGGCCGATCGCCGCGAATACGGGAGAGCCGTGGTCACGGTGGCGGGGGGCAAGCTCTTCAGCGGGTTCAGCGTCGGGGATGAAACGGCCGTGTGGATGAGCCACGGCGATCACGTGGATACGCCTCCGCCCGGGTACACCGTCACGGCCTCCTCCCCCAATTGCCCGGTGGCGGGTTTTGAGCACACCAGCCGGCCGATCTTCGGGGTCCAGTTCCACCCCGAGGTCGCCCATACGGCGCGTGGCGGCGAGATCATCGGCGCCTTTCTCTTCGACGTCTGCGGTGCGACGCCGGACTGGACGGCAGGTCACTTCATCGGGACCGAGACGGAGCGCATCCGCGAACTGGCCGGCTCGGCCCGGGTGATCTGCGGCCTCTCCGGAGGGGTGGACTCGTCCGTGGCCGCGGCGCTGGTCCACCGCGCCGTCGGTGACCGGCTGACGTGCATCTTCGTCGACCACGGACTCCTGCGCCTGCACGAGCGGGACCAGGTCGAGGCGACGTTCCGCCGTCACCTGGGAATCGACCTGCGGGTCGTGGAGGCGAGCGAACTGTTCCTGAAGGCGCTGGACGGCGTCAGCGACCCCGAGGAGAAGCGTCGTCGGATCGGGCACACCTTCATTGACGTCTTCGAAGCGGAAGCGAAGAAGGTCGGTTCGGACGTCGGGTTCCTGGTGCAGGGCACGCTGTATCCCGACGTGATCGAATCGGTGTCGCCGACCGGCGGACCGTCGGTGACGATCAAGACGCACCACAACGTGGGCGGCTTGCCGGAGCGGCTGCCCTTCAAGCTCATCGAACCGTTGCGCGAATTGTTCAAGGACGAGGTCAGACAGGTGGGTCGCGAGTTGGGGCTGCCCGAGGAGATGGTGGGGCGCCACCCGTTCCCAGGCCCGGGGCTCGCCATTCGGATCCTCGGCGCGGTCTCGAAACCCGAACTCGACATCCTGCGTGCTGTGGACGATATCTACATCGAGGAGATCCGCGCCGCCGGCCTGTACGACGACATCTGGCAGGCCTTCGCCGTGCTGCTCCCGATCCGCTCGGTGGGAGTGCAGGGTGACTTCCGGACCTATGACCAGGCCGTGGCGCTCCGGGCGGTGACCAGCCGCGATGGGATGACCGCCGACTGGTTCCCCTTCCCGCACGAAGTGCTGGCGCACATCTCGAACCGAATTGCCAACGAGGTGAAGGGCGTCAACCGTGTGGTGTACGACGTCAGCAGCAAGCCCCCGGCGACCATCGAGTGGGAGTGTTCATCAACTCCACGTGCTCAGCGCCCCACCACTTCGGCGTCGGCTGCACATCGTCGAGCCGTAGGCGGCCGGCCGCCATCATCTGCAGCGGCAGCGGCTTCACGGTCGAGATCGTGATGCCGAGCGACTCCAGGAACTCATAGCTGATCATGCCGGGATGCGAGCGGCCGGCGTACATGTCTCCGTCGGGCATGTCGTCGGGGAGGATGCGCGGCCGCCTTGACGCTGCCGTTGAAGGCGATGTTCCGCCCGACGTGGGCGCTCAGGCCCGGCAATCCCTTCGACCGATTGCAGCAATAGCCTGGCGGTGCCGACGGTGCCCGCCACCGAGCACGACCAGGCCGGCGCGATACTCGACCATCTCGCCCTTCGCGCCTGCCGATCCGGCAACGGACGCGGTAGCCGGGGCCACCGACGAGCCTGGCCGCGCGGTCCATCCGGGTGGCCGCAGACCTCCAGGACTTCGGCGTCGCACGTCACCGTCGCGCCGGCGGCAATCGCCTGCGGCAGATAGTTGACGTGCAGCGACTGCTTGGCGCCGTAGATGCACCCGGTCACACAGAATCCGCTCCCGAGGCAATTGCGCACGGCGTACCGCGCCCGGTCGCAGGAGTATCCGAGGCGGGCCATGAGCTGGGCGAAGACCTGTCCGCTTCGGGGCACGTCGCCCTCGCCGATCTGCTCCACCCGAAGCATCGACTCGGCGAGGTCATACCACGGGATCCATCGAGCGCCGATCGATGCCGGCGGGCCAGAGGCGGCGGCCGCGGGCGTCACGCTGCTGCGAAGGCGATCGACGGCGCGCGCAACGAGACCATCTCATAGAATCCCGACCCGCCGCCATACGCCTCGGCGTAGGTGAGCCCGAGGTGCTCGCTCCCGAACCCCTTCAGGTAGGTGAGGAGGTACTTGGGGTCCTGCGTTTGGCGGTACTGTCCCGGGCCGATCATCGGGCCCTTCTCGAGCATCGTCACGCGGAGGCCAGCCTGCGCCAGTCGGAGCGCGGGGGCAGCGGCGCCGAAGCCCGAGCCGACAACGAGTACATCCGTCTGCATGCGTACGCATCTGTCCTCCTCAGGCAGGATTGCCATCGGCTGATGTGGCCCAGGACGCGAAGCGCTGGGTCGCCCGGGATTCGCGCCGTCGCGTCCGGCGGTCAAGGTGTAGCCGCCGGGGAAGTCGATGAGCCGGGATCCGGCCCGATCGTCGTGGATCCCGGCATAGGCTGCTGCCTGGACCAGGAACGCGGCACCGGTGTAGAGCTTCCGGGTGGTCCGGTCGCGGGACGAGATGCCGCTGTCGACCACGGCGGTGCGCTGGTCGAGGGTCAACGTGCTGAATGTCGATCGGTAGCTGGCGTCGAGCCCGGCGATCGAGGTCGCTGGCGAGGAAGTCGCAGTACTTCGCGAGGGGATAGAACGGGTCCTGCAACACGGTCACGGAACGCCGCTCCTCCGGGGTGAGGCCGGGTACGACGGTGTCGATGAACGCGAGCAGCGCCGCCTCGGTGGCATCGCTGCCCGCGCTGTACTCCTCCGGATAGGCCTTGAGGACGATCCTGGCGGGCGTGCAGGCGCCCAGGGTGAGCGCGGTGACCCCGCCGGCCAGTATGCGGATGGCCTGCCTGCGGGATAGGTTCTGGCGAGCGGATGTGCTGGTTGACTCTGACATGGCACCCTCCATCGTTGGATGGAGAGTGCCGGGGAGGGGTCAAGCGGTCGTCAAGCGGGGGTCAGACGCCCTTCTCGGAGAGCAGCTGGAAGAACTCGTCGGGCGAGGTCAGGTTCGAGAGCTGTTCCACGCACGCCGGGCTCCTTGGCGAGCTGGGCGATCTTGCCGAGTGTCGGCAGGTACTGATTCGACATCTCATTCGGCGGAGCCACGATCAGGAAGAGATGATGGACCGGCTGCCCGTCGGCGGCATTGAATTCGATACCGGCGGCCGAATAGCCGTACGCCAGCTGCAGGCGGCCGACCACGAGCGAACGGCAATGCGGCACGGCGACACCCCGACCCACGCCGGTGGAGCCCAGGGCCTCCCTGCGATGCAGCATCTTCAGCAGCGTCTCTGCGGACTTCTCGTCGGCGTGCAGCATGCCGATCAATTCGGCCAGTGCCTCGTCCTTGGTGGTGGCCAGGAGGGGCAGCTTGACGGCGTCGGGTGCAAAGAATTCTCTGAGATGCATGACGCGCAAGCTAATCGGCGTCCGGAATGCGTGTCAAATCCCTATCATTGCTCGGTTTAGGCCACGGCCGTATTTTTGGGGCATGCGGCTGCCCTATCCCGTTCCCCACGACTTCGCCCTGATCCTGGCCCCGATGGCCGGGGTGTCAGAGCCCCCCTTCCGCCAGATCTGTCGGCGGATGGGGGCGGACGTCGTGCTGTCGGAGTTCTTGTCTTCGGAGGCGATTCGCCGCCGGATCCGGAACACGCTGGAAGGGGCGGAGTTCGAGGAGTGCGAGCGGCCGATCGGCATCCAGATCTATGGCGCCGATCCCGCCGCGATGGCGGAGGCCACCGCCCTCATCACCGAGCACTACAAGCCGGAGTTCATCGACATCAACTTCGGCTGCCCGGTGAAGAAGGTGGTCAAGCGCAATGGTGGCTCGGGATGCCTCCGGGAACCGCAGCTGGTGACGGAGATCATTCGGGCCTGCGTGGGCGCGACACACCTCCCGGTGACGGTGAAGACACGGAGCGGATGGAACGACGAGATGCGGGACCCGGTCGGGATCGCCCTGCGGATGCAGGACGCCGGAGCCACGGCGTTCACCCTGCATGCCCGGACGCGGACGCAGATGTATTCCGGCAAGGCCAACTGGGATGAGATTGCGCGCGTCGTTGAGGCGCTCGAGATCCCCGTCATCGGCAACGGTGACGTCCAGACGCCCGAGGACGTCGTGCGGCTCCGCGATCACACCAAGGCTGCCGGTGTGATGGTCGGGCGTGGTGCGTTCGGCAACCCCTGGCTCTTTCGGGAGGCGCGGGCCTTGCTCGAGGGGCGCCCCAAGCCGGAAGCGCCGACTCCCGCCGAGCGGTTCGAACTGGCGCTGACCCATGCACGCCTCGCCCTGCGCCTGCAGGGCGACAGCCGCAAGACGGTGGTCGAGTTCCGGAAGCACTTCGGCTGGTACACCAAGGGCCTGCATGGCTCGAGTGAGCTCCGCCAGCGGCTCTTCCAGGTGGAGTCCATTGCGGAAGCGGAGCAGATCTTCACCCAGTACCTCGCGCCGATGGCGCAGGTGGCGTGAGCCCCGAGCGGCTGGCCGCGCTCCTCGCGGAGGTCTCGGCCGGCACCCTCACGCCGGCGGCGGCGCTTGCGCAGCTGCGCCATTTCCCATCCGAACAACTCCCTTTTGCCAGTCTCGATCACCATCGCGCCCTGCGGCAGGGACAGCCGGAGGTCATCTTCTGCGCCGGCAAGACGGTCGAGCAGGTGGTGACCATCGCCGAGCGACTCGTGGCCGCCTCGGGCAGCTTCCTGGGGACGCGCGCGACTGCCGAGCAGGCGGCGGCGTTGCAGGCCTACTTTCCGGGCATCGAGTGGCATCCCATGGCACGTACGGTGTTCCTCCCGGGGGCGCCTCGCGCCGCGCCGACGGGGAAGGGCACGGTGCTGGTCGTCTGTGCCGGAACCAGTGACCTGCCGGTGGCGGAGGAGGCGGCGGTGGTGGCCGAGGCGTTCGGCAACCGGGTGGACCGGATGGTGGATGTGGGTGTGGCCGGGCTGCACCGGTTGATGGCGCAGGGCGACCGACTCCGGGAGGCGGCGGTGGTCATTGTGGTCGCCGGAATGGAGGGTGCCTTACCGAGCGTGGTCGGGGGGCTGGTGGGTGTTCCGGTGATCGCGGTCCCAACGAGCGTCGGTTACGGCGCTTCCTTTGGAGGCATTGCCGCGCTGCTTGGAATGCTTAACAGCTGTGCTGCCGGCGTGACGGTCGTCAATATCGACAACGGGTTTGGCGCGGCTGCCGCGGCGACACGCATCAATCACCAGGTACCGTGAGCGGGCTCGCGATCCTCGTCCTCTGCACGCTTGCCGGCCTCGTGGCCGGATATTTCGCAGGTCGCCGCTGGAGGCCAAGCCGTTCCTCCCTCCGCCCCAGTTTGCCGGACGCCGCCACCCCCCATCTCCTTCCCGACCCCGCTCTCGAGTGGATGCGCCGCGCCGTCGACGCCCTCGGCATCTGGGCCATTGAGACGAAAGGCCCCGGCAGGGGCGCGCGAACCTACCAGAGCCTCGCACCCGAGTGGCGGGCGGCAAACGACGAGTTGGAACTGATCGAGCAGCATCTGAATGCGTCGTCGGCGAGGGATGGCGGTGGAGCCGAGCGCCTGGATGCGGGACTCCTGCTCATCGAATCGGCGGGAGGCGTGGTCGTGGCCGCCCTCGTTCCCGCAGGTGCGACACAGGAACTACAGGCGACGGTACGCCGTGACTTGGCGGCACTCCTCGACGGCATCGGCCGACGACCGGTCCTCCACGACCTGGCGCAGGTCCAGGATGGGCAGGCCATCGAATCGGTCGAGAGCGTCGGGATGCGGCTGGCGTACCAGGTGGAGCGGATCGCAGGTGCAGAGGCGTATGTCGCTGCTGTGGAGGAAGCTGGTGTCCGCGTCATCGGTGTCTCGGGGTTTGCCGATCGTCGGGTGCTCGGGCTGGTCCTTCCTCCCGAGGCCACTCTTGCTCGCGTGTCGCGCGGCATCGAGCCTGAGGCCGCCAGCGATGACCCACTCGGTCGGTCGGGCACCGATCGGCGGCGCCATCCGGCTGCGCGGGTCACACCGATGCTCCAGCACGACCAGGCGATCGGCGGGGTGGCGTGGCGGGTGCCCGATGGCGGCCTGGTGGGCCCCGGTACGGTTCGGGAGGTTGAGGAGGCGGTCCGGGCGGCGACACCCCGACTCGAGATGGCCCTCCGGCTCGCCGCCGAGACCGAACGGGCCGTGAAGGATCCGCTGACGGGTTTGCTCAACCGACGCGGCCTGTCCGAGCGGATGAGTCTCGTCGGCCCCGAACGCGGAACGCTGATCTCGCTTGATTTCGACAAGTTCAAGTTGTTGAACGACACGCTCGGCCACGCGGCGGGGGACGCCGCGCTCATCCACCTGGCGCGCATCCTCCAGGAGCAGGTCCGTGGGGCGGACTCGGCGGCGCGTGTCGGAGGAGAGGAGTTTCTCGTCTGGTTGCCGGGCACCTCGGTCGAAGAAGGGACGCGAGTGGCGGAACGGATCAGGGTCCGGCTGGGTACCGGGGGATGGGACTGGCAGGGGCGGTCGTGGCCCCTCTCGGCCTCGTTCGGCGTGGCGGGATGGCCGGAGACTACCCGGAGCAAGGAGAATCTGGCAGCGCAGGCGGACGCGGCGCTCTACGCGGCGAAGCGAGGGGGGCGGGATCGAGTCGTTGTCTGGGCCCCGACGCTCCAGGGTCCACCGAATCCTGATACCGGAGGATCGTGACGCATGCTGAGCAAGGAACTTGGTCGCTGGCTCAAGAGGATTCGTGGCGGAAACAAGCCGGTCGGGTGGCAGGAGCGGACGCAGCTCTTCCCCGCGGACCTGATCCGGGAGTTCAGATTCTTCCAGTTCAACCTCGGCAACGTCACGTATTTCGTCCGGCACAATAGCGGCATGGACGTGCGCGTGGTGGATACGCCCCATTTTGCATTTGCGAAGGCTTCCCGGGATCCGGACAGTGGGGCGATGCGGGCGGCGAAGTCCAGCTATCTCGAATACCTGGAGGCCAGCTGGCCCGCGAGTGGGCTGGACACCGGGTTGGAACATCGGGAATCCAAGTGCCAGTTCTTCCTCGATCACATCACCGCGATCGAGACGGCTCAACAGGTCGGGAACCCGGTCCTCCTGACACGCATTCCAGGGAAGCCTGGCCTTTATGTCCTCGACGGGAATCACCGATGTGCGATTGCCGCGGCGCTTGGGCTGTCGGTGCCCGCGAAGGTCCTGGACTTCACAACGGCGTTCGACCACTTCCTGCGGGTCGACGAGTTCTATGGGACGGGCAGCAAGGAGATGCCGTACCAGAGCGCCTATCTCAATCGCCAGATCGTGCGACAGGGCCGTCGGGACGACATCTATGAACGCCTCGATGCGCTCCCTGCGGGGTTCCTGCAGGGGAAGACGGTGGTGGACGTCGGCTGCAACATCGGGATGAACGCGATCGGCGCCAGGAAGTGCGGGGCGACGAAGGTCCTGGGTCTGGAGGTCTCGAAGCGGATGGCGAACTATGCCACCCGCTTTGCCGTCTTCGACGGGTGCTATCCCAGCGTCAGCTTCCAGCCGTTCGACGCCAATGTGGACCAGTTGCCGGCCGAGGAGCGGTACGATGTGGCCTTCATGCTTTCAATTCACAACCACCTGAGCAACCCGGCCAACCTCGCCGAGATCGCCCGCCGGAATGTGGTGGAATCGGTGGTGTTCGAGGGACATCCCAAGACCGCATTGAGCGACTACCAGGGCTTTCTGGATACCGTGAAGTTTTCGCGCGTCGAGAAGATCACGGATATGGCCACGTCTGTGTTCGACCGGACACCATCCCGCCCGCTCTGGATCTTGCACAAGTAGACAGGCGCGGTGATTAGCGCGATGTCACTGTTGCTGCCGGAATGACGGGTTCTATACTATTCTACGACGTCGGTCGGTTACCAGAGAGGCGGCGCCGGGATTCACAAAGCCGCAGCTACCATACCATCGAAAGGCAATACCAATGCGGACGAGCACGTCCTTGATGGTGCTGTTCGACGCTGGCTGCACCGTCCTTCCTGCGAGCCCAGCAGGAGGAAACCGCGGCCGAAATCAATGCGAAGGCGGAGGCGCTCGCCAAGCAGGCGCAGAACCCGGTGGCCGACATGGTGTCCCTCCCCGTCCAGTTCAACTGGACGACCGGCGGCGGGCTCGGTGACGAGACACAGCAGATCACCAACATCCAGCCGGTGCTGCCACTGGGCATCACGGACGACTGGCTTCTCATTTCCCGGACCATCGTACCGCTGGTCAACCTGCCGGGTCCCGGTGGGGAGCGCATCAAGGGGATCGCCGATATCCAGGAGCAGATCTTCCTCACGCCGAAGAAGGCGAAGGGTGTGGTCTGGGGTGTGGGCCCGGTATTCTCCTTCCCGACCTCGACCAACGCCGCCACCGAAACGGGCCAGTTTGGGCTCGGTCCCTCCGTGGTGCTGCTGAAAATTGGCAAGAAGTGGGTCTACGGTCTCGTGGCCAACCAGCTCTGGCGCATCGCCGGGAGCACGGAGACCGACGCCATCAACTCCTTTTTCGTGCAGCCGTTCATCAATTACAACCTGAAGCGGGGCTGGGCGATCTCGACCGCACCGGCGATCACGGCCAATTGGGATGCTGCCAGCGGGCAGGTATGGACAGTTCCGCTCGGCCTCGGAGTCTCGAAGGTCACCAGGGTCGGGAAGCAGCCGATGAACATCGTCCTCCAGTACTACCACAACGTCGAGCGGCCGGACGCGGCCGGTGCCGACCTGGTGCGGATGCAGTTCACGCTGCTCTACCCGACAGTGGGGAGGTAGGGCGAGACGCTTGTCCCTGTGGCACAGAAAGTGTATCATTCTGACACACCCAAGGGGGCGATCGGCTTCGACGGGTTGGAAGAAGGAATTGCTGCGTGCCCAGGTCCGAGTCCCTGGCTAAACCACTTGGAAACAACCAAACGCCAACGATAACCTGGCGCTGGCTGCGTAAGCTGAGCTAAGCTCGCTTGACGCACCTCCGGTTCGCTGAGCCCGCCCGGGGCGCGGTGGAGTCGGATCGAAAATCCGGGCTGGCCGAGCGCGATCCTCCGACGTGCAAGGCGAGACTTCAGGAGGTAGTCCCAGAACGGCCGATTCCTTGCCGGTCGGGGAGACGCAAGAAGAGGGATCTACGCACGTAGATGCGGTTCTGGAACCACACTCGGACCAGGGTTCGATTCCCTGCGCCTCCACTACGAAGCAGGACTTAGAGAAAGGACTGAGGACTGAGAGGGCAGGACCTCCTGGGTCTCAGTCTCCTATTGTTGCTTCACCTCGCGTTCAGCTTCGGGTGATCATGCTCGAGGCACTCGCAGTCTCGCCCGGCAGTCCGCGCCTGGACCCGCTGGACATCGCCGACGAGCGGGTCTATCATTCCTGCTGAATCCATGGGGCGCTCGCGGCTGCCCCCCAGCGGTTCGACCCCCTGACCCGCTGGAGTTTGAGATGTCCGCAGAGCCCACACTTGGCGATTCCTCCTCTCGCTCGTCGCCGCTGCCGCTCTCGGCGCGCTGCCGCGTTGGCGCCCAGGTCGTCACCGGGAAGCCCGGCTCGCCCGAGCGCCACGACCACCATCGACGGTAAGCAGCTGCCCGCTCCCCAGCCGAAGTTCGGCGGCGTCATCAAGGACGACGCGCTGCAGTCCACGCCGTGGTGGGCGCCGCGCATCGTGCCGCCGGCAGGTGCGCCCAACGTGCTGCTGATCATCACCGACGACGCCGGCTTCGGCGTGCCGAGCACCTTCGGCGGCGTGATCCCGACGCCGACGATGGACCGCATCGCCAACGAGGGGCTGCGCTACAACCGGATGTTCTCGACGGCGCTCTGCTCGCCGACGCGCGCGGCGCTGATCACCGGGCGCAACCACCACTCGGCCGGGTTCGGCGTCATCTCCGAGCAGTCCACCGGGTATCCCCGGCTACAACAGCATCATCGGCCAGGACAAGGCCACCATCGGCCGGATCCTGCTCGACAACGGCTACAACACGTCCTGGTTCGGCAAGGACCACAACGTGCCGGCCTTCGAGGCCAGCCAGTCGGGGCCGTTCGACCAGTGGCCGACGGGGATGGGCTTCGAGTACTTCTACGGCTTCATCGGCGGCGACGCCAACCAGTGGCAGCCGAACCTCTTCCGCAACACCACGCAGATCTATCCCTACCAGGGGCAGGAACGGGCACCTGGAACCTGATCACCGGGATGGCGGACGACGCGATCGACTGGATCACCCGGATGCACCAGATCGATCCCGAGCAAGCCGCTCTTCATCAAGTACGCCCCCGGCGCCACGCACGCGCCGCACCATCCCACCAAGGAATGGGTGGACAAGATCCACGCCATGCATCTCTTCGACGACGGGTACGAGGCGCTGCGCCAGACGGATCTTCGCCAACCAGAAGCGGCTCGGGGTCATTCCGCAGAACACGAAGCTGACCCCTGGCCCGACAGCGTCCTGAAGCCCTGGGACAAGCTCACGCCCGATCGAACAGAAGCTCTTCATCCGGCAGGTCGAGGTCTTCGCCGCCTACGCCGCCTACAGCGACTACGAGATCGGTCGGGTGGTCCAGGCGTTCGAGGACCTCGGCAAGCTCGACAACACGCTGATCATCTACATCAACGGCGACAACGGCACCAGCGCGGAAGGCGGCCCGCTCGGGACGCCCAACGAGGTGGCCTTCTTCAACGGCGTCAACATGATGCCGGCGGAGATGCAGATGAAGTGGTACGACGTGTGGGGCACGGAAGAGACCTACAACCACATGTCGGCCGGCTGGTCGTGGGCGTTCGACACGCCGTTCGACTGGTTCAAGCAGAACGCCTCGCGCCTCGGCGGCATCAACCAGAACATGGCGGTCATCGTGGCCGGCGCGCATCAAGGACAAGGGCGGGCTCCGCCAGCAGCTGGTGCACGTCATCGACGTGGTGCCGACGATGCTCGAGGCGGCCGGGCATCCAGCGCCCCGGAAATGGTGGACGGCATCAAGCAGGCGCCGATCGAGGGCACCAGCTTCGTCGTACACCTTCGACGCCGCCAACGCCAAGGTGCCGACCCGCCACAGCACCCAGTACTTCGAGATGATGGGGCAGTGGGCGCTCTACAAGGACGGCTGGCTGCTGAGCACCGAGGTGAACCGCGCCCCCTGGGAGGCGTTCGGTCCCGCCAACCCCGATCCGCTCAACAACCAGGTGTTCCAGCTCTACAACCTGGACAACGACTTCACGCCAGACCAACGACATCGCCGCGAAGAACCCGCAGAAGGTCAAGGAAATGCGGGCGGACTTCGTGGC
This sequence comes from uncultured Gemmatimonadales bacterium, assembly GCA_963699825.1. GTDB lineage: Bacteria > Gemmatimonadota > Gemmatimonadetes > Gemmatimonadales > GWC2-71-9 > SPDF01. The sequence continues at coordinate 256,094 of CAVOVI010000010.1, forward strand.
GGAGGCGCAGAAGTACCAGGTGTTCCCGCTCGACGCCTCGGTGGCCGCCCGCATCGTGGCGCCGCGGCCGAACATCACCGCCGGGCGGTCCGAGTTCGTCTACACGCGTCCGATGGTGGGCCTGCCGCAGGGGAGCTCGCCGCTGCTGCTGAACACCTCCTATACGGTCACGGCGGACATCACGGTGCCCGCGGGAGGCGCCGAGGGGATGCTGCTCACCTCCGGCGGGCGGTTCGGCGGCTACGGGTTCTACCTGCTCAAGGGCAAGCCGGTCTGGACCTGGAACCTGATCGACCTGGAGCGGATCCAGTGGGCGGGCCCGGACGCGCTGGCGCCGGGCCAGCACACCGTCACGTTCGACTTCAAGTATGACGGGCTGGGTTCCGGCACGCTCGCCTACAACGACTTCTCCGGCGTCGGCAAGGGCGGGACCGGCACGCTCAGCGTGGACGGCAAGGTCGTCGCCACGAAGCAGATGGAGAAGACGATGCCGATGATCCTGCAGTGGGACGAGAGCTTCGACATCGGCTCCGACACCGAGACCGGCGTCTACGACACCGACTACACCCCGCCGTTCACCTTCACGCGGCACGCTGAACAAGCTGACGGTCAAGCTGGACCGGCCGCAGCTCTCGCCCGCGGACATCAAGAAGATGCAGGACGCGCAGGCGGCGGCGGGGGACAACAAGTAGCGATCAGTCTTCCAGAAGCGCACCGAATAGAATCGGGGACCCCGGGGCAGTTGCCCTGGGGTCCCCGATTGCTTGCGGTTGCGTCTCCCACGTCGTCACCCCCGCGAACGCGGGGGTCCAGTCACTGGATTCCCGCGTGCGCGGGAATGACGGGCGTCCCGTCTCCTAGATGTGTCCTTCGAGGTCGATCTTCTTGATCTTCTCTTCCTGCTCCTGGCGGAACTCCTTCAGCTTCTCGGCCAGCGACTTGTCATACCGCGCCAGCATCGACACCGCGAAGAGCGCGGCGTTGTGGGCGCCCGCATCGCCGATGGCGAAGGTGGCCACCGGGATGCCGGCCGGCATCTGCACCGTGGAGAGGAGCGCGTCCATCCCCTGCAGGTGCCCGCCCGGCATCGGGACGCCGAGCACCGGGATGGTGGTCCCGGCCGCCATCACGCCGGCCAGGTGTGCCGCCATCCCCGCGGCGGCGATGATGCACTTCAGGCCGCGCTCCTCGGCCGTCGTCGGCGTACTCGTGCGCCAGGGCGGGGGAGCGGTGTGCCGAGATGACCCGGCTCTCGCAGGGCACACCGAAATGCGTCAGCCGGTTGGCGGCATGCAGCATGACCGGCCAGTCGGAGGCGCTGCCCATCACGATACCTACCAGGGGAGTTGTCATTATACCGTCGCTCGTGTGCGGTCCATGGTGCCGCGCTTCGCCAACGCCGCCTGCGCGGCGGCAAGGCGGGCGATCGGCACGCGGAAGGGTGAACAACTGACGTAATTCATGCCGAGGTCGTCGCAGAAGGCGATCGCGGCGGGCTCACCGCCGTGCTCGCCGCAGATGCCGAGCTTGAGGTCCTGCCGGGTCCGGCGCCCGAGGTCGCAGGCCATCGCGACCAGCTTGCCGACGCCCGACTGGTCGAGGACCTGGAAGGGATCGTCCGGGATGATGCCGTGCTCGATGTAGTAGGGCAGGAAGCTCCCGGCATCGTCGCGCGAGAGACCCCACGTCATCTGGGTCAGGTCGTTGGTCCCGAAGCTGAAGAACTGCGCCTCACCGGCGATCTCGTCTGCCGTCAGCGCCGCACGCGGGACCTCGATCATCGTGCCAAGGAGGTACGGGACCGTCAGCTGCCGCTCCCGGAAGACCTCTTCCGCCACCTGCCGGACGACCAGCGCCTGCCGGCGATACTCCACGACGGTGGAGGTCAGCGGCAGCATGACCTCGGGCTGGACCCGCCCCTTCCGCGCGGCGACGGTGCAGGCCGCCTCGAAGATGGCCCGCGCCTGCATGGCGGTGATCTCGGGGTGGATGATGCCGAGCCGGCAGCCGCGCAGCCCGAGCATCGGGTTCTGCTCCTTCAGGCGGTCGACGATGCGTTCCAGCTCCTGCGGGTCCTTCCCCATCTCCTTGGCCAGTCCGGCGAGTTCCTCGGGATCGTGCGGCAGGAACTCGTGGAGCGGTGGATCGAGCAGCCGGATCGTGACCGGATACCCCTCCATCGCGCGGAAGATCCCTTCGAAGTCGCCGCGCTGCATCGGGAGCAGGCGGGCCAGGGCCTTGTTGCGGCCCTCATCGTCAGAGGCGACGATCATCTCCCGCATGGCGGAGAGGCGGTCTCCCTCGAAGAACATGTGCTCGGTGCGGCAGAGGCCGATCCCCTCGGCGCCGAAGTCGCGGCCCTTGTGCGCATCGGCCGGCGTGTCGGCGTTGACCCGGATCCGGAGCGTGCGGACCTTGTCGGCCCAGCCGAGGAGCTTGTCGAAGTCGCCCGAGAGCTCCGGTTCCACGAGCGCGGCCCGACCCGCAAGCACCCGGCCGGTCGCACCATCGAGGGTGATCCACTCGCCCTCGCTGATCCGTCCGGCCGTCCACGGAAAAGTGCCCCGCGCCCTCGTCGACCGTCGAGCTCCTGCGCGCCCGCCACGCAGGGCTTCCCCATGCCGCGGGCGACGACCGCCGCATGGGAGGTCATCCCTCCGCGCGCCGTCAGGATGGCCTTCGCCTCGATCATGCCGTGGAAGTCCTCCGGGCTCGTCTCCCGACGCACCAGGATGACTGCCTCGCCCTTCTTCCCCAGCTCCTCGGCCCGGTCGGCGGTGAACACGACGGCCCCCGACGCCGCACCCGGTGAGGCCGGGAGGCCGGTGGTCAGGAGGTCGAGCTTCGCCTTCGGGTCGATAGTCGGGTGGAGCAGCTGGTCGAGGTCCATGGGAGGAATGCGGGCGACCGCCTCCTCCTGGGTGATCAACCCCTCTTCCACCATTTCACAGGCGATGCGCACCGAGGCGTGCCCGGTTCGCTGGGCGCGCCGGGTCTGCAGCATGTAGAGCTTGCGGTTCTCGATGGTGAACTCGAGATCCTGCACGTCGCGGAAGTGTCGCTCCAGCGTCCGGGCCACCCGCTCGAGTTCGCCGAACGCCTCGGGGAGCGCCTCCTTCAGCGTCTCGATCGGCTCAGGGTCGCGGGAGCCGCTCACCACATCCTCGCCCTGGGCGTTGAGCAGGTACTCCCCATACAGCCGCTGTTCGCCGGTCGAGGGGTCGCGGGTAAACGCGACGCCGGTCCCGGAGCCCTCGCCGAGGTTGCCGAACACCATCGTGACGATGTTGACCGCCGTGCCCATCGAGTCGGGAATGTCGTGCAGCCGGCGGTAGTCGATGGCCCGCTTGGTGTGCCAGCTCTCGAACACCGCCTCGATGGCACCCCACAACTGGTCGAGCGGTCGGTCGGGGAACGGCTTACCGGTGGCGGCGGTGATGTGTTCCTTGAATTCCTTGACGAGGCCCCGCATCTCCTCGGCCGGCAGGTCGATGTCGCGCGAGACCTTCGCCTTGATCTTCCGCTGCTCGAGCATCTCCTCGAACGGCCCCTTCGGCAGGTCGTAGACGACGGCGCCGTACATCTGCACGAACCGGCGGTACGAATCCCAGGCGAAGCCGGGATTCTTGCTCTGCTTTGCGAGCCCCTCGACCGTCTCGTCGTTGAGGCCGAGGTTGAGGATCGTCTCCATCATGCCAGGCATCGAGACGGCCGCTCCCGAGCGAACCGAGACGAGGAGCGGGTCATCGACCCCGCCGAAGATCTTGCCGGTGGCCGCCTCGAGGCGTTGCAGCGCCGCCTCGACCTGCTGGAGCAGGCGCGGCGGGAACTGCCGCGATTCCAGGTAGGCGATGCAGATGGAACTGGCGATCGTGAACCCCGGAGGCACCGGGATGCCGATGTTGGTCATCTCGGCGAGTCCGGCGCCCTTGCCGCCGAGGAGATCCTTCATGGCGGCCGTGCCGTCGGCGCGGCCCTGGCCGAAGAAGTAGACGAGGGGTTGGGTCATTCCGCCGGTCATGCTCGGCTCGCGGTCACGGGAGAGGTGTGCTGGATCTGGACGACCGCGTCGGGCACGGCGGTCGGATAGTCGCCGGAGAAGCAGGCGTGGCAGAAGGGACCGCCCCCGGCCGCTCCCACCATGCCGTCGAGGCTGAGATAGCCGAGGGTATCCACCCCGAGGTAGGCGCGGATCTCCTCCAGTGAATGCGTGGAGGCGATCAGCTCTTCGCGGGTCGGGGTGTCGATGCCGTAGTGACAGGGGCCGGTGATGGGAGGCGAGGCCAGGCGGAGGTGCACCTCCTTCGCCCCGGCCGCGCGAATCATCTGGACCAGCCCGCGGCTCGTGGTGCCGCGGACCAGGCTGTCATCGACCACGACCACCTTCTTGCCTTCGATGATGCCGCGGACCGGATTGAACTTGATCTTCACCTTGGCCACGCGGTGGGACTGGGTGGGGTGAATGAAGGTGCGCCCGACGTAGTGATTGCGGATCAGCCCGTGCTCCAGCTTGATGCCGGACGCCTCGCTGTATCCGAGGGCCATGGCGTTGCTGCTGTCCGGCACGGAGAAGACGACATCCGCCCCCGGAGCCGGATGCTCGAGCGCCAGCCGCCGTCCCGCCTCGCGGCGGACCCGGTCCACCGACATGCCGAAGATGTCGCTGTCGGGGCGGGCGAAATAGATCAGCTCGAAGACGCAGCGGCTGACGGGCTTGGCGCGCAGCGGCTGCAGGTCCTCGATGACGCCGTCGGTGATGCGCACGAATTCGCCGGGCTTCAGTTCGCGGATGAAGGTCGCGCCCACCAGGTCGAGGGCGCAGGTCTCGCTGGCGGCGACGACTCCCTTGCCGAGACGGCCGAGGACCAGCGGCCGGAAGCCCCGCGGGTCGACGACGGCGTAGAGCGTCCTGCCGACACCGATGATCAGGCTGTAGGCGCCTTCCACCCGTGCCAGCGCCGACCGGATCTGGAGCTCGGGGTCGGGGACTTCGGAGCGCGCGATCAGGTGGACCAGCACCTCGGTGTCGCTCGACGAGGTGAAGATCGAGCCGCGTTCGACGAGCGTCTTCTTGATCTCGGCCGCGTTGGTCAGGTTGCCGTTGTGGGCCAGGGAGAGCGACCCGATGCGGTAGTTGACGAGGCAGGGCTGGGCGTTGGCCAGGTTGGTGCTGCCGGTGGTGGAGTACCGGGTGTGTCCGATCGCCACGTCACCGGGCAGCGCTTCCAGTTCGGCTTCGCCGAAGGTCTCGGAGACGAGCCCCATGCCCACTTTGATGCGGGACTCGCCGTCCGGCGTGATGGCGACGATCCCCGCGCTTTCCTGGCCGCGGTGCTGCAGGGCGTAGAGTCCGAGGTAGGCCACGCGGGCCGCATCGGGTACGCCGGACACTCCCATGATTCCGCACATGGACTAAGCCTCCGCTCGGTCGCTGACGACCTCGCGCATCCTGCGCGGGATCGCGTCATCGTACAGAGAACGGAGCCGGTCGATCGGCCACCGGTGAACACTGTCGGGCAAGACCATCTTCAATTCGCCGCCAGGTCTCCCGACCTCTCCCGCAAGGTACCCCTGCAGGCCGTGACGGGTGAGGAGCGCCCGGAGGCCTGGCAGTGCGGCGGGTGCGACGCTCAGCACGACCCGCCCGTGGTCTTCGCCATAGAGCACCTGCGCCGCGGTCAGCGTAGGGGCGTAGGTCCGGAGGTCTGCGATGGCACCGAAGCCCCGGTCGGCGTAGGGACCGCCGATGGCGGCCTCGGCCAGTGCGACGGCAAGCCCGCCCTCGGAGCAGTCGTGCGCCGATCGAACCAGCCGCGCGGCGGCGGCGGCCACGAGGAACTGCTGGAGCCTCGCCTCGTGTTCCAGGTCCACCTTCGGGGCCGGCCCCGCCGAAGAAGTCGCAGAGTTCGGCCCAGTAGGCCGAGCCGCCCAGCGCTCCCGTGCTTCCGCCCACGATCACGATCCGGTCGCCGGTGGCGCGGAAGTGACTGGGGACGCGATCCTCGGCGCGGCGGAGCAGGCCGACCATGCCCACGGTGGGTGTCGGATCGACCGCGCCCGTCGGGCTCTCATTGTAGAACGAGACGTTGCCGCCGGTGACCGGCGTGTTGAACGCCCGGCAGGCGTCGGAGATGCCGCGACAGGCCTCGGTGAACTGGAAGAACACCTCCGGCTTTTCCGGATTGCCGAAGTTGAGGCAGTCGGTGACGCCCAGCGGTTCGGCACCGGTGCAGGCCACGTTGCGCGCCGCCTCCGCCACCGTCGCCTTGCCGCCCTCGTAGGGGTCCAGCGCCACCAGCCGGTTGTTGCAGTCGACGCTTACCGCCATCGCGAACGGTTCGGTGCCCGACCCGGAAGACGCCGGCATCTCCCCCGGGGCCGAGCACGGTGGATGCCTGCACGGTGGAGTCGTACTGCTCGTACACCCAGCGCTTGCTGGCGATGGAGGGCGAGTCGAGCAACACCTCGAGGGCTTCGGTGACGCCGACCCGGGGTGCCTTGGCGGGCTTCGCCTTGCGGTTCGCGACGGCGGCCGGCGCTTCCCGTGCCTCCGGCGTGTAGACCGGACAGTCGTCCACCAGCGGCTGGCCGGGAATCTCCGCGACGGTCAGCCCATTGTGCTTGACCCGGAAGAGGCCGTCGTCAGTGACCCGACCGATATCGGTGGCCTCCAACTCCCATTTGCGGCAGACGGCCTGGATCGCGGCGACCTGGTGCGGTTCCGCCACCACGAGCATCCGCTCCTGCGATTCCGAGAGGAGGATCTCGTACGGCGTCATCCCCGGCTCGCGGGTGGGCACGAGACCGGTGTCGATCTCGACGCCGACGCCGCCGCGTGCCGCCATTTCGGCGCTGGAGCTGGTCAGTCCCGCCGCGCCCATGTCCTGGATGGCCACGATGAGCTTCGAGGTGATCAGCTCGAGGCTCGCCTCGAGCAGCAGCTTCTCGGTGAACGGGTCGCCGACCTGCACCTGCGGGCGGCGCGCCTCGCTCTTCTCGGAGAGCTCTTCCGACGCGAAGCTGGCGCCGTGGATGCCGTCGCGGCCGGTCTTGGCGCCGACGTTCAGCAGCACGTTGCCCACGCCGTGGGCGCGCGCCGTGGCCAGGTCCGCCTCCCGCAGGATGCCGACGCACATCGCGTTGACGAGCGGGTTGCCCGAGTACCCGGGGGCGAAGCCGACTTCGCCGCCCAGGGTGGGGACGCCGATGCAGTTGCCGTAGTCGCCCACGCCCCGCACCACGCCGGCGAAGAGGTAGCGGTTGCGCGGCTCGGAGAGCGGCCCGAACCGGAGGCTGTTCAGCACGGCGACCGGGCGCGCGCCCATGGTGAAGACGTCGCGGAGAATGCCGCCCACGCCGGTCGCCGCACCCTGGTAGGGCTCCACGGCGGAGGGGTGGTTGTGCGACTCGATCTTGAACGCGACCGCCCACCCGTTTGGCAGGCGGAGGACGCCGGCGTTCTCGCCCGGGCCCTGCACGACCTGCGGACCGGTGGTCGGGAACCGCTTGAGGACCGGCTTGGAATGCTTGTACGAGCAGTGTTCCGACCAGAGCGCGGAGAAGACGCCGAGCTCGGTCAGTGTCGGCTTCCGGCCGAGCATCGCCACGATGCGATCGAATTCGGAGGCGGTCAGGTTGTGCTCCCGGACGACCTCCATGGTCACCGGTCGCTCTCCAGGGAAGGAGGCGGCGTGGGTGGCCGGTACGGCAGTGGTCATTTCGACTCCGAGCGGGGGGCGCGCAGGACTTTGGAGAGGTCGCGGACGACGCGTCCGAGGAGCGTGGGGTCGTCCTTCGCCACGACCGCCGAAATCTCGTCGGCGTCGAGGAAGATGCCCTGGCAGTGGACACACCGGTCGATGGTGACGCCGTGGAACTCTTCGTGCACGAGGTCGTGGCCGTCCTTCGGGCACTTCATGAAGTGCAACTGGCGCGCCGCCTCTTCCGCGGCGGCCTTGGCGCGTTCACGCTGCGCCTTGAGCAACTCCGCCTCTTCCTTCGCGAAGTACTCGTCTTCGCTCTTGCTCGGCTTCTGGGGGCTCATGAATCGTGACTCCGTCAGGGGGTGGATCGGGCGGCCCGGCCAGGGAGCCACTCCGCGATGGACGTGAAGAACCCGGCGCCGACGTCGCTCCCGGTCAGGGGATCGGCATAGCGCTCGGGGTGGGGCATGAAGCCGACGACGGTGCCCGCGGCGTTCGAGACGCCGGCGATGTCGGCGACCGACCCGTTTGGGTTCTCGCCGCGCGTGTAGCGGAGCACGACGCGACCCTCCGCTTCCAGCATCCGCAGGGTGTCCTCGTCGGCGACGTAGCAGCCATCGCCGTGGGCGACCGGAATCCGGATCTCGGTGCCTTTCGCGTAGGCGGTGGTGCAGAAGGTGTCGGTGCGCTCGATGCGCACCCAGACCGGCCGCGAGACGAACGTCAGCCGATCGTTCCGCACCAGAGCGCCCGGGAGCAGCTGGGCCTCGCACAGGATCTGGAAGCCGTTGCAGATACCGAGGACGGCGCCGCCCTCGGCGGCGTGGCGCTGGACCGCCTGCATCACCGGGCTGAACCGGGCGATGGCGCCGGACCGGAGGTAGTCGCCGTAGCTGAACCCGCCAGGGAGAATCACGACATCGGCCTGCTGCAGGTCGGTGTCGCGGTGCCAGATGAACCGTGGTTCCGCGCCGGCGTTGGCGACCGCGTGATAGGCATCCCAATCGCAATTGCTGCCGGGGAACCGGACAACCGCCACACGCACCATCAGCCCTCCACCGCCAGGCTGAAGTCTTCGGTCACCGGGTTCGCCAGCAGCTTTTCGCACATCTGGCGGGCGGAGGCCTGGGCCGCTTCGGCGCTCGGCGCGTCGATGGCCAGCTCGATGGCCCGGCCGACGCGGACGTCGGCCGCGCCGGCGAAGCCCAGCACCGCCAGCGCGTGTTCGACGGCCTGGCCCTGGGGGTCGAGCAGGCCGGCCCGGGGAACGACACGGATGTGGACGCGATACGTCATGGAGTGGTGTCCTCGTGGTGGTCGTGCCCGGTGTTCGGGCGGAGGTGCAGGGTCTGGGCCTCGACGGGGTCTTCGGCGCGCTCCGACAGCGCGATCAGGGAGCTGCGCGTGATGCCGAAGAGGAGGTAGCCGATCCCGAAGGGGAAGAGAAAGGTCGAGGGGGCAAAGACGACCCCGATCACGATGCCGAGCGTCACCAGCGTGCCGAGGATCCCGCTCAGCGAGCGGAGGCCGATCCGCGGCGTCCGCGGGTACTTGACGTTGCTGAGCATCATCGCCGAGAGCGCCAGCATCAGGAACGTGAGGCCCTGGCGCTGGAGGTCGAGGTACTCCGGAAACCGCTGGTACCACTGCGTCTGGCTGAAGGCGTAGTAGGTCGCGAGCGTCATGCCGGCCGCCGGCGAGGGCAGGCCGCTGAACCAGCCGGGCTTGGCGGCCCCCGCGGCCGTGATGTTGTAGCGCGCGAGTCGGACCGCCACCGCCGCGACGTAGATGAAGCAGAGGACCCAGGCGAACTTCCCGGCCTCGGCGAATTCCAGGAAGTACATCAGCATGGCGGGGGCGACGCCGAACGAGATCACATCCACCAGCGAATCGAGCTCGGCCCCGAAGCGGGTGCCGGTGTGCGACATCCGCGCCATCCGGCCGTCGAGCACGTCGGCCACGCCCGCGAAGACGATGAACCACCCCGCCCAGGTGAAGTTCCCCTGCGCGGCGTAGACCATCGCCCAGATGCCGAAGAAGAGGTTGCTGAGCGTGAACGCGCTCGGAATCACGATGATCGCGCGCCGGATGCCGGGGCGCCGCCGCGGCTGTTCGCGGTCTCGTCAGCGCTCATGTCCACTCCGCGATGATGGAAACCCCGGCGACGGTCCGCTCCCCCTCAGCCACCTTGATGGCGACGCCCTTCGGCAGGAAGACATCGACCCGCGACCCGAACCGGATCAGCCCCATGCGTTCGCCCTGCTTCACGGTGGTCCCTTCGCCGTGATCGGTGACGATGCGGCGGGCCACCAGCCCGGCGATCTGCCGCACCAGCACCTTGCCGCGGGCGACTCGCGATGCCCACCGACGACTGTTCGTTCTCGAGCGACGCCTTCTCCGCGGCGGCGTTCACGAACGCGCCGGGGGAGTACTTCCGGTAGGTGATCGATCCGTCCACCGGGTACCGGTTCACGTGCACGTTGAACACGTTCATGAAGATGGAGACCCGCTGCACCTCGCCACCGTGGAAGTCGGGCTCGTCGATGTCCCGCACGCTCACGACCAGCCCGTCGGCCGGCGCGATGACCAGTCCCTCACCCCGCGGACCGTTGCGAATCGGGTCGCGGAAGAAGGCGATCACCCAGATCGCGACTGGCAGCCAGACGATCGCGGCCGTCGAGTAGCCGAAGAGCACGAACCCGAGTTCCATGAGCCAGAAGGCCCCGATGAACGGCCACCCTTCGCGGGCGATGCGCATCAGCCGTCCTCAGGGAGCGGGTGCCCCGTCAGGCGCTGGTAGGCGTCGACGTAGCGTGCGCTGGTGGTGTCGAGGACATCCTGCGGCAGCGTGGGCGGCGGCGCCTCGCCGTTCCAGCTGCCCCTTCGCCTTCAAGGCCGCCAGGTAGTCCCGGAGCGGCTGCTTGTCGAAGCTCGGCTGCCCGCGCCCCGGCGCGTAGCGATCCGCCGGCCAGAAGCGGGAGGAGTCCGGCGTGAGGACCTCGTCGATCAGGCGGAGGGTGCCGTCGGCGTCGCGCCCGAACTCGAACTTCGTGTCGGCGATGATGATCCCGCGCTCGGCGGCATACGCGCGCCCGGCCTCGTAGATCCGCGAAGCTGGCGTCGCGCAGGGCCTCGGTCTCCGCCTGGCCCAGCGCCTTCGCCATCGTGTCGAAGGTCACGTTCTCGTCGTGGCCACTCTCCGCCTTGGTGGCGGGGGTGAAGATCGGCGGATCGAGCCGGTCGCTTTCCACCAGCCCGGCCGCAGCGGCTCCCCGGCCAGCGTGCCGCTCTTCCGGTACTCCGCCCACGCCGAGCCGGTGATGTAGCCGCGCACCACGCACTCGAACGGTACCGGCGTGGTCCGACGCACCAGCATGGTCCGGCCGCGGATGGCCTCCCGGTGGGGTGCCAGGTCGGGGTAGCGGGCGATGATCTCGTTCGCGCTCGCGGAGATGAAGTGGGACGGGAAGACGTCCGCCAGCTTCCCGAACCAGAACGCGCTCATCTGGGTCAGGACCCGGCCCTTCTGGGCGATCGGCTCGTTCATCACCACGTCGAAGGCGCTGATGCGGTCACTCGCCACCAGCAGGAGTTCATCGGGGCTCGCCTCGTAGACCTCACGCACCTTGCCGGCGCGGAGGAGGGGAAGCGGGAGCTTGCTCCGAAACATGACGGTCATACTCGTACCTCGGCGGTCTCTGGAGTCACGGCCAGCGGGCGTGCCCGCGCGGCCAGCGGTTCGGCGTATTCCTCAAGAAATTCGGTGACCTGCTCTCGCGCCCGCCCGGTGTACCGCGACGGCTCGAGTTCGGCCTTGAGCGCGGTCGCGGGAATCTTGGCGAAGGCCGGGTCGGCCGCGAGTCGGTCCATGAGCTGGTTGGGTTCGCCCTTCGCCACCTCGGCGGCCACCGCCATGCTGTGCCGGCGCACCACCTCGTGCAGGGCCTGCCGGTCGCCGCCGGCCGCGACGCCGAGCATGAGCCACCGTTCGGTGGCCATGAACGGCATCTGCGTCGCCACGTGTCGGCCGATCACCTCGGGACGCACCTCGAGGCCGCCGGCGATGTTCGCCACCAGGATGAGGATCGCGTCGGTGGCGAGGAACGCCTCGGGGAGCGTCAGGCGCCGGTTGGCGCTGTCGTCGAGCGTGCGCTCCAGCCACTGGCGTCGCCGCCGTCTGCGCCGTGTTGGCCTGGAGCGACATGACGAACCGGGCGAGGCCGCTGATCCGCTCGGCGCGCATCGGGTTCCGCTTGTAGGCCATGGCGCTGGAACCGATCTGCTCGGACTCGAACGGCTCCAGCAGCTCGCCCTCGTGCTGCAGCAGCCGGAGGTCGCCGGCCATCTTGGAGGCCGACTGCGCGACACCGCGAGAGCACGTCGAGGACGGTGCTGTCGGCCTTCCGCGTGTAGGTCTGGCCGGTCACCGCCCACGTGCGCTCGAATCCGAGGCGCTTCGGCGACCAGCCGGTCGAGTTCGCGCACCTTGGCGTGGTCGCCGTCGAACAGCTCGAGGAACGACGCCTGCGTGCCGGTCGTGCCCTTGCAGCCGCGAAGGCGCATCGTCTCGATGCGGTGGCAGAGGTCTTCGACGTCGGCGCCGAGGTCCTGCATCCAGAGCGTCGCCCGCTTGCCGACGGTGGTCAGCTGCGCCGGCTGGAAGTGGGTGTAGGCGAGACAGGGCTCGGCGGCGTGCGCTTCGGCGAAGCCGCCGAGGGCATCGAGCGCGGAGAGCACGTCGTCCCAGGACCAGGCGGAGGCCTTCCCGGATGACGAGCAGGTCGGCGTTGTCGGTCACGAAGGCGCTGGTGGCGCCGAGGTGGAGGAAGGGGCGCGCGGCGGGAGCCTGGTCGCCGAAATGGTGGACGTGCGCCATCACGTCGTGCCGGAAGCGACGCTCGTACTCCGCCGCGACGGCGAGGTCGGCGTCGTCGAGATGCGCGCGCATCTCCGTCAGCGCCGCATCCGGAATCTCGAGCCCGAGCTCGCGCTCCGATTCGGCGAGCGCGAGCCAGACGCGCCGCCAGAGGCGGATGCGGTGCGGCTCGCCCCACAGCCGCTGCATGGCGGGGGAGGCGTAGCGGGAGCCGAGGGGGGAGCGCCAGCGGTCGTCGGTCATCGGTACACCAGGTCCGTGTAGGCGGTTTGCCCGCTTCGCTCGACCCAGATGCGGAACGCTTCGCCCGGGCGGAGGTCGTCGAGAAAGACACTCAGGTCAGTGGCGGTCGCGACGCGTCGGCGGTCGATGCCGATGATCACGTCTCCCTCGCGGAGGCCGGTGGCGTCGGCGGTGCGCCGCGCGATGCCGACGACGAGCGCCCCCTGGTCGCTTTGCAGGCCGCGCTCCGCGCGAATGGCGGGTGTGACCGTCACCAGCTGCAGGTCCTCCAGGACCGTCACCCGCGCCGCGGTGCGGGTCGGGAGGTCGCTGGCGACGAGCGTCCGCGCGATGGTCAGGTTTCCACGGCGGGTCACGAGATCGACGGTGTCTCCCACGCCCAGGTCGAGCTTGACCGACTCCCAGTCGAGATGGTTGTGGAGGGTCCGGCCATTGGCCGACACCAGGACGTCCTGTCGCTGGAGGCCGGCGCGGGCGGCGGGGCCGCCCGGTGCCACGCCGATCACCACGAGGCCGTTCGACGCGCGCCAGTCCTCGAAGCTCCGCGGCGGATTCACGTCGAGGCCAGTCCAGGCCCGTCGAACCGTCCCGACCGCGAGCAGCAGGTCGGCCACGCGCAGGGCGCGCTCGATCGGGATCGCGAAGCCGAGGCCGATCGAACCGCCGCTGTTCGAGAGGATCGAGGAATTGACGCCCACCACCTGGCCGAGGGCGTTGGCCAGCGGCCCGCCGGAGTTGCCGGGATTGATGGCGGCATCGGTCTGGATCATGTCGAGGTAGAGCCCCGCCTGCCCCTCGGTCGGAAGGATGTTCCGGCCGGTGGCGCTCACGACGCCGGCGGTGACGGTCGGCTCGGTGTTGCCGAGGTAATCGGCATACGGGTTGCCGAGCGCGATGACCCACTCGCCTACCATCAGTTCGCTGCTCTTGCCCAGCGGCACCGTCGGAAAGTCCGCGACCGGTCACCTGGATGACCGCGATGTCCGACACCGGGTCGGCGCCGACCAGCTTGGCCGGGAGTTGCGTCCCGTCGGTGAGCGTCACGGTGATCTGTTCCGCGCCGTCCACGACGTGCTGGTTGGTGAGAATGACGCCGTTGCTGCGGATCAGAAAGCCGGTGCCGGAGCCGCGCACCAGCTGGGAGCCGTAGCGGGGAACGAACATGTCCGCCCACGACGACCGCATGGCGACCTGCCGACGCGCGGCGACGCTGATCGAGACGACGGCGGGCGCGAGTCGATCGACCGCCGTGACGATGGCGGTGCGACGGGTCGCGTCGAGGCTGGACTGGGCGAGGAGGGCGGGGGACGCAAACGCCACCAGCAGTCCGCCGACCACGCCCGCCCGCATGGCGCCGCGTACGCGGCGAGGAGCGGATCGAGCGGTGTTGTGGCGAGACTTCATGCGGCATCCCCGCAGTGGTCAGCGAATGACTCCGCCGCGTACTCGGCGGAGACGAAATACAATCCTTCAGGTGGCGCGGGCGGACTGGTCTCGGCGTTGTCCTCCCGGGCGAGCAGGGCGCTCATGTCAGCGACCGGCCTCCTGCCGAGTCCGATGTCCACCATCGTCCCGACGAGCATCCGCACCATGTGGTGCAGAAAGCGGTCGGCAGCCACGTGGAACACGAAACCCGTGCCCGCCTCTCGCTCCCGCCACTCCGCCAGCCGCAGCGTGCTCCTGTAGTGCGGCTTCGGTTCGCCCTTGACGGCGAAGGCGCGAAAGCTGTGTTCGCCTGGCAATGAAGCGGCGGCGTCACGGAGCCGGCCTCGATCGAGTTCACGGCACAGCGCCCATTCATAGGGGCGACGAAAGGGAGACATCGCCGCGGGGTCCACCCCCACCACGTACCGATACTCGCGACCGCGAGCGCTCTTGCGCGCGTGGAAGCCCGGATTCGTGAGCCGAACCCCTTCCACCCAGCAGTCGTTGGGGAGGAGGGCGTTCAGCGCCCGCCGGACCGCGTCCGGCTCCCACTTGGCGGCAAGGCTGAAGCTGACGCCCATCCCCAGGGCGTGCACTCCAGCATCCGTTCGACCGGCTCCGTGAGCCACGACCCGACGGCCGGTGAGCCGTTCGAGTACCCCTTCGACTTCGGCCTGGACGGTGCGCCCGGTCGCCTGCCGTTGCCAGCCGAGAAAGCGGCCGCCATCGAACTGCAACACGGCAAGAAAAGTCCGGCTCATCGAGGGGAAATCTAGCCCGTTTGGCGGGCCTCCTGCAAGACACGCAAATGCTTGTCAGAATTGACAAAAGGCCCCGTTGACCACTACCATTTTCTTGCGCTCGTGCGGCCCTGTCGGGGTCGCCGGTTTATCCCCCGATCCCCGCCCAAGTGACCCCACCAGCTCCAGCCCTCGCCGAGGCACTCCGGTTTCTGTCGGAAGGCCGCTCTCTGACCGCTGCGCAGTCCGCGGAGGCGTTCGCCGTGCTTGTCGCCGGCGAGGCCGCCGATGCGGACGCCGCGGCCCTGCTGATGGGCTTGAAGTCGAAGGGGGAGACTGCGGAGGAGATTGCCGGCGCGGCGTCGGTGCTGCGCCAGGCGATGATACCGCTTGTCGTCCTCGACCGGGACGATCTGGTGGATACGTGCGGTACCGGCGGGGGGCTGGTCGGGACCCTCAACATCTCCACGGCATCGGCTCTCCTCGCCGTCGGGGCCGGCGTTCGCATCGCGAAGCATGGCAACAGAAGCCACACCTCGCGATCCGGGTCGGCCGACGTGCTCGAGGCCCTCGGTGTCCAGGTCGAGCTCTCTCCGGCGGAGGCCCTTCGGGCCCTCGATGCCAGCGGGTTCACCTTCATGTTCGCTCCGCACTACCACCCCGCGATGCGCCACGTCGCGGCGGTGCGGCGGAAGCTCGGGGTGGCCACGATGATGAACCTCCTCGGCCCGTTGGCCAATCCGGCCGGGGTCGACCGCCAGGTGGTGGGCGCGGCCGAGCGCCGGGTCGCACCGCTGATGGCCGAGGCCTTCCTGCGGCTTGGGACCCGGCATACGCTCGTTGTGCACGCCGAGGTGGGCATGGACGAGATCAGCCCGATGGGGATGACAGAGGTATGGGAAGTGAGAGGGGGCACCGTGCGTGAGTGGCGGATCGACCCCGCAGAGTTCGGCCTCGACGTGCCGGAACTGGAGTCGCTTGCGGGAGGGGAGCCAGCGGAGAACGCCCGAAGAATCGAACGACTGCTCGACGGTGGTGAAGGCGACCTGGCGGCCCGCTCGGCGCTGATACTGAACGCCGGGGCCGCGCTCTATGTGTCCGGGCTGGAGGTGGAGTTTCCGCGTGCCGTGGAGCGAGCCCGCGCGGCGCTCACGGCAGCGAAGGGCAGGGAGGCACTGATGCGCGTCCGCGCCGCCGCGCCGGGTGGTTCGGCAAACGCAGCCTAGTACTTTCGGATTACTCCGACGACGACACCCTGAATGAGCACGTCGCGTTCCTGGAACCGCATCGGCGCCAAGGTCTCGTTGGCAGGTTGCAGGCGGATCCACCCGCCGGCCTCGCGGTAAAACTTCTTGACCGTGGCCTCGGCGCCGTTGATCAGCGCGATGACCATTTCTCCGTTTTCGGCGGCCTGCTTGCCGTGCACCACGACATAGTCGCCGTCGATGATGTGGGCCTCGACCATCGAGTCTCCCCGCACCTGCAGGGCGTAGTTCGGGCCGCGGGCCGGGAGCATCTCGTTGGGGACCGCCAGCGTCTCGCTGTGCATGACGGATTCGATCGGCGTGCCGGCGGCGACCCGTCCGAGGACCGGGATTTCGGAGGCCACCGCCGTCCCCTTGGGGGGCAGCACCTCGATGGACCGGCTCTCGTTGTAGGAGCGGCGGATGTATCCCTTGCGCTCGAGGTTGGTCAGGTGCTCGTGCACCGTGGCCAGGGACTGGAACCCGAAATGTTCCGCAATCTCCTCGAAGCTCGGCGCATAACCGTTGTCGCCGATCTGGGATTGGAGATAGCTGAGGATGTCGCTTTGGCGGCGGGTGAGCGGCATGACCGTCCTCCGAACGAGTGACCGAAGAGAGCCCGAATCAAGCTACCCGAACATGAACCGAAGGTCAAGGTGACATCCACACTCGACCGCATCCTGGACGGAATTCGGGCTGGCCTGCCGGGCCTGGCGGCCCGGCGGGACGAGCTCGAGGAGGCTGCCCGTCGGCGAGCCTCCCCCGCCGACTTCCTGGGCGCGCTGCGTCGCCCCGAGGTGGCAGTGATCGCCGAGTTGAAGCGGAAGTCTCCCTCGGCGGGGCTCATCGCGCCCAGGCTCGATCCCGCCTCGCGGGCCCGGACCTATGCGGCGGCCGGCGCGGCGGCGCTGTCGGTGCTCACCGAAGTTGATCACTTCGGAGGGGCGATTTCCGACCTCGAGACGGTCGCCGCTGCCGTCCCACTGCCGCTTATCCGGAAGGACTTCATTGTCCACGAGCTGCAGATCATCGAGGCGCGGGCCTCGGGTGCCGCCGCGGTGCTCCTGATCGTCCGCGCCCTGGAGCCGGCCATGCTCACTTCCCTCCTCGGTGCTGCTCGCCGCTGGGGGCTCGAAGCGCTGGTCGAAGCGCACA
Organism: uncultured Gemmatimonadales bacterium; assembly: GCA_963699825.1. Taxonomy (GTDB): domain Bacteria; phylum Gemmatimonadota; class Gemmatimonadetes; order Gemmatimonadales; family GWC2-71-9; genus SPDF01. The sequence continues at coordinate 273,480 of CAVOVI010000010.1, forward strand.
ACCAGCGGGAGGTGGATCTGGCGCTGGGTGCCGGTGCCACCATCATCGGGATCAACAGCCGGGACCTCGGAGATTTCTCCATCAATGCCGCCTCGGCGTGGGCCCTGCTGAACCGGCTTCCCCCGGAAGTGCTCGCGGTTGCGGAGAGCGGCATGAAGGACGTCGCCGCGGTTCGGGCGGCGGCGGAGGCAGGCGCCGACGCCGTTCTGGTCGGCTCGGCGCTGTCAGCCGCAGCCGACCCAGGTCCCCTCTTGGCGGGCATGGCTGGGGTCCCTCGCCGTGGCCGTTGAGGCGAAGATTTGCGGGCTCACCCGCCCGGGCGACGCGGCGGTGGCCGTGGAGGCGGGTGCGTCTTACCTTGGAGTGGTGTTCGCGAGTGGTCCGCGGACAATCACGGTGCCGATGGCGTCGGAAATCGTCGCGGCGGCGTCCGGAACCCCGGTATTCGGGGTGTTTGGGCCTCAATCCGCCGAGGAGATCCTGCGCTGTCGCGATGACGGCGGATTGGCGGGAGCACAGTTGCACGGTGAGTTCGATCCGGCGCTGGCGGCGAGGCTCCGTGGGGAGGGGATGATGGTCTGGGCCGTCGCGCACCTCACCTCCCTTGCCGACTGTGCGCGGCTCGCGGGCTTTGCGTCGGGCACCGACGCGGTCCTGGTCGAGCCGCGAGTTCCCGGGCAGACGGGTGGCGCGGGTGTGCCGCTTGGGCTCGACCTCGCCCGCCAGGCCCGCGAGGCGCTGGCCGGGCGGCGGATGGTGCTGGCGGGTGGATTGCGGCCCGACTCGGTTGCTGCCGCCGTTGCCGCAGTGACCCCGGATGTGGTTGATGTGAGCAGCGGCGTCGAGGTGACCACTGGACGCAAGGACCCGACGTTGATTCGGCTCTTCCTGGAGGCGGTGCGTGACGACCAGCCTTTCCCCTGAACGCGCGATCGATGGACGATTCGGCCCCTACGGGGGCCGGTACGTGCCGGAGACCTTGCTGGCCGCACTCGAGGAACTCGCCGCGCTCTACGATGGCGTCCGCGCGGAGCGTGCGTTCTGGGATGAGCTCGACGGCATTCTCCGCGATTACGTCGGCCGGCCGACCCCGCTGAGCGAGGCACCGCGACTCAGCGCCGAAATCGGGGGCCGTCTGCTCCTGAAGCGGGAAGACCTCAACCACACCGGCGCGCACAAGATCAACAACACGGTGGGCCAGGCGCTCCTGGCCATGCGGATGGGGAAGCGACGGATCATCGCCGAGACGGGTGCGGGGCAGCACGGCGTCGCGACCGCGACGATCTGTGCGCGACTCGGGATGGAATGCGTGGTGTACATGGGCGCCGAAGATGTCGCCCGGCAGGCGCTCAACGTCTATCGGATGCGGCTGCTCGGGGCCACGGTGGTGCCCGTGGAGTCTGGCACCCGGACGCTCAAGGACGCGACGAACGAGGCCCTCCGGGACTGGGTGGCCAACGTCCCGACCACCCACTACATCATCGGCTCCGTCGTCGGCCCCGACCCCTACCCCCGCATGGTGCGCGACTTCCAGTCCGTCATCGGGCGCGAAGCGAGGCGACAGGTGCTGGAACGGACCGGCCGGCTCCCCCGCACGGTCGTGGCCTGTGTCGGCGGCGGTTCGAATGCGATCGGGATCTTCACCGCGTTCCTCGACGACAGCGACGTGGAACTGGTCGGCGTGGAAGCGGCCGGGGAAGGGCTGGCCAGCGGCCGGCACAGTGCGACGCTGCAGTCGGGAAGCCCGGGGGTGCTGCATGGTACGCTGAGCTACCTGTTGCAGGACGCCGATGGACAGGTCGCACCGGCCCACTCGGTGAGCGCGGGACTCGACTACCCGGGGGTCGGCCCGGAGCACGCGTGGCTTCGTGACTCGGACCGGGTCCAGTACTACGCGGTCGATGATGCCGCGGCCCTCGATGGCTTCGCGCGCCTCGCGCGCCTCGAGGGGATCATCCCCGCTCTGGAGACGGCCCACGCCGTGGCCTGGTTGTCCGCGGAGCGTGGGCGGTGGGAGCCGGACGCCCCTGTACTGCTCTGCCTGAGCGGACGAGGGGACAAGGATGTCGAACATGTCGCGAGACTGACGGGAGAGGCCCATTGACCGAGCCGGGCACGGAGTTCGAGCAGATCCTACCCGCGGAGCAGGTGGAGGAACTCCTGCAGACGCTGGTCAAGGCGTCGCGGGCATTTCAGATGTACCTGCCAAATAATCCCATGTACCATCGCGCGGCCAGGAACCTCGAGACCGCCTGCGACCCCGTCTGGGCCGCGATCGACGAGCTCGTCCTCATCGTGCAGGAGACGGACTTCGTCTGGGAAGGGACGGTGGTGTACCACCAGCTCAGCAAGGCTGACAGCCTGGCCTGGACGCTCTACAAGGACGGGCTGCGGGTGCTGACGCTGCGCAAGGGTGTCGAACTCGAGGAACTCCCCCGGCTCCTCCGCGTGGTGAACAAGGTGCGGGGCTTGTCGCCGGACGCGACCGAAGACCTCTTCACCTTGCTGTGGACCGAGGAATTCCAGTTCGTGGACGTGCGGTTCGCGGAATTTGTCCAGGACTTCGGCACCGGCGAGCTCGTCCCTGGCGCGGAACACGCCACAGACGCGAGCTACGCCGAGGAGGTGCAGCGCGACCTTGCGGGGACCGAGGAGGCGGCGACCGGCGAGCCAGGCACCGCGACGGACACTGTCGAGCGGCCCAAGGGAGTCGTCGACCTCGATGAGTTCGACTCGACTCTCTACTTCCTGGATGCCGCGGAAATCGACATGCTCACGGCGGAACTAGACCTTGAATACTCCCGCGACCTGCGTGAAGCATCGCTGGCCGCGCTGTACGATCTCTTCGAGACGCAGGCCGAATCGGAGATTCGCGAGGAGATTCTCGGCGTGCTGGAGACCCTCTTCCCCAGCATGTTGAACGCGGGCGAGTTCCGCGCCAGCGCGGCCGTCTTGCGGGAGACCCGGGTCCTGGCGGAGCGTTCGCCGGAACTGGTCGCGGAACACAAGGAACGGCTGACCAAGTTCATCGATCAGCTCAGCGAACCCGCCATCGTCAATCAGTTGATGCAGGCGCTCGACGAGGGCACCGGCCGGCCGAGCGACGCGGACATCGCCGAGCTGCTGCGCGAGCTGCGGCCAGGCGCGCTCGCCACCCTGGTGGAATGGACGCCCCGCCTTACCTCGACGCCGGTGCGCGCCCTCGTGGACGAAGCCGTGCAGCAGCTCGCCTCGTCGCACCAGGGGGAGCTGCTCCGGCTGCTGCGGTCCGGCGACCCCGAGGCGCTTCCCGGCGCCATCGAACTGGCTGGCCGCCTCCAGCTCGAGGGCGCCGTCGCCGGCCTGGGTGACGTGATGCAGAGTCCCGACGAGGGCCTGCGACAAGCGGCCACCGAGGCACTGGTACAGATCGGGTCGCCGGGGGCGCTCGTCATTCTCGAGCGCGCCATCGGCGATGACGACCGGACCGTGCGCATTGCCGCACTGAAGGCGCTCAGCGCCCGCGGCTACAAGGGGGCACTCCGCCGCGTCGAGGAGGTCGTGAACGGCAAGGGGCGCAAGGATCTCGACTTCAATGAACGGCGCGCCTTCTTCGAGGCGTACGGCGCCATCGCCGGGGCCGGCGGACTCGCCACGCTCCGCGACCTGATCGTCCGCCGCGGCTTCTTCCGCCGGAAGCGGAGTGCTGATGTCCGGATGTGCGCCGCACTCGGACTGGGGAGGATCGGCACGCCCGAGGCGAGGGCGGTGCTCGAGTCGGTCGCGGAGGACAAGGACCGCCAGGTCCGCAATGCCGTCACCGCGGCGCTTCGGGGGGTGGCCGAATGAACCACGACCCACAGTCGGCTGAGCACAACCTCCGTCACGACGGTCGCAGCCTGCTCCTCTCGTTCTACGCGGCCCTGCGGAGCCTCAAGCTGTACCCGCTCGAGAACACGACGGTCCAGAAGGCGCTCGACGATCTCCTCGCGGCCGGGGAACAGCTCCTCGCCGAGGAGGAGGAGGTCGAGATCCGCGTGTCGGGCGACTTCCTCTTCGTCAACGACACCAGGCTCCGGCTCGAGCTCGACAACTACGCCTCGTTCAGCCAGGTGCTGGGACTCCTCCGGACCTTCGAGGTCGGGACGCTGCGCATTCTGCGGGGTGTCGAGCGCCGGGAGTGGCAGGCGCTGCTCAGTGTCTTTCTCAGCCTCGGCACCCGCGATGTGGCGGGGAGCCGGTTCGAGGAATTGCAGGCCCGCCTCCAGCGAGCCACCCTGCAGCACATCCAGCTCGAGCCGCTCACCGCGGTCGAGGAACCGGAAGACTCGGCCGAGGCACGCGAGGTGGCCAAGCGGACCTACGCGCAGGGCGTGGCCGTCACCAAGGACGTGGTCAACAGCGTGCGCATGGGGCGCACCGCCAACCTCAAGAAGGTGAAGCGTGCGGTGCAGCTCGTGGTGGACCAGGTGCTCAACAACGAGACCTCCATCGTCGGGCTCACCACCATTCGCGATTACGACGAGTACACCTTCACGCACTCAGTGAACGTCTGCATCTTCTCCGTGGCGCTCGGCAAGAAACTGGGCCTCGGCAAGTTGCAGCTGTACGACCTGGGGCTCGCCGCCCTGCTGCACGACATCGGCAAGGCGAGGATCTCGCTCGATATCCTCAACAAGACCAGCGGCCTCGACGAGGACGAGTGGCGCGTCATGACGCGTCATCCCTGGTTCGGGACGCTGACGCTCTTCAGTTCGCGACGCTACGAGGAGACCCCGTACCGGGCCATCCTCGTGGCGCACGAGCACCACATGCGGACCAACCTGACCGGGTATCCGACGCCGATCCGCCCGCGGAAGCTCGGGCTCTACTCACGCCTCGTGGCCGTCGCCGACGGATTCGACGCCGCGACGACCCGCCGCAGTTACCAGACGGTCCCGATCCAGCCCGACGTCGTGCTGAAGGAGATGTGGGAGAACCCGAATCGCGGCTACGATCGGATTCTCGTGAAGGCCCTGATCAACCTGATCGGGATCTATCCGATCGGCACCTGCGTCATCCTCGACACCCTCGAGGTGGCCATCGTGGCCGGGGCGAACCCCGACCCGACGATGCTCAACCGGCCGGTGGTGCGGATCGCGATCGACGTCAACGGCGCGGTGCTTCCCCCCCCGGGAGTCGTGGCAGATCTGGCCGACGGGAATGGGCAGGGCGGGTACGCCCGTTCGATCGTGAAGGTGACCGACCCAAGCCGATACGGCCTGGTGGTGGGAGACTACTTTGTCTGACCCTGCTGTTGCTGCACCCTGGGGCGCGCTCCGGCGCCCCGGTCAGGCGGCCTTCATCACCTATCTCACCGCAGGCTATCCCGACCGGGCGACGAGCCTCACCGCGCTGCGGGCCGCCGCCAGGTTCGCCGACATTCTCGAGATCGGGGTGCCGTTCAGCGACCCGGTGGCGGACGGTCCCGTCATTCAGCGGGCGTCGTTCGACGCCCTCGCGCAGGGCATGACGCTTCGCGGGACGCTTGACCTCATCGCCGAGGCGAATCTCGACCGGCCGGTGGTGCTCTTCTCCTACCTGAACCCGCTGCTCCGCTACGGCTTCGACCGGGTGCTCTCCGACGCCGCCGAGGCGGGTGTCGCGGGGCTGCTGGTCACCGATCTGCCCGCCGGCGCCGACGCGGCACTCGAGGGCGCCGTCCGGAGCAGCGATCTCGACCTGATTCCGTTGGTCGCACCGACAACACCCTCGCGTCGGGTCGCGGAGATCGATGCGTCGGCGGCGGCCTTCCTCTATCTCATCGGGCGCCTCGGCGTGACAGGGGCTGGCACGCCGCCCGGCGCCGGGCTGGAGGAGATGGTGGACCGGGTGCGCGGCCAGGCGCGCCTGCCACTTGCGGTCGGCTTCGGGATTGCCAGCCCCACACAGGTACACGCCGTGGCGAACGTGGCCGATGGGGTCGTCGTGGGCAGCGCGCTCGTGGAGGCGCTCGGGCGTGGTGGCGTCGTCGCCCTCGAGGCGCTCCTGGCCGACCTCGGTCCCGCCTGCGTTCGGACCGTCACCGCCGGTGTCCCCGTTGTTTGATACGTCCCGGGTCCTGGCGCTCTACGCCAAGGCGCTGGTCTGGGTCGGGTTGTCGCTGGCGGCGCTCGCGCTCCTGCTGGATTTCCGCTGGCTCGAGCATCCGGTCCCGACGCTCCTCATCCTGCTGTCGGTGGCGGCGCTTCGCGCGTCCCCGGTGAGGCTCAGCAAGTACTCCTACCTCACGCAGCTTGGCGTGCCGGTCCTGGTCGGCATCCTCGTGGCGGTGCCGTCGCAGGTCGTTGCAGGGATGGCGGCCGGCGTGTACCTGGTGGACACGGTCTGGCTGCGGAAGCCGATGCGTGCGGGTCTGGTCAATGCCGGCCGCGAGAACATCGCGTTCCTGGCGTCGTTCGGCATCTTCGCGCTGGTCTGGCGGCTCAGTGGGTCGCCCGGGGTCGGACTCGATTTCCTGCCCGCGGCGTTCACGCTGGCCGGTATCTACTTCTTCCTCTCCCGCGCGCTCTTCTATTTCACCCTCCTCGTCCGCGACAAGCTGGAGAGCGAAGAACGCCTGCTGATCCTGCGGTACGAGGTGGTGTCCTACCTGCTCACGCTCGGCGCGGCGGCGATCATCGTCGGTGCCATCCAGGTCCTCAGCCCCCCGGGCTGGGCCGCCGTGCTCGCCGTCGTCGGGGTCTTCGGGCTCCTGACGAAGAAGATCCTGGAGGAGGCGATCGCCGCCGAGGACCTGAACAAGGTCCACCTGATGGAAACGGCGATCACCACGAACGTGACGCTCATGGATTCCTTCCAGCAGATCGAGCGCCTGGCTCACCGGCTGCTCGACTGGGGCGACCTGCGGATCTATCGGCGGGACGACGATGACGTGGTGTCGCTGGCCTATCGCGGCGAGGTGGGGCGCGCAGGCCGGGGGGACGTCCCGGCAGAGCTCGAGCCGTTGCGACGGACCGCCATCAGTTCGGCGGAACCGGTGATTGTGCACGACACCTCGCAAGGACGACCGACTGCCGATGGCGGCCGAGGACACGCAGAGCCTCGTCATCCTGCCGTTGCGGTTCGGCACCGACGTCATCGGAACGCTGGAGCTGGAGCACCACAAGCGGCACATGTACCGCGCGCGCGACCTGGCCGCCATGTCCACGCTGGCTACGCAGGTCGCGACCGCCATTCACATCGCCGAACTCCGGCGCCCCCTCGTCACCACGGTCGACAGCATCGGCGCACAGGTGGGCGCCCTGGCGCGGGCGACGGAGTCGCTGCACGCATCGGCCGACGCGCTCACCGCCGCCTCCAAGGCGCTGCGCATCGGGCTGGGAGAGCAGGATGCGTTCGTCACCGCCGGCCTGAAGGCGACCAAGGCCCTCGCCAGCGGCTCCGCGGAGATCGCGGTGCAGGGGAAGCGGGCCGCGGAGGCCAGTGCGCTTGCCTCCGAGACGGCTTTGCGGAACCGCGAGACGATTCGCGACGCAATCAAGCGGCTGGTGGACCTGAAGCACTTCGTGGCTGAAAGTTCCCGGCAGGTCGGGGAACTCGGAAACGTCACGAAGCGTATCACGGGATTCATCGGATCGATCCGTGAGATCGCCGACCTCACCAACCTGATCTCGCTGAACGCCGCGATCGAGGCGGCACGGGCCGGGCAGGAAGGGAAGGGGTTCGCGGTGGTCGCGGCGGAGGTTCGTGACCTGGCCGACCAGAGCGCCGTGGCAGCCCGCGAGGCAGGAGGGCTCCTCGCGGCCATTGCGGAACAGGTCACCGAAATCACCGCCCAGATGTCACACGGCGAACGCGCGGTGGAAGGCGTCGAGCAGCTGGGCGAAGCGGCGGTCGAGGCACTCGAGGGGATCGTGAATACGACCCGGGAGGCCGGCACCTCCGCGCAACGGATCGGCGAGACGGCGAGCCTGCAGGAGGGGGCCTTTGCCAAGTTGCAGGAACAGATCGGGCACCTCACGACGGTGTCTGCCAGGATCCGCGCGGAGACGAACGTGCTGACGAGCCAGGCGGGGCGGGCCATCGACGCCCAGGAGGAACTCGACGGCGCGATCCGCCAGCTGGAGCAGGTCTCGAGTCACCTCCAGTCGATCGCGCGCCATTTCACCGTTGGCGACTAGCGTGGCGGAGGTCGTGATGGTGGCACTGGGGAGTAACCTCGGCGATCGAGCGGGGCACCTGGCCGCCGCACGCGCCGCGCTGGGTCGGCTCCCGGGCACTCGGCTCCTGCGGGTCTCCACGGTGGAGGAGACAGCCCCGCTGGGCGGTCTCGACCAGCCGGCGTATCTGAACCAGGTAGCGTTGCTGGAGACGGACCTTGAGCCTCGCGCCCTCCTCGAGGCGTGCCAGGCGATTGAACGCGCCGAAGGACGGCTGCGAGGCGCCCGCTGGGCCTCACGGTCGCTGGACATCGATATCATTCAATTCGGGCAACGCCGTGTGGCGGAGCCCGGACTCACAATCCCGCATCCGGAGCTCCCCAACCGCGACTTCTGGCAGCGCGGCCTGGCGGAGGTGCAGAACCCATGAGTGACATGACCCGCCCCCTGACGACGCGTGACTTCCTCTCGATGAAACGGGCGGGCACGAAGATCGTCTCGCTCACCGCCTATGACGCATTGATGGCGCGGATGCTGGACGCCTCGGGCGTCGATCTCATCCTGGTGGGTGATTCGGTCAACCAGGTCGTGGCCGGGCGCAGTTCGACGCTGAGCGCCACGCTCGATCAGATGATCTACCACGCCCGGGCGGTTCAGGGCGCTGTCCGCCGTGCGCTGGTGGTGGTCGATCTCCCGTTCCTCTCCTACCAGGTGACCGTCGAGGACGCCATCCGGAACGCGGGGAGGGTCCTGCAGGCGACCGATGCCCCCGCCGTGAAGCTGGAGGGTGGGGTGACGATGGCGCCCACGATCCGCGCGCTCGTCGATCGAGGCATTCCCGTCATGGGACACATCGGCCTCACTCCCCAGTCGGTCCATGCCCTCGGTGGTTACCGGGTTCAGGGGAGGGAAGCAGTCGCCGCGGAGCGCCTCCTCGCCGACGCCAAGGCGGTCGAGGAGGCGGGGGCGTTCAGCGTGGTACTGGAACTCGTTCCCGCCGCGCTCGCCGCCCAGGTGACGAAGGCACTCACGATCCCGACCATCGGTATCGGCGCCGGTCCCGACTGTGACGGGCAGGTCCTGGTCCTTCCCGATATGCTGGGCATGAATCCGGGCTTCACCGTGAAGTTCCTCAAGCGGTACGCCGACCTCGACAGCGTCATTCGTGCCGCGGTGTCTGCCTACGGTGACGATGTGCGTGCCGGCCGGTACCCCGGGCAGGAACACAGCTTCGAGTGAACCAGAACCTCCCGCCCAGAGAATTTGATACGGTGGCCGGGATCCGTGCGTGGGTCACGGCTCAACGGGCGGGGGGCGCCCGGATTGGGTTCGTCCCGACGATGGGGTATCTCCACGAGGGCCACCTGGCCCTGGTCGATGCGGCACGCGCCGTGTCGGATGTCGTGGTGATGAGCATCTTCGTCAATCCCCTCCAGTTCGGACCGTCGGAAGACCTTGCCCGGTATCCGCGCGACCTGCCCCGCGACCGGGCGCTTGCCGCGAGCCGTGGCGTGGATGCCCTCTTCCTTCCGGACGCCTCCGTCATGTACCCACCCGGGAGCGACACGCGGGTCGTTCCAGGGCCCGGCGCTGACCGGTGGGAGGGGGAGGTGCGACCGGGACATTTCACCGGCGTGCTGACCGTCGTCGCCAAGCTCTTCCATCTGGTCACCCCCGACGTCGCGGTCTTCGGGCAGAAGGACGCCCAGCAGGCGGCGCTGATCCGGCGCATGGTGAAGGATCTTGACTGGCCGATTGCGCTCGTGGTGGCGCCGACCACCCGCGAACCGGACGGGCTCGCGCTGAGCAGCCGAAACACCTACCTGTCCACTGAGGAGCGCGCCCAAGCCGTCGGCTTGAGCACCGCGCTCCGGGCGGCGCACGAGGCCTGGCGGGGCGGGGAGACCGGAGGAGAGCGATTGATTGCCGTGGCACGGCACGCGCTCGAGGTGTATCCGCTTGTGCAGCCCGAGTATATTTCAGTCGTCGAACCTGACGCGCTGGCCCCCGTGGAAACAGCGGGGGCGGATTGCCTGATGGTGCTGGCGGCCCGCGTCGGTTCGACCAGGCTTATCGATAATGTCATTTTCGGGGAAGGGATCCCGTAGTGCAGCGACATCTCATGAAGTCCAAGATTCACCGCGCCACGATCACCTCGGCGGACCTCCACTACGAGGGTTCGCTGACGGTGGATGAGGACCTGCTCGACGCCGCCGACCTGTGCGAGCACGAGGAGGTGCAGGTGGTCAACGTCAACAACGGCGCCCGGTTCAGCACCTATGTCATCCCCGGCCCCCGGGGCTCCGGCGTGATCCAGCTCAACGGCGCCGCCGCGCGACTGGGCATGGCCGGCGACCTGGTGATCGTCATCAGTTACGGTGTGTTCGACGAGGCGGAAGCGGAACGCCATGTGCCCACGGTGGTGTTCGTCGATGACCGCAACCGCATCGTGCGTCCACCGCTCAGGGCCGAGGGCTGATTCCTTGACCACCGGCGGGTCTGGCCCGGGCATCTCGCCTGCGCTCCGGCCGACACTGCCGGAGTGGGCCGAGGTGACGCCGGAGCGGGTCGCGCACATCGAACGAGTGGCCGCACTGGTCTCATCCTGGGCGGAACGGTTGGGCGTTCACGACTCGGAGCGAAATCGCTGGCTCAAGGCGGTCTGGCTGCACGATGCCCTCCGGGACGCGAGCGAGGAGACGCTCGGAGCATGGGCGGCGAGTTCGTCCGGCCCGATCGAACTCTGGCACGGCCCGGCAGCGGCGGCGCGCGCCAAGGCGGAGGGAGAGACCGACCGGGGTGTGCTCGACGCCGTGCGGTATCATTCGCTCGGGCTCGCCGAGTGGGACATGGTGGGCCGCGTGCTGTACTGCGCCGACTACCTGGAACCGGGCCGGACCTTCGACGAGGCGGCGCGCGCCGAACTCGCTGCGCTCTTCCCCCGTGACGTCGCGGGCGTCATCCGCGCCGTGGCGCGCGCCCGCCTCACCTATCTGGCACGCTCCGGTTGGCCGTTGCCGGAGCCGATGGTCCGGTTTTGGAACAGCCTGTCCGTCGTCTCGCCCTGATCGGCGCGGGAGTCCTCCTCCTCGCCTTTCTCGCTCTCGTGTACCGGTCAGCGCCCTCCGCGCTTCCCGACCATGCCTTCCCCATCCCAGGCGAATCCCACCGCTACCTCGTGGAAGTGCTGAACGGGTCTGGCCGAGCCGGGCTCGCCCGTACCGCCACGCGAGTGCTTCGCCGCGGCGGGCTCGACGTCGTCTTCTTCGGGAATGCCGATCGAAGTGGGGAAGCGGTCACCCAGCTGCTCGTGCGCCAGGGGGACAGCACCGCGGCGCGCCGCGCGGCGCGGCTCCTGGGCGTCGGGGTCATCGAGTGGAAGCCCGACTCCACTCGGCGTGTGGACGTGACGGTGATTCTCGGCGCCGACTACGAGCCGCCGGCGGAAGTGCATCCCTGAGTTACGGCTCGCCTCGCCGCCGCAGACCGATCACTACATCCATCACGTTGGTTCCGGTTGGACCCGTGCGGAGGAGCGCCTCGACCGCATCGAGGGCATGATAGGCATCGTGCGACGCCAGGTCCCGCTCAGGCTCGCGACCCGCGCCCGTGACGCCTGCCCAGGTCGCCCCGTCCACCACCGCACCGGCGGCATCGGTAGGCCCGTCTCGTCCGTCGGTTCCCGCAGCGAGGAGCGCGACCCCGGGTACGTCTTCCAGTTCTGCCGCGGCGGCGAGTGCGAGTTCCTGGCACCGGCCTCCGAGCCCCGTCACCTTCCCGCCCAGCGTGACGGTGGTCTCACCTCCCCAGACGAAGCAGTTGGCGCCGCCACCCCCGGCGCGGAGGAACGCGCCGATCCGCGTGCCAGCGTCCCGCGCCTCCCCGGAGAGGTCCGATGCCCCTGCCAGGACGGCGAGGCCGAGCTCCTCTGCTCGATTCCGGATGCCCTGCACGGCGAGTCGATTGCTGGCGATGACATGGGTGGTGACGTTTCGGAAGGCGGGGTCGCCCGGTTTGAGCGTGTCGGGGATGGCCCCGGACGCCTGCCGCTCCAGGTGGCGGCGGACCGAGGCCGGGAGCTCGGTATCCGAGGAGAGGGCTTCGAGCAATCCAAGGACCTCGCGCGCGGAGCGGAGATCGGGAGCGCAGGGCCCGGACCCGATGGTGCCGGGGTCGTCGCCGATGACGTCCGATATGCAGAGCACGGTCACCGTCCGTGGGGCGATCGACCCGGCGAGGCGGCCGGCGCCCCAGCGAACGAACCGTTTCCGGATCGCGTTTACGGCGCTGATGGGCTGGCCGCTCTGCAGGAGGAACGCCCAGAGCGTCGCCAGGTCGTCGTCGGTGACACCCGCGACCGGCGCGGCGGCGAGGCTCGACGCCCCACCAGAGAGCAGGACGAGAACCTGGTGCGTGCTGGGCATCCCGGACACCGCGTGCGCAATGGCGTCAGCGGCGTTGGTCGAGTTGATTCCGGGGAGGGGATGGTCGCCGACGCGGATCGGAAGGCGGGAGCCCGCGCCGGAGCCCTGTGGCCCGACGATGATCCCACCCGCGAGCGGCGTCCGTGTGGCCTCCAGGATCCCGAGGGCGGCGGCTGCCATGCCGGTGGCGGCCTTTCCAATGGCGACGACATGAACCGGAGCCGCCGAGGGAAGGGGCCGCTCGGTGAGCTCGCGGGTGACCGCGGCAGCAGGGTCGGCGGATCGCAATGCCGCCTGATAGAGGTCGAGGAGAAGTTCGCGCATTCACTAGTATGGGGCCGAGGGACACTGTGGCCAAGGAGCACGCTGTGAGCATCGAGGATCGTCCGATCGTGACCGTCACCCGTCGTCTCCCCCCACCGGTGGAGCGGGCGTTATCGGAGCGGTTTGACACGCGGCTCAACGCCGACGATGTACCCCTCGGGCCGGACGGTCTCCGGGAAGCGTTGCGGACGTCCGATGCGGTGCTGTGCGCGGTGTCGGACCGTCTCGATGCGGCGGTGTTGCGGGTGGAACCACTGCGGGCGAAGCTCCTCGCCAATTACGGTGTCGGATTCGAGCACATCGACCTGAGTGCGGCGCGGGAGCGTGGCATCGCCGTCACGAACACACCGGGTGTGCTGACGGACGATACGGCGGATCTGGCAATCGCCCTGATGCTGATGGCGATGCGCCGGCTCGGCGAAGGGGAACGGCAGCTGCGCGCCGGCGAATGGGGTGGGTGGTATCCGACGCACCACCTTGGCCGGCGACTTTCCGGCAAGACGCTCGGTGTCGTGGGAATGGGGCGCATCGGGCGTGCGGTGGCACGGCGGGCGACGCACGGGTTCGGCATGCGGCTGCTCTACGCGAGCCGCGCGGCGCTCCCGGCCGGGGAGGCGGCATCGCTCGACGCGGTGCAGGTCGACGTCGACCGTCTCTTCGCCGAGTCCGACGTGGTGTCGCTGCACGTGCCATCGAACGATGAGACGCGCCACCTGGTCAACGCCCGGCGGCTGCAGTTGATGCCACCCCATGCCATTCTGATCAACACCGCGCGCGGCGATGTGGTCGATGAGAACGCACTCGCTGACGCGTTGCGGACCGGGACCATCGCCGGCGCGGGGCTGGACGTCTATGCGGACGAACCGGCGGTGAATCCGGCTCTCCTGGCGCTCGAGCAACGTCGTCCTGCTTCCCCATCTCGGGAGCGCGACGGTCGAATCGCGCACCGCGATGGGGATGCGGGCCTTCGAAAACCTGGTCGCGTGGAGCGAGGGACGGGAGTTGCCGGATCGGGTGGTGTAGACCCGCCCTGCGGCTCGCTACGGGGCCCGATAGCTCGGCGGCAGCGTCAGGTACCGCTTGGTCAGCAGGTCCTGCCGCGACGGCGCCGTGTACTCCACGCCGCGCACGTAGACATGCTCGGCCCGCGTGGCGAACTCGAAGGGATCGCCGTCCCACACGACGACGTTGCCCTTCCAGTCCCGACCTGCGAGCGCGCCGACTCGGTCTGCCACGCCGAAGGCCGCCGCCGGCGCGAGGGTGATGGCGGCCAGCGCATCGTCCCAGGTCATGCCGTATCCCACCGCGTTCCCGGCCTCGTAGCGGATGTTGCGGACGTTGAACCCTTCTTCGTCACCGCTGCCGGCGTTGCCGATCAGAATGACGTCGACGCCCGCCTTCCGCAGGAGTGCGGCGTTGTCCTGCCGGGTCCCGAGCTGGCGTGAAGCTGCGCGGGACGTTGTCCATGGCGCCGGTCATGACCGGCACGCCTGCCGCGGCGATCTTCTCCGCCACCATCCACGCCTCGTCCGCGCCGTACAGGATCAAGTCGCAGCTTGTAGTCGCGAGCGATGTCGAGCGCCGCTTCGATGCTCGCCGCCTGGTTGACGGCGAGGACGAGGGGCAGCTGGCCGTTCACGATCGGGATCATCGCTTCCATGTCCACGCGTCGAAAGGCGAAGGGCCGCAGCTTCGCCGCGTCATACGCCTTCCTGTTGGCCATGTAGGCCTTCGTGTCGTCCAGGAGCTCCACCAGCTTGCCGATCAGTTCACCGCGTGCGCCGACCCCGGCGCTCCGGTTGCCCTCCAGCTGGCCGAACATCCCGACCGGTGCCCTGACCAGCACACTCGTCCAGTGATCCCGCCCCGAGGTCAATGGCCGCGCCCTGACCGGCGATCAGATTCCCGTTGGGCCACACGACCACCGAGGTGACACCATGCTCCCGGTTGTCAGGGATGAGCACGCTCTGGGGATTGTACGCCAGCCAGGGCTGGAACGAGGCGGAGACTTCGTCGAATCCGTCCGCGCTCGTCTCGTTCGCACTGGCACCGCTGCCCACCTCGGTGAGGCCGAGGTCGGAACTCGCGTTCACCAGGCCCGGGGTGATCCACTTCCCGGTGGCGTCAATGACGGTGGCCCCGGCGGGGACGGTGACTGAAGTTCCGACGGCCGCGATCTTGCCGTCAACGATGACCACCGTGCCGCCGGGGATCTTCGGTCCGCTCACGGGATAGACGGTGCCGCCGGTGATGGCGATGGTCTGGGCCTGGGCGGCAGTGACGGAGAGGCCGAGCAGCAGGGCGGATGCCCCAAGTCGAATGGCGCGCATCAGTTGGCCCCTCCGGTCGTCGTGACGTAGCCAAGCTCGAAGTCGGTCCGCCATTGTTGCGGCGGGATCGTCACGGTCGTACAGCATCGCGCCATCGACCCAGACCTTCTCGGCGTGGGTATAGATGCTGAACGGATTCCCCGACCAGAGGACGACGTCGGCGTTCTTCCCGACCTCGATCGAGCCGATCCGATCGTCGAGTCCCAGCGCCCACGCTGGATTGATGGTCATCCACTCGACGGCGTGATCCTCGGAGATATCGAGTCCGGCGGCCCGTCCCGCGGCCAGCGCCTTGGCGGTCTCCTGGTTGAGCCGCTGCGCAAAGGACTCGTCGTCGGAGTGGGTGATCGCCCGGGCGCCGGCGTGATCCACCAGCGCGATGTTGGCCGGGATGCCGTCGAGCGCTTCCATCTTGAACCCGCCCCAATCGGCCCAGAGCGACCCGGCGATGCCTTCCGCGGCGAGGACGTCGGCGATCTTGTACGCCTCCACGCCGTGGTGGAAGGACCGAATGGAGTATCCGAACTCCTTGGCGATGTCGATCATCTGCATCATCTCGTCGGCACGGTAGCAGTGGTTCTGCACCAGGATATTGCCGCGCAGCACCTCTGTGAGGGTCTCCAGGGCCAGGTCGCGCTTCGGCGGCGTCTTCTCGGTGGGTTCCGCCCAGTACTCGTCCCACGACCGACGATACGCTTCGGCATCGATCCACCCCTGCCGATATCCCGCCACGTTCCCCATCCGGGTTTGGGGACCGCCTCGGCTCGCCGTAGACTCGCTTGGGATTCTCTCCGCAGGCCATCTTCAGGCCATACTTGGCGCCGGGAAACTTCATGCCCTGCACACTGCGGGACGGCACCACCTTGAGCGTCACGCCACGACCACCGAAGAGATTGGCGGACCCTGGGCAGGACCTGGAGGGTGGTGACGCCGCCCGCCAGGACGCGTGGGAATTGCGGGTCCTGCGGCCAGACCGAGTGTTCCGCCCAGACATACGCGGTGTTCGGCTTGACGGCTTCATTGCCGTCGCTGTGGCGACTCGACCCCCGGTGCGGAATACACGCCGAGATGGGAGTGCGTGTCGATGATGCCGGGGGTGACGAACTTGCCGGTGCCGTCGACGACCACGGCATCGGCCGGTGCCGCTACCCGCGCTCCCACGGCCGCGATCTTCCCCTCCTTCAGCAGCACCGCCCCGCCGACGATCCGGGGGCCGGCCGCGGTCAGGATGGTGACGTTGGTGATGAGCGTCGGGCGGGACGGGAACGGCGTGTAGGTGCTTGGAAAGGGGTCGGCGTTGGGGAGCGAGGCCCCGCCGGGACCCGGAGGGCTCTTCGGCATGCTGTCACGCCGGGCGCTGTCGGCCTTGGCCCTGGTTTGCTGCGCGGTTGCGGTGACGGGCAGGGCGAGCGAAAGCGCGAGTAGAGCAGCGAGCGGGCGAATCACGTGGTGATCCTCGACCGTCTGGAGGGGCAGGGGGCAGTGAGCGGGGTCGACACGCAACTTAGGGCGGTCCGGCGCCATCGGCCAGAGGCTTCTGCCCCTTCCCTGACTCTTCTCTGGAACTTCTGCTTGACGGATCGCGCACAATCTGGAATAGTGTGGACCGATCGAATTTCCCCCACGTATTGCGGAGGCCGCTATGGCTCGACGAGTCCTGCTGATTGTCCCCACCCTGTTGCTCCTTGGATGTGCCGACGGTCAGCCGACCTCCCCTGGCGCTCTGTCGTCACCGGAGGTCGTGCGGGCCACTCCGGGCCTCCTGGTTGGCTCAACGACGGTGCTCCTCACCGGACTCGACGCCCCGAAGGGGATCGCGTTCGGGCCGCAGGGCGCCCTGTACGTTGTGGAATCGGGGAATACCTCGATCAACGGGCCATGCATCGTTGAACCGCGAGGTGAGAAGTGTTACAGCGGCACCGGAGCCGTCACCCGGTACTGGAAGGGCCGCCAGGAGCGAGTGGCTTCGGGCCTGCCGTCGGTGTACGTCGCCGCCGTGAACGACATCATCGGACCGGCCGACATCGGCTTCCTGGGGGTGGGTGACGCGATCGTGAGCATCGGTTGGGGTGGCCCGCCGGCTGGGCGGGCGTTGCTAGGCGCCTACGGAACCGGTTTTGGCGGCCTCATCAAGCTGGCACCGAGCGGACACTGGAAGGTCGTGGCCGATATCTCCGCTGTCGAGGATGCCGAGAATCCGGCTGGCGGGCCAGTGGACTCCAACCCCTACGGGCTCCTAAACGAGGCGGGCGCTCGATTCGTGGCCGATGCCGGCGGGAACTCGCTCATCCAGGTCATGGCCAACGGCGCCACCAACGCAGTCGCGACCTTCCCGTCATTGCCCGCGCCGCCGCCATTCAGTCAGTCAGAAGCAGTCCCGACCGAGGTACAACGCGGGCCCGATGGTGCGCTCTACGTCAGTACCCTGAGTGGCGTGCCGTTCCTGTCTGGCAACGCAAGGATCTACCGGGTCGTTCCGGGTCAGGCCCCGACCGTGTACGTCGACGGCTTCAAGACGATCACGGATTTTGCGTTTGCCCCGGATGGCGGGCTCTATGTCGTCGAGTATGCCTCGGCGCCGGTCTTCTTCGGCGGGCCGGGGAAGCTGACCTACGTGGCACCTGATGGGGCCCGGACGGTTCTCAAGTCGGACCTGACGTTCCCGACTGCCGTCGCGGTCGGTCCGGACGGCGCGATCTACGTGTCCAACAAGGGGAACATGGCCGGTGTAGGGGAGGTGCTCAGGATCGTGCCCTGAGGCCGTGACGCGGGCGCGCTCAGGGCGCCCGCTGGATCTCCCGGAGCCGTCCCCGTGCCTCCTCGTTCGAGGAGTCACGGGCGATGGCCTCCCGATACGCGGTAACCGCCGCCGTTGTATCACCACTCATCAAGAGGACGTTGCCCCGAAAGACGTACATCCCCGACGACCCGGGGTACATCTGCTCGTTCAGGTCCAGCAGCGCCAGCGCGTCGCTGTAGTGCCGCTCCCGCGCCACCCGGAACGCGGCGATGTTGAGCGTCCGCTCTCCGAAGTCGTAGGCGTCCTCTCCATAGTACTTGTCCCGCAGCTCGGTGTAGACCCTTGCCCCGGAGTCCGCGCCGCCGGCCACGGTGGCCTCGATGAGGATTGTGCTCAGGGGAATGGGGCGCTCGACACCGCGGTGACAGGTGCGACACGTGACTTCCACATGCGGGGTATCGTGCCCGCGTGCATGGTCGTGTGGGAGAGTGTCCAGCCGCCGATTCACCTCCTCGACCATCAGCATCATCTGGCGGGCCGTCCGCTTCGTCGCCTTCTCGTCACTGGCAAAGTCAAATGTGGCGAGCGGCTGGCCTTCCTCGCCAACGTGGCAGAACGGGCACCGGACGCCGAGCGCGAAGGTGATGTTCCGCATCTGCCCGACGACTTGCATGACCGGCGTGTCCCGGGGGATGACCTTCGTGTTGATCAGGGAATCGGGTGGCCACTTGCCGGGGGCTTGGGCCGCCAGGGGAACGGCCATCCATCCTGTCAGTGCGATGAGGGAGGCCAGGAGCAATTGCATGGCGGATCCTTCGTGTGGGGACAAGACGGGGCCGCGACGGGCGCTTGTATCCATACGAGCGAGATCCCCGGATGGGTTCCGTCTATCCGGGGAGGCGGATCAAGTGCGTAAATGCCATGGCGCGCGCCGAGCCCGGCCCACTGAGGGCAGGACCCGGCGCCCCGCCGCTCAGAACCAGGTGAACCCAAGTCCGAACTGAAAGAGGTGAACCTTGGCGTCGACGCCAATATCGCTGCCGGCGTAAGAGTAGGTGCCGCCGAACTGATTCATGTAGTTGATGTACGGTGTCAGGGCGAAGTTCCTGGCCAATCGGAGATCGTATCCCGCGCCGATCGATCCGGCGAACCCGCCGGTGGAGAAGTCGGACTCGACCGTGGCGTAGGAATATCCGAGACCGCCCTTCAGATACAGCCCCTGTTCAACCATCGGATACCACTGTACGGACGCCCATGATGGCGCCGAGGGTCGGCGCGTGTAGGAGTCGGCGCTGCCGCTGACCCATCCGTTGCTCTCGGCGGCCAGGAAGACGGACCGGGTCGAGGTACCCACCGAGCCTGAGGTAGCCGGACAGCTCGGTGCTGGCCAACTCGTCGCACCCATCGCAGAAGGCGGCGCTGCCGGCGCCGAAGCCGACGCTGATGCCGAACCCCTCCCGGGTCTGAGGGTGCTGGGCGCGGCGAGGGCCGGCATCAGGAGGGCGAGGGCGAGGATGCCGGAGATCCGGTTCATGGTGAGCCTCCGGGAGTGGGTGGGACGGCGGGTTGCCGCTCGCGCGGACACTCGCGGGGTCCCGTCAAGCGGGCATAAGCGGCTAGAACTCCACATTCACCCCGATCGTCGGCAGCACCCCGAGCCCCTCGTTGAACTCCTCCTGCTGGGTCCGCTCGTTCCAGTAGGTGCCGGTCACGTTGGCCCGGCCGAACAGGTTCTGGATGTCGAGGTACACGTCCAGCTGCACCGACTGGAACGACCAGCGCCGGTCGACCCGGATGTCGAACGCCGAAAAGGTCGGCAGCCGTTCCTGATTGTAGTAGGTGAAGTCGCGCTCCCCTTGGAGCGCTCCGCTCGACGCGAAGGGAGTGTAGGGGAGGCCAGTCGAGACGCGGTACTTGCCGCTCACTTCCCACCTGGGATTGAACCGCCATCCCGCCAGGAAATTGCCGATGAACCGGGTCTCGAAACCACCGGTGTAGTACACGCTGTCCAGGCCGGCGAACTCCGACCGGTTGGCGGTCAGCGACACGAGTCCGTAGAGCGGTACCGTGCTGAACTTCTTCTGCAGCTGCAATTCCACGCCGTAGCTCCGTCCGGTCCCAACGCTGGAGAGCGGTTCGAGCCCCGACGGGATGTCCGAGGTTACATCATCGAAGCCGGCGGGTTGGAGCACCGCCTCGCGGACGATAGAGCCGGGCCGCATAGTCGGAGTATTTCTTGTAGTAGACCTCCACCTGTCCCTTCAGGTCGGGCCGGAAGAGTCGCTCGTAGCCGATGACGGCCGTGTTCGCCCGGATCGGTTTCAGGCGGTCCACGTTCCCGGGGTCGCCGGCCAGCCAGATGAACTGCGGGGCCTGGTAGTACTGCCCCAGGCTCAGGTTGAGTGAGCCGGAGAGCCCGATCGGAATGTTGGCCCCGATACGCGGCGCCACCCGAAAGGCGTCGATGAACTCGTACCAGTCTCCCCGGAGCCCCGCGGTCAGCCTGACGTTGCCGACGAAAAGTGACGCCTGCGCGTAGGTCGCGTTCCGGAGGGCCGTGAAGGTGGTGTCCACGGCGAGCGGCTGTGGCTGATTGAGGCTGTCGGTCCGGTATTCGCCGGCGAGGAGCACGTCATAGTCGAGCTGATTCGCGATACGCAGCGTGTTGCCGAAGGTGACCTGCACCCGTGGCGAGAACTGCCAGGCCAGTTCGGTCTTCAGGCTGTTGTCGCCTTCCTCCGACCGATTGAGGTAAACCGGCGCGAGCAGGGTGTCGTACTGGCTGGTGGAAAAGCGTGTCCAGGTGCGGCCAAGTGTCGCGGTCAGGAGCCCTTTCGGGAACGAATAGTTCCAGGTCAGGCCGGTGAAGTAGCTCTTCTGGTCTGGGGCCGCGATGCGGCTGTTGTCGAGGCGGTCGTCTGCGGTCTCCTCGTTCAGGATGATGTTGTCCAGCGCCCCGACCGCGATGAGTGACAGGGAACTCCGCGTGCCGATCCGCTGGGTCAGCTTGATTTGGGCGTCCCAGTATTCGGGAATGAAGGCGAAGTCCGCGGCGCGGAACACCAGGTCGAGGTAGCTCCGCCGCACGCTGGCGAGGAAGGTGCCGTTCTTCCCCATCGGCCCTTCGCCGATGATGCCGAAGCCTGTCGCGGAGAGATTCACCTCGCCGGCGAGACGCTCGCTGTTGCCTTCGCGCAGCGAGAAGCTCGCGAGTGACGCGGTCCGGTCGCCGTACTGGACGCCGAAGCCTCCCGCCGAAAAGCTGGCCTCGCGAATGAAATCGATGTTGAGAATCGTGAGCGGACCGCCGGTGGACCCCTGGTTCCCGAAGTGGTTGATGTTGGGGACCTCGAGGCCATCCACCAGGAACAGATTCTCGTACGGCGCGCCGCCCCGCACGGCCAGGTCGTTCCGCCCGCCGGTCGTGACCGCGACCCCGGGGAAGAGGGCGACAGCCCGGACGACATCCTCCTGCACTCCCGGCGCCCGGCGCACATCCTCGGCGCTCAGGCTCCCGCTGCTGGTGGCCGACTCAATGTCCGGCTGGAATTCGGGGGCGTCCACCACGATCTCGGTGACCTCGACCACCCGGGGAGAGAGCCGAAGCTCCAGTTCGAGCGGCTTGCCGCTGCCGACCAGGATGTCGGTGAGCACGACCGGCTCGAAACCGATGGCGGTGGCCCGCACCCGCCGAACGCCGACCGGCACACTGTCGAGCAGGTACCGCCCAAGCGTTCCGGAGATGACCGCCTGACCAGTGCCCAGGACCTCGACCCGCGCACCCTCGATCCCGGCGCCGTTGGCGGTACTGACGACCCTCCCGACGATGGAGCCGGATGGGGTGCGGGATGCCTGCTGGGCGGGAAGGAGGCTGGGGAATGCGGCGAGCAGCAGGACGAGGAAGAGGCGATGCATCGTTTCCATACCCCGTGAGAGGGAGCGTGGTTCCCCGCCGTCGGTGTGCATGGTCAGCGTACGGCGGACCTACCGCTCACGCAGCAGGTCCGAGCGATGTTTGCCTGCGGCCAGGCCAAACAGCAGCACGGTCGCCACCAGGTAGCCGACTCGGGTTGATCCGGTGGCCACGCCATTCCATCCAGCGAAGTCGAGTCCCGGTGCCTGTGCGCCGTTGAGCACCAGGTAGAGGAAGAGGAGAAACACTCCCATGAACGCCTTCGGTGTGCGCGAAAGGAACCCGAGCGCAGTCGCGAGCGCGGCCATGAACCCGGCGGCGATGAGGAGCGAGAGCGCGGCGGCGGGGGAGCTGAACGCGATGCGAAGTGCCGGCGGGACGCAGAACAACAGCGCGAGCAGCGTCGCCGCCCCCATCTTGATCCAGGCGTAGCCCGGCCGCATGCGCGGCATGCTGAAGAGCATCCCGAGCGTGCCCGCGGCCCGGTCGCGCGTGGAGAGGTCCGCCAGCGCAATGGCAAGGATGACCGCGACCGCCAGGGGCAAGGTATGGCGCACGGTGGCCTCGGAGCCGATGAGCGTCGTCGCCAGCACGCCGAGCCACGCCACAGCGATCAGCGGTGACTGGCCGAGCGTCATGACCGTCTCCGCGAGGACCGGCCTGAGGACGGCGGGCGCGGTGGGTACCAGGGAGGCGCCCGCCGTGCGAGACAGGGCGGGTCAGTGGCTTGAGCGCCTGGGAGATGCGGGGGATCCAACGCCCGCCCGAGCCCTGGTCGCGGCCCCGCACCTTGGCCGGGTCGAACCGGTGAAACGAGAGCCGGGCCACCAGCAGCACGGGGATCGCGAGCGACGCCGTCACGAGCCGGGGGATCAGCAATCCTGGCGCGAGGGAGAGCGGCGGAAGCAGCCAGGGATTGATGCTCGGGTCGAACGGCGTCATGCCGATGGAGAGGTTCGTGGCGCCGGTGGCTCCGTTGACCTGCCGGAGCACGAAGCCGATGCCCAGGATGTCGAGGAACTGGCCCGGTGCCGCCCTGCGCGCCGATGGCCCCGAGTGCCAGCAAGAATGTCCAGAGGAAGAAGTACCCCACGTCGCCGAGGCGGCCGGCGAGCAGCGGGACGCACTCGAAGCAGAGGGCCAGCGCCGCGACGACGAGCACAGCCGGGCCGAGGATGATCAGGTAGGTGAGGAGGTACGTGAACGGCTCCAGTGCCCCCTCACCGCGGAGCAGGTGCATCGCCATCACGTTCAGCAGGTAGAAGAGGCCTACCATGCCGAGGTAGGCGGCGCCGCCCGAGCCATTTGCCCGATGCAGGAAGCGGCCGGAGCTGACCGGCGTCGCCGCGATGATGCCGCCGGTTCGCGCCAGCAGGTCGCGTCGGAGGGTGTTGCTGGTCAGGTAGAATCCCACGAAGGTGAGCAGGAACCCGGCGAGCGCAGCGGTCGTGGTCGCGATGACCTGCGAGGTGTAGAGCGCCCGCGCACCGTTCGACGACCATCAGCGCGCGGCCGGTCGCGGGGTCCGGGATCAGCATGTACGCCATGCCGGAGAGCGCGACGACCAGCCAGAGCGTTGCAGGGCGGCGAAGCCGCAGCCTCAGGTCGGTGAGGACGATCGAGCCGATCTGGCCCAGTGCCGAGGACACGCGCCTACGCCCCCGCCTGCATCAGGTGCACGAAGGCGTCCTCGAGGTCGGGCTCCACGGTGCGGGCCGCCGGAAAGGGTTGTGTGCCCGCCACGACGCGCGCATGGACGCCGTCCGCCTGCCGGACGGCGCGCGTCACCTTCAGTCGCCCCTTCGCCTGCTCGTACTCGCCGGACGAGACGACCGCCTCCCAGACCCGCCCGCGCGCCGATTGCAGCAGCACCTCCGGCGCGGCGCATGTGACCAGTCGCCCCTCTCGCATCACGGCGATGGTGTCGGCCAGCGATTCGACGTCGGAGACGATATGGGTGGAGAGGAGGACGAGCTTTCCCTGGCCGAGGTCGGTGAGCAGGTGCCGGAACCGAACCCGTTCCTCCGGGTCGAGGCCGGCCGTCGGCTCGTCCACGATCAGGAGGGCAGGGTCGTTGAGGAGCGCCTGCGCGATGCCGAGCCGCTGCCGCATGCCACCGGAGAAGGTGGCGGCAGGGCGATGGGCGACCGCATGCAGGTTGACCGTCTCCAGGAGCTCGTCGATGCGGCTCCGGGAACTCACCCCTTTGAGGCCGGCGAAATAGCTCAGGAATTCGAAGGCGGTGAGATTGTCGTAGACCCCGAAGTCCTGCGGCAGGTACCCGAGCTGGCGACGGAGCGCCTCCGGCTCCTTGACGATGTCCACCCCCTGGAACGTCGATCTGTCCGTCCGTCGGCCGGGTGATGGTGGCGACCATCTGCATCAGCGTCGTCTTCCCGGCACCGTTCGGGCCGAGGAGGCCGACCACGCCCGACTTGAGGTCGAGCGAGACGTCGTTGACGGCGGTGACGCCGCCCGGGAAGCGCTTGGTGACGCGGGTGAGTGTGAGCATGGGGTAAAGCTAACGGAAACGCGCGCCCCCAGATACGGGAAGCGTGCTTGACGCCCCGGGGCTCCCGGGAGATACTTCGCCCATGATGACGATCGCTCAGATCACCCCGACTCGCTGGCCCTGGCGCGGAACCCCGCGGTAGGCTGGCATGCGTACGGTGACCTGAGTCCTGAGGATTCTTCGCCCGACCATCCGGCCCGCCGCTCCCACGGCGGGCTTTGTGTATCTGACTCCTGACGGAAGCACCTGATGATCATCGTCCTGAAGCCGCACGCCACGAAGGAACATGCTGAGGAGCTCATGGCGCGCATCGCGGCCCTTGGCCTCCGACCGCTCTATATGCCCGGGCAGGAGCGGGTGGTCCTCGGCGCCCTGGGCGATGAGCGCGCCATCGAGAGCCTCCACCTCGACAGCGACCCGATGGTCGAGAGTGTCAAGCCGATTCTCTCTCCCTACAAGCTGGTCGGGCGGGAGATGCACCCGCACGATACTATCGTGGACTTCGGCGACACCCAGATCGGCGGGGGACGGTTCACGGTCATCGCGGGTCCCTGCGCCGTCGAGGACGCGGCCCAGATGACGGCGACCGCCCATGCGGTGAAGGCCGCCGGCGCGCACGGGCTGCGCGGCGGCGCATACAAGCCGCGGACGAGTCCCTATTCCTTCCAGGGATTGGGCAGGGAAGGGCTCGACGTGCTGAGGTCGGCCGGCGTCGCGGCGGGCCTCCCGGTGGTGACCGAGGTGGTGGATGCCGCCGACGTCGAGCTGGTGGAGGGGTACGCTGCGGCGTTTCAGTGCGGCGCCCGCAACATGCAGAACTACCGACTCCTCCAGGCACTGGGGCGGAGCCGCAAGCCGGTCATCCTCAAGCGAGGAATGGCGGCGCGGGTGGACGACCTCCTCCTCGCCGCGGAGTACATCCTCGCGGAGGGGAATCCGAATGTCGTGCTGTGTGAGCGGGGAATCACTACCTTCGAGAACTCCACGCGGAATACCCTCGACCTCAACGCCATCCCCGTCATCAAGCAACGCAGCCACCTGCCGATCATCGTGGATCCTTCGCATGGCACCGGCTTCCGTGAGCTGGTCCCCGCCATGGCGAAGGCGGCGCTGGCCTGTGGGGCCGATGGCCTCCTGGTCGAGGTGCACTGCGATCCACCGAACGCCATGTCCGACGGCAGGCAATCGCTCTTTCCGGAACAGTTCGCGACGCTGATGCGGGAGTTGCGGCCGATTGCCGATGCCGTGGGGAAGAAGCTCTGATGGGGAGCGCTCCCCGCGAGGTGGGTACGATCCTCCCCCTGGTGCGCGAGGTGACGGGGAGCCCCGATCCTCTGGCGCTCTACGCCGCGCTCAGTGACGGAGGAACCCGACCGGGCACCTTCCTGCTCGAATCCGGTGACCACGGGACCGGAGCGGGGGAGCGGAGTCTCCTCGGCGTGTCGCCGGCGCTGCGCGTCGTCTGCCGAGGCAGGAGCGTGGAGGTGACGGCCTGCTCCGCCAACGGGAGGGCGCTGCTGGACTGGGTCGCCGGGGCGTTGTCTCCGACTGCCGCGATTGAGCGGTCGGGCGAGCGATTGATCGCCACGTTTCCACCGGCGCCGGAGTCTTTCCTCGACGAGTCCGCCCGTGTGCGGCTCCCCTCGCCGATGGACGCGTTGCGCACGATCGTCTTCGGGCCCCGCCTCCTCGCCAGGCCCGCGGACGCCTGTCACCTTGCCGCGGGCGTGTTCTCCTACGACCTGATTGAGCTCTTTGAGCAGCTTCCTGTCGGGAGGCCGGAAGAGACTCCGACGGCGCACTACGAGTTCATCGTGCCCGACCGGCTCATCATCATCGACCACCTGCGCCACCGCACGCTCGTCGTGGCCACTGCCTGTGGCGGCGCCGATGGCGTGGCGAATTACAACGATGCAGTACAGGCCATCGATGCCCTGCTCAGGGCTGTGCAGGACGCCGAACCCCGGCCTCTCCCGCCTGCGCCAGCAGGTGACCAGATCCCTGCATTCGTTTCCGATCTCTCCGACGATGAGTTTGCCGACCTGGTGGTCCGGCTCAAGCGGCATGTCGCGGCCGGTGATGTCTTCCAGATCGTTGCGTCTCGTACCTTCTCCTTGCCCTGTCCCGATCCGCTGGCGGCTTACGGTCGGCTGCGCGCGGCCAATCCGAGCCCCTACCTCTTCTATGTGGCCGGCGCCGAGTCCATCGTGTTCGGCGCCTCCCCGGAGACGGCGGTCAAGGTGTCGGGTACACCTCGGCGGGTCATGATCCGGCCGATCGCAGGGACCGGCGCACGGGGCCTCAACGCCGACGGGAGCGTCGATGCCGATCTCGACGCACGCCGGGAAGCCGCGTTGCGGTTGGATGGAAAGGAGACCGCCGAGCACATGATGCTGGTCGACCTGGCACGGAACGATGTCGCTCGGGTGAGCCGTCCTGGTACGCGACAGGTGACGCGGCTCCTGGCGGTCGATCGCTATTCGCGCGTGATGCACCTCGTGAGTGAGGTCGAGGGGGAACTGGCCGAGGGGCTGGATGCCCTCCACGCGTATAGCGCCGCGATGAACATGGGCACGCTGGTCGGCGCGCCGAAGGTGCGAGCCGCGGAGTTGCTCCGGGAGGTCGAGACCTCACGCCGTGGGGCGTATGGTGGGGCGGTCGGGTATCTCACCCAGGAGGGGGAAATGGATACCGCCATCGTGATTCGGGCGGCGGTCGTCCGCGATGGCGTGGCGTCGGTACGCGCGGGTGCGGGGATCGTCTACGATTCCGATCCTGCATCAGAGGCACTGGAGACCAGGCGTAAGGCGGAGGCGGTGCTGCGTGCCATCGGCTCCCATGACTGACCCGCTGCGCGTGGTGTTCATCGACAACTTCGATTCCTTCACCTGGAACCTGGTGGATGAGTTCACCAAGCGCGGCGTGGAGGTGGAAGTCTGGCGCAACAGGGTGACCGTCGAACAGGCGATGGCGCGGGCGCTCGCCGTTCCTCGCTCACTGATTGTCGTCTCCCCGGGCCCCGGGGCACCGGTGGACGCGGGATGCAGTGTCGATCTGATCCGGGCGGCGGAAGGAAGGGTCCCGGTGTTCGGTGTCTGCCTTGGGCACCAGGCGATTGTGGAGGCGTTGGGCGGCACGGTCGGGCCGGCGACGGAAGTGGTCCACGGGAAGACGTCGAAGATCGCGCACGGCGGTGATCCACTCTTCGCCGGTGTGGCGTCCCCATTTCCCGTTGGGCGCTACCACTCTCTCACCGCGACTCGACTGCCCGAATGCCTCGAGACGATCGCCTCCACCGGCCAACTGGTGATGGCCGTACGTCACCGTTCATCTCCCATGCTCGGCGTGCAGTTCCATCCGGAATCGATCCTCACCCCGGATGGCGGGCGGTTGATTGAGAATGTGTTGGCGTGGGCCCGCGGGTGGGAGGGCTGACGCTGCATCGCTCGTGCCTGGCAATGTTTGCCGAAGTTCTGCCATCCCAGTAGGTTACAACGTTAGCTCGACTGTGAGGCAAGCCGTATTTTATTGAAGGGAAGGCATGTCCGCCGCTCGCACGACCCGCCCTCGAAACCTCCGGACGCCGGCCGGCCCCGTCACGCCGACCTACCGCGAGGTCATTGCGCCTGGCGATCGGGCCCTGCCGAAGGTGCACGAACTCATTCAGCAGACCTTTCCGCCGTACGAATTGGTTGGGCGGAGCGAATGGCGCGCATCGTTGCGGGAACGCGAGGCGGGGCTCTGGTCCGACAGCCGGTGGCATCTTGTGATTGCGGAGCACAGGGGCGCGGTCATCGGGATCGCGAGCGGGACCTACCTCGGCAATGTGAACGTCGGCGTCGTCGGATATCTGGCCGTCTCGCCGGCCGCTCGCGGGTTCGGCGTGGGGCCCAAGCTGCGCGCGAAGCTGCGGTCACTGTTCCGGGAGGACGCGAAGGAAATCACGGGCGAGACGCTCGATGCCGTGATCGGTGAGGTGCGCCGGGACAATCCGTGGCTCCGCCGGCTCGTCCGGAGTGACAGCGTCCTGGCCCTCGATTTCACCTACTTTCAACCGAGACTCCGGCCGAGTGATCGACCAGTGCCCCTCGTGTTGTATTACGAGGGGATCGCGGAGAACCGACAGCAGCTTCCCGCCGCCAGGGTCAGGATGATTCTCTACAGCCTCTGGCGCAGGATCTATCGGGTACCGCGACCGATGGCGCACGGTGCATTCCGGCGGATGCTCCACGACCTCGATGGGCGAACGACCGTGAGTGAAATCAAACTCAGCGACCTCCCGCCACCCGTAAAGTCCCCCAGTCATTGATCGCATACAGCCCGTGTACCCGGTCCCCCGTCGGAGGCTCTCATGCGTGACCAGTTCGGCCTCATCTTCGAATCGCTGCAGAACTCCTGGTACCAGGTGGCGGTGTTCACGCCCCGACTGATGGTCGCGCTCCTGCTCCTCATCGTGGGCTGGCTGCTGGCCCGGGGGGCCGAATGGGTCGCGGTGCAGCTCCTGCGGAAGGTCCGCGTCGAGGAGGCCGCCGAGCACACCGGACTCGACGACTTCCTGCTTCGGGGCGGCGTCCGCTTCACCGTCGTGACGCTGGTCGGCCGGACGATCTACTGGGGCATTCTGCTGATGTTCTCGCTCGCGATGTTCAACCTCGTTGGGCTGACCATGGGGGACGACCTCATGGCCCGGCTGGTGGGGTACGTGCCGAATGTGGTCGCGGGGATGATCGTCCTCATCTTCGGGTCGCTGGGCGCCCGCTTTGTGCGAGGACTTGTGGAAGCATATCTGAACAACGTCGGCGTCAAGGAGGCGGGGAGCCTCGGCCTCCTCGTGTACGGCGCCCTGCTCGGCTTCGTGGCCATCCTGTCGCTCGAGCAGCTCGGCATTGACGTCACACTCCTGGCCTCGGCCTTCCAACTCGCGTTTGGCGGCCTCTGCCTCGGCCTGGCGCTCGCGTTCGGGCTCGGTGGTCGAGCCTGGGCGGAATCGATCCTCGACCGGACCAGGAATAAGCGATGATCATCGACTGTCACGTCCATCTGAACAACTACGAAGAAAACAGCGTCCCGACCCTGGACGCTTGTCTCGACAAACTCGAACGGGAGATGCGGCGGAATCGTATTGATCAGGCGCTGGTGTTGACCTCCTACACCGTGACTCCCGGACGCCCCTCCACGCGGACGGTGGTCGAGGCGATCCGCGACAAGCCGTATCTGACCGTGATCGCAGGCCTGGACTACACCAAGTTCCATCCGGATGAGCTGGCAGAAATCGGGGAGTACGTCCAGGCGGGCAAGGTGCGGGGCCTCAAGCTGTACCCGGGGTACCAGCCGTTCTACCCGCTGGACCCGAAGTGGACGCCGGCCTACGAGTTCGCGGCTGAGCACAAGATCCCGGTGATGATCCACACCGGCGACACCTATTCGCCGAAGGGGAAGCTGAAGTACGCTCACCCCTTGAACGTGGACGAAGTGGCGGTGGAGTTTCCCGACGTCAACTTCCTGATCTGTCACCTCGGCAACCCGTGGATCCGGGACTGCATGGAGGTGGTCTACAAGAACGCCAACGTCTTCACCGACATGTCCGGGCTGACGCTCGGGGAGTTCGAGGACCGGTTCGAAGTGTTCCTGCGGAAGCAGGTCTCGGAAATGCTCAGCTACGGTGTCGAGCCCGACGCGCTGCTCTACGGGACCGACTGGCCGATCTCATCGATGGGGTCCTACCTGGATTTCATGAAGGAGTTGGCCATCCCGCAGAAGGAGCGGCGCATGGTGATGGCCCAGAACGCAATCGATTTGTACGGGTTGGACCCGGAGAACAGCCTGCTGAAGGTGGCGGGGCGGCGGTAGGCCGGCCGCCGCCGTCTCTCAGCCTGGTGCGGCCGGTCCGGACGATTCACACACCATTTCCGTCGCACCTGTACTCACCAGCACCAGCTCTTCCCCCCTTGCCAGCAGCCTGTGGGTCCAGTGGGTGAACCCACCCACGCCCAGGGTGTGTCCCACTTCCGCGTGATCGTCCGCCACGACCGCGAATGAGAGTCGGGCTGCCGCGCGTGCGGGGAGAGTGATGCGAGACTAGTTGCGACGGAAGCCGAGTCGCTCGGCCAGCGACACGAATCGCGGTTCCGCACGCAACTCCGCAAACACCGGCCGCACATTCAGCCACACCAGGTCCGTTGCCTTGATCTCCGCGGCAGTTTCCAGCGCGCTGAGCGCCGCATCCGTATTTCCCAGTCCCAACTCCGCCACGGCCGTCAGCACCGGCGAGAGGTACCCCTCCCGTGAGCGCCGCGCCAGCTCCTCCATCAAGCTCCTTGCCTTGCCTTCGTCGCCTGCACGCGCCAGCGCATGGGCCTGGAAGGCGAGCACCTCCGAACTCTTTCCCGTGAACTCAACCGCGCGCTCGAACGACGCGACCGCGCCGGCCGTATCTCCAGCCGCCAACTGCGCCTGTCCCAGGAAGAGGTGGGTGGGGCCGAACGTCGGTTCCATCGTCAACGCCAGCTCCTGCTGCCGGATCGCCTCCTCCGGATGGCCGCTGAACAGCGCGATCTGCCCCAGGCTGCTCGCCACCGCTGGGGAGAGAGGGTCGGAGGCCTTGGCGCGCTCCAATTCGGCGCGGGCGTCCGCTGCCCTGCCCAGTGGGGCGAGGAGGTGCATCGCATACCACTGGCGAGCCGTCGCGTATCCCGGGTGCCGCGCGATGGCGGCCACGAAGTCCTGCTCGGCCGCCTCCCAGTTCCAGTCGTACATGGCATAGACAGAGCCACGGGCCGCGAGCGCAGCGCCGAGATACGGTGAGATGGCCAACGCGCGATCAGCTGCCTCCCTCGCCGCGGCCATGGCAACCCGCGGTTCCTCCACGCCATAGACGGCCTGCAGCACCCGCGCCTCCGCGACACCGGCGTGCGCCACGGCAAACTGCGGGTCGAGGACCGTGGAGACCGCGAACCGCTCCAGGCTCTCGGCAATCGACACCCCCGTGCGCCGGTTGAGCGACTGCCTGCCGAGGAGATATTCACGGTGCGACTCGACGTCGGCGGTGAGCGGCCCGACCATGGTCGAGAGCGGCACCGACATCTTCACTTCGAGCGCCTCGACCACGGCTCGTGCGATGCGATCCTCGATCTCGAACACCTCAGCCAGTCCCGCGTCAAACCGCTGCGACCAGATCTGAAAGCCGTCGAGCCCGTTGATGAGCTGCACCGCCACCCGCATCCGTTCCCCGGCGACCCGGACACTCCCTTCCAGCAGCGACTCGACGCCGAGGCGGTTGGCCTTCTCGCGCACGTTGAGGGCAGGGTCACGCACGGCGAACGCCGAGGTCCGGGAGGCGACCCGAAGGGCCGGCACCCGTGAAAGCGCGTCGAGGATCTCCTCGGCGATGCCGTCACAGAGGTAGCCGTGATCCTGCTGGGGGCTGAGGTCGGCAAACGGGAGGACCGCAATGGTGCGGCCGGTGGCGGGAACGGCGAACTCGACCGGCGTGGTCCGCAGCGCGCCCGTCTCCTCCACCGCCTGCCGGAGCCCCTCCTCGAACTGGAGTGCCGTCGGCCGGTCGATGGGGTTCTTGGCCAGGCTGCGCCGCAGGACGACCAGCACCCCTTCGGGCGCGTCCGGCCGCTCAGGAGAGGGGATAGCCGCGGTCGAGTGGCGGGCGAGGACGGCCACCGCATTCGGCCCGTCGTACGGCGGCTTTCCGGCGAGCATTTCGTACAACACGCAGCCCAGCGAATAGACATCCGCGGCCGATCGCGTCTCGCCGAACGCCTGGTCGGGGCTCATGTAGGTGGGAGTCCCCAGCACCAGGCCCGGCTCGGTCAGGCGGGCGCCGCCGGTGTCGCTGCCTGAGTCGGTGCTCGCGAGGGCGACGCCGAAATCGGTCACCACCGCCTCGCCACCGGGGAGCATGATGTTCTCGGGCTTGATGTCGCGATGAATCACGCCGTGCTGGTGGGCGTAGGTCAGGGCGCGGGCGACATCCCTGGCAATCCCGACGGCTTCGCGGACGGGAAGGCGGGGGTGCTGTTCGAGTCGCTGCCGCAGCGTCTCGGCATCGACAAAGGGCATGACATAGTAGAGCAGTCCGCCTGCCTCACCCGAGTCGAACACCGCCACGATGCGGGGGTGGGCCAGGCGGGCCGCCATCCTGATTTCCTGCAGAAAACGGTCCCGCCCCAGCATCGCGCTGAGTTCCGGCCGCATGACCTTGATCGCCACCGTGCGCTGGTGCCGCAGGTCGGTGGCCCGAAAGACGACCGCCATGCCGCC
Source organism: uncultured Gemmatimonadales bacterium (assembly GCA_963699825.1). Taxonomy (GTDB): domain Bacteria; phylum Gemmatimonadota; class Gemmatimonadetes; order Gemmatimonadales; family GWC2-71-9; genus SPDF01. The sequence continues at coordinate 306,117 of CAVOVI010000010.1, forward strand.
GCGACCGAGCTCGCCGTCGATCCGGTACGCGGCGGCGAGGTCGGTGCGGAGGGCTTCGTACGCGTCGCTCATTCAGGGGACTTGCGGCGAGGCACGATTACGAGCCGTCGGTGGCGTTGTTGTAGCTGTAGCTGTCGTACAGGACCTTCCACTTGTCGGCCTCTTTGCGCCACACCACGAGATACTTGGCGGATACTGTCGGCTTCCCCGTCATGCCGAGCTTGACGACGCCGAAGTCGCTTGCCAGGTCGCCGCTCTCCGACACCACGATCCGTTCCGGCACGAATTCGAGGGAGAGGCCGGGAATCTTCATCATCTCGGTCCAGGACGCGCGAATCGCCTTGTGGCCGTGGGCGGCCGGTTCCCCGGTCCACGCAAGGGAGCCGTCCTGGGCATAGAACGACATGACAGCGTCGAGGTCATGCTTGCAGGCGGCCTGGCCCCATGCGACGTCCAGGTCGCGGATGGCATTCTCGTCGGGACTCATCTGAGGCATCGGATCTCCAGAGGATGGGAGTGAACTGGAAGTGTGACAGTTTTCGGTGGGAAGTCAATCGGGGGGGAGCGTCAGGCGACCAGCTCGTCGAGCAGCGCCTTCGCCTCAAGGAGGTCGTGGGTGGTGAAGCCCTCCGTGAACCAGCCATAGATCGGTTCCAGCCGGTCGAGCGCTTCCGCCCGACGCCCCGCCGCGGCGAGGTGGCGGGCGAGCGTCGTGGTCGCCCGGAGTTCCCACGAGCGCGACTCCTGGTGCTGCGCGAAGGCGATGGCCTCCTCGAGCACTTGCTCCCCGCTGGTCGCCTCCCCCTGCTGCAGCAGCATCGAGCCGCGGATGCGGAGCACCTCGGCCAGATGGACGCGTTCATCCCGCGCTTCGATCTCAGCGAGCACCTCGTCGATGACGACGAGCCCCGCGGCTGTGTCACCAACCTGGGCGAGCGCCTCCCCCCGGAGGGCGCGCACATACGGCCCCCAGATCCGCTGGCCGGAGCGGCTGAGGCGGTCGGCCGCCTCCTTCAAGTGTGCGGCACTCCCTTCGTCCCGCATTCGGAGCTTGGCGATCCCCTTGCTGATTTCGGCCAGCACTTCCGACATGATCTGGAGCCCATGTTCTCGCCCGACCTCCTCGCCCTCACGGGCATGCTCGAGCAACCGCTCCGGTTCGTGACAGAAATCATAGACCTGCGCACCCAGGGTCATTGCGAAGGCGTGGTCGAAGGGGTGCTTCCGGCGCCGGGCGTGCGCGTGGTTGTCGCGGCTCACGGCGATCGCCTGATCCGGGTACCCCAGCATCCAGAGGTACTGGCACCGATAGATCCCATCCGCCGTCAGTGGATCGCTGTTTGTCAGGCTGACAATGTGCTGGTGCCGTTCGGAATCGTACATTCGGCGGATCTTGTCTCCGTGCTCACGGGCGGAGACCAGGTTGCCGAGCCAGTAATGCGAGGTCATTGCCGCGCGGTGGCCGGCGATCTCGAGGTCGTCCTCCTCGCTGGTCGTCGAGAGGAGCTCCGTCGCCCACTCGAGGGATTCCTGCAGCCGTCCGGACGTCAGCATGTTCACCCAGAGGCCGTGCAGCACGGGGAGGTAGCTCTCGCGATGTTCGAGCGAACGGGCCAGGGCCAGGGCGGGCTGGAGGACGTCGCTGACCTCAGGCGCGGCCCACCCGCGCGCCCCGACGATCGCGGGCCCGAGGAGCGTCCGGATGCCGAGCTCGGTGAGATTTCGCCCGGGGCCCTCCGGCAAATGCTCGGCCGCGGCGAGCGCCTTCCGGAGGTGCGAGATCGCTTCCGACACGGCAAAACGCTGCAGCGCGAGTTCCCCGGCGCGTTTCCAGTAGGGGATCGACTCGACATGGAGCGCGCCGGCGGAGAAGTGCTGGGCCAGGAGTTCAGGTTCCGTCGCCACCGTTTCGGGAAACCGGTCAGCGAGGACCCTGGCGATTTCGCCGTGGAGGTTCTGGCGGGTGCTCTTCAGCAGGGACTCGTAGGCGGTGTCCTGCACCAGCGCATGCTTGAAGACATAGGTCGCGTTGGGCATTGACCCCCGCCGGAAGGCGAGGCCCGAATCGGTCAGCTGGGCCAGGCCGGCCTCGAGTTCCTCATCGGGAATCGGAGTGACGGCGGAGAGCAGGTCGTAGCTGAACTCCCGGCCGATGGCCGCTCCGATCTGGGCGATTTCCCTGACGCCGGGGACGCGGTCAAGCCGCGCCATCAGGGAGTCGCGCAGCGTCGCCGGAATGGTGAATCCGGCGGGCCCGTCGGCGTACTCGTACTCGTCGTCTCCCTCGAGCAGCCCGCCCGACTCGAGCAGCGTCTTGGTGAGTTCTTCCACGAAGAGCGGCACGCCATCGGTCTTCTCGAGAATCTGCTCGGTGAGCCCGGCCGGCAGCGGCTTGCCCCCCGTGACGCGCGAGATCAACGCCATGCTCTGGTCTCGATCCAGCTTGCCGAGGGTGAGCGCAGTCACGTGCGGCGCAGACCATCGCGGCGTGAACTCGGGACGGGCCGTGATGAGCACGAGAATCGGCATCGACTTCGCCCGCTCGATCATTCGGTCGAGCACCTCGAGGGTGGTCGGGTCCACCCAGTGAACGTCTTCGAAGAGGACGACGCTCGCTTGCTGCCGGGCGGCCGCCTCCGTCAGGTCAACCAGGGCGCGCGTGGTTTCCTCCTTGAACTGGCGCGGATTGACCGGGAGCGGCCCGTAGCGGTCGATGCAGGGAATGGACATCATCGTTGCCACCAGCTGCACATCGCTGAGCGGGCGACCCAATCGACCGTAGAGCATCGCCTCGAGCTTGTCGAGCTTGGATGCCGCCGGCTCATCACGGGTGAACCGAAGGGTTCGCTCGAAGTACGCGACCGGAGGGTAGAAGGCGCTGTTCATGTAGTATGGCGAGCACTGGAAACGCATGGGCCTTGCGCCGGTGGCTTCCAGCCGCTCTCGGAGCGCGTTGACGATCCGGCTCTTCCCGATGCCTGCCTCGCCGGAGAGCAGGACGACTTGTCCCGTGCCGCTCCGGGCCTGCTGCCAACGATCGAGCAGCAGCCGGATCTCCGGCTCGCGCCCGACGAGGGGGACCATGTTCTCCCCGTGCGCCGCCTCGAATCGCGTGGCCGCGGTACTCACCCCTCGCACCTGGTAGGCGCGAGTCGGCCGTTCGATGCCCTTGAGGTTTTGCTCGCCAAGATCGAGGTACTCGAATGCACCCCCGGCCAACTGGTGCACTCGCTCACTCACCACCATCGTGCCGACCTCGGCGATCGCCTGCAGGCGGGCCGCGAGATTCATCGTTTCGCCCACGGCGCTGCGCTCGGCGGCCGACACGACGACCACGCCGGTGGCCACGCCGATCCGGGCCTTGATGCGGCCGACTTCTGGCACCTCCAGCTCCGCGAGTGACTCGAGGATCTCCAGGCCGGCGCGGACGCAGCGGTCTGCTTCTCCCTCGTGTGCGTGCGGAAAGCCGAAGAACGCCACGATCCCGTCGCCCAGCCGCTGGAAGAGGTACCCGTCGTACCGGGTGATGCAGACGGCACAGGCATCTTCGTAGACGCGAATCACGTTGCGGAGCACCTCCGGATCGACACGATTCGCCAGCTCCGTGAAGCCGACCATGTCGCAGAACAGGACCGTCAGCTGTCTCCGCTCACTCAGGCCGTCGACGGCTGCCGTCGGCATCGCCGCGTGGCCGGTCGCCCCGATCGCCGCGAGGATGCGCTTCCGGGGGCCGAAGGGGAGGCCGAGCTCTTTCAGGTCCCCATCGGTGAGCACCGCGAGCGTTGCGAGGTCGACCTGGTTCTCCTCGAACAGCGAAGTGAACTGTTCGAGACCGAGGTCGGTGAGCCAGGCGGCGAGTGGGGTCGTAGGCATGATCAGCGGGCGGCGGCCAACGCGGCTGGACGAGGCTCCGCCTGAACTTCGAGCAGTCCGTTCCGGTAGAGCCAGGAAGTCAGCGCCACCGCACGGTCTCCGGGCAGGCCCTTGGCCAGTGCGCGCACGATCTCCGTCGCAGGGAGGGGGCGTGACAGGCGGGCGAGCGTCGGCGCGAGTTCGACGCCACCGACAAAGACGACCGGATCTTCCAGCCGGGGATGATGCACGGCAGCGCGGGTTTCCACGAAGTCGCCCACCAGGCACGGTTCCTCTGTGATTCGTACGTCCGCTGACAAACCCAGCGTCGCGTCGGCCGGTGGGGGAGCCAGTTCCAGCTCATCCACGAGGGGTTCCGCCCCAGCCGACCGGGCGATCCAGAAGTCCCCGGAATGGGCGGCCATGGCCTCAGCGTAGTGGTTGGCCGACCAGGTTGCATGCCGACGCGCCGTACGCGCCAGTGATTCCTGATAGAAACGGATGGCCTCGTTCCCGGAGCCGGGGCGCCGCAAGATGGTATGCACCACCAGGGCGCCGGCAACGGCGGATTGAATGGCTTTTTGGACGCCGCTGGATGACAGGGGGTCGAGGGCGCACGCCGCGTCCCCCACCTTGATCTGCCACTCGTCCACAGGATCTGCATCCAGAAATGGGGTGGCCTCCGCGGCGCGCACGTCGGAGTCCAGTTCCGCCGTCGCCGCGGCGATGATGCGGGATGCCATCACCTCCGCCCGGTACCACGCGGCGAGGTGGGCGCCTGTAAGCCCCCCGAGTCGTGCCACGTCGACGAAGACCAGCACATTCGTGGTGCCGTCCGGGAGCGGCACGCTCCAGAGCCACTCCTCCGGCCCAGACTGGATTCGTGGAATGCCCGAGAGCCCAGGGCCGCGCCAGTATCCGTAAACGGCGACGGTCCTTGGGCCCGTGGGGTTGCGCGCCGACACCGCTGTACCGGCTCGGCCGGTGGCGAAGGAGAGGTATCGGGCCCGGAGATCGGCGGGGCCGGAGGGGGTGTCCACCGTCAGGCGCCAGCCGTTCCCGTCGCGTGCCTGTGTCTGCACGTGGGCTGGTTGGAGCAGCGTGACGCCGGCCCGGACCGCGACCTCTACCAGCGCCTGGTCGAACTGGGCGCGATCTACGAGGTTGCCGGAGGCGCGCGGGTCGATCCGGGGCGCGTGATGCGCTCCCCACATGACATCGACTTGACGCACCGGCACTCGGCCGGCCTGCGCGAAGACGCCCTCCGCGCCGAGTGACTCGAGCAGGGGAGGGACACCTGGTGTCAGGGATTCGCCGAGGTGCTTGCGGGGGAATGGGCGGCGTTCAACGAGGGTAACGCGGTGTCCCAATTTGGCCAGGCGCAACGCATGGCAGGCGCCGGCGGGGCCGGCGCCCACGACGCAGACATCGGTGTCAATTGGTGTTGGGCGTACCATCGATGGGATCGCTCCGGTCACGCCTCGGTGGGGTGGAGTCTGAGATACGCACCCAGACAGTAGTGCAACCACCCTCGAATGTAGTCGCAGGCGGGGCGCCCGCGCTGAATCGTCTCGTGATGGCACCCCCCACCGCAGAGGTACCGTGCCCAGCAGCTGTTGCAGGGCTCCTGGCGGTGGACATGGCGGTCGGCGAGCCACTGATTCTGCCGTGTTGCGTCGATGCCCTCCACAAGCGAGCCCATCTGTCCGGCTTCGTCGCCGACAAAGCGGTGGCAGGCGGCCAGGTCTCCGTCGGCGGAAACGCCGAGGTAGCCGGCGCCGGCCCCGCAGGGGTAGGGCCGGTGCGTACCCTTGTCGATTTCACGCATGGCGTTGACCATGTTGGCGAAGGGATAGCGCCGGCCCGCCGCCATCTGGCGTTCGTACTCACGCCCGCACTCAATCATCTGACCAAGCATCGTCTCGAGATCATCATGCTGCATTTCGCCTCGGCCCGTCGGCGAACTCAGCATCGGCGAAAACCCGACGCTGTGGAAGCCGAGCCTGATGAATTCATCGAGCGTCGGCCGAAGGTTGAGGTTCTGTGGCGTGACGGTGACGCGCGCCGACACCTGCATCTTCCGCTGCCGAGCGAGGAGCGGCTCGAGGTTGCGGAGCACCCGATCGTAGCTGCCGGCCCCGCTCTTGTAGGGGCGCTGCGCGTCGTGGAGCTCCCTCGGGCCGTCGAGACTGACCGTCACGGCGAAGCCATGTTCCTCGAAGAAGTCGCCGTCGGCCTCAGAGACCAGCGTGCCGTTGGTGGTGATCGAGAAGGTGAGCGTCACTCCCCGTGCAGCCGCCAGTCGTACCGCACGGATGGTCGTTTCGCGGAGCACCTTTCGGTTGACGAGTGGCTCACCGCCGAGGAAGGCCAGGTTGAGTCGCGCGCCCGCGTCAGCCTCGTTCAGGAGAAGATCCACCGCCTGGTCGGCGGCTTCCTGCGACATGTTCTTCGCGGCCCCCCCGAACTCCCCCTGCTGCGCATAGCAATAGGTGCAGCCGAGGTTGCACTTCTGGGCGATGGCGAGGGAGAGGGCGTGCACCTTCGGCCCCTGCAGCGGCGTGTCGTCGATCGCCGGGGGCCGGCCGGCCAGCCCCACTCGTTCGAGCAACTGCTCCGCGCTGCCGATCCCCAGCGCGGCATCCACCGCCGCGAAGAGGCTGGCGTCCGCGTCGAAAAGCCGGCTCCCGTCCACCACGAACAGATGCCGGGTGGCGCCCGCGTCGATGAGATGCGCTTCCCGACCACGTGGCCTGGCCTCCTGCATGTGCCGGCGCGCTTCTGCCACCAGGCTCACGAATCGCCCGCGTTCTGCCCCGGCACGTCGCGGCCCTGGACCTGGAAGCGGAGCCAGTGCTCCCATTTGTGGAAGAGATCATCGTACAGGATCAGACGCTCGTCCTGGTAGTCGTCCGGGACGTAGTGCCCGACCCGTTCCTTCTGCAGCCAGTTGTCGCCCTTGCTCGTGCCGTCGGGGCCCGGTTCCACATTGACGTAGTCGGGTCGGGCAGACGCCCAGTAGTAGCAGGAGCACTCCCGGTAGTCGTTCTGCCAGGGTGAGCAGAGTCCCTGGGTCAGCTCGCCGGGCTTGACCAGGTCGCGGGAAATGACCGCGGTGTCCTTCTCCCAGAAGGGCCGGAGCTTCAGCGTGAGGTGTCGGTAGCTCTTGGCCTTGTCCTCCTCATATGGATGCTGGAGGTACCACGAGGGCTTGGCGGTGAAGACACACTCGATCTCCTCGCCCGGCTTGTGGAAATGCAGCAAGTGGGCCAGCGCGTTGGACCACTCGAGCGGTGCCAGGCCGTGCGGGTTGTTCTCCGTGGACAGCACGACCGCGGCGGCCGGGTCGGCGGGCGAGGGCCCGACCATGGTGGTCATCATCTTGAACCCCGCCGCCATCAGGAGGCGGTGTCCGACCAGCTTCTTGATTTCCGGATCCTCGACATCGGGATCGACCTCGACAACCAGGTTGTCGTACTCCCGGAGCACGATGCCGGTGAAGAGGCGACGCCAGACAGCACGGAAGTCCATTTCGAGGCCGGGCACGCAATTGCCAACGGCAACGTCGACCCGGGAACTGGCGGGATTGCCCCGGGCGGGAAAGAGCACTTGTGCCGACTTGTTCCGCGGGGTGAGCGCCGGGGGTGCCGGCGCCGCCGGCGGCGCCGGGGTCTTCGCCGAGGCGTGCTCGAGGTCCCCCGCCGTTCCGGCGGCGGTTGCTGCCTTCTTGATGGTCTCGATCTGCCGCCAGGTGAGCGACAGGTAATTGTTGTCCGCGCCGCACATCAGCGCCGGCATCTTCCGGCGGCCCCGGTCGGTATAGTCGCCGGCCTCGTTGGGCAAACGCAGGAAATGGGTGAACCAGGGCGCCGTGCCGCCGCGCATGGCGGCGTAGAGCTGCTGGTGCAGCGCCATGACGGTGATCGTGTCCACCGTCGGTTCCGACATCACCGGTCGCAGCAGCCGTTCGGTGTCGAACGCCTCTTCCGCGGGCATGGTGTCCAGCGAGAGCCCGGGGCGTCCCTCCACCATCCCGCCGTTCATGACACCCACGTTCATGAACCGCACCGTTTCGTACGCGCGGCGGACGATGTCCTCCGCGCGGGCACGGGTCACCTCGGCCGGCTCCGCATCGTCGATCTTCGGGCCGTTGATGACCTGGTCGAGGTCATCCGCGAGGGTGCGGAGGAAACCGGCATCGGGTACCAGCGCGGGCGGGCTGGCGGTAATCCGGGCCATCGCGGTGAGCTTGCGTCCATCCTTCAGCTTGAGCGACACCTCCACCACGCCATCGCAGGCATCGTCCAGGTATCCGCGGCTCTTCGCGTAGTTGCCGTAGAGCCACGGTGGCGCGGGCGGGTCAATGGCGAAGAGAGACGAAGGCAGAGTCTCGTTCCAGAACTTGCCTTTCTTCTTCGTCATTTCTTCGTCGTCCACCGCGACGGGAATCTCGAATCCGTACCACGTCGTCCGCTTGCTCACCTCATAGATGGCGCGTTCCGGCGGAATGATGTTGTCGGGGTCGGGAATGACCTTGCCGTGTTTGTCGTGCACGCGCGACCCGTAGATCAGCCCCTTGGCCGGCATGAACCGGAACCGGATGCCCGGGTACTTCTCGTTCGGCTTGATGTATTGCACATGGCCGAAGTCGATGAAGGCCTCGGGGGAGATGAAATTGACCGAGTGCCCGTGCAGCGGCCGGCGGACGTGGTCGGAGAACCACTCCGTCTTCGCGGTCACCTGGTCATTGGGGTCGTCGGTGCGCCGGACGACTTTCCGGTTGGCGACCTCGACCTGCCACTTCAGGTCGGACGGTTTGAGGCCAAGCTCGGCCAGCATGTCCAGGTCGAGGGGCCGGATGGCGTCGTCGTCGGTGACGACGAACACCTCAAGGAACGGCCACACCGGTCGGATCTTCCCGTTCTCCTTGAAGACGACCTTCTCCGGGATCCGACTGCCGGTGATCTCGCCGGTCGTATCGTCCACGATCAGCGTCTCGGCGCCCTTGATGGTGCGGAACTCGAGCGGCTTGGCCGGCTCCTCGAGGACATAATTGTCCAGGGGGGTGTCGGCGCCACCGAGCCGACCGATGGCCAGCGGCGGGAGGATGCGAAGTTCGCGGATCGTCATGGGCGGCGTCCTCCCTTGTTGCCAAGCACGGTATCGAGCCACTGCACCGCCTGCCGGTCGATGCCGGAGAGGGTCTGGAGATACTGGAGCCCGTCGCCTGTGGCGTGCTTTCCGATCGCCTCCGCCAGCCCGGCCGAGGTGTTGAGCAGGTCGCGATGGAGGGCCAGGCAGTCCGCTTCTGTGTCGGGGAGTTCGAGAGAGTAGGGCATCTGGAATGGTGGACCGGCCCGGCGCAGGTCCTTCGGGTCGTCGGTCAGCGGAAGCCGGAAGAGGAGTTCCGACAAGGTCTTGACGTTGTACATCTCGCCAAAGGTCCGGTGCAGCGCGCCGCTCCGCATGTTGGGGACGTTCGGGTCGGTCGTGCGCTGCAGGCGATAGGTGTGCGCGATGTTCGTGAGCAGCATCCGGTACCGGAGGTTGAAGAGGCTGGCCCACTCGCGGGATTGTGCGGATTCGATGCGGGTCTGGTCGTCCCCCTTCTGTTCTGGATCGAAGGTGGTGGGGTTTACGGGGCAGTCGCGGGTCGCCTTCCAGCCCTTCACCTTCTCGAATCCCTGGTACACGCCGACAAACCGGTCAAAGTGAGAGGGTTCCTCGGTGGGTCGGCCGAGCAGGTGGGGCGCCTCTCCCTGGCCGGCCACCTTCTTGAGCGCTTCCACCGCCTGCGTCCGAGTGGCCATCTGAAACACCATCACCTCGCTTTGATGGTGCGGCGTCTGCCTGGCGGCATCCTGGTCGTCCGGGGTCGGCTTGTAGCTCTTCCCCCACTCGTCCCAGTTCGATTGGTAGGCGTAACTGGAAGCGTTGAAATCCGAGTCGGGGATCTTTGTCGGGTCGGACAGGAGTTCCAGGATCGGCTCGTAGATTTCCCCGACGTGGTGCGGGTGCCCACCGGCTGCCTCGGTCGCCGCCGCTCGGATGCGCGCGATGTCCTTGTCGAATTCCTTGCCGCGCTTGGTGCCCTTTCCGCCCTGGACCGGGTTCGGCATGTCCGGCTCCATCTCCGCGAAGACGTAGCAGCTCAATGACTTCATCGTGAGCGGCTCGAGACTGAACCGGAACGGATAGTAGGGGCTGTCCCAGGGATAGTCGCTGCGGTAGAGGTTGATCTTGCCGCCGAGCAACGTGATCAGGTTCTGGATGCAGAGGAGGTGTCCCATTTCCTCACGGGCCACGGTGAGGATGGCGTCGCGCCAGCGGTTCACGTCGTGGCGATGCTTCTCGGGTACCTGCGGTCCGCCGAGGGAATAGGCGCCGTAGAGGTACTGGACCATCAGGCTGTGCTCGAGTTCGGCGCCGACATGGAGGAGCATCAGGAGGTGGTCCCGCCAGCTGCGGTCTGCCGGCTTGGGTTGCGCGGCGAGTCGGGGGCTGCTCGGTGCGGTCATGGAGGGTCTCGGAATGGGGCTGGCGGTGGGCGCCGACAGCCGGACTGGGGAGGAGAAGCAATCACCAGAAGAGGGAGGCTACGCCCTGCCGGAGAGGCTGTCAAGGAACGGAGGCGCGTACCGGCATCTTACGATGCGCCGACCGCTCCTCGAATTCCGATGATCAACATCTGCGTTCCGATCACGGCCAGAATCAACCCCATCAGCCGGCTCACGACCTTGATGCCGTTCTGGCCGAGGAACCTCACGAGCGAGGCACTCCCGAAGAACGCGATGAGATTGATCGCGCAAATCGTCGCCAGAGCGGCCAGCACTCGTGTCAGCTCAGGTGCGGTGGACTCGGCCGCGAAGCTCATCGCCGTGGCGATGGCACCGGGGCCGGCCAGGATAGGCAGGGCGAGAGGCGAGACGGCGATGCCGAGGGCGGCGTCCTTGCTCCCGGCGTTGTCGTCCGCGGTTGGCGTGTGGACGTTCGATTCCTTGCCCTGCAGTAGTTGGTAGCCCACCAGGGCGATGAGCACGCCGCCCGCAATCCGAAAGGCCGGGAGGGTGATTCCGAAGAGGGAGAAGATCTCCCGGCCGAGCAGCGCGAAGACCGCGACGATGCCGAACGCGAGGAGGACGGCGCGGAACGCCACGTTCCGGCGAGTCGTCGGGTCCAGGTCGCGCGTCAGGCCGACGAACAGCGGCGCGTTCGCGATCGGATTCATGATGGCGAAGAACGCCATCAGGACGGTCCCAAAATGGATGACGGGGTTGCTCATTGCCATGCAGCCTCGTTGGATGTGAACTGGCAGTGCGGCCAGGCAGCGAGAATGCCGAAACCCTAATGTACAGGCTCACCGGCCGGGGGCGAGATCCCGCCCGACAGGCACACCGAACTGTCACCGGAGGTCGCGCCAGAAAGTTGCAATGCAAAGCCCATAAGTGTATGATTCTACGTTCCTTAGAGCGTTTTACACGGGCGTTTCCGCCCCGTGGGACCCGCCAATCACTTCACGTCCGGGGAAGCCTCCGGTACGTGCGTCCGTTACAGGTTCAGGAGATCCGCATGGGCAAGAACGAAGAGCTGCTGGCGCGTCGGTCCGCCGTCGTCGCGCGAGGGGTACCGATGGTCACGACGGCCACCGTCGCGAGCGGGAACGGGGCCGTCCTCCGCGACATGGAAGGCGGGGAGTTGATCGACTTTGCGGGCGGGATCGGCGTCATGAATGCCGGTCACGGCCACCCGAAGGTCGTCGCCGCCATCCAGCAGCAGGCAGCACAACTTCTGCATACCTGTTTCCACGTTGCCACTTACGAGCCCTACGTGGCGCTCTGCGAGCGCCTGGCCGCGCTTCTCCCGCACGGCGATGCCACCAAGGTCGTGCTCCTCAACAGCGGCGCCGAAGCCGTTGAGAACGCCGTCAAGATTGCGCGGCAGGCCACGGGCCGCTCCGGCGTCCTCTGCTTTTCCGAGGGATTCCACGGTCGCACGCTGCTGGGCATGTCCCTCACCACCAAGGTGGGATACAAGGCGGGCTGCGGCCCGTTCGCGCCCGAGATCTATCGCCTCCAATTCCCCAATCACTTCCGCTACGGCGACGGGCTCGCGTTCGATGCGTTCGTCGAGCGGGAGATCCAGCGTCTCCGTACCGCCTTCATCACCCTCGTGGCGGCACAGGATCTTGCCGCGGTGATCGTCGAGCCGGTGCAGGGAGAAGGCGGATTCGTCCCGGCCCCGAAGGCGTGGATGCAGGCGCTGCGCGACCTCTGCGACGAGCACGGAATCGTCCTGATCTTCGATGAGGTACAGAGCGGCTTCTGCCGGACCGGTCGGTGGGCGGCCTACGAGCACTACGGCATCACGCCGGATCTCTCCACCTGGGCCAAGTCACTGGGCGGCGGGCTGCCGATCTCCGCCGTCATCGGTCGTGCCGAGGTGATGGATGCGGCCGCGGTCGGGACACTGGGCGGCACCTATGGCGGGAATCCTGTCTCCTGCGCGGCGGCGCTGGCCGTCATCGACGTCATGGAATTGCTCGACCTCAACGCCCGGGCCCAGGTCATCGGGGACACCATCCGTTCGAGATTCACCGCACTCCAGGCTCGCTGCCCCATCATCGGGGATGTTCGCGGCCTCGGGGCAATGATCGGAATGGAGTTTGTGGAGGAGGGTGATCCCTCACAGCCCGCAGGCGCCTTCGTGAAGGAAGTCCTTGCCGGCGCCCTCGCACGGGGGGTGCTGGCGATTTCGGCCGGCACCTACGGCAACGTGGTTCGCATCCTGAGTCCGCTGGTCATCACCGATGACGAACTGGACCGCGGGTTGCGCATTTTCGAGGAGGAGATCCTGTCGGCGTGGGATCGTCACATGGCCGCGGCCACTGCGGCGCCCCGTACGCTGGCGCGGGCCTGATGCAGCCGTTCGCCGTCGCCGGCCTCCAACTGAACCTGTCCGGGCACGGGAACAACCTCCCGCGCATGCGGGAGCGTCTCGACTACCTGATGGCCGTGTTCCCCTGGGTCCAGATGGTGGTCTTCAGCGAGCTGGCCGCCTGCGGGCCTTCGCCGGTCCACGCGGAGCCGATGCCGGGACCTGCCGAGCGGGCGTTCCAGGAGCTGGCCGCGCGGCACCGGGTGTGGCTGGTGACCGGTTCGCATTTCGAGTTGCACGATGGCAATGTGTATAACACCGCCTCGGTCATCGATGCCGATGGTCGGGTCATCGCGAGGCACCGGAAATTGTTTCCGTTCCTCCCGTACGAGCAGGGCGTGACCCCTGGCTCCGAGTTCGTCGTGTTCGATGTGCCGGATGTGGGCCGTTTCGGTGTGTCCATCTGCTACGACATGTGGTTTCCGGAGACCTCCAGGCAGCTCGCGGCGATGGGGGCGGAGGTGCTGATCCATCCCACGCTCACGACGACGATCGATCGCGACGTGGAGCTGGCCATCGCCCGCGCCACCGCCGCCACCAACCAGTGTTTCATGGTGGACATCAACGGCGTCGGCGATATCGGGAACGGGCGGTCGGTCGTCGTGGGCCCGGCGGGGGATGTGCTGTACCAGGCCGGCACGTCCGAGGAATTGATCCCGATCGAGATCGACCTGGATCGGGTGCGGCGGAGCAGGGAAGTCGGGCTCCGCGGCCTTGGGCAGCCGCTGAAGAGTTTCCGCGACACGACGGTGCGCTTCCCGGTCTACGCCGGCGAGACCCGCACCTATCTCGACACCCTTGGCCCGCTCGCCCGCCCTGAGCGCGGCTCGAAGGCCGGCATTCGTGCCGTCACCCCTGAAATACCGGCCGGCATCGTCCGCGGCCCGGAGGATTTGTCAGGCGATAGTTGACCAGTCAGGAGAGAAGATGAGTGGAGAGCAGTTGCCCGCCGCCCGTACCTCGCGCACGGAACCGTTCTACAATCTGTCGAGGGTCCGAACCGACAACTGGAACCGGCTGCGCGATATCGCGCGCCGGCTGCACCGGGGCGTCGAACGGGCCGAGGAAGTCGATCGCCTGGAGCTGGCGTGCCAGCAGGCACTCGACACGTTGGCCCCCCTCGAGCGCTACTACGCCTTCCCCGGCTGGCGCGCCTTCGAGCGGCTGCAGAAGACCGCCGCTCGACGGGACTGGACCACCCTCGCCCGCCAGACGTCCCGACTGGTTCGGCTCATCACCACGGGGGCGTTCCGGCGGCTGGATCTCCTCGACCTGAAGCTGCAGGGCTACGCCGACCTGCTCGACCTCGATGAGTTCAACGAGGACGTCTACAGGAAGCTTGGCGTCGAACGACGCCCGTACTTCGTGACGCTGATCGTCGATGAAATCGGGCCGAAGCAGGAACTCGAGCTCCAGAACCGACTCCGAGCACTCCGTCGCCCGGAGGACATGTTCATCTACGAGGCGATCGTCGTCTCGAGCTTCGAGGCCGCGCTGCTCGCGGTCATGGTCAATCCCGCTATCCAGTCGGTGGTCGCCCGGTATTCGTTCACCTTCGCGAACGAGGACGCCGCCGCCGCCGTCGCGGAGCTCTATCCGAACCTGGGCGTCCGTCGCGAGGAACTGGCCGCGATGATGCCGGGCGACCGGACTCTCGCGCTCGGCCAGGTCCTGAAGCGGTTCCGTCCGGAGATCGACCTCTTCCTGGTATCCGATGCCCCGGTCGAGGACGTGGTCGGCAGCAAGAGTCACTCGTATCGCCGGGTGTTCTATCATGCGGAGGACTACCAGGACCTCCACCTCAGCATCCTGAAGGGGGTGCACGAACGGTTCACGACCCCCTTCTTCACCGCGCTCCAGAAGTACAGCCTGAAGCCCACCGGGGTGTTTCATGCCCTGCCGGTGTCGCGCGGGAAGTCCATCGCCCGCTCCATCTGGGTGGACGACTTCGCCGAATTCTACGGCCCGAAGGTCTTTCAGGCCGAGACCTCCGCGACGACGGGCGGCCTCGATTCGCTCCTGCAACCGGTGGGGACCATCAAGAAGGCGCAGGAAGCTGCGGCGCGGGCCTTCGGCGCGCGGCGCACCTATTTCGTCACCAACGGGACGAGCACGGCGAACAAGATCGTCATGCAGGCCCTCATGCGGCCGGGTGACATCGTCCTCCTCTCTCACGACTGCCATAAGTCACATCCATACGCCGTCATCCTCGCCGGGGCGCACCCGGTCTACCTGAGCGCCTACCCGCTCTCCGACTATTCGATGTACGGGGCGGTCCCCCTCCGGGAGATCAAGGAGCAGCTGCTGAAGCTGAAGGCCGCCGGCAAGCTCGACCGGGTAAAGCTGCTCCTCCTCACCAACATCACCTTCGATGGGATTACCTATGACCCGCTCAGGGTGATGGAAGAGGTCCTCGCCATCAAGCCGGACATGGTCTTCCTGTGGGATGAGGCGTGGTTCGCGTACGGCAGGTTCGTTCCGACCCTCCGGCTCCGCACCGCCATGGACGCCGCCCAGCGACTCGAGGCGCGGCTTGCGTCCCCGGCCTACAAGGCCGAATACGCCGCATGGCGAGCCGAAGCGGACCTCACCGATGAGGCCGGGCTCCTGGAGCAGCGCCTGCTGCCCGATCCGGACCAGGCCCGCGTGCGCGTCTACGCGACCCAGTCCACCCACAAGACCCTCACCTCGCTGCGGCAGGGGTCGATGATCCATGTGGCGGACCAGGATTTCGAACACCGGGTCCACGCGGTCTTCGACGAGGCCTACCTGACGCACACCTCGACCTCGCCGAACTACCAGATCCTCGCCTCGCTCGATGTGGGGCGTCGTCAGGTGGAGCTGGAAGGGTATGAGATGGTGCGCCGTAGCGTGCAGCTGGCGATGTCCCTCCGGGAGCGGGTCCGCTCGGACGCGACCCTCGGTCGCTACTTCCGGGTGCTCGGTCCCCGCGAGATGATCCCCGGCACCTACCGGCCATCCGGGCTCGATGCCTACTACGACGAGACGACCGGGTGGCAGACGCTCGAGCCGGCTTGGCGTGGAGACGAGTTCGTCCTCGACCCGACCCGGGTGACGATCGACGTCGGCCGCACGGGGCTCGATGGCGACCATTTCAAGAAGCTGCTGATGGACAAGTACGACATCCAGATCAACAAGACCTCTCGGAACACCGTCCTGTTCATGGTGCACATCGGGATGTCGCGCGGGATGATCGCCCACCTGGTCAAGGTGCTGACGGAAATCGCCCGGGAGCTGGACGATCGACTGGATCATGCGAGCGAGGCGGCGGTCAGGCTCCACGAGGGCCAGGTGCGGGCGCTGGTCGACGAGCTGCCGCCGCTGCCCTACTTCAGCCGATTCCATCCGGCCTTCAAGGACCGAGGGGACGGCTCGACGCCCGAAGGGGACATGCGTGCGGCGTTCTACCTCGCGTACGAGGATGCCGCCTGCGAGTACGCCAGGCTGGATCACTCGCTGTCCAAGTCGGTGGCGGCTGGTCGCACGGTCGTCTGCGCCCGGTTCGTGACGCCCTATCCTCCCGGCTTTCCCGTCCTGGTCCCCGGCCAGGTCATCACCACCGAGATTCTCGAGTATCTCCTTGCGCTCGACGTGACGGAGATCCACGGCTATGAACCCGATTTTGGCCTGCGCGTCTTCACCGAGGCCGCGCTCGCGGCGCGACTCGGTACACCACAGACGGAGCCGGCCATGACGAATGGAGTGACGGTATGAAGAAGTCTGCCCGTGCGGTCAAGAAGCGGGGCGTGGCCAAGGCCGGTCGCACGACCGCGCCGAAATCGGCACCCACCCGCCCGAAACTGGTCGGCATTTCCGACATCCGGCGCTACTTTCACCGGAACGAGGAACCGATCTATTTCATCAGCGCCACGCCGTTCAATCTCCTCGGTATCGACGAGTGGGTGCGCAATTTCCACTTCATCAATTACATCGACTGTTTCGACGGACACCATCCGCACGTCTTCGTGCCGAGGGAGACCCCGCATCGCCCGTTCACCTCCATCGAGGACATCAACAACTACCTCCTCGCGCACAAGGAAGTGGTGGATTACATCCGCGCCCGCGGACCGGGCGGCAAGGCGGTGTTCCTCTTCTTCGATGAGGAAACCGAAGCGCTCTGCAAGGAGCTGGGCCTGGAGGTCTGTTTCCCCTCGGCGGGCCTCAGGCGCATGGTGGACAACAAGGTGGAAGCGACCCGGATTGCCGAGCGGGCAGGGGTGAAGTCGGTGCCGCATGTGCTCGCCAAAGTGGAATCCTGGGAGGACTTGCAAGAGCTCGCGAAGCCCTTGGGGACCGATCTCGTCATCCAGACCGCGTTCGGCGATTCCGGCCACACCACTTTCTTCATCGATTCCGAAGAGGGGTGGAACAAGCACGCGGAGGAGATCGTCGACGAGCCAGAGGTAAAGGTTATGAAGCGGGTGCGGGTGAAGGGCTCCGCGCTCGAAGCATGCGTCACCCGCCACGGCACGATCGTCGGGCCGCTGATGACGGAGCTGGTGGGATTCAAGAGCCTGACGCCCTATCGGGGCGGATGGTGCGGCAACGAGGTCAATGCGGAGGCCTTCCCCCAGGTGGTCCGGGACCAGGCGCGCGAGGCGACGATCGCCTTCGGCGAGGAACTCCGCAAGATGGGATACCGCGGATACTTTGAGCTCGATTTCCTGCACGATCAGGACACCGACGACCTCTACCTCGGCGAAATCAACCCGCGGATCACCGGCGCCAGCGCCATGACCAACCTGGCGGCGTTCGCCCACGCCGACGCGCCGCTCTTCCTCTTCCACCTGCTGGAATACGCCGACGTGGACTTCGAGCTGGACGTCGATGACGCTCAACGCGCGGTGGGCCGACCCCGCGAATATCGATCCCTGGGGCCAGCTGGTCATGAAGCACACCGCCGATACGACCGGCCTCGTCACCGCCGCACCGCGGACCGGCATCTGGCAGCTTGGGGTGAAGGGCGCCCCGCCGACCTACGTGCGGCTGCAGACCCACCGGCGCACCGTCGAGAGCGAGATGGAGGGGTTCTACCTGCGGATCACCAACCCCGGCGACTACCTCTATGAGGGCGCCGACCTCGGCATCCTCATCACGCCCGGGACGCCTGATGACGGAGGATCACCAGCTCAACGGTCGGGCGCATGCCTGGATTCAGGCGATCGAGTCGCAGTACGTGAGTGTGCCGATTCCGGAAAACACGGCGCCTGTCGCCGCATCGGTCGCCGAGGTGGGCAATTTCAAGATGCTGTAGGCGCGCCCGATGGAACTGACGTTCTACGCGATCGAAGAGGGCGAGCCCGGCAAGCGGTGGCAGAATATCTACCGACCACCTCGAGGACGGCTATCGCCGCTGGTTTCTCCGGGAGGGGGACGCGGCGCGCGCGTCGTATCTCGCGGCTCGTCACGGGCGCTCCGGGAGCACATGCCGGAGCTCGTGCCCGTCTACGAGCGACTGGTTGACCTCGCGGGCGGCGGGGACTTCGCCGCACGACTGCTCGCGCTCTGGTGCCCCACGCCGTACCTGACCGGCTGCTCGCAGGCCGTGTGGAGCGGGAGCCACCCATGCTCGTCCGGAACTACGACTATCATCCCGCGCTCTGGGACGGGGTGCTCCTCTCCTCGTCGTGGACCGGCCGGCGGGTCATCGCCATGCTCGACTCGCTGTGGGGCGTCCTCGACGGCATCAATGAGGACGGGTTGGCGGTGTCGCTCGCGTTCGGCGGGCGACAGGTGGTCGGGGAAGGATTCGGGATGCCGCTGATCCTGCGGTACGTCCTCGAGACCTGCGCGCAACGTGGACGAGGGAGTGGAGGCGCTGATTCGGCGTGCCGAGCCACATGTCCTACAACGTGACGCTGCTCGACGCACGGGGCCAGCACCGCACCGTCTTCCTGGCGCCCCGGATCGCCCGCCGGCGGTCACCCGGCGCGCCCTCGCCACCAACCACCAGCGCGTGGTGGAGTGGGAGGCGTTCGCCCACGCCACGGCCAGCCATGGACCGGGAGCGGTACATCCGGGCCCGACTCGATGATCCCTCGAGGAAACGGCCGCGCGGTTCGTGGGGCGGTTCCTGGAGCCACCGCTGCACATCGGGCATTTCCACCACGGGTGGGGCACGCTCTACACGTCGGTGTACGAACCTCGCAGCCGCAGCATGGCACTCCACTGGAGTGGGGCCAGCCTCCAGCAGTCAATCGGCCATTTCCAGGAGGCGGCGATCCAGTTGTCGTTCGCCGCCAAGTCTCGCGAAAGGATCCAGGCATGAGTCACGTCGCCATCAACCCGTCCACCGGGCAGACCATCAGCACCCATCCCGAGATGACTTCCAAGGAGCTGCGGGCGGCCATCGCCACGGCCCACAAGGCCTACCTCAAGTGGCGCACGGTCCCGGTGGCCGCCAGGACCGAGCCGCTCGCGGCAGACCGCCCGTCTGCTGCGCGAGCGCGTCGAGGAGTACGCCGTGCTGATGGCGCAGGAGATGGGCAAGCCGCTGGCGCAGGGCAGGGGCGAGGTCGAGAAGTGCGCCTGGGCCTGCGAGTACTACGCGGATCACGCGGAGGGGTTCCTGGCCCCCGAACCGGTGGAGACGGACGCGCTGCGGAGCTACGTGGCGTACCGGCCGATCGGGATCGTCTTCGCCATCATGCCGTGGAACTTCCCGTTCTGGCAGGTGCTCCGGTTCGCGGCGCCGACGCTGGTGGGCGGCAATGCGGCGCTGCTGAAGCATGCGCCCAACGTGCCGGGCTGTGCCCTCGCCATCGAGAAGCTTCTGCCGCGACGCCGGCTTTCCCGAAGGGCTCTTCCAGACGCTGGTGATCTCCGTCGCGCAGGCCAAGTCCGTCATCCGACACAGGCACGTGGCGGCCGTTACCCTGACCGGCAGCACCGCGGCAGGAAAGGCGGTGGCCAAGGAGGCCGGCGCGCGTCTCAAGAAGTGCGTCCTCGAGCTGGGCGGGAGCGATCCATACCTGGTGCTGGAGGATGCCGATCTCGGGGAGGCGATCGAGGCGTGCGTCACCAGCCGACTGATCAACTCCGGGCAGAGCTGCATCGCCGCGAAGCGGTTCGTCGTGGTGGAGTCGGTGCGGGAGGAATTCGAGCGACGGCTGCGTGGAACGGATGAAGCGGGTCCGGATGGGCGATCCGATGAGCGGCGATACCGACATCGGGCCGCAGGCTCGCGCCGACCTGCGGGATGGCCTGCACGACCAGGTGCAGCGCATCCGTCGCCGCGGGCGCCCGACTCCTGCTCGGCGGGACGGTGCCGCCGGGGCCCGGGGTACTTCTATCCCGCGACCGTCCTGACCGACGTGGCGAAGGGGATGCCGGCGTACAGCGAGGAGTTGTTCGGCCCGGTCGCGTCGATCATCACCGTCAGGAATGCCCGGGCGGCCATCAAGGTCGCCAACGACACCTGCCTACGGGCTCGGCGCGGCGGTGTTCACGGCGGACGTGGCGCGGGGAGAGCGGATCGCCGCGGATGAGCTGGAGGCGGGCGCCTGCTTCGTGAATGCCTTCGTGCGGTCCGATCCCCGGCTGCCGTTCGGCGGGATCAAGGAGAGCGGCATCGGGCGGGAGCTCGGCCGACACGGGATGCTGGAATTCCAGAACGCGAAGACGGTGTACGTCAAATAGCGGCAGTGTTACCGGGGAAGTGCGCGCCGCATCCCCAGTTCAAGGACTTGCTGCTCGATTCCGGTGATCGAGTGATACACCGTGTCGCGGGCATCGTTCGGCAACCTGAGAATGATGAGTCCCCGGCGGTTGGTCCGCGCCACCACCAGCACATAGTCGGAGTGGGCGTACCGCCGAGGGGTTCCGCCCCCGACCACCACGAGAGCTTCGGGGGTCACGACCAGGGCATCCTTCATTCCATGGCCGTTGGGCGCGAAGACGTACAGCACCGTATCTCGCTCGGTCAGCGCCCCGAGCGTCCTTGCCGAGTCGAGGACCGCCTCCGGAATCGCCGGCGCGAACGCGTCGATGGCCGGGGGCACGCCAGTCCGGAACCCCATCCAGATCTGGTAGGCCAGGTATCCGAACAGGAACATCCCTGAAATCACCCCACCGATCACCATCGCGGTTCGGTTGAACCACCGCCGCCGGGTCCTGCGCCGCGTCAGCTTGGGCGAGAGCAGCTTGTCCGCCGCACTCGCCGTCCGAAGGGCATCGGCCATTTCCTTGGCGGATCCCCATCGGTCGTCTGGGTTCTTCGCCAGCGCACGTGTGATGATGTCGGACAAGGCCCTGGGGAGCTCGGGGGCGACGGTGGAGAGGGGCTCCGGCGCCTTGCTGACCTGATTGGCCATGATGTTGACGGCGGAAGTCCCGGTGATCGGTCGCTGCCCCGTCGCCACCTCGTAGAGCACCACCCCCAGCGCATAGACGTCCGCCCTGCCGTCGAGCCGGTCCCCCGCGACCTGTTCCGGGCTCATGTAGTGGGGCGTGCCGCTGCTCATTCCGTCGGGGAGGGCGTCGGCGGCGGCGGCGACACGGGAGATGCCGAAGTCACCCACGAAGGCGTGGCCGTCCCCGTCCAGCAGCAGGTTCTCCGGCTTGATGTCGAGATGCAGCACGCCCCGCGCATGTGCAGCCGAGAGGGCGTCGGCCACCTCCACCCCGAGTTGTGCGACGGCGGCCGGCGGGAGTAGGGGCCCTCGCGGGTGAGCCGGGCGGCCACCGTCCCGTCGGGGAAGTACCGCATGACGAGATACACCACGCCGTCGCGGTGGCCGGCCTCATACAGGGGCACGATGTGGGGATGCTCCGCCGTCGCAACGAGGCGGGCTTCGTCGAGGAGGCGATCCGCGGCGGCGTCGTCGAGAACCAGCTTCGGGTCGAGCGCCTTGATGGCGACGTCGCGGTTGAGCAGGGGATCCCGCGCCCGGAAGACCGCTGCGAAGCCGCCGACACCGAGCAGCTCGCCGAGTTCGAGACGGGCACCAAAGGCCGTCTTCAACTTCGTCGAGAGCGCCCCGATGCTGGATTCAATCATCGCGGAGGCTCTCCCGGCACCGCCGCACGCCACCCCCGAAGCCGTTCGGCCTCCAGTCGCTCCAGGAGGGCCGCGGACTCGGGACGATTGGCGAGGTTCACGTTCTCGTCGGGGTCGCGCCGCCGGTCGTACAACTCCCAGGCGACATATTTCCTGGTGTCCCAGTTCATCCACGCCACATAGTGATAGTCGGGGGTCAGCAGCGAGTATCCCATGTATGGGATGCTGTCCTGGGCCACCCAGATGCCGTTGCGCAGGAACTGGCTGAACACCGCCTGCTTCCACGGCCGTTGCGGCGCCGCGAGCAGCGGCGCGGCGCTGGTGCCCTGCAGGTGGGCCGGGGCGGGGAGGCCGGCCAGTTCGGCCAGTGTCGGATAGATGTCCACAAACTCGACCATCTGCGGCAGCCGGAGCCCCGGTGGTATCTGCCCCGGCGCCCGGATGATCAACGGCGCCCGTGTGTCGATGTCGTAGTTGGTGAACTTGGTCCAGCCGTTGTGCTCGCCCAGCTTGTAGCCATGGTCGCCCCAGAGCACCACGATGGTGTTGTCGGTGAGCCCAAGCGCGTCGAGCTGATCAAGGAGGCGCCCCACCTGCGCATCGACGTAGCTGATCGAGGCATAGTAGCCGTGGGTCAGCCGGCGGACGTCTGCCTCGCCCACCCGGCCATCGGTCGGATCGGGGGCGGTCCGGAAGTCGGAATAGCCGCGCAATTCCTTGTTGGTGTTGACCGCCATCAGCGGCGCATCGTCCGGCGGGAACTGGTTGCTCGCAATCGGCAGGGAGTCGGGGTCGTAGAGATCCCAGTATCGCTGCGGCGCGTTGAACGGGAGGTGAGGGCGGTAGTACCCTACCGCAAAGAAGAACGGCCGACTGGCGTCCCGCAGTTCGATCAGCTTGCGGAGGGCGTAGTCGGTCTGCGCCCCGTCGTAGTACACGCTGTCGGGCAAGTCGACGCTCTCGGTGGCGTTGGCCTTCAGGTACCACTGGCCAAATCGGTCGATCGATCGCGCCTGCCGTCCTGCCTGGATGATGGCGGCCTTCCGAGCCTCTTGGATCGCGACGTTTTCGGGGCTCCGGTACACCGCGTCCGGATCGTAGGGAAACCCCGGGACCTTGTACTCCGGTTCGCTCCACGACAATGAATCGGGGATCACGTTGTGGTAGATCTTTCCGACGCTCGTGGCCCAGTAACCGTAGGTCCGGAAGAACTGCGGGATGGTGCGGGCCGCCGGCGTGGTGGTCCGGAAGTCGGTCTGCAGGTCCCACACCCGAATGGAATCGGGCCGAAGCCCGGTCATCAGGCTGGCGCGCGAGGGGTTGCATACCGCCTGCTGGACATGGGCATCGAGGAATACCACGCCGGAGCGCGCCAGCCGGTCGATGTTTGGGGTGTGGATGACGGGGTCGCCGTAGGCACCGAGCGTGGGGCGCAGGTCGTCGACGGCGATGAAGAGGACATTGGGGCGCGTCTGGGCGACGGATCGTCCCGCCACCCCTATCACGAATAGGAAGGTGCAGAGTGCCGTGCGCAGCGTCACCGCTGAATCACTCTCCCTTCTTCTGGTTCCGCTGCTTCTCGAACATCTGCTGCCACGCCTCGCGAATGGCCTGTGACGACCCCGTCCCGACCGCCAGGGCAAACGCGACTCCGATCGATCCGAACCCGATCAGGAAGGCGCCCATCACGATCTGCCGCGCGAAGTTGAGCTCCCAGATCGCCAGCGCCGCGACGATGGCGAGCACGGCGGCCTTGGCGATGCCTCCGAGCAACCGCGGGCTGGCCAGCCCGGCCTCCGCAAAAGCGTCCTCCACCCGTTCCCCCACCGACGTCGCGATCAGCAGGCCGACGCCGATGATCACCGCCGCGACCGCCAGGTTCGGGAGGTACGCGATCATCTGGTCCGCCACGCCGGCCAGGACCATGAGGCCCCAGATCTGGAGCGCGTTGTCGAGGAAGACGAGGATAACCACGGCCATGGTGATGGTGCCCATGGCGTTGTAGAGCGCGGCGCGCACATCCGCCTTGGCGAGCGCCGACCGCCAGCTCGTGGGCCCGCCGAGCCGGTCGAGGCGAATCCACTTGAGGAGGGCGATGACAGCCCGCTTGGCGAGCCAGCCGACCACGACGCCGACGAGCACGACCACCAGGCCGGCCGCCAGTGTGGGGATGTAGTTGGTGAAGCGTGTACTCAGCTCCGCGAGAGGCCCCTGGGCCGTTTGCATGGCGTCTCCTACCGTCGTCCGAAGAATGCGCGCTCAAACCGGCCGGCGCGCTTGGGCTCCACCGCCCGCACCACGAGCACGGGGCTGGCGCCCCGCTTGGCGATCGTGGTGGGAATGGTTTCGCCGAAGAGGGGAAGGGTCGGGCCCACACTGGGGCCGCCGATGACGACAAGGTCGGTGGGCAGGGCCGCCGCCGCGAGGCCGCGTGCCGTCTCCCGGCGATGCAGCACCTGGACTTCCGCGGGAAGCCCGCCGGCCACCGCGGTCTCGCGTGCGGCCAGGACCATCGCCTCCGCGTCGGGGCGCTTGGTGCCCCGCTCGATCACGGTGACGGCATGGATCGGAGCGCCTAAGCTGTCCCGGAAGGCACCGGCGATCTCGGCCGCCAGGCGGGAGTTCGGGCCGGCCGTCACCGGCAGCAGCACCCGCTGGATGGCCGTCGCGTCCACGGCGCCGTAGAGCACGCCGACGTGACAGGGGGCCCGCAGAGAGTACGCGATCCACGATGGATGCCACGACCCGCTCCAGGAAGGAGTGTCCCACCGGCTGGCCGAGGAGGAGGAAGTTGCACCCCTCCTCACGCGCGGTCTCGGTGATGCCGCGGCTGATCCGGTGGGAAATTCGTCAACACCGTCGTCGCGGCCACATCCCGTTCGGCCGCATACCGCAGTGCCGATTCGAGCAGCCGCTCGGCGGGCTCCATGTGCGTCCGGCCCACCGCGAGCGGCTCGCCCTCCGGCACCTCCACCACCGTCATCAGGACGAGCGAACCGTCGTGGATCTTCGCGATGGGGGCGGCGATGTCGATCAGGTGCCGTGCCTTGGCGGGGTTGTCCAGGGCCACGAGCACGCGATAGTCACGGCGCTCGAGCCGCTCCATCCAGCGCACCCGCTCGAGAAAGCGCGCCTCGCGCTTGCGGCCGTAGCCGTAGTAGTAGAGGCCGCCCGCCACGATCCACCCGCCCGACGCCAGCCAGGCAAGCGGATAATCGATCAGCATGAAGGCCGCGATGAGGAGCATCGCCGCGATGGCGACGATCGGCGTGAACGGGACCCAGGGAACCTTGAAGCCACGGTCGAGGTCCGGGCGCAGGGTGCGCAGCCGAATGAGCGCGATGTTGACGCCGCCGAAGAGAAAGAGGAACGTCATGCCCGCGGCGGCGGCCACTTCCTCGATCGGCAGCGCGACGGCCATCAGGATGATCAGCACCGCCGAGACCGCCACCGACCAGTGCGGCGTGCCGCGCACCGGGTGGACCCGGGCCAGCGCCTCCGGCAGGCTGCCGTCGCGCGCCATCGCGAAGGCGACCCGCGATGACGAGTAGATGGTGGCGTTCAGCGCCGAGACGGTGGACAGCAGGCCACCCACCAGGATCATGATGCCGCCGCCGAGCATGAACTGGTCGGCGGCACTGACCAGCGCGATCTCCTTGGCCTCGCCGAGGTAGTCGGTGATGGCCATGCCGGGAGGCGGCACGACGGCGCCGATCGAGACCAGCGCCACCAGGAGGTAGATCGGGATGACGATGAGAATGGCGAGGAAGACCGCGCGCGGGACGTTGCGCTTGGGGTTCTCCACCTCTTCGCTGGTCTGGGCGATGATCTCGTAGCCTTCGAAGGCGATGAAGGTCAGGCCCATGGCGCCGAGCACGCCGCCCCAGCCGTGCGGTCATGAACGGGGTGAACGCACCCTGCCAGCCCGGGCGGTGCACCATCGCCCAGAGCCCCGCGGCGATGAACACCCCGATGATGGCCACCTTGCCGATGGTGACGATGTTGCCGGCCTTGCCGGTCTCCGATGCACCGCGATAGTTGATGTACGCGAACGAGGGTGCACGCGACGGCGGCCATCCAGACCTCGAACGGGAAGAACGGGGTGACGATGTCGCGGACCCCGGCGACGCTGAGGACTTCCTTGAGGTAGGCGCCGAAGCCGAGGGCGTAGAGCGAGCAGGCCACCGCGTGGGCAAACCAGCTCATCAGCCCGGCCAGGAAGCCGCTCGGATCGGGGAGCGCCGCCTTGACGTAGAGGTAGCCGCCGCCGGCGCCGTGGACCGCGCCGCCCAGCTCGGCATAGGCCATGGCCGTCAGGAGGGCGACGACGCCGTTGAGGAGGAACACCAGCAGGAGGGCGGGGCCGGCCACGCCGGCCGCGATGCCGGTGAGCACGAAGATGCCGGCACCGATCATGGCGCCGACGCCGATCATCGTGACATCGATGAGCCGCATCTCCCGGCTCAGGCGTACGTCCATGGGCATTCCTTGGTAGACGGGGAGTTCTGTCCCAAAGAGTCGCACCATTTCGGGGACTCCGCAACCATCCGACCCTCGCTCGGTTGACATCGGGGAGAACTTGCACGCTAGTGGAATCGACCGTCACCCAAGTGCATTTGTTCGGAATGGAGTTACTCATGCGCCGCTCGACTACCGTCCACCGCCTGCTCATCGTCGCAATCATCGCCACCGCCTGCGCCCCGGCCGACCGCGGTGCCAGCAAGGCGAGGAGCCGCCAATGTCGTGACCATCGTCGCCCGCGGCCTCACCTTCGAGGCGCCGGACTCCATTCCGTCGGGCTGGAACACCTTCCGGTTCGTCAATGAGTCGGAGATGGTTCACTTCGCGATTCTCGAGCGATTGCCCGAGGGCATCACCATCAAGGAGCAACAGGCGGAGGTCGCTCCGGTGTTCCAGGAGGGCTTTCGGTTGCTGAATGCGGGTCAGGTTGATTCGGCCCTCGCGGAATTCGGCACGTTGCCGGAGTGGTACGGAAGGGTCGTTTTCGCGGGCGGGCCCGGGGCTGACCTCCGCGGGGCAGACGTCCGAGACCACGGTGTACCTCGAGCCCGGTACCTACCTGATCGAGTGCTACGTCAAGACGGCCGGCGTCTTTCACTCCTACAATCCGGACCCGACCGCCTACGGCATGGTCCGTGAGATCATCGTGACGGACAAGCGTCTCCGATGTGCCGGAGCCGGCCGCAACCATGCGGGTCACGCTCTCGGCCGAACGCGGGATCGAAGTGGCCGGGGATCCGGTGGTCGGCCCGCAGACCATCGCGGTCTATTTCGAGGACCAGAAGGTCCATGAGAACTTCGTCGGCCACGACCTACACCTGGCGCGATTCTCCGCGGACACCGATCTGGGTGGCCTGGCCGCCTGGATGGACTGGACTCGCCCCGACGGGCTGCTGACCCCAGCACCGGTCCAGTTCCTGGGTGGCGTCGATGAGATGCCGGCCGGGGCCACGGCCTACTTCACCGTGGATCTGGTGCCGGGCCGGTACGTTTGGATCTCGGAGGTCACCAATCCGGATCAGAAGGGGATGCTGGTCGAATTCGCGGTGGCTCCGCGGAGTGGTCTCTAGATGCGACCACCCCGCGCCCCGGACGTCCCCGCAAATCAGCACCCTTGCGGCTTCGGCGGCGCTGGTCATATTTGAACCCGAGAAGGCAGTTCGATCATGTCATCCACTTTGCCCAACTCCGAGGGACCTCCCGATGCTCAAGACCCGACTCGTTGCTGCCAGCCTCGCCCTCGTGTTTGCGGCCGGGTTTGTTGGCGCCAATGACGCGGCCGCCCAGAAGGTCGCCACGAACTACGACACCAAGGTCACGTTCACCAATTACAAGACCTACAAGTGGGTCGACATTACTGGTGTCACGTATCCCAACCAATTGACGGACATGCAGATCCGCCAGGCCATCGACTCCACCCTCGCCACCAAGGGCATGGTGAAGCAGGACAGCGGCGATGCGAGCGTCTACGTCGCCTACCAATTGAGCGTGACGCAGTCGACGCAGTACAACTCCTACGGCACGGGCGGGGTCGGAATGGGTGCCGGCGCCTGGGGCTGGGGCGGGGGGATGAGCACCACCACGCCGCAGACCATCAACACCGGCACGCTCGTGGTCGACCTCTACGACCCGGCCATGAAGCAGCTGGTCTGGGAGGCCACGGCCTCCAAGCAGATGAACCCGAGCTCGGACGCCGCCAAGAACCAGGCGAATCTGCAGAAGGCCGTGAACAAGATGTTCAAGAACTACCCGCCGGGCGCCGCCAAGTAACAGCCGCACGGGCGGGATTGTCGTCGTATTTCTGGAGACGGGATCGGGCTGCGGCCTGGTCCCGTCTTCGCTTTCATGAGGAGGAGGCCCGATGTCGTTCCGATTCCGCCCCGCCGCTGCCGCCCTGCTGCTCCTCCTCGCGGCGGGATTCGCCGGTGACCCCGCCCCCGTCGACGGGGTGATGATGGCGAAAATCCGGACCGAGGGGCTCCAGCGCTCCCAGGTCATGAACTTCGAGAGCTACATGACCGACGTCCTCGGCGCGCGGCTGACCCTCTCGCGGGACATGCAGCGGGCGCAGCAGTGGGCCATCGGGCAGATGCGGAGCCTCGGGCTGATCAACGTGGCGCCGGAGCCATTCATGGACTTCGGCGTCACCTGGGACAACGAGTTCGTCTCCCTCCACATGCTGGAACCCGACTACCAGCCGATGGTCGGCTACCCGCTGGCGCACACCCGCGGCACCGACGGCCCCCAGGTGGCGCAGGCGGTCATCGTCGAACTGCAGCTCCGGAGTGACCTGGACAAGTACCGCGGTACACTGCAGGGGAAGGCGGTCCTGGTCACGCCGCCGGCACCGATCGACCTGGCTCCGCTCACCAACGGCGTGCCGCGCCGGAGCCAGGCCAACCTGGACTCCGTGCAGCGCACCGTGATCGCGCCGACTCGCACGACCCCGAACCGGCCGCCCCCGAATCCCGATCTCCTCGGCTCCGAGGAGAAGATGGCGTTCTTCGCTGCGGAAGGGGTCGCGGCCGTGCTGCAGTCCGAGAGTGGGTGGCTCGGTGCGGTAAGAGGCTTCTCCCGCCCCGGTTCGCGGAACGACCGGTGGTCCCGGGCGGGGATGCTGGCAGGGCCCGTCATCGTAGCCATCACCCCGGAGCACTACAACCGGA
>CAVOVI010000011.1:0-125841 GCA_963699825.1 uncultured Gemmatimonadales bacterium
AGGGCGGCATGGCCCGGACATCGCAGATAGCCCGGTCCGGACAGGCGAAGGTGCAGAAGATCTGCCTGAAAAAGATACCGAACATGCCGAAGAAATGAGCGAGTGGGTTCTCGCCCTGCGGGATCTCCGGATGGTATGCCAGGTGCGAATCGACGTGGTCCCGATACACCTGCATCTGGGTGAGCATGAGAGTCTCGGTAGTTTTTTGAAGGACAGCTCTGAAGCCTCTCCGTTTTCTCTTCCAAGGGGATTTTCCCTTTCCTTTTGCGCTGCGCGGCAGACACGGCATTCTGACCGAGCCAGTCTCCGCTTGAATATCCGACGAAGAGAGAATATAGCGATATTTGGGTAAATGGTCAAGCCGCATGAGGGCCCAATGAGGGCCCGCATGAGGGGCGAAAAACAGCTTCATTAACCGGTCCTGACTGCGGAGGCGTACGGAAAGGACACTCCTAATCAATCGCCAGGAGAAGGCTTTTCAGATAATCCGTCTCCGGATGGTAGATATTCAGGGGATGATCGAAGGCCATCCGGTGCCTCTGAAGCACGGTCACCCTCCGTCCGGTTTCGCAGGCCGCCTGGAAGATGATCTTCTGGAAGAGCCCGGGGTCGACAAAGTAGGAGCAGGAGCACGTAAGGAGAAGGCCTCCCGGCCTCGCATTTCGGATGGCCAGGCGGTTGATCTTCCTGTAGCCCCTCGATGCCGGGATCACGTCGCTTTTCTTTTTTGCAAAGGCAGGCGGGTCGAGAATGACCAGGCCGTGGTCCGCGGAAACGTGGTCCATGCCGCTTTTTAGAAACGAGAAGACGTCGGCACTGTGCAGGGAAACCGCCTCGGGGGGAAAGCCGTTCAGCGCCACGTTTCTCCCCGCGAGCTCCAGGGCCTTCTCCGAGCTGTCCACGGCATCCACGCGGGTGGCCCCTCCCTTCAGGGCGGCCACCGGTAAAGCCTCCCGTGTAGCAGAAGCAGTCCAGAACATTCAGCCCCCGGGCAAGAGTGGCCACGAGCTGCCGCATGTCGCGCTGGTCGAGGAAGAATCCCGTCTTCTGGCTGTCCATGATCGCGACGGTGTAGAGCCGCTCGTCCTCGAAGATCCTGACCTCGGGGACCTCCTCTCCGTAGAGGAACCCTTCTGCCGGGCCGAGCCCCTCTTCCCTGCGGGAGGAAGAAACGGAACGCTCGTAAATGCCGCGCGGGGCGAGAAGCTCCCTGAGCAGCCCGACGATGAACCCTTTGAGCCTCTCCATTCCCAGAGTGTGGGCCTGCAGCACCAGCACATCGGCGTACCTGTCCACGATGAGCCCCGGGAGCCGGTCCGCCTCACTGTTCACGAGCCTGTACCCGTTGGTGCGGGGAGCGACCAGGCGCTCCCGCATGGCGGCCGCCGCCTCCAGGTTCCGCCGCACGGCATCCAGGGGAGGGGTCTCGTCGAAGCTCAACATCCTTCCCGCGATGGAGCATCGTCTGTTGATGGTAGCGTAGCCGAGATGCTCACCCCCGGAGCCCAGAACGGCCGAATATCTCCCCATCGTCGCAGTCAGGGAACGTTTTGACCGCCCCGGAAAAGATCCAGTGGTGGCCGGCTCTGACGGGCCTGTCCTTGCCCGGCTTGAGGGTGAGCGCGCGGCTTTCCCTACGGCTTCCCGCGCGGCCTTTCACCCCAGGGTTTGCCCCGGCTCGGTTGCCCGGCGGATTCTTGCTGCCAGGAAGGGGGCGATCACTCATGGGCGTCCGCACTGGTCATCTCATTTTCCATACCGTGTGAAGCGCCGCAGGCTCCCCACCTGTTCTTCGTTACCCACGGCGATCAGAACATCCCCCTCCATGAGGGTGAGGGCTGAAATGAGGGCCGTGGCCGACGGGTTTACCCGGGCCCTCCCGTTCGGGCCGACGATACCGATGATTATGGCCCCCGTATGCTGACCTATGTTCGTTTCGCGCAGATTCTTGCCGATCAGCGGCGAGGCCCCGCTGGAGCTGGACCTCTTCAATCCTCATGGCGAGCTCGCCCTCCACCATAACGTCGAGAAAGCTCACCACCGACGGCCTGAGAAAAAATGAGGCTATCCTCCGGCCCGCAGTCTGGTAGGGGGACATAATGTGGTTGGCCCCCGCCTTCCGCAGTTTCTTTGTGGTGCGCTCTTCCGAGGCCTTGGCGACGATGGTGAGCCCAGGGTTC
Organism: uncultured Gemmatimonadales bacterium; assembly: GCA_963699825.1. Classification (GTDB taxonomy): domain Bacteria; phylum Gemmatimonadota; class Gemmatimonadetes; order Gemmatimonadales; family GWC2-71-9; genus SPDF01. The sequence continues at coordinate 2,181 of CAVOVI010000011.1, forward strand.
AGCTGCCGGGCCGTGAGGACGACGAAGACATTGCGTTTCGTCGTTCGGAAGCACGGCCACGAGCCCGCGGGCCCTTTCAATGCTGGCCTCTTTCAGTACCTCGTCGTCCTCCGCATCCCCCCGAACGAAGAGGACCGACTCCTCCCTGGCCAGCTCGGAGTTTTCCGGGTCCCGATCGATTACGACGAACCGGGCCTTGAAGCGCTTGAACTCCAGCGCCACCTCCCGCCCGATGTCCCCGCCCCCGCAGATGATGTAGTGGTCCCTCAGTCTCTTGATCCGTCTTGTCATGCGCCGCTCCTGCAACAGCTCGAGAATTCTCCCTTCGAAGATGAAGGCGATCAGGATCGTGGCAGAGTAGCCGAATGTTGCTATACTGAAGATCAGGAAGAGTATCGTGAAGTGCTTTCCCGCCTCGGAAAGGGGCTTCACCTCTCCGAATCCCACCGTTGTCATGGTGATAAAGGTCATGTAGAGGCTGTCGCTCAGGGACCAGCCCTCTATCATGGAGTAGCCGAGGGTGCCGCCTGCCACCAGCAGGGACACGAAGAGAAAGGCCAGGGAAAAGCGGACCAGCGGTGATCTCTGCTCTTTCGTCAGTGTTCGTCCTTCAATCCGGGATACTGTAGCACAGTCCGGCCATTTCTTGAACAGGCCTGCACTGCCCGAGGATTGCCCTGTTTTTCTCCCCCCTTCCGCTTGACGAGCCTTGTATTTGGTATAGAATTGGCACAGGCTCTCGCTGTGGCTCTTCGGTCAGGCTGTTCGCCTTGAAGAGCCGGGAGGAGCCGGGTGAAATTGAGAAACACCGAGAAACACCGACACCGGAGGGAGGTGCGTATGTTCGGGTATACCGGCAGGCTGCTGAGGGTCGATTTGAGTTCGGCCAAAGTGTCCGTGGAAGAGATTGACCCGGGGAAGGCTCGCAAGTACCTGGGCGGGCGGGGCCTGGGCGCCAGGGTCCTTTACGACGAGGTGCCCCCGGGCACGGACCCCATGGCGCCGGAGAACAGGCTCGTCTTCGCCTTGGGCCCGCTGGCGGGTACCTTTGCGCCGGGCTCCGGCCGTTTTGCCATCGTGAGCAAATCGCCCCTGACCGGCGTATTCGGAGAGGCCTACACGGGGGGGTTCTTCGCTCACGAGCTGAAGTATGCGGGTTATGACGCCGTCATCGTGCAGGGGAAGGCCGCCGAGAAGGTCTACCTCCACATCCGCAACGACAGCGTGGAGATCCGCCCGGCCGCCCACCTCTGGGGTCTCGAGACGCTGGAAATGGAAGCCGCCCTAAAAGAGGAGCTTCAGGACCAGGATTACAGGATCGCCGGGATCGGCCCGGCAGGGGAAAACGGGGTCAGGATCGCGTGCATCATGAACGACACGGACAGGGCCGCAGGCCGGACCGGCCTCGGTGCGGTGATGGGCTCCAAGAACCTGAAGGCCGTCGCCGTGAGGGGGACCGGGAGCGTGCGGATCGCCGACCCCGAGAAGTTCCGGCGGGCCGTGCTCGCGGATATGGCCAAGTTCAAGACACATCCCTGGCTGGGGGACGAACTGCCCCGGTTCGGGACCAGCGGCGGAATCGTGGGTTTGAGCGAGATGGGAATCCTTCCCACAAAAAACTGGTCCTCCGGCACCTTCGAGCATGCGGCTAAAATAGACGGTCGGGCCATCTGGGACAACGTTCTCATAGGCCGGAGGGCCTGCCTGAGCTGTCCCATCGGGTGCACCCGGGTGGCGCGGATCGCCGAGGGGCCCTATGCCGGCGTGAGGCCTGAGTACGGCGGGCTGGAGTACGAGACTGCGGCCGCCTTCGGGTCCCTCTGCCTGAACACGGACCTGGAGGCCATGTCCCTGGCCAACCAGAAGTGCAACGCCTACGGCATGGACACCATCAGCGCCGGATCCCTGGTCGCCTTCGCCATGGAGTGCTACGAGAAGGGGCTGCTCACGGAGACGCAGATCGGTTTCAAGCTGGAGTGGGGCGATGCGGAAGCCACGGTGAGGATGGTGGACCTGATCGGAAAACGCCAGGGAATCGGCGAGCTCCTCGCCGAGGGGACCCGGCGGGCGGCCCGGAAGATTGGCGGCAAGGCCCACGAGCTGGCGGTGGAAGTCAAGGGGCTGGAGCACGGGATGCACGAGGCCCGGGGCAAGAAGGGATTGGGCCTGTCCTATGCCACGGCGCCCAGGGGCGCTGATCACATGGAGGGTTTCCACGATCACGTCTTTACGGGCCCCGACGCCATGCCGGAGCTGGGTATCGTGGAGCCCATGGACCGGTTCAGCCTCGAGGGCAAACCCGGGGCCGTGAGCATTGTGGAAAACTACACCTCCTTCATCAACTCCATCCCCATCTGCTCGTTTATGAGTATGGCCGTTGCGGGGATCCACAATTCCGAAGAGGTGACGGAAATCCTGGCGGCGGCCACGGGGTGGGAAGACCTGGGCCTGGAGGAGGAGCTGGCCATAGGCGAGAGAAACTACAACCTGGCAAGGGCCTTTACCGTGCGGGAGAGTGAAGGCAAGGCGGATGACCGGCTGCCCTATAAAATGACCCAGCCCCTGCCCGACGGGGTCACCAAGGGCCAGGCCATAACGGAGAAGGATTTAAAGAAGGCCCTCGCGGAGTACTACCGCATCCGCGGGTGGTCGGGCGAAGGAGTTCCCACGAAGGAGAAGCTCGGAAAGCTGGGGCTCGAGGACGTGGCCCGGAGCCTTGCCAAAACAGGAGGCGAGAAATGAGCAAGATCATCACCGTCAATCCCGAAAAATGCACGAACTGCAGGATGTGCGAGCTGGCCTGCTCCCTTGCGAAAACCGGCGCCTTCAGCCCCACCCGCAGCAGGATAAGGGTGAACGTGTTCGCCGAGGATTTCAAGCACATCCCCATGACCTGTTTTCAGTGCGCCGATGCCCCGTGTGTCAGGGTGTGCCCGGCAGGGGCCCTGGTGCAGAGGCAGGGTCTGGTCCGGTATATACCCGGAGGCCTGTATCGGCTGCAGGATGTGCATGCTGGCCTGTCCCTTCGGGGTCATATCCTTCGACCAGGAGCAGGGGCTGATCGCCAAGTGCGACACCTGCGACGGCGACCCCGAGTGCGTTCGATTCTGCGCCTACGGGGCGCTGGAGTACAGGGATACGGACCTGGCCTCCGTGACCAGGGAGAGGGACTTTGCCCGCCGGGTCGCTGAGTCCGCCAGAGGCTGAAGGCTGTCTGAAAAGTTACCTTGGAAAGGAAACAAATCGTCATAGTCGGAAACAGCGCGGCCGGGCTCGGCGCCCTGGAAACGGTACGGCGCGTGGACCGGGACTGCTCCGTCAGCCTGGTCTGCAGGGAAAGAGGACCGGCGTACTCGAGGGTGCTGACCCCCTACCTGATCAGCGGGGATGTCCCCAATATCTCCATCCGAACCATGGACTACTACCGCCGGATGGGCGCCGAGACGCTCTTCGGGGTGCAGGCGGTCCGCCTGGAAAACGGCCGCCTTGTCCTGGAGGACGGCCGGAGCCTTCCCTGCGACCGGCTCCTCCTGGCCACGGGCTCCTCCGCCGCCGTGCCGGAGATCGAGGGTGTCCGCTCCGGGGGGGTCTTCACCCTCAAGAGCATGGAAGACGCCGTCAGGATCAGAGAACATGTCCTGGGTGTTGTCGACACACGGGGTGCCAATGGCGGCCCCGGGGGCGCAAAACGGAGAACGCGGGCCCTGTTCATCGGCGGAGGCCTGGTCTGCCTGCTGGTCGTCCGCGCCCTTTGGAAACTGGGACTGGACCTGACTATCGCCGTGTCTTCCGACAGGCTCTTATCGAGAATGCTGGATGAAGAGGCGGCTGGGATTGTCCGGGAAAGGCTGGAGGGCAACGGCGTGAGTGTCAAAACGGCAACGGATGTCCGGGAGATCCTCTCTAAAAGAGGGGAGGGTTCGGGCTGCACTCAGCAGCGCGGGCGAAGAGTTCCCCGCCGATGTGGTCATTATCGCCAAAGGTGTCCGGTCGAATGTCGCCGTGGCGCAGGAGAGCGGCATCCCCGTCTCCCGGGGTATCCTGGTGGATCAGTACATGAGGACGGGCAGGGAGGGTGTTTACGCAGCCGGCGACGCGGCCGAATCCCCGGATATGCTCATCAGGGGAAAACGGACCATCTGCGCCACATGGTTCGAGGCTGTGCACCAGGGGGAGATAGCCGGCTACAACATGGCCGGGATAAAGCGGCCTTCCATGGGGAGCCTGAAGATGAACGTCATGGAAATCATGGGAGTCCCCGTTGCCTCCATCGGAGTGTTCGACGCACGGGAGCTGGACGCAAAACCCGGCTCCGTGGAAACCATCGTCACCCGCGGAAACGGGACGTATCGAAAGCTCGTCACTCAGGATGACCGGATCGTTGGGGCTGTTCTGGCGGGCGATGTGGAGGATGCGGGTGTCATCGCTGGTTTGATCAGGAAAAAGCTGAAACTCTCTTCCCTCGGCAGGGTCAATCCGAAGCGCCGTTTCAGCTATGCCGGGGTAATGAGGGTCTGAAGCCGATAATAAACCGGCACGGGCTTTCCATTTCCCGGCTGCGCAGGTATACTGCGGCGAAGGGCATGAGCAGGGTGTGAGCAGATAATGCGGAGTGTTTTCACCGTTACCGTCTATTTTCTCAGCTGGGCGGCCGTTCATTCCGGCCTGGCCAGCCTTCGCGCCAAGGCCCTGGCTCGCCGGATGTTCGGCCCGGGGGCCATGCCTTCTACCGCCTGGGCTATGTTTTATTCGCCGTTGCCACCCTCGCTCCCCTTGCCTGGCTCCTGCTTTTCGTGCTTCCCGATTCCCCGCTCTATTCGGTGCCTTCCCCGTGGCACTGGCTCTATGCGGGTCGGCCAGATCCTGGCCGCCGCGTCACTGGTCCTGTCCGTCGTGCAGGCGGAAGCCCTGGATTTTATGGGCGTCGGTCAGCTCCTGTCCGGGAGCGGCAGGCGTAAACCGGACGGCCCCCAAAGCCCAAAAGTTGGCCTGCAGACCCGCGGGCTGTACGCCCTTGTGCGGCATCCCATGTACCTGTCGAGCCTTTTTCTCATGTGGCTCTCGCCCGTTGTCAGCCTGAATACTCTATCCCTGTTCGTCCTCATGACCCTCTACTTTTTTATCGGTTCCGTCCACGAAGAGCGGCTGCTGGCGGCCCAGTTCGGGGAGCCGTACAACGAATACCGGAAGAGTGTTCCCAGGATCATACCCGGGCTCAACCTGTCTTGTCTTTCGAAAAAATAACACCGCGGTAAGGTCAGATGCACAAAAATATCATGCACAAAAATATCATGCACAAGCGAAACAGGGATGCCCGAATAGACCGGAAGATAAAGAACTCCCTCCGCTTTTCCATTCTCGACGCGGCGTTCTTTTCGGTTATGCTGGGCGCCGCAGAAAGCTACTTTCAGGCCTTCGCCATCTTCCTCAAGGGGACCCTCTTCCAGGTGGGTTACGTCTACTCCATCCCCATGTTCCTGGGCGCAGTGGTGCAGCTGTTCGCCGGCTCCGCGCTCAGGATCTTCCGGTCCAGAAAGCGCCTCACCGTGGCGGCGGGGCTGCTGAGGAGCCTCCTCCTGGTGGCCCTCTTTTTCGTGTTCTACATGGGCGAGGCAAGGGTATGGGTCCTTCTTATTATCATCTCGGTGTACTTCTCCTTGAACTATCTGCCCGTCCCCGCGTGGACCTCGTGGATGCGGGACCTGGTGGACGACAGCAGCGAGGGCAGTACTTCTCCCGCAGCAACAGTATTGCCAACCTGGTCGCTCTGTCGGCGGGATCGTCCGGGCTGATCCTCGAAGCGAACAGGGGCGAAACTGTGACGGGGTTTATCGTGATCTTCGCCATCGCCCTCGCGGGCAGTGTCGGCTCTACCGTCTTCCTCGCCCTGAAGTTCGATATTCCCTACGAGGAGCCTCGGAGGTCGGGGGAAGGCCTGTTCCGGTTTACCGCCAGGAGGCTTATCCGGACGAATTATGGCAGGTTCGTTCTGTTCAACTTCGTGCTGCATTTCGGGGTGTTTCTCTCTGGCCCCTTCTTCGTCCCGTTCATGCTCGACACCTTGGACTTCAGCTACATCAAGTTCATGGTCTCGACTTCGCTGACGGTCCTCGTGAAGTTCGCGACCATGCCCTTGTGGGGCGCTATCAGCGACCGGTACGGAAACCGCAAGCTCCTGATCGTGGCGATCCTAGTGATCGTATGCTTCCGTTGAGCTGGCTGGTCGGCGAGTCCTTCTGGTGGATCTGTGTGATTCAGGGGTTCACCGGATTCGCCTGGGCGGGGTTCGACATCACCGCCCTGAACTTCGCCTACGACGTGATGCCCGAGGGCAAGGTGACCCGCTACACCTCCTACGGCTTATTCAAGGGGGCCGCCATCTTCGTGGGAGGGTTGGCCGGGGGAATCATGCTTCATGTCCACTGTTCGGCTCGCCCTTCTACGCTCTTTTCTTCGCTTCGGGCCTTGCGGCTCTTGCTTGCGTTTCCGCTGCTCTTCCTGCTCAAGGAGGTGAGGAAGGTGGAGCATATTTCCTACAGGGATTTGATGTTCAAGGTGATTTCCATCGGGCCCCGCAGGGGGCTTCAGCTTCTGCTCATTGGGCGAGTGAATGGGAAAAGAACGGGACACTCGAGGAGGAGAAGTCCGGGCCGGAATAGGAGTTTAAACGCTCCGTGAATCGCGGGAGCGGCAATCAACCGGAGCGGTTCGTCACAACTTCGTTCATCTCGCGAAAGGAGACCTCGACGGCCTCCAGCGTTTCATCGATATCCCCGGCCTCGTGAGCCGAAGAGACGAATCCTCTGGGAGCGGCGATGAAAAACACGCCCTGCCCCAGAAGCGACGTGTGAAACCGGGCCGCCCTCTTTCTGTCCGCTCCGAGGGTGTCGGTTAGGTTACTGATCCTGCCTTCGATGCCGAAGTAGCACTGAAGGATAGATCCGTACCCTGCCGTTGTTCCCTTGATTCCGTGACGATCCATGAGCCTGGCGATACCTTCTCGCAGCTTTTGGCCGTTTGCATTGACCTTCCCGTGCACGTCTTCAGATTTGAGCTTGCTCAGCGAGGCCACAACCGCTGCAAGACCCAGCGGGTTGGAGTTATACGTACCGCTGTGATAAACGACATTCCTCGCGTCGAAGGAGGAATCGCCCGTGGGCCTGATCCTCTCCATATAGGGCTTTTTCCCGGCGAAAGCGGCGATAGGGAATCCCCCTCCCATGGTTTTTCCCAGGGTGACGAGATCGGGAACCACACCGAAAACCTCTTGCGCACCGCCTTTTGCCAGGCGAAAGCCCGTGATGATCTCGTCGAAGATGAGGAGGATTTCGTTTTCTGAAGTGAGCGCGCGCAACGTTTCAAGAAAAGATTTCTCGGCTACTATGCCGTGGCCGCCGAGAATGGGCTCGAGGATCACGGCGGCGATCTCATCGGCTCTCTTGGGAATGAACTCCCGGGCAAACTGCTTCTGGCCGCCGGAGAGGTTGATCCCTCGTTCGCCCAGCATGGTGTCATACCCGTTGGGCAGGTCCGGCAGCGCCTCGGCCAGCTGCGACACCTCCGCCACGCGGTCGAGCCGGCCGTCGTCGGGCGCGCCCAGGAGGATGTTCTCGCGGAGCGTCGCGCTGAAGAGGAATGTCTCCTGCGGCACGACGCCCAGGTTCCGACGCAACTCGTCCAGCGAAATGGTCCGGATGTCGAGTCCGTCCAGCAGGACCCGCCCCCGGTCGGGGTCGTAGCTGCGGGCCAGGAGCTCGGCGATGGTGGACTTGCCGGAGCCGGTGGCCCCGACGATGGCCAGGGACTGCCCCGGCTCCACCCGGAACGACACGTCCTGCAGCACCCACCCGCGGTCCCGGGCGCCGGGATACTCGAACCAGACCCCCTCCATGGCGACGCTCCGGGCGCCGCGGCGCGGAGGGAGCAGGGCGGGATTGGTGGGCGACATGATGTCCGGATGCTCGTGGAAGAGCGTGTTGATCCGGCCCATCGCCGCCTCCGCGCGCTGCACCAGCGTCACCGCCCACCCCAGCGCGATCAGCGGCCAGGCGAGCATCATCAGGTAGACGCCGAAGGCGACATACTCGCCGACGCTGACCGTCCCCGCCATGACCAGCCGGCCGCCGACCGCCAGCACCACCACGCTGCCAAGCCCGGCCAGGAGGGCCAGGAGCGGGTGAAACGCCCCCTGCGCCCTGGCCAGCGCGATGTTCCGCGTCCGGTACTCGTCATTCAATCGCCGGAACTCCGCCGTCTCGGCGGCTTCCTGGCGATAGGCCCGCACGATCCGGAGCCCGGAAATGTGCTCGTGGACGTGCGTCGTGATCGTCCCGAATTGTTCCTGGATGGCGAGCGACCGGCGGTGGATCTGCTGCCCGAGCGAGATCATCACCACCGGAAGGCCGAGGAGGGGCAGGAGCGCGAGCACGGTCAGCCGCGGGCTCATGGCGAGCATGGCGGGGAGGACCATGGCGACCCGGACCGCCGTGTCCACCATGTACATCAGCGCCGGACCGGCCGCCATCCGCGCCGCGAGGAGGTCGTTGGTCGACCGCGCCATCAGGTCACCGGTGGACGACCGGTCGTAGAACGCGGGGCTGAGCCGCTCGAGCTGCCCGAAGAGGTCGTTGCGGAGGTCGAACTCGACGCGGCGGCTCCCGCTGTTCAGGAGCTGGCGCATCCCGAACCGCGCGGTCCCGCCGAGGAGGGTGACACCGACCAGCAGGAGGGCGGTCCGGGCGACCGCCGCCGGCGTGGCCCCGCCGTCGATCAGGTTGATGCCGTGCTCAAGGATCTTGGGACCGAGCGTGATGAGCGCGTTCGACACCACGACGAACAACATCCCGGCGGCGTAGGTGCCCCTGTACTTTGTGATGTAGGGCACAAGCGCCCGGAGGGACATCAGCATATATTTAGCATTGCCCTTTGACACAATGTGGTCTGGTGAAACCTCGCCTGGCCCGCCGTCTCCATAGGAGTTCGCCCATGCGCAATCTACTCGCTACGCTCTGTGTCCTCACCGTTGCCGCCTGCGGCGGCGGGGACAAGTCGGACGCCGCCGTGGCTGACAGCCTCAGCCGCGACCTCCAGCTCGCCCAGCAGGACTCGACCAACCCGATGGCCGACACGGCCGCCACGCCGGCCGCGGCCCCGGTGACCACCACCACGGCTACCCCGAAGCCGAAGCCGGCCACCCCGAAGCCGGTCGCCCCGGCGCCTGCGCCGTCGCTCGCGGCGGGCGCCACCTTCGCCGCCACCGTGCCCGACACCGTGAGCTCGCGGACCACCAAGTCCGGCGCCATGATGCAGGCCAAGGTCGGCGCCGACGTCATGTCGGCCGACGGACGCCTGGTCATCCCGGCCGGCTCGACGGTCAACATCCGGCTCGACCAGTTCAAGTCCGCCCCCACCAAGGGGGGCAAGGAGACCTTCTCGGCGTCGCTCGTGTCCGTCATCATCGACGGCACCAGCTACCCGATTGCCGGGACGGTGGACCACCTCGACTATACGCTGAAGGGCCGGGGCATCACGGCGGGAACGGCCGGTAAGGTCGGTGCGGGCGCCGCGGCCGGCGCAATCATCGGCAAGGCCATCGGCGGCAACGCCACCGGCGCCATCGTGGGTGGGGCCGTCGGCGCCGCCGGCGGGGCCGCGGTGGCCAACGAGACCGGCGACCAGGACATCACCGTCCTGCCGGGCGCCAAGGTCACCATGACGGTCACCGAGGCGTTTGTCGCGAAATAGGCGAGGCGGGGCAGGGGGGCAGCGGGGCAGCAACCGCTACGGCCTCCCTGCCCAGCTGCCCCGCGGCCCCGCCCTCAGTATCCTGCTCCTCCCCCCCCCAGCCTCGGATCACTCACCCCCTGCCACCCGGCGGGGGTCCGGATGATCGCCTCGACGTCGCCGGTGTACCCCTCCTCGTGGACCTCGTGCCCCATCTTCCTGAGCTGGGCGATCGCTTCCGGCGAGAAGCCGCCCCGCTCGAGCCGGATGCTGTTCGGCAGCCCCTGGTGATGCAGCCGCGGCGCGGTCACCGCGTCGGGGAGTGACATGTGATGGTCGAGCACGTTGCTGATCACGTGGTACACCATCGTGATGATGCGCGGCCCCCCCGGCGTCCCCACCACCAGCAGCAACTGACCCTGCTCGTCCACCACGAAACTCGGCGTCATCGCCGAGAGGGGGCGCTTGCCCGGCTGAATCGCGTTCGAGTCCCCCTGCACCAGGCCGTACATGTTGGGCTTCCCGGGCGCGCTCGCCAGGTCGTCCATTTCGTCGTTGAGGAGGAAGCCGCCCCCCGTGACCGTGACGGCGCTGCCGTAGCTGTTGTTGAGCGTCGTGGTGATGCTGACCGCGTTGCCGTCGGCGTCCACGATGGAGTAGTGCGTGGTGGACGGCCCGTCCTTCAGTCCCGGCAGCACCTCGCCGGTCTTCGAGGCGTGTTGCGGGTCGATGGTGGCGCGCCGCTCGTCGGCGTAGCGCTGCGAGAGCATCTGGTCCACCGGGTTGTGCACGAAGCCGGGGTCGCCCATGTAGGCGTTCCGGTCCATGAAGGCCCGGCTCATCGCTTCCGCCTCGAGATGCATGAGCGCCGCGGAGCCGAAGGGCGGAAGGGGCGAATACCCCTCCATCATGTTCAGGATCATCCCCATCGTGGTGCCGCCGGAGCTGGCCGGCGGCATCGAGTAGACGGTGTCACCGCGGTAGGGGATGATGATCGGGTCGCGCCAGTAGGTCTGGTAGGCGGCGAGGTCGGCGTGGGAAATCAGGCCGCCGCTCCGCTGCATTTCCGCCACGATCAGGTCGGCGGTCGGCCCGGTGTAGAACCCGGCGGCGCCCTGGTCCCGAATCCGCTCCAGCGTCCGGCCGAGGTCGCGCTGGACGAGCACGGAGCCCACGACGGGCGGCTGGTTGTCGGGCAGGAACTGCGCGCGCGAGGCGGGAAAGAGGTAGAGGCGTGACATCTCGTCGCCGATCGACTCCCGGCGGTAGTCGTCGACCACGTACCCCTCGTTGGCCAGCGCGATGGCGGGGTTGATGACCTGTGCGAACGGCAGCCGGCCGAAGCGGCGGTGCATCTCCACCAGGCCCGCCGGCGAGCCCGGCACCGCGGCCGCGAGCGCGCCCGTGACGCTCAGGTCGGAGACGTCCCCATCCGGCTCGAGGTACATGTCGCGACTGGCGCCGGAGGGGGCTTCCTCGCGGTAGTCGAGCGCGTAGACGGCGCCGCCCGCCTCCCGGTACAGCAGGAAGCCGCCGCCGCCGATGTTGCCCGCCTCCGGATGCACCACGGCCAGCGCGAATCCGACCGCCACGGCGGCGTCGACGGCGTTCCCCCCCGCCTGCAGGATGTCGCGGCCGACCTGGCTGGCGATCGGGCTCCCGGAGACGACGACGGCGCTGGCGGCGTCGGTGACCCGTGCCTTGTCGGCAAACTTCCATCCGGCGGCGACGCCGGACGGCTGGGGTCCGGCACAGGCGGGAAGGAGGAGGAGCAGCGCAACGGCGGCGTGGCGAAGGTGCACGAGAATCCTCGTAGGGTGGTGGCGCTGGAGTGGAGGTTGCCCCGGAGTGAATGGCTGCCCTAATTTAGCGACATCCCTTGCGTGACAAGTCCGCCTTCCCTATCCCCGGCCCAGGTGCCCCCGTGCGCGACCCCAGGCTCACCGAGCGGAGAAACCCGCGGACCGCGGCCATCGACACCCTGGACAGTCTCCAGCTCGTCGACCTGGTGTCGGCCGAGGACGCCACCGTCCCGGCGGCCGTCGCCTCGGCCCGCGAGCCGATTGCCCGGAGCATCGACCTGATCGAAGCCGCCTTCCGCGCCGGAGGGCGGCTCTTCTATGTCGGAGCGGGCACCAGCGGCCGGCTCGGGGTGCTCGACGCCTCCGAGTGCCCGCCGACCTTCGGCTCGCCGCCCGGAAATGGTGCAGGGGATCATCGCCGGCGGCCCCGCCGCGCTGGTCACGCTCGGTCGAGGGGGCGGAGGACGACCTCGCCGCCGCCACGGCGGTCATCGACGAGCGCCGGGTCGGGCCCGACGACGTCGTCGTCGGCATCGCCGCGAGCGGCACCACGCCGTTCGTGCGGGCCGCGATCGGCCGCGCCCGGCAGCTGGGCGCGAAGACGGTGTTCCTCAGTTGCACCGCGCCGCCCCGGGAGATGGCCGACAGTTGCGACGAGTGCATCACCGTGCCCGTCGGCCCCGAGGTGGTGACCGGGTCCACCCGGCTCAAGGCGGGCACCGCCACCAAGCTGGTCCTCAACATCCTCACCACCGGCGCGATGATCCGCCTCGGCAAGACCTACGGCAACCTCATGGTGGACCTGCAGGTCCGGAACGTGAAGCTGGCCGACCGGGGCGAGCGGATCGTCATGGAGGTGACCGGCGTCGATCGGGACGCGGCGCGCGCCGCCCTCGCGGCGGCTGGTGGCAGCGTCCGCACCGCCATCGTCATGGTCCGCACCGGGAAGGACCGTGCGGCATCCGAGTCGCTCATCGCCGACGCGCAGGGCCGGCTCCGTCCCATCCTCGGCAACCCTCCACCGGTGGATCCCTCCTGATGGAACGCCCATCGCTCATCGTCGGTCTGATGTCCGGCACCTCGCTCGACGGGATGGACGCCGCGCTGGTCCGGTTTACGGGGCCGACGCGCGCGGAGCTGGTGGCGTTCGCCACCCGGCCCTACGACCGCGACGAGCGCGCCATGGTGCGGGCGGCCCTCGAGGGGCGCGCCGCCGCGCCGGCCCTGGCCCGGCTGCATGTGCAGATTGCGGAATGGGCCACGGAGGCGGTGCAGGCGGTGCTGCATGCGGGCGATGCGCGCGCCGACCAGATCGACGGCATCGCCTTCCCGGGACAGACGATCTGGCACGAGCCGCCGCTGGTCAGCTGGCAACTCGGCGAACCGGCGGTGCTGGCCGAGGCGTTCGGGGTGCGCGTCGTGAGCGGATTCCGTGCACGGGATGTCGCCGCGGGAGGGCAGGGGGCGCCGCTGGTGCCGATGGCCGACGTGCTGCTCTTTGCCGATGCCGACCGTGACCGCGTGCTGCTCAACCTCGGCGGCATGGCGAACATCACCCTGGTCCCGAAGGGCGGCCGGGAGGAGGGGGCCATCGCCTTCGACACCGGCCCCGGCATGGCCATCATCGACGCGGTGGCGCACCGGGTGGACGAGTCGCTCGCCTGCGACCTCGACGGGGCGCTGTCGGCGGCGGGACGGGTGGACGAGGCGGTGCTCGCGGACCTGCTCGACGACGCCTACTTCCACGCGCCGCCGCCCAAGAGCACGGGGCGCGAGCACTTCGGCGACGCCTTCGCCGGCCACCTGCACGCCCGTGTGCCGGGTGCGGACGGCGTGGCCACGGCGGTGGCGCTGACGGCGCGCTCCGTCGCCGCGGCCGTTGAGCGCTGGGCGCCGGCGGCCGGGGAGATGCTCGTCTCCGGAGGAGGCGTGCACCATCCCGGGCTCATCGCCTCGCTCACGGCACTGCTGGCCCCGAGGTCCATCCGCCGTTTCGATTCGGTGTATTTCGACGGTGACGCGAAGGAAGCGGTGGCGTTCGCGCTCCTCGCCTACCTGACGCTGCACGGGCAGCCCGGCAACCTCCCCGCCGCCACCGGCGCACGCGGCGCGCGGGTGCTCGGATCGATCACGCCCCCCTGATGCACGGACGCCTGATCCTCCCCGCGCTCCGCTGGCGGGACGACACGGGGTTCGGCCATGAGGCCGGGACCATCGCCGCGGCGCTGCGCTGTGGGGCGGGGGGATTCATCCTCTTCGGTGGACGTCCCGAGGCCGTCCGCGCGCTCACCGCGGAATTGCAGGAGCGTGCGGGCCGGCCGCTGCTGATGGCCGCCGACCTGGAGCGCGGGGCAGGGCAGCAGTTCCCCGGCCTGACGGAGTTTCCGCCGCCCGCCGCGCTGGCCGCGCTGGATGATCCCGATGTCATCCGGGCGGCGGCCGAGACCACCGCACGCGAGGCGCGGGACCTCGGGGTCAACTGGGTCCTGGCGCCCGACGCCGATCTCGACATCGAGCCCGCCAATCCGATCGTGCAGACGCGCGCGTTCGGGAGCGATCCCAAGCTGGTCGGCGTGGCGGCGGCGCTCTGGGTGCGGGCCTGTCAGGAGGCCGGCGCGCTGGCCTGCATCAAGCATTTCCCTGGCCACGGCCGCACCACGCGGGACAGCCACGATGAAGTCCCGTCCGTGGACGTGGACCGGGCGACGCTCGAGACCACCGACCTCGTCCCCTTTCGCATGGGCGTCCTGGCGCAGGTCGCCACCGTCATGACCGGGCACCTGCGCGTCCCCGCGCTCGACCCGACCGGCACCCCGGCGACCTTCTCGGCACCCATGCTGCGCGTGCTCCGCGACGAACTCGGCTTCCGTGGATTGATCGTGACCGACGCGCTCATGATGGGGGCGGCGGTCCAGGACCCGGCCGGCAACCCGGCGGTGCGGGCGCTGGCGGCGGGATGCGACCTGCTCTGCTATCCGGCGGACCCGCAGGCCGCGTACGCGGCGACTGGGGAGGCGCTCGGCGCGGGCATGCTGTCGGAGGAGCGGGTGGAAGAGGCGCTGGTGCGGTATGGGGAGGCATTGCTTCGTGCCGAGGCGGGGCCGCGGGGCGGCGGGGCGGAGTCAGCGGGGCAGTCCGCGGCGATCGCGGATCGTCTGCTCGCCGGCGTCCTCGTCCGCGGCTCCCGCCCCACGCTGCGGATGCCGTTCGAGCTCGTCATCGTCGACGACGATCAGGGCGGCGCCTGGCCCGCCTCGTCCACGGAGTACGTGGAGATGGCGTTGCGGGGCATGGGCGTGGCGGTCGATCGCGGCGGGAGCAAGGTGGTGCTCGCCTTCGCGGAGCCGCGCGCCTCGAAGGGGCGCGCCGGGTTCGGTCCCGCGTCGCTCGCGGCGTTGAGCCGGCATGGCGACGCAGACCTGGTCGTCGTGTTCGGCCATCCCCGGCTTGCGGAGGAGGTGCCAGGGGACGCGCCGGTCCTGCTGGCGTGGCACCGGCAGCGGCTGATGCAGGACGCGGTGGCCCGCTGGCTGGTGGAGCGCCTCGGTTGAGGGCGCTCGACTGGGGGGTGGTGGTCGCCTACCTGGCGGGGACGCTGGTGCTGGGTCTCTGGGTGGCGCGGCGCGGCGCGCGGAGCCTGACTGAGTTCTTCGTCGGCGGCCGCGCCATTCCCTGGTGGCTCGCCGCCACCTCGATGGCCGCCACCACCTTCAACGTCGACACCCCGCTCTACGTGGCGGGCGCGCGTGGCCAAGGACGGCGTGGCCGGCAACTGGGAGTGGTGGGCCTTTGCGCTGAGCCACGTGCTGGTGGCGGTGGTGCTCGCCCAGCTCTGGCGCCGGGCCAACGTGCTGACCGACGTGGAGCTGACCGAGCTGCGCTACGGCGGCCGCCCCGCCGCCGTGCTCCGCGCCTTCCGGGCCTTCCTGATCGCCGTCCCGCTTCAACTGTCTCAGCATCGGCTACGGCATGCTGGCCATGCGGAAGATGCTCGTGGCGCTCGGCGTCTTCGACGCGCTGCCGAATCTTCCCGGCGACGAACGGCTCTGGGCCATCATCCCGATCCTCGTCATCGGTCGTCATCTACACCGCCGCCTCGGGGCTCTGGGGCGTCGTGGCCACCGACTTCGTGCAGTACATCCTCGCGATGGCCGGCGCCTTCACCGTGATGTTCTATGCCCTGGGCGAGGTCGGCGGCCTCTGCCGGCCTGACCGCCGCGCTGCGCGACAGCGGCCAGGGCGACAAGCTCAACCTCCTGCCCACAGGGCAGGACGCGACGCTGCCGATCAGCACCTTCCTCGGCTACCTGTTCGTCCAGTGGTGGGCGTTCCGGAACAGCGACGGCGGGGGGATGTTCGTCCAGCGGCTCTCGTCCACCGCCAACGAGAGGGAAGCCACCAAGGCCGCCCACCTCTTCAACATCCTCAACTACGTGGTCCGCACCTGGCCGTGGGTGCTGGTCGGGCTCGCGGCGCTCGTGGTCCTGCCGCAGCTCGCCGATCCCGAGCTGGCCTACCCGATCATGATGGTGCGGTACCTCCCCACCGGCGTCCTCGGCCTGGTCTTCGCGAGCCTGGTGGCGGCGTTCATGTCCACCGTCTCCACGCAGGTCAACTGGGGGGCCAGCTACCTGGTGAACGACCTCTACGCCCGCTTCACCGGCCAGACGGACGAGGCCACGCTCATGCGGTCGGCGCGGTGGGCGTCGGTGCTGCTCGCGGCGCTGGCGGCGGTGGTGTCGTTCTTCATGGACAGCGTGGGGGGGGTGTTCCGGTTCATCATCCTGATCGGCAACGGCCCGGGTCTGGTGCTGCTGCTCCGGTGGTTCTGGTGGCGGATCAACGCCTGGGCCGAGATCGCCGCGATGGCGGCCGGGACTGCTGCTGGCCATCCTCGGCTCCACCAGCGCCTTCGCGTCGTTCACCTTCGGCCAGCGGCTGATGCTCTCCGCCTTCGGCTCCATGGCGGTCTGGGTGCCGGTGATGTGGATGACGGCCCCGGAATCGTCGGCGACGCTCGACGCCTTCTACGCGCGGGTGCGGCCCGCGGGCGCCTGGGGGCCGGTACGCCTGCGGACCAACCTCACCGCGCTCGACGACGGCGTGCGCGACGCGCGGCGCTGGCTGGGCTGGTCGATCGTCATTTTGGGTGGGACGCTGCTCATCGGATGGATCTTGCTGGCGGGGTAGTAACCACGACGAGGGAGGGTCGGAAGAACAGCGGAGGTCGGGGAAGACCGCCTGCGTTTGGCAGTCCTTCCGACCCTCCGGTTCTTCTCCGACCCTCCCTCGTCTCTTTTCTTCTTTTCCTCTTTACTGCAACTGGTCCAGTAATTCCAGCGCAAATACCACCGGCACCGCGTCGTAGAGCCGGCCACCGGCCGAGGGCGCCGCGGTCGAGACGATCCCCGCCACCAGTCCTTCGCCGTCGATGAGCGGGCTGCCGGCGCTCACCGGCGATCCCCACCCGTCCACGGTGATGAATCCCGCCGCCACCAGTGCCGCGGTTCCGGTGCTGTTGGTCGACGCGACCGTGACCTTCCGCCAGTCGTTCGTCGCGGGGATGTCGATGGGCGGCGGGTAGCCGACAATCGCCACCGGGTTGCCGGCGGCGACGGGTGGTGCCCGCCATGCCAGCCCCTGGACGACCGGGATCCCGCCGCGCTGTTCCACGCGCAGGAGGGCGATGTCCTCGACGGCGTGGGTCCTGAGCACACGCGCGGCAATCGGTTGGGTCGTGCCGGGCATCAGCACCAGGAGCTGGACCGGTCCCTCGCCCGCCTCGTTGAGAACCACCCGCCGGGTGGTGAGCATCACCCCGCCAGTCCCGTCCCGCCGGATGGCGAAGCCGGTCGCCAGCGCCGTGCTGCCGTCGGCGTACTGCGCGATGACCAGTCCGACCGCTGCCACGCTGGGGGCCGCGACCGCCTCGGGGTTGAACTCCGCCGATTCGGCGATGTTGCGCTCGCGAGCGATGGCGGAGTCGAGCGCCTGCATGATGGAGGCGCTGGCCGCGGCGTTGGGCCCGGCGTCCACGAGTGAGGCGCGGAGCCGGGTGGCGGCCTGGCGCGCGGAGTCGAGCGAGGTCCGCATGAACGGCGAGGCCACCTCGACCGCCGCCACGCTCGCCATCATGCTGTCGGCCTGGGCGAGCAGGAGCAGTCGGGCGTCCTCTTCCGCGCGCCTGGCCTCCCGCCGCTGCAAGAAGAGGAAGCCGGCCACGACGACGGCGACCAGGGCCACCACACTGCTGACGATTCGGAACAGCCGGCGTTTCCGGGCGGCGTCCGCGGCGTCACGCGCCAGCTGCCCCGCCTGCTCGTCCTCGAGGATCCGCTCCAGGTCCTCGGTGCTGATCGCCGGCTTGGCGGGCTGCGCCACCGCCGGCTCGCGGCTGGGTTGCGCCACCTGGGCGCGGTCGGAGAGGAGGAACTGGATCTCGGGACCCGTGGCCCCGAGCCGAAGGAGGTCGCCGTCGTTCAGCGGCTGCTCCTCGGAGATCCGCTGGCCGTTGAGATAGGTCCCCTGCAGGCTGCCGAGGTCGCGGATAATCCAGACGCCGTCCTTCCGCTGGATGACGGCGTGCCGGTTGGACACCTCGGGGTCGCGGTCGGCATCGAGACGGATCTGGCAGGTCGGATGCCGCCCGATGCTCGCGACGGCGCCGGGAATCAGCTCCACGGAGCCCGCGCGGCCCCCGGAGAGAATGGCGAGCCGCGGGGTCATCGGGTGATCAGCCAGTAGAGGATCGCGGCGGTGAGGAGGAGGGCGGTCCCGATGAGGCCGACCGGCGGACGGGGGCGGAGGGGCGGCGCCGGCGGCTCCTCGCGCACGGGCAGCGAGAGCGGCCGCTCGATGCGGATGCCCCCGGTCTTGTAGCCGACGCGGATGTCGTCCTCGAGGGGCTCGTCGCCCGGCAGCTCGAAGACATGGTGCCCCGGCTCCTGCGCCGTCGCGCTGAGGGTCAGGCCGTCTCCCTCGAAGCGGGCCGCCACCACCGTGATGTTGTCGGGGCCGCCCCGGGAGTTGGCGAGGTCGATGAGTGCGCTGCAGAGCTCGGCGAGATCGGTGAGCCGCCCGGCGTACTCGGCGAACTCCTCCCGCTTCACCTGGCCGCTCAATCCGTCGGAGCAGAGGATCAGCACGTCGTCGCGGCGGAGCTCCTCGTAGGTCAGGTCCACTCGCACCTGCGGGTCGGGGCCGAGCGCCTGGAGGATGATGTTCTTCCGCTCGCTCTTCTCCGCCTGCTCCTCGGTCATCTCGCCGGCGTCGACCAGGCGCTGGGTGAGGGACTGGTCCTTCGTGAGCTGCGTCGCCACGCCGCGGCGGATCATGTAGGCCCGGCTGTCGCCGATCTGCGCGAGGTAGAGATCGCTCCCGAACACCCCCGCCGCCGTGACGGTGGTGCCCATCCCCCGCACGTCGGGGTGCTCCTGCGCGTATTCGTGGATCTTCCGGTTGGCTTCCTCGACCGCTTCCCGCACCCGGAAGGCGAACTTCTCCCGGCTGGTGTCCTCGTCGGCGGTCCAGGTGCCGATCAGGTGCTTGTGGATGGTCTCCGCCGCCAGCGCCGCGGCCAGCTCACCCGCCGCCGCACCGCCCATCCCGTCCGCCACCATGAACAGCGAGCCGCGGGGACCGACATGGCAGACCTGCGCCTCGGTGGCGTCGCAGAGCTGCCCGGTGCTGAGGTCGGCGACGAGGTAGGTGTCCTCGTTGTGCTCGCGGGTGCGACCGACGTCGGTCCGGCCGGCGACCGATACATGGACGGAGGGAATGGTCACCGGGCTCGGTGGGACAGTGGAGTGAGACAGATGGTGGAAGCGCGCGCCACGAGTGCTCCGGGCCGAAGAGGGCAGGGGAGGCGGAATCTAGGTCGGCTCCGGAGGGGCGTCAATCGCTCGGTCGGCCCGGCGCCCCCCGGCCGGTCCGCTTGTCGCAAGTCGTGTTCTGGAAGTACCTTCCGCCGATGCGCGCCCACCCGCTCCTGACGCTCCTGTTTCTCCTTGCCGCGGCCGCTCCGCTCGGCGCCCAGCAGCCCAGGCCCAAGGCCAGGGCGAAGCCCGCTGCCCAGCCGTCCGATCCGAACCGGGGACGCCTCCCCGCCATCCCGAAATCGACGGGACCGCTGGCGCTGACCGTGGTCTACCCCGCCAGGTCCGACGTCGTCTCCACCACCGGCGACAACTCCTTCCTGCTCGGCAGCACCGGCACCGGCGACGCGCGGCTCACGATCAACGGCGACTCGGTCAGGGTGTGGCCCAACGGCGCCTACCTGGCCTGGCTGCCGTTTCCCAAGGACAGCGTGATGTCCTTCACCCTCCGGGCCACGCGGCCGGACGGCTCGCGCGACTCGCTGGTCTACAAGGTGCGGCGCACGGTTCGCGCCGCACCGCCGACCACGCCGCTCTGGATCGACAGCCTGTCCTTCAAGCCGCGGGGGAAGGTCTGGTGGCCGGCGGACGAGTACCTCCCGCTCTCGGTCCGCGCCGCGGAAGGCTCCGACGTGCGGCTGGTGCTCCCCGACGGGACCGTGGTGCCGCTGGCCAATTCCGTCGGCTACGACGACGTCTCCTGGGGGGTGCGCGCCTTCGATCGGGACACCGCCAGCCTGGCGCGCTCGGTGCGCGCCGATCGCTACGTGGGGGTGGTCCGCGGCGCGGCGTTCGGCGCCGACCCGGGGCCGCTGCTCGGCGTCGAGAAGGCGCCCGGCTGTCCCCGCTGCCGGCGGCGCAGCGCCGAGGGGGCCGACACCCTCCTGGCCATCGTGGAGGCCATCAAGGGCGTCGACACGGTGCGGGCCACCTGGCCGCTCCGCGTCTCGCTGCTCGACAGCCTGCCGGTGGTGGTCGAGCTGGATGACGACACGGCGCAGACCGGGACGTCCGATCGGCTGACGGTGGGCCGCGCGGCCCCCGGCGCGACCTACAACTGGTTCTTCCCGACCGGCACGCGCGCCAACGTCTCCGGCCGCCTGAACGGCGACCTCCGCCTGGCGCTCTCCGCCACCTCGCTCGCCTGGATCACCGCGGCCGACGCGCACGCCCTGCCGGCGGGGACGCCGCCCCTCGAGGCGATTGTCGGGTCGGTGTCGCTGACGTCCGCGCCGAAGAGCGCGACGCTCCGCATCCCGCTCAGCGCCCGCGTGCCCTATCTCGTCACCGAGACGGAATCGTCCCTCACGGTCCGGATCTACGGCGCCTCGGGTGACGTGAACTGGATGCGCTACGGCGGGTCGGACTCGCTGGTCACGCAGATGAACTGGGCGCAGGAGACGGCGGACGAGGTCACGATCACCCTCGATCTCGCCCAGGACGTCTGGGGCTACCGCACCCGGTGGGACCGGACCGACCTGATGCTGGAGATCCGGCGGCCGCCCGTCATCCAGAAGTCCAGGCCCCTCGCCGGCGTGCGGATCGTGGTGGACGCCGGTCACCCGCCCGGCGGCGCCACCGGCCCCACCGGGTACAGGGAAGCGGAGGCCAACCTCGGCGTCGCGCTGAAGCTGCAGGCGATGCTGGAGGCGGGCGGTGCCGAGGTCCTGATGACCCGCACCACGGACAAGCCGGTGGACCTGGCCTGGCGGCCCTTCTATGCCGACAGCGTGGACGCCGACCTCCTCATCTCGGTCCACAACAACGCCCTCCCCGACGGGGTGAACCCGATCACCAACAGCGGGACGGGCGTCTTCTACAACCAGCCGCGCAGCGCCGCCCTCGCCCGCGACGTGCAGGCCGCGCTGGTCAAGCGGCTCGAGCTCCGCGACCTCGGCGTCGGCCGGGGCGACCTGGCCCTGGTGCGCCCGACCTGGATGCCCTCCATCCTGACCGAGGCGATGTTCATGGCCATCCCGGAGCAGGAATCAGCGCTGCGCACCCCGCTGGGGCAGCGGATGTATGCGGAGGGGGTCTACAACGGGGTGGTGGAGTACCTGAAGAGCAGGTAGGGGGTGGGGACGCGGGAATGCGGGGAAGGCACGTGTGAATCCCGGCAGCCCTTCGGCGTCTCCCAATTCAGGACCCCAATGACGGGACAGATGACAATCGTTTCCTTCCGAAACCGCTTCCCCGCTTTCCCGCTTTCCCGCTTCGTCGCGGTGCTCGGGCTTCTTGTGGTCCTCGCCACTCAAGCGCAAGCTCAGGCGCCCGAGCAGCGAAGGGTCCTCGAGGCCTGGCGCGACACCCTGGCCCGGACCACCGACACCATCGTGCTGCTCCGCTGGGAGCGGCTCATGGTCACCGACGCGAAGGCCGACCGCGACAACACCCTGCTGCACCTGCGGCTCGGCTTCCTCTCCCTCCGCTACGGCGATCTCGCCGCCGGTCCCCATTACGACGACGCCGCCTCCGAATTCGAGTGGGCCACGCAGCTCGAGCCGACGTGGCCCTATCCCTGGTACGGCCTCGGCATGGCCGAGCTTGCCATCGGCGATTCCCAGCTCGCCATCGTCACCGGCCTCAAGACCATGTTCGGCAAGGACGCGCTGGCCAAGGCGGCCGACGCCTACGCGCGGTCCGCCGAAGTCGATCCGGGATTTGTGCAGGGACTGGTGGAGCTGGCCAACACTGCGCTGTCCCAGCGCGTCAACATCCGGCTCGACGTCGCCCTGGACGCGCTGCGCCAGAGCGCGCACAGCCAGTCGGCCGAGAATCCGCAGGTGCTCCTGGCGCGCGGCCGCATCGAGCGCGAGGTGGGCAGTCCGGACTCGGCGGTGGCGGCCTTCATGGGCTACCTGGCCAACGCCGGCGACCAGGGGCTCGGGCTCTACGAACTGGGGCGCACCCAGCTCGGGCTCGGGCTCGACGTCGGAGCCCTCAGTTACTACGACGGGGCGGGATACGACGACACGCTGAGCGTGCCCCTCTATCGGAAGGACCTGGAGTATTTCGCGTCGGCCGGGGAGTTGGCGGCCTTTGACTCGACCGCGGGGCAGGGGCGGACCACCTGGCTCCGCGAATTCTGGGGCAGCCGCGACGACGCCAGCCTGCGGAGCCCCAACGAGCGGCTCAAGGAGCACTACCGCCGGCTCCAGTACGCCCGCACCAACTTCCGGCTGGCAAGCGTGAATCGGCACTACAGCATCGAGGAGGTCTATCACTCCGGGAGCAAGGAATTCGACGACCGGGGCATCATCTACCTCCGGCACGGTACGCCGTCCGACCGGGCCTCCTATGCAGAGCCGGGGATCGAACCGAACGAGACCTGGGTCTACCGGCAGCCCGACGGCGACCTCGTCTTCCACTTCGTGTCGCGGGAGGATGTGCAGGATTTCAAGCTGGTGGAGAGCCTGCTCGACATCTTCGGGTACGCCACCGCCGTGCAGTTGCAGGGTGCCTCGACGTCCCTGGCCTTCAATACCACCACGGAGCAGCTGCTCTCCTCGCGGCAGAACATTTCCCCGCTCTACGGCAAGATGAAGAGTGCGGGCGGCGCGGGCATCAGCCGGTACATGGCCGAAGAGCGGAGCCAGGGACGGGCGAGCTATGCCCGCGGCACCTCCACCGACAGCTACGAACTCGCCTTCCCCCGTTCGCTGAGCGCCAGGGTCCAGGTGCTGGCGGTCGGCCGGGACGAGCGGGGCGCCCTGGTGCAGGTGTCGTATGCCATTGCGGGCGGGTCGCTCACCGGTGTGCCCACGGCGCGAGGGCAGGTCTACCCCGTGCGGCTGCGGTTCTCGGTCCTCGATTCCGCGGGCAAGTCGGTGGCGTCGATCGACACCACGCGGTTCTTCCTGTCGCGCACGCCGGTGCCGGTGTCCGAGCATCTGGTCGGGCGCGCGGACGTGCACGTCCCGCCGGGCCAGTATCACTACCGCGTGCTGGTGCAGCAGGGCGAGGACGCCGGCCTGATCCTCCCGACCGACAGCGTGCGGGTGAGCGCCGAGTCGCAGCTCGCGGTGAGCGACCTCGTGCTGGGCCGCCGCGACAATCACCTCGTCTGGATCGCCGCGCCCGAGGACACGGTGTACCTGAACCCGTTGCAGACCTTCCGCCGCACCGAGGAGATGCAGCTCTACTACGAGGTGTACGGCGCCGTCCCCGGGGCGATGCTCAAGACCGAGGTGGTGGTCAAGAAGGGCGGCAGCGGGGGACTCTTCGGCAAGGGAGGCTCCGCCATCAGCCTCAAATTCGACGAGAAGGCCCAGGGCGACGTGACGCGTGCCAATCGCACCCTCGATCTCTCCAAGCTCAAGGCGGGCACCTACACGATCGGGGTCCGGGTGACGCGGCCGGACAGCTACACCAATTATCGGACCCAGGAATTCACGATCATCGACCCGTAGTCGCGCCCTGCGCGAGGGCGGGCAGCGGGGCTGCGGGGCAGTAGACAGGGACGAGGGAAGTTCGGAAGACAGCGGAGGGTCGGAAAACAGCGGTGGTGATCGCGCAGGCGACCACCAGGCGGTTCCTCCGAGCTTCCGGCCTTCTTCCGAGCTACCCTCGTTTCTCTTTGGGTGGGGAGGAAGGGGTGGCCCCAGCCCGGCGTGAAGCGTTTGCGCCTCCCCCCGGGAGCCCGTAGCTTTGCCCCATGCATTGTTCGAGCTGCGGCCACAAGCTGGAGGACGCCTGGACCGCCTGCCCCATCTGCGGGGCACGGGTGGGGGGTGGGGGGGACGCGCGGGGGATGGCGATGGGCGACGTCTCCCAGACGGCCCTGATCCGCGACACGCTGGCCGCCGAGTACGAGATCATCGAGGAGCTGGGCCGGGGCGGGATGGCCATCGTCTTCCGGGCCCGGGAAATCGCCTCTCGACCGGGAAGTGGCGGTCAAGGTGCTGCCGTTCTCCCTCGCGTTCGACGCGTGAGTTCGTCGAGCGGTTCCAGCGCGAGGCCCGCACCGCGGCGCAGCTCGAGCATCCCAACATCATCCCGATTTACCGGGTCGGCCAGACCGGGCAGGTCATCTTCTTCGTCATGAAGCTGGTGCGCGGCGGCTCGCTGTCCACGCTGCTGGAGGGCGCGGGGCGGCTGCCGCCGGACGAGATCCGCCGGATCCTGGTCGAGTCGGGCAAGGCGCTCGGCTACGCGCACCGGCACGGGGATCGTCCACCGCGACATCAAGCCCGACAACATCATGTTCGACGAGCACGGCGCCTGCGTGCTCACCGACTTCGGGATCGCGAAGGCGGCGAGCGGGCAGCGGCTCACCGGCACCGGGCATGTCGATCGGGACGCCGCACTACATGAGCCCGGAGCAGGCGCGGGCGCAGGAGACCGACGGCCGGAGCGACATCTACTCGCTGGGGGTGGTGGCGTACCAGGCGCTGCTGGGCGAGGTGCCGTACGACGGCGAAGACTCCTTCGCCATCGGGTACAAGCACATCATGGACCCGATTCCGGAGCCGGTGCTCAACACCGCGGACGAACGCCGGCTCTACGCGGTGATCCGGAAGATGCTGGCGAAGGACCCGGCCGACCGGTTCCAGAGCGGGCTCGACCTGGTGGAGGAAATCGAGGGGCGGCCGGCGGCGCCGAGGCGGATCTCGGGGGCCAGCACGCGGGAGCGTCTGGCGGCGATGCCCACCACGCCGATCCCGGCGGTGACGGTAGACGCCACGGGCGCGCGGCCGGCCCGGACCTCGGGGCCGTCGAGGCCGGCGATGCAGCGCTCCGCGGCCCAGCGCGAGTTGGGGGCGAAGAAGAGCGGGAGCTTCCTGGGGTGGTTGATTGTGATGCTCGTGGTGGCGGCAGGAGGCGTGTTCGGGGCGGGGAAACTCGGTTACGGACCCCTGGCGCCTGCGGCGCCAGGGGACGGCCGCGGGACCGCGGGGCAGGGGGGCGGTGACTCGATCGTCGTCAATGCTCCCGCGCTGGACACGGCGCTGGGGGACAGTACGCTTCCGGACTCGGTTCGCCTGGACAGTACTCGCTTCGCCCCCCCGACTGCCCCGCCAGAGTCGGGTCAGCCCGGATTCTTGCGGATCGTCGGCCTGCCCCGGGGCTCGACGGTGCTGGTGGACGATATCGCGCCAGATTCCACGCCGATTCGCCTCAATCCGGGGCAGCACATCGTCGCCATTTCGGCGCCGCAACATGTCTTCTATGTCGATACCGTGAACATCCGGTCCACGCTCGAGCTGACCTTTACCCCGCTGCTGACCCCGGTCGGGGAGCCGCTCCGCACCGAGCGAGGGGGGACCCAGACCCTCGGCCCGGTGGACACCTCCGTCGCCACCTGCGACAAACCGGGACCCGGTTACAATAAGGACCAGCTCTGCTGGGATGTCCGGCCCCTGCCGGTAATCCCGCCCCGGGTGCCGGTGCCGGCCAGCATGACCCCGTTGCCGGATCCGGTGGTGTTTCTGGTCAAGGTGAACGCCGACGGGACGACGGCCGAGGTGGCGACGCTGCGGCCCTCTGCGAGTGACGCGTTCAACAGTCTGGCCAGTGACTACGCCGCGACGATGCACTGGCGCCCGGCCACCAAGAACGGGACACCGGTGGCGGCGTGGACCCAGGTTCGACTGGAAGCGAATTCACCATGATGCGAGGGCAATAGTGCCGAATATTCACAAGACGGCGTATGTGGCGCCGACCGCGGTGGTCATGGGCGACGTGACCCTGGGGCCGGAATCGAGCGTCTGGTACACCACGGTCATCCGGGGTGACATGGCGCCGATCAGCATTGGAGCCCAGACCAACATCCAGGACGGCACCATCGTCCACGTGGATGCCGGCTTCCCGTGCGTCATCGGTGAGCGGTGCGGGGTAGGGCACCGGGCCATCCTCCACGGGTGCACGGTGGAGGACGAGTGCCTGATCGGGATGGGGAGCGTGCTCCTGAACGGGGTGCACATCGGGACGGGGAGCGTGGTGGCGGCGGGGGCGGTGGTGCCGGAGGGGATGCAGGTGCCGCCGGGGTCACTGGTGATGGGTGTGCCGGGCCGAATAGTCCGACAGGTTACCCCGGAATTGGCGGAGCGCATTACGGGGACCTGGGAGCATTACGTGGCGCAGGCCAGGGACCACCGGGCGGGCAAGTATCCGATGGTTTGACGTGGCATCACGTTTGTGATGTGAACAGTGATTTTTCCCACCACTGCGGCATATTTTGGCGCATTGCATCGCACCATCGTTTTGCCTAACTTGCTGTCCACTCTTCGGTACTGTCCGGTGACCAACTAGCGACATTCCGATCTAATTTCACACTCCCTTCATTTTGAAGGGAAGAGGCCTGCATGACTCAATCCTCGTCCCGGGGGGCGCTCGATCTGTCCCCGAACGCCATCACGGTCCTCGAAAAGCGTTACCTGGTCAAGGACGACGCCGGCAAGCCGGCGGAGTCGAGCGAGGACCTCTTCTGGCGTGTGGCGAGGACGATTGCCGGTGCCGACAAGAAGTACGGCGCCTCCAGCGGCGCCGTCGAGGAGCTGGCCGAGGCCTTCTACGGCTCCATGGCCCACCGCGAGTTCATGCCGAACAGCCCCACCCTCATGAACGCCGGGCGGCCGCTCGGCCAGCTGTCGGCCTGTTTCGTGTTGCCGGTGGACGACACCCTCTCCAACGGCAAGGACGGCATCTACGACACCCTCCGGGCCATGGCGCTGGTGCACCAGTCCGGCGGCGGCACCGGGTTCGACTTCAGCCGGCTCCGTCCCAAGAACGACGTCGTCCGCTCCACCATGGGCGTGGCCTCGGGCCCCGTCTCCTTCATGTCCCTCTACGACGCCTCCACCGAGGTGGTCAAGCAGGGTGGCACCCGCCGCGGCGCCAACATGGGCATCCTCCGGGTCGACCACCCCGATATCCTCGATTTCATCGAGCTGCAAGAACGACACGACCAAGATCACCAACTTCAACATCTCGGTCGCCATCACCGACGCCTTCATGAAGGCGGTCGAGGAAGACGCCGAGTACGACCTCTTCCACCCCCGGAGCAAGGAAGTGGTCGGGCACGCTGCGCGCCCGCGAAGTCTGGGAGAAGATCATCCACGGCGCCTGGAAGACCGGCGAGCCGGGCGTCTTCTTCATCGACCAGGCCAACCACTACAATCCGGTGCCGCACCTCGGCGCCTACGAGGCCACCAACCCCTGCGGCGAGCAGCCCCTGCTCCCGTACGACGTCTGCAACCTCGGCTCGATCAACCTCGGCATGTTCGTCGAGAACGGCAGCCTCGACTGGGACAAGCTCCGGCGCACCGTGCACCTCTCGACCCACTTCCTCGAGAACGTGATCGACGCCAACAACTATCCCCTGCCCGAGATCACCGACCTGGCCCAGCGGATCCGCCGCATCGGTCTCGGCGTCATGGGCTGGGCCGATGTGCTCGATCCGGCTCGGCATCCCCTACGACTCCGAGGAGGCCGTCACTCTGGGCGCCCGGGTCCAGGCCTTCGTGGACAACGAGGCCAAGGTGGAGTCGGAGCGGCTGGCCACCATCCGCGGGCCGTTCCCGGAGTGGGAGCAGAGCATCTGGGGCCCGGACAAGACCTGCGCCCGCGACGCCCAGGGCAACCGGATCCGCCCGATGCGGAAGCTCCGCAACTGCAACGTGACCACCGTGGCGCCGACCGGCACCATCTCCATCATCGCCGGCTGCAGCTCCGGCATCGAGCCGCTCTTTGCCGTGGCGTTCATGCGGAACCAGGCCGGCGTGCTGATGCCCGACGTCAACGAGGACTTCGTGGCCATCGCCAAGAAGGAAGGGTGGTACTCCGAGGACGCTGATGACCCGGATCGCCGAGGCGGGCCACATCAACTTCGAGGAAGTGCCGGAGAAGTGGCAGCGGGTGTTCGTCACCGCCAACCACATCAAGCCGGAGTGGCACATCCGGATGCAGGCCGGCTTCCAGGAGTCCAACGACAGCGCCATCAGCAAGACCTGCAACTTTGCCCACGACGCCACCGAGGCGTACGTGGAGGAGATCTACCGGCTGGCCTACCAGCTGAACTGCAAGGGCGTGACGGTCTACCGCGACGGCATCGCGCGACATGCAGGTGCTGTCGCACCGGCTCCACCGCCAAGAAGGTGCAGGAGCAGGCCGTCTCGAGCGGCAAGTCGGTGGCGCGGGCCGATCTGGCGCCGCTCGGGCCGAGCGGTGAGGCCGTCGAGGGCGTCGCCGATCTGCATGGGCGAGCTGGCCGAGATCCGGGCCGAGAACGAGCGGCTGCGGCGGATGGTGCACGACCTGGAGGCCGAGAACCTGCAGCGGCGCCAGAAGCGGAGCCGTCCGGAGGCCCTGAAGGGCACCACGCGCCGCGTGGAGACGCCGCTGGGCACGCTCTACGTGACGATCACGGAAGACGACAAGCACCAGGCCTTCGAGGTGTTCATGAGCCTCGGCAAGGCCGGTGGGGCGCTCATGGCCGACGTCGAGGCGATGGGCCGGCTGGTGTCGCCTGGCGCTGCGCTCAGGGATCCCGATGAAGGAGATCCACCGCCAGCTCCGCGGCATCAGCTCCGACCGGACCATCGGTCTCGGCAACAACAAGGTCCTGTCGGTGCCGGACGCGGTGGGCATTGCCATCGAGAAGTGGATGCAGGACAAGGCGGGGGTCCAGCAGGAGCTGATCCCGACCGGCGAGGCCGAGGTGGCCCCGACCGTCAAGATGACCCAGGGGGCCACGCAGTACGAGCTGAGCCGCCCGGCGCCGATGATGTCCGGCGCCTGCCCCGACTGCTCCTCCCAGCTGGAATACGCCGAGGGGTGCATGAAGTGCCATGTGTGCGGGTTCAGTGAATGTGGGTGAGGTGAGTCGGGATTGGGCGATGAGCCCGGTCCTTCAAATTGTCACACCGTCCCGGTAGTGTAGGGGCGGGCGAGGGGGCCCGAGAAGTCGGGCCCCTTTTTTTATTTTTCGGCGGTAGGGGATAACGGAAAAGCTCGGCTGGGGATAAGATCAAGCGATTCAGGGGAGACTAAGAATGACCACGCGATGGCTGCGTGGTGTTCGCGACGTCAACTGTTCCTTCCATCAAGAATGACTCGCCCTCCTTGGGAGGTCCGCACATTGACACCAGTCACGCATTCCCAGCAGTTCGGTTGGGCCGGGTCGGTTCGTAGATTTCTGGAGACGCCTCGCGAGATTTGGTTGAACGCACTTCGTGGGCATCACTGCAGAAGCTTGGGCGACGAACCAGCGTCTTCCCAGGTACGCGCGTGGCTAGAGTGTTTCGACGAGATGACGACCCAGTTGCGGCAGGTGGTCGCAGGAATCCAAGATGCACTCCAATGGGGAGTCATTTTCGAATACGAGCTGCCTCGGGAGCGTGGCCGCCGACCGGATGTAACAATTCTTGCTTCGCACAGCTTCGTCGTCCTGGAGTTCAAGGGGCACTTTCAACCCAAGACTGCGTTTGTTGATCAAGCTGCTGCCTACGTCCGAGACTTGAAGGCGTATCACGCCGCCTCCCATGAACTTCATGGTACTGCTGTGCTGGTTCTTATGGGTGCTGCGGACGCGCCAATCCGCCAAGGTGGCGTGGTGGTAATGGGAAGAGGCCACATAAGCACAATCTTGATTGAATGGGCTCGGGGTCCCGGCCATGATGGTGTTACAGCGGAGGTGCTCGAAGACTGGTTGCAGGCGGATTATGCTCCTTTGCCAACGCTAGTAAGCGCAGCTCGATGCATTTTCAATCATGAACCCTTGCCCTCAATTCGTCGTGCACAAAGCGCGGGAATCCCGGACACCATCCGAAGCCTCTCGGCAATCGCGCATCACGCACGGGACTGCGGCGAGCACCATCTCGCCCTCATTACAGGAGTTCCCGGCGCCGGCAAGACCCTTGTTGGCCTTCAGTTCGTGTACAACACACATTTCACGGGCGACGACAAGGAGAAGTTGGCCGTGTTCCTTTCGGGGAACGGGCCATTAGTCAAGGTGCTTCAGCATGCTCTAAAGAGTCAGATATTTGTACAGGATATCCACGGGTTTCTTCGGCAATATGGAGGCGAGAAACGGAGGCTACCGATCGAGCGCATCTGGGTCTACGACGAGGCTCAGCGGGCGTGGGACGGTGACAGGGTCCGCGAGAAGAGAGGACACGGGGCGTCAGAGCCAGAAGACTTCGTTCGCATTGCGGCTCGTATGGGCGGCTGGAGCATGATCGTTGGGCTGATTGGAGAGGGTCAGGAAATTTACATTGGAGAGGAGGCTGGGCTGGCACAATGGAACGATGCTATCACAGGAAGTGATGTTCCATGGCACGTCCATTGTCCGGGCCGGCTGACGAGTGTTTTCAATGGAGCTGTGTCGGTCGAGGGTAACGCGTCGCTTGATCTTGATGTGAGTTTGCGCTCCCACGTGGCTGAGGACGTGCAAGAGTGGATCGAGTGCCTACTTTGTGGAAGCCTGGACGCGGCAAGGGCTCACGCCGCCAAGGCGAAAGAAGCCGGATTCCAATTGTATGTCAGCAGGGTTAAGGAACAAGTCGTTGATTACGCAAAGTGTCGTTACGAGGGCGAGCCTGACAAGCGGTATGGGTGGGTGGCGTCGTCAAAGGCGAGCAACCTTGCAGAGCAGGGCATTAACAACTCCTTCGTGTATGCCAGACGGTTTCGGGAAGGGCCATGGTTCAACGACCCACCCCAGAGTGCCCACTCGTGTTGTCAGTTGACTGAGGTCGCCACGGAATTTCAGTGTCAGGGACTCGAGCTTGACCTACCCATATTGGCATGGGGCGATGACCTCACCTGGGAGGGCGCGAAGTGGCGGAGCAAGCCGTTTAGGCGATCGAAGGCTAAGGATCCGCACCAATTGCGTATGAATAGCTATCGTGTGTTGCTTTCGCGCGGGCGTGATGGACTCATCGTTTTTGTTCCGCCCGACACAGTGCTTGACTCTACCTTTGAAGCGCTGATGGATGCAGGTCTTGTCTCTCCGTAGTGTGGCCCCTCCTGAATAGCTGCGTAGGGTGCAGACAAACGACTCACAGGTCAGAATGGCTGTGTTCCAATTGCTGTCAGGCAATGCTCTCTAGCGGAGGGTACCGTGTCACAGGCAAACTCACTCGAGCGGCACTCCTACCAGCTTGGCGCGGCCCGGGCCCTGAAGTCCGCCCTCGAGGGACCGGGCTTTCGGACGATGAGCCCGGAGCGTGCGTTCATTGATTGGTACGTCCGCGCACGATACGGTGCTCGGGCTAAGTGCGAAATCACCGACGGGGCAGGTGATGGTGGCGTCGATGCACTGATTACCGAAGGTAGTGTCCGCGTGGTGCTCCAGTCGAAATACGAACCGAGCCTAAAGCTCCGGAAGATCGGGGGGAAGCAGCTCGCAGAGTTTGAAAACGTTATGCTGCTGCTGTCCGCGCCGGATCACGGTACCCAATTCGAGGAATGGCTCGAGGATGTCCGGGCGCCACTGCGCCCGCGGTATCGCGCTATTCGGAGGCTTGCTCTCCGTGATCCAGCTAGGGTGCGATTCGACTTTGTAACGACGAAGCGCATTACCGTCCAGCCCGACGAAAGACTTCGAATCATCGATATTGAGCGGGTGGCGCCGCTTTGGTACCTCTATGAAGAAGGCTTCACGCCGCCCGTGGAGAGTGTTTCAGTAGAATGTGAGGATGTGTGGAGCACTGGGTCTGCGAAGGATGCTATCCGAAACTATGTCGGCCTGGCAGATGTCCGAGTGTTCCTAGCGCTGATGGATGACGACGAGAACGAGCGCCTTTTTGCGCAGAACGTGCGGACCGATCTCCATACTCGCATTAATCGAACAATTAGGGAGACCTATGAGACTGAGCCGGAGACGTTTTGGCTTGGCAATAACGGCCTTTACGTGGTTTGTAGTAGGGTGAATCTTCGTGGTCGTACTCTCCAGCTTGTTTACCCGTCCATCATTAACGGATCCCAGACACTGCATGCACTCCATGCATCGAACCGCCGCCACCGATGCAGAATTCTGGTCCGGGTGTTGGAGATGGATATCCTCGGGCAACGCAGCATGCTAAATGAGATCGTGCGGCGGACCAATACCCAGAACCCTATGAAGGCGATGAATCTGGCGGCCCATGACGTCGAGCAGCTGAATGTCGCTCGATTCTTAGATCGATTGATGATTTTCTATGAGAGGCGGGAGAAGGAGTGGCAGAATGAAAGAAAGACTCTTCTTCATGGATACATAGCCGTCGGGATTAAGGAAGTGACGCAGTGGCTTGCGGTCACTCAGGGTGGCGTAGGGATTGGATCCGTACGCTCAAGGGTGGGTGCACTATTCCAGGGTCGTCAGTATGCTCGTCTCTTCTCGAGCTACCAGGGGGAGTTGAATGGCAAGGTCTATCACAGATTGGCGTTAACGGTGCTCTCGGGTTTAGTGGTCAAGCGGTATCTTCGGACCTTGTCAGCATCGGCGAGGCGACGTGCTCGGATCGTACAATTCCTGCTCGTGAAAGCAGTGTACGATGCCCTGTGCAGGATCCACGCACTAGACACAGCCATCTCGGAAGTACTTCTGGAGCGTCGATTCGGCAAGCAAGTGACTGTGGGGGTCAAGCGAGCACTGTCCGCAGTTGTGACGGCAGCAGTGACGGAACAGCGGAGGGTCGCTCGTCTGGATGCATCGATTGATTTATCGAACTTCTTCAAACGAGATGATCTCGCTGGTAGGGCCTATAGGAAGGCGTTCTCTTCATCACGCAGGGCGCAACTCACCAAGGAATTGACCCGTGCCCTCATCTAGATGAATGACATGCGCCGCCCGTCGGCTGATGTTCGAGAGATTCAGTGGAGGAGTGGCGACCTGGCGGATCAATAGAGGCGCTCCATCACCGCAGGTGGCTCCCATGTATGAATGAGTGCGGCGCGTGCCTGGCGGTGGAAGTCGTTTAGGTACGCCCTGCGGTGGGCTTCGGTCGGTCCCAATTGCGACAGAAGGGTCTCACGCAGGGGGTGGTGACTCGCGATGAGGAATTCGTTCCGGGTACTGAGACGCTCAAGAAGTGCGAGCGTCGGGATCAGGTTTGA
The DNA here is from genome assembly GCA_963699825.1 of uncultured Gemmatimonadales bacterium. Lineage (GTDB taxonomy): Bacteria > Gemmatimonadota > Gemmatimonadetes > Gemmatimonadales > GWC2-71-9 > SPDF01. The sequence goes on from CAVOVI010000011.1 coordinate 35,617, forward strand.
CTTGCCTCCAACCCCGCGATTGCAGGCTCGGCACGCCAGGACGAGATTCCAGACGCCGTTCAGGACGGGCCCGAAGCCGGCGTTGACGAGCGAGTGCGGGAAGAAATGATCTACGTCCGGTACGTCCTTCCCGTTGAGCGTGAAGCCAGCAAAGCAGTAGAAGCAGTGCCCCTTCTGGTATCCGCTGAGGGCTTCGCGGGCGCCGGTGATCGGCTTGCGGCGGCGGGACCCTGTCATGCCAACCAGGATTGGGGAGTCGCCCTCGCCTTCAACGCCCACCAGGGCGCGGGAAACCCCGAGTTCCCAAGCCGACTCCACTAGCCGCCACCGCGATTCCGCCTCGTCGGGGAGATTGCTTGCCTGCGGGCTCTGAAGCAAACTGGCAAACTCGTCCGTCACGCGGATCCCGCCAGCGGGTCGTCTTTCGTCGAGGAAGAAGCGGCAGGCGATGTCTTCTCGGCCAACGACGTGGAAGGCATCAATGACATTATTGAAGCCGAGCCTCACTGTCGTCGCCACCAGCTCTTGTTGTTCGATTTCGCCGGCGTTGGCCTTGCGACAGGCCTCTAGGAACCGACTCTGCCGGAAGGTCCCCTGTTTGTCTGCGGTGCGGAGGTGTGTACAAAGGTGGGCCGCGAACGGTGCAGCGAGTTCTTCGAGGGTGACGAGCCGGCCGGCTTCGGGGGATATCTCCAGAAGCGCACGTCCCAGCGCAAACTTATACGATGCGACGTTGCGTCCAAACATGATGATGCTGCGCCAGTAATCCTCTGTACGCGGCTGATACTCCGTGAAGGCATGAGCCAAGGTCTAATAGTCCCCCCGTCCTGGGATGATGTGGCGGACTCCTCCGCGTGGATTCTCGACGTCCCCGACTCGACGCGGGATCAAGTGGAAATGGCAGTGGAAGATTGTTTGTCCAGCCGAACTGCCCACGTTCACGCCGATGTTGAACCCGCTGATCGACCCGTCTTGCGCGAGAAGATGCTCCCTGGCTTCACGAAGCATGGCGTCGCAAGCGAGGAGGTCGTCCCGTGACAACGCGAAGTAGTCAGCGACATGTCTGCGCGGGATGACAAGCGTGTGGAAGGCGGTGACGGGGAAGGCATCGCGTAGGTAGTAGGCCCCATCTGACGAAAGCAGGACGCGGTCCGGATCCGGGTTGCAGAACGGGCAGTCAGTCATCCACACCTGGGCTGTGTAAGGCGGATTGTGAAAACATCCTTCCCCCCCCTCACCCCCCCAACCCAACCTCCCTATTAGCGCCTTGAACCTCGGCTCCTCCCGCAGCGGATCCCAAATTGGATCCACCTTTAGCCAGACCACCTGCCGAGAATTGTCTGCGTAGGCCCACTCGAGAATCTTGATCGTGCGTACGTGGTCGCCGAGGCCGATACAGATCAGCGCCAGGTTGAGGGCGGCGATTTCACCGTCAGGTGACATTTTCTTTCCCACCCCTCTCCCGGAGGGAGAGGGGCAGGGGTGAGGGGTAGAACGGCGAGAGAGACGGGCAGCTGAGGAACATCTGGACCCCGGCTTTCGCCGGGGTGACGAATCTCCCTACCTCAACCCAATCCTCCGCACCAGCTCAGCGTAGCGCGGGTCCTTCCGCAGCGGCCCGTACCCCGGGTCGAGGTGGAGGTAGATGAGCCCCGCCGAATGGGCGTCGAACGCGCTTCTGCAGCGACGCAAACGCCTGGTCGAGGTCGCCGAGGGCGGCGTGCCCCATCGCCAGGACCTCGGCGCGGAGATACTCGGTCTTGGCCTGAGTCTCGAGGCGCTCCATGATGGCGGCGGCCTCCTCTCTCTCCCCGAGCGCCACCAGCGGCCGCACGATCATCGCGTCGTAGGACCGCACCGCGGTGCTCAGCGACTGGCCCTTCTGGAAGGCGGCGAGAGAGGCCTCGAGGTTTCCACGCGCCAGTTCCGCGGCCCCGATGTCGAGATAGGCCTGGAAGTAGCTCGGTTCGATCTCCAGCGTCTTCTGGCTCTGCTCGATCGTGGCCTCGTAGCGCTCGGCGTAGAGCAGGAAGCGCCCGAGCCAGCGGGAGAAATGCGCCGAGAGGGGATCGAGGACCAGCGCCCTCCGCATCTCGTCGATTGCCTCCACCAGCCGCCCGACCGCGGGGAGCGTGCTGCCGTACACGAAGTGCGCCTCGGCGTAGTTCGGATTGTACTCCACCGCGTTGGCCAGCGCCTTCGACGCGCCCTCGAAATCCCACTCGTACCAGCAGAGCACCTTGCCGATCGAGGTGTGCGCCTCGCCCAGCGTCGGCTCCAGCTGCACCGCGCGCGTGGCGGCCGACTTGGCCTTCGGGTACGCCACCTCCGGTTCCACCCAGTCGTCCGCCAGGTTGCACCAGCAGTCGGCGATGCCCGAATAGGCGCGGGCGTAACCGGGGTCGGCGTCCAGCGCCTGCTCGAAGAGCGACTGCGCCTTGTGGAGATCGTGCTCGGCCACCCGGTTGACGAAGAACCGCCCCTTCAGGTAGCTCGTGTACGCCTCGAGGTTCCCGGTGGACGGCTTGACCAGCGGCTCCTCCTGCGCCCCGCCCATCAGCTTGATCTTGAGCGCGTCCGCGATGGCGCGGCTGATCTCGTCCTGGATGGCGAAGACGTCCTCGAGCTGGCGGTCGAAGGTCTCGGACCAGAGCTGGTAGTTGTTGGTGACGTTCACCAGCTGCGCGTTGATCCGGATCCGGTTGCCGATCTTCCGGACGCTTCCCTCGAGCACGGAGGAGACGCCGAGCCGGCGGCCCACCTCCCCGATATCGACCGACTTCCCCTTGAACGCGAACGACGAGGTGCGTGACGCCACCTGCAGCCCGGGAATCTTGGCGAGGGCGTTGATGATCTCTTCGGTCATCCCGTCGCTGAAATACTCGTTCTCGGGGTCGGCGCTCATGTTGGCGAGCGGGAGCACGACGATCGACTGTTCCGACGGCGCGACGCTGACCGGCGTGTTGCCCGACGGGGTGCGCTCGTTCTGCTCGGCCTGCAACAGCGCCTCGGCGAACTCGGCCGCCGTCGGGAAGCGGTCCACCGGGGTCCGTGCCAGCGCGCGCACGATCGCCTGGTCCACCAGCTCGGGCACGTCGCGCATCGCGCGCGCGTGCGGCATCGGCGCGAGGAACCGCTTGGAGATGATGGCCTGCGCGTTGGGGCCGGTGTAGGGCTGCTCCCCGGTGAGCATCTCGTACAGCACGCAGCCGAGGGAGTAGAGGTCGCTCCGGCCGTCCACCGAGGCGTCGGCGGAGGCCTGCTCCGGGCTCATGTAGGCCGGCGTGCCGACGGCGATGCCGGTCTGGGTGATCGAGCCATCGGTCCCGCTCAGCGCCTTGCCGATGCCGAAGTCGGCCACCAGCGCGGCCCCTTCGTGCATCAGGATGTTCTCGGGCTTCACGTCGCGGTGGATGATGCCCTGGCGGTGGGCGTAGTCGAGCGCCGAGGCGACCTGGCGGGTGATCCGCAGCGCCTCGTCGAGCGCGAGCATCGTGCCGCCGGCCATCCGGTCGCGCAGCGACTGCCCGGCCATCATCGGCATGACGTAGAAGTAGAGGCCGCCCGCCTCGCCCGAGTCGAAGACCGGGAGGATGTGCGGGTGGGTCAGCCGGGCGGCCATGCGGATCTCACGCTCGAAGCGGTCGCCGCCGATTTCGGAGGCGATTTCGGGGCGAAGGACCTTGACGGCGACCTGGCGGTCGTGCCGGAGGTCGTGGGCCAGGAAGACCACGGCCATGCCGCCTTCGCCGAGCTGACGTTCGATGGTATAGCGGCCTGTAAGCCCGGTCGCGAGGCGAGTCTGGAGATCTGTCACAGTGGAGGGAAGATGGCACCGGCCCGCGTGAGGCGCTAGGCGTCGTGGACGGCGTGGCAGGGGGCAGCGGGGCCGCGACGGCAACAGCAAGTCCCTCCCCGCTTGAACGCCACCATCTGCGTCAGATTGGTCGTGGCGCCGCCGGACATGGCAGCATCTTGATCGAGAAGGGCGGTGTGGCAGGGCCTTGTGGCTGTGATTACATTGTAATCACACCAGGGGGTACCCCATGAAGGCCCGACTGATACGCATCGGAAACTCACGCGGCATCCGGCTGCCCAAACCCGTCATCGACGAACTCGGCCTCACCGACGAGGTGGACATGGAGGTACGCCCCGACAGCCTGGTGATCCGGCCCAGCCGCGGCCGGCGGACAGGGTGGGCGGAGGCCGCCGAGTCGCTGGCCGCGGAGGGCGGCATGCTCCTCGATCCGCCGACTCCTACCCGTTTCGATGATGAGGAGTGGGCCGTGGTGATGCCGGCGGTCCGGCGGGGCGACGTGTTCCTGGTCGCGTTGGGCCCGACCCGGGGCAGGGAGATGCGGAAGACCCGCCCCTGTGTGGTCGTGTCGCCTGACGAACTCAATGCACATCTCCGCACCTGTATCGTCGCACCACTGACCTCCACCTCGAAGGCCTATCCCTTCCGGGTGCCCTGCCGGTTCTCAGGGAAGAACGGCCAGATCGTCCTCGACCAGATCCGCACCGTGGATCGCGAACGGCTTATCAGGCGGCTTGGGCGAGTGAGCAAAGGGGTGGAGGGGCAGACGCTCGGCGTCCTCCAGGAACTGTTCGCCGCCTGAGACGTCAACAACAACAAATGAGGGAAGCTCGGATGAGCTTCCCTCGTACTTGTGCATCTGGGACGAATCGCGGCACTACGCCGTCTGCCGCTTCCTCTCCTGAAGCCGGTCCACGCGCCGGGTGCGGGCGCCCAGCCAGCCCCCTTGGCGCGGTCCGCCACCGCGGAACTCGAAGCGCTCCGGATCCAGCAGTCGCTCCGGCAATTCGATGTCGAGTCCCTCCTCGATCAGGCGATGCCCCTTGATCAGCCCCGCCAGCATGGCGGCAGTGTACCAACGTCCAGGAACTACGTCGGGTAACTCACTCGCGTATTCCTGCCTGAGCCGTACTTCGCGGAGCATCAGTCCTCCACCTGATAGGGTGACCGAATCCTCGCCTCAGAGGGAGCAAAGATCCCGTGAGCACTCTGTGAAGGTACGGCTCAGAATCGAGTTGGCGAGGGGGCTTATGTAACGGCCGGCGCCCCCACCTGGCTCCACTCCTCGATCAGCTGCCCCGTGGTCCGGAACTGCCGCTCGGGGTCGGTCGCGTACCAGGCCTTGAAGTACTCGAGGCCGGCCTGATGCGCCTCGTCCGTGAACGCCTGCATGGCATCCGTCACCCAGACGAGGTCGAATCCCTTCTGGAAGGCGTCGCCGCTGGTGTGCCGCGCGCAGCAGTCGGTATGGAGGCCGGTGATGTAGAGCCGGTTCACGCCCCGGTCCCTGAGGACCTGCTCGAGGTCGGTGCTGAGGAAGGGACTGTAGGTCTGTTTCTCCAGCACGACGTCACCGTCCACGGGCTGCAGGTCAGGCGCGATCTCCGCCTGCCAGGTCCCCTTCATGGCGTGCGGTGGCCACTTCTTGAGCTCGATGTCGCCCTCACGATGGGCGTCGGTCGTGTAGATGACGAGGACCCCTGCCTCCCGGGCGGCGTCCAGCAGCCGGCCTAGCGGGGGGATGATGGCCTGGGCCCGCACTTGATAGTCGGTACCGCCGGCGTCGGCGATTACCCCGGTGGGGTAGAGAAAGTCGTTGGCCATGTCGATGACGAGGATTGCGCTGCGGTCGGACATAACTGCCTCCCATTGGTGATTGAAGTACCCAGCCAGGGGGCCGTTTGGGCAACGCCTAAGCCCGACGGGTGTCGGGCTCTCCTGGTCCGGGGGCGCATGCCGTGCGCCGGCGGGTTCGTGGCTGCAATCTAATGGATTGCAGTTTGGCAGCTCGGCAGGGAGGCAGGGAGGTAGCAAAAGGAACGAGGGAAACGCGGAAGCCAAGGAAGCTCGGAAGACTGTCTTGTGTCGGCATCCGCACCCGCACATTCATTCTTCCGCGTTTCCGGCCTCTTTCCGAGCTTCCCTCGTCCCTCTCGTGTGTCGTATGCCAGTCCGAGATTGCTTCGTCGGCCCCTTCGGGGCCTCCTCGCAATGACAGAAGGTGAGGTTCAGCGAACTGCAGGTTTACCCATGCTCGGGGCGGTACGAATGGGTGTTGGTTGTATGTTCCTGCATGCTCCGAACCCTCCGCCTCGCCGTTGTACTCGCCTTCGGCACGGCCGTCGCCGCCTGCGCCCAGCAGCCGGCCCCGTCGCCAGGGCCGGTGTGGGTCAACCTCAGCTCGGGTGTCTATCACTGCCCCGGCACCGAGCACTACGGCAACACCAACCGGGGCGAATATCTGGCCGAGGCCATCGCCATCGACAGCGGCTACCGCGCCAACGGCGGCCGGTACTGCAATCCCGCTCTGGATGCGCAGTCGGACAAGTCCCTCGACATGGTCCCACCGCCGCCGGTTCCTCTTCCCGATTCTGGGCCACCGCTGCCCACCGCCGGCCTGACCCCGTGCATCATCACCAAGATCCGCGACGGCGACACCATCGAGTGCCAGGGACAGCGGCGCGGTGCGTTTGATCGGCATCGACAGCCCCGAACGGGACCAGGATCCCTTCGGTGCGATGGCCACCGACGGCCTCCTCACACTCGTCTCCCTGCGCGACACTATCCAGGTGAGCCAGGACCAGGAGTCGCGCGACAGGTATGGCCGGCTGCTGGGCTACCTCTGGCGCGACGGGGTCTCGGTGAACTTCCTGATGATCCGCCAAGGGTGGGCGGTGTCGCTGGAGTACTATCCCAACACGAGCTACGCCGAGTGGTTTCGCTCGGCGGAGGCGCTGGCGGAAGCGGAGCAGCGCGGGCTGTGGGCGATCAACGGATTCAACTGCCGACCGAGCAAACACCGCGCTGGGTTGTGCTGAGCGTCCCCCCTCTCCATATCATGGAGAGGGGGACAGGGGGTGAGGTGGAATTGCTGGGCAGGTAGACGGCGGCCCGAGTAGGCCTTGGGGCGCCGAAGAACTACTTTTCGGCATCGCCCTCAACCAAGGTCTGACCATGCGTCTCTCTCCGGTTGCAGTCGCGTTCCTGCTCATCTCTGCCACAACCGGCTGCACTGTCCGGTCCAGTGCTCCCCTCCCGAGTCCCTGGGCGCTGACCTATCCCGACACCAGCCCGGTGTCCTCAGGGCGCGTGGTGCGGTTTGCCGGCTATTACGGACTGATGGGCCCCAGCCCCGCCGTTGTGTTTCAGGACGTCAACGGCCAGGTGAAGGGGCAGGTGCTCGTGTGGTACCGCCGGTATGATCCGGTCGAGGCCGGTGGGGTTTCCGCGGCCGACAGCGCGAAGCAATGGAGCCGAATGCAGTCCGCGATGGCTATTGATCGCGCCAGGTTCGACAGCACCTACGGCTGTACCGCCTGGGCCAAGGGATTCCAGGAGGGGAAGGCGTGGGTCTGCCGAGTGCCGGAGCAGCGCGGCTCCGTCAACTGGGCGGCGGAACTGAAGCGCCTCGATTCCCTCGCCATGGCCAGCAGGGCGGCAGAGCAGGGGGCCGGGCGGCGGGGCGACCCGATCGTGCCACCGCCCCCACCGAGTCCCGGTGCCACCCCAGTGCGCCCGCGGGATGGCGTCTGCAAGGACGGCGGCTCCTGGTACATCCAGACCCGGGACACTCGGGGGGCCAGGACTATCACCTCGCCCCAACCCGGTGGCGGCTGCCCGCAGCCCGATGGCCCGGCCAAGCTCTACGATCAGGGGGGATGGCAGATGTTGAAGGACTTCATTGCGGCAGTGAAGTGAAGCTGCAGGGGCGGGGAAGCGGGGAAGCGGGGACGTGGCTCCTGATTCTGGCTTGATGGTGTTCTCGGGGTGCTCTGCCCACCACAAGACCAGTGATGGGCGGACGCAGCGGGAAACGGACAGCGTCATCGGTCAGTCCAGCATTCCCGGCGCGTCCGGTGTCAAGAAGGCAATGGACAGTCAGGACAGTGCGCGGGCACGTGCCGCCGCGCTGGATACGGTGGGGTCCGGTGACTAGCAGCCCGCCACTGGCGGCGGAGATCCCTGTTGACGGTTTCTGAAGTGTTCTGACGCAATGAGAAAGGCAAGCTCTCTCATTTCGGAGGTTCCCTCATGCGCCGACGCCTGGCTCTTCTCTTCGTTGTGCTGTTCGCACCTGCTGCCCTCCTCGCACAGAATCAGGCACAGCCGTCCACGCCCGACCTCGCCTCGACAACATTCCCCGCACTGCTCTCCGCTTTCCTCGCCGATTCCGGTGTACCCACCCGCGGCCTCAATTGGGGCGTCGCCGGAAGTCTCCCGGTGAAGTGGACGACGACGAAGCCCACGAAGCCCGCTTGGGACGTCGGACCAGGGATCACCCTGCAGCACGAAGGGACGGTCCATGTGGCGGTATCCGACACCGCGGGTGTCGACATCCAGCTGTTCGTCTATGGCAACAGCGCCAGCGTTCAGCGGGTGGCGGTATCATGGGACATGGATCTCCTGACTGGGCCGGCCGCCGAAGCGCTGCTGACCGGCGCCGGGTGGATGTTGAAGCCGCTCAAGTGTGCGCGTGACACCGAGGGCGCCAGTTACGGCAACCTCCTCTTCGCGGCGAAGGCGCCGGGAAAGACGGCTTCAGGGCTGCATGAGAACTGGAATTGTGCACACGACGGCTGCACCGACGCGATGACCATCTACTATCGCAAGGCGGATGTGCCGCAGATTGATTGTGCGGGGGCGTAGGCAGGGCCGGGGGGCAGCGGGGCAGTCAGTACTACGCGTCGCTTTAGCGACACCAGCCGAGCCGCGGCTTCAGCCGCGAGCTCACGGGACAGGAGTGAGACGCGTGCGCGTGGCGAGAACCGCTTTGATCTTCGTCGGACTGCTCTCCGCCGCCTGCATGGCGCAGGACTCACAAGACCCTCCCGGCCCCGCGCTTCTCTTCGTGAACGGCAACGGAGGGCTCACGGCGGCAGAGCGGCAGCTGATCTTCGACGCCCTCGGGGTCGCGATGGACTCGACCGGGACGGGGTTTGTCGACCAGTCGTGCGGCCAGCCCGCCGGTGCCGTGGTGTCGTTCTCGGACTGGAACGGCGACGGGAACACGGAAGTCCTGGTCATCTATCGGCAACGGCTGCACCTCCGGGATGGCCGGCAGTTCGGCGTTGCTCTTCATCAAGGACTCTGCTGGTACTTATCAGCCCAATCTCGGGTTTCCCGCCGCCTCCGCCGAACCACAACCGACCACCAACCTCGGCTATCCTGATCTGTTGATCGGCGGACCGGGATTCTGCTTCCCGGTCTGGCAATGGGACGGCAGGGAGTATCAAGTTCCTGCGGGAGAGTGCCCCAGGCGCCAGACGGATGCAACTACCCGGTGCCTACTGCGGCGCCTCCTCCAACTCCGCTTTGAATCGAGCCGCCATCTCTGGCTGGCCAAGCGTGTCGTAGATCGCCGCCAGGTCAACGCGTGCTGCCCTGAGGAAGCCGTTACCCGGCGCCGCGGTCGGCAGGATCGCCTCGTACCCCGCGAGCGTCTCAGGTGCGGCCTCGGCTGAATCTCCGCTGACGGAGCAACGACCCGACCCAGCTTGATGTGCGCGATCGCCGTCGTCGTGTGTTCCGGTGGCAAGGTCGCTTCATACATCGCGATCGCCTCACGAAAGAGCGGCTCCGCTTCGGCGTACTGTCGATCTCCGGTGAGGGCGCTCGCCTTGTTCGACAGTGCGATCCCGATCAGGTAATGCTTCCCGTTGTACGACCGAGCGGTAGATCTCGACCATCCGACTGAAATAGGCGATCGCCTCGTCGTAGCGATCCTCGCCCACGGCGATGTTCCCCAGTTCGTTGATCGTGGATGCGACCGTGGGATGCGTCGGCCCATACACCCGCTCACGGATGGCCAACGCTTCCTGGAGCAACGCGTCGGCTTCGCCGTTGCGTTTCTGGTACACCAGCGCGCGGGCGAGGAGGGTCAGTCCGGCCGCCGTCTTCGGGTGGTTCTCCCCGTACCACCCGCGCGTGATCTCCAGCGCCTGCGCGGTCGTAGGCTTCCGCTGCCGCATAGTCACCGCGCTCCAGTTGGGTCGCACCGAGGTTGATGAGGTCCTCCGCAACCATCGGGTGGCGGTCGCCGTAGAGGCGGCGGCTCATACCAAGCACGACCACGTTGAGTGAGTCGGCGGTGTCGTAGTGGCCAGCGTAAAAGTGAGAGCTGGCAAGCTGGCTCATGCTTCCCGCCAGTTCCGGTGAATCCCCGGCCATGGCCAGCACTACCAGTTCCTCCTGTACCGCAATGGCTTCGTCGTAGGCGCCGCGGTCCTGGAGAATCTGTCCGAGCGCTGACAGCGCTCGGCGTGTCGCCGGATGGTGCGTCGGCAGCGCGCGGCGGTCGAGTGCGAGCCCTTCCCGGATCAGCTGCTCTCCCTCCTCATACCGGGCCTGCTCGCCGCGAAGTTCGCCCAGGGCGACCAGTGCCTCGGCCACCGCCGGATGCCGATGGACCGTGAAGGGCGCGGCGGCGCTGAAGGGCGAGGGTCAGCAGGGAATCAGCGCGGGGGAGATTGCCGAGTTGCCTCGAGATGGTGCCGAGCGTCTGGAAGAGCTCCGCCTGAACCACCGGGTCGCCCTCGAGATCGCCGGCTTCCGCAATGCCTCGGTCGACGAGCGTCACCACGCGGAGACTGTCTGCGGGTCCGACCGCTTCGTCTCCTCCCTCAAATAGCGCCACCAGGTACCGCTGAATACGCTGGGTCCGCGTCGCCTCGGCCACCGCCAGGTTCCGCGCTCGGGCCAGGCGGGCCGTATAGAAGACGATCGTGCCGACCAGGAGGATGGCCACGGCCACGGCTGCGGCCACCGCCGCCCCGGTGCCTCCTGACGAACTTCCCCAGCCGGTACCGCATCGAGTCGGGGCGGGCCTCGAGCGGTTCCCCGTCGAGGTAGTGATCGATGTCCCGGATGAGCGCCTCGACCGTCTGATACCGCCGGCGACGGCTCCTTGTGCATCGCCGTCAGGCAGAGGACGTCGAGATCGCCCCACGAAGTATGCGAACGTCGAGCGCGCCCTGGGGCCGGACGGCCCCGGCGTGTCCGCGGGCGCCGCGCCACCGATGGACGGCCGATCGGGGTCTCGCTCAACGACGATCGACATCGCCTCGACGGGCGTCCGGTTGGCGAGGTCGATGGGGCGGCTGTCCCGTCAGCAGTTCGTACAGGATGACGCCGAGCGAGTAGACGTCGCTTCGGATGCCGACCCGTTCGCCGAGAACCTGTTCCGGCGCCGCATACGCGGGGGTCATCATCCGGAGACCGGTCCGGGTTTGATCGACGGTGCCGTCGACATCCTCCGAGATGCTTGGCGATGCCGAAGTCGAGCAGCTTCACGACTCCGTCCGCGGTGACCAGGATGTTCGACGGCTTCAGGTCACGGTGGATGACGGCATGGCCGTGCGCGTACTGCACGGCCTCGCAGACGGCGCGGAACAGCTCCAGGCGACCTTCGACGGTGGTGCGTGCGAGTCCGGCAGTACTCGGTGAGCGCGACGCCCTCGACGTACTCCATGACGAACCACGGCGTCCCGTCGGCGAGCGTATCGGCGTCGTGCAATTGGGCGATGGAGGGGTGCTGAAGCTGGGCGAGGGTGCGCTGCTCGGCGGTGAACCGCTCCCGGCGTGCAGGGGAGAGCCAGGCATCACGGAGAATCTTGATGGCCGCGACGTTGCCCAGGTCCTTCCGGCGGGCGAGGTAGACGACGCCCATCCCCCCTTCGCCCAGGAGCTTGGTGATCCGATACGGCCCGAAATCGGTGAGGGGGAGTTCGGCGGTGTCGACCTGAAAGAGCCGGGCAGCAACCTCCGGCCAGGTCGGTATCGAGGGGTGAGGACTCGGCGGCATCGACCTCAAGCATCCGGCTCCACTTCGCGCTGCAGCGCCGTGTCCCCCGCGGTTGCCGCGGCCAGGAAGCGCCGTCCGTGCCGCCGGCGGCCGCTCGATCGCCTCGTGGAAGAGCCGTTGAATCTGCGCCCAGCGCTCGTGCGTCCAACGCTCATGCCCTGGAGCTGAGTTCCGCGCCGAGCCACGCCCTGGCTGCGCGCCAGTCGCGGAGGACCGTCGCCTCCGACACCGCGAGCAGTTCCGCGGTTTCCGCCGCATTGAGCCCGCCAAAGAAGCGACACTCGATCATCGTCGCCTGGCGAGGGCTGACGCGCGCGAGCTTGTCGAGGGCGTCATTGAGATTCAGGAGGTGGTCCGCGCCGGCCGGCGCCGCGCCAAGCGCCTCGTCGAAGGTCACCAGGGCGCGGCCATCCCCCCGTTTGCTGGCCTTCCGCTTCCTGGCCGCTTCGACCAGCACCTGCCGCATGGCGCGTGCGGCAATTCGAGTGAAGTGGAGCCGGGAGAGGGCCGTTTGGGGCGGGGAGGCGGCCAGCTTGATCCACGCCTCATTGACGAGCGCCGTCGGACTCAGGGTATCGCCGGGGTCGTTGCGGCGGACGCTGGACGCCAGGCGGCGGAGTTCCTGGTAGGTAGCGGCAAAGAGCCGGTCCAGCCCCTCGCGGTCCCCGGGGAGCAGTACCAGTTCGTCCTCAGCCAAATCCTGCACCGCGGGGGGATCGCGATCGGCCATGACGGTTTTGCCTCGCGGTTTGCGCAAGGGAGAGGGAGAGCCGGACCCGGCAATCCTACCGCCGGGTGCCTGCTTGTCAATTGAGACCCCACCCCCGGAGGCACCCCATGGCGCTCGAACGCAGTCCCTTCCTCAAGCTTGACAAGCAGATGGTCATCGGCGAGCTCAAGTCGGTCGGATCACGGGACCCAGACGTCCTCCACAACAAGAAGTCCCAGATCATGTCCATTGCGAAGTTTCCGAAGCATGCGGGCGTGTACGTGATGGTGATGGGTGCGGGTTGCACCGCGCTGGTCCTCCTGGCGATCATCGGCATTCCTCTCCTGATCCTCGGCTGGTGGATGCGGAAGCGCGGAATCGCAAACGTCGCCGCGGTTGAAGAAGGGTGGAATGAGTTCATGGGGATCGCGCCGGCCCGGGTGGTAGGCGCCGTTTCGGCCGCCTGACGGCGGTGCAAGACAGGAGAGCGGGGAAGTGGAACGGCTTCCCCGCTTCCCCGGCTCCATCTACCTTTGGTGCGTTCCCGCTACCAAAGGCACTATGCCATGACGCTCCTGGCCACCATCCTGGCCCTCGCCTTCTGCCTCCTGAGCCTCTTCCATATCGCGTGGGCACTCGGGGTTCGGATCGGAGGGGCGCATGCCCTTCCCGAGCGAGCGGATGGTTCCCTGGCACTGCAGCCCGGCCCCGCTTCGGCCCTCGTGGTGGCCGGTCTGCTCTTCCTCGCCGCGCTGCTCGTCACTCAACGCGTCGGCCTCGGCCGCGAACTGCTTCCCGCCGCACTGGTGTCACCGGGTTGCTGGGTGCTCTCGGCCGCGTTCGTCCTTCGCGCCGTCGGCGAGTTCAGGTACGTGGGCTTCTTCAAGCGGGTGCGCGGCACTGCATTCGCGCGCATGGATACCCGCTACTATCTCACCGCTGGCACTCCTGCTCGGCATCGGCGCAGCCCTGGTCACGCTCTATGCGAACTGATCCGCTCTCCTGCTTGGCCGCGTTCCCGCTTCCCCGACTGCGCCCGTGATCCTGCGTGCCATGATGTCCAGCGACTACCCCGCCGTCGCGGAGATTTACCGCGAGGGCATCGCCACCGGGCACGCCACCTTCGATACCGAGGTGCCGACCTGGGAGGCGTGGAGCGCGGGGCACCTGAACGCCGGCCGCCTGGTGGCCGTCGACGGCGACACCATCCTCGGCTGGGCCGCCCTGAGCGCTGTCTCCGATCGATGCGTGTATGGCGGCGTGGCAGAGGTCAGCGTGTATGTCGGGAGCGGGGCACAGGGGAGGGGCGTCGGTCGGGCCCTCCTCGCTGGGTTGATCGAGGCCTCGGAGGCGGCGGGGATCTGGTCCCTGTCGGCGGGGATCTTCCCCGAGAACGCCGCCAGCGTCGCGCTCCATGAACGGCTCGGGTTCCGGCTGGTGGGCCGTCGGGAACGGCTGGGCCAGATGAAGGGGTGGTGGCGGGATGTGCTGCTCTTCGAGCGGCGGAGCGCCAGCGTCGGCACCACTTGATTCCCGCTTGATTCCTCCCGGGTAACTCTCTGCTGCACCGAATGAACGGTGCCAGCACGGGGGATGACCCAATGTTCCGATACATCTGCACTCTTGCGTTCGCGCTGGGCACTCTGGCCGGGACGCTCACGGCCCAGGCTTCGGGGGATGCGATCACCCCCGGCCGCACCATCCGGGTCCATCAAGGCGCCTCGGCCTCCTTCACCGGCGTCGTCGTTTCCGCCACGCCCGACACCCTGACCCTGGCCACCGCCGATCAGGGCAAGGTTGTCCTCCTGCGCTCGACCGTAACGGGGATCGACGTCCAGAACGGTACCCGGTCCAATGCCGGGCGTGGTGCAGTGAAGGGCCTGATCATTGGCGGAGGGATCGGTCTTGTGCTCGGGGCCGCTTCGGCTGCCGCCCAGAGCGAATCTGATTTCTTGTACGTGGATCCGGGGCAACTGATCCTCTCGAGCACCCTGGGGGGCGCCATGCTGGGCGGCGCCATCGGCGCGCTGGTCGGCGCGACCTCCCACACCCCCCGGTGGGTGCCCATCGTCTCGCCGACGGCCCCGGCCCAGCCGGACGGCACCACCGGCAAGGGAGTGGCGCTCGGAATGAACCTCCGGTTCTGACCCGGGCCGGGCGTCATTTCACGGCCGGTTCACGAATCCTTCGGGGCCGGCCGTGTACCTTGGCGTCAGGACCCCGGAGGAACCGTGACCGCCCGTGCCCTGCTGATCTGGTTCGTGCTTGTCCTCGCCGCCATCGCCAACGGCACGATCCGGCAGTCCCTGTTGCTGCCCCACCTCGGTGAGCACGGTGGACATGTGGTCAGCAGCGTCACCCTCTCGCTGCTGATCCTGCTCGTCGCATGGCTCTCCATCCGCTGGATCAACCCCACCAGCACCCGTCAAGCCTGGGCCGTCGGTGTGCTTGTGGCTGGCCACCACCGTCGTCTTCGAGTTTGTGGCCGGGCACTACCTCTTCCAGCACCCCTGGTCGAAACTCCTGGCCGACTACGACGTCCGGCAAGGACGGGTCTGGATCATCGTCCTGATCACCACCTTCGCGGCGCCGAGGTGGGCGGGGGGAGTCCGGCGACTGTTCACCTGATACTTCGAACCCAGAGGACGGCGGAATGACCAGCTGGCGAACGCGTCTCTCCACCGTCCTCGCACTCGCGGCGCTCGTCACCACGGGCGCATGCCAGGACACCGGTGCTCCGGCGCCGCCGGAGACCGCCTCCCTCCGGGTGCTGTTCATCGGGAACAGCCTCACGTACGCCAACAACCTGCCCGGCACATTCGCTGGGGTTGCGAAGACCGGCGGTGATACCATCGCCGTCAAGATGATCGCGCTGCCGAACTACGGCCTCATCGACCACCTCACCAGGAACAGCGAAGCCGTCGAGGCGATCCGGACCGGCCACTGGGACTTCGTTGTCCTGCAACAGGGCCCAAGCACCCTCCCCATCAATCGCGACTCGCTCGTCCTCTGGACGGCGATGTTCGACTCCATCATCCGCCCCACCGGTGCGAAGACGGCGCTGTTCATGGTGTGGCCCCAGAGCGGATCGGTCGGCGGGTACGACGCGGTTCGCCAGTCGTACCAGGCGGCCGCCAATGCGGTGGGCGGGGTGTTCATCCCCGCGGGGCTGTCCTTCGAGGCGGCCATGAAGCGGGACGCGACGCTCGTCCTCTTCGCGAGCGACGGCTATCACCCCTCCCCGCTGGGCAGCTACCTCGCCGCGATCACCATTTATGCCACGGTGACGGGCCACGATCCCCGCCTCCTCTCCGAGCACGCCGTTGTGAACGGCGCGGCGCTCAACGCCCCCACCACGACGGTGCGGATGCTGCAGGCCGTCGCGCGCGAAATGGACCTGCAGTACTAGCACCCCTCCCCCCATCCGCGTCCGCGGGGTAGTTTGGTGAGATGGTGTTCCCTCCCTTCCACTGGCGTGTTTCTCGGCCCTCGATTGACCGGTTCCTGGCTGTCGTCTTCGGGGTGTTGCTCGCTGCATATGTCCTCGTCCTCCTGTTGCAGCCGAGTGGGGTGGGCCGGGGCGGACGGTAACGTCTTTTTCTACGGCATGGAGGCCCCCATGATCTTCCCCTTGCTCCCGCTCCTTACATCCTTGGCGGTCGCCCCCTCCCCCGTCGACTCGGTCCCGCTCTACACCAATCTCGGTGATCTGCACGTCCCCATCACGACTCGGGTGACCCTGGCACAGCGATATTTCGACCAGGGGATGCGGTTGATGTACGCCTTCAATCATCCTGAGGCGATCCGGTCGTTCGAGGCGGCCCTGGCTGCCGATTCCACCTGTGCCATCTGCTGGTGGGGAATCGGCTACGCCCTCGGGCCGAACATCAATGCAGCCATGGATTCGGCCGCTGGTGTGGCTGCGTGGGAGGCGGCGAAGACCGCCGAGCGGCTCGCCGACAACGCCTCCCCCCGGGAACGGGCGTTCATCGGCGCGCTGCAATTCCGGTACATGAATCCGCCGGCGGATCCACGCGCGACGCTGGACACGGCGTACGCCGATGCGATGCTCGCGGTCCTCCAGGCGTATCCGGACGACCCAGAGGCGGCGACACTCACGGCCGACGCCATCATGAACCTGAGCCCTTGGTACTACTGGGAGCCCGACGGCCAGCCTCGGCCGGCGACCTTGCAGCTGCTGGCGATCCTCGAGAGCGTGATTGCCGGGATGCCCAACCACCCCGGCGCCTGTCATCTGTACATTCATGCGGTGGAGGCGGCCGAGCCGGAGAAGGCGGTTGCGTGCGCGGAGCGACTGGCGGGCCTGATGCCGGGCGCGGGGCACATTGTGCACATGCCGGCCCACATCTACATCCGGGTCGGCCGGTTTGCCGATGCGGTCGAGGCAAATCAACACGCGGTCCACGCGGACGAGACCTTCATCCGGGATCAGCGCCCGACCGGGATGTACGCGATGGGGTACTACCCGCACAACTACCACTTCCTCGCCTTTGCGGCCACGATGTCGGGACAGCGGGCGATTGCGCTTGGGGCGGCGGAGCAGCTGTCAGGAAAGGTCTCGGAGGATATCGCGCGCGACGTCATGTTCATGCAGACGATGATCCCTTACTATACGCTTTCCCTTGTGACCTTCGGCCAGTGGACCGAGGTCCTGGCGCAGCCGATGCCGCCGGAAGCGCTCCCGGTGTCCCGGGGGTTGGTCCACTATGCCCGCGGGGTAGCCTTGGCCGCCAAGGGCCGGTTCGCCGAGGCCGAGTGGGAGCTGGCGCTCGTCGGCCGGGATCTGCAGCGAACCACCGCACGAGAGGGACAGCTGGTGCTCCAGATCGCCCGGCACGCCCTGCAGGGAGAAATCGCGCTTCGCCGGGGCGACGCCGCGGCCGCGGTGACCCAATTCACCGCCGCACGTGACCTGGAGGACAGCCTCCGATACGAGGAGCCACCGTTCTGGTACTATCCGATCCGCGCATCACTCGGACAGGCGCTCCTGGCGGCGGGGCAGCCCACCGAAGCGGAAGCCGCGTACGAGGAGAGCCTGGCGCTCTATCCTGAGAACGTGTGGGCGCTGGCCGGGCTTCGGAACAGCCTGACGGCGCGGGGGAAGACCGCGGCGGCGCGGGCGGTGCAGGAACGCCTGGATCGCGCCGCTGTGTCCGCGGATATCGAGTTGACCGGGTCGCGCTATTGATTTGACACCAGCCGGTAGGCGTTCACGGCAGGAAGGGGGCGGGGTGCAGAAGGTGCAACTGGCCGAAGTACTCGCGGAGATCGCCGAACACTGGCGCCCCCGGGTCGTCGGCGCCCTGAACGGCCAGGAGGTCAAGCTCGCGAAGTTCTGCGGCACCTTCCCGTGGCACCATCACGAGGACGCCGACGAGTTGTTCCTCGGTGTCGATGGCACCTTCCGGGTCGAGTTCCGTGACCGGGTCGTCACCCTCGGCCCTGGCGAGTTCCTGATCGTCCCCCGTGGCGTGGAGCACCGCACCGCAGCTGATGCCGAAGCGTCGGTGCTGCTCTTCGAACCGGCCGGCGTGCGGAATACCGGCAACGTCGTCGATACCGAATTCACCGCGCCCCCTTCTGCCCAGGGCGACCGCCAGTGAGGGCGCTCTTGTCGAGCCCGCTGCTGCTGTCCGTGGGCTTGCTCCTCCTCTCCGTCGTGATCCATGCGTTGGTCATCGGCAAGCTCAATCACTGGTACGCGGCGTTGGAGACGCGGAGCGCCCCGACCTACGGCGCCGGTGTGCGGCTCCTCCTGTTCGTCGCGGTGCCGATGGTGGTGGCCCACCTCGTCGAAATCGGGGCCTGGGCCGGTGCTTATGTGATCGTCGGTGCGCTTCCCGATTTCGATCAGGCGTTCTATTTCAGCGGGATCACCTACACGACCGTAGGGTTCGGCGACGTCGTGCTCCCGCAGGCGTGGAAGGAGATGGCCGCCTTCGAGGGTCTCACCGGCATCCTGATGGCCGGATGGTCCACGGCCTTCCTCTTCGCCGTGCTCAACCGGATGATTTCGTACGGCGTCAGGATGCGGCAGGAGCCGGGGCAGGATTCCGAATGACATTCCTGCTCGTCTTTGCCGTGCTTGTCTTCTGTTACGGCCTGGTGTCTGAACGCGTGGAACGCGTCGCCACCGCGCCGATCGCGTTTACCCTGATCGGCGTATTGGCGCCGGTGCTGCTTCCTGATCTCATCGATCCAGACTTCAGGCTCAGTCACTACCTCTGGGTGGCGGAGGCGGGCCTCGTCCTCCTCCTTTTCACCGATGCCACCCGGACCGACCTCGTACGCCTCAAGGCGATGCGCGACCTGCCCGCCCGACTGCTCGGCCCCGGCATGCTCATGACCATTGGTCTCGGTGCCGTGGTGGCATGGTTGGTGTTCCCGCAACTCACCGTCTGGGAGTCCTGCGCCCTCGCCGCCATCCTGTCACCGACCGATGCAGGCCTGGGACAGGTGATCGTGCAGAGCCCCCGGGTGCCGGAACGGGTGCGTGAGTCGCTCAACGTCGAAGCCGGGCTCAACGACGGACTCGCCGTGCCATTTCTCCTCTTCTTCATGGCGATGCTGGAGGCGGGAGGCGGCGGCGCCGAAGCGAGTCTCGTCCGGTTCCTCGGCCAGCAGCTCGGAATTGGGTTCCTGCTGGGTTGCGGCATCGGCCTCGCCGGTGGTTGGCTGCTGAGCCGGGCCAGTCGCGCCGGCAGCATCAGCGATGCGTTCACCTCGCACGGCGTGCTCGTGTTGCCGGTGCTCTGTTTCCTGCTCGCCGAGCCGCTGGGTGCGAGCATGTTCATCGCGGCGTTTGTCGCCGGACTTACCGCGCGTCTGATGTTTCCCGCGGCGGGGAAGCATGCGACTGATTTCGCGGAGGAGTCGGGGCAGTTGCTGAACCTCGCGGTGTTCTTCCTCTTCGGGCTGACCGTCGGAAACCTCCTCACCGAACTTTCCCCGCGCTTCTTCCTCTACGGCATCCTCAGCCTGACGGTCGTGCGGATGTTGCCGGTGGCGCTGGGGATGTCGGGCGCGGGGTTGCAACGGGCCACGACGCTCTTCATGGGGTGGTTTGGGCCGCGGGGGCTGGCGTCCATCGTCCTCGGCCTGGTGTTCGTCGAGCGGGAGCTGCTGACCCCGGGTGACAGCACGATCAAGGGGGCCGTCATCGCGACGGTGCTGCTCAGCATCCTGCTCCACGGCTTCACCGCACAGCCGGGCATCGCCTGGTACGCACGGCAGGTCCGCGCCTTTCCCGCTGGCGCCCCGGAGCTCCAGGAATGAAGCTGCCCAGGATCCGCAACCTGCCCCGCTCGTACCGCCGTCTGCTCCTCCTGATCGCCTCACTGCCGGTCTGCCTGGTGGTGCTCGGGCTGACGTATCAGGTCGGCATGCACTTCCTCGAGGGCCAGGAGCGCACCCTCGGCGACAGCATCGAATGGGCCGCCGAGACGCTCACCACCACCGGGTACGGCAAGGACATGCGGTGGTCCCATCCGTTGATGGTCTGCCTATGTCGTGGCCATCCAGTTTGCCGGCGTGCTGCTGATCTTCCTGGTGTTCCCCGTCTTCTTCATCCCCTTCTTCGAGGAGCGGTTCGAGGCGCGGCTGCCACGACTGCTGCCGCCGATGAAGGGGCGCGTGCTCATCTATCGGTACGGACCGGCCGTCACTTCGCTCCTCGACCTGCTGGAGCACGAAAATGTGAAGGCCGTCATCTTCGAGGAAGACGAGGCGACCGCGCGCCGGCTGCGGGAGCGCGGCATCGAGGTCGTCTTCGGCAACCTGCGGGAGGAGGATCCCGACCTCTCGAACCTCGTGGACGCGCGCGGGCTGGTGCTGAACGGCGAAGACAACTACAACGCGGCCATGACGCTCAACGCGCGATACTACGGCTACACGGGGAAGATCGTGGCCATGGTGCAGGACCCGAACCGCCGGCCACCGATGGTGCGGGCCGGTGCCACCACCGCCTTCACGCCCACGCACGTGCTCGCGGCCGCCCTGGCGGCGCGCGCCAGCATGAAGATCAGTCCTCGCGTCGCCGGCGTCCGCCATCTGGGCGAGCACCTCGAGGTGGCCGAACTCCGTGTGCACGCGGCGAGTCCCTTCGCCGGCAAGACCATCGGGCAGGCGCGCATCCGGGAGCAGACCGGCGCCACGATCATCGGGCTCTGGGTGGGCGGGGTCCTCTCCGCACAACCGAAGCTCGACAGCCCCCTCAATGTCGGCACCATCATCGTCGCCATCGGGAGTCACGTCTCCATCGATCGACTCGGCGCCCTCGCGACGCCGGTGCCCCGCGAGGGTGCATTCCTCGTGGTCGGCAACACCGAGATCGGCCGGAAGGTGACGGAGTTCCTGCGCGACGCGGGGGAGACGGTGCGCCTGCTGGCGGCGGAGCAGGCGCCGGGGGTGGATGTCGTCGGTGATCACCTCGATCACAAGGTGCTCCAGGAGGTCGGGGTCGGCGGGTTGCAGGGGATCATCCTGGCCCTCGATTCCGACAGCGGGACGCTCTTCGCGACCGCGGTCATGCGGAGCCTCTCGCCGGACGCGATGATCATGGCGGGAGTGCGCCAGGCGGAGAACGTCGCGCGGATTCACCGCGCCGGCGCAGACTTCGCCCTGTCGATGAGCCAGGTGGCGGGACAACTGCTCTCCTACCACCTGCTCGGTCAGTCCGCGGTGTCGCTCGAGGGGAAGATCAAGATCGTGGCGACGGCGGCCGGCAACTTCGTGGGCCGGCCACTGCTCAAGCACTGGATTCGGGATCGCACCGGGTGTTCCGTCGTGGCCGTCGAGCGGGGCGAGGGCATCATCGTGGACTTCGACGAGACCTTCGAGGTGCGCGATGGTGACATCGTCTACCTCAGCGGCACCAACGAGACCATCCAGAACTACTTCGAGATGTTCCCCGCCACCCGGGAGATCCAGATCCCGACGCTGCACACCGGTCTGGTGGACGAGTCAGGCGCAGCCGCCCCGCGGTCCATCGACCTCGATCTGAAGGGCTAGGGTCGATGCCGCGCGGCAGCCGATTCGCTGGCGCGGCCAGGGAGGCCAGGATGCCGGGTCAGTTCTCCGCCACGGCGTTGCTCCCCGCCGGAGAGGCCTGACTTGCGGTGGATATGGGGGTGGGCGAGGCGCGACGAACCGCGCCTGGCGCTTCAGCCCGGATTCGCGCTGATTTGACATTGCCGCCGAAGGGCGCAGATTCAACTGATACCCCCAGTCCACTCGTGCGGAACCGATGCACCGCGGATGTCAGCTCCCCGGTTGTCGCCGCTCGTGCCTGACCCGAGGTCGAATGGGGCGGGGTTGATCGACGCGATGCAGCCGTTGGTGTACTTTGCAGCGATGGGCGCCATTCTCTCGCGCTGGGGTTGACCGACAAAATGGATATGGAAATCCGAATGGCCCGGCTCCGTGTGGAGTTCGCGGCGCAATACCCGGCGCTGAAAGCCGGGGAGTGGATGCCGGCCGCCGAGGTCGGTGCCCGGATGCTGTTCTGGCACCTGGAGCTGGCCGGCACCATCCCCCTGGGGGATCGGCTCCTTCCAGAGGAGCACTTCGAATTCCGGGGCGGATGGACGCGCGGTGGCGCCTCGCCGCTCCGGACGCGCGCCTATGATGCCACGTCGGTGGAACCACGGCGGGAAGCCACCGGCTGACGGGGTGGCGCGGCGCCGCACACCCGCCGTTATATTTGGACCACGGTACTCCCTGCTCACACCGCTCTACTGAGGTCGACACGATGTCCGAGACCCCCCAGCTGACGCCCATCACCGTCGAACGCCTGCTCGAAGAGCTGCACAACATCAGCGACATGCGAGCCAACGGTACGATGAACGCCGACCAGTTCGAGGCGCGGTTCGCCCGGATGATCGGGGAACTCCGCGAGCGCCGCATCGACGCCTCCCGCGCCGACATCCTTCAGGCGCTGGCTCCCCTTGCCACCGACGGGACCCTCCGGCCCGAGGAACACTACCGGCTGACCAAGAAGCTCGGGCTGGTGTGATTCTTCGCCCGCTGGGCCCTGATCTGCCTCGCGTGCCCCCGGTTGGTTTCGGGGGCATGCCGCTTTCTACCGCCGACCGTCCCCCCGAACCCGACGCGGTGCGCGTCATCCACGCCGCCCTCGACGCGGGCGTCCGCCTCCTCGACACGGCGGACGTCTATTGCCTCTCCGACGAGGACCTCGGGCACAACGAGCGCCTGATGGCCAAGGCCCTGCGGGAGTGGAATGGCCCGCGCGACGAGGTGATTGTGGCCACCAAGGGGGGGATGACCCGCCCCGACGGTCGGTGGGACCGGAACGGCCGCCCCGAGCACCTCAGGCGGGCCTGCGACCGCTCCCTTCAGGCCCTCGGGGTGGACCGGATCGATCTCTACCAGTTTCACACACCCGACCCGCGCGTCCCCTTCGCGGAGAGCGTGGGGATGCTCGCGGAACTGCAACAGATCGGGAAGGTCCGCTGGATCGGTCTCTCCAACGTCTCTGTCGACCAGATCAACGCCGCCCGCCGGTACATCGATGTGGCGACGGTGCAGAACCGCCTGAATCCCTTCTTCCGTGAGGCGCTCAGCGAGGGCGTCGTCGAGCATTGCGAGAGCCTCGGCATCGGGTTCCTGGCCTACAGCCCGGTCGGCGGCGGTCGTCTCAACAAGAAGCTCCCGGCACACCCGGTGGTGGCGTCCATCGCCGCCCGACGCGGCGACTCCCCCCACGCGGTCGTGCTCGCCTGGGTACTCGAGCAGGCATCCAACGTCATCGTGATTCCCGGCGCCCGAACCATCCCCCACGCGCTGGACAGCGTCGCGGCGGGGGACCTGAGACTCGAGCCGCAGGAGATGCGCGACCTGGACGAGGCGGAGTTCGACCGGAGCTGACGCCCCTCTGCCGTCCTTATTCTCCGTTGTCTGGATATATTTCACGGATGCCTCCCTCCCGCCGCCAGACGGTCACCACCCACATCGGGTCTGTACGCATCGGCTCCTGTCATCCGATCGTCGTGCAGTCGATGACGAACACCGATACCGCCGACGTGGTGGGGACGGTCCGTCAGGTGGCCGCGCTCGCGCGCGCGGGGAGCGAGCTTGTTCGGGTGACGGTCAACACGGAAGAGGCGGCGCGAGCGGTTCCCGAGATCGTCGAAGGGCTCGATCGGATTGGCGTCAGCGTCCCGGTGATCGGTGACTTTCACTACAACGGGCACATCCTCCTCACCAAGTACCCCGCCTGCGCCGCCGCGCTGGCCAAGTACCGGATCAACCCCGGCAACGTCGGCGGCAAGCGCCGCGACGAACACTTTCGCGCGATCATCGAGGTCGCGCTGACACACGACCGGCCGGTCCGGATCGGCGTCAACTGGGGGTCGCTCGATCAGGCGCTGCTCACCGAACTGATGGACGCGAACCATCGGCTGCCCGTCCCGCGGGAAGCGCGGGAGGTGACGCTCGACGCCATGGTGGAAAGCGCCATCCGTTCGGCCGCCCTCGCCGAGGCGACGGGCATGGCCCACGACCGGATCATCCTTTCCGCCAAGGTGTCGGCGGTCCAGGACCTGGTGGACGTCTATCGGCTGCTCGCCGCGCGTGGTGACTACCCGCTCCATCTCGGGCTGACCGAGGCTGGTCTTGGCACCAAGGGGATCGTGGCGAGCACGGCAGGGCTGTCCATCCTCCTGCAGGAGGGGATCGGCGATACCATCCGCGTCTCCCTCACGCCGGCCCCCGGTGGTGACCGCACCGAAGAGGTGCAGGTGGCCCAGCAGATCCTGCAGTCGCTCGACCTCCGCAGCTTCACGCCGCAGGTGACCAGTTGCCCCGGTTGCGGGCGCACCACCAGCACCTTCTTCCAGTCGATGGCGCAGGACATCGAGCGCTACCTCCGCGACCAGATGCCTGTCTGGCGCGAGGCGCGCCCCGGCGTCGAGTCGATGCGCGTGGCGGTGATGGGATGCATCGTCAACGGACCGGGGGAGTCGAAGCACGCCGATATCGGCATTTCGCTCCCGGGCACGGCGGAGGATCCGCGGGCGCCGGTGTACGTCGATGGGAAGCTGCGCGTCACGCTCAGTGGGGAGCGGATCGTCCCCGAGTTCCTTGCGCTGCTGGAGGAGTACGTCGAGACCCGGTACGCGCCGGCCGAACCGGTCGCGCACTGAATGCGGAGCCGGGCAGCGGTGGCTCAGGTGGCGGTGACCGCGGTCGCGCTCGTTTGGGGCACGGCGCTCGGGGCGCAGACCCCGGGCGTCGGCGATCGGGCGCCGGTGCTCGCCGTCCACGACCTCGATGGGAAGCCCGTCGACCTGGGGCAGTGGATCGGGAAGCAGCCGGTCTTCCTGCAGTTCTGGGCGACCTGGTGCACCTCCTGCGCAGCGCTGGAGCCGGCCGTCCGGGCCGCCAAGGCGACCTACGGGACGGAGGTCGAGTTCATCGGCGTCAACATCACCGTCGCCGACCCGCGCGATTCGGTCCGGGCCTGGGTGGCCCGGGAGAATCCTCCGTGGATGGTGCTCTATGACGACGAAGGTGCAAGCCAGCGCGCCTACGACGTGGCGGAGACATCGTACGTGGTTATCATCGATCGATCGGGACGCATCGTCTACACCGGGGTGGGTGGGAAGCAGTCCTTCGGGACGGCCCTCCGCCGCGCCACCGCCAAATAAATCCAGCGAGGTCCGACCATGAAGTCACTTTCCCTTTCGCTGTTGATTGCCGTTGTGGCCGCCGGCCCGATTGCCGCCCAGGATTCCGCCTCCACGGAGTCGGGAGCGGTGACGGCGATCTTCGTGACCGGCCCCGACCGCGGCATGGATGCCGTCGACTTCTCCCTGCCGTGGGCCGACAAGAACGGCATCGGTCCCGCGGACGACCCATTTTCACTCGGGGCTTTGAAGGGGCAGGTCGTGGTGCTCGCCTTCTACCCGCAGGACTTCACCTCGGGTTGCACCGCCGAGATGCGGACCTTCACCGATCAGTATGACCTGATGTTCACCGGCACGGTGCTGGTGGGGATCAGCATCGACAGCCTGGAGACCCATGTCCGGTTCGCCCAGAGCCTGGGGTTGCCGTTCAAGCTCCTCTCGGATCCCAAGCAGCGGATCGCGGCCAAGTATGGAGCCAAGGGGTCGCAGGGGCAGATGCGGCGGGTGGTCTATGTCATCGGCAGGGACGGGAAGGTGGCCTGGCGGGAATTGCAGTTCAAGGCGACGGATCCCAAGGGCTACGATCGCCTCTACAAGGCGATCGCCGAAGCCAGAGGGAAGTCGTGACCCCGAGACCTCTTCTGGCCGCAGCGGGGCTCCTGGGCGCTCTGGCGACATCCCTGCCTGCGCAGCAGGCCAACGGGAGCGGTTACGTCTGGGCGTTTCGGGACGTCACCTTTTCGACGTGCGTCGACTTCCTGATGGACCGGGAGATGGCGGAGAAGCAGCTCGAGGCCGGGTATCAGGTTGTCCCTGCCGGGAGCTTCACCGCGCTCTCCCCGGTGCTCGGCCGGGAGATCGAGGGTGACTCGGCACGGAGCGCGCTCATCGCCTCCCAGGTTTGTGTCATCGAGGCGCCGACCATGAATTCGGGGGACGGGCTCTATTCCCCCACCAAGAAGATGGGGCCGCGAGAGGCGGTGGCCTACTGGGCGATCGCCGGCATGCGCTCAGGGGGGACGCCGAGCTTCGACCAGTGGATCGTCGTTGATTACTGGACCAATGACTGGCAGGTGCGGAAACAGACCGAGTCGGCGTTCGTACCGGCCTCCACCTTCAAGCGGTCCCTCGCCCCGGTCCCCGAGTCGAACCGGCACACCTACTCGATGGCCTTCGGGAAGACGGTGCTCTCCTGGACCGGCGAGCTGGTCGGGCGGGATTCCACGGCCTCCACTGAGCAGCGGTCGGCGACCCAGGTCTTCGAGGGCAAGCGGACCATCAAGTGGACGGCCACTCTCTCCGCTGCCCCCCAGTGGACCCGGTACCTCCCCGGGGTGTTTCATGTGGAGGGGAAGGACGACCTGGCCAAAGCCCTCAAGGCCTCCCCGATCCGGATGTTCGGCCCGATGGAGTGGGGCGGGGACGCCCGGATCGTCTTTACCCGCTAAGGCCCCTCTGGCGCCGGGCCGGACGGCGGGTAGGTTAGCTGCTCCACTCCTGGGAGCGGCCATGTCCACCCTCGTTCACGAACGGGTAGTCCTCGAGCGCTACGGGTCCAGCACCTACGCCAAGGTGTACCTTCCCGCTGGCAGCCTTCCATTGGGGAAGAGCGTCCCGGTGACGGTCAAGGTCGGCGGCAGGCGGTTCAAGACCCGGGGCTGGAGCTTCAGCAGCGGGGCAGGGGTGACCCTCCCTGACCGGATCGTGAAGGAGCTCGGCCTCAAGGCGGGTCAGGAGCTGGACCTGGAGCTGCTGGACTGATTTCCGGTTGTCCACAGCGCTGAGCGGCACCCACCCCGGCGACACCCCTTCCAGGGCGTCCCGGGGTCGTTTTATGCAGGAAATACGCATGTTCGAGCCCCGGTAACGACACTGTCGCCTCTCTATTATCCACATATTATCATGATCTGTAACTGATGTTAATAATAAAGTTAAGAGATCCACTTAAAGTGGAAAGTTAAGTGGACCTCTAGTGCTTTATCCTGCAACGACTAAAAAGCACCTTTCCACGCTTTCCACGCCGAATTTGAGGGAAAGTTTACCCATTCCACACCGCTGTGGATAGCCACCGACCCGCCACCAGGCTGGCTGCCGAACTGGCTGTTGGAACGTGGAAATGATATATGAACATCCTCCCCAAATGGGGATATCACGCTCCTGGCGGCCCGTCGGATGGCCCCCCGGGTGGGTGATCGGAAATCGGACAGCCGGGCGGATGTGGAAAACGTTTGGGGCTTGCCCAGTCCCGACAATGGCGCGCATCCTCACGCCGAGTGTCACCCCGGCGAAAGCCGGGGTCCTTTGGATTCGCGGAACATGGATCCCGGCTTTCGCCGGGATGACGGCCTTCGCACCTTCGGCCCCGCCTCCCCGCCTCCCCGCCTCCCCGCCTCCCGCTTCCCCGCTGCCCCGCCCCTGTTAGAATCCAGCATCTGTCGCACGTGCCACTCCCGCCCAACCCCGAGCCGCTTCTTGCCGATTTCGCGCATCCGCCGGACCAAGATCGTCGCCACCCTCGGCCCAGCCTGGTGCCATCCCGATCGGATGATCCAGTTGCTCGACGCCGGGGTCAACGTGGTCCGGGTCAACGCCTCGCACGGGACCCCCGAATTGCGGCGGAGGTGGATCCGTGACCTGCAGCGTGTCCGGGAGGGTCGGAAGGACCCGATCGCCATCCTCGTGGACCTCCACGGCCCGCGAATCCGGGTCGGCCAGCTCCCGGAGCCCCGCGAGCTCACTTTGGGCCAGAGGGTGACCTTCGCCCCCGAGGAGGGGGCGCAGGGTGACGAGATCCCCACCACCTACGCCCGGCTCGCGTCGGACGTGCACCCGGGGTCGAAGATCCTCCTCGATGACGGGCTCCTGTCCGTCGAGGTCACCGCGGTTCGCGGCGACCGGGTCGACGGCGTCGTGCGGTACGGCGGACTCCTTCGGGCCAACAAGGGGATGAATCTCCCCGGGGTGGACGTCAGCGCGCCCGCCGTCACGGACAAGGACCGGGAGGAAGTAGCTCAGGCGGTCGAGCTCGGAGTCGACTATATCGGGGTCTCCTTCGTCCGACGCGCCAGCGACCTGACCCAGCTCCGTGACATGATCCCGAAGCGGGTCCAGCTCGTGGCCAAGATCGAGAAGGACACGGCGCTCCTCCACCTGGAGTCGATCCTCGATGCCACCGATGCGGTCATGGTGGCCCGTGGTGACCTCGGTGTGGAGCTGCCGTTCGAGGAGGTGCCGCTGGTGCAGAAGCGGCTCATCCGCGAGGCCAACCTGCGCGGCAAGCCGGTGATTACCGCCACCCAGATGCTCGAGTCGATGGTGAAGGCTCCCCGGCCGACTCGTGCCGAGGCGTCCGATGTGGCCAACGCCATCCTCGACGGGACCGACGCGGTCATGTTGTCCGCCGAAACGGCCGTGGGTGACTATGCCCTCGAAGCGGTCCAGGCGATGGACCGGATTGCCCGCGAGGTCGAAGGCCACCGGCAGGGGCGGAGCGCTGCATTCGACCTGGCGGTTGGACGGCGGAGTGGCGGGGCTGGCGATCGGTTCGCTGCGCGGGATGCCCGTACCGAGGACGCGATTGCCGTCGCCGTCTGTGCCGCGTCGGAGCTGCTCGATGCCCGCGTCATCGCCTGCTTCACCTCGAGCGGATTCACCGCGCGCACGGTGGCCTCTTTCCGC
Source organism: uncultured Gemmatimonadales bacterium (assembly GCA_963699825.1). GTDB lineage: Bacteria > Gemmatimonadota > Gemmatimonadetes > Gemmatimonadales > GWC2-71-9 > SPDF01. The sequence continues at coordinate 64,506 of CAVOVI010000011.1, forward strand.
CCCTCGGTCCCGATCGTGGCGGTCACGCCCGAGCCCGACACCTATCGCGCCCTCGCGCTGGTGTGGGGCGTGACCCCGGTGCTGGTCGATCGGGTCCCCAACTATGATGCCATGATCCTCGTGGCACGAGCCGCCCTGCTCGACCAGGGGCTGGTGAGCGTGGGTGACCGGGTCGTCGTCACCGCCGGCGTGCCCTTCGACATGCCGGGCACGACCAACCTCCTCAAGATCGAGACTGTGTAGCGGCATGCGCCTCACCTTCCTCGGCACCGGCACCTCGTTCGGCGTGCCGCAGGTCGGCTGCGGGTGCGCCGTCTGCCGGTCCGAGGACCCGCGCGACCGCCGGACGAGGAGCGGTGCACTGCTGCAGTCGGGGGACACCACCCTCCTCCTCGACAGCCCTCCGGAACTCCGGCTCCAGTTGGTCGGGCAGGGAATCACCACCGTGTCCGCGGTGCTTTACACGCATGAGCACGCCGACCACACGGCGGGAATCGACGACCTGCGGATCTTCACCGTGCGGAGCAAGCGCCACTTGCCGATCTACGGGCCACCGGAAACGCTCGCCCAGCTCGAGTCATCGTACCGCTACATCTTCGACCCTGGTGTCACGGCCTTCGAAGGCACCTCCAAGCCGCACCTGGAGCCGCATCCCCTTGAGCCGGGAGTGGCTACCACCGTCGAGGGCGTCCCGGTTCTCCCGCTCGCCTTTCCGCACGGCCATCTTCGGGTGTACGGCTACCGGTTCGGCAAGCTGGCGTACCTGACAGATGTGAAGGAGGTGGGCACGGTCGAGCGGGAGGCGCTGCAGGGCATTGAGGTCCTCGTGCTCAATGCCCTCTGGTGGCGGCCCCACCCGACGCATCTCAGCATCGACGAGGCGGTCGCCCTCTCCCGCGAGCTCGGTGCGGCCCGGACCTACCTGACGCATTTGACACACGAGACGGGGCACGCGGAACTGGCGGGTCGACTCCCGCAGGGCGTGTCACCGGCGTACGACGGACTGACGGTGGAGGTATCCCCATGAAGCTGCAATACGGCAGGATCATCCAGGACCGCCTCGACGGGGAGCATGGCCTGCCACGACGTCGACTGGACGAGCTCGCTCGCCGGTTCGGCGCCATTCAGGCCGAGGTGCGGGAGCGGCGGGAGCAGGGGGAGTACGGGTTCTACGCGCTCGCCCGCCAGGAGAAGACGGTCCGCCAGATTGCCGCGTTCGCGGAGGGGCTGGGGCAGGCGCACGACCATGTGCTCGTGCTCGGCATCGGCGGTTCCGCGCTCGGGACCCGCGCCCTCCTCTCCGCGCTTCGGCCGCCGGCCTGGAACGAACTCGACGATGAGGCGCGCGACTTCTTCCCCCGGCTGACCCTGCTCGACAACGTCGATCCCACGTCGGTGGCCGCGGCGCTGCGGCGAATCGACCCACGGCGCGTCCTGGTGAATGTGATCAGCAAGTCAGGCGGGACCGCCGAGACACTGGCGCAGTATCTCGTGGTGCGCAAATGGCTCGACGACGCGCTCGGCGGGGCGGCCAGCCGACACCTGGTCTTTACCACCGACCCCGAGAAGGGGGCCCTGCGGGCGCTCGCCACGAAGGAGGGAATCGCCACGCTCGAAGTCCCGCCGGATGTCGGCGGGCGATTCAGCGTGCTCTCGCCGGTCGGGTTGCTGCCCGCGGCGCTCGTGGGAATCGATATCGCCGCCCTTGTGGAGGGTGCCGCGCGTGCGGTGGCCAAGGCGGAAGCGGGAGATCTCCTGACGAATCCGGCGGCACTCTACGCAGGGCTTCATTGGGCGGCGGACGCGCAACTGGGTGCCCGTCTCCATGTCCTGATGCCCTACAGTGACCGGCTGCGCGATGTCGCGGAATGGCTGCGCCAGCTCTGGGCGGAGAGCCTCGGCAAGCGGCTCGATCGGGAGGGACAGGTGGTGCACGCGGGGCCGACGCCCATCGCGTCGGTCGGGGCCACGGACCAGCACTCACAGGTGCAGCTCTTCATGGAGGGGCCCTTCGACAAGGTCATCACCTTCGTGACGGTCGCTGACCCCGGCGAAGACGTGGTGATTCCGGAACTCGAAGGGATGCCCGAGGAGGTGGCCTGCCTCGGTGGGCGTACGCTGGGCGGCCTGTTGCAGGCCGAGTACGAAGCGACCTCGGCGGCCCTCACCCGGATGGGCCGGATGAACGCGACGATCGCGCTCCCGGACCTCTCCCCGCAGTCGGTCGGGGAGTTGTTGATGTTTTTCCAGCTTGCCACCGGCTATGCCGGCTGCTGGTATGGGGTCAATCCCTTCGACCAGCCTGGTGTGGAACTCGGCAAGCGGCTGACGTTCGGGGCGCTCGGGCGCGTGGGCTTCGAGGCCCCGGCTCCGCCTGATGATCTCGAGGCGGACACGGCTTGAGTCAGTTTGGCGCTGAGGCGCTGGGCGGTCTAGATTTTGCCATCAGCCCCTGTCCCCACCAACGAGGACGACATTCGTGACTGACCATGTTGAACAGGCCATCCAGCTCTTCGGTGGCGCGGTAACCCGGGGGCCCGGCGGCGTGCGGCTTTCGAAGCCGGCCGCGCTCCGTGGCCCCGCAACGGATACCCTTGTCCGCCAGGCGGTCTTCGGTGACGAGCCGGAGCGCGAGGCGGCGCGGTGGCTGCTCTGGGAGCTCGGGCAGGCCACCGGGGCGCGCCCCGCCTCCATCAACGACCTCTACCTGGCGCGAGGGGCAGGGGAGTGCGGCGGATTCACCGTTCCGGCGATCAACGTGCGGATGCTCGCCTACGACACCGCCCGGGCCGTCTTCCGGGCCGCGCAGGCGGGGAAGGCGGGAGCGATCATCCTCGAGATCGCCCGGAGCGAGATCGCCTACACCGCCCAGCGCCCCGACGAATATGTGGCGGTCATGATCGGCGCGGCGCTGCGTGAGGGCTACACCCTGCCGTTGTTCATCCAGGGTGACCACTGCCAGGTGAACGCCAAGAAGTACGCCGCCGATCCCGACGGGGAGGTGGGCGAGGTCAAGAAGCTCATCGCGGAGGAGGTCGCGGCCGGCTTCTACAACATCGACGTGGATACCTCGACGCTGGTGGATCTCTCCCGGCCCACGCTCGAGGAACAGCAGCGCGACAACTTCGAGCGGTGCGCCGAGATCACCGCGTTCATCCGGGAGCGGGAGCCGGAGGGGATCACCGTGTCGGTCGGCGGTGAGATCGGGGAGGTCGGCCACAAGAACAGCACGGTGGAGGAGCTGCATGCCTTCATGCGCGGTTGCCGGGCCACCCTGGACAGCCTCGGCGTCAAGGAGGGACTGAGCAAGATCTCCGTGCAGACCGGGACCTCGCATGGTGGCGTGGTCCTTCCGGACGGCACGATTGCGGAGGTCAAGCTCGACCTGGAGGCGCTCGCGGCGCTGAGCCGCGCGGCACGGCAGGACTATGGAACGGCCGGGGCGGTGCAGCACGGCGCGAGCACCCTGCCGAGCAACGCCTTCGGGAACTTCCCGAGGGTGGAGGCGTGCGAGATTCACCTTGCCACCAATTTCCAGAACATCGTCTTTGATCACCCGAATCTGCCGGCGGACTTGCGCGCCCGGATGTACGCCTGGGTGGACGCGAACGCGCAGGGTGACCGCAAGGCGGAGGATTCGGAGGAGCAGTTCTACTACAAGGCACGCAAGAAGGCGATCGGTCCGTTCAAGGAGGAGTGCTGGTCACTGCCGCAGGACGTGCGCGACGCGATCGCCGCCGACCTGGAGCGCACTTTCCTGTTTCTCTTCGAGCAGCTGAACGTGAACGGTACCGACACGCTGGTGGACCGGTTCATACACGCGCCGGTACAGCATCACGCCTCGCTGGAGAAAGTATCGGTCTCCGCCGAGGATGACCCCGACGCAGGAGAATGACATGGCACGACATGAGGACGAAGAAATCGTATACGTGAGAGACGATAGCGGATCTGGCGTCAGGTGGTTCCTGGCCGGCGCGGCGATGGGTGGCGTGCTCGCGCTCCTGTTCGCGCCGCACAGCGGCGAACACACCCGGCGGATCATCCGGCGTAAGGCGCGCGACCTGCGCGACCTGGCGGAAGACGGACTCGACGAGCTCGGGGAGCGCTTCGAGGAGGGGAAGGACCGGGTGCGCGACAAGGCGGATCAGGTCCGGGAGGCCGTGCGCGATCGCGTGGAGGACGTGCGCGAACGCGCCACCGACGCCCGTGACGCCGTTCGGGGCGCCGGGAGTTCCGCGCGCGAGGAGTTGGAGCGGCGACTGGCGGATGCGCGCACGCGCCGCCGGGCCGCCGCGATGGCGGACGACGAGGAACCGGTCATCTGAACCGGCAACGAATCCGCGGCTGGCACAGCTCCTTCCGCGGCTTCCTTCGCCGCACGCTGCAGGCGGCCGACGAAAACCACGTTCCGTTCCTGGCGAGCGCGCTGACCTTCGACGCGCTCCTCGCCGGCATTCCGTTTGTCCTGCTCCTGCTGGTCGGCCTCACAGAACTCGCCCAGCCCTGGGCCGGTTCCGACGCCATTGACCTTCCCCGTTTCTTCGAGGCGTTCCTCCCGAGGCACGACACCACCGCCGGGAGCGACCCGTTCTTCCTCCTCGAGGAGATCCTGGGCCGGGTGGCGGAGTACGGCAGCCGCCTGTCGCTCTATGCGGTCCCGGCCTTTCTCTGGTTCAGCACCCGTCTCTTCGCCAGCATCCGCACCGCCCTCAACCAGATGTACGATGTCAGCGTCCGCCCGCCCACGCGGCGGCACTTCCTCGTGGGCTACCTCCTGAGCAAGCTGCGTGATGTCGGGATGGTCATGCTCACCCTCGGCGTCTTCCTGGCGACGACGGCAGTCTCCGCCATGATCCGCATCGCCCGCGCCTACGGGGAGGTGGAATCACCGGTCGTGGGGTTCTTCTTCTCCTCCTTCGGGGTGTGGATTCCCGAGGTGCTTGGGCTGTCACTCACCTTCACCCTCTTCTTCCTCCTCTACAAGTATGCCTCGGTGCGGCGCATCGACACTCAAGCCGCGCTGGTCGCATCCGCCTTCGGCGCCGTCGCGTTCGATGTAGCCAAGCGGCTCTTCGCGATGTATGTGGGGAGAGTGGCGATGGTCGAGACGGTGACGGTGGACTTTCATCTCACCGCCATCATTCTCACCGTGCTCTGGGTCTGGTATACGGCGCTGGTCTTCCTGCTTGGCGGGATCGTCGCAGAGACCTGGCAGCTCCGGACGATGCAACAGCAGCAGCGCGCGATTCTGACTTAGGCGCGCTCGGCACGGCCCGCACTTCCACCACCAGATTGCTCAACTGGTCCGGCGCGTCCGGTTGCGCCGTGACGTGCAGCGTCGTGCCGGTCAGACCGCGCGCGACAAGATCGCGCGCGTCCACCTCGAGTGTGTACTGGCCCGGCTTGACTCCCAGCACATAGAAGCTGCCGTCGGAGAAGGTGGCGATCGACGTCGTCTTCCCATTCGACTGGTTGGTCAGCACGAGCGTGATGCCGGGCACCGGTGCCCCATCCTGCACGACCCGACCTTCGAGGACCGCACCCGTCACCAGCGGGAGGTCCAGGGGGCGGTAGGCATTCGGTGGGGGCTGGAGGCTCGCCGTCGTGAATGCCGGGACGTAGAGCGGGTTGTCGAGCGACGTCGTGTCGATCTGGACGAGGACCGGCTCGAAGGCCGGGACGTCCCAGACGTGGTACTGGCCGAGGCTGTCAGTCTTGGAAGTGTAGGATCCAACGGTGACGCGTATATCGCCCGCGCCCGGCTCACCGGGATCGCGCGTCCCGTTGGCATTTTCGTCAATGAATACCGTGCCCGACACGCCGGAGCGCTGGATGCCGGGATTGGGGTTCGCGGTGACGCGCCCCTGGTTGCGGTCGTACACCACCGTGCCCTGCACCGTTTGGAGGACGCCGCCTCCCCCCTCCGTCGGCGCGATCGCGGTGGTGGTGGCCTGGAGGGTCGGGAGATACGACACGAGCGACAGCTTGAACGTCGTGCCGGGAATGTTGCGATGCCATCCCGCGCCGACCTCGACGCGCAGTGCGGGGCCGAAGCTCTTGGCAATGGACAGCGCCGCCAGGTTCATTCCCTCGCCGCCTCCCGCTTCAAGATCCCCCCGGAACCAGAGATTGCCGAGGACCGGTCCCCATGAGGGGCGAGTCGTCGTGTAGGCGGAGAGCCCGGCGTATTCCGACGTCGAGGCATCGCCGATCTTCGGGGCCATCCGCTCGAACCGCACGTACGGGTAGAGGCGCACGCCATCGGCCTGCACCGACGCCTGCACCCGACCCCGGCTCATGTCGAAATCGACGCCGCCGTCGATTTCCGCCATCGCCTGGATATAGAGCGACGACAACGACGGCACCGGCCGCAGGAATGCGTCGAAGAGCCACTGGCTCCGTCGCCCCATCGGGGCAATCACCGATCGCTCCACGCTCTGGTCGAAGACGGAGTAGCCTGCGGCGAGCCGGAGATTCAACGAGGGCTCGACGCGTGCCGCGCCGCGCACCCACCCATTACCCACGACCTCGCCCTCGAGGGTCAGCGCATTCCCGACCAGTCCCGTCGCGAGGGCGTAGGGATGGACCACGTCGGAAAGGCTGTCGCGTGAGTACCCCTCGACGCCGCCCCGAACGGTGACCCGGCGGGAGAGTCCGTAGTGGACATCGGCGTTCAGGGCCCCGTCGCACAGGGCGGAAATGCACGCGCCGGCCGCGACACCGTACTCGAATTGCCTGTAGGGCAGCTGCTGGCTCACGACGCGATAGGTCTGGTTGAAGCGGCGCACCTGGCCGTACGGGCCATACGCTACGAAATCGACCGGGTTCTCGCCATAGCCTACGGGCAGGGTAATCGAGTAGTCGCCGCCCGGGCTGATCGAGTCGAACGCGACAAGCTGGGCGCCGGAGTACGCCTCCAGCTCCCAGCCCGGTTCGAGGCGGCCGTAGTAGTCGAGTTGGCCGACATAGCTGGGACGGATGTAGGGCGAGTTCGTGACCGAGACGCCCCGGATCCCGGTGTAGCGTGGTCCGGTTAGCGTCGCGGTGCCGAGCGACAACTGTTTCACGTACTTGTTGTCAATCCACACTCCGCGCCAGGTCGCGGCGAATTCCGTGGCGCCCGACTCCACCGACCCAAGGCTTCGTATGCCGACCTGCAGCGCTCCGCCAGCTGCCTGGCCACCCATGCTGAACTGGTACGCCGAACCGCCGACCAGGTTGTCGGAAATCGGGAAGGCCAGGTTGTAGTCGAGGACCAGCCCGTCCCACTTGGTGTGCGCGCCCCCCATGATGGTGTCCGGCCGTGCGCGACCGCGCTCGGCGAGGAGCATCCGCATCTGGTCGCGCCGGATGCGCTGTGCGGCCGGCAGGGAATCGGGGTTGAGGACCGTCACGGTCAGGTCGGGCCAACTGATGTCGAAGTTCAGGTTGAAGAGGGCGCCGAGCCGGTCGGTGGCCAGGAAGAGTTCGCCGTCCATGAAGAGGAGCTGCCGGGTTTCCACCGGCACGACCTCCTCGCCGCGGACCAGGGAGTCCACTCCCGCCGCCACCCGCAGATTCTCGCCGCTCGGTTCGAGGCGTGCCGCAATGACGTCTGTGGCGGGGCGGGTGAACCGGATCTCCGCCAGGTCGAAGAACGCGCCGACCGGCACGAGTGCCTCGTCGCCGTCACGATACGCCACGACCGTGCGGCTGACCAGGCGCCCGAGCTGCAGATCGATCAGCACCGCCTCGACACCGGTCGGGAGACTGTCGAGCGGGGTTGCCAGGACGGTTGAGGCTGGCGGTGCATCGCTGGGCGGGAGCGCGGGGGTGGTGCTGATTGGAGTCGGATCTGGGGTTGGTGCGGGTGTTGGAACTGGCGTCGGGGCGGGCGTCGTCTTCGGGGGCTGCGTCGCGACTGCGGTGGCCTGGGTCGGGGGCGCCGTGAGCGCCCTGCCGCGGTGGAGTGACCGGCGCCGGGGGTGGCGTCCGCGAGGCAGCCACTGGACGAAGGGCACCACGCGCGGGACGGGGCTGGGGGGATGCTGTCCCGGGTGGCCCGCCGGGCTCCCGAATCGTCGCGATATCTCCACCACCGCGGCGCGGTGTCCTGATGTCAGGTGTGGGAGTCGGTACGACGGAGGGAGGCGGAGTCGTCACGGTGCGCACCGCAACCGGTGGTGCGGGGCCGGCACTCTTGTCGAGCAGGGACACAAATTCTTGACCGCCGACGAACACTCCGACGGCGGCGAGGACGAGCAGGACGAGGGCGACCAGCTTGGCCAGAAGGCCGACAAGCATGCGCTACAGGTACGTGATGGTCAAGATAATCGATCCCTGGTAGACACCTGGCGCCTGAGTGGGTGATGGATTCACGGTCCCGCCAAGATACACCCATAGGTAGGGTCGTGGCGGCGGGCCGAAGCGGGCATTGTTTACGCCGACGGCCGGGTCAAAGGCGGTGCCGCCGGTCGGGCTGTCCGTATCGCGGTTCCATCCCGCGGAGGTGGCGGAGAAACTGATCGGCATGTTGACCCCCGGGAGGGCCTGGGTGTTCGGCAATTGCGTCGGCAGGGTGAACCGAATCTGCACGAAGGCGTTGGAACTTCCGGTCACCCGCACCTTGCCGGCCGACGCAGTATTGCGCAGGACGGTCTTTGGTACGCCACGCGTGACGGTGCCGAAGTCGAGACTCTGCAGGTTCGTGAACGAGATGGAGCCGCCGATCACGACCGCCGAGATCTGCGTGGTCGTGGCGATGGTCTGGGCCCGCAGGGAGAGCGGCACCAGCGCCGTGCAGAGGGCGAGGAGGAGCGCTCTCATGGGACCACCACCATCACGGAATCACGCACCGGCGGCGCAGGAAGGGCGGCCCGTGCCGGGAGATCCGAGCGTACCGTGGTGACCTCGACACGCACCTTGTAGCTGCCGGGCGGGAGGGCACCGACTGGCACGACGATTCTGGGGTCCATGCCGTAGTACACGGCCAGCGCCATCTCATCCTGTCCCTGGACATCACCGCGGGCATCCATCACGGTCGCAGTGATGGTGCCGAGGTAGGCGGCGGTGCCGGTCCGCGTCATCGGCGCACGCACGGAGACCGTGTCGGTGGCGTACGATGCGCGCAGCGGGCCGAGCGACAGTCCCGTCGTGAGCGCGCCCTTCCGATATGACACCGAAATGACGGTGCGCACCTCGAGGCTGAGGCCCACCTTGACGGCGCTCGTATCAGTGACGCCGGCGACCGGAATCGTTCCTCCCTTGGCGCTGACGATCAGTCGGGCCCAGTACTCTCCGTCGGGGAGTCCCTGCGGCGGAGAGGCGAGCAGGCGCACCGTCTGGCGTTCCTGCGCCCCGACCGTCACGCGGCGGGGGAAGGCCTGAATCCAATTGGCGGCGGAGGGCTCGCCGGCAGGCGCGGAGTCCGCCAGTTCGATGGAGACGGTGCCGGCCGAGTCGGTCGTTGGGTACCCGAAGCCAAAGGAGATGCTGACTTCGACTGGGTCAGAGCCGGGATTATAGAGGGAAATCGAGCCGGCGCGCGTCGCGTGGTTGATGTACACCCCATGGGGCGCCACGATCACCCCCTGCGCCTGGACGGCGCACGGGAAAGCGATCAGCAGGGCGGGGAACCAGCGGCTCAACGGTCGTCACGTGCCAGGGTAACTCACGGTCAGTGTGATGGTCGCGGCGTAGGCGCCGGCCCGCTGCGTGGGGCTGGGACTCGCGGTGCCGCCGAGAAAGACACTTCCACGACCATTCTTGGAGAGCGCCTGAATGGTGGCGCTCCGCGGGTCGAATCCGACCTGGGTCGAAATGGACTCCTCGCTGGAGAACCCGCCATCTGACGCTCCGAACGTGAGATTCAGCGACGCGCCCGCCGGCCCGGTCATCGAGGTCGGCAGGGTGAACTGGAGCTGCACGAGCTCCCTCGGGTGCGCCCGGACATCCAGTCGGCCGCTGCCGACCGGGTCGGTGCGGAGGATGTGCACCGGGATGCCGGGGATCAGGTTGCCGAAGGTCAGGTTCTGAACCGCCGTCACCCGGATCGGGGTGCCCTGCCCGAGTAGCGGGGTCGCCCCAAGCATGGCCGCCACGGCGGCCACCGCAGCAAATCGAATCAGTCCAGGTTGCATGGGTCCGGAAGGGCGCACCGGCGACGCGGGCCGCAAGGCCCACGCCGCCGGCATCACCGCCTCACGGTGTCCCTCTAGAGCCCGGTGTAGGCTACGGTCAACTGGACGTTCGCGTTGTACGTTCCGGCCACCTGCCCGGCCGTCGGGCTCACGGTGGCGCCGAGCCAGACATAGAGCGCGCCGGTCGTGCCGTCGAGGTTGTCGGTGGTGCCGGCCAGCGTCAACGCCGGTCTGGCTGGCCTGCGTGTTGTCGGTGTCATAGCCGCCGAGCCAGGTGCCGATGGCGAGCATGCGTCTCCGCCCGGGCCAACCAGGTCGGTCGGCGCTGCAACGATCATGTTCACCTGAGCGCTGGCCTGGCCACCGACCGTGAACTTGCCGGCCGTCCCGGCGGTCGGCGCGATCGTCTTCGCGACGCCCGGGAAGACATTCCCGAAGTCGAGGGTGGTGGTCCCGGTGACGGTCAACGGGGTCTGAACATTGGCGGTGGCAACGATGGTGTTGCTCACGCCCTGCGCCTGGGCCGCGGTGGCTCCGAGGGCGAGGAGCGCCACGACGGTGAGGGACAGCTTGGAGGCGGTGTTCATGGTATGCTGGTCCTTTGTGGAGTGGACTTGCGTTGGACTACCCAACGGGACAGCTCGAAACGACAGCGCGAACATTGACGTCCCAATCCCGGGACAATCTTGCGGCCCGTTGGAAGGCAAGGGGCGTGCCGATTTCAGCGCGACTCCCGTAGGGCGCCAAAAAATGTCACGAATATGGGTGATTATGGGGGCCAAGTCCCTTCAGGACTTGGAGATAGACAAACAGGGTCACCTGTCAAAATCTTTGACATTAGACTCCGGATTGAAACGCTTTCCGTTGGAATCGGTAACCCGTTGATGCGGAAGCAATTATAACACTTTACCCGGTCGGCGCGCAATTGTCGGCATACGCCGACAAGGCGGGGCAGCGGGGCAGCGGGGAAGTCCCTCCGATCCCGTCAGGCCATCGTGGGTGACCAGAGGGCCACGCTGTCCTTCCACGCGTCTCCGCTTCCCCGCCGGCGGCTCCGCCGCCAACGCATTCTGCGAGGGCTTGGCCTGCTTGAGCCCCGCTTCCCCGCGTTCCCGCTTCCCCACCGCCGTCAGGCCCCGCTATATTCCCCTCGCCCCAGGTCCGGAGGGCGTCAGCGCGCGAACCGCGTCAGGACCTTGCCGGTAGCAGCGCTAAGCGATGTCTGGTGTCGCTTCGGGTCGCCTGGGGCAACTTTTCTTCCTCTCCCGTCCTTCCGCAGGTCGTATCGCCATGGCCATCGCTCTCGCACGCCGGTACCGCCCACGGCGCTTCGCCGATCTCCTGGTCCAGGACCACGTCGCCGCCGCCCTCCGCGGCGCCATCGCCAGTGGGCGGCTGGGGCACGGCTACCTGTTGACCGGCCCGCGCGGCGTCGGGAAGACCACCGCCGCGCGCATTCTCGCCATGGCGCTCAACTGCGAGCGCCGCGAGACCGTCACTCCCGCCGGGGAACCATGCGGCGAGTGCGAGAACTGCCTCCGCATCTGGAACGGCTCCGCCAATCTGGACGTCGTCGAAATCGATGCCGCCAGCAACCGCGGGGTGGATGACGCCCGTGAGCTCCGCGAACGCGCCATGTACGCCGCCTCCCAGGAGGGGCACCACAAGGTCTACATCGTGGACGAGGCGCACATGCTCACCCGCGAGGCGTGGAACGCACTCCTCAAGATCCTCGAGGAGCCGCCCCCGGGCGTCGTGTTCGTCTTCGCCACCACCGAGCCGGCCAAGATCTTCAATACCGCCGCCCCCGTGCTCTCGCGGCTGCAGCGCTTCGACTTCCGTCGCATCGGCCCCGCGGCCATCCGCACCCGCCTCTCCCAGGTCCTCGCCGAAGAGAAGCTCGCCGCCGACGACGATGCGCTGACGCTCATCGCCCGCCACGCCGATGGCGGGATGCGCGATGCCCTCTCGGTCCTCGACCAGTGCCTCTCCTTCGGGGAGGGCGCCGTCACCGCCGAGCGCGTGCGTGAAGTTCTCGGCCTCGTCGGCGACGAACAGTATGCCGAGGTGCTGAAGGTCGTCACCGCGCGTGACCCCGCCGGCGTCTTCCCCCTGGTGGCGCGCCTCCTCGACGCCGGCGCCGATCTCGCCGAGTTCCTGAATGGCACCGGTGAAATGCTCCGCGCGCTGATGATGCTGCAGGTCGGCGTTGATCCCGAAGAAATCACCGAGTCGCTCCGCGCCGCGCTCGAGGAGTACAGGGAGCAATTGACCGAGGGAGACGTGCTGCGGATGCTCCGGCTCCTCGCCGAGAGCGAGAACGCCGTCCGCCGCAGCGGCAACGCGCGGCTCGCGGTGGAAACGCTGCTGCTCCGCTGGACGATGATGGACCGGACGATCGACCTCGCGTCGGTGCTCTCCGGAGCGCCGCCTGCCAGCCCCGCGGCCCCGCGGCCGCCCCGCGCGGCGGCAGCCGCACCGGCGTCACCCCGGCGAAAGCCGGGGTCCAGTGATACCCCAGCGAAGCCGGTGCTTCGGCCCTCCGCCGCCGACTCGTCACCCCCGCGCACGCGGGGGTCCAGTGTTCCTGTGCAGGGAGTGGGGCTTGATCTCGACTCGCTGATCGCGGCATGGGAGCAGGTCGTTTCCAGCGGGCGCGAGCAGGGCTCCTTCCTCGGCGCGGCGCTGGCCGTCTGTACGCCGGTGCGGATCGAGGGGAAGACGGTGCGGCTCGATCTCACCGAGGAGAATCCGATGTACCGCGAGGCGCTCGAACGGCAGTCGGGTGCGCTCGATACGATCATCTCGGAGATTGTCGGCACGCCGGTTCGCGTCGAGGTGACACCGGCGGTCAGCGCCGCTCGGCCGGAGCGTTTGACGGAGGAAGCGGTGCGCACTGAGCGGCTCACCAAGGTCCGCAAGAACGACCCGTCACTCGACGTGGCGGCGACCGTCCTGGACCTCGAGGTGCTCGACTAGAAATCCGGGTTGCCCCCGGGGTGGGGGCACCCGTACTTTGCACTGTCACAGTGACTTAGGTGTGAAATGGCAGACCTTCAGCAGCTCTTTCAACTCGGCCAGCAGGTACAGGGCCGGTTGCAGCAACTTCAAGTCGAACTCGCCGGCCGCTCCGTCGAGGCCACTGCGGGCGCCGGGCTGGTGCGCGCGACGGTCGACGGCCAGGGACGGATCCGCGGCATCGCGATTGATCCCGAGGCGTTCGAAGGCCGCGACGCCGAGCTCCTTGCCGACCTGGTCATGAGTGCGGTCGCCGAGGCGCAGCGGCAGGCCGCCGAAATGGCCCAGACAGAAATGCGAAAGGTGCAGCCCGGTCCTGCCGGGTTGGGGCTCTAGTCGGTGCGGGCCATCGAGGCGCTGGTCACCGAACTGGCGCGCCTCCCGGGCATCGGGCGGAAGACGGCGCAGCGGCTGACCTTTCACCTGTTGCAGCAGGGGCCGGAAGAGTCTGTCCGCCTGGCCCGCGCACTCGACACCGTGGCGACCACCGTGCGCGCCTGCGCCGAGTGTGGCTATGTGGCGGAGGAAGAACGCTGCGAGTTCTGCCGCGACAATCGCCGAGACGCCGGCCTGATCTGTGTGGTCGAGGAAGCGGCGTCGGTCCAGGCGGTGGAGCGCTCCACGGAGTTTCGCGGGCGATATCACGTACTTGGCGGACGACTCTCTCCCCTCGATGGCATCGGGCCGGAGGCGTTGCGGATCGACAGCCTGCTGGAGCGCGTGCGGGGCGGTGGGGTCCGCGAGGTGATCCTCGCCACCAACCCGTCGATGGAGGGTGAGGTGACCGCGACCTACCTCCACCAGGTGCTTGCGAGCGAAGGACTCCGCGTCACTCGGCTCGCGCGCGGCCTCCCGATGGGGGGCGATCTCGAATACGTCGACGGCGTCACGCTGGCCCACGCGCTCCTGGCGCGGCAGGACGTCGGGGGATGAGCGGACGAGCCCTCCTCCTCGTTGGCGGGGCCCTCGCCGGGCTGGTGGTCGGCTGGGGAGTGGCGCAGCGCCGGCTCGATCGGCACCGGGCCGATCTCTTCAGCCCGGTTGAAAGCCGGCGCTCGGATGCTCTCGCCTACCTCGCGGGGGAACGCTCGCTGGAGGCGGCACGCGTCCTTCGCGACTACCTGGCCTGGGAATCCGATCCCGGCCTCCGGAGGCGCGCGGGCGTACTGCTGCGGCGGCTCGAAGTCTCCCTCGGATAGGAAGCCTGCATGTCCGGTGCGTCCAGTTGGTCACTCGCGGAAGCGGATCACGACAAGATCGTGGTCATGCTGAACGCGTTCCTGCGCGAATCGAACGCGCGGACCGCGCTGCTGGTGGATCGCACCGGCCAGATGGTGGCCACGGCGGGCGAACCGCCCGAATTTGACCCGACCACCTTCGCCTCGCTCGCGGCGGCGGACTTCAGCGCCAACGACCAGCTCGCCCGCCTCATCGGCGAGCCGGAATTCGGCAGTCTCTTCCACCAGGGAGAGACGGCCTCGATGTACCTCGCCGACATTGCGCGGCGGGTCATTCTTGTGGTCTTGTTCGATACCCGCACGACGCTCGGCCTGGTCAAGTTGCGGGTCCGCGGGACGGTGGGAGACCTCTCGCAGGTCTTCACGGAAATGTTCGCGCGGGACGGCGGCGTGGCGCCGCGGGTCGAGCAGGACTTCCTCGGCGATGCCGAGGACGAGATCGACAAACTCTTCGGCGAATAGAAGGCACGCGCGCATGTCGATGATCAACTACGCGTCCCGCGAAATCAACTGCAAGCTGGTCTACTACGGCCCCGGCCTCGGGGGCAAGACGACCAACCTGGAGCATGTCTACAACAAGGTCGCGCCGGGGGCGAAGGGGAAGATGATCTCCCTCGCCACGGAAACCGAGCGCACCCTCTTCTTCGACTTCCTGCCGGTGGACCTCGGCACGATCCGCGGCTTCAAGACGCGCTTCCACCTCTACACCGTGCCGGGCCAGGTCTACTACAACGCCTCGCGCAAGCTGATCCTCAAGGGCGTGGACGGCGTGGTGTTCGTGGCCGACAGCCAGATCGAACGGATGGAAGCCAACATCGAAGCCATGCAGAACCTGTACGACAACATGGCCGAGCACGGCTACGACCTGACGCGCATCCCGTTCATCATCCAGTACAACAAGCGCGACTTGCCGAACGCCGCCTCCATCCTCGACCTGCAGGCGGCGCTCAATCCCGGGTGGCCCATTGAGGATCCCGTACGCCAGCGCCCGCAGGCGGATCCCTACCATGAGGGCGAGTTCCTCATCGGCCGGACCCAGGATGGCGAGTGGATCGAACGCGCGTCGTACTTCGAGGCGGTCGCGGTCAACGGCGAAGGGGTGTTCGACACGCTGAAGGCGGTCAGCAAGCTCGTGCTCAAGACCTTAGGCTAGAGGACGGGGCAGATGTGGAACCTGCCCAATATCGTCACCCTCATCCGGATTTCGATGACGCCGGTGGTGGCACTCCTGCCGTTCATCGAAGGGTACTGGCCGAAGTTCGTCGCTTTCCTCGTCTTCGTCGTCGTCGCGCTCACCGATATTCTCGACGGATACCTCGCCCGCAGCCGGAACCAGATCACCGATCTGGGCAAGCTCCTCGATCCGCTCGCCGACAAGCTCCTCCTCCTCGCCAGCCTCATTCCGATCTACTGGATCTCCCGCACCCGGCACGACCTCTACGACATCCCGGTCTGGGGGAGCATTCCGCTCTGGGTCTGCGTGCTGATGCTCGGGCGCGAATTCGCGATGACCGTGCTGCGCTGGTGGGGCAAACGTCGGGGGGTCATCATCTCCGCCGGCGGCGCGGGGAAGCTCAAGACAGCCTTCCAGAGCATTTTCATCGGCGGGATCTTCCTCTGGTTCGCCTTCCGCGACGCCGGGCGCCCGCTCGGTTGGGAGCATACGCCGTTCTTCGCCTGGTGGAGCCGCTTCCACGGCGGTTTCGTGGCGATCGCCCTCCTGCTGGCGGTGACGCTGACGGTCTATTCCTTCGTCGTCTACCTGTATCGCTACCGGGCGCTGTTCTCCCAACAGCCCAAGTAGTCCGTTCGCCCCACGATGAACATTGAACTCGTGACCATCGGCACCGAGCTGCTCCTCGGCTTCACCGTGGACACCAACGGCGCGGAAATCGGGCGCACGCTCGCCGACGCCGGTGTGCGCGTGGTCCGGCGGACGGCGGTCTCCGACGACGTGGCAGCCATTCGTGATGCCGTGTCCACGGCGCTGAAGCGCACGGGGGCCGTCATTACCACCGGCGGGCTCGGGCCGACAGCCGACGACATCACCAAGTCCGCCGTCGCCGGCCTCTTCGGATCGCGTCTCGTGTTCGATGCCGCCGTCTGGACGGACCTGGAGGCACGTTTCGCGCGATTCGGCCGGGTCCCGACCGCCAACAACCGGGGGCAGGCGGAAGTCCCGGCCGGGGCCGATGTCCTGCCGAATCGATGGGGCACGGCGCCGGGGCTCTGGCTCGAAGGGCAGCCGGGACTGGTGATCATGCTGCCCGGTGTCCCGGTGGAAATGCGGAATCTCCTCGCCGCCTTCGTCGCGCCCCGCCTGGCGGAACGAGGGAAGGGCGGGGGCGTCATCCGGTCGGTGACCGTGCGGACGACAGGAATCCCCGAATCAACGCTCGCGGAGCGCATGGGTGCGATCGATGAGGCCATCGCGCCGCTTTCGCTCGCCTATCTCCCCGGGCTCGGCAGCGTTGACCTGCGGGTCACCGCGTGGAACCTCCCGGCGGACGAGGCCGACCGTCGTCTGGAGGCTGCCGCGGCACTCGTGGCCGATCGGGCCGGTGATCACGCCTATGGCCGGGAGAGGGACGACCTCGCGGCTCTCGTGCTCGCCGAGCTGCGACGCCGCAAGCTGACCATCGTGGTGGCGGAGTCGTGTACCGGCGGCCTTCTCGGCGGCAGGTTGACGGCCGTGCCCGGGAGTTCGAGCCAATTCCTCGGCGGAATCATCGCATATGCCGACGAGACGAAGCATCGGCTCCTGGGGGTACCGACAGAGCTCCTGCGTGCGCACGGGGCCGTGAGCGAGCCCGTGGCGCGCGAGATGGCCACTGGCGCGGCGCGAGCGCTGGGTGCCGATGTGGCGGTGTCGATCACCGGAATCGCCGGCCCCGAGGGGGGCTCCGAGGAGAAGCCGGTGGGTACGGTCTGGTTCGGGTTCGCCCTCCCTGGCGCCGTGGAAGTGACGCGTGCCAAGCTGGTGGGCACCCGTGACGAGGTTCGGGGGCGTGCCACCCAGCAGGCGCTCTTCGGGCTCTGGCGGCGCCTGAAAAACCTGCCAGATTGACCCACCTCCGAGGCACGCCGGTTGCTATTAGCTTTCCTCTATGGACACTCCAACGGATCCCAAAGTGACGAGCAGCGAAAACGGACTGGACGACGTTCCTGAAGTCTTCGAGGACGCCGAGCCAGGGAGCACGAAACCGCTTGAGACCGCCGGTGTGGGGGGAGTTCCCCTCGAACCCTCGATCGAGGCAATCCGGCGTCTCGAGGCCGAGAATGACGGGCTGAAGGACCGGTTCGCCAGGCTGGCCGCCGAGTACGACAACTTCCGGAAGCGGACCCTGAAAGAACGCGAGGAGCTGACCTCCCGCGCCCAGGGCGCGTTCGTTGGCCGACTGCTCGACGAACTCGACGACATCGACCGGCTCCTCTCGGGTGACCCCGAGGCGATGACGGTGGAGTCGCTGTATCAGGGGATGGAACTGCTGGCCCGGAAGCTCTGGAAGGAGCTGGAGCTCGTGGGGCTGGAGCGGGTGGACCCCGTGGGGCTCCCCTTCGATCCGGAATTGCACGAGGCGGTCGCGACGACCCCGCCGACCGAGCCGGAACAGGATCATACCGTCTGCCGCACCTTCCAGGTGGGCTACCGTTTCAAGGGCACCCTCCTCCGCCCGGCCCGCGTGCAGGTCTATTCCGATCCGGGGCAGGCCTAGGTGGCGCAGAAGGACTTCTACCAGGTCCTGGGGGTCCCCGACTCGGCGACGACAGCCGAGATCAAGAAGTCCTATCGCAGGCTCGCCAAGCAGCACCACCCTGACGCCAATCCCAACAATCCCGCGGCCGCCGAGCGCTTCAAGGAGATATCCGAAGCGCACTCCGTGCTTTCCGACGCTGAGAAGCGGAAGAAGTATGATCAGATGCGTCGGCTGGGGGCATTCGAACCAATGCGTGGCGGCAGGGCAGGGGGGCAGCGGGGCAGCGGGATGGGTGGGCAGGCTCAGCCGGGGATGGAGAACTTCGAGTTCGGCGATCTGGGTGGCCTCGGCGACATCTTCTCCTCGATTTTTGGGCGTGGACGGCGGGAGGAACCGGTCGCGGAAAACCTCGAGGCGCATGTCGAGGTGCCATTCCGCGTGGCGATGTTCGGTGGCAAGGTCCCGGTCACGCTGCCGGTCACCGAAGCTTGCGCCACCTGCAAGGGGAGCGGCGCCGCGCCGGGGGCGAAGGTCACCACCTGTGATGAGTGCAATGGCAGAGGCTCGATCTCCTTCGGTCAGGGGGGATTTGCGGTCAATCGTCCCTGCCCGAAGTGCCGTGGCAAAGGCAGCGTTCCCTCGGAGCGCTGCCCGACGTGCGGGGGCGCGGGAGACATCCGCGCCGAGCGACGCGTCCTGATTTCAGTCCCGCCGCTCACGGAGACCGGCACCAAGGTTCGGCTCAAGGGGCAGGGACAGCCGGCGCGCGGCGGAGGGCGGGCGGGGGACCTGATCGTCGTGTTCACGGTCGAGCCAGACCGGTTCTTCCAGCGCGACGGACTCGACCTGCTCTGCGAAGTCCCGGTGAACCTCGCCCAGGCGCTCCTCGGCACCCGCCTGCGGGTCCGGACGCTGGATGGCAAGAAGATCGTGCTCAAGGTCCCGGCCGGGACACAGCCGGGCCGGAAGTTCCGCATCAAGGGGCAGGGGCTCGAGCGCGGCGGGCGCCGCGGCGATCAGATCGTGGCGATCAAGGTCGAGCTGCCGGAGCGGCTGACGCCTGAGCAGGAAGAACTGGCGCGACAGTTGGCGGAGTCGGCGGGGCTGAAGTACTAGGCACCAGCAGGAGCCGATGCGTCGCGCGCTCCTCCTCGCCGGAGCCCGGCTGGCGCTGAACGTAGGTCCCGTCGGCTCGCAGCTCCCACGCCTGGCGGTTGTCTCCCCACATCAATTCGAGCACGTCACGCATCGCCCGACGGTGATGCGGATCCTCGATCGGCGCCACCGCCTCGACGCGTCGGTCGAGGTTGCGCGGCATCCAGTCCGCTGAGCCGATGTAGACCTCGTCCGCCCCACCGTTGTGGAACCAGAACGCTCGGCTGTGCTCCAAAAAGCGCCCGACGATGCTGAGCACCCGGATGTTGTCACTGACCCCAGGGACGCCGGGTCGGAGGCAGCAGATCCCCCGGACAATCAGCTGCACCTGTACCCCCGCGTGGGATGCTTCGTACAGCTCGTGGATCATCCCCGGGTCCACCAGCGCGTTCATCTTGGCGAGGATCCGCGCCGGGCGGCCGGCCCGCGCATGCTCGGCTTCGCGACGGATCAGCTCGACGAAGCGCTCGCGCATGGTCCGCGGCGCCACGAGAAGTTTCCGGAACCGCTCCGTCACGCCGAACCCGGTGAGTTCATTGAAGAGGTCCGTCAGGTCCTCGCCGAGCGCGGGGTCGCTCGAGAAGAGACCGAAGTCGGTGTACAGGCGGGCGGTGCGCGGGTTGTAGTTGCCGGTGCCGATATGCACGTAGCGGCGGATCTCGCTTCCCTCGCGGCGTACCACGAGCATGATCTTGGTGTGCGTCTTGAGACCCGCCACGCCGTAGCTGACGTGGACGCCCACATCCTCCAGCCGCTGCGCCCAGATGATGTTGCTCTCCTCGTCAAACCGGGCCTGCAGCTCGATGAGGACGGCCACCTGCTTGCCCCGCTCGGCGGCGTGCGCCAGCAGCCGGGCGATGCTCGAATCGCCGCCGGTCCGGTACAGCGTCAGCTTGATGGCGAGGACGTCGGGATCGTCGGTCGCCTGCTGAAGAAACCGCTCCACGGAGGTCTGGAAGCTGTCGTAGGGATGGTGGAGGAGCAGGTCACCCTCGCGAATCACGTCGAAGACGCTGCGCCCCGAGGCGAGCCGTGCCGGCGTGACCGGCAGGAACGGGGCATCCCGGAGCTCCGGAATGTCCAGCGTGGCGAGTGACATCAGGTCGGAGCAATCGAGCAGACCGGGGACCTCGTACACGTCGCCGAGGGTGAGATCGATGCCCTCTTCCTGCGACGCGTTGAACTCCGCCAGCAGCAACTGACAGAGGGCGGTCGGCGTGCCCGCGCCGACTTCCAGCCGCGAGACTTCGGCGAACCGACGGTTCCGCACCTCTTCCTGGATCAGGCTGAGCAGGTCCTCCGCCTCGTCGTGATCGATCTGGAGGTCGGTGTTCCGCGTGATGCGGAAGGAGTGCCAGCTCAGGATCTCCACGCCCGGGAACAGCGATTCGAGGTGGGCTCCGATGAGCTGTTCGAGCGGGAGGAACCGGTGCGTGCCGGGCAGGGGCACCCACCGGGGGAGAATCTTCGGCACCTTGATCCGCGCGAAGCGCTCTTCGCCGTCACTCCCGCGGAGGAAGGCCGCAATCGAAATGCTCAGGTTCGAGATGTACGGGAACGGATGGGCGGGATCCACGGCCAGCGGCGTCAGGACCGGGAAGACATTGCGCCGGAAATACTCCTTCAGGTGCGCACGGTCCTCATCGGTGGCCTGATCGATGTCGAGCAGCAGGTGCACGCCGACCTGCGCGAGCTCCGGCACGACCTCTTCGAGGAGGCAGCGGTACTGGTCTGTCACCAGGCTCCGGGCGACCCGTTCGATGCTGCGGAGCTGTTCGTCCGGCGTCAGCCCGTCCGCGGTGCGCTCACTGTAGCCGGCATCCACCTGCCGGCGGAGTCCGGCCACCCGGACCTGGAAAAACTCGTCGAGGTTGCCCGCGAAGATGGCGAGGAACTTCAATCGCTCGAGGAGCGGCGTCCGCCGATCCTGCGCCTCGTGCAGGACGCGCCGGTTGAACTCCAGCCAGGAGAGTTCCCGGTTGAAGTAGAGGCCGGCGTGATGGAGGTCGGGCTTCGCCTCGGTCGAGGGGGTCTGTGGTCGGGGCAGTCATATCGGAAGGAATGTAGCGTCTCGGGCGTGCAGGCGAAAGCTGCGTCACGAACATGTAACATATTGCTGTAAAAGGCCTTAGCGCAGAAACGCCGACCCACGGGTGTTCCCGGAGGTCGGCGTTCCTGTGCAACTACAGAACGAAGGCTCAGGGCATGGCGCGGTACGGGAATGCCCAGATGTTGGCGCGGTAGTTGTCGCCCGACTGGGTCTGAAGCGCTTCCGAGTCGATGG
The DNA here is from genome assembly GCA_963699825.1 of uncultured Gemmatimonadales bacterium. Lineage (GTDB taxonomy): Bacteria > Gemmatimonadota > Gemmatimonadetes > Gemmatimonadales > GWC2-71-9 > SPDF01. The sequence goes on from CAVOVI010000011.1 coordinate 86,017, forward strand.
CGTCCACGGCCATCCGGGCAATGCCCGGTCGCCGCACCGTCCAGCCGATGCTCCAGGTGCCGTCGTCGTTGGGACGCATCTGGAACCGGCCCCAGAGATCCATGTCTGCCCGGTGATGCCGGAGGTGCAGGAAGACCTGGGTCGGCGGCACGAGGTCGGTGCCGGTGGTGTTGCGGACGGCGACCTTCACCATGACTTCGTCGCCCACGTGCAACTCTGGCACGTCACCCTGAACCCGGAACAGCTGATTCGGACCGGTGACTTCGCCGACCTGGGTACCGTTGACCTCGACCGTCATCGAGGCGATCTCCACGGTCCGTTTCGCCGGATCGGTGTCCACGACGTTGCCGAGGCTCACGGCGATGAGCCGCCAGCCGCGCGGTGCCTCCGGGTCCCGGACGAACACCGCGTGATGCCGCAGGGTTTCGTGCATCCGCTTGGCGCCAGGGTTCGGAATGCCGTCGAAGGTGGTATCCACGAGAAACCGGCCCCGGAAGCGGACGGCCACGAACACCTTGGCGGTGTCGCCCTCGATGACGACCACGCGGTCGCGACTGGGACGCTCGTCGGCACGGCGGCGGCCCCAGTGCTCAGGAGCGACATAGGGGTCGCCAGGGGACGAAAAGAGGACGGAACTGGAGGTCAGGGCGGGGGAGGGGAGGACTTCGTCGCCGCCGGGGTTTTCGTCGAAATACCCGGCATCGACGTCGAGATAGGCCTGCTGGACGGCAGCCTCTTCGCTGGAGGTGCCGGTCGGTGCGTCACTGCAAGCGGTTGCAGCGAACGCCGCAGCCACCAGGAGGGCGCCAGTATGGAATCGCATGGGTGAGACTCCTCATGTTGGTCATGTCAGATGAGCACTACGCCCCATAGACGATGACCACCCTCAAACGTTAAGGAGCCGCACGGCGCACTGACATGACGGGGATCACCCGATCCCCTTCCGCTGATCGCCGCTCACCAGGAGCGCGAGGGCGAGGCTGACGAGGCCCACTACCAGGCCCCCCCAGAAGGCAGGCCAGAATCCGTCCACCCGAAACCCGAGATTCCAGATGGCCGCCAGCCGGGCGGTGAGCATCAGCATCACGCCGTTGATGACGAGAGTGAAGAGCCCCAGCGTCAACAGCACCAGCGGGCAGGAGAGCACGGTGAGAATGGGCCGGAGGACGGCGTTGACTACACCGAAGACGAGCGCCACCGCCAGGAGTTGGAGCGGGCCGTCGGTGAAATGGATGCCAGGAATGACCTGCACCGCCGCCGACAGGGCGATGGTGTTGATCATCCATCGAATCAGAGAATGATTTCATGGGTCCTCGGGCGGATTCAGGGCGCCGACGCTATGGCGTCGGGCGAAGTGAGGCGTCCAGCCAGTCGAGCACGGTTCCCCACCAGAGTCGCCGATCCCGCGGACGAAGCACGAAGTGCCCTTCGGTTGGGAAGTAGAGAAACTTGCCCGGCAATCCCCGCAACCGCAGGGCGGTGTAGGCCTGGAACCCCTCCGACACATCCACGCGATAGTCCTCCTGGCCATGGACGATCAGCATCGGCGTCTGCCACCGCGCGGTGTAGTTGGCGGGGGACCATTTCTCCATCGTGGCGCGGGCCGATGGATTCAGCGGTGACCCGCCAAACTCGTGAATCGGAAACCAGAGTTCCTCGGTCGACCCCGTGAAGCTCACCGGATTGAAGATCCCGTCGTGCGCGACCAGCGTCCGGAACCGGGTGGTCTGCCCCGCCATCCAGAAGATCATGTAGCCGCCGTACGAGGCCCCAGCCGCGCCCACGCGGTTGCCGTCCACCCAGGGATTCGCCACGACGACGTCGAGCCCCTTCATGAGGTCGTCGTACGGGTAGTCCCCCCAGTGGAGGGAGATGCTGTTCGTGAACGACTGGCCGTACCCGGTGCTCCCGTGGAAGTTGACCGCCGCCACCACGTACCCCCGTGCCGCGAACATCGCGTAGTTCCAGCGCGGATGCCATTCGTCGTTCCATGCCCCCTGCGGGCCGCCGTGGATGAGGTACGCGACGGGGTACTTCTTCGAGGGATCGAAGCCGGGCGGCTTCATGATCCAGCCGAAGACCGAATCACCGAGCGCGCCGACAAAGCCGAAGGGCTCCAGCGGATCCAGCGCGAGTTCGCTTCGCCATTCGTCATTGAGCGTCGTCACCTGCCGGAGGCCGGCGCCGCTGGCCCAGTTCGCGGCCCAGACCTCGGTGGGGCGATCCGCGGTGCTCCGCAGAAAGACCATCTCGTCCCCGCGGGGCGGAATGCGCACACCATGGTTGACGCCGCCGGACAGCAGGAGCGAGCGACGGCCATTCGCCACGTCGATGCGGTACAGGGACACGCCGCCGCGTTCGGGTACTTCGGCGATGAGTGCGCGCGAGTCCGGCGTCCACGTGATGGCATCCACCGAGAGTTCCCAGTCGGCGGTCAGCGCCCGGCGGCGCCCGTTCGCCCGCTCGTAAATCATCACCTGCTGGCGATCGGCCTCGAATCCAGGCACCGTCATCGCCAGGTACGCGACGTAGCGGCTGTCCGGGGAGTAGGCGGGGGAGTTGTCGTTGGCGGGGTTGGTGGTGATCGCCTGCTTGCCGGTTCCGTCGGGCCCCATCACAAAGATGTCGTTGTTGGTGCTGGTCGCGAGCGACGAGTCGGGGTTGTAGACCACCGCGACCTCGGTGCCGAATTGGGACAGCGCCACACCGACCCCGCCGAGGGCGAGCGTCGGCACGTCACGGTCGAAGGCGGTGATGTCGGTCCCGACGGAGTCACCCGGTTCCAGACGGAAGAGGTGCTGCCGCACGCCCACCCGCCACTCGTTCCAGTGGCGGTAGAAGAGCTCGGTCCAGATTTTCGCGTCGGTGGGGTAGAGGGCGTTGCGCTGGTCGATCTCCTGCGTCGCGGGCCACGTCACGTCCTTGACGTAGAACATCGCCTTCCCGCCGGGCGACACCCAGAACTCCGAAACACCGCCGGGCACGAACGACAGGCGGGTCGGTTCACCACCCCGGATGGGCAGCTGCCAGATCTGTGCGCCGTCGTCCCTGGTCGAGATGTAGGACAGCGTCTTCCCGTCTGCCGACCAGCGGGGTGAGCGCTCGTTTCCCGATCCGGAGGTGGCCTCCCATGCTTCGCCTGACCCGAGATCGACGAGCCAGATGCGACTCCGGTTCCGATCCTCCTCGAGCGACGGCGTCGAGACGGTAAAGGCGAGGAGTCGGCCATCGGGCGACGGCTGCGGATCGGAGACGGCACGGACCTCGAGGAACTTCGCCGTCGTCAACGGCGCCCGCGCCGACTGGGCCGACACGTCGGCCGCACTCACGGCAATCGCCGCGACGATGGCCACGCCCCATACAAATGTTCTCATTCAATCACTCCGCCGCCGAGAACGCGGTTGTCAGCATTGTAGAGCACACCCGACTGTCCGGGAGAGATGGCCCGGCCGGGGGTATCGAGGAGGAGGGAGATCCCGTCGTCGCTTCGCCCGGTCACCGTCGCGGGGATGGCCCGGGCCCGGTACCGGATCTGCACAGCGCATCGGTCGTCGACATCCAGCGGCGACGCCAGCCAGTTCACCTCCGCCAGCGCGAGGCGATTCCCGGCCAGCGCCTCTTCCGGGCCGATCACCACCTCGCGGCGCTCCGGCCGGATGGCCACGACGTACATCGGTTCGGCGAAGCCGCCCGGCAGTCCCCTGCGTTGCCCGACCGTGTAGCGCGCAAACCCCTCATGCTCGCCGATCACCTCGCCGGCCACGGTGGTGAGGGGGCCGGGGGTGAGGGCGGGGGCATCGGCGGGGAGATGCTGTTCGAGCACCCCGACGTAATCGTCGTCGGGCACGAAGCAGATTTCCACCGACTCCGGCTTGTCCGCGGTGGCCAGGCCGAGCCGGCGCGCGAGCGCCCGGGTCTCCTCCTTCGTGGAGCTGCCGACCGGGGTCAGCATCCGCGCGACCACCGCCCGATCGATTCCCCAGAGGAAATAGCTCTGGTCCTTGTTGAGGTCTGCGCCGCGGTACAACGCGCCGTCGCGGGCCACGGCATAGTGGCCGGTGGCGATGTAGTCGCAGTCGAGGGAGTCGGCGTGCGCCAGCAGATCGCGAAACTTGGTGAACGAGTTGCACCGCACGCACGGGATCGGCGTCCGTCCGCGACTGTACTCCGACACGAAGTTCTGAATCACGTGGAGGGAGAAGCGATCTTCGAGATTGAGCACGTAGTGCGGAATGCCGAGCTTGGTCGCGACGTCGCGGGCGTCGTTGATCGAATCCAAGGAACAGCAGGGGCGGTCGGGGACGGAGTCACCGTAGCAGAAGAGCTTCATCGTGGCCCCCACGACGTCGTAGCCCTGCTCCACAAGCAGCGCCGCGGCCACGGAGCTGTCCACGCCCCCGGACATCGCCACCAGCACCCGCTCAGGCACGACCGAGCAACCCTCCCAGCTTGCGCACCTTGGCCACGACGGCCGGCAGGACCTCGGCGACCCGGTCCACGTCGGCCTGCGTGGTCTCCCGTCCCATCGAGAAGCGGATGGTACAGAGCGCGAGTTCGCGCGGAATGCCCATCGCCGTCAGGACATGCGACGGTTCGGCGGCGCCGGTGTTGCACGCCGACCCTCCCGATGCCGCAACGCCCTGGAGATCGAGGTGCATCAACAGCGCCTCGGCGTCCGCGCCGGGAATCCCGAGGCTCAGCACATGCGGGGCGCGCGGGGAATCCTCCGCGATCCAGACGGCGTCGGGAATGGCGCTCCGGATCCGGGCCGCAAGTTCGTCGCGGAGCGCGCCGAGTTGCGCCGCCTTCGTGGCCTGCTCAGCCGCGGCGAGTTCGGCGGCCTTCCCCAGCGCGACGCTGCCGGGCACGTTCTCGGTGCCGGGCCGGAGCCCGAACTGCTGACCACCACCATGAATGATCGCCTCGACGGCGGTGCGACTCCGGACCACGAGCGCCCCGACGCCCTTCGGTGCGCCGATCTTGTGCCCGGAAAGCGTGAGGAGGGTGGCATCGGCGGCGTCGACCGTGACCGGGAGCTTGCCGAACGCCTGCACCGCATCGGTGTGGAACATCGTGCCGGCGGCGCGACACCGGCGCCCGATCTCTTCCACCGGCTGGATGGTGCCCACCTCGTTGTTCACCCACATGACCGAGACGACGGCGGGCCGGTTGGCCAGCACCGCGTCGAGCGCCGCCATGTCGAGGACGCCGTGACTGTCCACCGGCAGCACCGTTTCGGTCCCACCGAGGCGAGCAACGGCGTGGGCGGCCGCCAGGACCGCCTTGTGGTCCGTGGCACAAACCGCTGCATGCATCGGGCGGCCGGCGGCACCGGCCGCGAGGGAGGCCCCGACCACCGCCAGGTTGTCCGCCTCGGTGCCGCCGGAGGTGAAGATCACCTGGCTGGGCTCGGCTCCGACGGCGGCCGCCACCTGCCGACGTGCCTCTTCGACGCCCGCGCGCGCGGTGCGGCCGAAGCGGTGGGCGCTCGCGGGATTGCCGAAGGCGGATGGTCCCAGGAAGGGAAGCATCGCTTCCAGCACCTCGGCGCGCACCGGCGTCGTGGCGGCGTGGTCGAGATACACCGGCGTATGAGTCATGGGATGAAGATACCTACATGCTGGCGACGTCAAGCGCGAGCACGTCGTCGATTCGGACCGTTTCCGGGGTGAAGTACGGCTCTCCGTACCGGGTGCGGATCAGCGAGCCATAGTGCGCGTTCTGCGTCTCGACGAGCGCGTAGAGATCCTGGCCGGTGGGAAAGATCTCGCCGGCGGCCTTCGCGCCGTCGAACTGGCTGGCGTAACAGCGGATGGCGGCAAGTTTCCGCTCGAACTGCGCGCTGATGTCCACGACAAACGTCGGCTTGACCGGGTCCTCGCGATAGCTGAGTGCGTAGAGGATCTTGTGCGGGCGGTGCGGTGCACCGGCGGTCTCGTACTTGGCGAGGCCGGCCAGGAAGCAGGCGTCCCGCCCCAGTTCGGAGGCGATCCGATGATCGGGATGCCGGCCGACCGGGTAGGGGAGGATGACGACTCGCGGGCGAAAGTGCCGGATCTGCTCGATCACCACCCGCCGTGCCTCCTCGGAGTTCTGGAGGTGGGCATCGGGAAGACCGGCATTTCGGCGTTCGGCGACCCCGAGGATCTTCGCCGCCGCCTCGGCCTCGGCGGCCCGGAGTTCGGCATTGCCACGGGTGCCGCTCTCGCCGGCGGTCAGGTCAAGGATGCCGGCGGAGTGCCCCTGATCGATGGCGCGGAGCAGGGCGCCCGCGCAGGTCAGTTCGACGTCGTCGCGGTGGGCCGCAATGGCCAGGATATCAACGCTCATGCGGAATCAATTTAGCCGTCTGCCGCCTCCCCGCCTCCCCGCCTCCCGCGCCCCGCCTACTCGTGCCGCAGCGCCTCGATGGGGTCCATCTGGGCCGCCTTGTTGGCCGGGTACAGGCCGAACGCGAGCCCGATGCCCACGGAAACCGCCGTGGCGAGGACGGCGCTCCAGAGGGGTACGGAGGACTCCAGGTTCAGCACATGCTTCAGCACCTCGCCCAGTCCCAGCCCCACCAGGATCCCGAGGAGGCCCCCCATCAGCGTGAGGGTGGCCGCCTCGACGAGGAACTGGAGGAGGATTTCGCGCCGCGTGGCGCCGAGTGCCTTCCGGATCCCGATTTCCCGGGTGCGGTCGGTGACCGACACCATCATGATGGCCATCACGCCGATGCCGCCGACCAGCAGCGCGACACCGGAGAGCGCCACCATCACGCCGAAGAAGGCCGAGGTCAGGCTGCCCATGATGTCGAGAATCTGGTCCTGCGTGATCAGGTCGAAGGTGTTCGGGACGCCCGGCCGCAGCTTCCGCTCGCGCCGGAGGGCGACGACCACCAGGTCCTGGGCCTTCTCCACGCTGATCTCCGGGCGCCCCTTCACCGAGATCCAGAGCGTGTTCGTCTCGTCGTACCGGAGGTTGTACTTGGCGGCGCGATAGGGGATGATCCCCGCCGTTTCCTGTCCCGGCGGCTCGAAGATGTTCTCGGGCTTCAGGTAGATCCCGATGACCCGGAAGGGGACGCCGTTGACGCGGACCGTCTGGCCCATGGGGTCGAGCCGACCGAAGAGATGGTCGGCGGTCTGTTCCTCGAGGACAATCACCTGCTCGCCGGTGAGTTCCGACTGGGTGAAGAACCGCCCGCGGAGCAGCGTGCCGCCCTGGAGTTCCATGTAGTGGTCGTCGGCGGCCCAGACCGTGATCATCTGAGTCTGCGTCCCCTGGTGCTCCACGCGGGCAAAGACCTGGATCCACATGCCGGCGTACTGGATCTCGGGCACCTGCCGGATGGCCTCGGCGTCGCTCTCGCGAAGCACGGGCCGGATGCGCACCTCGTACGGCAGGTTGTCCGGATTCAGGGGTGTCTGCGAGAAATACCGCATCACGTAGAACGTCGTTGGGCCCGCGACCTCAATCGCGTTGAAGATCTGGGAGCGAACACCCTGGACGATCGAGGCCATGGTCATGACTGTCGCGACCCCGATGATCACGCCCAGGACGGTCAGCGCGGAGCGGAGCTTGTTGGCGCGCATGGCATCCAGTGCCATCAGGACGCCCTCGCCGATCCGGCTCATTGGGATCATCGGATCACTCGGCCCGCAACGCGGTGATGGGATCGAGCCTGGCCGCACGGGAGGCCGGGTAGACGCCGAAGACGAGGCCCGTGCCGACGCCGAGGGCCAGGGCCACGGAAATCGACCAGAGGGTCACGCGCGCCGGGAGCGGTGTCAGCGATGAGACCAGCAACGCGAGCGACCACCCCGCCACCACGCCGAGGATGCCGCCGAAGCAGGAGAGGGTGGCCGCTTCCACCAGGAACTGGCGCTGGATGTCCCGGCGCGTCGCACCGAGGGACTTCCGGACGCCGATTTCGCGGGTCCGTTCATTGACCGTCATCAGCATGATGTTCATGATCACGATCCCGCCCACGACGATGCCGATGCACACCACCGCGGGAATGATCGTGAAGAGGATCCTGGTGAGGCTCTTCCAGAACGCGACGAGCGCGTCCGCCTTGTCCACCGTGAAATCGTCCGGCTCCCCGGGCCGGAGCTTGTGGGCCAGCCGCATCGCCTCCTGGGCGCGCAGCATGGCGGGCTCCACTTCCTCCGCGTCGCGCATCTTGACCGACACCACCGTCGTCTTGCGACGTCCGTAGATCGACTCGAAGGTGGAGTAGGGAATCAGCGCGAACCCATCGAACGACTGGCCCAGGACCTTTCCCTTCTTGGCGACGACGCCCTTGATGACGAACTCGCGCCCCGCGATGCGGATCGCCTTCCCGACGGCCTTTTCCGGGTCGCCAAAGAGCTTGTCGGCCACGTCGAAGCCGACGATGGCCACCATGCGCCGTCCCTCGACGTCCGGGTCACTCATCGGCTGACCGGCGGCGAACACGTAGTCGCGGACGATCTGGTAGGCGGGGGTGATGCCGAAGACGAGGACGTCGCCGATGCGCTGGTTGCGGTAGGTCAGGTCGCTCGTGGGGGTCGGCCACCCGGACTGGAAGGCGACCGCCTCCGCATCGGGGAGGGCGCGGCGCACGACCTCCGCGTCCTCCGTGCTGACCAATGGCCGCTTGGCGATGGCCCGGACCTCCTCGTCGTCCATCAGGCCGAGCGAGACGGGTGTCCGCCGGACCTGGAAGGCGTTGGTGCCGATGACCGCGCCGGTGATGTTCTCCTTCACGTAGGCGTTCATCCCCTGGATGATGGCCACCACCGCCACGAGAAAGCCGACCGAGACGATGATGCCGAGCAGGGTGAAGAACGACCGCAATTTGCTGCCGAGGATCGATTGGAGGGCGAGGCGGAGGGCTTCACGGAAGGACATGCAGGGAAGCTAGCGGGGAAGCGGGGACGCGGGAAAGCGGGGAGGTGGGTGGGCGGTGGCCTTCCCCGCATCCCCGCTTCCCCGCCGTTTGCCTACTCGTACCGCAGCGCCTCCACCGGATCGAGCTTGCTCGCCTTGTTGGCGGGGTACATGCCGAACATGATGCCGGTCACGATGGAGGCGAGGAGCGCGACGACCACCGACCAGAGGGGAACGGCTGCGGGAATGGGGGTCAGCCTGTTGATCCCCAGCGCGATCAGCCCGCCGAGCATCATGCCGACGATGCCGCCGACGAGCGTCAGGGTGGCGGCCTCGACCAGGAACTGGAAGAGCACTTCGCGACGCGTCGCGCCGAGCGCCTTCCGCACACCAATTTCCCGGGTGCGTTCGGTCACCGAGATCATCATGATGGCGACCACGCCGACGCCGCCGACCATCAGTCCGACGCTCGAGAGGGCGAGCATCACCAGGAAGAAGGCCTGCGTCATGCTGTCAAAGGTCTCGAGAATCCGTTCCTGGGTCAGGATGGCGAAGTTGTTCTCCTGTTGAGGCTTGAGTCCGCGGCTGCCGCGGAGCGCGGCGACCACCTGGTCCTGCGCCTCGTCCACGGTCACGCCTTCCACGGGCATGACCGAAATGCTCATCCAACCCTTCCAGTAATCGGCGACCTTCTCGAAGGTGGTGTGCGGAATGGCGAGCCGGGCGTTGTCACCGCCACCGAACAGCGACGCCGCGGCCACGTGGAGGCCGATCACCTGGAACGGCTGCCCGAAGATCTTGATCGTCTTCCCGATGGGATCGAGCCCCGGGAAGAGCCGCTCCGCCACCTTGTCGTTGATGACGGCGACGCGGGCCCCGGACGCATACTCGATGGCCGTGAAGCTCCGACCCGCCACGATCTCCCCACCCGTCACATACACCCAGGCCGGGCCGAAGCCCGCGATATACACACTGGGCAGCTCGGTGTCCCCGTACTTCACCGGGCCGCTGGTCCCCTCGTCGATCGAGACTTCCTGGATGGCCGGGAGCTGTCGGATCATCTCCGACTCCTCCACCGTGATCCAGGGATTCTTGCGCCAGGGGGAGAGCTCGTCCGAGCCGTCGGAGATGTTGAGCCCGCCCTGGAAGAAGCGCTGGACGAAGAAGGTCCGGGGGCCAGCCGATTCCAGCTCGGCGGCCAGCGCGCGGTTGATGCCGGTGATGGCGGAGGCCATGGCGATGACCACCATGACGCCGATCGCCACCCCCAGGATGGTGAGCGCCGCGCGCACCTTGCTGGCGCGGAGCGAATCGAGCGCGATGCCGATGCCCTCGAAGGCCCGACTGATGGTCTGTGACATGGCGGCTCCTCGTTATTCGGCGCGGAGCGCCACGATGGGATCCAGCCGGCTGGCCCGCGTCGCGGGGTACACCCCCGCCACGACCCCGACGAAGATGCCGAGCGCGACGCCAACGAGGATCGACCAGGGGGCGACGGCGGCCGGCAGCGGGGAGAGGGCGCGGACGGCAAAGGCCAGCAGGATTCCTGCACCGATGCCGAGCGCCGCCCCGACCACCGACAGCGTGGCCGACTCGACGACGAACTGGGCGAGGATGTCGCGCCGCTTGGCGCCGAGCGCCTTCCGGATGCCGATTTCCCTGGTCCGCTCGGAGACCGCCATGAGCATGATGTTCATGATGACGATGCCACCGACCACCAGCGAGATGGCGACGAGCCCCGGCAGAGCCATGAAGAGAATTCTGGAGAAGCGCTTCCACCCCTCGAGGGCGCCCTCCGCCGTCTGCAGGTAGAAGTTGTTTTCCTGCGCCGGCTTGAGCTGGCGCCGGATGCGCATCATCGCCTCGACCTCGGCCATCGCGGCCACCATCTCGCCCGGCCCGGCGGTCTGGATCTGGATATCGTCGAGGATGTTGATCGGGCAGATGTGACGCCGCGCCGGTGCGGTGTACGGCATGATGGCGAACTTGTCCAGCGAGATCCCGAACATCGTCCCCTGCTTGGCCACGACACCGACGATCCGGTACGGAAGCCCCGCGATCGTGACCTCCTTGCCGACCGGGTCCTCACCGGCATAGAGCTTCTCCGCGACGAGATCGCCCAGGACCACGACCGGCTGCGCGGCACGGACCTCCTGCGCGGTGAACGCCCGCCCGTTCACGATCTCGAAATTCTTGATCTTGAAGTACGTCTCCTCCGTCCCCACCAGGTCGATGTCCTTGGCGGTCTTGCCGTTGTAGCTGAGCGGCATCCGGTCGGCGCAGTACATCGCGACCGTCGCGGGGGTCTGGAGGCGGGCCTTGATGTAGTCGGCGTCGCCATACGTAATGCGCGGACGACGGCGCCAGCTGAGCCACGTCTCCCGGGTGACGTCCCCGGTGGTGATCCCCGGCCGCTGCCGCACCTGGAAGACGTTCAGGCCGATCAGCCGGTTCGCGAACTGATCCTCCATGTACACGTTCATCCCCTGCACGATCGAGACGACGGCGATCAGGAACATGACCCCGATGAGCACGCCGATCAGCGAGAAGAAGCTCTTCAGCTTCTGCGCGCGGATGGTGCGGAGCGCCATCGTGACTGCTTCCCAGATCGGCATCGGTTCAGGCCGCCCGTGGCTGGTTGAGGACGTCGCTCTCCACCCGGCCGTCACGCAGCACGACCACGCGCTCGGCGTGGGCGGCGATGTCCGCCTCGTGGGTGACCATGATCAGCGTCTGCCCTTCGCGGTGCAGGCTCTCGAAGACCCGCATGATCTCGTCGCTGGTGGAACTGTCGAGGTTGCCGGTCGGCTCGTCGGCCAGCAGGATGGAGGGGCGATTGACCAGTGCGCGCGCAATCGCCACCCGCTGCCGCTGGCCGCCGGAGAGCTCGTTGGGGCGGTGGTGCATCCGGTCCGCCAGTCCCACGCGCTGCAACGCCTCCTCCGCCCGCGCCCGCCGCTCGCGCGCGGTCGTCCCCGCGTACACCAGCGGGAGCTCGACGTTGTGCAGCGCCGTCGCGCGGGGAAGGAGGTTGAACGTCTGGAAGACGAACCCGATTTCCTTGTTGCGGACTCGGGCCAGGGCGTCGTCGCCCATGCGGGACACTTCCTGGCCGTTCAGCCAGTACTCGCCGCCTGTCGGGGTGTCCAGGCAGCCGATCATGTTCATCAGCGTGGACTTGCCCGAGCCGGAGGGACCCATGATCGCCACGTACTCGTTGCGGCGAATCTCGAGATCGAGGCCCCGAAGCGCCTGGACCACCTCGGCGCCCATTTCGTAGGAGCGGGTGAGATCGCGAACCGCGATGACAAGATCACTCATGACTTCTTGCTCCCGCCCGGCGCGGGCATCTTCGCCGCGCGGACCTTGGCGCTGTCCTGCAGGTCGCGGATGGTCTGGTAGGTCCCGGCCACGATCGAGTCGCCGAGTTGCACGCCCGACACCACCTCGAAGTACTCCTCGCCCGCGATGCCGACCTTGACCGGGGTGAAGGTGGCGATGCCTTCCCGCACGACGAAGACGCCTTCCGTGTCGGTCATCTTCTTGGCCGACGTATCGGCGGCTTCGCTGGCGGCCGGCGCACTCTCGTTCGGCACCGCCGCATGCTGCCGCACCGTCAGCGCGATGATCGGCACGCTCGGCACCTGCGCGCGGGTGTCGGTGATGATCTTGGCCGTGGCGCTGAGGTCCGGACGGATGTCCTCCGGCGGATTCGAGATCGTGATCTCGACGTCGAAGTCCACCGCGCGGTCCGAGGAACCGCCGGCGGTCGCCGTCGCGGTGAGCTGGGCGCTGTTGCTGATTTCGGTGACGCGTCCCACGAAGGCGGTATCGGGGAAGGCGTCGATGGTGACCCGGACCGAATCGCCGAGGGCCAGCCGCACGACGTCGGTCTCGTCGACCTGCACCTTGGCCAGGATGACGGAGAGATCGGCCACCGTCATCAGGAGCGCCGTTTCCCGCGAGAAGGTTCCGGGCACGGCGACTTCGCCGACCTCGACGTTCAGCCGGGTGACCCGCCCTTCCAGCGGGCTGATGAGCCGGGTCTTGGCCAAACGGTCCTTCGCGTCCTGGACGGAGGCGCGATTCTGCGCGACCTGGGCGTTGGCCGCGTTCAGGTTCGCCTTGGCCACGTCGAAGGACGTTTCGGACTGCTCCACCGCCTCGGTGGAAATCAGGTTGGGGCTGCTGGTGCTGAGCTCACGAGCGCGACGGACGGTTCGTTCGGCCTGGTCGTAGTTCGCCTTCGCCTGTACCTGGGCGGCGACGGAGGCTGAGAGCAGGGCCTCGGTACGTGCGAGCGCCGCGTCATACTCCGCCGGATCGATCTGGAGCAGGAACTGCCCCCGCTTGACCCAGTCGCCTTCCTTGACCGCGATCTGCGTGATGCGCCCAGTGATGTCGGCGCTGATGTCCACCTTCGTCTGCGGCTCGATCCGCCCGCTGGCCGTGACGGACGCCACGAGGTCCTGCGGCTGGACGGTATCAAACCGGACCTCGACGGCCCGCTTGTTCCGGTTGGCCGCGGTCAGGAAGAAAAGCCCGCCGACCACGACGATCAGGATACCGGCGATAAGTCCGAACTTGGTGCGACGTGACATGTGCGTCCTCGGGATTAACGAAGGGGTTGCCCGACCGCCTCTTCCAGCGCGACCACGGCCTTGTGATATCCATAGATGGCGTCGACATAGGTGCCATCGGCGCGCTGTACTGCACCTTCAGAGTCCGACAGTTCGAGCGCGGTGCCCTGGCCGAGTCGGTACCGGTCCTGGGCCAGACGGAGCTGGTCGGCGGCAGCGGCCTTGTTCGCTTCCGCGACCCCGATGGCCTGGTAGGCGGCGCCAATCGCCAAGTACCTGCTGGTCACCTGCGACCGCACCAGCAGCGACTGGGCCCGCACCTGCTCCATCGCGTCGTCGCGCCGGGCCTTGGCCTCGGACACTCGGGTCTCACGCTGCAAGCCATCGAAGATCGGCAGCGACAGGCCGGCAAAGAGTTGGAACGGCTGCGTGGTGAAGTCCCACGGGAAGGTCTGGAGTGAGTCCTGGTCGGTGTACTGCTGTGTGTACCCGTTCCAGCCGGCAGAGGCCCGCAGGGTGGGGAAGTACTCGCTCTTGACCACACTCAGGCTGTACTTGCTCACCTGCGCCGAGGCTTCGGCTGCGAGGAGATTCGGATTCACTGTGGCGGCGGTGTTGAGCAGCGAGTCCAGCGAGTAGGACGGTTCCGACACGGGGAACGAGTCGGTGAGCACCGCCGTCTCGAACCCATCGGGGGCATTCACGCCCATCAACTGAAAGAGCTGCAACCGCGCATCGGCATTCTGCTGTTTGGCGACCAGGAGGTCCACTTCCGACTGGCCAAGAGTCACTTCCGCCTGGCGCGTGTCAAGCATCGTGGCCTGCCCCACCTGGTACCGGGCCTTCGCCAGGTCGAGGAAGACCTTGTTGCGGGCGACCTGCTGAGTCACGACGTCGATTCGTGCGTTGGTCTGCAGGACGTTCAGGTACTGGGTGTTAACGGCGGAGCGGAGCTGGATGTTGGCGGCCGCGATCTGCTCCTGGGTCGCCCGCAGGCCGGCGCGGGATTGGGCCGGGCCGTACAACACACGCCCGTTCAGGTTCCACCCGAGGTCGATGCTGTAGCTCGACCCGATCGAGGACGACGTCTTGATGACGTTAGTACCGCCGAAGTTCGAGGAACCAGAGCCGGTGTAGTTAAAACCACCGGAAATCGAGGCACTCGGGATGAACGTCGCGTAGGCGCTCTTGACCGCCATGTTCGCCGGGCTCTCGTTGTTGAGCCACTGGAGATACTCGGGATTGTTGGCCAGGGCGGAACTGATCGCGTCCTGGAGCGAAATGCCGGCGGTCGGCGCTGGTTCAAGCGTCGCCGTCGGTGCGGTGGTCTGCTGTGCGACGGCCAGGCTCGGAGCGAACAGGCCGACCAGGAGCACCCGCTTCCATTGCATCATGAATGAATCCCCAGTGTCGTCAGTCGGTGGAAATGGTTGTGCGCCCCCTACGAAGCGGGCACACAAGGAGTTTCAGCTTGGGACGAACTGGGTGGAAGATAATACGAGACAACGACTTCGGAGGGAGGATCCTCGGCTACTTCGACTGGCGAATCGCGGAGACACCATCGGAGAGGACAACCCGCATCAGGCGCCCGGATGCATCCAGCGTGAGCGTCCCGGTGACCACGCCGTTCAGGTCGATGGTGGTGGCGTCAGCCCGGGTGGCGGTCAACTGCCCGCGGCGCCCTGATCGTGGGAAGAGGACCTGCATCCGCGCCCCTGCGGATGTCGCCCGCCGCGCGACGATCCCGTAGGGCGCGAAGAGGCTGTCATCGAGGATGACGATGCCTGCCGCACGCGGGTATTCCCGTACCGATTCGGCCGTCGAGGTCGACTGGCGGATGGTCAGGTTGTCCTTGAGGGCCGCGCCGAGAACCCGGTTCACACCGCTCGGCTGCCGGGTGTCGATCTGGAGGGCGACAACCACCCCGCCCGGCCCCTGCTCCAGCATCGCCTGGATCTGGACGACGGGACCCGCGGCGGGGTATCGGGCGAAGGACGCCAGAACGCCCCCACCATCTCCATCGGACGAGGGCTGGTAGGTGAACTCCTCCCGGCCCAGGGACGTTTCGCCGCGCTGGATGGTGAACACACCACGGTCGGCCTGCTGGGCCGCGAGCGTGGAGACGCTGCAGAGTGCGCAAAGGAGCAGGTGCCGGATTCGCATCAGGACTCCTGGTGCAGGCAACGGACCGCAATACGGTCCAGGATGAACTCGTACAGGCGTGCCCCTTTCTCTGGTGAGGAGAGCGAGGGCGTGGCCCGCACTGTGTCCTCCGCAACTTCCATGCGCACGAGCTCCGGCGCGAGGTACAGAAGCAGGGAGGTGTCAAGTTCGCCCCCGTGAGCCGGCAGTCCCGGTTGCTCGAGGCGCGTCCCGAAGTCGAGCGAAAAGACGTCGACGACCTGCACGCGGGCGTTCTTGACCAGGAGGGTGCTCAGCGCCTCCTGGTGCGCTTCGTGCCCCTCGGCGGTGATGAGGATGAACTCCTGCACGCCGCTCCCGACCTCCCAGGCCTCCACCAGCTCATTCATCAGGCGGTGCAGTGTCTTTCGCCCGAGCGGCGCGCTGCCGGGGAGTGGCCGATGCGGGTCCCGGTTGGCGGCGTACTCGACAGCCGGCGCGCGGACAATGCCGAAACGCGCCGAGAGATCGTCGGCGAGGCGCTCGACGATAATCGTGTCGATCCCGAGCGGGAGGTGGGCGCCGTGCTGCTCGGTGGAGCCCACGGGAAGGATCAAGGTCGGCCGGCGGGCGAAGCAGCGCGCCACCTCGACCGGGGTCATCTCCTTGAGCCGGCAGGGCATAGTCGAACTCATCCTGCGTATAATACGCGGGTGAACCGCTCCCCGCATCGCTGGTGGCTTGCCTGGGCTGCCCTGACGGTCGTCGCCGCCGGGGAGTGGCTGCGCACGCCGATCATGGCGTGGGTCGTGATCGCGTCGATCGGGGCCGTAGTGGCGCTCTGGTGCCTCCGCCCCTGGGTCAGCTGGCCCGCGCGAGTGGTCGGCGCGGCGCTCCTGATCCTGGCGCTGGCCCCGGTCATCACCGAGTGGCGTCTCGCCCAGCTCGAGGCCTACTGGCCTGTCATTCAGCAGGCGCGGGTCGATCGGGCGACTGATCGGCTCGAGGGCGACCTGCACGCCGCCTACCTCCTCGCCTCCCGGCTCGCCGACGAAGCCAGCGCGGCGCCTCCCAATCTGGAGCAGGCTTTTCCCGCGTTGGAACGATCGGTGGCAGACGCGGGGCTCGAAGCCGGGGTCGCGATCCTCGACGAGACGGGCCGAGTGCAGGCCTGGGCGGGATCGCACCGCCTGGCCCCACGGGGAGACGGTCGTCCCGTCTCGACGCCGGACAACCCCTTCTATCTGGTGCTGGAAGTCACGCGGGACGCGCCGCTCGAGCGACGTGCGGTCGGGTCCGTCGTGGTGTGGGCCTCCTCTGCCGTGCCCGAGCGGGTGAAGTCGGTGACCGAGGATTTCCGGGCGCGCACCGGTGTGGGCCTGCGAGTCTATCCCGCCGGCACCGCCCCCGACGGTCCCGGCGTCTTCGACTACTCCGAACCGACGACGGCTGGATCACGCCTTCTCTTCAGCGTCGAACCAGTACCTCCAGTGCTCGAGGAGGTCACCTCGGCGATGCGGACGGGCGGCGCTCGTGCCACCGCATGGGTGCTGCTCCTGACTCTCCTCCTGACCGCCGTCGTGTCCGGGACGACCCTGGTACGCTATGCGGTCCTGGTCCTCAGTGTCGGGCTCCTCGCCCGGGCGCCGATCGGTCCACTGCTGGGACTCGATCTCTTCTTCTCACCGATGTCGTTCTTCCGTCCCGCACTGGGGCCGATGGGGAGTTCAGCCGGGGCGCTTGCCACCCTTGCTCTATTGTGCACCCTCCTGGCGGTGGCACTCTGGAATCATCCGCCGCGTCGGCGATGGTATTCCGTTCCGCTTGGCATTCTCCTCCTGCTCGTCGCCCCGGTGGTGTTGCGCTACTTCTCGCGAGGGATCACCCCTCCGCCCGGTGGTGTCTCCATTGGCCTCTGGCTCGGCTGGCAGCTGACGCTTGCGCTCGCGGCCATGGCGCCGGCGGTCATCGCGGCGGCCCTTTTCCGGGGAGCGCCGGCCAGGCAGGGGGGGCCGACGGCGGTCTGGGTAGGGATGGCTTTGACGATCGTCGCTGCCGGCGCCGGACTGTACGTCTGGCAGCCGGGGACAGGGTGGGAGGGCTGGTACATCTTCCTCTGGCTCCCAGGGCTGTTGCTTGTGACGAGGCCTGCGGCCCGCAGCGTGACCATCGTCGGGATCGCAACCGTCGCGGGGAGTGCGGCTGCGCTGCTCACCTGGGGC
The DNA here is from genome assembly GCA_963699825.1 of uncultured Gemmatimonadales bacterium. Classification (GTDB taxonomy): domain Bacteria; phylum Gemmatimonadota; class Gemmatimonadetes; order Gemmatimonadales; family GWC2-71-9; genus SPDF01. The sequence continues at coordinate 103,796 of CAVOVI010000011.1, forward strand.
GCGATGACCGACAGCCGGCTCGAGGCCGCGCAACAGGATGCCATGCGCCAGGGGCCCAGCGTGGATCCCGTCGTCGTCCCGCTGCTCAATCATGCCGGCGAGAAGCTGCGCGCGACCCCGGCGCCGCGAGACGCCTCGCAACTCTACATCCGGTGGCTCGAGGCGCGGGCGGAACTCACCGGGTATCCGGCCCGCCTCGCCATCCGGCGGCCCGACGGGAGCGTGTCCGCCGCCCTGGCGCTGGACTCACTCGACTTGCCGGAGGACACTGTGGCTGCACTGGCGGTCGCGCTGCCTCCCGGTGACTCGCTGCGCATCACGACCGTCCGGGGGGTGCCGGGGGTCTACCAGGTGCTGGCGCTCCGCCTGGCATCGGAGGACCTCCTCACTGTCGCCATCGGACCCAAGACCAGTCTCCTCGTCCCCGATCGTCTCGGCTCGCTGCTGAACCCCGCCGCACTCGCGGAGCCGTCCTATCGGATGACGCTGTCTCCCCCGACACCGGGGCTGACGCCCGACGCGCGACGGCTCAAGTGGAGGCGGGAGGGGTGGTCGGTCCACGGAGAACGCGCCGTGGATATGCCGGGCGGCGTCCGCGGCACACACGCCGACGTTGACCTGCGGGGCGCGTTCCCATTGCTGGTCCGTGGCGCGCTGGTGGTGGCGTTGGATGCGGTGGTGCTCGCACTGATGTGGCTTCTCGCCGAGGCGATCGCCGGCATGCCGCCGGCGCTCCCGAGCTGGAACCGGATGCGGCGCTCGTTTCGCATCCGTGTCGCACTCGCGCTTTCGGCGTTCTTCCTGGTGCCAGCCGTCGGCTTTTCGCTCTGGGAACTCTCCCGGCTGAACACGGACGCGGCCCGGCAGCGGGATGAGGCCATCACCCAGGTGCTGCGCGACGTGGTGGCGGTCTCGAACGATCCCTCCGCGGTACCGGCGGTTCCCGAGGTCGCGCTCGACCGGCTCGCTGGGCGATTCCACTCCGACCTGGCGGTCTACCGCGGAGGCACGCGGGTCGCCGCCACCGATTCTGTCCTGGCCTCCCTCGCGATCCTGGCGCCGTTGCAGGACGCCGCTGCGTACCAGGTCATGGCATTCGATGGTGAGGTCGAAGCGGCCGCCGACGAACCGTTGCTGGGACGTGGCGGACGGGTGGGCTACCGCGTCGAGCGCCCGGGGCCCGGCGACCGCCTCGTCGTCCTCGCCGCGCCACGCAGCGCCGAAATGACTCGGCTCGCCGCGAGCCAGGCCGATGTCGGCTGGCTCCTGCTCCTGGCCACGGTGCTCGGCCTGACCGCGGCGCTGGCCGCCGCGAGAGGGGTCGCGGAGGCGCTCGCGCGGCCGGTCGCCGATCTGCGTCGCGCGGCGCTGGCCCTCGGTCGGGGCGAACCGCAGCCGAAGGGAACGGCGCCGCCGCCCGTCGAATTCGAACCGGTGGTCGCGGCCTTCGGGCGGATGACCGAGGACATCCGGGAAAGCCGCTCCGCTCTCGAGGAATCCCGGCGAACGACCGCTGCCGTGCTGGCGACGGTGTCGACGGGCGTCGTCGGGCTCGGCCCGGCGGGGGAGGTCCTGGTCGCCAATCCGCGTGCGGAGGAGCTGCTGCGCGGGCCGCTCAGGTTGGGGGAGAACTTCGGCGAATCGCTGCGTGGGGAATGGCCATCGCTGCAGACGGCGGTGGACGCCTTCCTGGCGCAACCCGACACGGCATCGACCGAGGCCGAGTTGGCGGACGGTACGCGTCGGCTCGCGGTGGCCCTGGCCCCATTGGGACCGGAGATCGGAGGCGCCGTGCTGGCCATCAACGACGTGACTGAGCTCTCCCGCGCGGAACGGGTGCTGGCCTGGGGGGAGATGGCGCGCCAGGTGGCCCACGAAATCAAGAATCCGCTGACCCCGATCCGCCTTGGAATCCAGCATCTCCGGCGGGTGCAGCGCGACAGGCCCGAGGCGCTCGGGTCGGCGCTCGACGAGACGTCGGAGCGAATCCTATCCGAGATCGAGCGGCTCGACACGATCGCGCGCGCGTTCAGCAGGTTTGCCGCTCCCACCGGCCCGACCATCGCCCCGGATCACATGCGGCTGGCGCCGGTCGCCGACGAGGTGGTCCATCTGTACCGGTTGGCGGGGGAGGGAACCGAGGTGGTGCTGGAGTCGGACCCCGCGGCGTGGGGACGGGCACACGCTGATGAGGTCAAGGAAGTCCTCGTGAACCTGCTCGAGAATGCTCGGCAGGCGGGCGCCGAGCATATCGTCGTGAAGGTGCTGCCGCAGCGCCTGGAGGTGCATGACGACGGCCACGGTATCTCTGAGGCGTTGCTGCCGCGCATTTTCGAGCCGCGGTTCTCCACCACGACCAGCGGGTCGGGACTGGGGCTGGCAATCGTGAAGCGCCTGGTGGAGGGTTGGGGCGGGTTGGTGCGGGTGGAAAGCGAGGACGGCCGGGGCACCGTCGTGACGGTCGATCTTGCCTGAGCCATCCGAGGCGCCTCGGTTTCGCTTTGATTCTCCGCACTCTATGTTAATAGGACCCTGCGCGTCCTCATTTGCTCCCGATGGCGTCCGCCCACTGGTTGGAGAACCCATGAAGCACTCAGCCAACTGCTCCCGCCGCCATTTCCTTGCCGCGTGCTGCGGCGTCGCCGCCGTCGGCGTCGCCGGCCCGCTCTGGGGATCGGTGCGCGGACGGCTCGGCGACCCGACACATCCGACGCCCAGGCCCGGCATCACGGCGGCCAACGTGTTGCCCGACTCGGAACTGGTGGACTATCCCGCATGCCAGTCGGCGTTCGATGTGATTCGCGAGATCCCGCAGATCGTCGATGGGATCCGGTGCCACTGTGGCTGCGCCGACATCCCCGGGTTCTACTCCCTGCTCTCCTGCTACGAGGGCGCCGGCATGGCCCGGATCTGCGAGATCTGCCAGGGACAGGGGCGCCTGGCCGCCCGGCTTCACAAAGCGGGGAAGACCTTGGACGAGATTCGAGTTTCTGTGGACGCCCGCTACGGCTGATTTGACCCGGGAGGGCACGATGCAGTGGACCAGAGGATGGAGTGTGGTGGCGATCGCGTTGCTGGCAGGTGCGTCGGCGGGAGAGGCGCAGGTGCGCGCCAGCGAACGGGGCGGCACTTTCCAGGTGGTGAATGGTACGCGGATCACGGTTGAATACAGCCGGCCGGTGATGCGGGGGCGATCCGTCGTCTTCGGTGGGCAGGTCCCGTGGGGAGAGGTGTGGACGCCAGGCGCCAACTGGGCGACCACCCTCGAAGTCGACCACGATGTCTCCATCGACGGACACCCGCTCAGGAAGGGGAAGTACTCGGTCTGGATGGAAGTGCAGCCGACCGAATGGACCGTCATCCTCGACCCGCGGGCCAAGCTCTTCCACATCGCCCATCCGAAACCGGACAGTGCCCAGATCCGCTTCCCGGTCACACCGACTGACATCGTCGGACCGGAGGTGCTGACCTGGTCGTTCACCTCCTTCTCGCCGACGGGGACGACGCTCGAGATGTCCTGGGCCGGCAAGGCGGTCACGCTGCATCTCACGGTTCCGCCGGTCGAGATCCCCCCGCTCGCCGCCGGGGTCGGGGAGCGGTACGTCGGCAAGTACAGGATGTGGTGGTTGTCGGAGTCGAACCCGAGCGAGCTGGCGGTTGCCGCGAACGGCGGGCGGTTGCTCGGGAAGTGGAGCGGTGCGCCCTTCCCGGTCTGGAACAACCTGACCTTCGTGCCCGTGGCCGAGGACTGGTTCGATCTCGGCGCGATGGTCGACGGCAGCCTGTACGATGTGGTGACGGACGTCGTCTTCGAATTCATCGTCGTGAACGGGCGGGCAACGGGCTTCGACATCCGTGGTCCGAGCGACAATGTGATCGGGCGCGGCACGCGGATTCCATAGCGCCCGCGATCCGTTCGTGCGGGCTACTTGATGACCCCATGGGGGAATGATGGCGAAGATCGGGACATGGCCACTGTTGTTGAGCTCTCTGCTGGTGATCGGCTTGCCGGTTCACGCGCAGGTGCGTGCAAGCGAAATCGCCACGATCTCGCAAACGGTCGATGGGACGGTGATCACCGTCGACTACAGTCGACCCAGGACTCGGGGTCGGACGCCGATTTACGGGAAAGTCGTCACCTGGGGGGAGGTCTGGACGCCAGGGGCCAACTGGGCCACGACGCTGGACCTCAGTAATGACGTCACCATCAACGGACATGCGATCCCGAAGGGGAAGTATTCCGTGTGGATGGAGGTGCAGCCGAAGGACTGGACGGTCATCCTCGACCCGAAATTCAAGCAGTTTCACCTCCCGCACCCGAAGCCGGACAGCAGCCAGATTCGGTTCGTGGTGACGCCGGACAGCGTCGTGGGGCCGGAAGTGCTCACCTGGTCGTTTCCGAAGGTCGGCCCGACAGGTGCCACGCTGCAGATGGCATGGGCCGGTCGCTCGGTGTCGCTGGACATCGTCGTCCCCCCGTCCAACCCAATCACGCTGGCCGCGAACCTGGCTCCCCGGTACGTCGGGAGTTACAAGTTTGAGTGGGTCCCTCGGCCGCCGCCGCCCGGCGTAGATTCCGCAGCGCCGCCACCCGAGGACGCCGAGATGGGACCACCGGGCCCGCCGACCTCGGTCTGGGAGGTCACGTATGCCAAGGAGATGTTGCTGGTCGACTGGGATCCGCCGCCGTTCGATGAGTGGTCGAAACTGGTGCTGATCAAGATCGGCGACGACTGGTTCTATCCCGGCGCAATGGTCGACGGCGAGTTGTTCGACGTCGCCAGCGACCTGGTCATCGAGTTCTCACTCAAGGACGGGAAGGCGACCGGGTTCGAGGTCCGCGGCGAGGACGACAACGTGATCGGTTCGGCGGTGCGCATCAAGTAGTCGTACCTCACCGCTCCGCCCAACACCGGGCGACACGGCCGCGCGCGATCGCGGTCGTGCCGCCCGGCTGAGGATGTGGGCTGATGCCATGGTTCTCTCAGGAGGTTTGATGCCGCATGCCCGGTGGATGCTGGTGGTGGCCGTGATGGTGGTGATGGGGAGTCTGCCAGGCGAAGCGTGGAGCCAGGTCCGCGCCAGTGAGCCGGCGACCGTGTCGCAGACAGTGGATGGTACGGTCCTCACGGTGGAATACAGCCGCCCACGGGTTCGCGGGCGGTCGCCGATCTACGGCAAGGAAGTGGTGTGGGGCGAGGTCTGGACCCCCGGTGCGAACTGGGCCACGACACTCGAGGTTTCCAGCGACGTCACCATCGACGGGCACACACTCCCCAAGGGTAAGTATTCGGTCTGGATGGAGGTCCAGGAAGGCGACTGGACCGTCATCCTTGACCCGAATGCGAAACAGTTTCATACCGCCCATCCAAAGCCCGACAGCAGCCAGATTCGGTTCAGCGTCACCCCGGACAGCGTCGCCGGGCCCGAAGTTCTCCTCTGGTCATTCCCGGAGATTTCGACGTCCGGAATGGTGCTCCAGGTGGCGTGGGCAGGGCGGGCCGTTCGATTGCCCATCGTCGTCCCCCCGTCGCGTACGCGCACCCTGGCTGCGGAGCTCGCCCCGCGGTACGTCGGCAGCTATTCGCTCCGCTGGATCCCGAGAGACACGACGACGCGCGAACGCGGACTCGGCTCCACCTCCGCTGGAGATCTGGCAGATCTCCTATGTTGGGGACACGCTGATGCTCAACTGGGAGGTGCCCGATGACGACGAGGCGGAGCCATACCACGCCCTTTTGGTCAGCGTCGGCGGTGATGCCTTCTTTCCCGGGTTCATCGAGGAAAACGATTACTACGAAGAAGTGCCGGGACTGCTCGCCGAGTTCTCCGTGACCGATGGACGCGCAACAGGGTTCGTGATTCGCCGAAAGGACGACACGGTCCAGGCCGTCGGAACGCGCATGCCCTAGCGTCCGCGGGGTTTTGTACACCGTCCCGCGGATTTGATGGGCGGGCGGCACCGGGGCGGCACTACCATGGGAAACTCCATGGAGGTGCCGCCCTGATGCTTGCCCGGATTCGATCTGCCGCTGTCCTCGGCATCGACGCCTACCTCGTCGAGGTTGAGGTGGACATCACCAACGGTCTCCCCTCGGTCGCGACGGTGGGACTGCCGCATGGCGCCGTCAAGGAGGGGCGCGAGCGGGTCACGGCGGCGCTCGTCAACGCCGGGTACAACTTCCCGCTCAAGCGGATCACCATCAACCTCGCGCCGGCAGACGTGCGGAAGGACGGCAGCGGGTTCGACCTGCCCATCGCCCTCGGCATCCTGGCCGCCAGTGAGCAGGTCGCCGCGGACGCGTTGGCAGAGCATCTCGTCCTCGGGGAGGTCGGCCTCGAGGGAGACCTGCGCCCGGTTCGCGGTGCACTCTCGATGACGCTGGCCGCCCGGAAGGCGGGGCTGCGCGGCGTCATCCTCCCCGCCGCGAATCTCCCCGAGGCGGCGGTGGTTGAAGGCATCGAGGTGCGTGGCGCACGCTCGCTGGCGGAGGTTTGCGACCATCTCGGTGCGGGGCCGCCGCTCGCGCCGACGCGGATCGATGTCCGGGCATTGATGAACGAGCGCGCCGCGGATGTCGTGGATTTCGCGGATGTGCGCGCCCAGGCAGGAGCGAAGCGCGCGCTGGAGGTCGCGGCCGCGGGCGCCCATAACATTCTCCTGGTGGGCCCGCCGGGGGCAGGGAAGACGATGCTGGCCCGCCGGCTCCCCTCCATCCTCCCCGGGATGGTGCTCGAAGAGGCGCTTGAGACCACGAAGGTGCACAGCGTGGCCGGACTCCTGGCGCCGGGGCAGTCACTGTGCGCCGTCCGACCGTTTCGCAGCCCGCACCATACGATCAGCGACGCCGGCCTGATCGGCGGCGGGTCCACCCCGCGACCGGGAGAGGTCAGCCTGGCGCACGGCGGTGTCCTCTTCCTCGATGAATTGCCCGAGTTTCGCACCAATGTGCTGGAGGTGCTCCGCCAGCCGCTGGAGGATGGCGCGGTCACGCTGAGCCGTGCCGCCATCACGTTGAGCTACCCCGCCCGATTCATGCTCGCCGCCGCCATGAACCCCTGTCCCTGTGGCTATCTGGGCGACCCGGGGCATCGCTGTCATTGCACGCCGATGCATGTGGAGCGATACCTCTCCCGGCTCTCCGGCCCCCTCCTCGACCGGATCGACATCCACCTCGAGGTGCCGGCCGTGGCCTATCGGGACCTGGCCTCCTCCACGCCGGAGGAGAGCAGCGCCACGGTGCGGGAGCGAGTCGAGGAGGCTCGGCGGCGGCAACGCGCACGCTTCGCCGGGATGCCCGGGCTCTACGCCAACGCGCACATGACCGCGCGCGAAATCCGGCGATTCTGTCGGCTGACGGAACCGGTGGAACTTCTCCTCCGCCGCGCGGTAGCACGGCTCGGCCTCTCCGCGCGGGCGTACCACCGGGTGCTCAAGATCGCTCGGACGATTGCAGATCTTGCCGACTCCGACGAACTCGAGGCAGCCCATGTGGGAGAGGCGATTCAGTACCGCACTCTCGACCGCCGGAGGGTTCCGGCAACGCCGCTGTCCGGCCGAAGGAAGGAGGGGGAGGCACTTCCGACCGCGTAATCTGGTGCAGAGTCACAAGTAATTATTGGACAACCACTTATCTGGTTGCCAGGGAATTCTATCTCTCTTCAATGTAAGTACCTACTTGCACTATGTAGTCCGCCCACCTAAGTTCGTGCCCCATGACGACAGACTCTCGAGAACGACTTCTGGAGGTAGCGGCTCGGGTGTACGCCGAGGCCGGCTACCACGGCACCACGACCCGGCGCATCGCCGATGAGGCTGGCCTGAACGAGGTCACCCTCTTTCGGCAATTCGGCAACAAGGACACGCTGTTGCGCGAGGCCATCGAACAGGCCGACCGCCACAGCCGGGATTTCCTCAGCGCGGACGCCGCCGACCCCGTGGCCGAACTGCATCGGTGGGCGCTTGCCTGCATCCATCGCTTCTACCATCACCAGAAACTGATCCGCCAGGTGCTGGGTGACACCGTCCAGCGGCCCGAAATGGCGCCTCGCATTTGTGAGGACACCAGTGACGAAATGAACCAGCTGGTCTCGTTCCTGACCGCGCTGGAGAAGCGGGGCGTACTGCAGGCGGGCGACCCGATGATCATCGAAGGCGGGGCCGCCATGCTGGTGCATTCGCTGCTGAGCAATGCGCTCTGGCGGGACTTGGTGCCCGAGATCCCCACGCTGGAAGAGTGCGCCGCTCTCTTCGTTGAAGTCCTGCTGCGCGCGCTGCGCGCACCCGTCGGTACCGAGGAGCAAACCCACCCATGAGAACCCTGATCCTTGGCCTCGTTGTCCTGTTCGGCTCGGGTGTCGCCTCACCGGGTCAGGCCCAGCAGGCGCCGTCGGCTGCACTCGTGCCCGCTGGTGTGGCCGACACCGTCAAGCTCACACTCGCCGCAGCGCTCGCCGAGGCCAGGCCCGCCAGCGAGCAGGTTGGCATCGCACAGGCGGACGTGAGCCGCAGCGAGGGGGTGGTGACCCAGACGCGATCCGCGCTCCTGCCCCAGGTAAACCTCGGGCCGCAGTACACCCGCGTCCTCGAGTCGCCGTACGAGAACCTCTTCTCCGGCGGCGGAGCGAACATCGAAAATCCGTTCACGTCCACCAACCAGTGGCGGCTGGGGGGCAGTGTGGGGATCTCGCTGTTCAACTTGAGCCAGTGGTCGCAGCTGTCCGCCAGCCAGGCGGCGACACGCGTCTCCCGGCTCCAGCTCACCCAGCAGCAGGCGCTGACAATCCTCTCCGTGGCCAGCGCGTACTACGACGCATCGCTCAGCGCACAGCTCCTCACTATCACGGAGTTCACGCTGGCCCAGGCGGAGAAGACGCTGGCCGATGTGACGCTCGGACGGGAAGTCGGCACCCAGTCCGAGTTCGAGGAACTCCGGGCGCGCGTCTCCCGCGACAACCAGATTCCGGTCGTGACCCGGGCGCGCGCCAATCGCGACATCGCGATCACCCGGCTCAAGCAGCTGCTCGACATCCCGCTCTCCTCCGAGCTTGTCCTCGCCACACCGCTCGACGAGAGCCCCGACATCGGCTACCTGCCGGAGGATGTCGCGGAAATGATCAGGAGCGCGGACACGACCGTCGCGGCGCGCGCGGTCGTCCGGGCGGCGGAGGAAACGGTGGCGCAGAGCGAACAGCTCAGCGCGGCCGCCTCGCGCCAGTGGATTCCCACGATGTCCACCACGATGAACTACAACCGTGCCGGCTTCAGCAGCGCCTTCTTCCCGGTCAACAGCCAGTTCGGCAACGACTGGACCATCAATGCCGTGCTGAACTGGCCGCTCTTCACTTCCGGACGGATCAGCGGTGCGCGGCGACAGGCGGCGGCGACGCTCGATGCGGCGCGGCTCCGGGCGAAGCTGACCGAGGAGCAGGCGGCACTCGACAACGAGACCGTCAACGCGCGCCTCCGGGAGGCCCGGGACAACAGCCTCGCGACGGCCAGTGTCGTGGAGCAGGCCACCCGTGCCTATGAAATCGCCGAATTGCGATACGCGGAGGGCGTCTCCACCCAGACCGAACTTCAGGATGTGCGGCTTCAGCTCGAGCAGGCTCGGGCCAACCAGGCGCAGGCGGCGCGCGACATGCAAGTCGCCCGCTTCCGTCGGGCGCTCTTGCCCTACCTGCCTCTCGGCACCGCGGACGGTGCAGCGCTGATGACCTCCTCGGTGACCTCCGCCGGGAGCGCCACGCAGGCGCTTGCCGGAACCGCTTCCGCACGGGGGCGATAGGCTGTCTATGCACACAACTCACTCGATGGCAAAGGCCGGGACAATGACCGTACGTGGTGGCGTGGTGGCGATGACGGCACTCGTGCTCGCCGGAGTGGCGCTCGCCGGGTGTGCCGACCGGGGCAATGGAGATGAAGCGGAGACCGTGGCGCCGATCGTCATCGGACCAGAAAACATCGCGATTGTCCGGGATACCCTGCTGATGGACGGTCCGCCAATCTCGGGGACGCTCGGCGCGGAGCGCGAGGCGCGGGTCCGCTCGGAGCTGGGGGGATCGATTCTGCAGGCGTATGCCGAGCCGGGCCAGGCGGTATCTGCGGGCCAGGTGTTGGCACAGATCGAACCCCAGACGGCGCGGGAGCAGGCGGCCTTCGCCAATGCCCTGGTCCGCAGCCTGGAGAACGACGTCCGTCTCCAGCGACGCAATCTCGAGCGCGACAGCCGGCTCGCCGAAGCGGGTGCGCTTTCGACGCGGGCGGTGGAGGCGGATTCCCTGGCGGTGGCGCAGGCGGAAGCGGCGCTCGCCGAGGCGAACGCCCGGCAGGTCTCGGCCCAGCGCTCCCTGGCGCGCGCGACCGTCCGGGCGCCATTCGCGGGCATCGTGAGCGAGCAGATGGTGAGCGTCGGCGACGTCGTGCAGAACGGGACGGAGCTCTACACGATCGTGGATCCGTCCAGTCTGCGGCTTGAGGCCCAACTCCCCGCGCAGTCACTGGGCGGGCTCCGTGTGGGCACGCCGGTGCAGTTTACCGTGAGCGGATTCAGTGACCAGCGCCTCGCCGGCCGGGTCACCCGCGTCTACCCCTCCGTCGATCCCACGACCCGGCAGGTGCGCATCCTCGTCACCGTTCCCAACCCCGGGCAGCAGTTGGTGATCGGCCTCTTCGCGGAGGGCCGGGTGGTCACCTCGGAGCGGCAGGCGCTGACGGTACCCAAGGCGGCGGTAGACCTGCGAGGGGTGCGGCCCGCGGTGTCACAGGTGAAGAACGGGCGGATGGTTCGCACCGAGGTGGTGCTGGGCCTGGAGGACGCCGTGGCGGAGCTGGTGGAGATCAGTTCCGGGCTGGCCGTGGGAGATACGGTTGTCCTGGGCAGTTCGCGCGGGATCACGGCGGGCACACCGATCCGGGTGCAGGACGTCGCCGAGCGGGTCAACCCCTCCACCGCGCCGTAGGGGGGCCGCCATGTTCATTTCCGATTTTGCGATCAAGCGTCCGACGATCACCGTCGTCACGATGCTGGCGCTGGTGGTCGGCGGGATCATCGCCCTCATCCGGCTCCAGACCGACGAGTTCCCTGAAGTGGCGCCGCCGTACGTGTCGGTGGCCGTGCCGTACCCCGGGGCTTCGCCGGAGACGGTGGAAACCGAGGTCCTCAATCCGATCGAAGAGGCGATCGCCTCCATCAGCGGCGTCAAGAAGGTCACCGGCAAGGCGGAGGACGGCTTCGCCTTCGTCCTGATCGAATTCATCTTCGAGAAGCCGTTGCCCGAGGCGACCCAGGACATTCGGGACGCGATCTCCGCCATCCGGAACGACCTGCCGACCGAGATGGAAGAGCCGATCATCAAGAAGCTGAACGACACCGACCGGCCCATCGTCTCGCTCGCGCTCTCCTCGACTCGCCTGAGTCCTGCGGAACTCACCCGCCTGGCCGACCCCGGCATCACGCGCGAATTGCGATCGATTCCCGGCGTCGCCGAGGTCACGGTCACCGGCAAGCAGGAGCGGGAGCTGACCGTGGAACTGCGGCCCGCTGCACTCCAGGCGGCGCGGGTGAGCGTGGCGCAGGTGGTGCAGGCGCTCCAGGCGCAGAACCTTGCCGCCCCGGTCGGGCGGGTCCAGGGTGAGTACGACGAACGCTCGATTCGGCTCCGCGGGCGCCTCAGCGGTCCCGAGGAGTTTGCGCAACTGGTGGTGGCCGAGCGGAACGGCGTGCTGATCCGGCTGGGTCAGGTGGCCAACGTTCGCGACGGCATCGAGGAGCAGCGGACGCTGGCGCTCTTCAACGGCATGGAAGCGGTCGGCATCGACATCAAGAAGTCGAAGGGCTACAGCACCACGGAGGTGGCCGGCCAGCTTCTCGAGCGGGTCGAGAAGATGCAGGCGACCCTGCCCGAGGGTACGACGATCAACGTCGTCAAGAACTCGGGCACCCGTGTGAAGGCGGCCGTCCGCAACGTGCAGGAGGCGCTCTTCGAGGGTGCGCTGCTGACGGTGCTGGTGGTGTTTCTCTTCCTCAACTCCTGGCGTTCCACCGTCATCACCGGCCTGGCCCTGCCGGTCAGCGTGCTGGCGTCGTTCATCGCGGTGTGGGCCTTCGGCTTCAAGCTGGAGACGATGTCGCTCCTCGGCCTTTCCCTCGCCATCGGCATCCTGATCGACGATGCCATCGTGGTGCGGGAGAACATCGTGCGCCACGTCGAACTCGGGAAGGATCACTACACCGCCTCGCTCGAAGGCACCGACGAGATCGGTCTCGCGGTCACCGCGACGACGTTCTCGATTCTCGCCGTCTTCCTGCCCGTGGCCTTCATGTCCGGCGTCGGCGGGCCAGTGGTTCAAGCCGTTTGCCCTGACGATGGCCTGCTCGGTGTTCGTCTCGCTCTTCGTCAGTTTCTCGCTGGATCCCGATGCTCTCCGCGTACTGGCCCGATCCGCACGTGCCGGAGGAGAAGCGGAACTGGATCACGCGCCAGCTCGACAAGTTCAACGCCTGGTTCACGCGCATGGCCGAGGGGTACCGCGGCGTGATCGCCTGGGCGCTCGACCACCGCGCCGCGATGGTCGTGCTGGCGACCGGATCGATGATCAGCGCGTTCACCTTGCTCTGGAACGGTGTTCTCGGCTTCCTGGCGCTGGTGCTGGGGCTGGTCATCAGTGTCTGGGCATTGTCCGGGGCGCGGCCGTTGCCATTCCGCATCGCCGGGACGATTGCGGGTGCCGTCATCGGCATCGGGCTGTTCCTGGTGGTACCCGAATGGCACAAGGTGGGAGTCGGCTTCATGCCGCTCGACGATCGCTCGGAGTTCAATGTCCAGATCGAGACGCCGCCGGGCTCGAACCTGGCCTACACGCGCGCCAAGGCGGAAGAAGCCGACCGGATCATCCGGGCGCGTCCCGATGTGATGTACAGCTACATCACGCTCGGCGATCCGGGCTCCAGTGCGGTGGACGTCGGAAAGATGTACGTCAAGCTGGCACCGAAGAACGAACGCCCGCTCAGCGCGGAGCTCATCGGCGCCGAAGTGCGGAGCGGGCTGGTGCAGCTGGGTGGCGTGAACATGGCGCTCTTCACGAGCGACATGGGCGGCGGGCGCAAGCAGCTCGCGCTCCAGGTGAAGGGCCCGGACCTCGCGTCGATCAACATCGGGGCGGAGCAGGTCCGCGCCGTGGTGGCGGCCACCGAAGGCTCGGTCGACATCGCGCTCTCGAGCAAGGGACAGCGGCCCGAACTGACGGTGGACCTCGATCGTGGCCTGGCCGGGGCGCTCGGCCTGACGGCGGGGCAGGTGGCACAGACGCTGCGGCCCGCCTTCGCCGGCATCGACGCCGGCGACTGGGTCGATCCCAGCGGCGAGACGCGCGACGTCGTGGTCCGCCTGGCTCCCTCGGCTCGGCGGCGGGCGGACGACCTGCGGCAGTTGCCCCTGCTCATCCCGGGAGGGATGGATGGCGCTCCGCGCACCATTCCCCTCGGCCAGGTGGTCACGGTGCGGTCGGACCTGGCACCGGCGGTCATCAACCATCTCGACCGGGACCTGGTGGTCAACGTCGAGTGGAACACGCAGGGCCGGTCCACGGGCGAGGTCATGTCGGACGTCCGGAAGGCGCTGGCGCAGACCCAATTGCCGCCGGGCGTGACCTACTCGGAGGGTGGCGACGCCGAAAACCAGAGCGAGGTCTTCGGCAACATCTTCCTGGCCCTCGGCGTCGCGGTGCTGCTCATGTACCTGATTCTCGTTATGCAGTTCGGCTCGTTCCTCGATCCGATGGCCATTCTGATGTCGTTGCCGCTCTCGCTGGTCGGGGTGATGCTTTCGCTCGCCATCACCGGGCTGACCGTCAACATCATGAGCCTCATCGGGGTGATTCTCCTCATGGGGATCGTCGCGAAGAACGCCATTCTGCTGATCGACTTCGCCAAGTGGAGTCACGAAAAGGGAATGCCGATTCGTGAGGCGCTCATCGAGGCCGGCGCCATTCGACTCCGGCCCATCCTGATGACCACCTTCGCGCTGATCGCCGGCATGATTCCGGTCGCCATCGCGGGCGGGGAGGGAGCGCAGTTCCGGCAGCCGCTGGGTGTCGCGGTGATCGGCGGCGTGCTCACCTCGACCCTGCTCACCCTGCTCGTCATCCCGACCGTCTACGAGATCTTCTTCGACTGGCGGGAGGCGCTGGGCGCCCGCCTCCGTGGCCGGGGGGCTGCCCGCGCCTGAGGCGGTCATGGTGGACGGGCCTGTCAGCCATCACTAGATTGGGTCCATGCGACAGTTGCCGGTTTGGTCGCGCTCCCTCGCGGGGATGCTGGCGCTCTGGTTCGGCCTGGTCATGGTCGCGCCGGTCGTCCTGCACTCCTGTCCCAGGGACTTGGCCGGCGCGGTCATGGAGGGGTCAGCTGGAGGCCATGCCCACCATGGCACACAGCACTCCGATGACCAGCGCCCCGATGCACCGGCGAATTGCCAATGCCTCGGCAGGTGTGCCGTCTCGGCACCCGCGCTCATGCCGGGTGCCACCACGATTCTCGTTGCCACGTTCGCCCCGCGCCCTGCGGAGATTCTCACTGCCACCGCTGACATCGCAGCAGTGGTGCACCCTGACCACACGCAACCCTTCGCCACAGCCCCTCCGCTCCACCGCGGCTGATCCTGGCGCCTCGGCGCCCTCGATCCCCGCCCCCCAACCAACATCCTGTTCTCGCCTCCCCAGCGCACGCCGGGGCTGGTTCCCGTTCCCGCGGTTGACGCCTGGCAGCTGCCCTCGAGCTCGCCGGCGTCCGCCGCGACAGGTTGGCGTCGCATGGCAGCTCGTGACCACAGCGCGACAGCATCGAGCACCCTGACGATCGGTCTGGGGGTTCTTGCTTGTCTGGTGCTGGGGGGCGCCGAGGTCGGGCAGGCGCAGCAACCGACCAAACCACAGATCGATACCGCCAAGTCGACGGCGATTACGCCGATCATCGTTACCGGGAAGCGGGAACATGCCGTCGCTCCGCCGGTCGCCACCGTCGAGGTCAGCACGGCAACGGTCCAGCGGGCACCGGCCGGCAACCCCTATGACCTGATCGGTCGGTCGGTCGGCATCGAAGTGCACCAGCAAGGGCAGGGGCCGGGCTTTGCCTCCAACGTCGTGATCGGGGGCTTCACCTCCGATCATTCTTCGGATGTGCTGCTCGTCCTAGACGGCGTGGCGATCAATCTGCCCATCCACGGCCACGTGGAGGGCTATGCGGACTGGAGCATCCTTTCACCCGGTGCCATCAGTACTTCCCGGGTGATCCACGGCCCGGCCAGCCCGCTCTATGGTGATTTCTCACTGGGCGGCGTGGTGGAGGTGTACACCGCCGCCGATGCCGACGCCACGACGGGGTCGTTGGGGGTGACGTCGTTCGGCGATGTCCGAGGATGGGTGACTGGCGGGTTCCGACAGCCGGACGCCGGCGCGCTCTTCTCGGTCTCCGGCCAGCGTGAGGAGGGATGGAGGGAAAACGCCGACTACCTGCTGGGGACGGCCGTGCTCCGTGGCTGGCGCACCGCCGGGAAGGGCAGACTGGAGGGCGGTCTGTACGGATACGGGTCGCACTGGAACTCCCCGGGCTATGTCTCGGTGGAACGGTACAACGAGGGTGACCTCGTGGCCGCGACCGACACGACGGACGGCGGTGACGCCGACCGATACATCGGCACCTTGCGCTACGGCGTACCCTTGAACTCCCTGACGACGCTCGAGACCCAGCTCTGGGGGCAGGTAGGGACATCGACCGTGTTCCTCACCCTGCCCGAGGACGGTGTTCTGCAGCAGACCGCCGAACGTGACGACCGCCAAGCCGTCGGAATGCAGGCCCAGCTCAGCCGCGTGAAGGGCGAGGGGGAGTTCAGCGTCGGGTTGAGCGGGCGGGCTGATTGGACGACCTACACCCTCGACCAAACCGACGCTCGGGTCCCGGTGTCAGCAGAGCAGGCGGACGACGGACGGTATCAGGCCCTGGGGCTCTATGGACGGTGGCGCGGGATGTTGAGCAGTCGATTCATGTACGATCTTGGGCTCCGCGGCGACCTCGTTCGCTATCAGAGCTACAACCACCTCGACTCCCTCGCGGATTGGCAGAGCGCCACCGATCCCGTGGTGAGCCCGAAACTCGGCGCCAGCTACATGGCGTCGAGCCGCCTCCGGTTGCTCGGCTCATTGGCGCGCGGGTTTCGGGGTCCGGTCGGTGTCATCGCCGACCCGAGCCGTCCCCTCGTGACTGCTTGGGCCGGCGAGATCGGTGCGGAGTACGGCACGAGCACGCTCCTGCTGACGATGTCGCTGTTCCAGTTCAACACGGCCAACGAACGGATCAAGGACCCCGTCAGCCTCGAGATCGTGGAGACGGGAACCAGCCGTCGCCGCGGGATCACGGGAAGTGCCTCCTGGCAGGCCAGCCGGAAGCTGACGGTCCAGGCCGAGGGGACCTTCAACGATGCCACGATCACCGGCGTGGCCGAACCGGTCAACGTCTCCTTTGACCTCGCGCCCATCCTCCCCCCGCGGCCAAGCTTCCACACCGAACCGCTGGAACCGGGGGACCCGGTCCCAGGCGTCTCCGACTATTTCGGCCGCGTCGGTGCGGAATTCATTCCGAAGAACGGCCTTTCCACCTACGCCCTGATTCGCTTCACCGGCCCGTTCACGCCGATTGGCGAACCGGGCGTCATGACGCAGGCGTATTCGGTCTTCGACCTTGGCGGATCGGTCGCACTCGGCGCCACCACCAGTGTGGACGTCGACTTGCTGAACGTCTTCGACACCAAGTACGCGGATATTCGCGCTTCTGGCTACATCAACCCCGGCGCCCCACGCAGCCTGCTCGTGTCGGTGCGCCTTGCACACCCGCATTGACCCGCCGGTCCCCACGTTTCAGAGGAGATAATTGCGATGCATCTACCCACTCGCCGGTCTCTCGTCCGCCTGCTGATTTTGCCCGCCCTGGCGCTCACCGCCACAATGGGGGCGTGCAGTGACGATCCGGCGGCCCCAGCGGAGGAGAGCCACACCCCGGCCTCGGTGAAGCTGTTCATCAACGATGTCGATGTGACGGCCAATCTCGTGCTCCCGGCCGGTGCCGTCACACGCGTCGAGGTACGATATTACGCCGATGACGGCGATCTGATCACCGGAATCGAGGACCACCATCACACGGCGCTGGTTTTTACGCCCGCCACGCTCGCGACCACGGCGGATGTGGTCGACTTCAACTTTCGACAGGATGTGACGGCCCAGCCCGGTGCCGGTACCGGCACGGTGATGGTCGGATACGGGCACGACGCGGCCGCGGACGAACTGACCTTCGGCCCCTTTCCCGTGACAGTACCCTAGGGGCGGCCCCTCCTCCGCGACGGGATTGCGTTCACGGCGGACCGGATGTCAATTGCCCGGGTTCGCCGTGCACGATTCCCACATGCAGCGGAGCGTTGTGATGTCTACGCGAATCCTCGGCCGGTCCGGACCCGCCGCCTTGTTGTTTGCGATCCTCGCGGTCGGCGTGCTGCAGTCCCAGCAACCAACCGCGAAGCCTGCCAAGCCAGCCGCGGCCGCGCCGAAAGCCGTGAGGATCACCTCCGTCGAAGGGATCACGGAGTACCAGCTGCCGAACGGCCTCCGGATCCTGCTTCTCCCCGACCAGACCAAGGCCGTCACCACGGTCAACATCACCTACCTGGTCGGGTCGCGACATGAGGACTACGGCGAGACGGGAATGGCGCACCTGCTGGAACACCTCCTCTTCAAGGGCTCTACCGGCCACCCGAAGATCGGCGAAGAGATGACGCAGCACGGGGCCCAGTTCAACGGGACCACCTGGTACGACCGCACCAACTATTACGAGTCGGTGCCCGCGACGCCCGAGAACATCGAATGGGCGCTTCGGCTCGAAGCAGACCGTATGGTGAACTCCTTCATCGCCAAGAGTGATCTCGAGTCCGAGATGACGGTGGTCCGCAATGAGTTCGAAATGGGGGAGAACGACCCGGGCTCGATTCTCGAGGAGCGGGTCTTCTCCACCGCGTATCTCTGGCACAACTACGGCAACTCCACCATCGGTGCACGCTCGGACATCGAGAACGTCCCGATCGAGCGGTTGCAGGGCTTCTATCGGAAGTACTACCAGCCCGACAACGCCATCCTGGTCGTGGCGGGGAAGTTTGACGAAGCGGCGGTCCTGAAGCAGATCGAGCAGCTCTACGGCCCGATTCCCCGTCCGAAGCGGGAGGGCGCCAACACCTTGTGGGGCACCTACACGCTCGAGCCGGTGCAGGACGGTGAGCGGTCCGTGACGCTGCGGCGGGTGGGGGACGAGCAGGTGGTACTGGCCGGGTTCCATGTCCCGGCCGGGTCGGACCCCGACTTCGCGGCCATCAGCGTCCTCACGCAGATTCTCGGCTCGGCGCCGAGTGGTCGACTCTACACGGCGCTGGTCGAGCCGAAGCTCGCCGCGAGTGTATGGTCTAGGGCGTACCAGCTCTACCAGCCCACCATGCTCCTGGCCGGCGCCCAGCTCCGTACGGAGGACACCCTGGCCGTGGCGCAGGCGGCCTTGCTCGCCACCCTCGACGAACTGACCACACGACCGCCGACCGATGAAGAGGTGGCCCGCGCCAAGCAGACCATCCTCAAGAACATCGAGCTGAGCCTGACCCAGACCGACCAGGTCGGGCTGGCGATCACCGAGTGGGCGTCCCGCGGCGACTGGCGGCTGATCTTCATCAACCGCGACCGGGTGCGTGCGGTGACCCCCGCCGACGTGCAGCGCGTTGCGGCAGCGTATCTGAAGCCAAGCAACCGGACGCTCGGCGTGTTCATCCCCACGGACAAACCGGATCGCGCCGAGATCCCACCGCTTCCCGACATCGCGGCGCTGGTCAAGGACTACAAGGGCGACACCACGATGACGCTGGGCGAGGCCTTTGACGCCTCACCCGCCAACATCGATGCCCGCACCATCCGGAGTGAGATGCCGAGCGGCATGAAGGTGGCCCTCCTCCCGAAGGAGACGCGCGGCCAGACGGTCAACGCCTCCATCCAGCTCCATTTCGGCACCGAATCGACCCTCAATGACCGGGCGACGGCGGCCTCACTGGCGGGGTCGATGCTGCTCCGCGGGACGGCGACGCACACGCGTCAGCAGATCAAGGACGAGTTCGATCGGCTGAAGGCGCAGGTCAGCGTCCGCGGGACCGCCGAGGGAGCCACCGTCTCGATTTCGACCGTGCGCGCGAACTTCCCGGCCGTGCTCCGGCTGGTTGGGGAGGTGTTGCGGCAGCCGAGCTTCGACCCGGCGGAATTCACGACGCTGCAGCGGGAAGGGTTGGCGCGACTCGAATCGCAGCGGAGCGACCCGATCGCCCTGGCGCAGACCGCACTCGCCCAGGCGACGCAGCCGTACCCGCCAGGGCATCCGCGGTACGTCAGCACCATCGATGAACGGGTGGAGCTCCTGAAAGCCGCGACGGTCGAGGAGGCCAAGCGCTTCTGGGTTGAGTTCTACGGCGTCGGTGCCGGCGAAACGGCGATCGTCGGGGACTTCGACCCGGCGGAGATCGCGCCCGTCCTCACCGAGATCTTCGGTACCTGGAAGAGTCCCGCCCCGTACGCCCGGGTCCCGAACCTCCTTTCCGACAAGCCGGCGGTGAGCCAGCAGATCGAAACACCGGACAAGGCGAATGCCATCCTGCTGGCGTCAACCAGCTTCCCGTTGCGCGACGACGATCCAGCCTACCCGGCCATGGCCATCGGGGACTACATCTACGGCGGGTCGGCCTTCGATTCCCGGCTCATGCTCCGGATCCGGCAGAAAGACGGATTGAGCTACGGCGTTGGGAGCGGATTGAGTGTCAGTTCGCAGGATCAGGTGGGGCAGGAGTTCGTCTACGCCATCTTCGCGCCGGAGAACGGGCCCAAGGTTGTCGAGGCCTTCAAGCAGGTGACGGACACGGCCGTGATGGGTGGGTTTACGCCCGAGGAGGTGTCCAAGGGGAAGGCGGGCTACCTGCAGCAGCGGCAGCTGGCCCGGGCCGATGATAGCAGCCTGGCCGATCAGCTGGCGGACGGCCTGTACCTGGGCCGGACCATGGAGTGGGAGGCCAAGCTCGAACAGGTGATCGGCGCCCTTACTCCGGCGCAGGTGAGCGACGGCTTCCGCGCCTTTGTCAGCCCCTCGAAGTTCACGGTCATCACCGCGGGTGACTTCGCGAAGGGCAAGGAGCCACCGCCACAGCCGTAACAGGCTGGGAAGGGCTGCCTCCAGGGACCTAGTCGTCCCTGAGGGGGGGAGTGCGGCGCTTCGCCTTCGTGGCGGAGCGCCGTTTCTTTGCTTTGAGGCGGTTCTCCGCGGCCGAGCGAGGAGGCCGTGTCTTGCGGCGCGGCTTGGGCGGGACCAGCGCCTCCGCAACCAGCTTCTGCAGGCGCTTCGTGACCGCGTCCCGATTCTTGAGCTGGCTTCTCGTCCCGGCGGAGACCAGCCGGAGCCACCCATCCCCATCGATCCGGTGGCCCAGCACGGAGACGAGGCGCGCCCGCTCCGGTTCGGTCAGGCTGGGAGAGGTGTGCGGATTCCACCAGAGCTCCACCCTGGTGGACGAAGTATTCACATGCTGGCCTCCCGGCCCCCCCGCCTTGGTGGCCCGGAAGGTGAGTTCGTGGAGGGGAATGGGCGCAGGCATGCTGGTAAGATATCCGCTACTTTTCCCCGATGGCGGATATTGAGCGACTCGAGTCATATCTGGGTGCCCTCTCGGGCGCGGTACTGGGGTATTCCGGTGGCGTCGATTCCGCCGTGCTCGCGGTGGTCGGCGCCCGGGTGCTCGGCCCTTCGCGGTTCGTCGCCGTGATCGGCCGGAGCGCTTCCTACCCTGAAGTGCAATGGAGGACGGCAGTCGACCTGGCCGCCCGGTTCCAGGTGCCGCTGCTCGAAGTGCACACCAGCGAACTGGCGGATCCCGACTACATCGCCAATCCGCTCAATCGCTGCTTCTTCTGCAAGTCGGAACTCTGGCGCGTACTCGGTGCGGTGGCGGCCGATCGGGGGTTCGAGTTTCTGCTCGACGGGACGAACGCCGACGACCTCACGGAGCACCGTCCCGGTGCGGCCGCCGGCGCCGCCCGGCATGTGCATTCTCCCTTTGTGCAACTCGGCTGGACCAAAGCCGATGTGCGGGACGCGGCACTCCAGATCGGCCTGCCGACCTGGGACGCACCTGCGGCGCCCTGCCTCTCCAGCCGCATCCGGTACGGCCTCCCTGTCACCGCCGAGCGGTTGCGGCAGGTGGAGCACGCCGAGGCGGTGATTCGCGAATGCGGGGTTGTGGGCGATCTCCGCGTGCGGCACCTGGGTGACCGGGCGCGGGTGGAAGTGCTGGCGACCGAGCGGCCGCTCGTCGAAGCGCGGTGGGTGGAGGTGGCCGATCGGCTTCGCGCCTTGGGATTCGCCGATGCGGAACTCGATGCGCGCGGGTATCGCCGCGGCAGCCTCCTGCCGATCGCACCTGCCTCCGAGGGCGCCTGAATGCTCGGGTGTCTCTCTCTGCCGTTTCGCCTGCTTGGACTTCTGCTCGTTGCGGCGCTGGTCTACTTCGGTTGGAAGGAACGGGACCGGATTGCGCCGTACTGGCATCGGCTGACCGACCGTCCTCCGGCCACCGCGACCGGGACCGCTGGCCGGCCGGGCGAGTCGGCGATTCAGCGGGCGACGAACAAGATCGACAGCCTGAACGGCTGGGGCGCCGATTCGGTGACCCTCACCGCGGCGGAGATGGCGTCGCTGGTCGGCGCTGGCCTCGACCAGCAGGTTCGCCGGGAGCTCGATTCGCTGGAGGTGACACTCGGCGAGGGCCGCATCGCGGTGAGCGGGAAGATCCGGACGGCGGGACTGCCGCGGGATGTGCTGGGGCCGTTGGCCGGCGCACTGAACGACCGGGAGCCGGTCTCGGGCGCGGGTCCGGTTCAGGTCACCGGCCCCGGCCGCGCGGAGTGGCGGCTCGACGCCTTCCAGGTGCGT
>CAVOVI010000012.1:0-79666 GCA_963699825.1 uncultured Gemmatimonadales bacterium
TGCCCCGGACGAAGTCCCCCCGATCGTGGATCATGGGTGTGGTGGCTGCGGTGGTGCTCATCGGCGGGGCCATCGGCGCCTGGGCCATGACGCGGGGGGGTGGGGGGAGTGGCAAGATCGAACGGGTCGGGGTGCTGGCCATCAATGACATCTCCGGGCAGGACTCCCTCTTCGTGCGCGCCATGCAGGACGCCCTCAATACCGCCATCGCGCAGACCGGAATCGTCGGCGTGGAGCCGGTCTCCAGCATGATGCGCTACGCCGACGGCAGCACCCCCGACCGGGAGGTCGCGGACAAGCTGAACCTCGATGCCCTCGTGGTGACTTCTGTCTTCCGGGCCGGCAACGTCATGCGCATCACCGTGCAGTTCAGCGACCCGGTCACCACCCGCAGTCTCTGGTCCGACACCTACGAACGCGACGTGAGCGACGTGCTCGCGGCGCAGAGCGATATCGTCACCCGCATTGCCAACGGCGTCCGTGGGGCGCTCGACCCCCAGGCCCTGGCCTCCACCGATGGAGCGAGTCCATGAAGCGAGTCCTTTTCCTCGGCGCCCTGCTGGCGCTGGGCGCCTGCGGCGATCAGTCGACGCTGCCGCCGGTCACGACCCTGTCCCCCGAAACGGCAAACGTGGTCGGCGCCGGCTACTCCCCCGACGGCTCCCGGATCTACTGGTGGCAGCGGGATGGCCAGCAGTGGGCGCTCTGGGCCTCGCCGGCGGACATGAGCGCGCCGATGCGGCTCCAGCTCACGAATCTCTGGGTCCCGGGACTCGTCTGGGCGCCCGACGGGTCGCGGTTCGCAATCTGGGCGAGCAACGGGCGGGTCGACGCCACAGGATCTGGGTGGTCGATACGCCGCCGGTAGCACGCCGCGGCCGACGCGACGGGGGCGAAGGGCTCGAGCAACCCGTCGCTGGAACCCGGATGGCAGGCGGCTCGCCTACGTCACCGTGTACCGGCACGTCGAGTCGTCGCCATGGCGGTCGATGTCGATTCCGGCGACACCGTATCGCATGGTGCCGGACGAGACCCAGCCGCACGTGGGCCTTCTGGTCGCCGGACGGCAGCCAAATGGCCATTCAAGTCATCGACCAGGGCCGGTTCACGATCGCGCTGGCCGACAGCGTCGGCGGGAATATCAGGCAGCTGACCACTGAGGGATTCGAGGCACTGGCCGGTCTCCCCTGGTCGCCCGACGGCACCGCGCTGCTGTACACCTCGAATCGGACTGGCGCGGACGACATCTGGCTCCTCCCGGTGAATGGCGACTCCGCCCGGCAACTCACCAACGACGTGCGGGATGACAACTCCCCCTTCTGGTCGCCGGATGGGCAGTGGATCGCATTCTTCTCCAACCGGGGCCAGCAGTCCGACCTCTGGATCATGCCGGCCGACGGGCGGACCCGCCAGAACGGGTTACCGACGACGTGCTGGTCGAGACCCTCATCGGCTGGCGACCGGGCACCAGCGAGCTGGCGTACACGACCGGGCACACCAGTCGGACCATCTGGGCCCACGCACTCGCCGACGGCAAGGAATGGCAGCTCACTCCCGACACCGCACAGGCGGGCTGGTTCAACCTCTCCTCCAGGGGGGAGGTCATGGTCAATTTCGTCCGGGGTGGTGGTGTGAACGACTTCGCCGTGCTGCCAATTGGAGGCGGTGAGCCCCAGGTCATTCTGGCCAACGCCGGCGGAACCCAGGCCAGGTGGTCACCCGACGGCTCGATGCTGGTGTTCCAGTCAGACCGGGGAGGCTCGGAGGACATCTGGGTGATGGATGCCATTGGAGGCGCACCGCGCCAGCTCACCAGTTGGCCCGGTAGTGAAACAGCTCCCCGATGGAACGCCGATGGCACCGAGATTTATTTCCGTGCCGATCGGGAGGCGCTGTTCGGTGATGTCTGGCGGGTTCCGGCGACAGGAGGGGACCCGGTTCGCATTACCACGACTGGAAACGTGAACGTTTTCTTGAGCGTCAATCGGATGTCGCAGGTCTTCGTCGGCCAGGTCGGCGGCGGGAAGGGGACGTTCATCACGGCGCTGGTGCTGGCGCGATGGCTCACTGCGGACCTTCTGGGACCGCTCGGTCGCAGGTGTGGTAGGCACGTCGCCAGCGACCGATTCCGTCGCTATGAACGGTGTTCGACGGGGAACGCCCCGCGGACGACTGCTCCTCCCGCTCAATGGTGGTGAAGGTCGGCCACTGCTCGAACGCCGGTCAGACCGGACAGGCGTGGTCGCCGGACGGGAAGGAGATGGTCTACCGGTTCCTCGTCGGTGATGCCGGCGACCTCGGGATCCTGACGCTGGCCGATGGGTCCACCCGCCGGATCACCGAGACCCCGGAGAGTGAGGGGGGCCCGGAGTGGTCGGCCGATGGCAGCACGCTGGTGTTCCAGCGCGCGGTGCCCATCAGTCGGATCACCACGGCCAACCTGACGAAGCTGCTGGCCGCGAAGAATTAGCGGAGACCTGTGCTGTCATCGCGAGGCCACGCAGTGGCCGAAGCAATCTGGGCGGGTTCCGCATCAGATTGCCACGTCGGCCCCTTCGGGGCCTCCTCGCAATGACAAAAGAAGGGGCGCACAGCTGTGCGCCCCTTCTTTCATTCCCACTGCGTGACGCCTAGTACCGGTAGTGATCCGGCTTGTACGGTCCCTCGGGCTTGACGCCGAGGTAGCTCGCCTGCTCCGGGCGTGAGCTGCGTCAGCTTGACGCCGAGCTTGCCGAGGTGGAGCCGCGCCACCTTCTCGTCGAGGTGCTTCGGCAGGGTGTAGACCTTCTTCTCGTACTTGTCGGCGCTGGTGTGGAGCTCGATCTGCGCCATCACCTGGTTGGTGAAGCTGGCCGACATCACGAAGCTCGGGTGGCCGGTGGCGCAGCCGAGGTTGAGGAGCCGCCCCTCGGCCAGGATCAGCACGCTGTGCCCGTCGGGGAAGACGCACTCGTCGAACTGCGGCTTGATGTTGACCCGCTTGACGCCGGGGAGCTTCTTGAGCCCGGCCATGTCGATCTCGTTGTCGAAGTGGCCGATGTTGCCGACGATGGCCTTGTCCTTCATCCGCGCCATCTGCGCCGCGCTGATGACGTGCTTGTTGCCGGTGGCGGTGATGAAGATGTCGGCGGTGCCGATCACGTCCTCGAGCGTGGTGACCTGGTAGCCCTCCATCGCCGCCTGCAGCGCGCAGATCGGGTCGATCTCGGTGATGACGACGCGGGCGCCCTGGCCCTTCAGCGCCTGCGCGCAGCCCTTGCCCACGTCGCCGTAGCCGCAGACGACCGCCACCTTGCCGGCCAGCATCACGTCGGTGGCGCGCAGGATGCCGTCGGTCAGCGAGTGCCGGCAGCCGTAGAGGTTGTCGAACTTCGACTTGGTCACCGAGTCGTTGACGTTGATGGCCGGGAAGCGGCAGCGTGCCGGCCTTCATCATCTCGTAGAGCCGGTGCACGCCGGTGGTGGTCTCCTCGGAGACGCCGCGGATGTCGGCGGCAATCTTGGTCCACTTGCCGGGGTTGGTCTTGAGGTTCCGCTTCAGCAGCTCGAGGATGACGCCCCACTCCTCGGAGTCGTTCGCCTCGTCGAACGCCGGCACCGCGCCCGCCGCCTCGTACTCGGCGCCCTTGTGGACCAGCAGCGTGGCGTCGCCGCCGTCGTCGAGCAGCAGGGTCGGGCCGGAGCCGTCGGGCCACTCGAGCGCCTGCTCGGTGCACCACCAGTACTCCTCCAGCGTCTCACCCTTCCAGGCGTAGACCGGCACGCCGCGCGGTTCGGCCACGGTGCCGTTCGGCCCCACCACGACGGCCGCGGCCGCGTGGTCCTGGGTCGAGAAGATGTTGCAGCTGACCCAGCGCACGTCGGCGCCGAGCTCGGCCAGGGTCTCGATCAGCACGGCGGTCTGCACCGTCATGTGGAGCGAGCCCATGATCTTGGCGCCCTCCAGCGGCTGCTTGCCCTTGTACTCCTTGCGGAGCGCCATCAGGCCGGGCATCTCGAACTCGGCGAGGCGGATCTCGTTGCGGCCCCACTCGGCGAGCGAGATGTCGGCCACCTTGTAGGGCTCGCGGCCCTTCGACATGGAAGTGAAGGGGTGCTTGCTGGGAGCGACGGCAGTCATGACAATCCTCGGGTCAACGGGTCAGAGTAGTACCGCGGCGGAGTACCGCCGCGAAGAGTGTCGGTCCCTTGGCCGCCGGATCGGCGGGAAGGGGGTGGTATGTGCGTGGACACGAAACCGGCGTCGCGTCCCCAGGCGTTGATGGTCTCTGCGTCGAACCCGGACCAGAGATGGCCCATCGATTCGACGAAGTCGGTGCGCTCGTGCGGCATCATGTCCACGATCAGCAGCCTGCCGCCCGGCTTGAGCACCCGCGCCGCCTCGGCGAGCACCCGGGCCGGTTCCGGTGCCAGGTGCAGCGCCAGGGAAATCACCGCCGCATCGAGCGAGGCGTCTTCGAGCGGAAGCGCCTCGAGATCGCCGCGGTGAAGTTCCACGTTCCGGAACGACGCCAGTCGCTTCCGGGCCGCGGTGAGCATCGGCGCCGAGCCGTCCACGGCCACGACCTGCCGGACGAACGGCGCCAGCGATGCCGCCACCTGTCCGGTGCCGCAGCCGAGGTCGCCCACCGCCCACGTTTCGTCGAGCAGGGCAGGGAGGGCGGCCAGTTCTGCGCGCGCGCCGAAGAGTTCGCTGCGGAGCCGGTCCCACTGGCCGGCCGAGGTCGCGAAGAATTCCCGCGACTTGGTGCTCCGCTCGGCGAGCACACTGCGGAGCCGGGTTGCGTCCTGTTTGGCGGCCGGCGCCTCGGCAATCTCTCCGCTCACCAGTTGCCAGAGCTGCCGGGCGCCGGGGTCGAGCTCCCTGAGCGCGGCGCGATACCGGTTGCTGGTCCCCTCGGCGCGCACCGCCACCCACCCCTCGTCGGCCAGGAGCTTCAGGTGCCGGCTGACAGTGGACTGCGGGAGCCGCAGCACCCGGCAGAGCTCACCGACCGTGAGGGCGTCCCGCTCCAGCACCAGGAGCAGGCGGCTCCGGGTGAGGTCGGCAAGGGCGCTGAGACGGTCGAGAACGGCAGGCACTATATATATCCTTTCAGCCGGATAATAAGATAGTGTGCTGGGGCCCCTGGCGTCAACCCTTGCTCGAACCCCTCACCCCCCGGCCCCCTCTCCCTCCGGGAGAGGGGGTATATGGCTGTCGTCACCCCCGCGAAAGCGGGGGTCCAGTGGGTAGGCCATTGGATTCCCGCTTGCGCGGGAATGACGAGGTGGTGAGCTTCGGCCCCCCTTCCCCGCTTCCCAGCCTCACCCCCTGTCCCCCTCTCCATGATATGGAGAGGGGGAACAATCGATTGGTACTTGTCGACCGAGATTGCTTCGTGTCACTTCGTGGCTTCGCATGAGCCGAAAAGTTAGGCGGCTTTGGGTCCCGAACTCCGCCAGCCTGGCCGGGTCGTTGGTCAGGATGCCGTTCGCTCCGCGGGCGCGGAGTTCGTCGGCTTCGGCGGGGTCGTCCACCGTCCATATATGGACGGGACAGCCGAGGGCGTGGGCGTTGGCAATGAAGCGGCGGGTGGCGACGGGGAGGAAGTGGTGCCGGTCGGGCACCGAGAGGGCATGATAGGCCACCTTTTTCGGCCGGGTGCCGGTGGCGGAGCCGACCAGGAGCCGGAGAATATCCTTCCGGCTGGCGCCGACCAGGAAGCGGCCGTCGCGGAAGCACTCGAGGGCGTCGTGAAATTCGGAGGCGACGAGGCATTGCTTCGCGGCATCGTGCCGGAGGATCACGTCGCGCACCCGTTCCTGCCCCGCCACTTCCTTGAGTTCGATGAGCATCGGCATCGAGGGGAAGGCGCCGAGGACCTCGTCGAGGGTGGGGACGCTGGTGCCGGCGCGGAGCTGATCGAGCGTCCGCGCGATGAGCGGCCCGGTCAGGTCGGTGGTGCGGTCGAGGGTGGGGTCGTGGTGGACTACTACGTGGTTGTCGGCGGTGAGGCGGACATCGAACTCGAAGGCGTCGACGCGCAGTTCGGCGGCGCGCTCGAAGGCGGGGAGGGTGTTCTCCGGTGCCTCCGCCGAGGCGCCGCGGTGCGCCACGAGGGGAAAGGCGGCGGGATCCACCAGGATGTTCATGGGGCCGCCGCGGCGAACCTCTTCACGATCTCACCTGCCGGTTCGATGGAGGTGATGCCGTCCACGCTCTTCCCCGCCTGCCAGAAGTCCTTGTCGCCCGATTCGTCCAGGGAGGCGCGCTTCAGCTGGAAGAGCGACTTGAGCGCGTAGAAGGTACGCATCCAGTGCTTCCGCTTCCGGCCGCGGAGCATCCACTTGGCGAAAGCCCCGGCGTGGAGGCCCACCCGCTGGATATACGGGGTGTTGATCACTGCCACCGGCACGCCGGTGATTCGTTCGCTCAGCACGATGTCGTTGGCGTGGGCGTTCACGATGGCCTGCTTGTACACCTCGCTCGCCTTGCACTCGGGGGTGGCGATGAACCGGGTCCCCATCTGCACGCCGGCGTAGCCGATCGTCAGCGCTTCGACGAAGTGAGACTCGTCTCCCACACCGCCGGCGCAGATCAATGGCACGCCGAGGCCGCCGAGCTCGGTCCAGAGCTCTTCCACCCCCTTGGGGCCGGCATGGCCGCCCGCCCTGCGGTTCACGGCAATCAGCCCGTCCACCCCGGCGGCGAGTCCCTTGTCGGCCCACTTCCGTCTCGGTCACGTCGTGGTAGACGATGCCGCCGACGGCGTGCGCCTTGTCGACCACCCACTTCGGGTTGCCGAGGGAGGTCACGAAGAACCGGACGCCCTCCTCGAGCGCGATATCCACCCACTTCACCATCCGGTCGTGGTAGGTCTTCGACGACGCCTCGATGAGGGCGTTCATCCCGATCGGCTTGGGGGTGAGCTGCTTGATGAGGCGGAGGCCTTCGCGGAAGTCGTGGCCATAGACATAGGTGAGCGAGATCGGCTGGACGATGCCGAGGCCGCCGGCGTCGGAGACGGCGGCGACCAGTTCGGGGTTGCTGCACGGGTACATGGCGCCGCAGATGAGCGGCACCTCGATGCCGGCGTGCTTGGTGAAATGCGGTGCTAGTCACGTCGTCACACCCTTCCAATTGCTGGTCCGTTGGACGAGGGAACTGCGGAGGAAAGCCGGAAACGCGGAAAACAGCTTGAATGGTCGATCGATTTCAATTGCTGTTCCTTCCGCCCTTCCCTCCCTTCCGGCATTCCCTCGTCTCTTGTTCCGAGGTTGTGATCTCTATTCAGGCGGGCTGAGCCGCCAGGTCACGGCGATGCGCGCCACGGTGTCGCCCGCCTCGTCGCGGATATCGGCATCCACCACGTAGTCGATGGTCACCTTCACGTCGGGAATCGTCACCGTCGCCTCGGCGGTGAGGGTCCCGCGCGCCTTCTTGAGGTAGGTGATCTCGAGGTGGGTGACGATGCTCCGGATCCCCTGCGGCAGTCCGGTGATCATCGCGAGCCCGCTGGTCACCTCACCGAGGTTGACGAGCGCGACGGCATGGATGGAGCGGAGGTGGTTGCGAACCCTGCGGCGGTCGCGCAGGGTGACGCGGGCGTATCCTGCGCGGAGTTCGCGCACGTGGGCGCCGACGGTGCCGGTGTAGGGGACCATCCAGCCGAGGAGCCGGCTGAAGAGCCAGGTGCCGCCGGGGAGCGGTGAAAGGGCGCCCCAGGCGCTGCGGATTCTGGTTGCGGGATCGGGCATGCGGGGGAATCTAAGCGGGTGCGTGCGTATCACTGGATCGTCACCCCCGCGAAAGCGGGGGTCCAGTGAGTCGGCCTCTGGATTCCCGCTTGCGCGGGAATGACGAGGTGGCGAGCTTCGGCCCCGCTTCCCCGCTTCCCCGCTTCCCCGCTTCCCCGCTTCCCCGCTTCCCCGCTGCTCCCCGCCTATCTCCCGACCCTTGCCACCGGACTCTCCTGCAGGTCGCTCACCATCGTTTCGCGGAAGAACGTCGAGACCTGGCCGGAGACCGCTTTCCATTTCCCATGGGCGGGGCAGGGGTCACTGTCACTGCAGGCGACTCGTCCCAGCAGGCAGATGCGCTCGCCGCTTGGCCCGTTGAACGGGGCGACGACCTCGGCGAGTGAGAGCTCCGAGGCCGGCTTCGCGAGCCGGAACCCGCCGTGCTTCCCCCTGCTCGAATGAAGCACCCCCGCCCGCGCCAGGAGGTGAAGTGTCTTCGAGAGATAGTTCTGGGGGATCCCCAACGCGTCGGCGATCTCGCTCACCCGGAACAGCCCATCTCCTTGCCTGGCAGCAAGATAGAGGACGGTCCGGAGGGCGTACTCTGCGGTCTGGGAGAGCATGGCGTCCGTCAGGGAAGTGTGAAGTCGACTTCACAGTCAATAAGGATAATCATCATATTGCTATGATAATTTAACAGCCATTGATGACGCCACCACCCTCCCCGATGTGAAGAGTGGTTCACGGAGCCAGCGGGGTGCGGAGTTTGGCGCATCGCTTTCTTCATTCCTATCCGAGGTTCGCTATGGCCGGACGACGCTGGACTCAAATGATCATCACCGCCTCGCTCGTTGGGCTCGCCGCCTGCGGCGGTGGCGAGAAGGCGCCGCCACCGGCGGCCGGCGGCGCGCCAGCCGCAGCCGCCGGGAGCGACCTCACCCCCTTCCAGCTTGAGAATGGCATCGGGCCGGTCACCGAAGCCATCATCCTCGGTCCGCTCGATGCCCACGAGGCCGAGGAGGGGCAGAAGGTCTTCGAAGCGAAGTGCACCGCTTGCCACAAGCTCGGCGAGCGCTACGTCGGTCCGCCCCTCGGCGGCATCCTCGACAAGATCACTCCCGCGTTCGCGATGAACATGATGCTGAATCCCCAGGAGATGTACACGCGGCATCCGGACGTGAAGAAGCTGCTCGGCGAGTACATGACCCAGATGCCGAACCAGGGCCTGACGCAGGAAGAGGCCCGCGAGGTGGTGGAGTACCTGCGGACCACCACGCCCCCAGCCCCTGCGCAGTAACACAGCCCACGGAGTGGGCTCAACCGTTCCAGGAGGTATGACCATGTCGTGCAGTCTCAAGGCCCGGACCCATCTCATGCTGGGCGCCGCCTTCGCGGTGCTGACGCTGGCCGGCTGCGGCTCGGGAAGCGCTCCCGCCGCAGGCGCGACCGACGCAGCGCAGCGGGTCTACGTCGCGCCCGGCCAGTACGACGAGTTCTACCTCTTCACCTCGGGTGGATTCAGCGGCCAGCTCGGCGTCTATGGCCTTCCCTCGGGACGGCTCCTCAAGGTCCTCCCCGTCTTCTCGCAGAACCCGGAGAACGCCTACGGGTACAGCGAAGAGACCAAGGCGATGCTGAACACCTCCTACGGCTTCATTCCGTGGGATGACTCGCACCATCCCGAATTCTCGATGACCGACGGCGTACCGGACGGCCGCTGGATCTTCATCAACGGCAACAACACGCCCCGCGTCGCCCGGATCGACCTGACCGATTTCGTCACCACCGAAATCATCGAGATCCCGCATTCGGCCGGCAACCACGCCTCCCCGTTCGTCACGTCGAACACGGAGTATTCGGTGGCTGCCACGCGGTTCAGCGTGCCGACCCCGCAGGCCGACGTGCCGATCGCGTCGTACAAGGAGAACTTCCGCGGCCTCCTCACCTTCATCAAGGTGGACAGCGCCAGCGGGATGATGGACATCGCCTTCCAGATCCTGATGCCCGGTTACAACTACGACCTGTCGCACTCGGGCAAGGGTCCGTCGCGTGAATGGTCCTTTTTCACTTCCTACAATGTCGAAGAGGCCAACACCCTCCTCGAGGTGAACGCCTCGCAGCGCGACAAGGACTACATCGCCGCGGTGCACTGGACGGTGGCGGAGAAGTGCGTAGCCGATGGCAAGGCGAAGAAGGTGCCGGCCCGGTACGCTCACAACGTCATGAGTCATGAGACGAACGCCGCGACCACCGAGTGGAAGACCTCCACCAACTTCCTGGACGCGAAGGACTGCCCTGGCGTGGTGTACTACCTCCCGACCCCGAAGTCCCCGCACGGCGTGGACGTCGATCCGTCGGGTGAGTTCATCGTGGGCGGCGGCAAGCTCGCCTCGGTCATCCCGGTGCACTCGTTCTCCAAGATGATCAAGGCGATCGAGGACAAGGCGTTCGAGGGCGAGGTCGAGGGCGTGCCGGTGCTGAAGTACGAGGCCATCGTGGCCGGCGAAGTGCCAGGACCCGGGCCTCGGCCCCCTCCACACCGAGTTCGACGGCGAGGGCAACGCCTACACCTCGATGTTCCTGACGTCGGAAATCACCAAGTGGTCGCTCACCGATTTCAAGGTGATCGACAAGGTCCCGACCTATTACTCGATCGGCCACCTCTCGATCCCCGGCGGCGACACCCGCAAGCCGTGGGGCAAGTACGTCGTCGCGCTCAACAAGATCACCAAGGACCGCTACCTCCCGACCGGTCCGGAGCTGACTCAGTCAGCACAGCTCTATGACATCACCGGCGAGAAGATGCGTCCTGCTCTCCGACTTCCCGACCATCGGTGAACCGCACTACGCGCAGGCGATTCCCGGCCTCGATGCTGGTGGACAAGCAGATCCGGACCTACGATCTCGCCGAGAACAAGGACCCGTACGCCGCGCTCAGCGAGGCGGCCACGGGGATCACGCGGAACGGTCGCGTGGTGCACGTCAAGATGACGAGCATCCGCAGCCACTTCATGCCCGACAACATCGAGGGCGTCCAGGTGGGTGACTCGGTGTACTTCCACGTCACCAACCTGGAGCAGGACTGGGACGTGCCGCACGGCTTCGCCATCACTGGCTTGAACAACTCCGAGCTCCTGATCATGCCGGGCGAGACCCGCACGATCGTCTGGGTGCCGGAGAAGGTCGGCGTCTTCCCGTACTACTGCACCGACTTCTGCTCGGCGCTCCACCAGGAGATGTCGGGATGGGTGCGGGTGTCCCCGCGCGGCAGCAGTGTGCCGCTCATGGGCCAACAAGCCAACCAAGTAGGCAGCTCACCGGCGGACGGGAGGGGACTGGTTCCCCTCCCGTACCGCCCACCGAGGTTCTCGCCATGTCCCGCGTCAGTCGTATGCTCGTCGCCCTCGCCGCCCTCTCCATGATCATTGTGTACTTCCTTCCGCTCTGGCAGATCGGGCTGGAGGCCCCACAATATCCTGAGGGGCTGGGACTCTATATTGCCGTCGACAAGATCGTGGGACAGCAGCCACAGGATCTCAACAGCATCAACGGACTCAACCACTACATCGGAATGAAGGTCATCTCGCCCGACGACATCCCCGAACTCAAGTACATGCCGAAGATTGTTGCAGGACTGATCGCGCTCGGATTGTTGACGGCAACGTTGGGGAAGCGCCGACTCCTGATCGGATACGCCGGCGTGCTCATGCTCTTCTCCCTGGCGGGGCTCGCGGATTTCTACAAATGGTCGTACGATTACGGGCACAACCTGAGTCCGGATGCCATCCTGAAGATTCCCGGGATGACCTATCAACCCCCGCTCATCGGGAGCAAGCAACTGCTGAATTTCCACGCGACCAGCTGGCCCGCTGCCGGCGGATGGGTGCTGATCGCCGCCGTCACGCTGGTGTCGATCCTTGCCATCCGCGCCTGGCGGAAGCCGGAGGCCGTGCCGGCGTGACCCGTCCGCTCCTTCGACGCCACGCGGCCGCGCTCCTGGGTGCGGCCGCGCTGGCATGCGGGACCCCCGGTCCCACCCCCATCGCCTTCGGCGAGGCGGCCTGCGATCACTGCCACATGACGATTGTGGACCAGCGCTTCGCGGCCGAACTCGTCACCCGCACCGGCAAGGTGTACGCCTTCGACGATGTCGGGTGCCTGGCCACGTTCGCGGTCAGCGGCCCCGTCGGCCCGGAACAGGTCCATTCGGCATGGGTCACCGACTTTCGCCTGCCGGGGACCTTGATCCCCGCGCAGGACGCGATCTTCCTGCGCACCGATTCCGTTCGCACCCCGATGTCGAGCAATCTCCTCGCGGTCCCTCGCGCCGCCGGTGACAGCCTGCAGGCGGCCCTCGGCGGCGCGCTGCTCGACTGGGCGCAGGTCCTCGCCGAAGCCCACGAGCCTGCGTAGCTTTCCGTCCCCATGACGCGATTCCTTCGACCCTGCCTCGTCGCCGGGCTCTTCCTCGCCGCCCCAACGGTCGCCACCGGTCAGGCGCTGGTGGTGGTCGATCCCGCCGGTCCCGTCCGGACGCTGACCGAGGCGCTGTCCCGCGTGACGCCCGGCGGGCAGATCACCGTCAAGGCAGGCACGTACACGGAGCCGGTGATCCGCGTGGCGGTGCCGGTGACCATCGTGGGAGAGCCGGGCGCTGTGTTCATCGGCGGGGAGCACCAGATCCTCGTGGTCTCCGCGGACAATGTGACGCTGCGCGGACTGACGCTCCGCGGCGGAGCGTCGAGTTTCATGGAAGATCGCGCCGCGGTCCTCTTCGACAGCGTCGCCAACTGCGTCATCGAGGACAGCCGGCTGGAGGGGACGTTCTTCGCGATCTACCTCTCGCGGAGCCGTGGCTGCCGGGTGTCGCGCAACGTGGTGCGGGGGGCGGCGGAGGTCGAGATGACGGCCGGCAACGCGATCCATCTCTTTCACTCCACCGACGTCACGATCGACGACAACCGGGTGACGGGACATCGCGACGGGATCTACCTGGAATTCGTGGAACATGCCCGGGTCATCAACAACGAGAGCATGGACAACCTGCGCTACGGGCTGCACTTCATGTTTTCGCATGAATGCGAATACCGGGACAATCGCTTCGAACGGAACGGCGCCGGCGTGGCCGTGATGTACACGCGGAACATGACGATGGAGGGGAACACCTTCGCCGACAACTGGGGGCCTGCCTCGTACGGTCTCCTGTTGAAGGAGATCCGGGACAGCCGCATCCTGCGCAACACCTTCCGACAGAACAGCGTCGGCCTCTACATGGAGGGTTCCGCCCGCAACGAAGTGACGGACAACGTCTTCCAGGCCAACGGCTGGGCGGTACGGGTGCTGGCCAATGCGGAGGGGAACGTCTTCACCGGGAACAGCTTTCGACAGAATTCCTTCGACGTCACCACCAACAGCAGCAGGAATGTGAGCACCTTCCGCGGGAACTACTGGGACCATTATGAGGGGTACGATCTCGACCACGACGGTGTCGGTGACGTGCCCTACCACCCGGTGCGCCTCTTTTCGCTGCTGGTGGCACAGCATGAGCCGGCGCTGATCCTCCTGCGGAGCTTCTTCGTGGAGCTGCTCGATGCGGCGGAACGGGTGATGCCGGTGCTGACCCCCGCCATGCTGGTGGACGACCGCCCCCTCATGGAGTCCCCCGCATGACTGCTGCCGCCACCGTGACGCCCGCCGTGGAGTTCCGCAGCCTGTGCAAGCGTTACGGCCGCGTCACTGCGCTCGATGCCGTGGGCATCCAGGTGGCGCCCGGGCGCATCACCGCACTCGTCGGTCCCAATGGCGCCGGCAAGTCCACGCTCATCAAGTGTCTCCTCGGCCTGGTGCGTCCCGACGAGGGAAGCATCCTGCTGGGGGGCGACGCGCTGGACGGTGGATGGGCCTATCGGCGTGCCATCGGCTACATGCCGCAGGCGCCGAGCTTTCCGGACAACCTGACCGGCCGCGAAGTCGTCGACATGCTGCGCGACATCCGGGGACGCGGCGCCGCCACGGACGAGGAATTGCTGGAATGGTTCGGAGAGTCGGGAGCGCTCGATCGTCCGGTCCGCGGGCTCTCGGGCGGAACCCGGCAGAAGCTCAACGCCGCCATCGCCTTTCTCTTCCGCCCCACGCTGATCATCCTCGATGAACCGACCGCGGGGCTCGACCCGGTCGCCAGCGGCATCCTGAAGGACAAGATCCGCCGGGTGCGCGACGGCGGCGCCACGGTGGTGCTGAGTTCGCACCTGATGGCGGAGCTGGAGGAGCTGGCGGAGGACCTCGTCTTTCTGGTGGACGGCAAGGTGCGCTACGCCGGGTCCATCGAAGGCCTCAAGGAACGCGCCGGCGAAACCGGACTCGAACGGGCGATGGCCGTGCTGCTCAGGCGGGGGAGCGTATGAGGACCACGACGCGCATCCTCAAGTATGAGCTGCACAACGTGGTGCGGAGCCGCGCGGTGCTGGTGTACACCCTGCTGCTGTTCCTGCTGACGGATGTGCTCTTTCGATTCGGCGGCGACGGCGCTCGGGTAGTGATTTCGCTCCTGAACGTCGTGCTCCTCCTCGTGCCGCTGGTGAGCGTCGTGTTCGGGACGATGTATGTCTACGGCGCCCGCGAATTCACGGAGCTGTTGCTGGCCCAGCCGGTGGGGCGCGGGTCGCTCTTCGCCGGGTTGTACCTTGGGCTGGCGCTGCCGCTTGCGGGGGCGTTCCTGGTGGGCGTTGGATTGCCCTTCATCATCCACGCCCGGCCGGAGGCGGCCCTGCTCCTGCCGCTCGCGATGCTGCTCATCGCCGGGCTGCTGCTCACGCTGGTCTTTACCGCGGTCGCGGTCCTCCTCGCCATCCTCTTCGACGATCGCGCCAAGGGGCTCGGCGGGGCCATCCTCATCTGGCTCGGCTGCGCGGTACTGTACGACGGACTGGTGCTCCTGCTGATTACCCTCTTCCGG
This sequence comes from uncultured Gemmatimonadales bacterium, assembly GCA_963699825.1. Lineage (GTDB taxonomy): Bacteria > Gemmatimonadota > Gemmatimonadetes > Gemmatimonadales > GWC2-71-9 > SPDF01. The sequence goes on from CAVOVI010000012.1 coordinate 14,678, forward strand.
AACTACCCGCTCGAGCGGCCGGTGCTGGCGCTCACCATGCTCAACCCAATCGACCTGGGAAGGGTGCTCCTCCTGCTGCAGTTCGACACGGCGGCGCTGATGGGGTATACCGGGGCGGTGTTCGAGCGGTTCTTCGGGACGTCGGTGGGGCGGGTGACGGTGCTCGGTGTGCTGGTGGTGCAGGCGACGGTGCCGCTGCTGCTGGCGAGCCGGGTGTTTCGACGGAAGGACTTCTAGACTCTTTTGTCATTGCGAGGCCACGCAGTGGCCGAAGCAATCTCGATGGCTGTCATGGTCCGAGATTGCTTCGTCGGCCCCTGCCGGGGCCTCCTCGCAATGACAGAAGTTACCTGCCGAACGCTTTCACCCGTGGCCAGGCCGCCACGGCAAAGGCCACGGCCGCCAGCAGTTCCGCGAGCCGTCCCGCGATCACCGTTGTTTCAGGCGCCCCGATCGAGCGCCCGATGCCTGCCAGCAGCACTCCCACGTTCAAGAGCAGCCACGCCGCCCAGATCGGCGCCGCCGGTCCCCGTTCCGGCAGCCGGGGATACTTGGGCAGGATCCACCACGCCACGCCCATCGCCAGCTGGACCATCCATCCGATCAGCAGCGCCTCGGCGTGAAGGGCAAAGAGCCGAAAGACCCAGGCGGGCAATGGGGCGGCCTTCGTGCTGAGCAGCAGCGCGCCCATCGCCGCGCCGACGGCGAGCCAGCAGAGTGCACTCCGAACCAGGAGCACGCTGAGAAATGGCACTACTTCACCTTCACGCGGGGCCAGGTGTTCAACACGAAGGCCCAGGCGCCCAGCAGTTGGAGCCCTGCCGAGAGCAGGAGGAGTACGCCCTTTGCCTCCCCTGACAATTGGATCGGTTCGCCGATCAGCCGCAGCAGGAGTCCCCCGTTGAGTCCGACGTAGGCCAGCCAGCCGAGCATGTCGCTGCCACGGGGATGCTCCGCGGTGTAGCGGGGGAACATCCAGAAGGCGACGCCGAAGATCAGGTTGGTGAGCCAGCCGACGGTGAGCAGGTGGAGATAGGTGGGGTAGGGGAGGGCCCACGCGGTGCCCGGAATGTCGGCGGAGACGCCGCCAGCCAGGAGGACTCCGGTGGCCAGGGCGAGCAGGAACCAGAGCAGGGCGGAGCGGACGAACCAGCGGGTGATGGGCGGCATGGGGGAAACCTAGCCCTGGCTCCAGAAGTTGTGGCCAAAGCCACGACTCGGCTGATGTCTCTGAAGCGACATGAGCATCCTGGCGCTCGGAAGGAATCGTCACCCCCGCGAAGGCGGGGGTCCAGTGAGTCGGCCTCTGGATTCCCGCTTGCGCGGGAATGACGAGGTGGCGAGTTTCGGCCCCGCTGCCCCGCTTCCCCGCTGATTACCCCGCCTCCCCGCCTTCTGCTATCGCTACATAGCGTCCATGAAACCGCACCGCGTCACCCAGCGCATCGGCAATCATCACGTCGAGCTCGATCCGTCCCCGCCCCTTCTTCGCCACTGACTTCACCAGCCGCTCCACGGCGTGGGCCGACGGCGCCTTGCAGGTAGCGGTGAAGTCGCCCGTGACCGGCCGGAAGTAGTGCACGGCGCTGTCCTGGATCACCACGTGTGACTTGATGTCGTGTTCCCGCAGCACCAGCCAGATCGTTCCCCAGCCAGCGAGCGTCGCGGTGGCGTTCAGGCTGCCCGCGAACGCGGTCCCTTTGTGGTTGATGTTCGGCGCCAGCGGCGAGTGCAGCACCAGCCCAGTCCCCTCGCGACCAACCACGCGGAGGCCGAGTGCCTTGGTGATCGGCATGTCGCGCCGGAGCTTGGTCCGCAGGGTGCGGAGCAGGTCGGGCGGGGCGCCTCGGCGGGGAGGGGTCACGAGCGATCCTTCCAGTTCCACCACTTGAGGAGTTCCGGCTTCGGCTTGAGGTGCTCGCGTAGTACACCGCGCACCGGAAGGTGTAGAGGACGCAGGGGTCCTGCGCACCCTGCAGTGCACTCAGCCGGTCATAGAGCCGTTGCGGGTTCCGGCCCTTGAGCTGTGCCACCGAGCGGATACCGAGGGCGCGAAGGTCGGCGGCGATGCTGGGGCCGACCCCGGGAATCTCCTGGAGCGGGTCGCGCCTGGCCACCGTGCTCAGTCTTCGCCGCTGGGCAGTTGCTCGCGGACGACGACCGCGGTGCCGTAGCAGAGGACTTCGGTCACGTCCGGCCATCAGCTCGGTGGCATCGTAGCGGACGCCGACCACGGCGTTGGCACCCATCTGGTGGGCGTGGGTGAGCATGATGTCGAACGCCTCCTGCCGGGTCCGTTCGCAGAGCGTGGTGAGGATGGTGATGTTGCCGCCGAAGAGGGTCTCGAGCTTGGCACCGATGGAGCCGAAGATGTTGCGCGACCGGACGCTGATGCCCCGGACCACGCCGAGGCTCTGCGCAATCCGGAATCCGTCGAGCTCGAAGGTGGTGGTGGTCATTTCATGGCTGCTGCTCATCGGCGTTCTCCCGAAAGGTGAGTGTTCACGGTGCTTCGCACAGCAAGGCGCGGATATCGAGCGGGCCGGTCGTCATCAGGAGTTCGCCGTCGGCGTCCCGCGGCCATTCCTCCCGCGGGCGATCGCGGTAGAGCTCGACGCCGTTCTGGTCGGGATCGCGCAGGTAGAGCGCCTCGCTCACACCGTGGTCACTGGCCCCGTCGAGCCGGATGCCGGCGTCGAGGACGCGGCGGAGTGCGACGGCCAGCGACGCGCGGTCAGGATACCGGATGGCGGTGTGGTAGAGCCCGGTGGCGCCTGGGGGCGGTGGTGACCCGCCGAGACTCTCCCAGGTGTTGAGCCCGATATGATGATGATACCCACCCGCGCTGACAAATGCGGCGCCGTCCCCGTAGCGCTGCGTCAACTCGAACCCCAGCACGCCGCAATAGAACGCGAGTGCTCGCTCGAGGTCGGCGACCTTGAGGTGCACATGGCCGATATCCACTCGGGGGTCGATGGGCTGCGGCGGATCAGTCGCACTCATTGGAGGTAGCCCACCGCCCACAGGATGGCACCGAGCGCATCGTCTTTCGCCTTCCGTACGAGGTTCAGGACGTCCTCACTGGTACGCCTGGTGCTCTCCGGAACCTGACAGACGGCCCGCGAGGAGATGGCCACCACCGATCCTCCCTCATCCACGGCCGTCACGACGACCAGCTGGATCCCCGGGTTCAGCTCCTCCGACGCATTCGCCAGAGCAGATCCTTCTGGCCAGAGAAACCGTGGAGCAGTGCGCCAGAGCCCGTCCGCTTCACTCCGATACGTGAAGCGATACTCGAGGGCGGCAAGGGTCGAATCCACCCTGAACGGCAGCTTGCGCAACCCAATGTCGATGGGAAAGATCTCCACGAGGGGCGGAGCAGTACTGAGACCAGCGGGACAGGAATAGGGTGGGGGGAGTTCCTGGACGATTGCGTTGACGAGTCCGTTGAGCGTCTCAAAGTCGATCGCGCCGGCAGGCTCCGCGCCCCGAACCTGGACCAGTGTCTCCCGCCCGAGGAAGAGCCACAGATATGAGTCGACCGTCTCCCCGTCTCGCTCCCCTCGCAAGGCGGTCATCTGCCCGCCCTCAAGCCAGCTTCCGAGTGGCGGAGCGACGACGACCGACCCCGCCAGGCGCAAACTGTCGCGGGAGTGACGTCCGGTGTCGCTGATGATTGCCTGCGCGAACTCTTCTGACAGCGCCGCCACGGTCTGGTCGACGCACTCGTCCACACAGGGGTAGAGCGAGGGGGGAAGCGGAGTCACGAACAGGGTGATCCCGGCGCGGTCAGAGCGCTGGTACCGATACAGCATCCCGGCATTGGCCTCGCTGAGTTGCGCGCGTTCGACGAGGACAACCCCCGGGGGCAGGGCAGTCTGCGCCTGGAGCCCACCCAAGAGACAGAGCTGAAGGCAGAGGGTAAGCGCGCCGGCGCGGCTCACCCTCACCGCCGCCGCCGCGGGGCCCAGCCGAATCGGGCCAGGTCCACCCGTCCGCGCGCGTCAAAGTGGACTCCCTCCCCCGTCAGCAGCATCCGCTGGGTCAGCGCGTGATGGTCCCGCAAGCTGATGACGCCCTGCGCGTTCAAGACGCGGTGCCAGGGGACCGCCGATCCGGTCGGGAGGGCGTGCAACGCATAGCCGACCTGCCGGGCCGCATTCGTCAGACCGGCCTCCGCCGCCACCTGGCCATAGCTCGCCACTCGGCCCCGCGGGATGCGCCGGACGGTGGAGTAGATAGCCCGGTAGCTGGGCGAGGGGGCCTTGCCGACACTCATAGCATCAATGCTAGCCAGCCGCGGGATTGGGCGCCAATCTTCGGCCTCCCCGCTTCCCCGCCTGTCTGCCCCCCCTAAAGATCCCTTCAAGGCCCGCTCCCCCTCTCTTCACTCTGGCGCCGGCACCTTCCTCGTACGGTCCGTAGTCCCACTGGCCGACGGGTAGAGCCATGCGACGCACGTCGTCACCGCCCGATCCTGCGCCCCGGAGCGCCCTCGCTCGTCTCCTCGAAGTTGAGTCCCGCCTCGAGGCGATGCTGGAAGAGGCGCGCCTGGAATCGGAGGCGATCCTCAAGGGCGCGAAGGAGCAGGCCGAACGCCGCATACAGTCACTTGCCGCCGAGCTCGCCGTTGCCGACGCCGAGCTGACCGCCAGGCTCGCTGCGGAAGCGGAACGGCGTATCGCCGAGGAGGCGGCCGTGCTCGCCGCCGCTCGGGCTCGGTACGAGAGTGTCAGTGAGGGGGCGATCGAGGCGCACGCCCGCTGGGTGGTCGACGAAGTGCTGCGGTTCGCGGCAGGGAGATCGTCATGATCCTCCCCATGATCCGCGCCCGCCTGCTGGGTCCACGCGAGGATCTCGACGACGTGCTGGCCGAGGTTCAGGATATCGGTCTGCTTCAGCTGACCGAGCCCCGCCTGAGCGGCGTCCTCCGCCCCATCGACCTCCAGCCCAGCGAGGCACGCGAAGCGCGGCGCCTCCGCGGGCTCCTTCGCGATGTCGATGCGCTGGCCTCGAAAGTCGATGTGGCGTCCAAGAATACCAGAGCCTACCGCTCTCCCTCCTTCGCCAGCTGGTTGCGGCAGTTCCGCCGCGCGCGCCGCGACCTCGACCGGATCGAGGCGAAACGCCGACTCCTCGAAGAGGAGCGCACCGAAACGGCCCGGCTGCTCGAGTTCATCCGGGCCTTCCGGGGCCTGTTGCCGGCCAGCAGTGGCAGCCGGACTCACGGCTACCATCTGGTCCTCCGCGGGCAGGACTCGGGCATCGTGGACCGACTGCGTGAGGGGCTTGCGAAAGCCATCGGCGATGAGTTCGTCCTCGAGACCGCTCCGCTCTCCACCGGAGAACTCGCGGCCGTGCTGCTGGTCCCCCCCGCTGATGCCCCCCGTGTGGAACGCCTCCTCGCCCAGGCCGGCGTCCATGAACTCCCGATGCCCGAAGGGAGCGAAGGCAGGACACTGGGGCAGCTCGGCCCGACGCTCTCCACAAGGCGCGACGCCCTCGATGCCGAGCTCAAGGCGCTCGACTCTGAGCGCCGGGCACTTGTCCTCGACCTCGCGCCCCGGTTGAGCGGCGCGCGGGCGGCCGTCGAGGACCGATTGCTCGGGCTGGCCGCGCGGGACGAACGTCGCGGCGACGCCACGCAGCTTCGTCGTCGAAGGGTGGATTCCTGAGGCCGGGTTCGGACGGTTGTCGGAAGTGATCGGCAGGCGATTCGATGGACGCGTGGTGGTCGAATCGGTGGCTCGCGAAGACTGGGAGGGGGAATCGGCGCCGGTGGTGCTGCAGAACCCCCGACTCTTTCGCCCGTTCGAGACCATCACCCGCATGGTGCCGCTTCCCGCCTACGGGACCATCGATCCGACGCCCTTCGTCGCGGTCTTTTTCCCGATGTTCTTCGGGCTGATCCTGGGGGACGTCGGCTACGGCCTCGTCCTGGCGGTCATCGCGCTCTGGCTCCGGCACGGGGGCGCGCCCGGCAGCACCCGTCGCGCGGTGGCCGAGGTGCTTGGGGCGGGCGCCGCCTTCTCCGTGGCGTTCGGAATCGCCTTCGGCGAGTTCTTCGGCGACCTCGGCGCGCGGTGGTTCGGGATGCGTCCGGTGCTGCTCGATCGCGAGCATTCCCTCCTCGCCTTCCTCGGGCTGGCCATTGCCATTGGCGCGGTGCACATCGTCCTCGGCCTGGCGCTCGGCGTGTACAACGCCTCGCGGGGACACCCGCGGCAGGCGGTCGGGAAGGGTGCCTCCCTCGTCATGGTGCTCCTGATCGTCGTGGTGCTGCTGGCGGCGATCGAGGTCCTGCCCCATGGCTTCCTGACGCCGGCAGTCGTCGGCTTGCTGGTACTCTTTCCGGTGCTGGTCCTGGCGGAGGGCATCATCGCTCCGATCGAGTTCCTCTCCACGCTGAGCAACATTCTCTCCTACGCCCGTATCATGGCGCTCGGCACGGCGTCGGTGATGATGGCCGTGGTGGCGAACGAACTCGCCGGAAGCGTGGGCAGCGTGCTGGTGGGTGTGCTCTTCGCGCTGCTCTTTCACCTTGTCAACTTCGCGCTCGGCATTTTCGCCCCGACCATCCACGGATTGCGGCTGCACTATGTCGAGTTCTTCGGAAAGTTCCACAGTCCGGGCGGGCAGGCATATCGCCCATTCTCGCACTGGCGTCCCAGCGGGAACGCCGGCTGAACCCACGGAGGTCGCATGGAAGCGTTCCTGATTCCCCTCAGTGCCGCCCTGGCGGTCAGTATCCCGGCGCTGGCCACCGGCTGGGCGCAGTCGCGCATCGGACCGGCCATCTCCGCGAGCCTTGCCGAGAAGCCGGAGCTCAGCACGACCGCCATTCTGCTGGTGGCCATTCCGGAAACGATGGCCATCCTCGGGTTCGTGGTGGCGGTGCTGATCATGCTGCGCGCCGGCGGCTGACTGCATGAGTATCGACGCCCTGCTCCTGCACCTGGAGGAGGACGCGGCTCGCGAATCGTCTCGGCTTAGGCTGAAGGCGACAGACCGCGCGGCGGAGATCGTCGCGCGCGCCGAGGCCGATGCGGTGCGCAAGCGGGCACTGCACCTCGAACGGATTGCCGAGCAGCGGCGGGTCGTCAGCGAGCGAGAAGTCGCATCTGCACGAGCCCGGGCACGGGAGCGATTTCTTGCCGTGCGGGCCGGCGTGCTTCAGAGGATTGTCGATGCGGCTGCGGCGCGGCTGGAACGGATGCCGGTCGCCGACTACACGGCGAGCGTTGGCCCCCTGGCAGCCGACGCGGCGCGATACCTGGAGAGAGGATCGGCGATCCTGCGCTGTCCCGCGGACGCGGCGGCGGCCACGGTGGCGGCGGTGCGCGAGTTGTCGGCGGTGACGGTGGAGGCCGCCGACGTCGCCGCGGGCATCACCGGGCGTTCGGCAGATGGTCGCGTGACGGTGGACAACACCCTCGTGGCCATCCTGGCCCAGCGCCGCGCCGATCTGGCCATCGACCTCTGTGCCCGGATCGAGGAGGGCTGACGATGCGATGGGACGACGTCAACGCCCGCGCTCGCGGCCTCGCCACCCACCTTCTGGGTCGGGACGCACTGGCAGCGCTTGCCGCCGCTCCCAATTGGCCTGCTTTCCTGAGTCACGTGGCCTCACTTGAGTATTCGCTCGACCTGGGAGCCAGCGCTGTTGTGGTCGATCCCCCCGCGTTCGATCGCGCAGTGAGCCTCGTGGCCGTCGATCGATTCAACCTGCTCGCTCGGTGGCTTGGCGCGCGGGGGGCGGTACTGTCGGTGGTCATGGAGGATGAAGAACGCCGGACCCTGCGCACGATGCTGCGGGGTGCGGCGCAGGGGGCCTCACCCGGTGCCCGGCTGCACAACGCGATGCCGACGCCCGCGTTGCCATTCCGCGCACTCGAACGGCTGGCACGCGCGACGACGGTGACCGACCTGGCACGTGAGCTCCTGCGCTTCGGCCATCCCGCGGGACGTGTCCTCGAACAACTCGGCGCACAATCGCCTCCGCCGGCCCTCCTCGATCTTGAATGGGCGCTGGTCCGGCTGTTCAGCGAACGGGCCGTCCGCGCCGCGCGGAAGGGTGGCGCCGTCCTCCGGCGCTTCGCGGCAGAGTTGGTGGACGAGGAAAACCTCTGGACCCTGCTCCTCGCAGCTCCGCCCGCGGATGGTCGCAGTGTCCCGCAGCAGTACCTCCCGGGAGGCGGCGTTCTTACGCGAGAGAGCTTCGACCGACTGAGGGCCGAGCGCGACAGTGAACAACTGGTGGTGCAGCTGAGGGCGCTCTTTGCGGGGACGGCCATCGGCGCCGCGCTCGCGCACGATCCGGTGGAGTGGTCTTCCCTCGAGGCCCGGATCGCCGCGGCCCGGGTGGCCTGGCTCCAAGGGTTGGCGCGGCGCGATCCGCTTGGCCCGGCGGTCGTACTCTCCGTCCTCGAACGGATTCGCGCCGAGGCGCGCGCGCTCCGGGCCATCGCCTGGGGCGTCGCGTTTGGTGCCCCGTCGGCGACCCTCGCGCCCTTGATGCCGGAGGCCGCATGACCCATGGCGTCCGGGTGCTCTGCCGGCCGGCGACCGCTTCCGGGTTTGCGCTCGCCGGTATCGTCGCCGACGTCGCCGATGACGAGGGCGTGGTGGAATCGACTCTCCGATCGTTCATGCAGCGTCCGGATGTCGGCGTCGTCCTGCTTGAGGAGTCACTCTACGGGAACCTCGCGCCGGAGCTGCGGGCGGTGGTCGACCGGGTGGCGCAACCGATTGTGGTGCCGTTCCCCGGCCCAGCCTGGCGTGCCGTCGCCTCCGCCGAGGAGCAGGTGGTTGAACTCCTCCGGCGCGCCATCGGGTACCGGGTGAGGCTCCGGTGACGAGCGCCCGTGTCGTGCGCGCCGCCGGCGCGCTGGTCGAGGTGGCCCCGCTGCCGCAGGCGGCGCTCTACGAGATCGTACGCGTCGGCCAGCGCCGACTGCTCGGCGAGGTGATTCGCGTCCAGGGTGAGACTGCCACCGTGCAGGTGTTCGAAGACACCACCGGGCTGGCGCTTGAAGAGCCGGTGGAGGCCACCGGTGCTCCGCTGCAGGCCGAGCTTGGCCCCGGACTCCTCGGCTCGGTGCTCGACGGCACCGGGCGTCCACTGAGTCGTCTCGCCGACCAGGAAGGGAACTTTCTCTCCACCGGCACCGTGGCGCCGACGCTTGACCGATCGCGTCGATGGGTGTTCACGCCATCCGCGAAGGTGGGGGATCGCATGGCTGCCGGCGATGAACTCGGCACCGTGGAGGAGAATGAAGGCATCACGCACAAGATCCTGGTGCCCCCGGCGTCGAGTGGTGTGCTCGCCGAGATCGCGGCGGGGACCTACGCGGTGGACGAGCCATTCGGGCGGTTGGAGGATGGGACCATTCTCACCTTGATGCAGCGCTGGCCGGTGCGTGTCCCGAGGCCGGTGGAGCGCTGGCTCCCCGCCGACCGTCCGTTCATTACAGGACAACGAGTCTTCGACTTCCTCTTCCCGGTCGCCGAAGGGGGCGCGGTCGCGGTCCCGGGAGGGTTCGGCACCGGCAAGACGGTCATTGAACAGTCACTCGCCAAGTATTCCATGGCCGACATCGTGGTGTATGTCGGTTGCGGGGAGCGCGGTAATGAAATGGCCGATGTGCTCGAGGAGTTTCCACGGCTGGAGGATCCTCGGACCGGACGGTCCTTGATGGACCGGACGGTGCTCGTGGTGAACACCTCCAACATGCCCGTGGCGGCGCGTGAAGCCTCCGTCTATCTCGGACTGACGATCGCCGAGTACTACCGCGACATGGGATACCGCGTGGCGATGATGGCCGACTCGCTGAGCCGGTGGGCGGAGGCGCTCCGTGAAATCGGCTCACTCCTCCGCGAGATGCCCGGTGAAGAGGGATATCCCACCTCCCTCGGCAATCGGCTTGGAAAACTTTTCGAGCGCGCGGGGCGGGCACAGGCGCTGGGCGCGGCGAAACGAGAGGGCGCCGTTACCCTGATCAACGCACTCTCACCTCCGGGAGGTGACTTCTCCGAGCCGGTGACCCAGGCGGCGCTGCGGGTGGCCGGTGCGCTCTGGGCGCTCGACGCGGCACTGGCGCACCAGCGCCAGTTCCCCGCGGTAGACTGGGAAACGAGCTACAGCCTGCAGGCCCTCGATGTCATGCCCTGGTTCGAGGAACATGGAGGGAAGGAGTGGACGGCACTGCGGCGGGAGACGTTCGCGCTGCTGCAGCGCGACCGGGAACTGCGGGAAGTGGCGGGCCTGGTTGGGCCCGACGCACTGGAGGATCAAGACCGCCTCATCCTGGAAACGGCACGGCTGCTCCGGGAGTTCCTCATCGGACAGAGCGCATACGATCCCGCCGACGCCACTTCGCCGGTGACGAAGACCTGGAAGCTCGCCGATACGATTCTCCGCTTTCATCGTGCGGGCGTCGAGTCGATTACCGGAGGCGGTCTGATGGCGGCCATCGATGTGGCGGAGGTGCGGCGCGCACTCACCGCGCTGCGGGCATCGCCGGAAGGAATGACACCATGAGCGGCACTCCCCGGACCTATGCCGGTGCCGACTCGGCTGCCGGACCGCTGCTGACGGTGTCGCATGCCCACCGCGCCGTGCTCGGGGAATGGGTGCGCATCGCCACGCCGGGCCAGCCGGTGCGCCGGGGGCAGGTCATCGACGTCGGCCGGGATACAACTGTCGTCCAGGTGTTCGAGGACACGGTTGGGCTGGCGCCCGCCGGGACTGGCGTCACACTCACCGGCGACATTGCCCGGGCGGTGGTGGGGGAAGAACTGCTGGGGCGGGTCTTTGCCGGCTCCGGCGCGCCGCTCGACGGACTGCCGCCTCCGGTGGGGTCGGCGCGGCGCGCCGCCTGGGCTGCACCACTCAATCCGGTCTGTCGCCGCAAGCCCGCCGACTTCATCGAGACCGGTATTTCCGCCATCGACGGCATGAACACCCTCGTGCGCGGACAGAAACTTCCGATCTTCTCCGGTGCCGGCCTCCCCGGCCTCGAGCTGGCGGCCCGCGTCGTCGCGGATGCGCGGACCACGCACGGCGAGCCGTTCGCGGTCATCTTCGTCGCGATCGGATTGACGCAGCGGGAGACGCAGCACTTCCTGCAGCGCTTCGAGTCGAGCGAAGCGCTGGCGCGGAGCGTGTTCTACCTGAACCGCACCGGCGATCCGACGATCGAGCGACTGCTGGCCCCGCGCCTCGCGCTGGCGCAGGCGGAATACCTCGCCTTCGAGCGGGGGATGCAGGTCCTGGTGGTCCTGGCCGATGCCACCAACTACTGCGAGGCGCTGCGCGAGCTCGGCGCGGCGCGCGAGGAGATTCCCGGCCGCCGCGGCTACCCGGGATACATGTACACCGACCTCGCCACCATCTTCGAGCGGGCCGGTGTCGTGCGCGGGTCGGAGGGCTCCATCACGCAGTTGCCAATTCTCTCGATGCCCGACGACGACATCACGCACCCCATTCCCGACCTGACCGGCTACATCACCGAGGGGCAGATCGTGCTGAGCCGCGAACTCGACCGGCGTGGCGTCTTTCCGCCGATCGACGTGCTCCCCTCCCTCTCCCGGCTGATGGGCGCAGGCATCGGTGCCGGGACCGCGCCCGATCATCGGCGCTGGTCCGACCAGCTCTACGCCATCTATGCCCAGGGACGGGAGGCGCGGCTCACGGCGGCCATCGTCGGCGAATCGGGGCTTCCTCCGGCCGATCGACGGGCGCTCGAGTTCACCGAGCGATTCGAGAAGGAGTTCATCGACCAGGGCGGCGCACGCCGCACCATTGGCGAGACCCTCGAGATCGGGTGGACCCTCCTGGAGACCCTCCCGCGTGAGGACCTGCACCGAATTCCCGAAGAGGCGTGGGCCCGCCGGAGTGGGCGCGAGGCGGCGACATGAAGGTCCTCGGCCCACCGACCCGATCGAACCTCATCCGGCATCGGCGCCGACTCGAGCGGGTGCGCAAGGGCATCGACCTGCTCACCCGGAAGCGACGGGCGCTGGTGGCCGACCTGTTTCGCGTGGCCACGCCCGCCATCGAGGCGCGTGGCCGGGTGGAGGCGAGCGCGGCTCGCGCCTACCCGGCGCTGCTCGGCGCGGCGGCGACGCACGGCGCCGCCGGCATCGAAGCGATGGGGTGGCCCGCCCGACAGGTAGAGGTGGAGTTGACGGTGACGGAATCGTGGGGAGTGGCGAGCGGTGCGGTGCAGCGATTGACCCCGGTGCGGCGCACGCTCGAGGCACGGGGACAGGCGCCGCCACTGACGGGCCCGGCGGCGGCCACCGCGGCGAACGAGTTCGAGCAGATGGTCGAGCTCCTGCTCGACGCGGCATCGACGGAGCTGCTGCTGCGACGGCTGGCCGAGGCGCTCCGCCGGACCTCACGCCAGGTCAACACGCTGGAGAACCGCGTCGCGCCGGGGCTCTGCCGCGGAGATTCACCGGGTCCGCGCCCTTCTCGAGGAGCGGGAACGGGAGGATCACACCAGGCTCAAGCACCTCCTCCGGCTGCGGCGAGAAGCCGGCGAGTGACCCTCAACCTGTCCCTATCTCTCCAAGTCCTCCGGCGCGGTACTTCTCCACGACTGTTCTGATCTCCGCCATCGTGTTCATCACGAAGGGCCCCGACCGTGCCACCGGCTCCCCGATCGGCGGACCGGCCAGGAGGAGGAGCTCCGTGCGCGCGCCATCCACCGGGACGCGCATGGCGACCGGGCCACTCTTCCCCCCAAATCGGACCAACTGATCCCGGGAGGTGACGGCGCCATCGCTCCCGAGCTGCGCCTGGCCGGCGAGGACATAGGCCATCGCCTCGGTGCCATCGGGAAGTGGCTGGCTGATGGTCGTCCCCGGTTCGAGCGTCCAGTGCAGGTAGGTGATCGGCGTGCGGAGCGGCAGGGTCGCCCGGGCCCCGAGGGCCTCGCCGGCGATGACACGCACGGTGGCCCTGCCATCGGCGGAGCGCGCAAGGGGGATGTCAACCGCCGGGACATCTCCGTAGCGCGGCGCCATCTGCTTGTCGCGTGCGGGGAGGTTGATCCACAGCTGGATGGCCTCGAGTGTTCCGCCACCGTTGCGGAGTGACTCGGCGGGCATTTCAGAGTGAACGATGCCGGACCCCGTGGTCATCCACTGGACATCGCCGGGGCCGAGCCGGCCGTGGTTTCCCGCCGAATCACGGTGTTCCAGGCCACCCTGCAGCACGTAACTGACCACCTCGAATCCGGCGTGCGGATGGGGCGGGACCCCTGTCCCGGCCCCGGGGGCGATCGTCACCGGTCCGAGGCGGTCGAGGAGGAGGAAGGGATCGATTTCGCGTGCGGCCGCGGAGGGGAAGGGGCGGTAGACGGTGATTCCTTCCCCCTCGGGCGTGGCTACGCCGGGGAGGAGGCCGGCGCTTGCTCGGCCGTCGGGGGCACCACGGGTGTGGGGCATGGGGGTATTCTCCTGGCCGGACGTGAGACTTGACAATTCGTGTTACAACACATAATATTCAGGTATGAGCCAACTCGCAAGGGAACTGAAGCAGGCCCGGCCCTTTCCCTCACCGGTCCCGGAAGCGCTGCTCGGCATCATGCGTACTGCCGCGCTGGTGGAGCTGCGGCTCGCCGACGTGTTCCGTCCATACGGCCTGACGCCCACGCAGTACAACGTGCTCCGCATCCTGCGCGGGGCAGGGGCGGAGGGATTGCCGCGCTGCGAGGTGCAGAGCCGCCTGGTGGCGCCGGTGGCGGATACGACTCGGCTGCTCGACCGGCTCGAGCGGATGGGGTTCGTGGCCCGGACGCGGAGCACCGAAGATCGGCGGGTTGTCACGTCGAAGATCACGCCCCGTGGGCTGGCTGTGCTGGAGAAAGTGGCCAAGCCGCTGCAGGCGTTCCAGGAGAAGGAAATAGGGCAGATCTCCGATGCCCGCCTTCGCACGTTGATCGATATTCTCGACGAGGTGCGTCGGATCACCCCTTCGCATCGCGGGTAGTACTGGCCCCGGGTTCCGGGGCCTTGTTTGAAAGATATATGTGTTATCACACTAATAAGGAGCACACGGACATGATTACCACACCCCTCGGACAGGCTGTTGTTGAGGCAGCCGAGTCGCGCCGGTCGATTCGGCGCTACACCGACACGCCTGTCACCGATGGCGAACTCGAACACCTCCTCGGGAGCGCCGGGCAGGCGCCCTCCGCCTTCAACGTCCAGCCCTGGCGCTGGGTGGCGGTGAGGGACCAGCAGCTCAAGGACAAGTTGCAGGCCGCGGCCAATGGCCAGCCGCAGGTCGGCGCCGCGCCGGTGTTGCTGGTGCTGTATACCGACATGCGCGATGCACTGGACAACATTGAAGAGACGTTCTCGCCCACTTTGCCCGCCGAGAAGGCGGCCGGGACGAAAGCGCACCTGCGCAAGACGCTTGGCGCCACATCCGATGTCGATCGGGAGGGCTGGGGTGCCGAGCAGAGTTACATCGCGCTGGGCTACCTGCTTCTGATCGCAGAGAGCATGGGGCTGGGCACCTCGCCGATGCTCGGCTTCGACCCGGGACAGGTGAAGTCAATCCTGGGGCTGCCGGAGTATGCGCGGGTGCCGGCGCTCGTGGCGCTGGGATACCCGGCGGAGGATGGTTTCGAGTCGCCCCGGCACTCGGTGGAGCGGGTGTTGATCCGGCGCTGATTACTTGCGGAAGGTGGAGCGCACGCCCGCGGCTTCGATGGCGGCCGCCATCGCGGCGCTGAGGTCGCGACGCACGTCCTCGGAGGGGAGCAACTGGATCCGCCCGCAGCCGTTGCAGGTGCGGACCGGGCCGCGCACGGCGGCCGTCACGGCGGGAAGGCCTGGAAAGGGGAGGGTGCCATGCACCTCGCCGATGCCGGCATCAGGCTGCCAGACGCGATTGGCGCAGGCGTAGCAACTGAGGGTCCCTGCGGTTGTCGTCGGGTGGGCCATCGGGATGTGGCCGCCCTCGAGCAGGGCCGCCTCGAGTTCGGCAACGAACCCCGCCCGTGGTTGCCGGCGGTCAGTGCAGCCGTTGCCGCAGACCTTGAAGGGGAGTCCCTGGAGGGAGAGTTCGATCTGTCCGGCGGCGGCGTGGCACCACGCCACCGCCTGCTGCGTGAGTGGCCCACCGCACCCGAGGCACGCCACCGGTTCCCGGCCCAGAAGGCGCCAACGCCAATACCAGAGTCGTCTCACGTCTGGTCGGGTCGGGCGCCCGTCAGGCGGCGGTGGCCAGTGGCTGGATGCTGAGCCGCTTGAGTGACTTGTAGTGCGAAGCCACCGCTTCGAGCAGCGTCGCGTGCTGGTTGTACGGCAGGCCGTGCGCCAGCGCGGTCTCCTTCACGATCCCGCTGATGGCGGGGTAGTGAATGCTGCACACCTTCGGGAAGAGGTGGTGCTCCACCTGGAAGTTGAGTCCCCCGACATACCAGCAGAGCAGCCAGTTGTTCGGGCCGAAGTCGGAGGTCGTTTCCATTTCGTGCTGCATCCAGGCCGATCCCATGGCGCCGGCCGCGTCCGGGGTCGGATAGGTGATGTCCTCCACGACGTGGGCGAGCTGGAAGACGACGCCGAGAATGGTGCCCGCCACGAGGTTCATTGCCACGAACCCGATGGCGAACTGCCACCAGGCGACGCTGACGACGAAGAACGGAATGAGGATGGCCCACGTGTAGTAGAAGGCCTTCCCGATGAACAGGCCGGCGACTTCCTTCCGCGGGTTCTTGCGGTCCAGAAACGGCCCGATGTCCTTCTGGAGGAAGTACTTGTAGTCCTTCACGAAGACCCAGAACAGCGTCGAGAAACTGTAGGCCAGGAATCCGTAGAGATGCTGAAAGCGGTGGAAGGGCTTCCACTCGGTGTGCGGCGAGAGCCGGAGGAGGGGCGAGACGGTGAGGTCCTCGTCGAGCCCTTCGATGTTGGTGTAGGTGTGGTGAATCACGTTGTGGGTGACCTTCCACATGTATCCGTTGGCGCCGCACATGTCGAACGACCACCCGATGATCCGGTTGACCGTGGCGTTGTTCGAGTAGGCGCCGTGCAGGGCGTCGTGCGAGATGCTGAAGCCGATACCGGCCAGTCCCACGCCCATCACCATCGCGAGCCCAAGCATGGTCCACGGTTCGAACCGGTTGCTGAGAATCATCCCATACGGGACGAAGGTGACGGCGAGGAGGATCAGTCCCTTCAGGACCATCCGCCAGTCGGCTTTGTCGGAGAGGCCGCGGGAGGTGAAGTAGTCGGCGACCCGCGCCTTCACGTCATCCGAGAACGACGCAGCGTCGCGGCTGGGGAAGGTGACTCGAATTGTTGACATCGGGAACCGCGCCTTCCGCCCGTCGAGGGCGGCCAGAGAAAAGGGCATGCAAAGGGAATATAGCGTGCGGTGCACGCTTCCGCCCCTCGATACCCGACTCAGCTGCCGGAGATGCCGAGCGCGGTCGCCACCGACTCGGCAGCGGTGACAGGTGCCTGGCAGGAGAAATCGCGGCAGACGTAGAGGGCGGCGCGCCCGTCAACGAGGGTCTTGGCGGCCAGCAGCGGCTGGTCCGAGTCACCTGTGGCGGGGTCGTGCCGGCCGATGATACGGTGCGGAATGAAGTGCCGCGCTGCTTCCCGGAAGAGTGCCCCGAATTCCTGGTCGTCCTTGGCCCCGATGAATGCGAGCTCGAGCGGGCCCTCGCGGAGGAAGTCCAGCGCGATGAGGCTCTGGGCAAAGGCGCGGGGCTCCCGGGCCATGACGGCACCCCACGCCTCCAGCGCCGCTTCGGCGGCGGCGCGCCAGTCGCCCTGCCCATCGTGCGCGGCGAGGCGCGCGAGCAGCTGTGCCGCCGCCGCGTTGGCGGAGGGCACGGCGCCGTCGTGTCCCTCACGGTGCCGGACCAGCAGCGCTTCGTGGTCCGCTGAGGTGCTGAAGAAGCCGCCGTCGGGCGCCGCGAAGTCGGTCAGGAGTCGGGAGGCGAGGGAACGTGCCGCCGCCAGGAAGCGCTCCCCGCCTCCCGCCTCGTAGAGGTCGAGCAGGCCGTTGCCGAGGAAGGCGTAGTCCTCGAGGTAGGCGTTCAGATGCGCGGATCCCTGGCGCCAGCTCCGGAGGAGGCGGCCGTCCGGACGCCGCAGATGCTCGAGCACAAAGTCCGCGGCGCGTCCCGCCGCCTCCAGGAAGCGCGGTTCGCCGAGAACGCGCGCCCCCTCCGCCATCGCGCCGATCATCAGTCCGTTCCAGGACGTCAGCACCTTGTCGTCGAGACCGGGGGGGACGCGCCGGAGTCGGGCCTCGTACAGCTGCTGCCGGGCCGCCGCGAGCCGGGCCGCGGCCTCCTCGGGCTCGAGTCCAAACTCCGCCGACACATCGGCGAGTGACCGGGGCGTCCGGGGGATCGAGTGTCCCTCCCAGTTGCCCATCGGCGTCACGTCATACCAGGCTGCGGCCAGGGCCGCCTCCGCCCCCAGCACTGCCTCAAACTCCGCCGTTGTCCAGACAAAGAACTTCCCTTCCACCCCCTCGGAGTCGGCGTCGGTGGCGGAATAGAATCCCCCCTCCGGTGCGGTCATCTCCCGAAGGACGTAGTCCAGCACCTCGGTGGCGATGGTCCGATAGAATGGGTCATCCGTCACCTGGTACGCCTCGAGGTACGCACGGGTCAGCAGCGCGTTGTCGTAGAGCATCTTCTCGAAGTGCGGGACCAGCCATTCGTCATCGGTGGAATACCGGCTGAACCCGCCGCCGATCTGATCGTACATCCCGCCGCGCGCCATGCCGTCGAGGGTGCGGCGGACCATCTGCAGCGCGCGCCCGTTGTCGCCCCGGTGGTGCAGCAGCAGGAGGAGCCGCAGGAGAGTCGCCGGCGGAAACTTCGGCGCCCGCCCGAATCCGCCCCAGGCGGCGTCGAAGGTACCGGTGAGCTGGTCGAGCAGTCGGGAGAAGGCGGCGGCGAGGTCCACCGAGCCCGGGCTGGAGCCGGTGGCCTGCCGCAGGTGGGTGGTGAGCTCCTCGCCCACCCGTTCCAGCGCGGGGCGGTTGTCGCGCCACAATTCGGCGATGCGCCGCAGGATGGCCGGGAACCCCGGCCGGCCGTGGCGGTCCGCTGGCGGAAAGTAGGTTCCCGCGAAGAAGGGTCGCTGATCCGGCGTCAGGAAGACCGTCATCGGCCATCCGCCATGACCCTGGTTCAACGCCATGGTCGCGGCCATGTAGATGTCATCGAGATCGGGACGTTCTTCCCGGTCCACTTTGATGCACACGAATCCCTCATTCATCAGCGCGGCGATGGCGTCGTTCTCAAACGACTCGTGCGCCATCACGTGACACCAATGGCAGGCCGAATATCCAATGGACAGGAGAATCGGCTTGTCTTCCGTACGCGCGCGCGCCAGCGCCTCCTCCCCCCAGGGGTACCAGTCCACCGGGTTCTCGGCGTGCTGAAGCAGGTAGGGACTGGTCGCATCGGCGAGCCGGTTGAGCCGGGGGGGCATCAGCGGTACCCGGCGCCGGGATAGAGGAGGTTGATCGTCAGGAGGAAGATCGGGTCGAAGACATAGCTGAAGACCTGCCATGCGATCAGGATGCCGATGATCCCGAGGCCGCGGTTGTTCCAGATGAACTCCTGGTACTTCACGGTGGCGGCGTCGCTCAGGAAGAGCGGAACCACGCCGCTGCCGTCGAGCGGCGGGAAGGGGAAGAGGTTCAGGACCGCCAGCAGCAGGTTCAGCGAGAGCACCACGCTCAGGATGAAGACGACTGAAGACCAGATCGTCCCTGCACCCGTGGCCGCGAGCTGGTCAAAGCCGGCGCGCTCCGGTGCGAAGAAGAGACCGGCGCTGGCCCCGAGCCGGAGCGCGGCAAAGGCGAGAAGGACCAGGAGGAGGTTGGCGGCGGGGCCGGCGAGCGCCATCCAGGCGGCCCGCTTCGGGTGTCGCCTGGCCCAGGCGGGGTCGTAGGGGGCACTGGCGAAGCCGATAGGCCAGCCGGTCAGCAGGGCGCTGATCAGTGGAATCCAGAGCAGCCCCATGGGCTCCCGCCGGATGTGGGGGCGGGGGTCGAGCGACACCTGCCCGCCATGATAGGCTGTCTTGTCCCCGCCGAGCATGGCGGCCCAGGCGTGCGCCGCCTCGTGGAGGGTGACCGAGAAGAGGAAGACGGCGTAATAGGCGAGGGCCTGGCCGATGTCTGGCATCCTGAAGTATCGCCTTGGTTCGGGGTCTGTTCGGTTTCCGCCTGAGGCGGTCTTGTGCGTTCAGGGGGCGTGTCTTACCTTGGCTGTGCGGAAACACGCCTTTCGGCGTGGACTAGTGCCGGGTTTCACTCAGGGGCTCGCATTCGCGGTGCCCTTTTTTGATTCCACATGTCGCAGAGGGCGACCACTCGTCATCCGCCTGGGTTCCCGTCATCCGGCGGTATGCCCGGCACAACCGTAGTCGGTCAGGACGGCAAGTCCGGACTCCGATTACACTACACCATCAGGAGTACCGCATGCGTACGACCGGCACCGTGAAGTGGTTCAACGACGCCAAGGGCTTCGGTTTCATCACCCCCGAAGGCGGCGAGAAGGACTGCTTCGTCCACCACTCGGCCATCTCGGGCCAGGGCTTCAAGTCGCTTGCCGAAGGCGAGCGGGTTGAATTCGACATCGTCCAGGGCGCCAAGGGCCCCGCGGCCGAGAACGTCGTCAAGCTCAAGTAAGTCGAGAGGGGACGCCGGCGTCGCCGGCTACCACGTCTGGGCCGGTCCGACTCGTTCGGACCGGCCTTTTCGTTTGGGGGGTCTACTGACCTGCGGTCGGCTTCCGGTCTTCGAGCAGGTCGGTTCCCCGCCGGAGTCCGCGCAGCACCGCGGCGATGACGGTCCCGATCCCCAGTGACCAGGCCCAGAACGGGTCGATCCGCCACTCATGAAACGAGACCCACCACTCGAGCGTGTCGAGGGCGGCGAAGATCAGGACGACGAGGAGCAGGCCGGAGTACTCGCGACGGAGCACGACCCGGTGATTGAAGGGGATCCGCTGACGGCGTCCAATTCCGGAAGCTTCGGGAGGAATGCGGGAGTCCTGGCCGCCCAGTCGAGGAAGGCCTGGCCGTACTTTCCGCGCAGGAATTCCTCCTCGGCGAACATGATCCGTTCGTAGTAGAGCCAGAACACCAGCACCAGGACCAGGGCAGGCCAGAAGCTCCGCGGATAGAGCAGCGGTCCGAGCCACATGATCGCGTTGGCGAAGTAGAGCGGATGGCGCACCAGTGAATAGGCCCCCGTCGTGTTCAGCGACTCGGCGACCTGCGCTCCCCGGTTGCGGCCGGAAGTGCCGGGGGCCGCACACCCGACGATGTAGGCGCGCATCGCCAGCCCGGTCAGGGAGATCCCGAAGCAGATGAGCGGCCAGGCCAGGGGGACCATGTGGTCGCTCTCCCGCGATCGGTCCCACCTGCGTCAGCAGCAGGGCGACGCCGGCAATCGGAAGCCAGCCCCGCCGTTGAAAGAGCCATTGCCCGGACGCTACGCATTCCTCGTACATCGCCATGGACCACCTCAGTAGACGAAGATCAGTCCTTCTTCTGCTCCGCAGCATCGCCCGACGACGGCTCCGCCAATGGCTTGAAGGTGAACTTCTGCCCGCCCACCGATGCCTCGTACATCAGCCCGCCCTTGGCGATCGTGAAGACCAGGACGCCGAGCTCGTACTTCGCGTTCGCCGACGCCCCGCTGGCGGCGGCCACGGCGCTGAGCTGGGCGCTCATTTCGAAGTTGCTGGACTTGAACGACTCGATCGCGTCGTGCGTCTGGAAGAAGATGATCTCCGCGTAGGACTGCCCGCCGAGCTGGAGGCCGACGGTCACCTGCACCAGCTTCGCCTGCCCGATCAGCGCTCCACCCTCGTAGAGGCACCCGGTGCCTGCGGCGCCGCCGACGATGAACGCCCCCTTCCCCACGGATGGGAAGACGGCGTACCCCACCGCGTCGTCGAAGAACTTCGCCATGTCCCGGTCGGTGGATCGAAAGAGCTGCGTGGCCTCTTCGCACTTGGTACGCTGTTTGGCGTCCTGGGCGTGGAGAGTCGTCGGGATCGCCGCAATCAAGGCGACGAGCAGCAGGGAGGGTGCGAACGGTGTGCGAGTCATTGGGGCTCCGGGGTCTTGCGCCACGCCATCACGAAAAGTACCGCCAGTATCAGGTCGATCACCGCGGCCGGGATAAAGAAGCTCGGGGCTCGCCCTTGCAGCACCAGGGTCGGCACCGCGATGCCCCAGCCCAGCTTCTCCAGCACCGCCGCCAGCATGGCCGGCCGCAGCCGCTCCGGTTCCCGCGCGATCAGCACGAACAGGACCTGCCAGGCGAGCGCCACGCCGATGAACCCGTAGTAGAACTCCGGGTGGGTGAGCGCTGGCGGCATGCGCTCCATGTACCAGTCTTCCATGAAATACATCGGGAGCAGCGCCACGAAGCCGTAGATCCAGGCCACCGTGAACACCCGTCGCGCGAACGTCATGCGCCCGGCTCCTCCCCTGCCTCGAAGATGATGCTGCAGCAGGTGACCCCGCCTTCCGCCTTGGCAAACTCAGACATGTCGACCGTCCGGATCGTGACGCCCACCTCCGCGAGTCGACGATTTGTTCGGGGAAACGACGCCCCGGCAATGGTCACGTCCCCGATCCGGAGCACATTGCCGGCAAACGGCTCACTCGGGTCGACTTCGATGAGGGTGAGGTTACCAAAGATCGAACGGTCCACCCAGGCCGGGTTCAGGACGATGATCCCCGGTGCTGCGACGGTCGCGGCGGTCTTGAGGTGGAGGCAGTCCCGGGTGACCACCGGCACCACGCGGTAGTCGTACGGCGCGAGCGCCTCGCCGAGTTGCGCGATGCCGTCGCGATTGCTCCGCGCCGAATCGCCGACGAAGAACGTCCGTCCCACCAGGAGCACGTCGCCGCCGTCGACGGTGCCGGGCGCCTCGATGAGGGCGAGTGACCGATGGCGCCCGAGCGCGGCGGTCACCGCCTCGGTCTCCGGCCGGCGCGACTTCGCGCCGGGCCTGGTGATCACCGCCACCTCATCCACGACAACGGCGGTGTCCTCGATGAACACGGCATCGGGCATCGACGCATCCGACGGCAGCCGATGCACATGGCACCCGAGTTCCATCAGGCATTGTTCGTAGGCGGCATGTTGCGCCAGTGCGCGGTCGTGGTCGATCGGGCTGCGCGCGAGGTGACTGAGTTCGCAGAGGTGCAGCGCTGGGCTGACGTCCCGGGTCAGGGCGGTGCGCATCGGTACGGACTCCCGTGTCAGGAGGATCGGGCGGTGACGGCGAGGGCGACCCCGCCCAGCACCAGGGCGGCGGCCACCGGGAGGCGGAGCGGGATCGCCTCGGAAAGGAGCGCGACTCCCCCCGCTGCCGCAAGGACCGGAACCAGCAGCTGGACCAGCGCCGCCCGCGTGGCGGTCAGCGCAGGAAGCGCCGCGTACCAGATGGCGTAGCCGACCCCGGAGGCGAGGGCGCCGGAGGCCACCGCGAGCCCGATGCCGCCGGCGGTCCAGTCGCCGATACCACCGGCGAGCGGCACCAGGAGCACCGCGACCGGCGCGGCCATCAGGAAGTTGCCGGCGGTATTGCGGAGTGGCTCCCGGCTCCCGCGCCCTCGCAGGGAGTAGACCCCCCAAGCGACTCCCGCCATCGCCATGAGCGCAGCCCCCGTCGGCTCCGGAGCGGTGAGCCCCGGCCGCACGAGCACCACGAGCCCGGTGAGCGCCAGGGCCAGGCCCAGCCACTCAGTGGCGCGAGGGCGTTCGCCCGCGCGCAGGCCGGCGAGAATCATGGTGAGCTGGACGGCGCCGAAGAGTATGAGCGCCCCGGTGCCGGCGTCGAGGCTGACGTACGCCAGGCTGAACGCGCCGGCATAGACGAAGAGGGCGGCGGCCGACGCCCAGTGTCCCTTCAGGCGCGGCAGGCCACGGCCCCGCGCGGCGATCAGGAGCCAGAGGGTCGCGGCGCCTGACCCGAGACGGACCGCCGTAAACCCCGCGGGATCCATCAGGCCGCCACCGAGGGCCATGCGGCAGAGGATGGAGTTGCCGGCGAAGGCAATGAGTGCGATACCGGTCAGCGACACCGTCCGTCGCGCGCTGCTCATTCGAGGTAGTCCTGCGTGAAGCGCCGCGCCGCGTAGAGTCCCACGCCGGTGCCGACCACGCTGCAGATGAAGGCGGTCATGATTCCTGCCCGCGCACCCAGCCACCAGCCGAGCGCGCCGCCGATGGTGGTCCCGACGAGCGCCATGAGCTTCCCCATCGACCAACCACCTTCCAGATGAGCCGGTCGATCAGCCGGCGGGCCTATTTCGAGAGCAGGGCGACGATGTCGGGCTCGATGGCGTCCGGAGTGTCCGTCGGCCCGTAGCGCTTGCGCACGCTGCCATCCCGGCCAACGAGGAACTTCGTGAAGTTCCACTTGACCGCCTCCGTGCCGAGGAGCCCAGGCCGAGCGGCCTTGAGATGCACGTAGAGCGGGTGGGCGCCGGGCCCATTGACCTCGATCTTCGAGAACATCGGGAAGGTGACGTCGTAGGTCAGGCTGCAGAACTCCTTGATCGCCTGGTCGTCGCCTGGTTCCTGATTCCCGAACTGATCACAGGGGAACCCGAGCACGGTCAGTCCCTTGCCCTTGTACCTGCGGTAGAGGGCGTCGAGCCCCGCGTACTGCGGGGTGTAGCCGCACTTGCTGGCGACGTTGACGATGAGCAGCACGCGGTCCTTGTACTTGGACATCGGGATCGTCTTGCCGTCGATGGTGGTGACCTTGATGTCGTACAGTGTCATTGCGGGAGTGACTCGAGTGTAAGGGCGTGTGAACAGGCGGGGCAGGAGGTGGAGATCGGGAGCCGGAACCGCTTCCGGCCGAACCCGGCGAAGAAGGTCCCCGCCTTGTCGCAGTGCGGGCAGGTGCCGCCGACACTCGCCACGACGGTGTCGGTGCGCATCCGCTGCAGGCCGAACCACCAGGTCGACAGGGCGAACATGATCCCGAAGAGATGTACAAGAGGAACCGGCAGGAGGAGCACGCCGATGGCCGTGCCGCCGCCGGCAATCATCAATCCCTCGCCAACGCGCGCCGTGAACGGCCGGTGCGCCGTGCGCACCCAGCCGTCGTCGCGTGCGGTGCCGTCGGCGGCGCGTACCCGCACCCGAAGGGGCGGTGGCTCATCAGACGTGGTCATGGGGTCGGAGCGTCGGCAGGTGGTTGGAGCGCGCGGAAGCTGAGCAGGAGCACGCCGACGGCGATGGCGAGGCCGACTGCGGCCCCCGCGACCGCCATGCACGATCTCCTGGCCGCCCAGGTAGACAGGGGCGAGTGCGTTTCGCGTGACGAAGATGGCGGCCCAGGCAAAGAGCACCAGGCGGGTCCCGTTGTGTCGAACGATGAGGCCGAGGATGGCAATGGCACCGAGGACCGCATACCACCACTGAAGCGTCCGAACGGCACGCTCGCCGGCCGTCAAATCGATACCGGCGGTGGCCAGAGAACTCCGGATGGCGAGATAGCCGAAGAGGGCGAGGAGCAGACAGGCGCCGGCCAGATACCCTGTGCGTGACTTCATGGCGATGATCCTCCGCTGGCTGTGGCGGCGATCCGGCTAGCGGGAGTTCCCCCCGCCTGAGCGCGACGGACCGCCGCGCCGGGAGCCGCCGCCCGACTTCTTGACTGGCCCACTCGAGGGGCGTCCCTGGGTGGCTTCGTGCGCCGAGCGTCGCGCCGCCTTGGCCTTGGACCGCGCGCGGTCTTCCGCCTTCTTGGCGCGGATGGTGGCGATGCGCTCCGCCAGCGGCACTTCGAGCTGGACGTTCAGCTTGGCGGCATAGTCGAAGTCGGGCAGGGTGACGCGGGGCAGGCGCTTGCCCAGTGTACGCTCGATGGACCGGAGATCTCCCTCCTCCTCCGGCGACACGAAGGTGAACGCATCGCCGGTGGCCTCGGCGCGCGCCGTCCGGCCGACCCGGTGGATGTAGTCTTCCGGCACCTTCGGCACGTCGAAGTTCACGACGTGACCGAGTTCCTCGACGTCGATGCCCCGGGCCGCGATGTCGGTGGCGACCAGCACCCGATACTTGCCGCTCTTGAAGCCGGCCAGCGCCTCGGTGCGCTGGGCCTGCGACCGGTTCCCGTGAATCCGTTCCGCCTTGATCCCCTCGCGGATGAGATGCTTGGTCAGGCGGTCGGCCCGGTGCTTGGTCCGGGTGAAGACAAGCGCCTCGCGCATGTCGCCCTTGGCGAGCAGCGCGAGGAAGAGGCTCGCCTTCAGTTCCTGCCGCACCGGATAGACCGCCTGCGTGATGCCAATGGCCGGCGCCGACTTTCCGCGCGAGGTTGATCATGGCGGGGTTCTCGAGCATCTGCCGCGTCAACGTGACGATCGGTGCGGGCATCGTCGCGCTGAAGAAGAGCGTCTGACGCTTGGCAGGGATGTGGCGGAGAATCCGCTTGATGTCGGGCAGGAAGCCCATGTCGAGCATCCGGTCGGCCTCGTCGAGGACGAGGACCTCGAGACCGGAGAACTTGGCGTAGGGCTGCTTCATGTGGTCGAGCAGGCGACCGGGCGTTGCCACGACGATGTCGACGCCGCTCCGGAGCGCGTGTTCCTGGGGGTTCATCCCCACGCCGCCGTAGACGGCGGCAGCCGTGACCGGCGTGTGCACCGCGAGGTCGTTGATGTCTTCCAGGATCTGCAGGGCGAGTTCGCGGGTCGGACTCAGGATCAGCGCCCGGGTGGTTCCGCGCTTCAGTTCCATGAGCCGCTGCAGGATGGGGAGGACGAAGGCGGCGGTCTTGCCGCTGCCGGTCATGGCGCAGGCCAGGAGGTCACGCCCCTCAAGCGCCGGGGGGATCGATTCGGTCTGGATCGGGGTGGGACGGGTGAACCCGAGCTCCTTGATGCCCTTGAGCAGGTTGGGATGCAGGTTCAGTGCGGCGAAAGGCACGGCGTTCCTTGCTGAAAAGCGCAACCGCGGCGGGGGCCTTTCCAGAGACGGGGGCTGCCGGTGCGGGCGACGGTAGTGGGGCGACCAAGAGGCCGCCGGGGCGAAGGATAGGCCCTTGGCAGGTCGGGGACAACTCGCCACTGGCGCTTTGGAGGGTGGGTGGTTACCTTCAGGGCAATCGACATAGCCTTCGGGCCCCGGGGTAGCAGAGCAGACCGGGTGATCAAACTGCCAAGAACCATCGACCCGCCCGGTGAATACACACTGGACGGGCGTTGTGTTTTCAGGCCCTCCGTCCCCCTCCCCCTGGGGGAGGGGGCAGGGGGAGGTGGAACAGTCGGGAGGGCTACCGCGTATCCCGCGGCGGGCTCTGCCAGATCACCTGGGTGATCATCCAGCGGCCATCGATCTTTGCCAGATGCAGGTAGTCCGTCCCCCACCAGGCCACCACCTTGGCCGCCGCGACCTGGTCCAGTACTTCAAGCAACGCCACCACACGCGGGGCGCTGGGCGGGGTGGACCGGCCGCTGGCCTTCACCTGCCGGACATAGTCCAGCATCTGGGCGTAGGACATCCCGGTCCCGTGGTAGGTCGAGTCCCCCTTGGGGATGTAGTACCCGTACTTGACCACCGTCGGGCTCACGCTGCGGACGATCTTGGTCGAATCCCCTTCATAGAACGCCTCGATGTAGTCGCGCGCGGCGAGCGACACCCCTTCGGCGTCGGGTGACATGGCGACTGCGGCCTGTGCCGCAACGGCCGCCGGTGCCCCGAGGCACAGGGCGGCGAGGAGGGCAGGGAGGAGTGGCAGGCGGATAGTCATGAGTGCTCCAATCGATTGGCGGTGTCACGGCCCCTTTTGGGGGACACGGTCCTGTTCGTGCCGCTGTGTCAGCATGCGCTCGGCGAAATCGAGCCGCTCCTGCACTTCGGCCAGTTCGTGGTGGACGTGGTCCATCTTCGCCCGGCATGAGGTCCGCCTGCGCCTTTCGGCGTCGTAGAGCGCCCGGGTCGCGCGGGCCCGGAGTCGTTCCGCCCACAGCATGCAGGCCACGCCGAGGGCGCCGTGGGCAAGGGCGTGCGATGGCTCGGCTGTCTCGCGCGGCGAAGTAGATGGCCGCCACGTTGACCGCGACCAGCACCTGTGCGATCGGCGTCCAGATCTCTGGGATTGAACCGCATGCGTGACCTCGAAAAAGGGGTAACCGGACCGTTCCCTACGGAACCCGGGCCAGAATTCCGTCAAACAACGTGGTCAGGCCGGAGTCTGCCGCTCTGGAAGCGCCACCCCCTCCAGGAAGAAGGCCGCCAGTTCGGCCCGACCTCCCAAGCCAGCCTTCTCATACGCCGCCCCGGCATGTTGCCGGACCGTGCGCTCGCTCCGCCCGGTCCGAACCGCGATTTCCTTGTGTCCGTGCCCCTTGAGCACCAGCAGCGCGACCTCCCGCTCGGACGGGGTCAGGCCCCAGGCCGAGAATTGGGCATCGATCGCAGCCCCCAAGCCGGCGAGTGCCTGCTCGGCATTGGCTCGCCATGCATCCCGCTCGGCCTGCCGTTCGACCAGGCTCTGTCGGAGGCGCCGGTTGGTGGCTGCCGCGCTCCCCCAACCCCGTCCAAGCCAGAGCGCTGTGGCCAGGGCGCCGAGGATGAGGGTGACCTCATACACCACATGGAAGGAGAGCCAGCGACTTGGCCGATCCAGTGCCAGGTCGATGATTCCTGCCAAGCCGATGACTACCAAGAGGATGGCGACTGTCCGTTTCAGTCGTTCCTCGTCCTGACCTGCCATGGTGGCTCCTCCGTCAACTGTCGGATCCCTGCGCTGACTCTACCGCAAGCACATCATACGTCAATTGTCGGATGGTGCGAGAAGCCCGCACTCTCTAACGTGTCAGCCAACCCAATTCCGGAGGCTGACGATGTTGCCCGACCCCCTGCACCCCGCAGTCGTTCACTTTCCCATCGTGCTGATGACATTCCTCCCCCTCGCCGCTCTCGGCGCGCTCTGGGCCGTTCGCCGCGGGGTGGCTCCCGTTCGGGCCTGGAGCGTTCCCCTGATCCTGGCCGGTGCCCTGACGCTCAGCGCCTGGGCTGCACTCCAGACCGGCCAGGCGCAGGAGGAGCGTGCCGAGGATATCGTGGGCGAGCAGCGCCTCGAGACGCATGAGGAGGCGGGCGAGCGCTTCCTGGTTCTTTCGGGCATCGTCTTCGCCCTCAGCGCCGCCGGCCTGCTCCGCGGAGCGACCGGCAAGGGGGCGCGAGCCGTCACTGCCGTCGCTACCCTCGGTCTGCTGGTGGCGGGCTACCAGGTTGGGCACACGGGCGGAGCCCTGGTGTACGGTGACAGCACCTCACCCGGAGTGTCTCAGCTTACCGCGGTCGGTCCGGGCGAACGCGGTGAGGGGGGCGAAGTGGGGGAGCGAAACGCCAAGGCGGGGCGGGGAGATGATGACTAGCATGGACAGGCGTTGATCGGCGCCGGCTCACGCAGCCGGCGCCCACACCCGCTCCGCCTGCTGGAGGTGGCGGTGCTGGTGCCGGGGCAGCACCGCCAATCCGGCGTAGAGGTTGTACTTCATCCGTGCGTTGAACGGCGACGTCATCGTGATCTTGTCGATCGGCAGTCCATCGGCCGATGCGAGGAGGGCGAGCAGGGTACCCTGCCGGCGTTCGAACTCGGCGATCACTTCCTTGGCGGAGGGCGCGCTCGCGGGCACGAACGCCGGGCTGGTCTGTACCCTGCCACGCGAATCCGGCCCGGTCATCTTCCACAGTGCCCAGCCGAGAAAGCCCCGGCTGTACTTCTTCGGGGACGACTTCTCCCGCCCGGCTTCCTCGATGCCGGCCGTCAGCAGCGGCTCGAACGCCGCCGAGGTGAGGTTGAGGTGTTCGACGCACTCCGAGACCGACCATCGGGCGGGATCGTTTCGCACGGGCCATCGTTCGGCGGGGAGCGTGTCGCTGAGCCGGTGCAGGCGTGCGGTCGCCTCGCGCAATTCTCCGGCGATTTCCTCGAGTTGTACGTTCATCGTCTCACGATGCCAAGCACCCGCCCGGTGTTGCAGTCGAGCCGGATCAGCTGGTCGTCGCGCATGCCGTAGGCGCCGCTTGGGGCATCGTAGTCGCCCAAGCCACTCTCCGACCGCACCAGGACAATATCGACGCCGGTGATCGGGTCCCGCATCGGACTGAGGCAGCCATCGCCGGCGAGCGTGTCCGCCGGCGCGACCACCTTGGCCGAGTCGAGCGGGACGAAGCGAGGCGGTGCGGTGACCGGGGCTGGCTGTTCTATGACCGATTGCATCCCGCTGCTGCCGCCGCAGGCGAGAACGAGGAGGGCGACGAGCGTAAGGGACAGGGGTGGTGGATGCACGCCAACGGCCGGCATCGGTAGCCCTCCGGTTGAGGGGGTCGGGATCGGGTCAGCTGCTTCCGGGCAGACGCTCCTGTTCGCGCCGCTGCGCCAGGAGACGCTCCGTGAAATCGAGTCGTTCCTGCACCTCCGCCAGTTCGTGTCGGAGCTGGTCCATCTCGCCCCGGACCGCGTCCAACTCGGCGAGGGCACCGTCCGGCAGGACGCCGGCACGAGCCTTCGCTTCTTCGAGCCTGACCTTGGCCAGCTTGAGCATGCCGCCCATCACGATGGCGGAAATCGGGATCAGCATCGCCGTGATCGGAATCAGCAGCGCCCACGATTGTCGATCCATGGCGGCGTCCTGTCCTCAGGGAAATGGGCGGTCGATCGACGGCGACTGCTGCGCGAAGAACCTCGGCCCCGACTCGGTGACGTAGATGCAATCCTCCAGCCGAATTCCGAACTCCCCGTAGATGGAAATGTTCGGCTCGTCGCTGAAGCACATCCCCGGCTGGATGATGACGTCGCTCCCCTTCACGAAGTTCGGCGCCTCATGACCGTCCATCCCGATCCCGTGTCCGGTCCGGTGTGGCAGCCCGGGCAACTGGTAGCCCGGCCCAAAGCCGGCGTCGGTGATCACCTTGCGTGCGGCGGCATCGACGGAGCCGCAGGTCGCCCCGGGCTGGGCCGCGGCGAAGGCGGCGTCCTGCGCCCGCCGCTCGAGATTCCAGATCTCGGTCTGGCGTGCCGTCGGCGTGCCGTACACGGTCGTGCGGGTGATGTCGGACTGGTATCCCTGCACGGCACAGCCGGCGTCGAGCAATACGATGTCACCTTCCTGGAGTTTCTGCGGGCGCGACGTACCGTGCGGGAAGGCCGAGGCCTCGCCGAAACCCACCAGCGCCCAGGGCGACGATCCACCCAGCCGGCGCATGGCGGTCGTCATGTTCTCCGAGAGATCGTACTGGCTCATCCCCGCCTGGAGCGTGGCGAATGCGGCGCCGAACGCGGCGACGGTGATGTCGCTGGCGCGCTGCATCAGCGCCAGTTCGGCCGGTGACTTGATCGATCGGCAGCCGACCGTGACGGGATCGGCGTTGCGATAGTCCGCTGCCGGGGCCGCCATCTGCACGCCGTTCGAAATGAAGTACCGCGTCTCCGCCTCCACGGCGACCGTCCCCGTCGCCAGCCCCCGATCCCGCAGGATTCCGGCGATGACCGCATAGGGGCTCTCGTCCTCCTGCCAGACGCGCACCTCGGCGCCGGCGGGAATCTTCTCGCGCGCCCGCTCCTCCTCGAACCCGGGACAGACGAACGCCATCTCGCCGCGGGCGGGGATGATCCCGACGAACGGCCGTTCCGACTGTCCCCACCGCACGTTGGTGAAGTAGGTCATGTTCGTACCGGGTTCCAGCAGGAGGGCTCCCACGCCTTGCTCGGCCATCAACTGGCGTGCGCGGTCCATCCGCCGGCCCCGCTCGGCAGCCGTGATTGGTTCGACGCCGTCGAGCATCGGTTTCAGGGAGGCGAGCGGTGGCGGGAGATTGCAGGGGTCGGCGCCTGACATGGCGGTGCTGGCATAGGCGGCGGCATCAGGCCGGCAGGCGGAGCCGGCGATCATCCCGGCCAGAAGCCCGGTGAACTGGCGGCGATCAAGGGACATCGGCCATGGACTCCAGAGAGGGAGGGGAGGGAGGTGGTGCGCTGGCCTCTCTGAGAATACTGCGGGAAGGGGTCGGGGGCGAGTCCCGGAGGACGCCACCCGGATCGCGGTGCCCACCCCGGTGTCGGACCGGGGTGGGCGCTCGGGTCAGCTGGCCTGGCGGCCCTCGCTCGGTCCCCACCAGTTGTCGGCGCGCCGGCGCTTGCCGCGGATGTTGGGGACCGAAACGGTGGCGGCTTCGATCACCTCGTCGCCGAACGCGTTCTCCTCGGCCCAGGCCCGCAGCAGTTCGTCGGTCTCTTCCGGGTCCTGGTCCGGGTTCCTCGGCATGACAGCCCACCGCCTGCCTGCGCGCATCATGTACCACATCTCGGGCTCCGCCTCGGCGTCGCGCCGGGGGTCGGCCGGGTGCGCTTCGTACGAGACAAAGTGCAGTTCCCGGTCGCGGACGGTGATGTGGCGCTGCTGCGGCTTGTACAGGGACATGGACTCCCCCGGCGAGAGTGGACAGGCGGACCGGAGGCAGAGTCAGGACTTGGAGCCACCACCGGCCACAGAGATCGTGGCGAGTATGGAATCTAACCCGGCAGACGGCAGATCGCCGATTCGACCCGCGAACCCGCGGTTTTCTCTGTGCGGAGGTCCTGGCAGCGGTTTACGGCTTGGATTGCTTCGGAGGAAGCGACGCGGCGAAGCTGGCGCCGCGGGTGACCCAGGCGGCGAGTCCCGCCTGGGTGGCGAGCGCGGGAGGATCGACGAAGACCATGCCGGTCATCGGACGGCCGGTGAAGTCCATCGGGCGCACATGGGGTTGGGTCAGCGCCTCGGCGTAGCCATCGGGGCCGATGCGCACCATCAGCGTGCTGCCGACGATGCCGGCGCACATGTGACCGTTGATCAGGAAGCAGAGACCGCCGAACATCTTCTTTTCGGAAAGTCCCGGCGTTGCCGACGAGGGCGTCCCGCACACGGGCGCCGAGGGCGTCATCGTACGCCATGCTCAGGGCCCGATCGGCGCGACGCCGTGGGTTTCCCGGAAGGCGTAGGACACCGCCTCCAGGCCGATAGCAACGATGAGACCGGTCAGGAGCACGCCGATCAGCGCGATGAGGATGCCGAGCCATTTCGACTGGTGCTTGGTCGGGTGGAAGTCACCGTATCCGACGGCCGTAGCGGTGATGAACGCAAAATACAATGCGTCGCTCGGCGCCCACCGCTCCAGCCGTCCTATGTGGAGGCCGATGGCGGCAATGATTCCGACCAGGAGCACGATAAACGGCCAGAGGTGCAGGAGGCGTGAGAGGTACGTCTTCAGGAAATCGAGCAGCAGGTCCATGCGTGGTTCCAGGGAAAGCGGTTGGTGGGACGCGCCCCCGATACTACTCGCGCGGTGGGGGGACGGGAAGGGGAGTGGCGAGGGCGTTTCGCTCACGCAGGAACTGGAGCACCTCCCCGATCGGCAAGCGCCTCGACGGTGTGGCCGTTGCCGGTGACGGTGGTGGCGGCGAAGAGGGCGTTGTCGATCGCCTCCTCGGTGGCCTCGATCACGCCGGCAAAGAGGGAGCTCATGACGTCGTTCCCGAGTTGCGGGGAGACCAGCCAGGGCTCGCCGGCGGGTCGCCGAACGGCGGAATTGGTCGAGAAGGCGAGCACGTAGTCGCCAGAGCCGTTTCCGGCGGTGGCGCCCGTGCGCCCGAGTCCGAGCGCGGCTCGCGAGGCGAGACGTTCGAGGTTCCGGTCAGAGAGCGGCGCGTCGGTGGCCACCACGATCATGATCGAGCCGGTCGGGCCCCGGGGAGCGGTCGCGCCCGACATCCCGTCGCGCCCCAGCAGGCGCCCGACCGGAACGCCCATCAGCATCAGTCCCCCGATGCCGCCGAAATTGGTCTGGACCAGGACGCCGACGGTCCAGGTGCTGTCGCCCAGGCGCACCTGGCGCGAGGAGGTGCCGATGCCCCCCTTCCAGCCGAGGGTGGTGGTGCCGGTCCCGGCGCCGACGCTCCCTTCCGCCACCGGCCCTGATCGCGCGCTCGTCAGCGCGGCGACCACGTCGTCCGCGGTGATGGGGCGCTCTCGTATCGCGTTGAGGTAGGCGTCGTTCGTCTCGCCGACCACCGGATTGATGGAGCGCACCTCCTCCATCCCCGGTTGCGCAGCAGGTGGGCGGCCATCGCGTCGGCCGCCTTCCAGACGCAGAGCGTGCAGGTGAGCAGGATTGGCGTCTCGAGCTCGCCGAGCTCGCGCAGCTGGGTGGTGCCGAGGAGTTTGCCGAAGCCGTTGATCACGAACACCGCGGCAGGTACCCGGTCGCGGTAGACGTTGCCGCCGTGCGGGAGAATGGCGGTGACGCCGGTCCGAATGGAGTCGCCGCGAATCACTGTCGTCTGCCCGACGAGCACGCCGGGCACGTCGGTGATGGCGTTGAGTGGCCCGGTGGGGAGGATGCCGGGGGCGACGCCGACGTCCCGTGCGCGGGGTCGGTCCTGCGCCTGCGCCGGGACCACGATCAGCAGCCCAAGGACCAGGGAGAGCCATCCCCAGCGGCGCCATGGGGAGTCGCCTGCCGCTTGCCTGCTCTGGGACGGTCGTTAGAATCACTGTCGCTCCTTGTTGTTGGTCACCGGAGTCCACGGCTGCGCCCAAGTCACTCTCAGGAGGTTGTTTCATGAAGCTGTCCCTCATTCCAACGCTCTTGCTGGCGGCGGCCGCGCCGGCGTGTGCTCCGCCGGCGGCTCCCCCCGCCACCGGCAACGCGGCCGTCGCCGCCGTCACGCCGCGGTACAACGATCTCGCCGGCTGGCTGGTGCAGACCGTCGAGCAGGTGCCGGAGAGCCTGTACGGCTTCAAGCCGAACCCGGATGTGCGCAGCACGTCCGAATTGATCGGGCATGTCGCCAACGCCCACTACCTGTTCTGCTCCGGGGCGATGGGGCAGCCGGAACCCGAGCACCCCGACTTCGAGAAGGTGACCGACAAGGCTGCGCTCCTCGACGGCATGAAAGCCTCGGTGGCCTACTGTGACACCGCCTACCAGATGTCGGATGCCGACGCGATGCAGGAGACCCAGTTCTTCGGCTCCACGATGACGCGTCTCGCCGTGCTGGTGTGGAACGCGACTCACGACGGTGAGCACTACGGCAACCTGGTGGTGTACATGCGGGCCAACGGGATGGTGCCCCCGTCGAGCCAGGGCGGGAACTGACAGCACCGTTTCACTGGCTGGGAGCGGACCGTGCGGTCCGCTCCCGGCACTCTGCTCAGCGCTTCCCGCCCCAGAGATGGATCCAGCTCACGACGAAGGTGTCGAAGTCCGTGCCGGTGCGGGTGGTCACACCGGACGACCAATATGTCTTCAGCGAATTGTGCTTTCCGATCGGGAAGACGAGCACCGCCCCGGCGCGCGTGTTTTCCTGCGGTGTCGTCGCCGGCCCGCCGTCAGTGCTCGTCGCCCCTCCGCCATAGTACACTCCGCCCACCCCGCCCCAGATTCCGGACCGAAAAGTGTAGATCACGTTGATCTGGCCGGAAAACAGCGGGTCCTGCGACTGCGTGTGGCCACCGAAGAAGTCAGTGTTCGTGGTGAAGAAGGTGACGGCGCCCAGGAATTCCAGCGTGAGTCGGCCGGCCTGCTTTGACACGCCGAGCTCCGGCTTGAATGACCACCGGTTGGTGCCGATGTTCACCAGCTTGGCCGGGTCGTACTGGCCGAGGGGCGCGGTCACCCGGAATCCGGCGCCGACGAGGATATCCTGCTTGTAGGCCGAGTATTGCCGCATCGTCAGGGCGGGGGCGCCGATGAAGTTGACCGAGATGTGCGCCGTGGGATCGGACAGACCACAGATGTGGCGCGATACCGGGGTGCCGTTGAGGTCGGCGGTGCCGTCGGCGCACGCCCAGCCGACGGCGGCGTCGGCCTTGCCGGAGAGCCCCCAGAGATCGAGGGCCCGGGCGTAGCCTCCGTTCGGCCCCTGGATGGTGAGGTCGGCGTTGTCGAGGGCGACCGCCGCGTCGAACAGCACATTGCCGCTGGAGTAGCCGTAGGCGAGACTCACGAAATTGATACCGACCGGCGTGTTGACGAATGAACGGGGGTCGAGGTTTTGGCCGACGGCGGGCGTCGCGATGCAGATGGAGGCGAGAAGGAACAGTCGTTTCATCGTGCCTCGCCTGGAGTCTCGAGGAGCAGCGCGCGGATGACCGGCAACTGGTGGTCGAATCGGGAACGCAGGATGGCCGCGAGCATCAACCGACCGTTCCTCGGGGTGGAGTCCCAGTCGCGGAAGCGTTCGCGGGAAACTACTGCGGCAAGAGCCAGCAGGACACCCCGTTGGAATCGTACGCTGGCTGAGCGCCTTCGTGACCGCGTCCTCACCCGAGACGAGGGGACTCCCCAGTTTGCGCCCCGGCCGGGCCTACCGCCAGGGCTGCGGAACCGCCGGGGGCCTGGCTGTGTATTGTGAGAGAGTTCCACAACCCAGCGCAGGAGTGTCAGTGTGTCCATCCGTCCCGTCAAAGAGATCATCCAGGCCCAGCCCACCATGGAAGGGGCAGGGGTCAAGCTGCACCGCGCCTTCGGGTTCGGGAAGACCGATGACTTCGATCCATTTCTTCTTTTCGATGATTTTCGCAACGAACGCCCGGCGGACTACCTGCCAGGCTTCCCCTGGCATCCGCATCGGGGCATCGAGACCATTACCTACGTCCTGGCCGGCACCGTCAGCCATGGCGACAGCCTCGGCAACCAGGGGGCGCTCGGCGCCGGGGATGTGCAGTGGATGACGGCGGGGCGGGGGATCCTTCACCAGGAGATGCCGCAGGGCGATCCGCAGGGCCGGATGCACGGCTTCCAGCTCTGGGCCAACCTTCCCTCGAACCTGAAGATGACCGCCCCCCGCTATCAGGACGTGGTGTCAGCGGAGATTCCCGAGGTCACGGACGACGACGGGACGAAGGTCCGGGTCATCTGTGGCGACTTCTGGGGGAAGACCGGGCCGGTGGACGGGATCGCCTCCGGGCCGCGCTATCTCGACGTCTGGGTGCCGCCCGGCACCCGCAGGACCCTACCCTCGGAGGCGGGGCGCAACACCTTCGCGTATGTCTTCGAGGGAGATGGAAACTTCCGCGATTCCTCGGCACCTCGTGGCGTGCTCACGGAGGCGACGGATGGGAGTGACACGGTCGCACGGGAAACCACCGGCAATCGATCGCTGGTGCTCTTCGACCGGGGCGACGATGTGACGGTGCAGGCGGGTGAGCAGGGCATGCGCTTCCTGCTGGTGTCTGGCCGCCCGATCCAGGAGCCGGTGGCCTGGTACGGCCCCATCGTCATGAACACCGAGGACGAGCTCCGTCAGGCCTGGCAGGACCTCCGGGACGGGACCTTCATCAGCTCCTGACCCCCCGATTCCGACCCAGTCGCGCCAAGTGACGCTCAGCAAACGCCTGGCGGACGGCGGGGAGACGGGCGCCCCGCATCGTGGAACCACCTGACGGCGGCACCGGGCCGCCGTCTTCCACTTATTGGAAGGTGGTTCCCATGATGTTCCTCCGCTCCACATCCACCGTAGCCCTCGGTGCGGCCTTCCTGCTCGCGGCCTGCAGCCCCGACGACCCCACCGACGCCGTGGGCCCCGATTCGCGTGCGGCTATCCACGCCTCGTTGGAACAGCCGGTCACGGTAGAGGTATTCGCCACCGGGTTGCAGTTCCCGCGCGGGCTGGCCTTTGGCCCGGGCGGCGAGTTGTACGTGGCCGAGGCAGGCTCGGGCGGCGCCTCAAGCACCACGGAGGCCCAATGCGCTCAGGTCGGGTGCTCCGATCGGTCCCTACGGGAACGGTCCCACCGGCAGGGTGTCGCGCGTCGACCGGCACGGCAACCGGACCACGGTGGCGGATGGCTTCCCGTCCGGCGTCAACGGATTCGGGGATGTGATCGGCGTCGCCGATGTCGCCTGGCTGGGGGACCGGCTCTACGCGCTGGTCGCGGGCGGCGGCTGCTCGCACGGCTCGGCCGACGTGCCGGCCGGGGTCGCCCGGCTGTCCGCCGGAGGTTCGTGGAACATCATTTCGGATCTGAGCGCCTATCAGGCCGCCAATCCCGTCGCCAACCCCTTTCCGCCGGATTTTGAGCCGGACGGATCGTGGTACGGGATGATTTCGTCTCAGGGCAAGTCTGATCGCGGTCGAGCCGAATCACGGCGAGGTGGTGCGGGTGGATCCGCGGACTGGTGGAGTCGAGCGGATCGCCGACATTTCGGCGACACAGGGGCACATCGTCCCGACGGTCGTCGCCGAACGGCGCGGGGCGCTGTACGTGAGCAGCCTCGGGCTGTTTCCGATCACGCCGGGTGCCCTGAACATCCTGCGGGTCTCGCGGCGCGGTGAGGTGCAGATCGTGGCCGAGGGATTCACGGCCGTCCTCGGGCTCGACTTCGACCGGCGCGGCCGGCTGTACGTGCTCGAGACCTCGTCCGTCGCCGGGTTCCCGACGCCCGGCACGGGCGGGTGGTCCGTCTTGACCGGCAGGGCCATCGTGACGTGGTGGTGGACGGGCTGTTCCTGCCGACCGGCATGCGGTTCGGGCCGGACGGGAATCTGTACATCGCCAACAAGGGGTTCGGCCCGCCGCAGCCGGGCGAGATCCTGCGGGTCAACGTCCGCGACGCAGACGAGGGCGGTCACCACGACGAGGATCTGGAACAGGACGACGATTGACGGGACAGGCACATCGGAAACCCGGCGCGTCATCTCCCATCGGAGGAGATGGCGCGACGGGACCTTCATTCAGCCGCGGTAGTGCCCCCGGACAATCCGGGTACCACCATCGTGATCGCGATGGTGAGCGGCACGGCGAGCAGGGCGCCGACCGGGCCGAGGATGAACGACCAGAGCATCAGGGACAACACGATGACGAGCGGAGAAAGGCCCAGCCCCTTCCCCATCATCCGGGGCTTGATCACGTTGTCCGAGATCACGTTCGCCACCATCAGGACCACCACCAGGATGGCGGCGCGGGTGACGCCGTGCTCCAGCAGGGTCACGATGAGCGGCGGAATCATTCCGATGGCGAAGCCGAACGGCACGAAACTGAGCAGGAAGAAGAGCACGCCCCAGACCACAGGGAAGTCGGTGCCGACCGCCAGCATGATCGCGAGGTTCACCACCGCCTGGCCGGCGCCGATCATGCCGGTGAGCCCCACGAACTGGCGGACACTGGCCCCGACGGCGTCGAACCGGTCCCGCGCGGTGCCGGTCGGTTGGTAGTCGTCCGGTCGATTGGGGAGCTCCACCAGGATCAGGGCGACCAGGATGAGCGCGAACAGCCCGTACCCGAGCGCCTGCAGCGCGGTGCCCACCACGACCTGGACAATGGCCACGAGTCGTTCGGGGTCCGGCGTGATCATCTCGTGCATGTTCATCCCGCGTGCCGCCAACTTCGCCTCCACCCCGCTCAGGAGCTGGGTGAGGGCGGCCTGGTAGGTCGGGAGTTTCTCCTCCATGCCCCGAAGCGCGCCCGCGAGCGCGCCGAGGACGATGACGCCGCCCACCAGGGTCCCGACCACCGTCAGCAGCACCGCCGATCCATGCTTCAGGCCGCGGCGCTGCAGCATCGACGTGAGGGGCGACGCGCTGATGGCCAGCAACAGGGAAATCAGCACGAGGTTGATGGTCGAGGCCGCGGCGTGCATACCGGCGGCGATGATCACGAGGCCGGCGCCGAGGAGCACGTTGCGGTGAAGCGAGGGTAGGGTGGTGGGCACAGGGGCGCTCCGGGTGGAGTTTAGTGTGACGGGAGTTCCTCGACGGCCTCGGTGTACCGGAGGACTGGTGCGCGCACCACGACGTCCTCCGCCTGAGCAAACTGCAGCAATACCGTGATCGTATCGCCCACGGCGGCCCGATGGGTGAGTCCTTGCAGCATCAGATGATAACCGCCCGGGGCCAACAGGACGCGCCCGCCGGCCGGGATCGCCACCCCGTCCACCATGTCCATCCCTTGCTCGGTCGTCTGGTGAAGCATCACCATCTCGGCGTCTGGCGAACTGACTCCCGTCAGGGAATCGGGAATCGATCCGCGATTGTCGATGAGCATGAACGCCGAGGCGTCGGTCGGGGAGGGGGAGGCCGGGACGACGGCGTGGCTGACCGACATCGGTCCCGAGGAGGCACTCCCCCCGCGGGAAGGATGACATCCCAGGATCGCGATCGCAGCGGCAAGTACCAGGACGCAGCGCTTCACGACCGGCGAACCATCCGGGTCAGCGCCCGGTCCAGCGCCGAGGCGAACGCCTGCTTCGCGCGCGCATCGAAGGGCGGAGGGCCCCCGGTGACGATGCCGGCCGTTCGTGCCTCCTCCATGAAGTCCCGGATCGATAACCGCTCGCCAATCGTCTCGGCGGTGTGCTCCGTCCCGCGCGGGTCGAGCACGACAATGCCCCTGGGCACGAGCAACGCAGCCAGCGGGATGTCCTGGGTGACCACCAGGTCACCCTCTTCCGCATGGTCGACGATGTGCTGGTCGGCGACATCGGGACCGCCATCCACCCAGACCGCGGATACGTGCGGATTGCCGACCGGCGTCTGGAGCCGCTGGTTGGCAACCAGGATCGTCTCCACTTCCATCCGCTTGGCCGCCCGGAACACCAGCTCCTTCACGTCACGTGGTGCGGCATCGGCGTCGATCCAGATCTTCAGCGGATCCTCCCCGGCCTACAGTGGCCAGTCACGCAGGATTCTCTCTGTTTCCTCGGCGTGGCCGCTCTCGTCCCGCACCATATCCTCCAGCTGGACGGCGAGTCCCTTTTCGCCGAGGGCATCGGCTTCCTTGGCGCGCGCAATGTAGTCGGCGGTGGCGCGCCGCTCGGCCTTGAGGACCTCCTGCAGCATCTTCCGGTTGGTATCTGCTGGTGGGACGGGACGGGGAGTCGTCGTCGGTTCCCCGCCAAGCGCCACAATCTTGTTGGCCAGGAACTGGGCGTGCAATTGTTCATCCGCGACTTCGGCCAGGAAGAACTGGGAGAGTTGCGGCCGGTAGGGGCCCGTCGCCTTGGCGGCATAGACGAGATACTGGATGACGGCGCCGAGTTCACCGGCGAGGTCCTGGTTCAGGTTATCGATCAAGGTCTGGGTCTTCTTGGTCATCGAGTCCTCCTCTCTGGTTCCAGTGCCCCGCTGCGGGTTGGCAGGCGAGCCGACGAATTCGACCGCGTCGTCGGTCAATGCAATCAACGCAGGCACCGGACGGGCCGCCAGTCCCACTTGCATGCGGAGCTCCGTTGCATAAAGGGCACCGGCGCCGATAGTATGAAGCGGCCACCATGAACTCTCCCTTCAGCATTAGCGCCGTCGTTCCCAGCTATAACCGGCCCGACTTCCTGCGCCGGGTCCTGCTCGCGTTTGCGTCGCAGACCCGCACGGTGGACGAGCTTGTCATCACCGACGACGGCTCAAGTGTAGACATTGTCGCGGGCATCGCCGATGTCCTGCCAGAGCTGCCCTTTCCGGTGATCCTCGTCGCTCAGCCCGATGAGGGATTTCGGGCGGCGAAGTGCCGCAACAACGGCATCCGCGAGGCGACCGGCGACTTCCTCGTCTTCGCCGACCAGGACATCATCTTTGCCCCCACCTATGTCGAGACCTTTGCGACCCACGCGCGGCGGGGCCAGTTCCTGGTCGGCTATCCGGTCCGCCTGACCGAGGAAGAAACGGGACGAATTACCGACGAATTGATTCGCTCCGGACGGGTAGCCGACCTCGCCCACGCGGCCGGTCGCCGCAAGGTGCTCAGTCAATATCGCAAGGAACGGCTGTACGTGGTCTTCCACGCCATGCATCTCCGCCCGTTCGGCCCGAAGCTCCGGAGCGGCGTGTTCGGGGCGTGGCGAGACGATCTTCTCGCCATCAACGGATTTGACGAAGCGTTTCTCGGCTGGGGCAACGAGGACGATAACCTCGGTCGGCGACTGCACCGCGCAGGCATCACCGGGCGGAACGTCTTTCGGGAGGCGCTGTCGGTGCACATGTACCACGCGCCACACCATCAGGACGGGCTCCGGGCCAACCACGAGTACAGCGCCCGGCAGGCCGCCGCGATTCGGCGCGGCGACGTCCGGGCCGCGCACGGGGTGACCAATCCCCTCGGTGACGTCTGGCCGACACGGACCCTGCTTCACACGCCGAGGCGCTGACATGGCCTGGCACCACCGCTGGTCGTTCCGGCTCCTCAGGGGCCGCCTGCCGGATCCGCGGAGCTGTCTCGATGGGGACACCATCCGCCTGAACTGGTGGAACCAGATCTCCAACCTCGGTGATGCCATTTCGCCGCTCATCGTGCGGCACCTTTCCGGGCGACCGGTGGTGCATGCGGGCGACCGGATGCGCGGCAAGCTGGTGGCAGTCGGGTCGATCCTGAATCGGGCACGGGATGGTGACGTGGTCTGGGGGTCGGGGTTGATCAGCGCGGAATCGCGGCCCCATGGCACTCGGATCCTGGTGACCGCCGTACGTGGTCCCCGGACACGGGATCAACTTCGCAGGCTCGGCATCGAGTGTCCGGAAGTCTACGGCGATCCCGGGTGCCTCCTCCCGATCTTGTTCCCGCGCCCCGCCGGCGGGGCGCCGCGGTATGCGCTCGGGGTGATCCCCCATCATCGGGACCACGAACTCGTGACGATGCGGGATCCTGCGGTGCGAATCCTCGACATCCTGGCCAGCCCCGAGGCGTTTCTCGCGGACCTGTGGGACTGCGAACGAGTGGTATCGTCCTCGCTCCACGGAATCATCTTCGCGGAGGCGTACGGCATTCCCTCCCAGTGGCTGGTGATGTCGGATCGGGTGCTCGGGGAGGGTCACAAGTTTGCCGACTACTACGAAGGGACGGGGCGAGAATGCCCCCAGCCGCTGACGCTCGCGCGGCTCTTCGAGCAGCCGGCCTGGCTTCCGCCGGCCCTAGGCCTCGGGGACCGACTCGTCGCTGCCTTCCCGTTTCCCAGGTGAACGACGTGCATCTTGCCGCCGGCCGCTTCCTCGTGCCAGCATCGTACGAGGGGAATCCCGTCGTGGCGAAGTTCGTCCACCTCTTCGAGACGGTGGCCGGCCGCCTTGGGGCGGAGGTTCGCTACTGTGATGATATCGGTCTGGAGGACCTGCCGGTCGACTGCCCCTTCGTCCTGGCCCTGAAGCCGGTCCAGTTGGGCCGCTCTGGGGGATTCCGCGGCTTGCTCAGGCTTCCGCGCCGTATCCGCGTGTTCGGGCTCTGGGATGACATTCATCAAGGGCCGACCGGGACGAAGTACCTCAGTCGCGGCCGGCGGACCATGGTGCGGTTCTTTCGTCGCTGCGACGCGATCCTCTCGACCTACCGCGCGCCCTTCCTTCGCTGGTACCCTCGGTACGCTCGGAAGCTGGTCCATTTTCCCCACTTCTTCCAGTCGGACGACTTCCTGCCGGTTCCCTACAACCCCGAACCGCTGCGCCGGTGCATCCTTTCCGGCGCGATGGGCCCTTACTATCCGTTGCGCAACGCCGCGGCCCGGAATCCTGACGTCGTCATCATGGCGCATCCTGGATATGGCGAGGGGCTGCGTGCGAGCGGTGGGGGGACGTTCGGGCCCGCGTACGCACGGGAACTTTCGAGATACCTGTGTGGCGTGACGTGCAGCCTCGTCATCGGGTACGCGGTGGCCAAGTACATGGAGCTGCCTGCCGCCGGCTGCCTCCTGCTTGCCACGTATGCGCCTGACCTGGACCTGCTCGGCTATCGCGACGGCGTCAATTATGTGCGGGTGGACGAGCGGACGTTTGATGAGACGCTCGCGGATGTGCTGGCACGGCCCGAGGCGTTCGAGTCGATCCGGCGGGCCGGGTTCGAGCTGGTGCGCAGTCCCGCCATTCCGACCGGAATCGTGCGGACGAACTCGAACGCTTGATCCGGGAGCGCTGTGCGGCGCCGGTCGCCTAGGGGAGGTCTCGCCCGAAGAGGTGAATCTCGACAGCGGCCCCGGACCATTCGATATTGCGCTCGAACCGGAATCCGAGCTTGGTCCAGAAGTCGGATCGAGCCTGCGTTGTCGGCTTGTACGATGGCCGCGACCCGCGCAGGCCAAATGCGGACTTGCCGTGCGCCAGCACCGCCGCCGCCGACTCGTTCGGCGTATCCCCGCGACCAATAAATCGGCCGGAACGCGAACCCGATGTCCACGTCCGGCAAGCGTGTCGCGCTTCAGGAGTCCGCAGATACCGATCGCCGCGTCGTCTTCCTTCCGCGTGACCAGCCACAGCCCGAAACCGAACGTCGCTGTAGCTCGCCAACGGGCCGTTGCGAATGTAGGCGCGCGCATCGTCCTCCGTTCGGACGCCCCGGTCGCCGATGTACTGGAGGAAGGAGGGTTCGTTGAGGAGGCCGAGCATGAACTCGGCGTCGTCTTCCGTGAGCCGCCGCACGGTCAGGCGCTCGGTCTCGAGGACGAAGATGGCGGGACCGCTTCGGCGGCGCTCATGGGCCGTCGCCTCGGCGAGCTTGCGCACGGTCGTGATGTTG
This sequence comes from uncultured Gemmatimonadales bacterium, assembly GCA_963699825.1. Taxonomy (GTDB): domain Bacteria; phylum Gemmatimonadota; class Gemmatimonadetes; order Gemmatimonadales; family GWC2-71-9; genus SPDF01. The sequence goes on from CAVOVI010000012.1 coordinate 58,205, forward strand.
CGCGCGGTGACGGGTCCGCCGACCGCCTGTTCCAGCTTTGCCCCCGTCACCTTCGAATCGCTGATTCGCCCCCGGCGGAGCCAGTAGGCTTCGCACCCGCGAACGTGGAAGTCGTCGGTGGCGGTGTGGAGGGCCAGGAGGGCCTTCTGGGCGGGGGTCGTGAGCGGTTGCTTCAAGAACACCACCGAGAGCGCTTGCCCCTCAGGAAGTGCCTCGCTCCCCGGGAACGGGTGGTGGTTCACGATGGCGGCGAGCTCCCGGGGGGAGCGGATGAAGGTGGCGACCTCGTATCCGAGCGCGCCGTGCAACTGGGTCTCGATCCGGCGCTCGAGCTGGGCTCGATTCCTGGCGCGCGAAGTGAACAGCACGTTGCCGCTCGCGATGACCGTGGCCACATCGGTCAGCTTCATTGTCACGAAGAGCGCTCGGAGGCGGTCCATCGTGACGACGTGACCGCCGACGTTGATGGCGCGCAGCAGCGCCACCTGGCGGCTCAATGGGACACCGTGTCGCCGGGGAGGGCTCGTGATTCGGTCGGTGGGCCGGCTGACAGCAATCGCTCCGTGAATTCGAGGCGGGTCTCCATGTCGGCGAGTTGCGTTTCCATTCGGTCGAGCTGGTCGAGGCGATTCTCCAGCTGCGCAGACAGGAAGAGCTGTTCCTTCGCCAGGCGCCGAAGGTGACTCACCAGCACCGTGCCCACCCAGATCCCGCCGGTGATGGCGCCGGTGGCCAGTGCCCACACCACTATCCCGCGCATGGCCCATCCACGCTCCGAGTCGCTGCGCGCCGCGACGGCGATGACAGTGAAGCCAATGCGGTCACTGTGCCGTGATCTCCAGGACCGGCTTGCCCAGGACATCGAGTTGAGGGCGCACGCCGAGCCCTGGGTCGTGCGAGGCAGAGAGAAAGCCGTCGACCCGCTGGGGAGCGCCGTCGGCGAAGCTGACCGATCCGTAGGAGTTGAAGTCCGTGGCCGAGAAGAGGAAGCGCTCCGGTGTGCTGTGGGCGAGATGGGCAATGGCCGCCGTGGTGATATCGCCGCCCCAGGTGTCCTCGATCGTCATCGCGATGCCGAGTGAGACGCAGAGATCGCGGATCTGCCGGGCGCGGGTGAGGCCACCCACCTTGGAAATCTTCAGGTTGATGACATCCATCGCCTGGTCGGCGATGCCTCGCACCACGGCGTCGAGGCTGTCGATCACCTCGTCGAGGACGAAGGGCCGGTTGGTATGCCGCCGGACGGCGAGGCACTCCTCGTAGCTGTAGCAGGGCTGCTCGATGTAGACGTCGACGTCGCGCACGGCGTCCGCCACCCGGACCGCGGCGTGCTGGGTCCAGCCGGTGTTCGCATCGGCAATCAACACATCGCCCCGCTGGAGCTGGGCGGCCGCGGCGCGGATCCGGTCGATATCGGTGTCGGGGTCGCCGCCAACCTTGAGCTGGAACTTGCGATAGCCCTCGGCGCGGTACTGCGCGATGCGGCCGGCCATCGCGTCTGGCGACTCCTGCGAAATGGCCCGATAGAGCGCGAAGCGCTCGCCGACGTGGCCCCCCATCAGCGTGGCGATCGGCAGACCCGCCGCCTGACCCAGCAGGTCCCAGCAGGCCACGTCAATCGGTGCCTTCACGTAGGGGTGCCCCCGCATGGCGGCATCCATCCGGCGGTTCAGCTCCCCGAGTGCCAGCGGGTCCATCCCAATCAGGTGCGGCGCCAGTTCTGCAATGCCGGTACGCGCACCGCTCGCATACGCCGGGAGGTAGGCTGGGCCGAGCGGACAGACCTCCCCCCATCCCGACAGGCCGGTGTCGGTCAGAACCTCGACCACTGTCGAATCGAAGACGGAAACAGAATTGCCGCCCGACCACTTGTAGCTCCCCTCGAGCAGGGGGAGGTCAATCTGGTAGGCGCGTATGGCCGCGATGCGCATCAGGCCGCCGTGGTGGATGGGGTGGAAGGGGCGCCCTGTCGAGCGGAGCGCCACATGAGCATGGCAGTATACAGCAGCACCCCGATGACGAGCCACCGCACTGCCCCAAGCGGCAGCGAGACCACGATGAACGCGGCTACGAGCACGCCTGGAATCCCGCCGATGGTCAACCCGAGGGCCACTCGCCGATCGAACCGTCGCGCCGGAATGAAGCGCGCGGCGGCAAGTGGCAGCGTCAGCGCCGCCGATCCCATCATGATCGGGAAGGCGGCGATCGGGTTCATGCCGAGGAGGCTGACCAGCGCCATGCAGGGAGCGTAGTTCCCGATGCCGAGACTGGTGAGCGAACCGATGAGTGCGTTGACGAGCACGCCGACAACCAGGGCGACGCCGGTGAGCGCCAGCGCGTCCCCGCCAGCCGGGAAGACATTCACTTCCCGGAGGAAGATGAAGACGGCCGTCGCCAGCAGGCCGACGGCCAGGGCCAGCTGGATGGTGCGGCGCGGCCATCGGGCCACGAGGCCGGCACCGAACCAGGCGCCGAGAGCGCTCGCCGCGATCATCGCGACGAGCGTCACCAGCTCCACCTGGATGACCGTGATATAGAGGACCGCCTCGAGCATGGTCGGGAGCGAGTGCCCGACGTTCATGGTGCCGGGGATCTGCTCGTCCTCGACCAGCTTCCCCAGCTTCAGGACGCTGCTGGTCGTGGCGAAGGAGCCCACCCCAAGGGTGTCGAGGAAGTCGGTGACGAAGCCCGAGCCCGAGCAGCCCCGCAAACGGAACGTGGGCGGGGCTGTCAGGCTCGTTGGGCACGATCTACTTGCCCCGCTGCGCCGCCGCCCAGGCGGCAAAGGTGGTCGGCGTGAACCCGAACTCCTTCTCGAGCGCCGGGATGTCGGCCTCATACCCCACGCGCTCAAACCACTCCAGCATGAGCGCGATCTCCTCGCTGTTCTTCCGGACCTCCGCAATCGGGATCTCGACGAACTTGATGGGGCGGCCCAGCCCCTCGCTGAGCAGGCGGGCGGCGTCGGGCATCGTCAGCGCATCGCCCGCCACGTCGATCGCGCGGCCGTTCAGGCGGTCCGCCTCGGTAAACGCACGCGCGCTGTACTTCCCGATGTCCTGCACCGCGATCATCTGGAGCACGGTGTCCGGCTTGAGCGCGGTATAGATCGTGTCGCCGTTCAGGAACCAGGGGCTCAGCAGGTTCTCCATGTAGAACACCGGTCGCACGATCACATGACTCGGGAAGCCGAGTCCGCGGACAGTCTCCTCCACCCGCCACTTGTTGTCGAAGTGCGGGACGCCGGTGGCGCGGTGGGCCGAGCCGACCGAGCCATACACGAAATGCTGCACGCCGGCCTCCCGGGCCAGCGTCGCGAATCGCTTCCCCTGTTCTTCTTCCTGCTCCACCCCAGCCTCCCAGGTGTTCTGGACGGCGTAGACCCCCCAGGCGCCGGTGAGGGCTTTCTTGAGCGAGGCCGCGTCGTCGAGGTCACCCTGGACGATCGTGACGCCCTTCTCTCTCAGTGCCTGTGCGGCCGGGCTGTCGGGCTTGCGGGTCATTCCCTGCAGCTGGAAATCGCTGCCTTCGAGTGCGGCGGCGAGGGAGCCGCCCTGGCTGCCGGTGACGCCGGTGATGAGGATCTTTTTGGGGGCTGTCATGAGACTGTCCTTGATCGAGAGCGTGGATGTGGAGAGCGGAGGGCCAGCAGTAGGAGTGACGCGCTGGCCCTCTTCAGTACACCCGGGGCGGGATTCAGGTTCATTTCGGGTTCGACGCCCGCTCGGTCACCAGACTCGGACCCGGTCCGCCGGCGACAGGTAGAGGGCCTCTCCCGGCTGCACGTCGAACGCGGCATACCAGGCGTCGACATTTCGCACCGTGAACGCCCGGTATTCGCCCGGCGAGTGGCCGTCGGTCAGGACACGCTGCCGGAGCGCCGGTTCCCGGTACTTGGTCCGCCAGATCTGCCCGAAGCTCAGGAAGAACTGCTGGTCGCCGGTCATGCCATCGACTACCGGCGCGTCCGCGCCGCCCAGCGATATACGATAGGCGTCGTAGGCGGCCGCAATGCCGGCCAGGTCGGCGATGTTCTCGCTCAGGGTCTGCTTGCCGTTGACGGCCAGGTCAGGGAACGGCCGATAGGCGTTGTACTGGGCGACGAGCTGCGCCCCAGACGCCTCGAAGTGCTTCAGGTCATCTGGCGTCCACCAGTTGTGCATCCGGCCGGTCGCATCGAAGAGCGCACCCAGGTTGTCGAAACTGTGGCTGATCTCGTGGCCGATGACCGCGCCCATGGCGCCATAGTCCATGATCGCCGCGCGGCTTGGATCGAAGAACGGCGGCTCCAGGATGGCGGCGGGGAAGTTCATGGCGTTCATGGCGGGCATGTTGACCGCGTTGACCGTCTGGGGGGTCATCACCCACTCGCCCCGATCCACCGGCTGGCCGAGGCGCTGGAGGCGAGCCCGCAGCTGGAACAAGCCGGCGCGCTCCAGGTTGCCGTATGCGTCGCCCGGGATCACCTGAAGGCCGGCGTAGCTGGGCCAGGCGTCAGGATACCCGATTCCAACCTTGAGGACGGCAAGCTTGGCCTTCGCCTCCTTCTTGGTGCTCGGAGCCATCCAGTCGAGGTGATCGACGCGCGCATTGAACGCGGCGATAATGTTGGCGACCATGGCCTCGGCGCGGGCCTTCTCTTCGGGAGAGAAGTACTTGTCGGTGTAGAGCTTGCCGACTGCGAACCCCAAAGCGGCGTTCGTGGCACCCACCGCCCGCTTCCAGCGGTCGCGCTGGACCTGTGCACCGCTCAGCGCCGTGCCATAGAAGGCGAACGACTGCTGGTCGAAAGCGCTAGGGAGCACCGCGGCCCGGGCCTGAATTGCGTGGAAGGTCAGGTAGGCCTTCCAGGTATCGAGCGGCACGCTCTTCGTCAGGGCGGAAAGCCCGGTGAAGGCGCTCGGCTGCCAGACGTCAAAGACGGCTGGCTTCGAGAGCCCCGCGGCGGCGAAGTAGATCTCCCAGTCCAGCCCCGGAGCCTTGGAGCGGAACTCAGCCCGGGTCCAGTGATTGTTTCCTTTGGCGAAGTCACCGGTTGCTTCGCGGGTCCAGTGGACCTCCGCCATCCGGGTCTCGAGCTCCATGATCGCCGCCGCCTTGGCGTCTGCTCCCTCGACTCCGGCCAGTCCGAGCATGGCGGCAACGTGCCGCTGGTATTGCTCGCGGATGGCCGCCATCCCGGCGGATGGATCGACGTAATAGCTCCGGTCGGGCATTCCCAGCCCACCCTGCAGGAGGAAGGGCGAGTACTGGGTCGGATCGTCGAGATCCTGGGCCACCCAAAGACCGAAGAGATTCCCGGTGTACAGGTCCGTTGCGTTCATGGCGTCGACATCGGCCCGGAGCGTCGTGCCGAGGAAGTAGGCGAGCTGTGTGCGATTGCTGATCGCTGCGATCGAGTCGAGCGTCGGCCGGAGGGGTGTTAGGCCCGCGGCTTCAATGGCGGTCAGGTCCATAAAACTCGAGTAGTAGTCCCCGACCATCTGCGCTTCCGAGCCCATCGGCGCCTTCGTCTGCGCGGTTTCCTGCATCAGGCCGGCCACCCGACCGTCGATCATCTCGGCGAGAATCGCGAACGACCCGTACGAGCTTCGGTCCGCCGGAATCTGCGTCTCCCTGAGCCAGGTGCCGTTGGCGTAGTCGTAGAAATTGTCGCCCGGCTTCACCGAACGGTCCATGCCGGCCGTGTCGAGGCCGGCAGGAGGGGCCCCCTCCTGTGCATGGAGGGCCATGGGCAGTGCCATCACCGCAAGGAGGCCGACGGGAGCCAGGAGGGTGGAAAGACGGGAGAGGTTTCGCATCAGGTGTGACCTCACAAGGAAATCCATGAAGGTGCTCAGGCGGGCACGAGAGTGAGTCGGCCCGGGTATGCCTACAGGTAACTTAGCCACGCCTCGCTGCGTCTCGCCTTCAGGGCGGCAAACCAGCGGCAGGGAGGGTAGAGCAGAACGGTCGCGGCGGCCCAGCCAGCGTACAGCAGGCCGAGGCTCCAGGTGTAGCCCTCGGGGGCGTGCGGGTTCGCCATCGGGTGATTGGTGAAGAGCCAGGCGGTGTCCGCGGGGGTCCGAATCAGGGAAACGACCACGGCCAGGGCGTGAATCAGCGGAATATGGAGAAGGTAGAAGAACATCGGCACCCGGCCGAACACGGTGAGCCACCTGGCCACCGCCCCGTGCGCCCGCTCCAGCAGCGGGATGAGCGCGATCGTCGGCCCGAGGGTCATCAGGAGGAAGAGGAGCGACGCCGGGTACTTGTTGGTGTTCAGGAAGGCGAGCGGCGCGGGCAGGCCCGGCCCGCCGTTCGACGGGTCGATGGCGTCGCGCCAATGGAATGGATCGCCGTAGATATCGAACGCCCGAAGTGCGAGAAAGAGCGCGGTGGCCGAGAGGCCGATCTGCCAGCAGAGCCGGTTCCGCCGGGCGGGTTCAAGGGTGACGATCGCGCCGAATCCGTAGCCTGCCGCCATGACGCCGATCCACGGGACGATGGAGTAGAGCACCCAGAACTCCGTTCCGCCCGCCCCGATCGTGACGGGCCCACCCCAGAACCCGAAATACAGGGTCGACCAGAGCCAGTACGTGCCACTCCCCTGGGCGGCGGCGATCAGGTCGAAGAAACTGGTGTCGAGGAGGTTGTGACCGGCCATGATCGCCAGACCGAGGACGCCCACCACCCGAACCGGCAGCCGCACCAGCACCGCGAGCAGGATCATGCACCATCCGATGACCCAGATGACGCCGGCCATCAGGAAATGCGAGAAATCGACGTTGAAGGTCCACGCGATGCGGATGACGACCAACTCGAGGAACACCAGCCAGAGCCCGCGGGTGGCCAGGAACCGTGGCAGCCCGGGGTGCTTCCTTCCGTAGAGGTAGGCACTGGTGCCCGCAAAGAAGATGAACGCCGGGGCACAGAAATTGGTGACCCACCTCGTGAAGAAGATCCCCGGGGTCGGGCCTCCGGCCGGGAGGCCGGAGTAGACCCGCACGTGATCGAGCGCCATCAGGACCATGACGGCGCCCCGAATGATGTCGATCGACTGGATCCGGCCGCGCGCTGTCGTCATGCGATCCCCCATGCGCCAGGGCCCGGCGCCGTTTCACATTGCCTCTGGACAAGTCGAGCATTTTCGCGTAATTAGGGAGACACACCGCAACAACACACCTGTCCCAATCCGCGCCTCGAGGGTCTCGATGCTTGAAACCACCACGCTCTGGCTGGACCAGATGAGTTCCGGGGTGTTCTGGACCTGCGCCGCAGGGCTGGTGCTGATCGATCTGGTCGCGGTGGCCGTTGTCATGGCGACTCGCAGCCGCGAACTGGTCAATCGGTGGACCGGCCGGGTCCTTGCCGCCAACCTGCTCCTGCTCGGCACCGGCCTCGGCGTGCCGGCGGCGGCGTTCACGATGAAGCTCGCCGCGAAGGCGGTGTTCCCGTCGCTCTCCGCCTCGGCGTCCGCTGCCACCCAGCCCAAATCCGCTGCCGTGGAGCCGGCGCTGCCCCCCGCGGTCCGCTAGGGCGCCACCGTCAGCGCTGCCCCGATGGTATCCCCGGCCGCAACCGTCCGGAGCATCACCGCAGCCACGTCGGCCCGCGACACCTTCGAGGTGATTCCCCAACGCAGGTCCGCGCCGACCCGCACCCGATCGGTCCGCGGACCGTTCGTCATCTTGACCGGTCGGATGATCGTCCAGTCCAGTCCGCTCGCCCGTACCGCCGCCTCCTGAATCTCCTTGTCGGCCATGACCTCCCGCAGCACCGTCCGCACGATCCAGGGCGCCGGCCACCGCCCAGTGGCCGCGCTCTCCCCGCACGGCGCCGAACTCTCGACGACCAGCCGCCGAATGCCGGCTGAACGCATCGCTTCGATGAGGTGCCTGGTGCCGACGGAGCAAACGGGCACGCCGGGCTGCCCCCGGTGTGCGTCGTCGCCCTCGGGCTTGGCGCCCAGGGTGCAGAGGATCGCATCCTGACCGGCCAGGAAGGGGCCAAAACTGTCCCGGTGCATCGCGTCGCCCACGGCGACGCGGAGCGCCGCATGCGTGAGCGGGAGCCGGGCGGCATCGCGCACGAACGCGGTGACGACATGCCCGGCGTCAAGCGCCTGGGAGACCAGGAGCCGGCCGGTGCCGCCGCTGGCGCCAACCACGAGGAGATGCATGGTTCGGGGTCCTAATTCTTCGACCGGGAACTGGTGAGGAACAACCACGCGCCCCAGAGTCCGCCGACCAGTCCGATATAGAAGAAGAGGGCGCCCGGGCCGTCGCTGCTCCAGCCGATCTTGATCAGGATCCAGAGCGAAGCGAGACCCACCGCGAGCAAGAGCAGTCCTATCAGCGTGAAGCAACCCCGCATCAGCGACTCCCTTCGGTCGGGTCAGCCCACTCCATGCCTGATCATGAATGTCTCGAGTGCACGTGCTGCCTGATTCCGGATGGCACGCTGCACTGGCGGCGCCCATCCGACCAGCAGACCCTTCACGCCGAGCGCCTGACGCGCCCAGCGGTACAGATCGAACGCATCGGTGTGCCGCACAATCAGGCCGTCACGGAACTCGAATGACGCCTCGATGATGTTGTGGACCGGTCGCCCCGTCGCCGAAAAGGTGTACCACGCCTCCCAGTGCGCGCTACCCCGGTCGCTCGTGGCAGCGATGCGGCCTGCCTCGATCCGCAGATCTTTGCCCCGCTCGCAGAGCATTCGCCACATCGCCCCGACGGCAGCTCCACGCAGGAGCGGGAAGACCGGATCGGAGAAGGTGGCATCGGGGGCGTAGCAGGCCGTCATCGACGCGTGGTCGCGCCGCTGGAATGCCTCGTAGAACGAGCGAATCAACGCCGCATGCCGTTCCATATCCCTCCCGGAACGCATCAAGGCCCGGCCAACCAGGCCGGACCTTGATGCACTGCGTGACTATCGGTCCGTTGCGCCTCGGATCAGGTCTTGGCGTTGGCGACCGCATCCACCGCGGCGGCCAGCGTCTTCACCTTGGCAGGATCGCCCGCGCCGGCAACGTCGGCCTCGAGCTGCCTGGCCAGCTTGCCGAGCGTATCTGCGCGCTTCGCGCCGGATTCCTTCGACGCCTGGTCGAGCGTCTTCCGCGCGGCGTCGATCTTCTTGGCGCTGAGCCCATTCGACCGGGCGAGCTGGTCGAGGTAGGCCTGTGCCACGACGATCTCGGCCGGCCAGACCATCTGCGGCTGCCCCTGCGCGTTGAAGTAGTCGAGCTTGACCAGCTTCGCCGCGTCGATCTCGTTCTGCGACAGGTACTCGCTGGCGGTCAACTCGAAGATGTCGAGCCCGCGGCCAATCTCGGAGCTGTACATGTAGCCGTTGTACCAGTACACCGACCAGGAACCGCCGTTGACCATCCGGGTCGAGTCCAGCGGACCGCGGTCGTGGAAGGCGATCTCCATCGGGATTCGAGGCGTCGGTCCAGTCGAAGACCGAGATGCCGCCCTGGTACCAGGACTGCACCATGATGTCGCGGCCGGGCACCGGAATGAGCGATCCGTTGTGGGCTACGCAGTTTTCCTTGTCGGTCTGCGCGGCCGGCAGCTTGTAGTAGCTCTGGAAGTCCATCTTGTCGTTCGCGAGCGTGAAGATCGCGTCGGCGCCCCACTCCTTCTTGTCGGTGATGCGGCACTTCGGCGAGCCGCCGCCGCCCCACTCGTCGGAGAAGAGAATCTTGGTGCCGTCGTTGTTGAACGTCGCCGAGTGCCAGTAGGAGAAGTTCGAGTCGGCCACGGCGCCGATCCGCTTCGGGTTCACCGGATCGGTGATGTCCAGCAGCAGGCCGTAGCCCTCGCAGGCGCCGCCGGCCCGACCGATGGCGGGATAGACGGTGATGTCATGGCACTGCGTCGGGCCGGGGCGGACGCCGTCCTTGTTGTCGTCAGGGCTGCCGAACCGCGCCGCCAGGATGGCCGGGAGGGCGGTGCGGAGCGCGGCGCTGTCGGCAGCCGTCGGCTTGCCGGTGCCCTTGCGGGCGGTCACGACGCTGTCGAGCATCGGGTCGATGTACCCCGACGGGATCGGACGCTCCATCCCGAAAATGAACGCCGTGTACCCGCCCTTGGCGCGCCACGCGCGCGGCGGCCTTCTCGGCCGCGGCGATGTCTTCCGGCGCTTCGCCGTGCTCCGGCGGAGCGACGAGGTCGTTGAAGATCCGGGGGGAGCTCACGATGGCGGCCTGCTCCGGGTGCGCGAGCGGCACCTTGATGACTTCGATGCGGAAGAGGGCGGAGTTCGGGTCTTCATCCGGGGCCATGCTGGAGCAGCCGGGCAGTTCTTCCGCCGGACGCACGCCCGCCGAGCCGGAGACGTAGATGTAGACGTTGGCCTTGTCCCGGGGGCTCTCCAGGACAGTGTGGGTGTGCGAGCCGCGGCAGGTCTGGACATTGGCGATGTACTTTGGCGCCGAGATGTCGGTGATGTCGAAGATGCGGATGCCGCGGAGGCGATCGGGACTGACCGGCTCCTTGACGCCCTGGGTGCCGCAGTCGAGGCGGCCGGAATTGCCCTCACCCGACACGAAGAGGAGGTTCTTGTACACCGAGACGTCGCTCTGCGAGGCGGGGCAGAGGAACCCGATCTTCAGCGTCGGCTTCGCCGGATTCGAGATGTCCCACACCTGGAACCCGTTGTAGTTGCCCTGAATCGCGTAGTTCCCGGTGAACGAGATGTCCGAGTTCGTCACACCCTCGAACTTCTCCGACGGGCGCGTGTTCGAGACAAGGCGCAGGTTCCACGCGGCTTCCGCGGCGTCCCACTGTCCCGCCTTGAGGCCGACGCGAGGATCGGCGGCCGGCATCTTGGGTGCCGCCGGCATCGCGGCGGTGGACGCCGAGCTGGTCGACGAGGAACAGCCCCCGACGGAGAACGCCCCGAGGGCGAGGAGGAGCGGGGTCAGGGACGCGGCGGACCGGCGGCCCGAACGCAGAGCGGTGTGCAAGAGACTCATGAACCATTCCTGTGGAAGAGTGGCGAGGGAACTCACTGCGTGAATCTGTCGGTGCATCAGGGGCTGGTGCCCTCGGCGTCGAGGGCCGCCAGCATCTTCTGCATTCGGGCGATTTCGGTGGTCTGGTCGGCGTAGATGTTCGAGGCCAGCCGGAAGGTCGGCTCGTCCTGCCCAGCGCCGTGCGTGGCAAAGAGCTCGTTGACCATGACGATGGCGCCCATGTGGTGCTGGATCATGTAGGTCAGGAAGAGCCGGTCGAATTCGGGACCGCGCGCACTGTCGAGGGAGTCCAGCTGGGCGGCGTTCAGCATGCCGGGCATGTGCATGGAGTGGTCCATCCCGGCGTGGTTCTCGTGGGACGACGGATCGGGCACCGGCTCGCCCCGGTCCTGCAGCCAGGTCTCCATCAGCTGGATTTCGTCCTGCTGGCCGACCACGATCCGCTCCGTCAGGCGGATGATCGACGGACTCGCCCCGTGGGTCGGGGCCCAGCCGGAAATCAGAACGGCCTGCGCGTGGTGGCCGATCATCCCCGTCATGAACCTGGCGTCGCCGGCCACGTAGCCGGGGGCGCTTGCGCTGTCGGCCGCCTGTGCCCGGGCCAGCGGGGCGATCAGGAGCGAACAAGAAATGGCGGAGAAGAACGCGCGAGAAATGGGAGACCTCACCTAACTCACTCCTGGAAATCAAGTTCTGGGACAATGCGCGAGGGGCACACGAACGACCCTGCCGGCAACCCCGTAACCTAATCGTGGGGACGGGGTCCGGCAGGGGCGGTGGCTCCAATGCCCAAACGGGGGGAAGGCGGCAAAGGTTTCGCCGCTCTCGTGGTCTCCCCGATCAGCTCCCGGCGAAGGTGACCGCGAGGGTCATCGGCACACTGGCCAGCGCCTTCGAGACGATGCAGTTCGCCTTGGCGTCCTCCGCGAACTTCGTGAATTCGGCTTCCGAGAGGCCCGGGACAATCCCGTGGGTTGCGAGGTCAATCCGGGTGATCTGTGATCCCGCGCCGACGAGTTCCAGGTTGACGGTCGCGGTCGTCGCGACGCTCGTGGGCTTGTGCCCCGCCTTGGCGAGTGACGCCGAGAGGGCCATCGAGAAGCAGGCGGCGTGGGCGGCGCCGATCAACTCCTCGGGATTGGTGTCCGTGCCGTCCTCGAAGCGGGACTTGAAGCTGTAGGGGCCCTCGAAGACGCCGCTGCCGAGCTTGATGGTGCCGGTGCCGGTGCGCAGGTCACCGGTCCACTTTGCGTCTGCCTTCCGTTGCATATTGTGCACTCCCATGATGAAAATGGAGATGGTGGCCGCGAGGGGATATGGTCCGCCTCTACCGCCGCAATTGAGGGATCCGAGTCCCCTCTGCTGAACAGGCAATCAAGATACCCAATCGTCGTAGGCGCGTCGGTTCCTGCTTCGCGCTCAGCACCCAGTAGGTCGCGGTCCGCCGATAGTAGGGTGCCTCCCCCTGAAAATACTTCCAGGCTCTCCGGTTCTGCTTGAACTGGGTACGAAATGCTGCCGGCAACTCGGCGGGGCGGTTCTCAAAGGAGTAGATCCCGGTGCGATGGTCGGTGCGTGCCTCGAAGGCCGCGAGCCCCGCCTTCGTCATCCGCTTCTGGCGGATCAGCCGCTCCACATGCGCCACATTTACCCGGCTCCAGATGCTCTTTGGCTTCCTCGGCGTGAAGCGCACCGAAAAACTGTCGGCATCGATGCGGCGGCGGATGCCGTCGATCCAGCCGAAGCAGAGCGCCTCGTCCAGCGCTTCCGCGTAGCTGATCCCACTCCCGGCCGCGTGCCGCTTGGCGAGGCGCAGCACCAGGGCGGGCACCGACCGGTGGTGCTTCCGCAGCCAGGCGCGGAAGGCAGCGGAGCTCTTGAACGAGACGGGCGCATCGGGCATGGCCGGCTCAGGACCCGGGTGCGACCGGCGTCACCCGGCTGCCGTCGCGGACGCGATCGGTCGGATGCCGGATGACGACGGAGCTGCGGGTCACTCCCGACGTGATCTCGCTTTCGGTCGCCGACTCGTGCCCCACCGTGACCATGCGCTCACGAGCCCGCCCGTCCTCGACCGTGAAGAGCGCCCACGCCTCCCCGCGCCGGAAGAGCGCGCTCGCCGGCACCTTGAGGACGCTGTCGCCGGCCCAGAGCACGACGCGCACGTCCAGCCGGTACCGGTCGCCGAGCCCGGGCGGGATCGAGTCGAAATCGCCAACCACGTTGACCCGCTGCTCCTCGACCCCGAGCGCCGAGATCTTGGTGAAGCCCGCCGGCTCGACTCGGCGCACCCGACCCTCAAGCGTCGTTCCGCCACCCCACCCATCCACGAGCAGGCGCTGCCCCGGCCGCACCTTCACCGCATCGGTGGACAGGAGATCCACGATGAGCTCAAGGTCCGCGGGGTCGCCGATCTCCAGCAGCGTCTGACCGGCGTACACCGTTCGCTCGCTCTGTTCGGGGAGGGCGAGCACACGCCCGCCGATCGGGCAGACGAGTTCCAGGGTGGCGACGCCGGAGGCCGTCCCCGAGGCCAGGAGTGCCAGGCGGGCGCGTTCCGCGTCGTGCGCCGTCGCCTGGGCCTGCGCCTCCGCCGCTTCGACGCCACGCAGGCGGGCCCGCTCGATGAGTTCGAGACGCTGCAGGTCGGCCGGGGCGAGACCGCCGCCGGCGGCGAGCGCCGCGCCTCGTTCCCGGTCCTGTCGCGCCTGCTCGAGCGCGGTGCGCGCCTCGTCCACCGCCGCCGTGCCCATCCGCTCCAGGTCGCGTGCCGCCTCGAGCGCCGCCTCCGCCTGCTGGCGGCTGCGCGCGTCGAGGGGAAGCGGGGCCAGCCGGGCCACCACCGTGCCGGCGCGGACGGTGTCGCCCACCTGCAGCGTGATCCGCTGCAACCGGCCCGGCAGGGGGGCGGTGAGGATGTGCCGATGCCGAACCCGGGTCTGGCCCTCGTCGCCGACCGTCTCCACCAGCGGACCCACCACGGCGGGGGCGACATCGACCGGGATGGTCTCCGGTCGAAGCAACCGCACGGTGACCCAGGCGATCGCGAGGAGGCCGGCCGCGTACCAGACGTACCTTCGCTGCAGTCGCATCGGCTTACTCCCTTGTCTTCAGGACGGCGATCAGGTCGAGCCGGTGGATACGCCGTCGGACGGCCAGCGCGGACAACAGCGCCGCGCCGAGCACGACGGCCAGGCTGTAGGCGATGGTGGTCGGCCGGATCACGAGCGGGATCCGGAAGAGATCCGACTCGAACCGGTACGCGACCAGCCATGCGAGGGCGTAGCCGAGCAGGAGGCCGCCCGGCAGACCGATGAGGGTCAGCAGGGCCTGTTCGCCGAGGAGCAGCCGGGTGACTTCGCCGCGGAAGAACCCGAGTACCCGCAGGCTGGCCAGCTCGCGCCCCCGCTCGGAGAGTGCCACCCGCGCCCCGTTGTAGACGATGCCCGCCGCGATGATGCAGGCGAATGCCACCATCATCGAAATGGAAATCCAGAAGCTCTCGGCGATGGTCTCCTCGAAGCCCCGCATGACCGACTCCCGCACGACGACGCCGCTCACCGCCGGCGTTTGCTTGAGCCGGCGGTAGACCGCCGGCGCCTCCCGCGCGTCGAGCGTCAGATATGCACCGGAGAGGGTCCCGCCCTCCCCGAGCAGGGCACGGAGCGCGTCGAGGCGCACCGTCGCCGAGCTCCCGATGATATCCCTGGACACGGCGGCCACCGGGACCGCCCGGACCGCGCGCTTGCCCTCTAGCACCTCCACCGTGAGCGTGTCGCCGGCGGCGACGTCGAGATCGGCGGCCAGGACATCGGAAATCAGGAGGCCGCCTCGCGGCACCTGGCGCACCGTGCCGTCGCGGTCCACCAGCCGCTGCAGTTCGCTGCCGGGTTCGAGTCCGAGGAGGGTGGTCCGCTTACTGACGGGGCCTCGCCGGAGACGCACGGGCACCGCGCGGAACGGTTCCACCCGCCGCACGCCAGGGAGGTTCACCAGTTCCCAGCCCGCTGCGGCGGACCGGGGAACGTCGAAGACGACCATGGCATCATAGCGCTGGACCGACTCGAACTGGATCTGCTTCATCACGTTGATGGCATCGAACATGAACCAGCCGGTCATGACGATCGCGGTGGCGAGCGCGATGCCGGTGGCGGCGAGCAGCGCACGGAACGGCCGGCGCTCGACATTGCGGAGGATGATCCGCGCCGCCGCCGGCACCAGTCGCTGGAGGCCGATCCGCTCGATCAGGCCGGCCCGATAGCTGGCCGGCGCCTCGGGCCGCATCGCCTCGGCGGGCTGCAGCCGGGTGGCCCGGAGCACGCCGCCGAGGGCGCCGACGAGTGCGGCCCCCCCCGCCACCAGGAACGCCTGGGCGACGACGCGCCAGTCCTGGGCGTATGCGGCCACGGGGAACTGGTAGAACCGTGCGTACACCCGCGCCAACGCCGCCGCGAGCCAGGCGCCGAGCCCCGTCCCGATCACCGCTCCGATGAGGACTGGTCCGAGGGCCAGCTGGAGGTAGTGGGCCGCGATCGCCGGGTTCCCGTACCCGAACGCCTTGAGGATGGCGATCTCCTGGCGCTGGGTCGCCACCAGCCGTGCCAGCACCATGTTGAGCAGGAACGCCGTCACGCCGAGGAAGATCGCGGGGAGCAGGACGCTGGTGATCTCCGTCTCGTCGATTTCGCTCGACACGAACAGGTCGGAGATCTGGTCGGCCCGGCCGTAGGCGCCGGTGCCGCCGTACGGGGCGAGGAGGCGGTCGGTGGCGTCGATCACGTCGGCTTCCGACGCCCCCGGCGCGAGGGCGATCGCCACGTCGTTGAACGCCCCCTCCAACTGGAACGCGGCGCCGAGGGCACGTTCCCCCATCCAGAGGACGCCGAACCGGCGGTTGTCCGGGAAGATGTCGCCCAGGCCGCGAATTTCGTAGATGTATTCCGGGGAGAGCGCGATGCCCACGACCCGCAGGCGCTGCCACCGCCCGTGCAGCACGGCCGGGATGGAGTCGCCTGGCGCGAGGCCGTTGGCCCGGGCAAAGGCCTCGCTGGCCAGCACCTCGTCGGCGTGGCCCGGTTCGATCCACCGCCCGCTCCGAAGGTAGAGGTCGTTGAGCATCGGCGCCCGCGTCTCCGGGATCCCCACCAGCCTGCCGGTGCCCGGCTCGTCGAGTCCTGGGAGGTCGAGGGTCACGTCCATGACCACCCGGGTGCGCACGGCGGCCGCGCCGGGGATCGCCGCGAGCCGGCGCTGCAGCGAGGCAGGTGCCCGGCGGGCGTTGGCGAACACGTCGGCAAACCGGTATGCCTCGTAGTAGCGCGTCTGGGTGTCCCGGAGCCAGCCGTGCATCGAGCGCAGCGACACGAACATTGCGATGCCGCAGGCCATCACCACGGCCACCGCCGCCATCTGGCTGCGGAGATGCCAGAGGTCGCGCAGCACCTTGAGGTGCATGGGGCGGAGGCCGCTCACCAGGTGAGCTCCGTCGGCGCCAGGCGGCGGGCGTTGCGCTCGACGCTGGCGATGCGGCCGCTCCGCATCCGGATGACGCGATCCGCCATGCCGGCGATGGCGGCGTTGTGGGTGATGACCGCAACCGTGGTGCCCAGCGTCCGGTTCACCTCCGCCAGCGCCTGCAGCACGATCAACCCCGTCTCGTAATCCAGCGCGCCGGTGGGCTCGTCGCACAGCAGGACGTCGGGCTGCTTCGCGATCGCGCGGGCGATGGCCACGCGCTGCTGCTCCCCGCCCGAGAGCTGGGCCGGAAAGTGGTGCAGGCGCTCGGTGAGCCCGACCAGCTGCAGGGCCGCGGCCGGGTCCATCGGACGCGTCGCGATGTCGGTGACCAGGGCGACGTTCTCGCGGGCGGTCAGGGAGGGGATCAGGTTGTAGAACTGGAACACGAACCCCACGTGATCACGGCGAAACCGGGTCCGCGCCCGGTCGTCGTCCACCGTGAGGTCGTGGTCGAGGAACCGGACCGTGCCGCTGGTCGGCACGTCGAGTCCGCCGAGAATGTTGAGGAGGGTGGACTTCCCGCTGCCCGAGGGGCCGAGCAGGACGACGAACTCACCGGCGAAGAGATCGAGGTCGACCTCGCGCAGGGCATAGACGTCCACCTCGCCCACGTGATAGACCTTGGCGAGCCCCCGCGCCTGGAAAACGGCCGTGTCGCTCATGGTGCCAGTATGAAGGCGCCCGGATGAAAGGGTGGGGAAGTCTGCTTACAACGACCTTCATCTTCCCCTAACAGTCTCCATGGTATCTTGTTCGGTGGAAGCGGAGGTGCTGGGCATACAGGATGGCCCAGCCTGGACAGGAGCCTCCGAGGTCGGTGTCCGACCAGCCGACCCCTCAAGGGTGCCTTCAGCATCCGCCCGGCATCTCCGCGATCCACACCGCCCGGCCCTCGTGCCGGGCGGTGTTCTTGGGGCGCCGCCGGCTGCAGGGCGCAGCACCGTCGTGCGGCCGCTCAGCCCTTCGCGATCCCCCGCAGCGTGCCGCCCACCGTCATCATCATCAGCCCCACGAAGAACAGCTTGATCCCGAGGAAGAGCCCGATGGCCCAGACGCCGGCCAGCGGTGCCTGGCGCCAGATCATGACGCCGAGCAGGATGGAAACGATCCCGCCGACCGTGAGCCATCCCCAGCCAGCGTCCGGCTTGCGCTGCACCCCGGCGTACACCTCCGCCGCGCCGTCCACCACCAGGTAGAACGTCAGCAGGATCGTCACTGACATCGCCGCGAAGACCGGGTTCAGGAGCAGGAGGAAACCGACGAGAAGCGTGAGCAGGCCGAGGACAAACATGAGCAGTCCCCGTCCGACGCTGCCGGCCTGGAACGCCCAGATCATGCGCATGACGCCGGCCACCATCACGACGATGCCGAGCAGCAGCAGAATCGAGAAGCCGGTCAGCATCGGTGTGAACATCGCGAACACGCCCAGCACCATCGTGATGACTCCCCACGTGGTCATGCGCCTGCCACCTTTGTGCACGAGATCGGCTGGTCCGGACATAATGGGGCTCCTCGGTTGTGTGAGTGTACCGCGGACATCGAACGTGAGATCCTGCCGTCGCCCTACGCTCCTCCCTGGTCGTGCAACTGCACCAATCGGGCGTCGATGTCGCCCAGCACCGCCTCGTAGGCGTCGCGGCTCAACAGTCCCTGGTGATTGGCTTCTATCGCCTCGGCTTTCTCCACCATCAGCAGGTGGCGACGGGCCCGCAGGAGCTCCGCTTCATGCAGGTCGGCATGGGCGTCACGCATGCGGTCGAGCTCTCCCTCCACGCCTTTCAGACGTCCCTCGTATTCCGCGCGAAGGGTGGCCAGCCCGGCAGGGTTGCCATGTCCGCTCTGCACCATCCGGTCGAGCTCCCGCAGGGCCGCCTGCACGGCCATCAATTCGTTGCGATTGCGGTCATAATCGGCCCGCTCCGCGTGCGAACTCGCCACGCCCAGCCACCGGAGCAGTGGCGCCATGCTCAGGCCCTGCACCAGGATCGAGAGGATCACGACGCCGAAGGTGGTGGCGATGAGAAGCGCCCGGTTGGGAAACCCAAGCGGCAGGCTGAGCGCCAGCACCATGGACAGCCCACCCCGGAGCCCGCCCCAGCTGAGAATTGCCCGCCAGCTTGCCGGGATCCGGTTCACGCCGCGGGCGGCTACCGGGGCCAGCGCGAACACGACCGCGGCACGTCCCACGGTCACCGCCAGGAACGCCGAGAGGATCAGGGGCAAGTAGGAGACGAGGTCGGCGATCTGCACCTCAAACCCGATCAGGAGGAAGATGATTGAGTTCAGGGCGAAGGCGACGTACTCCCAGAACGACTCGACCGCGACGCGCGTGGTCGGTGACATTCCGGTCCGCGCCCCGTAATTGCCGCAGACCATCCCCGCGACGACGGTGGCGATGACCCCCGATCCGTGGAGGTGTTCCGCCCCAGTGAACGCCCCGTAGGCGGCGATGGTGGTGAGGGTGATCTCGAGCATCGGCTCGTCGATACGCTGGATGATCGTGGAAATGACCAGGCCGAGGGCGAAGCCGATCCCGATCCCGATGCCGACCACCCGTATGAATTCCAGCACCACGCCTGATGCCGAGATCGCGGCGCCGCCGGCCACGGCGAGGATGATGCTGAAGAAGACGATGGAGGTGCCGTCATTCAGCAGGCTCTCCCCTTCGAGGAGCGCGGCCAGTCGGCGTGGTGCGCCGAGGCTCCGGAACAACCCGACCACCGCGATGGGGTCGGTGGCGGCGACGAGCGCCCCGAAGACCAGGGCATGGGTCCAGGTGATCCGGTCGGTCAGGTCGAGCGCGGCCGCCACCGGCACCAGGATCGCCGCGGTCAGGAAGATCCCGGCCAGGACGCCCGGGACCGCGAGGGTGAGGATGAGCGAGCGATCTCTGCGGAAGAGGCTGAAGTCGAAATGAAAGGCCGCTTCGAACAGGAGGCCGGGAAGGAAGACGGCGAAGAGCAGTTCCTGGGTCAGGTGCGGAGGCTCGAAGGCGTGCAGCTGCCCCAGGAAGAGGCCTGCGACCACGAGCGCCACGGTGTACGGGAGCCGGAACTGCTTGGCGATGATGGCGACCGTGGTCGCCACGATGAAGAGGAGGACGAGGATGGTGTCGATATGCACAGTGTCGTCAGGTCATGGGGTTGGTGACGCGGGGCCGGGGGGACCCGGGGGTTGTTTCCCAGGCTTTCCTTCCCTGTCGTTGGCGTAGAGCCGCGTCGTCGGGTAGGCGAAGTCCACGTCGGGACACTCGGCGAAGGCCCGCAGGACTTCCTGCCAGAGCAGGTCGGTGGTCTTGCGCCGTTCTCTGGGGGCGCACCGGACGCGGAGCGTCAGCAGCACGCCGCTCGCTTCCACGGAGACATACACCGCCGGCGTGGTCGGGCTCTTCGGCAGCGCGTAGCGCACCGCCGCGGTGCCTGACGCGAGTCCGGGGTCGCCGGCGCCGCTGCGTCCGTGGCGTTCGCTGATTTCCTCGAGCAGGGACTTCGCCTTTTCCCAGTCGCTCTCGAAGGTGACCAGGATCGGGAGCTCGGTCCAGATGAACCGGAACCCCCGGGTGTAGTTGGCCAGGGGGGCGGTGAAGACCAGGGCGTTGGGGATATGAATGAGGCGCCCGGTCGTCTGGTCGGCGGCCACCCAGTTGCCGATTTCCAGCAGCGTGAACTGGAAGAGGCGTACGTCCACCACGTCGCCGGAGTGGGGGCCGAGCTGGACGCGGTCGCCCACTTCGAGGGGGCGGCGCCAGAGGATGAACAGCCAGCCGGCCAGGTTGGCGAGCGGATCCTTGAGGGCGATGGCGAGCCCGGCGGAGAGGAGACCCAGGTAGGTCGCCAGGCCCGCGAACTCGACCAGCCACACCCGCGCGGCGAGCACCAGCCCGAGTACGACGACCACGTACGTGGCGCCCTTGTGCCAGCGATACCGGAGATGCAGGTCGGTGACCCGGCGGTGCACCGCAGAGAGGACCACCCATCGGAGCCCGATTACGAGCGCGACAATGGCCGCCGTGGCGAGCAGGCGCAATTGCGTCTGGGGGCTCAGGCCGAAGGTCTCGCTGGCCCAGGCCGTCAGCGTCTGGATCACGAGGTCGTCTTCACGGTGATCGGCGGTGCGGCCACGAGTTCATAGGTGGCGGAGGCGAGCTGCACCCGGCCATTCGAGGCATCAACCAGATCCATGATGCCATTGAAGAGCGCATCCTTCACCCCTCGCCGCCGGCGGTAGTCCACCACATAGCGGAGGGTGTACTGCAGCCAGTTGTCGGTGGCCACCAGCGTCACCATCGGTTCCACGCGGGCGTCCTCGATCCGGTACTTCTTCACCATCCCCTTCCATGAGGACGCCGCGGTCGTTGTGTAATCCCCGACGACCCGGTCGGCGACCTGCTGGATGAGGGCCCGCGCCTCGGCGCGGTCGCTGCCGAAGCGGATCGGAATCCGGATCTCGTCCCAGAGGAAGGGGAAGTCACCGGAGTAGTTGAAGACCGGCGCCTTGAAGACGAAGCTGTTCGCCACCCGCACGATGCGGCCGTTATAGAGGTCGCCGTCCACCCATTCGCCGACCTCCATGAGCGTCGTGCGCAGCACGCCGACGTCGATGACGTCGCCCTTGATGCCACCCAGCTGCGACCCGGTCGCCGGGGTGGTAGAAATTCGAGAAGGTGAGCGCGAGCCAGCCGGCGATGCTGGCAATCACTTCCTGCAGGGCGAAGGCGATGCCGGCACCGGCAACGCCGAAGGCGACCGTGAGCCCGCCGAGCTTGTCGCTGAAGAGGGCAGCCAGAAAGAGGAAGGCGAAAACGTACCCCGAGAAGCCGATCGCCTTCCGCACCCGGTAGCGGGTGTCGGTGTCCTCGATTCGGCCCACCAGGGCGCGCTGGGCGGCTCGGACCAGCGCCACGATCACCGCCAGGCCGAGGATGGTCGCGACCAGGCGGCCGATGTTGGCGTCGAAGAGCCATTCCTTCATTTGGGCTTCAA
>CAVOVI010000013.1:0-448403 GCA_963699825.1 uncultured Gemmatimonadales bacterium
TGCCCTTCGTCGGCCGTTAGGGGAAGAGAGCCGCTCGCGGGGGACGAGGCCCGGAGTCTGCACGCTTCGCTGAGGCTCCCCTCGCATCTATGTTACCAATCGAACGAACGACCACTCTCGTCAGGGGCAAGACCACCGTGAGTTCTGACTCTCTCGCGCCGTTGCAGGCACTCCTCGCCGGCCAGTACACCCTCGAGCGGGAGCTCGGCCGGGGTGGCATGGGGGTCGTCTACCTGGCCCGGGATATTCGTCTCGACCGACCGGTGGCCATCAAGGTCCTCCCCCGGGCGCTGGCGGCCGACCCAGAATTGCGCGAGCGGTTCCTCCGCGAGGCGCGCACCTCGGCCCAGCTCTCCCATCCCAACATCGTGCCGATCTACCGGGCCGACGAAATCGACGGGGTGGCGTTCTTCACGATGGGCTTCGTCGACGGCGAGAATCTCGCCGAGCGGCTGCGCGCCCGTGGCCCGCTCCCTCCGGCCGAGGCGGTGCGGGTGCTGCGGGAGGCCGCCTGGGCCCTTGCCTACGCCCATGCACGTGGCGTCGTCCACCGGGACGTGAAGCCGGAGAACATCATGATCGAGCGCGGCTCCAATCGCGCCATCGTGACCGATTTCGGCATCGCGCAGAATCGGCTGGCCACGCCGCTGACGCAGGGCGGCATGGTGCTCGGTTCGGTGCACTACATGAGTCCCGAGCAGGCTGCCGGCGACAAGCTCGATGGCCGGAGCGATCTCTACTCCCTCGGCGTCGTCGGGTTCCAGATCTTGAGCGGCCGTCTCCCCTTTGAAGCCGATGAGGCCGCGACTGTCATGGCCCAGCAGGTGACACGCCCGGCGCCCTCCCTCTCCTCGCTTGCGCCCAATTTGCCCCACGGACTGGTGGCGGTCATCGATCGGTGTCTCAGCAAGTCTCCGGACGATCGGTATCCCGACCGGCGAGGCGTTCGCCGACGCGCTGGAGACGGCACTGCAATCGGCGGCGCTTCCCGCGGTGGCGGGCTCCTTGGCGGAAGTGGTGAGCACCGATCAGGCCCGGGCCATCTGGTTGCGGGCCGCACAACTGCAGGCCGAGGCCACCACGCGGTTGCAGGCACGGTATCGTGACCCGGCTGCCGGCGACGCCCCGGCGGGCCCCCTGCCGAGCGGCGGCTATCGCCTGCAGGACGTGGAAGTCGCGGCCTCCGAGGCTGGCATCGCGGCGGAGTTCGTCGCCATGGCCATCGCCGAGCGACCTGCGGGCTCGGCGGTCGCCTCGGCGGATCTCTCGGCGCGGCAGGAGCGGACCCTGACCCGGATGCTGGGTACTCGGGAACGGAGCATCTCCTGCCTCCCGGGTGATCCAGGCGACGCCCAAGGCGGTGCTGGACGCCATCGGCCGGGTGCTGACCGCACCGCCCTATGGACTCAAGCTGCGCGACACCGTCGGCGGCCATCCCCTGGACGGCGGCGTCATGGTGTTCGACGTCTCGTTATTGCGGAATGTGATCGTCGCGTTCGACGGCGTGCTCAGCATGTTCCGGTATCGGATGACGCAGATCGAGGTCGAGCAGCTGCATGTGGCGCTCAAACCGCTGGGGTCGCCCACGAGTCGATGCGAGGTCACGGTCTCGGGCGACCTGCGCGGCGGCTTGCGGAAGAACTGGACGGTCGACAGATGGTTGAGTGGGGATGGGAGTGGCCGGTGGGCTTGCGGGGGAGGGATTGGGGTGGCCTGACGTCGCGCTGGGGCCGATGGCCGCGGTGGTGGCGGCGGCGGGGCGATGGTCTGCGGTACGGCCGCGCTCGCGGTGTATCGCTGGAGCTACCGCTACGCCTGCGGAAGGCGCGGGAGGAGCTCGAGGGCATGCTGGTCGGCGGTGGAGGGAAACCTGCGGGCCGCGTCGGTGTTTGGCGTCGCCGCCGCCGGGCGCTGCGCACCGTCTCCCTCCCGGGTCCGGCGACTCGAACGCGCTGCTTGGCGGGTCCTGACGCGCAGCCAGATCAGCCTTTGGTGGGGATGGCGTCGAAGAAGTCCACCTCGCCGGTCTCCAGCGAATACTCCGCCCCGACCACCAGCAACCCCTCGTCGCGAATCAGCTGCTCCAGCACGTCGGAGCCGTGGCGGAGATGGTCGGCGGAGGCGCGGATGTTGAGGCGGACGGCCTGTTCGATGATCGCCTCGCGGTCGTGTCCGGCGTTGCTGGCGAGCAGCCCCTCGACCGAGGGGCGGATGCGGTCCACGATCGACTTCAGATTGCGAGACTGGTTTTCGGTGGGCCGCTGCAGCTCGTCGAGGGTCGCCGTGACCGCCCCGCACTTCGAATGCCCCAGCACCACCACGAGCCGGGTGCCGAACTGCGAGGCGGCAAACTCCACGCTGCCCACCAGCGACGGCGCCACGATGTTGCCGGCGACGCGGATGACGAAAAGATCACCCAAGCCTTGGTCGAAAATCAGCTCGGCGGGGACGCGCGCGTCGGAGCAGCCGAGGATGATGGCCAGCGGTTCCTGTTCGGCCGGCAACTCCGGACGGCGGGTGTGACTGACAATGGTGTCCGGCCCGCGCACATTCGAGGCGAACCGGGCGTTGCCCTCACGGAGGCGGTTGAGTGCCTCGCGTCCTGAAACCATCGGCAGTCTCCCTGAGTCGTATACTGTAAGGTAGCCGGACCACTCACGTCTCCAACTGCGAGATGGCCATGCGGTACGTTCGCCTCGTCGTACTGGGCCTCGCCCTAGTGTGTCTAGGCACCCTGGCCGTCTACCGGTGGATGGATCCGGAGCAGCGGACGATGGACGACCAGGCCCGCACCGGCGTCCCCGGCCACTTCGTCCGGCTGCCGGATGGCGTCACCCACTACGAGACCGCTGGGCCCGACACCGGGCGCGTCGTCGTCCTCGCCGCCGCCTTCTCGGTGCCGGCCTACCTCTCCGATTCCCTCTTCCAGCGCCTTGGCCGCGCGGGCTTCCGCGCCATCCGGTTCGACTACTACGGCCGCGGCTGGTCCGACCGCCCGAGGACAACGTACGACCTCGCGGTGTTCACCCGCCAGCTCGGCGGGCTCCTCGATTCTCTCGGTGTGTCCGGTCCGGTCGACCTCGCCGGCCTCTCGTTCGGGGCCGCCATCGTCACGGAATTCGCCGACCGGCATCCCGATCGCGTCCGATCCCTGACCTACATCAATCCGGTGTTCAACACCGGCCGCCAGCTGGCGCCGGAAGAGCGCTCAGCGTTCGCCTGGGATGTCTACATGGTGTTCCGGGGAGGCACCGACGCGATGGCCACCAGCCAGCCCTACGATTTCTTCTATCCCGACCGGCACCCAGACTGGGTGGACCGGTATCGCGTGCAACAGCAGTTCAAGGGGACCAGGGAGGCGCTCCGCCGCACCAGGGTGGCGATCGCCGTGGCTCCGAACCAGTCCGCGCAACTTCGAGCGCTTGGCACCAACCCGCGGCCGGTCCTGATCGTCTGGGGCATGCAGGATGAGGGGGTGCCGTTCTCTGAGAGTGCGGCTCTCCTCGAGGCGATGCCACGGGCCACGCTGGTACCGGTCGACTCCGCCGGCCACCTGCCGCACCTCGATCAGCCCGATGTGGTGGTGCCTGCCGTCGTGGAATTCCTTCAGCAACGACCCTAGCGACGCGTCAGGATCAGTCCGCCGTCGTTCCCCGCCCAATCCCGACCACCGTGACCGCAAAGACCGGGCAGTGCGCGGAGAGGACGACGCGCTCGGTGACGCTCCCAACCTCGACACCAATCTCCTCCGGTCCGCCCCGACCTCGTGTCGCCATCATGATCAAGTCACAGCCCTCGGCCTCGGCCACGCTCGTAATCGTTCGGCTCGCACCGGACCCGGTGACGCGGGTCTCCGCGCTGATGCCGATGGCACCAAGCGCCGCGGAGACAGAGTCGAGGTAATGCTGGAGACGGGGCACTTCGCCTTCCGTCTCCGGCACGGCGAGCAGCACGATGGTGCTGTTGAAGTACCGGGCGAGGATGCGCGCCGATGGGAGCACCTCCTCGGAGTCCACTGAGCCGTCGAGGGAGACGAGCAGCTTCTTGAACGCCGTGTGCCGGCTGGTCCAGGCATCGGTCGGCCGGACGATCAGCACCGGAAGCTCGGTCTGCCGCACCACCGCCGTCGCGATGTTCCGACCGAGGATGCGGTCCACCCGGGACCGGCCATGGGTCGCCATCACGATCACGTCGGCGTTGCTCTCGATCCCGTGCTTGCCGATCTCTTCCGGGATGTTCCCGCTCCGCATGGTGATGTCGGCCTTCACTCCACGGTGCCGCAGCGTGTCGGCCAGCCGATTGAGGTAGACCTCGGTCGCGGAGCGGGACTCGACCGGTTCGCCGTTGACCTCGGTCCGCCCGGCCTTGACGGAGATCAGGTCGATCCGGCCACCCACGGTGCGCGCCAGCAATTCCGCCACCGGCAGCGCCTGCTCCGCGAGTGCCGAGCCGTCGAGAGGCACCATGATCCGCTCGACGCCGAAGTCGCCGTCGGGGAGGTCGTCGCGCTGGAAGGGAAGGAGGTACTGGCCGGCAAAGAACCGGCCGAGGTGTTCGTCGAGCTCCTTTGGCGCGCCGAGGCGGTTCCGGAACCGGGAAAAGACGACGTAGAGTGCCGGGAGAAAGAGCAGGTAGGTCCAGGCGCCTTCGAAGAACCGCTCCTCGAAAATGATCACCGTGGCCGCGGTCGTCAGGAGCGCGGCGATCACGGTGCCGACGAGCGTGGCGGCCGAGCCGACCGAGAACTTCTCGCGCATCTGCCGCCACAACCGCTTGGCGGCGGCCCAGCCCGTCATGCTGAGGAGAATGAACACGCCCGCCGCATAGATGGCGAGATAGGTCTCCTCGTGCGTGCCGAAGGCGAGGAAGCAGAGGGCGACGATGCCGACCTCGACCCACACCGGCTTGTCGGCCACGTCGAAGAGATTGCGGGAGCCGAGCCAGGCGGGGATGTAGTGCCGGTACCGAAGGCCGAGGGCCAGGTTCTGGATCCCCTGCGCGCTGGCGGCGGCGGCGGAGGCGAGCACCAGCACGCCGATCAGGGTGCCGATCCAGGGGAGCGGCGATGGCAGCAGGTGGTCCATCGTCTGGGTGAACACCGAGACGTGGGTGTCGGTCACGTCGGCCTCGGCGAGGATGGCAGGCCCGACGATCAGCATCGTGAGGCAGGTGGTGCCCATGATGATGATCAGGCTGCCGAACGCCTTCTTGCTCCGTTCGGCGCTGGTGCCGTCGTAGGCGGCCACGAGGTTGGCGAAGATCTCGATGCCGGTCATCAGCGCGAGAATGCGCGCGAAGCCGCCGAGCGTGAAGTGGAAGTACTCGGGTCGGAAGGCCCGGAGGTCGATGGACGGCAGGTGGAAGCCGCGCTGCCAGATGGTGGCGACGATCATCGTCCAGAGCAGGAGCAGGACCGCGAGCGTGGCGGGGCCGAAGGCCCGTGCGGCGGTCTTGGGGCCGCGATTGACCAGGGCCCCGATCCCGACGCTGATGATGACCGCCACCAGCGTCCGATAGGGCAATCCCATCATGCCGCCGTTGAGGGCGGGCATCCGGTCCGCCATGAACGTCACCAGCGCCGCGATGCTCACCAGGAAGGTCAGGGTGTACTCGACGAAGGTGATGCCGGCGTTCACCTTGACCGCCCACGGCCCGAACTCCTCCTCCGTCAGCCCGCTGCCACCGCTTCCGTCCACGACCCAGCGCATCACCAGCCGGTACATCGCCGACACCATGATCACGGTGAAGACCACCAGCCAGATGCTGGCGCCGAAGGTGATCTCGGCGACGCCGGCAATGACGATCAGCTTGAGGAATGGCCCGAAGACGTAGAGGGGTGAGGTCGCCGGATCGCCGCCGCCGGCGAGCGCGCCCTGGAATGCGGTGGACAGCCGGTGGGACACGTGCGCCATGCGATGCCTCGGTCAGCAGCGTCGGCACCGAAGTGGTGCCAAACAGGAAATATACGAAGGGGTGCGGGGGGCCTGCCCGGTAGGGAAGATAGTGCCGCAGCTACTCCTCCGCGTCCTCCAGCAACTCGACCGCGGCGGCGACATCCTCCTCGGCGACCAGCAGGCGCACGCCGCCGACGAACTGCAGGTTCGGCATCGCGCCCCCCCCGTCGTCCCGGCTGACGATGCTGTGGACGCCGCCGCCCTCGAGGATCGCTTGGGCGATCATCGCGGCGGGCTCGTTCGGATAGACCTTCACCGCAATCCAGCCTGCCATGGGGCGCTCCTGGTTCGGATTGGGCCGGGGCCTCGCGGACGGCTCGACCGCGGCTACGGGGTGCCCGGCTGGCCGGCATACCACGACATCACATCGGACCAGATATCAGCGCTCGAGACCGGTCCCATGAGGGCATGGATGGCGACGAAGAATGCGAGCGACAGCCCGTAGGCCCGCTGGCGCTCGTTGGCACGCCAGTCAGCGACCAGCAGGGCCACGAGAATCACCTCGACGGTAACGAAGCTCAAGTGGAGCGCCGTCATGAAATCCACGGCGGGCGCAAAGAGCCGAGCATACAGCCGGGTCAATGCCGGGGGAAAGGCGAGCAGGACGGTGGCGGACATGTAGCGTTTGTGGGCGGCCGGGTTGCGAGTGTTCCGGAGCGCCAGTCCGACCAGCACAAGGAGAAAGAGCAGGGACGGGAGGTCGATGAATGCAAGCAGCGGCGGGAGGAAGGGCGGCATGTTCGGGTTGGCGAACATGGCCCGCACCATGTACAGCGCGCTGACCACCAGGACCGGGAGCACCAGGAACGCGCCTCGGGCCACCCGCCGGTGCCAGGCAACCAGGCCGCGCGACATCAGCCACGACTGCGCGATGAGGATGACCACCCAGAGCGTGGCGGTGACGCCATGCGCCGTGTGCCATGCGCTTCCGCCCGAGAGGGGCCGGAAGAACGACGGCCAGAAACCCGCGATGATGGCGAGGAGGGCGGCGAGGAAATACCAGTGCGCATACCGATAGGACGGGAGTGCGGGCGCAGGGGTCATTCGAGCATCTCGCAGGTTCGGGAGGGGGCTGGTCTCAGGCCCCGGGGACTGCTGTGGCCGGCGGCGGCTCCAGCTCCACCCCGAGGCCGTCCGCGATCCGGTTCACAAAGGCGAAGTACGCCACGATGGCGCAGGCGTCGTGAATCGCGCGGTCATCGAGGCCCACGGCGCGCAGGGCGTCGATGTCGTCCCTGACGATCGTGGACGGCGCCGCGGTGAGTTTGTCGGCATAGGCGAGCAGGGCTCGCTCACGCGGCGTGATGGCCAGCGCATCGGCGATCTGCGGTTCAAGGATGCCCTCGATCAGCGCCGTCTGTCCTGCGGCGTCCATCCCGGCCTGTGTGAGAATGCGACGGAGACCCGCTCCGTGATGTTGGATTCAATAGGGGCAGTCGTTGAGGCCGGAGACCCGGACCGCCATGATCTCCCGCTCGCGGCGACTGAGCGGGCCGGGCGCATGCATGAGCTCGACGTAGAGATCGTAGTGCCGGCGCATCACGGCCGGATGCACCGCCGAGACCTGGATGATGTGATCGCGGTCCGCAATGCGGTCTCCCGGCTTCAGCGACTCGGGTGGGACGTATTCGATGAAAGCCACAGGAGCTCCGGGAGAATGCTAGCGGATGAACCCGGCCGCTGGCGCGACGTAGGTCGGATTGAACCCTGCCAGGGCGGCCTTCACCTCGTCGCTCGGCGTTCCGTAGATCGTGAACCGGACGGGGGTCAGGACCGCCATGAACCGCTCGGCGTACTTCGCCCCGAAGTTGCCCAAGTGCGCCATGATCGCGGCCGAGTCGGCGAAGCGCTCATAAGTGTGGCACTGCTTGCCGTCGGCGGTCACACTCCACTCGTAGATGAGCGTGCCCGGCTCATCGGCCTCGGTGCCCGCGACCATCTCCGCCATGAGGGCACGAAACTCTCCGTCGCGGCCGGGCTGAATGGTGAGTTCGAGATGCCAGGATACATGTGTGCTCATGATGCCTCCGACGAGTCGCGGGAGAAAATGTCAGAGCCGCCGGGATGACCAGTGAATGGCACGAATCTGCCACCCGGCGTCGGTGCGGCTCAGGACGATCAATTCTGCTCCCTGGGAAGATATCTCGCGGCCACGAAATGCACCCTTCGATGTCGAAATGGACGCAACCCAGGCCACGTCGCCGTTCTGAACCAATTTGGTCATGACCCTGGTGCTGGGCACGGCCTGTGTGAAGGCCATGTCAGCGCCGAGGTGGTGGGCCTCGTACTCGGCACGCGTCTCAAGATCCCCGGATTCGAGAACCACGGCATCAGGGGCCAGGTAGGAGAGGGCGCCCACGGAGTCGCCTGCGGCCAGCGCCGCGTGAAAGCCATCCACGACGCCAACGATGGCCGAGGAATCGGGGGCTCCCGCCGGCCAGGTGGCCGAGACGAACGCGGAATCGACACGATCCAGCCCCGGATATGCGCGATCGAGGTAGGCACGCCCCGAGGCCATGACCGAGTCCCACTGCTCGAAGACGGTGTTGCCATACTGCCGGTTGAGTGACTCGAGCACCGCCATCCCTTCGACCACTTCCGCAATCGGCGGAAATCCCACGACCCCTTCGTAGCTGACGGTATCCAGGGTCGTGTTCGGCGTGAGGTTGATGCCCAGCTCGACCGTCCGAGAGTCCGGCCCGGCGCGGGCAAAGTTGACCGTCCCGATTCCATTGGGGCGGCGGACCGGTTCATCGGGAATCCCGGCGGTGTCCCAGGCCTGGTTGACGGCGGCGCTGTTTCCGATGCCGAACTGTACCACGTAGCCACCCTTGAAGCTGGCGGTCGGGCCGACGCGATAGATCACCACGCCATCGTAGTACTGCCCCATGGCGAGGTGGTAGAGGCGATCGACGCCGAGGGGCGACCAGTCGCGGTGCGCCTTCACGACGACGGGTCCCCTGGTAGTGGCGAAGACGACCAGGAAGCTGTCGGGAGCCGGCTGCGCGAGCGGCAGCTGCGAGGGGAGGGGCTGGGACTGCGCCGCGAGGTCGGATCCTCCGGGGCCCATCGCCAGCAATCCGATCAGCCAGAGCGCGCAGGACACCCGGGACGCGGGCAGGGTCATGCGGCGTATCCCAGGACGGCCACCGCGTGGCACGCCGTTCCGGCCAGGACGAAGAGGTGCCAGACGAAGTGCCGGTAGGGGAGGCGACTGGCGGCGTAGAACCCGACCCCGGCGGTGTACGCGAGCCCGCCGGCGGCAAGCCAGACGAGTCCCGAAGTTGGGACGGCGTCCAAGAGCGGCTTCGCGGCGACCACGACCAACCAGCCCATCCCCAGGTACAGCGCTGTCGAAACCCGGGGATGGCGGACACCGACCCGGGCCTTGAGGACGATGCCGAAGATGGCGAGCACCCAAATCGCTCCGAGGAGGGTCCAGCCCCAGGGGCCGCGGAGGACGCCGAGCATGAACGGCGTGTAGGTGCCGGCGATGAGGACGTAGATGGCGCCGTGATCGAGCAACCGGAACAGCTGCTTGGCGCGAATCGGTGTGAGGGCGTGATAGAGGGTGGAAGTGAGGTAGAGCAGGGCGGCGCTCACGCCGAAGATCACCGCCCCGATGACCGATGCTGTTCCGTGTTGCAGGGCAGTGACCACCAGTACCGGCAGCACCGCCACCGCCGCGACAAAGCCGACGCCGTGGCTGACGCTGTTGGCGATTTCCTCGCCGCGGGACTGCGCGCGATACACTCAGTCCGTCCCAGCTGTTGTACGCGGGGAAACGGGGCCGAGGAGCACGGCCCGGACCCCGGTCCTGCCGACCATGCGCACGGCCTCTGACGCGAGGGAGTACACAAAGAGCAGTGTGTAGAGCCACATATGGATTACAAGGAACCGGGCCGACGACACGCTGTTCAGGGTCTCTCGAATGGCGGCCCCGACGTCGCCGTGCTTCAGGAGCACCGGGATCAGTTCTTCCAGTTCGCGAAAGAGCATGGCAATGGTGCCGAACAGCACCGTCTTCCAGAGCAGGTTGTACAGGAGTCTGCCCGAGAAGAATCGCGCGAGAGCCGTATGGTCAATCAGCAGGATCGTCTTGGCCACGATGAGCGCCGAGACGGTCGCGATGGTGCTGCTGGTCGGAGTAATGTGGTAATTGTCCAGCAACAGGGCCTTGGTGAGGGACAGCATGTGGAAGGCGATGAGGAAGAAGAGCATCGCGGGGACCAACTCCCGCAGCTCCCGCTTCACGGCCGTCATCACGTTGCTCATCAAGCGGCTCGATTCACTTGGCGGGTGGGCCGTCGGGGTGCCTCTGGCACGCCGGTGGCTGCTCGACGCTGTACGCGACCGTGGCGATCCGCCACCCCTCTTCCACCTTGAGCAGGATGAAGACGTCCACGCCGCAGTGTGACCAGGCACCGTCCACATAGAAATCGTAGGGCAGCCACACCGTGGCGAGCGGCCCGGACATCATCACCTGGGGGTCGAATCCCCGCTCGGTCCAGGTGCCCTCCGATGTCGTGGCACGTTCCTGCGCCCGGGTGCGGAAACGGACGCGCACCTGTCCTTCCTGCAGGCCCGCCGAGAAAACGACGGCGGAGTCCAGCATCAGGTCGGTCAGGGCGACGAAGTCGCTCCGGCTGATGGCGGCAAGCGCCGTGTCCACGACGGCGAGCACCTGCGCGCGGTCATCTGCAGGTGCCTGAGCGCCGGCCGGCGCGGTCCAGCAGAGGACGGCGCCGGCCAGGGAGATGAGAGACGCGAAGCGATGCGATGCGCGGCTCACGGGGTCTCGGGCGCCGGCGGCATCGGCACCGACGCATGATCCAGGACATAGACCCACTTGCCGTCGCGCATCGCCTTCACGTCGGAGTACCGGCCCTGGAGGACCATCGCGGTGCCGTCGCCGGTGGGAACGGTCATGGTCCAGCGGCCCCAGCCAAGCACGACCTCGCCCATGGGGATGTTCCGCGGATCGTCGAATGCCAGCTGCGCGCCCGGCAGGGCGGCGAAGGTCATTGCCCAGCCGGCCTTTGCGTCGTCCCATCCCAGGCCGCCCATGCCGTCGAGCCCGATGTTGATCAGCTCGGGGCTGTTCCAGTAGGTGGCCATCAGGGCGTCCACGTCGCCCGCATTGAAGGCGGTGAGAAACGCCTGGTCGACGCCGTCGGCCGCGGCGACCATGGCCTCGGGGGTGGGCCCCTTGGGGGCGCAGGCGCCGACGGTGAGGATGGCGGCGAGGAGGCAGGCTGTGCGGGCGTTGAGTCGCATCGGGGAGGCTCCGGGGCAGAAAGGACAGGGAAGTCGATGTGGATTGGAATCTAACTCCGGGGAGGTGGGGCGCGAGGACCGCACCGCCAGCCTCACCTGGCCGCCCCTCGCGCGCCGGGGCAGATGGCACCGATAGCGGTTGCGCGGGTATGAGGCGAGACGGATGTCCTGTTAAATTACCCTCAAGTACAGCGCGACACGGCCACGCTTCAACACGCCGCGTCAACAGCAGGTGGCATTCATCACGCACGCACAATCGGAGCGAAACATGAAGGACAATTCACCCAAGACTGAGGGCAAGTGCCCGGTCATGCATACCGGCAGCCCGACGACAACAGGCGGCGGTCGCTCAAATCGCGACTGGTGGCCCAACCAGCTCAACCTCGCGATGCTCCACCAGAATCCGCCCGCGGGCGACCCCATGGGGACCGGGTTCGAGTACGCGGACGAGTTCAAGAAGCTCGACCTCGAGGCGCTGAAGAAGGACCTCTTCACGCTGATGACGACCTCGCAGGACTGGTGGCCGGCCGACTACGGCCACTACGGCCCGCTCTTCATCCGCATGGCGTGGCACAGCGCCGGTACCTACCGCACCGGCGACGGACGCGGTGGCGCCGGGTCGGGGACACAGCGCTTCGCGCCCCTCAACAGCTGGCCCGACAACGGCAATCTCGACAAGGCGCGCCGGCTGCTCTGGCCGATCAAGCAGAAGTACGGCAAGCAGCTCTCCTGGGCCGACCTGATGGTCTTCGCCGGCAACTGCGCCATCGAGTCGATGGGGCTCAAGCCCTTCGGGTTCGGCGGCGGCCGCGAGGATGTCTGGGAGCCCGAGCAGGACATCTACTGGGGCGCCGAGGCGGAGTGGCTCGGCGACAAGCGCTATGCAGGCGACCGCGAACTCGAAAATCCGCTGGCTGCGGTGCAGATGGGGCTCATCTACGTGAACCCCGAAGGCCCCAACGGCAATCCCGATCCGCTCGGCTCCGCGCGGGATATCCGGGAGACCTTCGCCCGCATGGCGATGGACGACGAGGAGACCGTCGCCCTGACCGCCGGCGGGCACACCTTCGGCAAGGCCCACGGCGCGGGTGACCCGGCGCTGGTGGGTCCGGAGCCGGAGGGAGCCAGCATCGAGGAACAGGGCCTGGGCTGGAAGAACAGCTTTGGTACCGGTAAGGGTGACGATACGACCACCAGCGGCCTGGAAGGGGCGTGGACGCCGACTCCGACGCAGTGGGACAACAGCTATTTCGACACGCTGTTCGGCTACGAGTGGGAACTGACGAAGAGCCCGGCCGGGGCGCACCAGTGGAAGCCGAAGGACCCCGCGGCGGCGACGACCGTTCCCGACGCGCACGACCCGTCGAAGCGGCAGGGACCGATGATGACCACGGCCGACATGGCGATGCGGGAGGACCCGATCTACCGGGAAATCTCGAAGCGGTTCCAGCAGAATCCCGATCAGCTGGCCGATGCCTTCGCCCGGGCGTGGTACAAGCTGACCCACCGCGACATGGGGCCACGCTCCCGCTATCTCGGCGCCCTGGTGCCGGAGGAAGAGCTGATCTGGCAGGATCCGATTCCCGCGGTGGATCACCCGTTGATCGACGCCAAGGATATCGCGGCGCTCAAGGGGAAGATCCTCGCGTCCGGCCTGTCCATTGCCCAGCTGGTCGCCACCGCCTGGGCGTCGGCTTCCACCTTCCGCAGTTCCGACAAGCGCGGCGGCGCCAACGGCGCACGCATTCGCCTCGCACCGCAGAAGAACTGGGAGGTGAACCAGCCCGCCCAGTTGGCGCGCGCGCTCGGGGCGTACGAGACGATCGAGAAGGAGTTCAACGGCGCGCAGAAGGGCAAGAAGCGGGTGTCGCTCGCGGACCTGATCGTGCTGGGCGGGTGCGCGGCCGTCGAGGCCGCGGCGAAGAAGGCGGGCGTCGATGTGGCGGTGCCGTTCACACCGGGACGGATGGACGCGTCGCAGGAACAGACCGACGTGGATTCGTTCGACGTGCTCGAGCCGATCGCCGACGGATTCCGGAACTACCAGAAGTCGGCCTACACCGTCTCGGCGGAGGAGCTGCTGGTGGACAAGGCGCAGCTCCTGACGCTCACCGCCCCGGAGATGACCGTGCTGGTCGGCGGCATGCGGGTCCTGAACGCGAACGCGGGGCAGTCGAAGCAGGGCGTCTTCACCCACCGTCCCGAGACGCTGACGAACGACTTCTTCGTGAACCTGCTGGACATGGGCACCACCTGGAAGGCGACGTCCAAGGCGCAGGACGCATTCGATGGGCGG
This sequence comes from uncultured Gemmatimonadales bacterium, assembly GCA_963699825.1. Classification (GTDB taxonomy): domain Bacteria; phylum Gemmatimonadota; class Gemmatimonadetes; order Gemmatimonadales; family GWC2-71-9; genus SPDF01. The sequence continues at coordinate 13,528 of CAVOVI010000013.1, forward strand.
GACCGGGAGACGGGTGCCGTGAAGTGGACGGCCTCCCGGGTGGACCTGATCTTCGGGTCCAACTCGCAGCTCCGTGCGCTCGCGGAGGTGTACGCCTGTGACGACGCGAAGGAGAAGTTTGTGCGCGACTTCGTGGCGGCGTGGGCCAAGGTGATGGACCTGGACCGGTTCGACCTGGCCTAGCTCCGGCGACGCGATACTGCTGCACAAAGGGTGGCGTCTCGGCAGCAGCCGGGACGCCACCCTTTGGCGTGCAGGAGAGAACCGGCGTCGACTACTTCGATTCCTCCGCAATGAACCGGTACAAGACCGCGCCCAGCACGCCGCCGATGATGGGGGCCACCCAGAAGAGCCAGAGCTGAGACGTGGCCCACCCACCGACATACAGGGCGACGCCCGTGCTCCGCGCCGGGTTCACCGAGGCGTTGGTGACCGGAACGCTGAACAGGTGGATTAAGGTCAGGCCGAGCCCGATGGCGATCGGCGCAAAACCTGCGGGTGCGCGCTTGTCGGTGGCGCCCATGATGATGAGCAGGAACATCATGGTCATGACCACTTCGGTGATCAGCGCCGCCATCAGGGAATAGCCGCCTGGCGAATGGGCGCCGTAGCCGTTGGACGCGAAGCCCGCGGAGACGTCAAAGCCTGCCTGCCCGCTCGCGATGAGGTACAGCACGCCGCCGGCCACCAAGCCGCCCAGGACCTGTGCAACGATGTAGGGCAGGAGCTCCTTGGCAGGGAAACGGCCGCCGGCCCAGAGCCCGATCGACACGGCCGGATTGATGTGACACCCTGAGATGTGCCCGATGGCGAAGGCCATAGTGAGCAGCGTCAGGCCAAAGGCAAACGACACACCCAGCAGTCCGATGCCCACGTCGGGAAAGGCCGCGGCCAACACGGCACTGCCGCATCCGCCGAGGACCAGCCAGAAGGTCCCGATGAACTCCGCTCCGTACTTCTTCATGCCTGCCTCCTGTGCGCGGTTTGGTCGGTCTCGTTGCGACGCTCGATCGCTTCGCCGCCTGATGCTCCACACCAACGGGGGCCTCAGGCCCCTTTGTTCTTCTCGTCCCAGGCCATCGGCTCCCAGAGCTCGACCTTGTTCCCGTCCGGGTCCATGATCCACGCGAACTTGCCGTTCTCGTGGGACTCAGGTCCGCCGACGATGTCCACGCCACCCGCGCGGAGTTGCGCCAGCATCTCATCAAGGTCGTCGACCCGGTAGTTGATCATGAAGGACGCGTCGCTTGGGCTGAACCACTTGCTGTCCTTCGCGGCCACGTGCCAGACCGTCAGGCCCTGGTCTTCGGCGGTGTCATCCGGCCATCGCAGGATCGCGCCGCCAAAGTCCTCCAGCGGCAGACCCAGATGCTTCTGATACCATGCGGCCAGGGCGGCGTGGTCGCGCGTGCTCTTGAAGAAGATGCCGCCGATGCCGGTGATCCTTGCCATCATGGTCTCCTGGTATCTGGCCGCCCTCGCTTGGTCCGCACCGCGGACTACTTGCCGAACACCTTCGTGGCGGCCGCGCCCGCGGCCTCGTCCTCGATCACCGGATGCACCTCGAGTTCGAGGACATCGGCCCACTCGGCAACGTGTTCCGCGATGGCCGCGGGATCGCCCTCCATCAGATGCCAACCGAGGACGGATCCAGGGACGTGCCAGCGACCCAGTCGCTTGATGCCGGCTGGGACGGGGCCTCCGGTCTTGAGGAACTGGTCGACCGCAGACTTGTACATTCCGGGGACCGTCCGCCACACCACCATGGCTTTCATGATTCCTCCTGCGCGAGAGTGCTTCAACGGCGAGCGCGGCGACTCCGCGCGCACCGTCGCGTCTCGCGAAGGTACACCCGGGGCCAGATACGGCAAGCAAGGCCCCGACGGCAAAGCGAGAACGTGTTCACGCTGCGAACACATTTCGCGGCTGCCTAGTGCGGCATCGCGTTCCACGCGGATTCGTCGACCGCCGCCAGCTGGCGCTCCATGACGACCAGCCACCGGGCGTCCCGCCGCACCAGGAGGGCCTCGAAGGGGACGATGTAGCGCGTCGTCGCCCCGGCGCTGTCGGTCACGGCATAGTTGAACATGCCCGACTCGAAGGCCGTCTCAGCGCCGTCCTGCCGCAGCGAGAAGCGAAACGCGACTGAGGCGCGGCTCCCGTCTCGCTTCATCGCCTCCATGGACCGTCCCCATCCCGCCAGCGCCTGCGCAATCGGCATGGTCCCCTGGGTCGTGACCAGGACCGCGTCGGGGTGGTAGGTCGCCCCCATGCCGGCAATGTCGTGCTCGATCACCGTGGTGGAGACGGCCGTCCAGACCTGGGCGTCAATCGCGCCGCTGGACGACTGCTCGCCCTGGGCGGAGAGCGGTATGGCCCAGGCGAAGAGGACGGCGACAGCGACGAGGCGGAGGAATGGCGTGGACAGGTCGTGGCGACCAAGCATGCAGGCTCCCGGGAAAGGCGATGGAGCGGCCGTCAGCGGCCGGATGAGGCGAGGAGCAAAAGATGCCCTTCGAAACGCGGGCCAGGAAGCGTGACTTCCGCCGCCGCACGGGCGCGTCCTTGCCAGCTGGATGCGTGGGTTAGGCCGCCCTCACTGACGGACATAGCGCAAGTGTGTGGCGGCTGGGCCATCAAGCACCTTGTCAACGCGAAACGTCGGCTCGGGCTCGCTCAGGTGCTCGAAGAGCCGCCGCCCACCGCCGAAGAGCACGGGTGCCAAGGCAATTTCCAGCTCATCAACAACACCGAGGTTAAGGTACTGCTGGATCACATCTGCGCCTCCTGAAATGCGAATGTCACGACTACCAGCAGCCTCCCGAGCCAGCGCCAGCGCACGCTCGGCCCCTTCATTGATGAAGTAGAACGTCGTTCCGCCAGGACGCGCCCAGGGGTCTCGTTTCTCGTGGGTAAGAACGTATACTGGCGTGTGAAATGGAGCCTCCTCGGGCCAACTGACTTCGCCTTGTTCGAACATGCGCATACCCATGATGTTGGCACCGGTGCGCTCGAAAGTGTGGCGAACCATGTCGTTGACCGGGCCAGTCTCTCCCCCGGGCCCGAACCCGAGCTTTTCGCGGAAGTACTCTTGATTGATAAGCCAAGCCATCAACGCACCCCACTTGGCGCCCCAGGTTTTGTGCTCAGGCTTGCCCATGGTCATTCCATCCGGTGCCATGTAGCCATCAAGGCTTAGCCCGATATTGACGAATACTGTGTTCAAGATTGCTCTCCAGCACGGCCGGAAGTCGGCCCAACGAATGGCGCATCAGCTGCGAGGGCGCTCGCGGCAGCCGCCGCGCCACCTCGCAATCATTATAAAGCGCGACGGCTGCTGCAGATAGTGTACGCCCTCGTCAGCTGCTCATCGTCGATCGCGTACGGCTGGGTAGATATAGTCCAGGTAAAATGCGAGCGACGAGTTCTCGACGGTCTGATCGAAATTGCCGGCAGTGATAACGACCAGCATGTCGTCTTGGTCGCTCATGAAGACTGCTTGCCCACCATTGCCGCTCATTTGAATGAGTTGCTCGCGGCGACCACCCTCAAGAAACGAGAAGCGCCACACCTGATATCCGTATCCAAGGATATCGCCAGCCGAATCTTCCGGGGTGACCACGACATGCTCGGCAAACGCCTCAGAGACAAGGGATGCTGGAATGATCTGTTGGCCGTTCCATTGCCCCGAGTTCATGAGGAGGAGCCCGATCTTCGCCAGGTCACGCGAACGAAGGCGAAGACCCGAGAAGCCGTAGGGCAATCCGTCGACGGCGGCCTTGGCCCACACGAAAGTCAGTGATCCCCAGAGGCGTGAAGATGTTTTGTGCTGCGAACTCATCGACAGGCGAACCGGTGCTGCGTCGAACAATCTCAGCCAGGAGCTGGCTGCACCCCCCGCAGTAGACGAACGTCGATCCGGGCGTCGTCGTCAGCTTCCGGCTCAGAACAAACTCGATGGCGTCTGGGGCGAGCTGCATCAGGTGCTCGCTGTTTGCAGGATCCAGGTATGAAATGTCCTCGTCCCACTCGAGCCCGGCGGTCATGGTCAGCAGATGCCGAATGGTGATATTCGCCTTCCCGTCGACCGCATACGCGGCGTATTCAGGGAAGTACTCGAAGATCGGCTGGTCGAGACGTCGTGATGGCGCCTTGGGCGTGCGCAATCAACACCGCGGTGCCCACCACCGTCTTCGTCACGCTCCGAAGATCCTGTAGCATGATCGCGGGATGGCACCGCGCTGTCCTGCTCAGCGCCCGCGGAGGCGAAATAGTTCTCGTAGACCAGCGTGTTGTGGCGCAATATCAGGAGACTGCGGATGCCAGGATAGGCGTTGGTCAGAATCTGCTGTGTTCCGGCGACGATCGTCGCCGCATCGAGCCCCGCCGCCATCAGCGTTCCAGTTCGAATGCCATCATTCAACGACGCTGGAACGGCGTACTGGTAGCGTTCCGTCGATTGAGCAGCCAATCGATGTTGGGTCACCAGGGTAACGGTGGACAACATGCACAACCGGAAGAAGAACGTTGACCTGCTCACGGCGGCCTCGGGCCGAGATGTGGGGAGGCCTGCGTTCGCGCTCCCGAGGATCGGCGACATCCACGTTGGCGATATTGACCGGTCGCATGAGAACCGTGCAGTAGGCATTAGCACTCTCAGTGGAGGGTGTCACGGCAGGAGGAGTGGGCGAATCACAGCAGCCCAACAAAGTGCCGGCTGCCGCCGAAAGCGCGCGCCCACGACCGCTGCATGCGCTGATTGGGCCGCCGTGCCAACGTGCCGAGGCGCCGCCTCCACCATCCACATTGTTGCCCCGCAGGGGCTCCTGTGTTGCCTAACCCGTCTACACATCAGAAGATGAACTTGATCATCGCCTGCACGCGGCTGGCGGTGCCGTCCAACCCGTAATAGTTGCGGCGCAGGCCGTGCGTGTACTCCACTCCGGTGTTCACCGACTTGAACGGCGACCAGATCACATTGACGTGCGCCGTACCGCCCTCCTTGAGGCGGCCTGCGGGTTTGAGCGGCGAGTCTTCGACCGAGGCCCAAGCGACCGATGCACTTAGTGCCACGACCTCGGAGAGATAGTGTGTGCCCCCCAGCTGGGCATTCCACGAAAACAGATCGTTCAACGAACCATCGGGCGTCAGCACCGCGGCAGAGCCCGCACCGATGTCGGTGACGATATTGCTGCCCCCTATTGCTTCGCCACCGGAGCCAGGTAGAAGTAGTCGAACAGCGAGCGGGCGATCTCGGCAATTGCCCGATCCCTGTCCGCCGTGGATGTCTCGCTGCTGTTCGTGAACACCGCGATAGCAAATCGTCGACCGTCGGGGAGCGTGATATAGCCAGCGTCGTTGGCAACTCCGCCTAAGGTTCCGGTCTTGTGCGCTACGGGCGTTCCCTTCGGCAACAGCCCCTTGAGTCGGCCATCGCCGGTGCGCGTGCGCAACATAACGCCCAGCAGGAACTCGCGGCTTTTCGGACTCATCGCCCTGCCACCGTCGATGGCAAGCAGGAGTTTCAGATACGCATTGGGCGTTGTGTGGTCGCGGGGATCTGCCTCGAAGTTCGGATTGGGACCAACCTGGGCCGCCACCAGTGCCGGGTTGTTGCTGATGGCCTCAGCGACACCTTCTGGGGTGACCGATGGCACGCCGTAGAAATCCATGAGAATCCCGCGGACAGGCCGATCGACCCTGAAATCGGTGATCCCGAGCCTGCGCAGGTTCTCGGTCACCGCCGCTGGTCCACCTGCCAGCCCCATAAGGACGTCGGTCGCCGTGTTGTCACTCTCTGTGATCATCGGATATATCAAGTTCGCTATCGAGAGCTGGACCCCGGGGTAGGGGAATCTCTCGGCAATCGCAACCATGCCGGCGACATACATGTCGGGCGGGACGTCGACCATTTGGTCGAGACTGAGTTTCCCCTTGTCCACGAGATCCATCACTGTCGCGGCGACCGCCACCTTGTAGGTGCTGGCCATGGCGAAGGTTTCATCGCCATTGAACGAGATGACCTCGTCGCCGCCGATTTCCTGCGCCGCGAATCCTATGCGCCCGGCAAGCCCCGACGCGATCTGTTCGATCGCGGCACCAACAGCGTTTCCTTGCGTTGCCTGGCCGTATGCCGGGCCGGAGGTAGCCGCCGCGGAAACCGCGAGGGCTGCGATAACATGACGATACTTCATTTGTGGTTTCTCCTTCTGTGAGATAACGTTTGGGACTATGATGTTATGCCGATATTATTCCTATTTATTAAGCACTTCCCCGGCACCAGCTTCGAAATCCATCTGGGTAGTCAATCCGTCACGTAAATTGACCCTGCGACTGAATGGATCTGTTGCGTGCTGATGCCCTTCAATGAAACCAGGGGCAACAACATGACCAGTAGCATCAATGGTGTCTTTACCATTGATGTCACTCTCGGTGATAATGGCGATTTTGCCATCTTTAACGCCCACATTGCGGATACCGTCAAAATTGGTTTCCGGGTCCATGACCCGGCCGTTGGTGATGACCACGTCATAGACCTGCTTGTCCGGCGTGCAGGCCGGCAAGGCCAGGGCGAGTCCCAGGGTCAGGAATGCGAGGGGCAGGTGTCGGGTCACGGGCGAATCCCTGAAGGCCGCGCTCACGGTTGCGATGAGTCTTCGCACACCAGTTTCCTTTTGAGTTGGTGTGTCACGCATGGCGCATCAGGATGGTACAGCCTACAAACCATCACTTCTTCAGACCACTCCCGAAGAACGGGGGGGTCACGATGAGGACCCCCAGTTCGACCCCCGCCCCCTGGGTCCCGTCGACCGCCGCTCCGTAGGAGAGAGCGGCCACAACTCTCGAGCTCTCCCACCGGACACCCGCCCGGTATTGCGGCTTCGAAAAGGCCTCGCCCTCGGTGCCGAAGATCTCGCCGACGATTGCCGAGTGAGGGATGACCTTGTAGATCGCCAGGCGGCTCGAATAGGTGAAGCCCCATGCCGTCTCCTGGCTCGCCCCATAATCCCCGTTCACCAGGGTGCCCGGCAGGAGGTCCAGGGAAAGAGTGTTGTTGAACAAGGGAAAGGAGGCCGCCACGTTGAACCAGTAGGACTGGAACGAATTCGTGACGGTTCCCGCTGCCAGGTACGACGGATTCGCTCCCGTCCCCAGCGCGGCCGACCAGCCACCCGTCTTCGCCTTGTTCTCATACAGCGTGCGCTTGACGTAGAGTACCGCGGAGTAATGATCCAGGGTGTTGGCCTGCTCGTCCTCCTTGAAGAGCGTCGCCCCCAGATTGAATTCCCATCCGGGGAGCAACGCAACGACATTGATCAACGCCGCGTAGTACTGACCGTAGGTAGCGACGATCGTGGCCGACCCATGCGGGGCGGTCCAGTAGTTGTCCGAGTTCCACTGCTGGGCGTGGCAGTCATCGGCCGACAGAACGGTGAACAGGGCGACCAGTCCCATCGGGACGGCAAATCGTCGCGTCACAGGTGTCCCTCGCAAGTGAAAGTCAGGCGCAGCATGTCGAGGATGTGATGTCCAACGGGGTCGACCTGAAGACGCCGTGAAAGCCCAACTTTGTCGACCGGTCCACGAGGAACGACTCCACCCGGGTTGCGGTGGAGCCGTACCTGTGGGCCGCGAGTCCAACCCTGACGACAGCGCGCCAGGCCTCCTCGAAGGAGGCCTTTGCATCAGCTTGGAACTCTGGTGTCCTGAATAAGCTGCTCACTGGTTAGGATCAAACTCCCTGGGTTCGATCGATATCCGGTCCAGGCGGCCCGTGGGCAGTACCGGGAAGCGAATAGCCGTAACTTCTCGCGTTGGTGCGTCACGATTAGTGTTTGTCGTCCACAGGAACACCGCCCGTAAATTCAGATGGCATACCAGTCGAGAACGTAGCATTCCACCTTTCTACCGAGATCGGCTCGAAACGCGGCTTGGCTTCTGGTGCAAACCGGATCGGCTGACCAGCAAAAACAGGAAGCAGCACATCGTCACGCACGGTCACCTGACCGTTGACGATCACGGCTTTCATGCCCGTTGAAGGGACAGCGCCCTTTTCGTAGGTTGAATTGTCCGTGAAGGTTTCGGGGTCAAACACCACGATATCGGCGACCATGCCGGTCTGCATGCGGCCGCGCTCTTGCATGAACTTCAGCCCCGTAGCGCCCATATGCTTGGCTGCGTTGTAGCTGAGGATTGACATCAGCTGCATCATCGGGATGTTGTGTTCGCGACCAAGTCGTATCGTTTTGCCTCGGGATCCAGCCGTGCGGGGGTGGGTGCCGCCAAGTGAGTCGAACGGGAAATCCCACGGGGCGAGGTACGGCTCGGCACCAACCGCATCGCTGGCCATGGTCACGCCCTTCAGGGTAAGCCACTTCCACTCCTCTGCCTCGGGCATCTTGAAAATCACGATCGGTCTGGTCGGTTCGGATGCGACGGTGGCCTTGTAGGTCTCCAGGGTATAGTACTCACCCGTGACCGGATCAAGCATGGTATCTTCATAGCGATTACCCATTTTATCGATCCAGCACCTGAGGCTCTAGAAACTCGGCATTAATCGTGGTGGAACCCGCTGCGTAGGGATAGATTTCACCCCAGATGTTGAATCCGTGCTCCTGAAGGCTGGTGATCATTTCTTGCGTAAGGCGCCAACCGGGGTTGTTGAAGTGCTCGACGAACGCCGGGGCGCCAAGCGCCACGGCGTTGGCAACAAGTTCCTGCGCGCCATTATTCTCTTCTGTGTCGTTGCCAAGCGTATAGCGTGTATGCGCGCCGGTCGGGCGGCCATAGCGTGCGCCGACTTTCTGCACCTCGAACATCTCGCGTGAAGAGACGCCCTGTCTCATGTAGCCCACGGTGCTGCCGATGCCGGGGGCACCAGCCTGCAGGCCCTTGTCAATCTCTTGGAGAATTGCGTTGCCCTGTTCCAGGGTTGGACGCGTTTGGCTCCAGCCCGTTTTCGCCCGGGTTACGAAAGCGCCCAGGGGGCCATTGATCAGGTAATCGGCGCCGTCTGACCCGTCGATGAACATCGCGCGGGCGAACTCGTGGCTGACCGCGCAGCCATAGTTGGCCTGGGTCACGCCGGCGCGCGCTTCGTACCAGGCCGCGACATAGGATCCCGCGCAGCCCATCTCGAAATCCATGCTGCTGGTCAGCCCGTCGCGCAACCCGAGGGAATAGCCGATCGGCGCTTGAAAGTGGAAATGGGTGTCGATGAAACCGGGCGCCACCACCATGCCTTTTGCATCGATGGTTTCGCGACCAGTAATGGTCTTTGTGGTAATCGTGGCGATACGGCCGTCCTTGATACCGACATTGCGTACGCCATCAAAGTTGGTCTCCGGGTCCATAACCCGCCCGTTGAGAATGACGACGTCATAGCCCTGGGCCACGGCGATCTGCGCGCCCGTCATGAGCCCGACGATGACCGCTGCCGCGGCGACGATCGTCGAGAACTTCACTTTCTGCTTCATGGTTACTTCCCTTTCCCTGGTCTTGTTTGCGGTTGGTCGTCGAGCCGATGACCTTCAATCACCAGATTGACGCTGAGTAGCGCGCGAGCGCCGTCCGCCGCAACCGGTTGTCAGGCCATGAGTGCGTCGCGGCCATTCGGGGGCATCTCGCGGCTGCCGCCGCAAGAGCGCGCCCTCGCCAGCTGCATGCGCTGGTTAGGTGGCATCAAGCTCGGTACACGTCCCGCCGATGTCCAATCTTCACCACCATGATCCGCAGGACTTGATCCTCGATTTCGTAGAGAATGCGGTAATCCCCCTGGCGAACCCGGTACCGGTCTTGGCCCGAGAGCTTTTCGGCACCCACCGGGCGCGGATCGACGGCCAGGGCTTGAATGCGCGCAATAATACGCCCCCGATCCTTCGGGGGCAGTTGAGTCAGCTCTTTGGCGGCGGACCGCTTGATCTCGATGCTATAACTTGCCACGCCGCTTCAGATCCTTGAGGACATCCTCGAAGGCCAGCGACGGCTCCTTGGCCCGTGCCGCGAAGGCCGCCAAGTCCTCGGCATCCTCGGCCAGGCTCGCCCGAATGGCGGCGTTGACGAGGTCGGAGACGCTCCGCTCGGTGGAGGCAGCCTTGATTCGCAGCGCTCGATGGAGCGTGGGGTCGAAATAGACGGTTGCGCGCTTCTGGGTAGCCATGAAGGGAAGATACCGCTGTGACGTTATGACGTCAAGACGTCACTTGGCGATGCCACCTAACGAATGGCGCATCAGCTGCCGCAGATGGAATGCGTGCCCTCGCCTGCTGCATGCGCTGGTCCGGCGGCTCCGGAAGACCCCTCTATTCCCTCTACTCACCGCGTCACAGACGAGCGACGAGGCACACCGCCATGATGGGCGTTGTGCACGCGCACGTGTGAAGCGTATGACTTGCCAAGCACCTTCACCCGCCAGCCTCTCCACCGCCACCCCGCGCCACGATGCGGATGATCCCTGTGATGACACCGCCAACCGTTACGAGCGAACCAGCGTAGAGCGCGAGCCTGCTGGGGTGGTAGTAGCCGTAGGCTATCGCTAGTACGCCAATCAAGAGCACGACTGCTAGGCTAAGCAGGCCGCGCGTGACGCGCTGGGCCTGAATTGGCACTGGCATGTTCTGCCCTCCTCCATCTGGGCAAGATAAGACCGCCCAACGAACGTACTGCGCATCAGCTGCGAGGGCGCTCGCGGCAGCCGCCGCGCGACCTCGCAGTCAGTATAAAGCGCGGCGGCTGCCGCAGATAGAGCGCGCCCTCGTCTGCTGCATGCGCTGGTTAGACAGCGCGGTCACTCGGAACGGCGCACGAGCTCCCAAAACCCCCTCGGCGACAGTACAGGCAGCGGCACCGTGCCGTGGAGGACCAGAAGATCCTGGTCGCCTGTGACGAGGACTTCTGCCCCACCCGCCAACGCCGATGCCAGCACCCAGAGGTCGTCTGGATCGCGCACTTGCACATCGGGCGGGGTCTTGGGGCGGGGAATGATCGTTTGATCCCGGAGCAACTGCAGCACCAGCCCCACCTGCGCGGTCGGCACTCCCATTCGCTTGTGGAGCACGCGCTCAAGCTCGGCGAGATTGAGCTCGCCGGTGAGGAGCTCATGTTCGGTGAGGATGAGGCGGACGACATCGGCACTGAGGCCCCGCGTCGTGAAGGCCGAAACAAGGACATTGGTGTCGACGAAGACCTTCATGAGACGTCGCGGAACACATCCTCGTCGGTCAGCAGCCCGCGGGCCTCGGCGAAGGGCATGAGTTGCCGCCGGGCCTCGTCAAACCGGAGGATCGCCAGCTGGCGGCGCAAGGCGTCCCGGACCAGGTCCGAGCGGGTGCGGCCCAGGCGCTTGCTGAGGCGGTCGAGCTGGCGCTGGAGGGCGGGGTCGAGGCGAATCGTGACGGTTGCCATGTAAGACAATGTAATACGGGAAGGTAAATCGGTCAAGCGAGGGGTTCCGCGCTGTCTAACGTGCTGCGCTTCTGCGGCGGGGCCCGCCGCTCGCCGCGACTGCAAACATGCAGGCGAGGAGCACGAGGGCACAGCCGAACAATGCGCGCGTGATGATGGGTCGCATGGCATTGAATCCTGAGCTGCTACCTAACGAATGGCGCATCAGCTGCGAGGGCGCTCGCGGCAGCCGCCGCGCGACCTCGCAGTCAGTATAAAGCGCGGCGGCTGCCGCAGATAGAGCGCGCCCTCGACAGCTGCATGCGCTGGTTAGGTTGCACCTTGACAATATGCCAGATATGACATATTGTGTCGTATGGCCCCTAGCGACAAGCCCCTCATCTGGCTCCGGGGAGAGGTGAAGTCCCCTCCGTTTTCCCCGCCGGCGCGTCTGGAGGCGGGCTTCCTGCTCCGGCAGCTCCAAGGTGGGGCAAAATTGAGCCTTCCGCACTCTCGGCCCATGCCAGCGATCGGGCCCCGGTGCCACGAACTGCGGATCCCGGATGAGAAAGTCACTTGGCGGATCATCTACCGCCTCGATGCGGATGCCATCGTGCTTGCCGATGTGTTCGCCAAGAAGACGCAGGCCACTCCCAAGCACGTGATCGCGGCCTGCCAGCGTCGCCTACGGATGTACGACGAAACGGTCTCGGAGGAATGATGAAGACAACGAAGCGCGCCAAACTGCAGGCAGCGGGTTGGGCCGTTGGGGATGCGGCCGACTTCCTCGATCTCAGCCCCGCCGAAGCGGCGTATGTGGAGCTGAAGCTCTCGCTGAGCCAGGCGTTGCGTCGCTGGCGCTCCACCCGCAAGCTCACCCAGACGGAACTCGCCAAGCGGCTGGGCTCCAGCCAATCGCGGGTGGCCAAGATGGAGGCCGGCGATCCGACGGTGTCGGCGGATCTGCTTCTGCGCTCGCTGTTGGCGCTCGGGGCGACCTCGAAGGATATCGCGTCCAGCTTGACGACCCCGCGGCGCAAGGCTGGTGCAACCTAACGTGAATTCGACGGCGGAGGGGTACCTCCGCCTCAACTCTAGTCTATATCTCGCAGCCTAATCCGGAAAGACTGCGGGGCGGGGCAGGGCGTTCCCCAGCCGGTCCGCTGGGCTCTTCACGCCACGGCCCCCCTTCAACAGCACATGGGTGTAGATCATCGTCGTGCTGACGTCCCGGTGGCCCAACAATTCCTGGACCGTCCGGATGTCCGAGCCGGATTCCAGGAGGTGGGTGGCGAACGAGTGCCGAAATGTATGGCAACTCGCCTTCTTCCCCACCCCCGACGCCCGGACCGCCTCGGCCACGGCCCGCTGCACCGCGGAGGGATGGAGGTGGTGCCGGCGCAGCTCCCCGGTGGATGGATCGGCGTACTGCTGCCGAGCCGGGAAGATCCACTGCCAGGGCCAGCTTCGGTCCGCCCTCGGGTACTTCTGCGCCAGCGCCCCCGGCAGAACGACCGAGCCGGTCCCCATTCGCAACGCGTTGTCATGCAATGTTTTGACTCGGGTCAGATGGTCGGCGAGCAGACCCGCCGCCGACTCCGGTAACACCGTCACCCGGTCCTTCTGCCCTTTCCCCCTCCGGATCCTGATCTCGTATCGCACCAGATCCACGTCCTTCACCCGCAACTCCAGGCACTCCATCAGCCGCATGCCGCTCCCATACAACAGCAGCCCGATGAGATGATAGACCCCCCGTAGTTCCGCCAGGACCCGCACCACCTCCGACACATCCAGCACCACCGGGATTCGCGTCGGCCCCCTCGCCCTCGGCACCAGGTTCCCCAGCCGGAGCGGCCGCCCCAGCACCTCCCGGTACAGAAAGACCAGCGCGGCCTGCGCCTGCACCTGTGTCGAAATCGCAACCCGCCGCTCCTCGGCGAGCCAGGTCAGGAACGCCGCCACCTCCCGCTCCCCCATCTCCGCAGGGTTCCGCAGCCGATGGAATCGCACGAATCGAATCACCCATCCCCGATATGCCTGCGCCGTCCGCAGGCTATACCGGCCCAGGCGCAGCTTAGACTGCAGTCTCTGCAGTAGTCCCGTATTCGACTGCGACTCTCGGCCCGGATTGGAAACAGTCATCCCCCACCCTAATGGCTGGGGGATACATGCTCGTCACCGAAAAAGCGCGCGACACCCTCCAGACGTTCCCCCTCTCCACATGGTGGAGAGGGGGACAGGGGGTGAGGTGGATGAAGGGTGGGGAAGCAGGACTACAAACATGGACCCCGGCTTTCGCCGGGGTGACGGCCAAGGCGTCGCTTCAGCGACATCAGCCGAGCCGCGGCTTGAGCCGCGACTCCGGACCGCCAGCGTCCCCGTCCGCAACGCACTCAATCATCCGATTGTCAATCTTGCGAGCGATTGTCCGGGTAGTGCACAGGAATAGATTTCGATTGAAGGCGTGCGCGCGTCGCGCGTACGTTTCGGCTATGCCGTTCTTTGTCAGGGCCCCTCGGGCCCCAGGAGTCCAGTATGTCGTTCCGGTCTGTCGTCTCCCTCGCCGCCATGTTGAGCCTGGCACCCCTTGGCCTCCTGGCTGCGCAGCAGGCCGCCACTCCGACCGGCACCGCCGAGACGGTGGAAGCGCCCGTGTCCACCCCCGCCGCCGTTACCCCGGGTCCCTCAGTTCCGCAGCCCCAGGCCTCTCCCCTCTTCCAGGTGAATGATCCGGCGCCGCCGCTCGGCTCGGTCGACAACGCAAGCATGGCCGCAGCTGGAAAGAGCCACACCATCGTGATCTCGACCCTGGTCCTGGTGCTCGCCGTCGTGATCCTGGTGCTGCTGATCTCTTGATCGGAGGCGTGGCGTCCCCCCTCTCCATATCATGGAGAGGGGGACAGGGGGTGAGGTGAGACAGCGGGGAAGGAAGAGAAACACGGAAGCACGGAATGAAGAGGAAGCGCGGAAGAACTGAATGGTGGTGACGTCGGTGGTCACTTCCATCAGTCTTCCGCGCTTCCTTCACTTCCGCGTTTCCCGCGTGTCGTGCGCCAACCCACTGGACCCCCGCTTCCCCGCTTCCCCGCTACGGCGTCGCCGGCCTCGGCTCCAGCTGCGCCGCCCACAACCCGCTGTTGAAGTCGGTGAAGAGGATGTACCCCTTCCACGGCATCGCGTTCATCACGAACGCCGCGTTTGGCGTGTAGCCGTCCGGATCGAACGGCTTGTACACCGCGATCTCCCGGCGCTGATCCGCCAGGTTCCCCACCAGCTCTCCGCTCACGTCCACCACCCGCAACCCGCCGTCATAGTACGCCTGATACATGACGTCGTCCTCGACGATGATGTCGTGCGAGCCGAATTCCTCCTGGTGGTACTTCGCGATGTTCACCGGATGCTCGGGATCGGTGAAATCGACAATGTGAGTGTAGCCCGCCGCCGTCTGCGGCGGCCCCCCCTTGGCGTTGAGGTCATTGAGGTAGCTGGTCCCCGCCCACGCCTTCCCCTGCCGCGACATCACCTCGTCACCCAGGAAGAGATAGACCTTGCCGGTGGACGCCTGCACGTACGGGTAGATCTCGTGCGTCGCCCCGCTGGTGGTCTTGTAGGTGCCGATCAGCACCGGCTTCTCGATGGTGCCGCCGTACGTGCCGTTGCCGACGTCCACCGCCACCACACCCGTCCCCCACTCGGAGGAGTAGGCGATACCGTTCCGTACCCAGACGTCGTGCACCCGGCTGTCGGGATGGTTGTATTCGCTGACGTACTTCGGGTTGTAGATGTCGCGCACGTCCACGATGACGTACTTGTCTCCCCCCGAAATGGCGAAGAGATAGTCGTTCGTGGCGTAGATGTTGTGCACGCCGCCGGTCAGCTGCTCGGAGAAGGTGGCCGACGACCTTCGGGTGCGCCGGCGTCGCGAGGTCGAGGAGCACGACGCCGTTGACCCGGTTCGAGGCCCCCTCCCGCGAGAGCACGCCATACCGGCCGTCGGGCGATACCGTCACGTCGTTGATGGTCCGCGCATCGACCTGGATCGAGTCGGTCCGGACCGGGTTCGACATGTCGGTGATGTCCATGACGTACGCCCAGCCGTCGCCGCCCCAGGTGCCCACCAGCGCGTAGTCCCGGCCGTCCGTGCCCGTCCACGGCCAGAAGTCGGACGTATGCACATGGGTGATCGACCCCCGCCCCGTCACGTTGATGCGCCGCACCACCTGCCTCGGCACGACCTCCACCACCTTGCGGGCCGATGCCGTGCCCGCCGACGCCAGCAGGGTGTACCGCCCCGGCACCTCGGCGGCAAAGAGACCGCGGTCGATGACGCCCGTCGCGCCCGGCGCCGCCACCGTGTCGTCCGGCGCGTAGAGGTAGCTCCAGGTGATCGGCACGTCCGGCACCACGCTGCCGTTGCTGCGCGTGGCCCTGGCCGTCAGGTGCACCACGTCGCCGGTGCGTACCGTCGTCTGCGCGAGGTCAATCTCCAGGTGGGTGACGGGGTTCGGCACCACCGTGTAGTTCAGCAGCTCCGTCACCCCGTCCGCCGTCGCCGAGATCGTCGCCTTCCCCTTGGACAGGCCGGTGACGTTGCCGAAGCGGTCCACGCTCGCCACCGCCTCGTTGGAACTGGTCCACCGCCAGGCGACCTCACCAGAGGGACGCATCGTCCCGTCGCTGTGCATCGCCTGTGCGTTGTGCGCCAGTGTGACGCCGGTGTACAGCGTGCCCGGTTCCGGGACGATCACGACCTTCGTCACCGCCGGCCAGGTCACCGTGACCGGCACCGTGATGGTGACCGTGCGGACGCTGGTGTCCGCGGGGACCGTCGAGAGGACGATTTCGTACTTGCCCGCCTTGAGTCCCTTGACCCACTCACGGGTCAGCTGGATCCCGCCCCGCGCGCCGCTGCCCCGAATCGAGGGATTTTCCACCACGAGGCCCTGCGCATCGTAGGCGGTGAGCTTGAACGGCACCGTCTCGCCGGCCTGCAGCGTGATGCTCGACGGCTCCGCCACCAGCCGGGTGACGGCGGGCGCGGCGTCCTGCGCGAACAGCGCGGGAACGCCCAGGAGGGTCAGCAAGGCGGCGACCCTGACGGTGCGCCCGATCGGCATTACGTTCATTGATGATTCCCTCGGCAATGGTCAGATGAGAAAAGGCGTCCTATATATGGTCCGACTCCCAGATGCTCGCAAGCCGCTCACCCTCCTTCTCGGCGGAATCCTGGCCTGCGTTGCTCTCGCCGCCCCGCTCTCGGCTCAGAAGCCGAAGACCCCCGCGCCACCCGCAAGTACCTATTGGGTCTATGTCGGCGCGGAGTCGGCCGACATCATCCAGCGGATCCGGTTCAACGCCGACGGCGCCGTCGTGGAGAAGACGACCACCGTGGGAGAAACGCCGGTCGAAATGGAGGGCCCCCACGGCCTCCGGATCTCCAAGGATGCCAAGTGGCTCCACATGACCACCGGCCACGGCTCCCCCGACGGTAAGTACTGGCGCTACGCCCTCGGCCCCGACACCCTGGCCAGTCCCGGCCTCTTCCTCGGCTACTTCCCCGCCACACTCGATGTCACCCCCGACGGGCTCTACGCCTTCGTCGTCAACTTCAATCTCTACGGCGCCATGATCCCCTCGTCGGTGTCCGTGGTGTACACCCCAACCAGCACTGAGGTGGCCCGGGTCACCACCTGCGTGATGCCGCATGGCAGCCGCATCGACGTGACCGGCAAGTGGCAATACTCCGCCTGCATGATGGATGACCAGATCGTGGAGATCGACACCCGCACCTTCGCGGTCGCGCGCCGCTTCAGCGTGTCGAAGGATGCCGAGGGGCCGATCGACACCGCGGCGGCTGGCGGCCACCAGCACGCCCATGCCGCTGGCCAGCCGATGCCGCCGGCCAACTGCTCGCCCACCTGGGCTCAGCCCTCCGCCAGCGGCGAGAAGATCTACGTCGCCTGCAACAAGCGGGACGAGATCCTCGAGATCGACCGAGACCAGTGGACCGTCACCCGACGGTTTCCGACGGGGCGAGGACCCTACAACCTCGACGTGACGCCGGATGGCAGGCTGCTGGTGTCGTCGCTGAAGCAGGGCGGGGGCGTGCAGGTCTTCGATCTCGCCAGCGGCACGAGCGTCATGGAGATGAAGAGCTCCACCACGGTGACCCACGGCGTCGCCATCTCTCCCGACTCCCGCTACGCCTTCGTCAGCAACGAGGGCGTCGGAGCCCAACCGGGCAAGGTGGATGTGTACGACCTGGTGGCGCTCACCCGCGTGGCGTCGGTCAACGTAGGACAGCAGGCAGGGGGGATTGCGTTCTGGAAAATGGAGGCGGGGAAGCGGGACAGCGGGGAAGCGGGGCAGTAACAGCAACGAGATCCGGCCTACGCGTCGCTTTAGCGACATCAGCCGAGCCGCGGCTTCAGCCGCGACTCAAGGGCAGGGGCTGGTCTGAAGACACTGGACCCCCGCTTTCGCGGGGGTGACGGCCGGGCGTCCCCCCTCTCCATATCATGGAGAGGGGGACAGGGGGTGAGGCGAAGGAGGCGGCCTTAGATCCTCGCGTTGTAATTATCCAGCGACTCATACTGCTTTGGCCACTTGAGCGGATGCCCCAGCGCGTACGCCGCGTGCCGGGTCCAGTACGGGTCCCAGAGATGCGCCCGCGCCATCAGTACCAGGTCGGCCCGCCCCGCCGCCAGGATCGCGTTCACGTCTTCATGCGATTGGATGTTCCCCACCGCCATCGTCGCCACCCCGGCCTCGTGCCGGATCCGGTCGGCAAACGGGGTCTGGAATGCCCGTCCATATATAGGACGCTGATCGGGGATCGTCTGCCCCGCTGAGACGTCCACGGCATCGACGCCGGCTTGACCGATGAGGCGCGCCACGTCGACCGATTCCTCGCCGGTGAGTCCGTCGGGATGCCAGTCGGTCGCTGAGACGCGGGCGGTGAGCGGCTTGTCCGTCGGGCCACGCCGCACGGACGGCGCGGATGACCTCGAGCGGGAACCGCATCCGGTTCTCGAGCGAGCCGCCGTACTCGTCGGTGCGCCGGTTGGTGAGCGGGGAGATGAAGCTGGCCAGCAGGTAGCCGTGCGCCAGGTGAATCTCGATGAGGTCGAAGCCCGCGGCGTCGGCCCGTCCTGCGGCCTCCACGAACTCGTCGCGCACCCGGTCCATCTCCGCGCGCGTCATGGCGCGAGGCACCTGGTTCTCCGGCTTCCAGGGGATCGCGCTCGCCGACATGATCGGCCACGCCCCTTCTGTCAGCGGCTGATTGTCACCCTCCCACATCAGCTTCGTTGCCGCCTTCCGTCCCGCGTGCCCCAGCTGCATTCCCATCCGGGTGTCGGGCGCATGTGCGCGCACGAAGTCCACGATCCGCTTCCACCCCGCCACCTGGGCGTCGTTGTAGATGCCGGTGCACCCGGGGGTGATCCGTCCCTCCTCGCTCACATCGGTCATTTCCGTCATCACCAGCCCCGCGCCGCCGATGGCCCTGCTGGCGAGGTGCTGCAGGTGCCAGTCGTTCGGCACCCCGTCCACGGCGGAGTACTGGCACATCGGCGACACCACGATGCGGTTGCTGAGCCGCATCCCACGCAGGTGATACGGGGTCAGGAAGGGCGGGGGACTGGTCTTCCCCTTCACCGGCTGTGACCCCCGCCTTGTCGGCGTACCACCGCTCCACCCGCTCCACGAATGCCGGGTCGCGGGTGCGGAGGTTTTCGTGCGTGATGCGGAGACTGCGGGTCAGGAGGCTGTAGGCAAACTGCAGCGGCTCCAGGTCGTCATAGCGTTCCGTCGCCTCGAACCACTCGAGGCTCGCCTGCGCGGCGCGCTGCACACTCTCGACGCCGGGCCGTCGCTCCGTCTCGTAGGTCTTGAGGGCGGCGGCCACATCGGTCGCTCCCTGCAGCACCCGGCTCAGCTCGATGGCGTCCTCCATGGCGAGCTTGGTGCCGCTCCCCACCGAGAAGTGCGCCGTGTGCGCCGAGTCGCCCAGCAGGACCAGCCGGCCGTCGGACCAGTTGCGGCACTTGACCGTCGGGAACTGCCGCCAGATGCTGCGGTTGGCGATGAGCCGGTGCCCCTCGAGCTCCTCCTTGAAGAGCGCCTCGCAGTACGCGATCGTCGCCGCCTCGTCGCCCTCCTCCAGCCCCGCCGCCCGCCACGCCGCGTCCGTCGTTTCCACGATGAACGTCGACTCCCCCTCGGCGTACTGGTAGGCATGCGCCCGCCAGAGGCCGTGCGCGTTCTGCCGGAAGGAGAAGAAGAAGCTGGGGAAGGGGCGCGTCGTGCCGAGCCAGACGAACCGGTTGGGGCGCATGTCCACGGTGGCGCCGAAGGCCTCGGCGCGCGCTTCGCGGATCGGCGCTGTTGACGCCGTCCGCCGCGACCACCAGGTCGTGCGTGGCCAGCAGTTCCTCCACCGGTGGCGCCTCGGTCAGCTCCAGCACCCGCGCACCCAGCGCCTTGGCGCGCTCGAAGAGGATCTCGAGCAGCACCTTGCGGGAAACGCCGCTGAAGCCGTGGCCGCCGGAGGTGATGCACTCGCCGTTGATGTGGACGTCGATGTCGCCCCAGCGGTGCATCACCGCCGACATCGCCGCATGGGTCACGTCGTCCGCCTCGGCGAGGATCCCCTCGGTGGCGTCGGACAGCACGACGCCGAATCCGAAGGTGTCCTCGATCCGGTTCCGCTCGTAGACGGTGACCTGGGTGGATCGGGATTGGCACGACGAAGCAGGATGGCCAGGTAGAGTCCCCCCGGTCCCCCGCCGATGATGGCGACCTTCATGCGCCGCCCAGCACTTCCCTGGCGATCAGGAGCCGCTGGATCTCGGTCGTCCCCTCATAGATGCGAAGCGACCGCACCGCGCGATAGAGCTTGTCCACCGGGTGCGAGGCGAGTACGCCGCGCCCGCCCAGCAACTGCACCGCACCGTCCACGATCCGCTGCGCCGCCTCGGTGGCGTAGCTCTTCGCCATCGCCGACTCGAGGGTGACCCGCTCCGCCCCCCGGTCCTTGGCCCACACCGCGCGATAGACCAGCAGCCGCGCCGCGTGGAGCTCGGTGGCCATCTGCGCGATCCGGTCCTGCGTCAGCTGGAAATCGGCGAGCGCCTTCCCGAACTGCTTCCGTTCCTTGACGTGCGCCACCGCCTCGTCGAGCGCGCGCGCCGCCATGCCGCAGGCGGCGGCACCGACCGTGGCGCGGAGTCGATCCAGCGTGGCGAGCCCGAGCCCCAATCCTCGGCCCGGCTCCCCGAGAATATTGCCCGGCCGGAATGCGGCAGCGCTCGAATATGAGTTCGCCGAGCGGGTGCGGGGCGCTCATCACCTGCGCGCCGGCAAAGCGGAGGCCGGGGCTGTCGGCCGGTACCACGAACGCCGAGATCCCCTTGGCCCCTTTCGACGGATCGGTCGAGGCAAACACGGTGTACATGTCGGCGATGCCGGCGTTCGAGATGAAGGCCTTCCGGCCCTCGAGGACCCACTCCTTGCCTTCCAGCGTCGCGGTCGTCGTCATCGAGCCGACATCCGACCCCGCCTCCGGTTCCGTCATCGCGAAGCCGCACATCACCCGGCCGCCGTCGATGAGCGGGAGCCAGTTCCGCTGCATCTCCTCGTTTGTACTGAGGCGGATCGGCAACGAACCGAGCGCCTGCAGGGCGTACACCTCGTCGGCGAGCGGCGAGTGATAGGCCAGCCCCTCACGGATCAGCGCTACCGCACGGAGGTCGAGCGTCACCACCGCCTCGCCCAGCCCGGCCTCGGCCAGGAGCGGCACCAAGCGCGCGGGCTCGGGTGCGCGCCGCCTTGTCGGTGTCGGGATCGGGATGATCGGCCAGCACTTCCCGACCGAACGCACCCACGGTGGCCGCGACGTCGGCGTGGTGCGGCTCCAGGAAGGCGGCGACCGCCTCGGGGTCTGGTCTCATGGGAACTTCGGGTCCCGCTTCTCGGTGAACGCCGCGTACCCCTCCATGTAGTCGGGGCCGAGCATCAGTTGGGCCTGCGCCTCCGCCTCGTGGTCGAGTCCCGACTCCAGGTCGAGTTCCGCCTCGAGGTCGATGGCTTCCTTGGTGGCGGCGAGCGCTTCCCTCGGTCCCCGTGCCAGCTTCTCGGCCAAGGCGGTGGCGGCCGGCATCACGTCGCCTTCGACGACCTGGTGGTAGAGGCCGATCTCCTTCGCCCGCGCGGGGGAGGTGAACTCGCCCAGCATCAGCATCTCGGTAGCCATGCTGTGCCCCACGAGCCGTGGAAGCAGCCACGCCGCCCCCATGTCGGCGCCGGAGAGCCCGACCCGCACGAAGAGGTAGGCGATCTTCGCCTTCTCGTTGGCCACGCGGAAGTCGCACGCCGACGCGATGACGGCGCCGGCGCCGGCCACCGTGCCGTTCAGCGCGGCGACGACGGGGCGGGGGCAGCGGCGGATGGACAGGATCAGGTCGCAGGTGAGCCGGGTGAAGGCGCGGAGTTCGTCGATCTCCATCTCGAGCAGTGGCCCGATGATGTCCTCGACATCGCCGCCGGAGCAGAACGCCCGACCGGCTCCGGTGATGATCACCGACCGCACACCAGGCTCGTCGCCCAGCTGGCCGAAGGTATCGGTCAGCTCGCGATAGACCTCGAAGGTCAGCGCGTTGAGCTTGTCGGGGCGGTTGAGGGTGATGGTCGCCACGCCGGTGGCGTCATCGAGGGCGTAGAGAAATGACTTCGGGGAAATCGTCATGCGGGCCCCCCGGCCTGCGCAGGGATCACGGCGGTGGTCTCCATCTCGAGCAGCGCGTGTTCGTCGAGCAGCGCCGACACCTGCACCAGTGCCATGGCGGGGTAGTGTCGCCCCATCAGCTCCTTCCAGACCATGCCCAGCGCACGGCGCGCCTCACGGTACCCTTCCATGTCGAGCACGTAGACAGTCATTCGCGCGATGTCGCTTGGCTGCCCACCGGCGGCGCGCACCACCGCCAGTGAATTGGTCAGCGCCAACTTGAACTGGGCGACGAAATCCGCGGGGTGGACCTTTCCGGTGGCATCGCTCGCCGTCTGGCCCGCCACGAAGAGGGTCCGCCCCCCGGCCGGGGCCAGGAGTCCGTCGTTCCAGCCCTTCGGCTGGCCGCGAGGGTTGATGATGTCCAAGCTCACGCTACGCCTCCCTGCCGTCGATGATGACGGCCTCTCCGTTGCGGTCGCCCGCTTCGTCGGTGATCTGTGCCAGCACCACCGCGGCGACCTCCTCAGGTGATATGATCCGTCCCCCCGGCATCGTGGCGAGCAGGGCGGCGCGTGCTTCGTCAGCGGTCTTCCCCGTCTTCCGCACGATGTTTGCGATCGTGGTGTCGGTCATCGGCGTGTCCACGTACCCGGGGCAGACGGCGTTGACAGTGACGCCGGTCCCCTTCAGTTCCGCCGCGGCAGCCCGCGTCAGCCCGACCAGTGCATGCTTGCTCGCCACATAGGCGGAGATGTACCGTGCTCCCTCGAGCCCAGCCACGCTGGCGACGTTCACCACTCGTCCCCACTTCCGCTCCAGCATGTCGGGGAGGAATGCCTGCAGGCAGAGGAAGGCGCCGGTCGCGTTGACCCGGAGCATCTTCTCCCAGTCCTCCAGGCTGGTGCGCATGATCGACGCCGACTCCGCGATGCCGGCGTTGTTCACCAGGATGTCCACCGGCCCCAGCTTCTCCTTCGCGACCGCGGCCAGCCGGGTGATGGCGGCGGGGTCGCTGACGTCGCACGCCGCTCCCCAGACGCTCCGGCCCTCCTTGCGCAACTTGTTCGCGAAGACCTCGAGCTTGCTGAGTGTCCGGCCGGACACCAGCACGGACGCTCCGGCGCCGGCCAGCGCGCGAGCGACCGCCGCGCCGATCCCCTGGCCCCCTCCCGTCACCACCGCCGTCTTGCCTTCGAGTCGCATCAGGGTACTCTCTCAATCATCGTGGAGCAGGGGAAGGGCGGCTTCTTCGAGAATGGCACCCAGCGTTTCGATCAGCTCCTGGCCCTCAGCGGCGGTGGCATCGGCGGGCCAGCCGAAATAGGCGCGCGGTCCTCCCGCCTCGGCGAAGGTGTGCCGGCCGGCGTGGATGGCCACCGAGAGCGAGTTCGGGTTCGGCGGCAGGTCCTTGCGGACGTCGCGCACCAGCTCGGGCCGCTCGGCCATCACGATGGAGGTCTCGAAGCGGCCGGCATGGCAGGCGCCGGTCTGGAATTCCTCGCCCAGCCGCAGCGACCACGGTTTCCGCGCGAGGTTGGGGAACGCCACCCGCATTCCGTCGGCGCGGATCGTCTCGAGCGCCTCGGTGACGGCGCCGAGGTGCTCCGGGTCGAGGTGGGCGCTCACCACGACCATCCGGGTGAACCCTTGGGCGGCGAGCCCGTCGGCGACATCTTCGAGGAGCGCCACGAGGGTCGCCGGGCGCACGCCGAGGGTGCCGGGAAAGGCCGCGGCGAACGGCGCAGGGGTCAGGGCGACAGTGGGGAGCACGACCGCCGTCGCCCCCTGCCTGGAGAGGCGCTCCGCGCCGACCCGGGCCATCGCCTCGACGATGATCACGTCGGTCGAGAGCGGCAGGTGGGGGCCGTGCGCCTCGGTGGCGCCCAGCGGCACGATGGCCACCGCCCGCGAGCGGTCCAGCGCCGCGACCTCTTCGTATGTTGCAGTGGCGAGCCAGCACACCGTCATCCGAACCTCGTTCCATCCGGGAGTCCGCTCGTGACGTTTGAACCGCCGGAGCGCTTCAATATCGCCGATCACCTGCTCGATGCGCGCATCCGCGAGGGGCGCGGGTCGCGCGTGGCGCTGGTGACCGATCAGCGGACCTGGAGCTATCGGGACGTGCAGGACATGGCCAACCGCTACGGCAACCTGCTCAGGGAGGCGGGGGTGATGCCGGAGCAGCGGGTCATCATCGCCCTGCCCGACGGGCCGGAGTTCGTGGCGGCGCTGTTCGGCATCTTGAAGATCGGGGCAGTGGTGGTGATGGTCAACCCGGACCTCAAACCCGAGGCCATCGCCTATTTCTACCAGTACACCCGCGCCCGCGTCGCCTTCGTCCACCAGGACAACCGCGAGGCGTTCGAGGTGGCGCGCGCCGAGGCGCCCCTCCTGGCCGAATTGATGGTGGTCGGCACCGAGACGCTTGACCGCCGGCTCGACGCCCAGTCGCTGGAGCTGGCCACCTTCCCCAGCCACCGCGACGACGCCTGCATCTGGCTCTTTTCCGGCGGCACCACCGGGCAGCCGAAGGCCGTATTGCAGAGTCACAAGAGCTTTGCCCATACAACGGCGTGTTACGGGCAGGGAGTCCTCGGTCTCACGGAAGACGATGTCACCATCTCGGTGCCCAAACTCTTCTTCGGCTACGCCATGGGGACAAACCTCTTCTTCCCCTTCTCGGTGGGAGCCCGGAGTGTCCTCTTCCCCGACAAGCCGACGCCCGAACTCCTCTTCGACGAGATCCGGAAGCACCGCCCCACGGTCCTCGTGAACGTGCCCACGATGGTCAATCATATGGTGAATCATCCCGCCGCGGCCGACGCCGACCTCTCCTCGCTCAGGCTCGCCACGTCGGCGGGAGAGGCGCTGCCGGCGGAGCTGTATGCGCGGTGGAAGGCCGAGTTCGACGTGGAGCTGCTCGACGGGCTCGGCACGGCGGAAATGTGGCACATCTTCATTTCGGCACGGCCGGGCGCGGTGCGGCCCGGCACCATGGGGACGGTGGTCGAGGGGTTCGAGGTGCGGGTGACCGACGACGACGGCAATTCCCTCCCCGACGGCGAGGTCGGCTGGCTCCGGGTGCGGGGAAACGCCCGCGCCATCGGGTACTGGGAGCAGATGGAGAAGACGGCGCAGGCCTTCCAGGGGGAGTGGTATGTCTCGGGGGACATGATCCGCCGTGACGCCGACGGGTACTTCACCTACTGCGGCCGCGGCGACGACATGCTCAAGGTGGGCGGGCGCTGGCTGGCGCCGCAGGAGGTGGAGAATTGCCTCCTGCAACATCCCGCGGTGAAAGAGGCGGTGGTGGTGGGGGTGGTGGACGGGCAGGGGCTCACCAAGCCGCACGCCTTCGTGATCGCGAAGAAGAATACTGCCGGGCTTGATGAGGAGTTGAAGGCCTTCGTCCGCGAGCGGCTGGAGGCCTACAAGGCGCCCTCGCGAGGTCGAATTCCTGGACGACTTCCCGCGGACCCATCTCGGCAAAGTGGATCGGGGACAGCTTCGAGGACTGAGGGTCGCGGACTGAGGAAAGGCCTCGCCCGGGATTTCTGTCATTGCGAGGAGGCCCCAGAGGGGCCGACGAAGCAATCTCAGCCATGCGATTCCCAGCCCGAGATTGCTTCGGCCACTGCGTGGCCTCGCAATGACAGAAGTGGGGCAGGTTTCCCGCTTCCCCGCCGTTGTATTACCCTTCAGTGACACCGCCAGGGGCATCCCCGCGCACGTCGGCGCGACGGATTGAGACGATACCCTTGGAACCTGATCCGGCTCATACCGGCGAAGGGAGCGCGGCATGACTGCCACCTCTTTTTCTGACGCCTTTCCCAACTCCCGCAAGGTCACCCTCGAGGGGAGCCGCGGCATTCACGTGCCGGTGCGGGAGATTCTGCTCTCCGATGGCGAGCCCCCACTCCGCGTCTACGACACCAGCGGCCCGCAGGGACACGACGTCCGCCAGGGGCTCCCCACTCCACGCCTGCCATGGATCGTCGAGCGCGATGTGGAGCGCCAGGTCGTCACCCCGGCGGAAGCCGGGGTCCAGAACGGACTGATCCCGGCCTCCCTCCAGCGCCCGGTCTACCGCGGCCGCGGCCCCGTCACCCAACTCCACTTTGCCCGGCGGGGCGAGGTGACTCCCGAAATGGAGTTCGTCGCCCTCCGGGAAGGGATGAGCCCCGAGTTCGTTCGTGACGAGGTCGCCCGCGGGCGCGCCATCATCCCCGCCAACATCAACCACCCGGAAATCGAGCCGATGATCATCGGTCGCGGCTTCGCGGTGAAGATCAACGCCAACATCGGCAATTCTGCCGTGAAGAGCGTGATCGAGGATGAGGTCGAGAAGCTCCGCTGGGCCACCCTCTGGGGCGCCGACACAGTCATGGACCTCTCCACCGGCAAGAACATTCACGAGACCCGGCAGTGGATCCTGCGAAACAGCGCCGTCCCCATCGGCACGGTGCCGATTTACCAGGCACTCGAAAAGGTCGGCGGCGTCGCCGAGGACCTCACCTGGGAGGCCTATCGGGACACCCTGATTGAGCAGGCGGAGCAGGGGGTGGACTACTTCACCGTGCACGCCGGGGTGCTGCTCCGGTTCGTGCCGATGACCGCGAAGCGGCTGACCGGCATCGTCTCGCGCGGCGGGTCGATCATGGCGAAGTGGTGCCTGTCGCATCACAAGGAGAATTTCCTCTACACCCACTTCGACGAGATTTGCGAGATCATGGCGGCCTACGACGTCTCCTTCTCGCTGGGTGACGGGCTCCGTCCCGGCTCCATCAAGGACGCTAATGACGAGGCGCAGTTCGCCGAGCTCAAGGTGCAGGGGGAACTGAACAAGATCGCCTGGAAGCACGACGTGCAAGTGATGAACGAGGGCCCCGGCCACGTGCCGATGCACCTGATCAAGGAGAACATGGACAAGCAGCTCGAGTGGTGCGGCGAGGCGCCGTTCTACACCCTCGGGCCGCTCACCACCGACATCGCGCCCGGCTACGACCACATCACCTCCGCCATCGGTGCGGCGATGATCGGCTGGTACGGCACCGCCATGCTTTGCTACGTGACGCCGAAGGAACACCTCGGCCTCCCCGACCGCGACGACGTGAAGGCCGGTGTCATCGCCTACAAGATTGCGGCGCACGCCGCCGACCTCGCCAAGGGTCACCCCAATGCGCAGGCCTGGGACGACGCGCTCAGCAAGGCGCGCTTCGACTTCCGCTGGGAAGACCAGTTCAACCTCGCGCTCGATCCCGTCACCGCCCGCGCCTTCCACGACGAGACGCTCCCCTCGGACGGCGCCAAGGTGGCGCACTTCTGCTCGATGTGCGGGCCGAAGTTCTGCTCGATGAAGATCACCCAGGATGTGCGGGAGTACGCGGCCGCGCTGGAAGAAAAATCGGTGGAGTTCCGTCGCCGCGGCGGCGAGATCTACGTGAAGCAGGGCCAGGAGGCATAAAGAGGAGGCACCATGGCAGGACGGATGGATGCCCAGGCGCGGGCCGACCGGGTCCGCGCCTTTCAGGAGGAACTCGCCGAACTCGAATCCGAGCTGGGTGGAGTCCTCGACGACGCCCAGCGCCAGCGCATCGCGCAGCACCACGAGCAACTCCTCGCGAACTCGCCCGCCAGTACGACGTGTCCACCACCACATCCGACCGCCAGCTCGCCCTCGGCCTCCGCTTCGCCTCCTTTCTCGGCGCGCTCGCCATCTGCATCGCGGTGGTGCTCTTCGTGGAGCGCTTCTGGGGCGGGCTGACCACTGGCGTGCAGGTCGCGCTCCTCACCCTCGCCACCGCGACGGCGCTCGCGCTCACCGAGCTTCGCCGCCCGGCGCGAGAAGACCCTCTACTTCGCCGGGCTCGCGGCGATGGTGGCATTCGCCGCCTTCGTTACCGACGTCGCGACGCTGCTCCAGGTCTACAATGTCGCGCTGTCACCCTGGGAGTTTCTGGTCTGGGCCGTCTTCGCAGCCGCGCTGGCCTACGGATATGGCCTGCGGCTGTTGCTCGTGGCCGCCCTCGTCACGGGGACCGTCTGGATGGCGGGTGCGCTCGCCACCCTCGGCGGCCTCTACTGGACCAGCGCGTTCATCCGCTCCGAACTGTTCCTGCCGGCGGCGGCCCTCGCGGCAGGGCTCGGCCTGGTCCGGCATCGGCCGCTGACCGAGGGCTTCTGCTGGGTCTATCGGGTCTTCGGCCTGCGTCGTCCTGTTCTACATCGTCACCGGCCTGGCGGCGAGCGGGCGGGGCAGCGTCCTCCCCCTCGCCGCCGAAGGGGTGGCCGTCGTCTACCAGTTCTTCGGGTTCCTGGCGGCGGGCCTCGCCATCTGGGGCGGCATCCGGAAGGGATGGAATGAGGTCACGAATATCGGTGTCGTCGCGTTCACGGCACTCATCTTCGTCAAGGCCGTGGACTGGTGGTGGGACTGGATGCCGAATTGGCTCTTCTTCCTGGTCCTCGGCGGCATCGCCGTCGCCGTGATGCTCCTGCTCAAGCGGCTCAAGACGCGGATCGGGGAGGCCCCATGACGAACCGTGGCCTCCTCGCGGCCGCCGCTGTTCTCCTGGTGGCCAATGCGGCCATCCTGGGCGGCGCGATGCGGAACCGCGCCGGCAACCCGGACGCCGTTGTCCGCCTGAGTGAGCGTGAGCTGCAGAGTTGGGGGAATCAGTCGGAGGGCGCCGAGGAGTTCGTGAACCTCCGCCTGTCGTGGCAGATGGCGCCGGGGCCGGATGGGAAGACCTGGTTCAACCGCGCGCGGCTCGAGGCGCTCGGCGCGCGCGACCTCCCCGCCGCCGACGACACTACACGCACACCGTGGCTGGATGCGAGCCCACCCGCCCCGGCTACGTCGTACTCGAGCTGGCCGGACCGGCGTGGGAGCGGTGGTGGGCATCGAGCAGGCGGCAGCCGACTCGGCGGCGGCGATGCGCACGGCCGGGATGGCTGCACTCCCGCCAGAAGCGAAGCCGCTGCTGATGTTGGCATACCACGGCAACGCGCCTCATGGCGATCGACTTCGGCCTCGATCCGCTGGCGCTGCGGGACCAGTATCCCGAGCGGAGCCAGTACCTGATTCTGCCGGCCACGTATCGCGCTGAGGTCATCCGGCGGCCACGAGGACTCGATCGGGCGACGTCACCGCCCCCGCCCGGGTCGAGGGGACTATCGATCAGCTGCTCCCTGGCACCGTGCACGTGCCGCGGCCGCTGCGGGACTCGCTCCTGCCCCTCGGCGTGGCCGGCGAGAGCCACTGATTCACACCACGCCGGGTTCGAAGTAACGAGGCGGTCAAGGTGGGCAAGAAATGGGAGAGGCTGTGGGTGGAGTTAGTCAGGCAGCCTCACCTCACCCCCTGTCCCCCTCTCCATATCATGGAGAGGGGGACAGGGGGTGAGGTGAAATAGCTTCCCCGCCTACTCCCCCCTCTTGTACCTCTCAATCTCCCTCCGCTGCTTCTTGTTCGGCTTCCCCTTCTCCTGGAACAGCGGGGGCGGCATCGCCTTGAGCCGGAGCGCCAACGCTTCACGCGCCGAGCGGCTCGCCGGAGTCTCCTCGTAGAGGGTGACGGCCACGCTTGCCGGGCCTCGCCGTTCGCTGAGCCCCCGGACCTTCACATCCCATTCATAGGGGGGCTGCCGGAACTGGATCCGGTCCCCCACCCGCACCGCCTTGGAGCGTTTGGCGCCCTGCCCGTTGACGTCCACCTTCCCGCCGTCGATAGCCTCGACCGCCAGTGCGCGAGTCTTGTAGAACCGCGCCGCCCACAGCCACTTGTCGAGCCGGACCGTCCCCGGCACCTCGCGTTCCGTCATGCCGGAAAGATATAGCACCGCGTTCCCCGGGCGTCCCCCCTCTCCATGTCATGGAGGGACTGAGACGAGGGAATGCCGGAGGGGAGGGAATGCCGGAAGACCGACTTTGTGGGGGCCGACACGCCCACCACGCAGTTCTTCCGACCCTCCCTGAATTCCGGCCTTCCTTCGTCTCCTGTGTGAATCCACTGGACGCCTGCCTTCGCTGGGGTGACGGCAGTCCCCAGTCCCCGGTCCCCCGTCCCAAGTCCCCCTTCTCTCTCCTCCCCGGCGGGAGTTGACATCTTCCATATTCAACTATATAGTTGTAGAATAATGAAGGGGCACCGACGCCCAACCAAGGACATCATCGCATGCTGAGATCCATCATCCCTGTTGCCCTGGCCCTTACTGTTGCCATCCCGGCTCGTGCGCAGGCACCCCTGACCCTCGCCGACGCCTTCCGGCGCGCCGATTCCGCGGCCTACGCCAACCGGATCGCGGCCGGTGGTGCCCGCGCACAGGGGGCCCAGTCCACCGCGGCCCTCCAGGGGATCCTCCCGACGGTGCGCGCCGAAGCCGGGTACTTCCAGACCGATAACCCGTTGGGCGCCTTCGGCTTCACCCTGCAGCAGCGGGGTGTCTCGATGGCCTCCTTCAACCCCGCAAGCCTCAACTATCCCGACGCGGTCACCAACTGGAACGGGGGGCTGGTCGCGGAAGTGCCGCTGATCAACGCCGACGCCTGGTTCGGCAAGGCCGCCGCGTCGAGCGCCGGTGCCGCGGCAGACGCCGGGGCAGGCTGGACCCGTGAGACCACCCGGGTGGACGTGACCCGTGCGTACTTCGGCGCCATTCTCGCGCGCGAGCAGGTCCGGACCCTCGAGGCCGCCACGGCTGCCGCGAAGGCGCACGTGAAGCAGGCGGAGTCGATGGTCACCAATGGGCTTGCCACCAAGTCCGACGCGCTCCTCGCCGCAGTGCAGGCGGGACAAGTGGAAGCGCAGCTCATCGGCGCCAGCGGCAACGCCCGCATCGCCCTGGCGAAGCTGGCGCTGATGCTCGGCCAGCCGGGAGACACCTCCTTTGTGCTCCCTGACTCGCTGCCGTCGGCGGCCCAGATTCGCGCTCTCGTCGCCCTGCCGTACGGCGACTCGTTGGGCGCCCGGCTCGATGTAACCGCCGCCCAGCTCGGCGTGCAGGCCGCCGAACGTGATGTGCGCCGCGCCAATGCGATGTACATCCCGCGCCTCAACGGCTTCGGCCGGCTCGACTGGAACAGTCCCGACCAGCTCTTCGGCGGCCAGAGCAGCTACACCGTGGGCGTCATGGCGTCGTGGACGCCCTTCGCCGGCGCTTCCGAAATCGCGGGACGCCAGGCGGCACAGGGCCGCGCCGATGCCGCGCGCGCCATGTCAGAAGCCGCTACCGCCGGCGCCGCCCTCGAGCAGAGCGCCACCCGCACCCAGCTCGCGGTGGCCGTCGCCCGGCTCGACATCGCCGAAGTGTCGGTGGAGCAGGGCACCGAGGCCCACCGGATCGTGGCCAAGAAGTATGGCGGCGGCCTCGCGACCGTGGCGGAACTCCTCAGTGCCGCCGCCGTGGAAACGCAGACCCGGCTCGGCCTTGCCGATGCCCGTTACCAGACCATCACCGCCGACGCGGCGGCTCGGCAGGCTGCCGGCGCCGACCTGATGGCGCTTACCGTCCTGGAGAATTGAGATGCGGAAGCTGATCCCCGTGACCGGAACCCTCCTCGCGGCGCTTGCCCTGGCTGCCTGTG
Organism: uncultured Gemmatimonadales bacterium; assembly: GCA_963699825.1. Lineage (GTDB taxonomy): Bacteria > Gemmatimonadota > Gemmatimonadetes > Gemmatimonadales > GWC2-71-9 > SPDF01. The sequence goes on from CAVOVI010000013.1 coordinate 45,224, forward strand.
GTTCTGATGCCGAGAACATCCCCGGTGAGAAGCTGCCGCTCGGCGGCGTGCCCGTGGCGGTCACTGATACGACCGTCATGGATGCCTTCGAGGCCAGCGGCACCGCCGACCCGGTTCGTGCCGCGACCCTCAGCACGAAGCTGATGGGCTCGGTGACGGCTGTCCCGGCCCACGAGGGGGACCGCGTCGCCTCCGGCCAGCTGCTGGTCCGCCTCGACGCCCGCGACCTCGACGCCAAGCGCGCCCAGGTCGAGGCCGGGCTCGCGGAAGCGAGCGCGGTCTACGGCGATGCCACCACACAGGCGGGCCGAATCCGCGCCCTCTATACCGACAGCGCCGCCACCAGGGCGCAACTCGACCAGGCGGAGACCGGTCTGGCCCGTGCCACCGCCGCCGTTTCGAGCGCAAAGGCGATGGCCGCCGAACTCGCGGCCACCGCATCGTACGCCGAGGTCCGCGCACCGTTCTCCGGCGTGGTGACGCATCGCTTCGTGGACCCGGGATCCTTTGCCGCGCCGGGTGCGCCGCTGGTCACGGTGGAAGACGCGAGCACACTGCGGGTCACCGTCAGCGCCGCGCCCGACGCCGTGCGCGGCCTCAAGGCCGGCACCACCGTCACCGCCATCATTGGTGACGTGAGCGTGGACGCGAAGGTGGAGGGCGTGGTGCCCTCCGGGCCCAATCTCTACACCGTCAATGCACTGGTGCCGAACCCCAAGGGTGACTTCCTCAGTGGCAGTTCGGCCACGCTGGCGCTTCCCCGCGGGACCCGCCGTGCCATCCTCGTGCCGGCAGGCGCCGTCGTTCGCCAGGGCGACCTGACCGGTGTTCGCACCGTCACCGATGGCCAGCCGACCCTCCGGTGGGTCAAGCTCGGCCGCACCACCGATGGCATGACCGAGGTGTACTCCGGCCTCGCGGCGGGTGACACCGTGGTGGTGGCCGGCGGGGAGCGCTGATCATGGGCATCGCCGGACGGATGGCGCAGGCATTCCTGCGCTCGAAACTGACTCCGCTGGTCACACTTGCGTCGCTCGCGGTGGGGACGCTGGCGATCCTCGCCACGCCGCGCGAGGAGGAGCCGCAGATCTCGGTGCCGATGATCGATGTCATCGCCGTGATGCCTGGCGCCTCCCCCGAGGAAGTCGAGAACCTCCTCACCCGCCCCATCGAGAAGTTGATGTGGGAGGTTCCTGGCGTGGAGTACGTCTACGCCATGGCCAGCGAGTCGATGACGCTGGTCACGGTACGCTTCAAGGTGGGTGAGAACCAGGACCTCGCCACCAGTCGCGTCTTCAACAAGATCGGCTCCGCGGCGGACCAGGCTCCTCCCGGTGCCATGCCGCCGATGATCAAGCCGCATGGTATCGACGATGTGCCGATCCTGGCGCTCACGCTCCACGGCGGTGGCTACGGCTCCGATGAGTTGCGCGCCATGGCGACGCACCTGGCGGATGAGCTTTCCACCATTCCCGATCTCGCACGGATCGACCTCATCGGCGGCGAACCGACGCAGCTGCGCGTGACGCTCGACCCCGCCCGCCTGGCAGGGAGCGGCGTGACCCCCGGCGAGGTCATGCAGGCGCTTCGCGCTGCCAATGTGCGGCTCCCGGCCGGTGAATTCGCCTCCGCCAACGAGGTCTTCCTCGTGACCGTCGGCGCGCCGATCCGCTCCGCGAAGGACGCCGGCGATGTCGTCGTCGCCAACCGGCGCGGTCCCGTCTACCTCCGCAATGTGGCCACCGTCACCGAGGCCCCCGCCGAAGCGACCGACTACGTGATGCACGCTGCGCGGGGCGAGGGCGGGGAACAGGCGGTGACCATCGCCGTGGCCAAGCGGCCCGGCGTCAACGCGACCGACATCGCCCACGCCGCGCTGGCGCGGGTGGATGAGGCGCGGAGCCGGCTCCTCCCCGCCGATGTGCTGGTGGACGTCACCCGCAACTACGGTGAGACGGCAAGCGAGAAGTCCAACGAACTGATGCTGCATCTCCTCCTCGCGACCCTCTCCGTCACCGTCCTCATCGGCCTCTTCCTCGGCTGGCGCGAGGCGCTGGTCGTGCTGGTGGCGGTGCCGGTCACACTGGCCCTCACGCTCTTCGTCTACTACGCGCTGGGGTACTCCCTCAATCGCATCACCCTCTTCGCGCTGATCTTCTCCATCGGCATCCTGGTGGACGACGCCATCGTGGTGGTGGAGAACATCTACCGTCACCTCCAGATGGGTGACCGCGCCCCCGACGTCGCGGCGGTCGAGGGCGTGGACGAAGTCGGCAATCCGACCATTCTCGCCACCTTCACCGTCATCGCGGCCATCCTGCCGATGGCGTTCGTCTCGGGGCTGATGGGTCCTTACATGCGCCCCATCCCCGTTGGCGCGTCGGCGGCAATGCTGGCCTCGCTCGCGGTGGCGTTCATCATCACCCCCTACCTGGCGCTGCGGCTCCTCAAGGGACATGTGGCCCCCGGGCCCAAGATGCCCGACCGCGCGCACGAGCCGGAAGAACTGTCGAGCTTCGCGAAGTTCTACACCGGCATCATGACGCCGCTGATGGACATTCCGCGTCGCCGGATGGCGTTCTACGGTGGGGTCGTCGCGCTCCTCCTGGTCTCCATGGGACTCGTGGCGGTCAAGCTGGTCGAAGTGAAGATGCTTCCCTTCGATAACAAGTCGGAATTCCAGGTGGTGCTCGATCTCCCCGAGGGCGCAACGCTGGAGACCTCCAACGCGGCGGCTGGCGCGGTGGCCGCCTATCTGCGGACGGTGCCGGAAGTCGTCAGCACGGAGACCTACGCCGGGACCTCGGCGCCGTTCAACTTCAACGGCCTGGTGCGGCACTACTTCATGCGCCGCGGCGCCAACGTCGCCGACGTGCAGGTGAATCTCCTCCCCAAGGGGGAGCGGAGTCGGCAGAGTCACGACATCGCCGTCGCCGTGCGGCCTGCCGTGGACTCGATCGCACGGAGCTTCGGCGCCAACGCCAAGATCGCCGAGATTCCCCCCGGTCCACCGGTGCTCTCGACGCTGGTCGCGGAGGTGTACGCCGCCGACGACAGCACCCGACTCCTCGCGGCCACCAAGGTCAAGGCGGTGATGGAGTCCACGCCGGGTGTCGTGGACGTGGACTGGACCGTCGAGGCGCCGCAGGCCAAGCGTGCCTTCCGCGTGGACCGGGTGCGCGCCGCCGAGGCGGGTGTGACGGTCGAGCAGGTGGCGCAGGTGCTGACGATGGCACTCTCCGGCGCCGACGCCGGGCTGGCCAGTGTGCCGACGGCGCGCGAGGGTGTCTCGATCGTGCCGCGCCTGGGCCTGACGAACCGGAGCAGTGTGGAGGCGCTGCTGGCGGTGCCGGTGGCCACGCCGCGAGGCCCGACGCCGCTGGGGCGGTTCGTCACGGTGGACTCCGCTACCCGCTCGCCGCTCCGGATGCGAAAGAACCTCCGTCCCGTCATCTACGTGACCGGCGACGTGGCCGGCACCATCGAGTCGCCGGTGTACGCGATTCTCGCCATGAACAAGGCACTCGACACCGTCGAAGTGAACGGGGCGACCATCGCGCGCTACAACGCGACGGCGCCCGATCGGCTCGACGAGACGGCGATGAAGTGGGACGGCGAGTGGCAGGTGACCATCGAGGTCTTCCGCGACCTCGGCCTCGCCTTTGCCGCGGTGCTGGTCCTCATCTATGTGCTGGTGGTCGGGTGGTTCCAGTCGTTCAAGATTCCCCTCGTCATCATGGCGCCGATTCCGCTCACACTGATCGGCATCCTCCCTGGGCACGCCCTCACCGGAGCCTTCTTCACCGCCACCTCGATGATCGGGATGATCGCGCTGGCGGGGATCATCGTGCGGAACTCGATCCTGCTGGTGGACTTCATCCAGCTGGCGGAGGCGCGAGGGCGGACGCTCCGGGAGGCGGTCCTCGAGGCGGGTGCGGTGCGGTTCCGGCCGATCGCGCTCACCGCTGCCGCCGTTGTCATCGGCGGGATTGTGATGGTGCTCGATCCGATCTTCCAGGGCCTGGCGGTGGCGCTGATGAGCGGCGCCATCGTGGCCACACTGCTCACCATGGTGGTGGTGCCCCTCCTCTATTGGGAGCTCAAGCGCCGCGAAGGAGCCTCGTCATGAAAATGTTGATGCTGACGTATGGCGGTGCCGATCCGGGCCGCGTGACCGCGCTGCTCGAGGCGGCGGGTGTGCAAGGACATACCTGCTTCGAGGGTGGGACCGGCCACGGGCTCAGCGGGCCGCGCAGCAACACGCGGGCCTGGCCGGGGACGGTGACGGTCTGCTTCGCGGTGGTGGAAGATGCAGTGGCGGTATCCGCCGGCACCAAGTGCCGTGCGGCGGAGTTTCCCCCGGGAGAGCGGCTGCATATCGCCGTGCTTCCCGTTGATTCATTCTGTTGACATTGGAGACGATTGATGTGCAATGATGCGCTGATCCGGCGGATTGCCGGGCTCTTCGTGCTGGCTTCGGTGATGCTTGGATACTGGGTGCACCCCGCGTTCTTCGCGTTCACCGCCTTCGTGGGATTCAACCTCTTTCAGTCCAGCCTCACCGGGCTTCTGCCCGCTGGAGCGGATCCTGGGCAGGATTGGCCTCTTCGGGTGTGTGCCGAAACAGGCCTGACGTCTACTTGCGGCGGCGGAGGAGCTTCTTCTTGCGATTGAGCTCCTCCTCCAGCCCGCCACAGACCAGCTCGCACATCGTGAACACCTGCGGGTCGGTGATCCGGTACCAGCTGGTGGTTCCTTCCTTCCGGCGGTCCACGTAGCCCTGCTGCAGCAGTACCTGCAGGTGCTTCGAGACGTTGGCCTGGCCGCCACCGGTCCGCTCGGCCAGTTCTCCCACCGAGCACTCCCCCCCGCGCAGCGCCTGCAGCAGCCGGAGCCGCATTGGCTCCCCGAGGGCCTTGAACCGCTCGGCGATGGCCGAGGCGTTGGAGTCGCTGAGTTCCGCCATGGATCCCTCCTGGATAATCGCTACACAACTAACTGGTAATATAAGAATATTCCACCTATCCCGCCATCCCGCGTTCCTGATAGATTTGCCCCATGCCCCTCCTCGGCCTGTCCCTCGCCCTCATCATCGGCATCTCCCTCGGGCTGCTCGGCGGCGGCGGCTCGGTGCTTACCGTTCCGATCTTTCACTACATCCTCGGGTATGGCGTGAAGTCGTCCATCGCGATGAGCCTGGCCGTGGTCGGCGTCACCAGCGGCGCCGGCGCGCTCGGCCGGCTGCAGGCCGGGGAACTCAACGGGCGCGCCGTGCTCACCTTCGCGCCGGTCGCCATGCTGGGCACCTTTCTCGGCGCGCGGCTCGCCCTCCTCGTCCCCTCCATTGCCCAACTGGTCCTTTTCGCCGTGACGATGCTGGTGGCCGCCTTCTTCATGTGGCGGGGACGGCCCTCCGATGCCGCCGCGCCCGCCCGCCCGCACATCCTGCTGGTCGCATTGATCGGCGGTGCCGTGGGGATCCTGACCGGGCTGGTCGGGGTGGGTGGTGGTTTCCTCATCGTGCCGGCACTCGTGCTCCTCCTCGGGGTGCCGGTCAAGGAGGCCGTCGGCACCTCGCTCGGTGTCATCGCGCTGAACTCGGCATCGGGGTTTGCGGGGTACTGGGGGAAGGTGGAGATTGACATGGGTATCGTGGCGGCCTTCACGGCGCTCGCCATCGTCGGCGTCTTCATCGGCACCCGGCTCGGCCGGCAGGTGAGCCCCGGCAATCTCCGCAGGGGATTTGCGGTCTTGCTGGTCGTCGTCGGCTCCGCCATTCTCCTCACGAGCCTGCTCGGGCAGGCCTGACCCTCTCTTGGAACCCTGACCATGTTCTTCCAGCGCTTCTACGACGACACCCTCGCCCAGACCAGCTACCTGATCGGTTGCGCCGCGACCGGCGAGGCGATGGTGATCGATCCGAACCGGGACGTCGCGCAGTACGTGCGCGCCGCCGAGGATGAGGGACTCCGGATCACCCACGCGACGGAGACGCACATCCACGCCGACTTCCTCTCCGGCACCCGCGAACTGTCGCACGTCACCGGAGCGGTGATGTACCTCTCCGACGAGGGCGGGCCCGGCTGGCAGTACGCCTTCGCAGAGCAGGGCGGGGCAGTGCTGCTCCACGATCAGGACCACTTCATGGTCGGCAACATCCGCTTTGATGTCCTCCATACGCCGGGGCACACCCCCGAACACCTCTCGTTCGTGGTGACGGACACCGCAGGCGCCACTGGCCCGATGGGCATCGTCACCGGCGATTTTGTATTTGTCGGCGACGTCGGCCGACCCGACCTGCTCGAGAAGGCGGCGAAGGTGGCGGGCTCCGCGGACGGCGCTGCCCGGGCACTGTGGAAGAGCCTGGCCAAGTTCCGGAGCCTGCCCGACCATTTGCAGGTCTGGCCCGGTCACGGCGCCGGCTCCGCGTGCGGCAAGGGGATGAGTGCGGTGCCGCAGAGCACCGTCGGGTACGAGAAGCTTTTCAACTGGGCCTTCGGCGCCGCGACCGAAGAGGAGTTCGTGGCCCAGGTGCTCGCCGGCCAGCCCGAACCGCCCAAGTACTTCGCCGAGATGAAGCGGCTCAACCGCGACGGCCCGCCGATCCTCGGTGGACTGCGCCAGCCGCCGCGAGTCGATGGGGCTCGCCTCCCTGAACTGCTCGCCGCCGGCGCCACCGTCGTGGACGCCCGTCCCAGCGAGGCGTTCATTGCACGCCACATTCCCGGCACCATCCACATCCCCCTCGACCGCTCGTTCACGACCTGGGCGGGATGGCTTCTTTCGTACGAGGAGCCGTTCTACCTGTTGGTGAGTGGCGATTCCCCCGATCGGCTCCACGAGGCGTTGCGCGACCTGGCGATGATTGGTCTCGACGGGGCAGCGGGGTGGTTCGGCTCGGATGCGATCGCGGCGTGGGGCAAGGATGGCCGGGCGTACAACCATACGCCGCTCATCACTCCGGAGGAGCTCGCGCACCGGCGGGAGAAGAACGGTGTGGCGGTGCTCGACGTGCGCGGTCAGGCAGAGTGGGAGGCGGGCCGCCTTGCGGACGCGGGCCATATTCCACTCGGCTACCTCCTCGACCGGATCGAGGAAGTGCCGACGGGCAGGCCGCTGGTCCTGCAGTGCGCCAGCGGCGCGCGGTCCCTCGTCGCGACCAGCCTCCTCGAATCCCGCGGCATCACCGACGTCATCAACCTCACCGGCGGCATCAACGCCTGGGAAAAGGCGGGGCTGCCGGTCGAGCGGTAGGTGGATTTCCGTCACCCCGGCGAACGCCGGGGTCCAGTCTTAGCTTCCGCGCCTCCCTGGTTCCCTGCCTCCCTGCCCCGCCTCGTCGGCGCTAGCCGACGACATACGCTTCCATCGCAAAGTATTCCGCCAGGCCGAGTCGATTCAGCATCGCCGCCGTTTCCTTGTTCCGCGCCTCGACCCGCTGCCAGAACTCACGGTCGTCGTGCGCGCCGGGGAAGGGTGCCGAGTCTTTCTGACTCTGGTGCTTGAAGATCGCCTGGATCTTGAGCCGCAGCTCTTCCTGGCTCATCGGCACCAGCCAGGTCGCCTCGGTCACCGGCCACTCCTGCCACGCCCCCCGATACAGCCAGACCTCCGGCCGCGCGCCGGAAAGCCGCGCGAGCGCCGCGTCGATCGCTTCCTTGCACATTCGGTGGGTGCCGTGCGGGTCGCTCAGGTCGCCGGCCACGAACACCAGATTCGGGCTGCATCTCATCGAGCAGTGCTCGCACGATCCGCACATCCGCCTCGCCGATCGGGTCCTTCCGCACCTTGCCCGTCTGGTAGAACGGCAGGTTGAGGAAGCGGGCGTTCGCGTGCGCCGAGGCCGATCGTCTCGAGCGCGCTCACCGCCTCGCCCTCGCGGATGATCCGCTTCACCACCTGGATCGACTCGCTGTCCACGGTGCCGGGCTGCTTGGTGGCGAGGAACTCCCGGACCTGCCTGGTGAAGGCGGGCACGTCCTCCTGGCCCACGCCGCGCTCCCGTGCCAGCCGCTCCAGGAAGTCCACGTAGCGCCGGACGTCGTGATCGAAGACGGCGATGTTGCCGCTCGTCATGTAAGCCACGGTGATCTCGTTCCCGTTCTGCGCCAGCTTGTGCAGGATCCCGCCCATCGAGATGACGTCATCGTCGGGATGTGGGGAGAAGCACGAGGACGCGCTGGCCCTCGGGCAGCTTCGAACGGCCCCGGATCTTGGCGCCGAGGGCGTTGAACACCAGGCCGTTCACCGCGCCGGGGGAACCGTGCCGGGCCACCAGCGACGACAGCTTGTGCTCGGCGTAGTCGCCCTGCGTCGAGCTTGAGGATCGCCTTGCCGGTGCGGAGCGAGAGCCAGGTCACGGCGCGGACCGCCAGCGCCGGCGTCCACTCCACCTCGTCGACCAGCCAGGGCGTGGCGATGCGCGTCAGGTCGGCGGCCGCGGCGGTGTCGAGGTAGAACGTCGTGTTGGGATGGCGCTGGAGGAACGTCGCGGCCACCTCGCAGGTCGACCGCGCCCTCCACCGCCCGCCGCACAATGGCCGACTTGTGCTCGCCGGTGGCGAGGATGCGCCACTTCGCGGGCTTCGAGGATCGTCGCGATCCCCATGGTGATGGCTTCGCGCGGCACGTGCTCCTCGCCGAAGAAGTCCGCGGCGGCGTCGCGGCGGGTGATCACGTCGAGCTGCACCAGGCGGGTGCGGCTCGTCGCATGCCGGAGCCCGGCTCGTTGAAGCCGATGTGGCCGGTCTTCGCCGATGCCCAGGAGCTGGAAGTCGATGCCGCCAGCGGCCGCGATGGCGGCCTCGTAACGCCCGCACATGCTCGCGGACGGACTTGCGCGGCAGCGCGCCGTCGGGGATGTGACGTGTCGGCCGGATCGATGTCGATGTGGTCGAAGAGGTTCTCCTGCATGAAGCGCCGGTAGGAGTGGATGCTCTCCGGCGCCATCGGCCAGTACTCGTCGAGGTTGAAGGTGACGACGCCCCGGAAGCTGAGCCCTTCCTCGCGGTGCATCCGGATCAGCTCGCGGTACACCCCGATCGGCGTGGAGCCGGTGGCCAGGCCGAGCACCGGGCGGGCGCCGGCGGCGCGCCGCTCATTGATCACGTCGCGGATCCGGGCTGCAATGGTGCGGGCCAGCGCCTCGTGGCTCTCGAGGACCACGGTGGGGATTCGCCTTCGAGACGGGCAGATGGGTGGGGCATGCGAGAAATCAATGACGTCCCGGTGCTGACTCTCGCTTCAGCTTCGGATCGACGGGGCCGAGTGCGCCGCCCGACTACCGCCTGACAGGATACCACGACTCGATCGGCGCACCTCCGAGGGAGGGCCCGATGTCGTTCCGACGCGTCCGTATCCGCTCTGCTCCTGATCGCCTACCTCCCGGCCTGCACCAGCTTCCAGTCCACCAGCCAGCCGCTGACGGAATTGACCGCCCCGCCGAAGCCGGTGGACACGGTTCGTGTCACCACGACCGACGGCACATCAGATCGAGGTCGACGCCCCGCGGGTGGTCAATGACACCCTGTTCGGATCGGCCTGGACGGCGGGGTCCGGCGGAAAGCAGACCGCGCAGGCCGTGGCCCTGCCGCTGGTGGATATCCGGACCGTGGAGGTCAAGAAGTCTGACGGCACGACGACCCTTCTTGTGATCGTCGGGATCGTCGCTGTGGTTGTCTTGCTCGGGGTGGCCGCGAAGGACGCGGTGCCAGAGCCCTTCAACCCACTCCCTCCGCTTGATTCGAGGCGATGAGGACCATGCACGCTTAGCCCAGGATTCGAATGCTGGTCGAACTCGCGTACCAGGAGGACGCCATGCCAATTCGAAGGCTCGTCTCCGCTGTTCTGCTGATGGCCTACCTGCCGGCCTGCACCAGCTTCCAGGCCACCACGCAGCCGTTGTCCGAGTTGACGGCCCCGCCCAGGACGGTGAAGAGGGCCCGCATCACCACCACGAGCGGCGCCCGCATCGAACTGAGCAACCTGCGCGTGGCGAACGACACGCTCTACGGCGAGCCCGAGGTTCAACGCCCGGAGCCGGGGCCAATGGGGATCGCGCTCGCGGACGTCCAGGCGGTGGAAGTCCGGAAAGCGGACGGAACAAAGACCGCGATCCTGGTCGGCAGTATTGTGGCCGCCACGGTCATCGCGCTCGTCTCGGGTAGCAACGACGATTGTTTCACTTGGCCCTGCCCGTAAATCGAGCAACCGCATCGTCACCTTGGTTAGATTTCGCCTCCCACCCCCGTCCGGAGGCCCCATGGAGTCCCGCCGCATCCAGGCACTCGTTGATGCCGTCTTTGCCATCGCGATGGCGCTGCTGGTGCTGCAGGTGCCTCTTCCCGAACTGCCCGGAGACGCTGTCGGAGGAGGGTGTCGTTGTCGGCGCTCGTGGCGGTGCTCCCGTCCGTCGGCAGTTTCGCGCTGAGCTTCCTGATCCTCGGCACCCTCTGGATGGGGCATCACACCCAGTTCGGCTACATCCGGCACGTGGACCGGGCGTTGCTCTGGACCAATCTTCTCTTTCTCCTCTGCATCGCCTTCGTTCCCTTCGCGACCGTCTTCCTCGCCAGGTACCCGCTGGTTCCCGTCGCCGTGCTGGTCTATGGCGGGACGTTTCTGCTGAGTGGGATGATTCTCTTCGCGCACTGGAGTCACGCCGTCGGGCATGACTGCGTCGGGGAGGAAGTGACGCCGGAGGTCGCGGAGGCCGTCCGGGAGCGACTGTCGATGGGCATGGTGGCCGTGCTCGTGGCCACGATCGCCGGTGGCTTTGTGCCCAAGGTCGGTCTGGTGCTCTTCGCCTGCGTGCCGTTTCTCCATATGCTCCCGGGCCGCATCGACCAGGGCATGATTGAAGAGGCCACTATCGGGGAATGAGCCTCGGCCGGGATTGTCACTTTGACCGTCGGCATTGACCCCGCTTGTCACGATGACAGGCGGGGCCTTTCGCGTCTGTCAGGATGACAAGCAACGGCTGGCACGCAGGCTGCATTTCCTGCCTCGGCGACGGATCACCAGCCGTGATCCCGGAGCCAAACCAAATTCAATTCCAGGAGGAGTGCACCATGTTGACGTTGACCCGCCGCCCCGCCCGCATGCTGGACGACGCCTTCTTCCGCGCCTGGCCCTTTGGCCAGGAGACCGACGGGACCCTGACCGCCAACTGGGTTCCGGCAGTCGATGTGTTCGAAGACAAGGACGCCGTGCGCATCGCGGTGGAGGTACCCGGAGTGAATCCGGACGACATCAAGATCTCGCTGGAGCAGAATGTCCTGACCATCAGCGGGGAGAAGCAGCAGGTCAGTGAAGAAAATACCGAGCGCGTGCACCGCTACGAGCGGGCATACGGCAGCTTCACCCGCAGCTTCACCCTGCCGTCCTCGGTCGACGTGGATCGGATCGAAGCCCACACCGACAATGGGGTACTGTCGATCATGATCCCCAAGGCGGAGAAGGCCAAGCCGCGGCAGATCCAGGTGAAGGCCGCGAACAAGTAAGCGACCCATCCCAACACGACGCCCCTCCCTGGCTATCCCGGGGAGGGGCGTCGTGTATTGAGGCGAGGGCTTCCGCTCAGGTGTCGCCGACGTCCAGCCCCGTCTCCAGCGCGAAGCGGGTCAGCCCGGCCACCGTGCGGATCCGCAGTTTCCGCATCAGGCTCTCCCGGTGCGTCTCCACTGTCCGGTGACTGATGCCGAACCGTGCGGCGATCTCCTTGTTGGTCTCACCCCGCACGATTCCGAGCAGCACATCCCGTTCACGACCGGTGAGCGCATCCAGGGCCTGCCCGCGCTGCGCCTCCTCGAGTTCACCCCGCACCGCCGTCGTGAGCATCGCCGCAATCTTCTGGCTGTAATAGGACTCCCCGGCGTGTACCGCGGAGACGGCCGCCCGAAGCTCGGTGGCCGCGAGATCCTTCAGCAGGTAGGCGTGGGCGCCCGCGCGCACCGCCTCGAGGACGTACTCCGGATTGTCGTGCATGCTGAGAATGACGACGCGCACCCCCGGCAGTTCCTCGTGCAGCGCCGCCGCAACCTGCAGTCCCGTCTTGCCCGGCATCGTGATGTCGAGTACGGCCACGTCGGGTACCGACTCCCGGGCCATCATCAGCGCCTGATCGCCATCGGGCGCCTCGGCGACCACCTCGAACCCCGGTTCCTGGCGGAAGACGTGGCGGATTCCTTCCCGGACGATGGCGTGGTCGTCTGCGATCAGGATGCGAATGGGTGTGGCGTCGTCGGTCATGCCGTCAGTCCTTGCTGGGAGGTGTTGGAGTCCGATCCGGCGATGGGGACGGTGACCAGGACCCGTACTCCGGTCCCTGACGGGGCCTCGACCGTGACCGTCCCACCGAGCGCACCGATGCGCTCGCGCATCCCGGTGATGCCCATGTGTCCCGGGCGCTCGATGGTGTCCGGGGTGATGCCCGCCGGCAGGCCCTGCCCGTCATCCTGCACCGCAAGCTCCAGCTGCACGTCGTCCTGCCGGATCGAGACCGCAATGGCGCCGGCCTCAGCGTGCCGGGCCACATTGGAGAGTGCTTCCTGCAGCGCGCGGAAGAGCGCCAGTTCGGCATCCTTCGAGAGCGGGGCGAGCGTGGAGGGAGCGGTGAGCGTCACCGCCAGTCCGCTCCGCTGCGTGAACTCGGTGATCAGCGAGCGGAGCGCCGGCAGGAGGCCGAGGTCGTCGAGCAGCGACGGCCGCAGCGAATGGACCACGCTTCGGATGCCGCGAATACCGGTGTCCACCAGCTCCAGCGCATGATCGATTCGCGTCGCCGCCTCGTCAGGCACGCCCTCCCGCAGGACACCCAGCTCCATCTTGACCGCCGAAAAGACCTGTGCCGTCTCATCATGCAGTTCCCGGCTCAGGCGGCGCCGTTCCTCCTCGTGCTGCTCGACCATCCGTGCGGAGAGCCGGGCCAGCTCCACGGTGCGCAGGTGCAGGCGCCGGGTCAGGTCGGCGTTGGCCAGGCCGGCGCCCACCTGCTGGCCAAGCGTCACCATGAAGCCCTCGTCGAGCGCCGCGAACGGGTCGCGAGCGTTGCCGGTCAGGACCAGGGCACCGGAGGCCTCCGTCCCTCGGAAGACGGGCAGGACGGCCTGGAAGAGGTGATCGCGGCCCCGGCGCGCGACGGATGTACCGAGCTGCGGTCGCCCGGTGGCCATCGCCTGATGCAACGTACCCGCCAGCTCCGGCGATGGCGTCGACGGCCAGTCGGCACAGGCGCCCGCGCCGCGGACGCAGTGCACACCGTCGTCACGACGCATGTAGAGCGCAGTCCCACTCACCCCCGACAGGGCGAGTGGTCGCTCGAGCAGCGCCGCGAGGACGTCCTGGTCTTCCCGTCCCGCGCGCTGCAGGTCGCCTGACAGGGCGCCGAGCGCGCCGAGGCCGCGGCGCAGGTCATCCAGGACCAGGAGCAGGACTCCCGTCCCCACCGCGAGCTCAAAGAAGATATCGAGGTAGTAGCCCCAGGGATTCCACGCGCCCTGGGCCCGGAGGATCAAGTAATCGAGGTGATGGACGCCCCAAAGGAGAAATGACCCCGCCAGGAGCCCGGCGCCCGCGCCGCCGACGCGATCGAAGTGCCGGAAGAACACCCAGCCTGTGGCCAGCGTGGCAAACGAGAGAAAGAGCACGGCCGGGAGCGCGGCCCAGACGAAATGGTCGAGCCGGTAGATGGCGATGTACGACCAGATTGGCGGGAAGAGCGCGACGAGGAAGTACCGGTGCTTCCAGTGCGGCTGCCGGACGAAGACCAGGGCGGCCCAGAGCAGCGCCAGGGCGGTCCATCCGGTGAACACCTGGTGCCAGTAGAGCCACTCCGGGCGCGCCGTCGTCAGGAAACTGAGGATCGCCCCCATGCGGAGCACATACATGGCCCACGCCGCGGCGAACCAGGCGAAATAGGGCTTCCGATACCGCTGGTACAGATGCAGACAGAGCATCGCCAGCGCCGCGAGGATGACCGCCTCGAGGATCCCTGCCGCGCGTTCCAGCCCGACCGACGGGAGTGGGAGTTGCATAGGGGAAAAGATAGCGGAGTCGCCTGTCACCCTGCCCAGTCGCCCCCGGCGGCGGTATCTTCGCTTTCTTCCGTCACCCCCGCGGAGGCGGGGGTCCAGCCGCCTGACCACTGGATTCCCGCTTTCGCGGGAATGACAGCTTCCCCTCAAGCCGGACCCTGCCAGTGACCGCACCGCCTCCAATTGTCGAGTTCCGCCGCGTCAGCAAGTCGTTCGGCGCCACCCGTGCGGTCGATGCGGTCTCCTTCTCCATCCTTCCCGGGGAGTTCTTCTCCCTCCTCGGCCCCAGCGGCTGCGGGAAGACCACGACCCTGCGCCTCCTCGCCGGGTTCGAGTCCCCCGATCCCGACGGCGGCGAAGTCCGGATCAGCGGGGAGATCGTGAACCAGCGACGCCCGTACGAGCGGCGCGTCGGGATGGTCTTCCAGAGCTACGCCCTCTTCCCTCACCTGACCGTCGAACGAAACATCGCATTCGGCCTCGAGGAACATCGGGTACCGCGCACGGAGATCCCCGGCCGGGTCGAGCGCGCCCTCGGTCTGGTCCGGCTGGCCCCCTCCACCTTCGCCCGCCGCCGCCCGCACCAGCTCTCCGGGGGACAGCGCCAGCGGGTCGCGTTGGCCCGGGCCCTGGTGCTCGACCCGCGCATCCTCCTCCTCGACGAGCCGCTCGGCGCGCTCGACCTTCAGCTGCGGAAGGAGATGCAGCTCGAGTTGAAGGCGCTCAACCGCGAGCTCGGGATGACCTTCGTCTATGTCACGCACGACCAGGAAGAGGCGCTGGCCATGTCGGACCGAATCGCGGTGATGAGCGAGGCGCGCGTCGCCCAGCTTGGAACACCCGCCGACATCTACGAGAACCCGAGGACGGAGTTCGTGGCGGAGTTCATCGGGGAGGCGAATCTCTTCGGCGGGGCAGCGGGGCAGGGGGGCAGTGGGGCAGGTGGGCCGCGGGACAGTGACGCGAGCTGATGGCCGGAGCTTTCCTGGTTCCCGATCACCCGACCGTTCACGGCAGGCGACCTCGTGCGCATCGCCGTGCGGCCGGAGTGGCTCGACCTCTTTGCACCGGGTGATGTGCCCGCGGGGGAGAACGCGCTCCCCGGCACGGTGCGGGACGTCATTTACCTCGGTGAGACCATCCACATCGTCGTCGCGCTCGGCGACGGAGCGATCGTTCGTGTGGCGCTCCGGAATGAGGGGCAGATTCTCAATCCGCTTCCCTGGCGCCGTGGCGATGCGGTCATGGTGGCGTGGCGGCCCGAGGACTGCCAGGTGCTGGAGCCGGAATGAGCGCCACGCCGCGTCGCCGACTCCTCGCCTGGTTCTCTCAGCGGCCCGCCGCCGGGTCGTGGGCGCTGCTGACCCCCGGCCTGCTCTGGCTGGCGGCCTTCTTTGCCGTGCCGCTCGTGGTCCTGCTGGGGTACAGCGTGATGCATCGCGGCACCTACTGGGGCGTATCGCCGGGCTTCACGCTGGAGCACTACCGGCGCTTCCTCGATCCCCTCTATCTGGCTATCGCCTGGCGCACGCTCTGGATTGCGCTCGCCACCACCGGCCTCTGCCTCCTCCTCAGCTACCCGGTCGCCTACGTCATCGCGCGCGCCGGCCGGTGGCGGAATCTCCTCCTCTTCCTGGTCATCCTCCCCTTCTGGACCAGCTTCCTGATTCGCACCTATGCGATGATCGTGCTGCTGCGGGGTGGAGGCGTCATCAACTCGACGCTGATGGGGCTCGGGATCACCACCGCGCCCCTCGACCTCCTCTACACCCCGGGCGCGGTGCTCGCCGGCCTGGTGTACGGATACCTGCCGTTCATGGTGTTGCCGATCTATGCCTCGCTCGAGCGGCTCGACCTCGACCTCATCGATGCGGCCGAAGTGCTCGGCGCGCGCGCCTTTTCGCGGTTTCGGCGCGTCATCCTGCCGCTCTCCCTCCCCGGGGTTGCGGCGGGATCGCTGCTGGTGTTCATCCCCTCCCTCGGCGCCTTCCTCACGCCCGACCTACTCGGTGGCGCCAAGACGATGATGCTGGGCAACCTGGTCCAGAATCAGTTCGGCCCGGCGCGGAACTGGCCGTTCGGGGCGGCCGTCTCCTTCGCGCTGATGGGCGTGGTGTTCGTGGGACTCCTCGCCTGGCTCCGGGTGCGCGACGCCGAGGCCGCGGCGTGACCCGCCGCCTCTCGCCGCTCCTGGTGGCGGTGGTCGGAGGAATCTTCCTGCTGCTGCACCTTCCGGTGCTCGTGCTGGTGCTCTACTCGTTCAACAGCTCGCGCTTCGCGGCATCCTGGAGCGGGTTCACCCTCCATTGGTATGCCCGCCTCCTCGAGCGGCCCGACATCTTGCGGGCCCTCCGCCTGAGCCTGACCGTGGCGTCGATCAGCACCCTGGCAGCGACGGTCCTGGGCACCCTCATTGCCCTGGGCCTCTCGCGGCGCCCCTTCCGGGGGCGGCGCCTGGTCGAGGGGGGACTCTACCTGCCGATCGTCACGCCGGAAATCGTGGCGGGCATTTCGCTGCTCATTCTCTTCGTGGCGCTTCGCGTGCCGCTGGGCGTGGGCACCGTCATCGTGGCCCACATCGCGTTCACCACGCCCTTCGTTGCCGTGGTGGTCCTGGCCAGGTTGCGGGGGATGGATCGCTCGCTCGAGGAAGCGGCGCTTGTGCTCGGCGCCGACGAGGTCACCGCATTCCGGCGCATCACCCTCCCTCTTCTGGCGCCGGGGATTCTCGCGGGGGCGCTGCTCGCCTTCACGCTCTCCCTCGACGACTTCGTCATCACCTTCTTCGTGGCGGGACCCGGATCCACCACGCTGCCCGTGCTGGTCTACTCGATGGTGCGCCGGGGGGTCGAACCCACCATCAACGCCGTGAGCGCTCTCCTCGTGGTGCTCACCACGTGCACCATCGCGCTGGCGTCGCGGCTGGGCGGGACGCGCGGCTCGTGAGGTTCGCGGACCCGGCGTTCGGCGTGTAACTTTGGGCGGTCCCCCACTTCCCCACGGCCCCCGCGACGATGCCGCCAGCGCCCTCCGACAGCCCGCCCTCTGACCGCTCCGCGCCTGCCCTGTCGCGCCGGGACTTCGTGCGCGCGACCGCGGCGGCGGGGGCGGCGGTCGGTCTCGCGCCCTGGGTGGCTGCCTGCGATCGACGCCCGCGTCTCAACGTCTACATGTGGTCCGACTACATCGCCCCCGAGACCATCCCCGATTTTGAGCGGGAGACGGGCATCCGCGTCACGGTGGACACCTACGAGAGCAACGCGGAGATGCTCGCCAAGCTCTTTGCCGGTGCGCAGGGGTACGACATCCTCTTTCCCACCAGCTACCTCCTTCCCTCGCTGGTGGACGCCGGGCTGCTGCTGCAGATCCCGAACGGGGCGCTCGCCAGCCGCGACAACATTGCGCCGATGTTCCAGGCCCCGTCCGCCAATCCACATCCCGACTTTGCCGTGCCCTACGAGTGGGGGACATCAGGAATCGCATGGCGGCGCGACAAGCTCGCCACCCCGCCCGACTCCTGGGGGGTGTTCTTCGACCCGGCCTACGCCGGCACGATGACCATGATGGACGACGCGCGGGAGGTGCTTGGCGCGATGCTGCGCTATCGCGGCCACTCGGTCAACTCGACCGATCCCGGAGAACTCCGGCAGGCCAAGGTGGATGCGCTGGCCGCCCGGCTGAATCTGCTGGCGTATATCTCCGCACCGGTGCGGGGCCAGATTGTGGCGGGAGATGTCTGGGTGGCCCAGATGTGGAATGGCGACGCCGCCCAGGCGGCGGTGGAGTCACCCGAGATCAGCTATGCCGTGCCCCGGGAGGGGAGCTCGATCTGGATGGACACGATGGCCATTCCCTCCAACGCGCCGAACGTGCATGAAGCGCTCCAGTTTCTGGACTACATGCTCCGGCCGGAGGTCGCCGCCCGCAACGCCACCGTCACGGGCTATGGCACCGCAAACGCCCCCGGAACCGCCCTGCTGACCGATCCCGTGCCGTACCCAACGGCCGAGGAACTGACTCGACTCGAGTTTTACCGCGACCTCGGCGAGGACACGCAGCTGTACTACCAGATCTGGACCGAGGTGAAGGCCGGGTGAGTCCGCTCTCGCCCTTCGCCGTCACCTACGGCCGCCTCGTCGCCGCCTACCGGGCCGGCCCGTCAGCGGCCGCCGAGGCCAGCGCCCTGCTTGGCGGAGGTGGTGGGGCTGGTGGCCACGGCCCCGCCACCGTCGAGGCGGGGCTCTTTCGCTCCGGCGAATACGACATCACCAACCTCCGGTCGCATCTCCTCCGTCGGCAGGTCGAAGTGCTCACGGTGGCGGCTGGGGCACCGGCCGAGGCGCTGGAGGCGCTCGCGCGCGCACTTGGCGGCGAGGCCCCGCTCCCGGAGCACCCCGCGTTGACGTACGAAATGGTGACGCAGATCGCTCCGGTGGCACGGGCGGCCGGCACGGCCGGAGCCCGCGGCCGCCGACTGTGCCGCCGATGATCCTGATGGGTGCCGACCGCTTCGCGGAGGAGGATGACCGCGCCTCCTCCGTCTTCGACGCGGAGGTGACCGCCCTGACCGCGGAACTCGGTTCGGCGAGTGAGCGCGGCGCCTGGATGGAGGCGCTGCATGCGGCGCAGGCGCTGGTTCGGCTCAGCAGCCGGGTACCGGAGCACGACCGCCGCACCGTCGCGATCCGGGCGAGGCGTGCGCTGTCCCGCCCCCTCCTGGTCGGGATGATCGAGCACGCGATCCGCACCCCGGAGGAACAGGCCCGGGCCGCCGAGGTGCTGCAGTGGCGGGGAGGGGAAGCGGCAGAGCTGATGCTGGAGGCGATTCGGAAGACGGAGTCGCCGGAGCCCCACCGGTTCCTCCTCGACGCGCTTGCCCGCATGCCCGACGCCGTCCCGTTGCTGATCCCCCTGCTGGCCAGCCCGCGCTGGCATGAGGCCCGGCACGCCGCGGATGTCCTCGGCCGCCAGATGGTTCCCGAGGCGCTGGCTCCGCTGCGCGCCCTCCTGGCCCATTCAGATGCTCGGGTGCGGGGAGCGGCAGTCGAGGCGCTGGCGCGGTACCCGGCGCAGTACGGGACCGAGGGGCTGCGGGCGGGGCTGGCGCACACCAGCCCCGAGACGCGGCAGGACGCGGCGACAGCCATTGGCAGGCGGGGAGGTGGGGCGCTGGCGATGCCGTTGCTGGCCGCCATCGAAGATGAGCGCGATCACGCCACCTGGCGGAGCATGCTCACGGCCCTCGGTCGGATCGAGGCTCCGGAGGCCGCGGCAGCCATGAGCACCCTGGCGCTGCGCAAGCGAAGCTTCCTCTCGCGGGGAGGGTTTTCCCTGGCGCAACGGCTTGAAGTGGTTGGGGTGCTGGCGGCTTCGCCGACCAGGGCGGCCAGGCAGGCGTTGATGCGAGTGGCGCGGGAGGCGGAGGGGGAAGTTGGTGCGGCGGCCCGCGGGGAGCTGGACCGGCGGACGTAGGGGCGAACACGAGGTTCGCCCCTCCGCCCACCGCCCGGTCGACTCCTACATCCGGTGGACTTCCATCTTTTCGAGGTGGATGCTGAGGTTGTGATTGATCCGGACGCCGACGACACCCTTGGTGTCGACATCGGCGGCGCTGGCCGAATGGAGTTCCTTGCCGTTGGCCATGAACGACACCTTCCCGCCCTTGATCTGCACCGAGAGCTCATTGCTCGACAGTCCCTCATCGTCTGCCGGCTTCACGGCCTCGCTGGCGGTCCATGGGACGACCGTGGTGGTCTTGTCACCCATCCGCCGCTTGATCATGAACTTCCCGTCGGCGCGGATCAGGAAGTAGGTGTAGGACTGGTTCGCTCCCTGCAGGTCCTGTCCGCCGATGAACATGCCGAACGACTCGGGATGCATCGGCTTCGGCGGCGTCATGTGAAGGAGGGCGACCGCATGGGCGCTGCCGCTCACCGTATCGGCCGGCCGATAGAAGATCGCTGCCGGCCCGAGGGTGATATGCCAGCCGGGCGCCATGTCCACGAATTTCACGTTGGTCATGGCGGCGTCCTTGTCGGTCCGGGCCATCCAGCCGGTGGGGAGGGAGCCGCCGCCCGCGACGGCCTTGTCGGGGTCGGCCTGGTGGTCCTGGGCCATCGCCGGGGCGGCCAGCGCCACGGTGAGTGCGGTGAGTGCTAGAATATGTCGCATCGGGACCTCTGATTAGTGGGGGAAGTGTATGAGTGGGCACCAGTTGCGAGGCGCCCCCAATCCGTATAAGCTACTGCCCTGATCATGGGATGTTAACCCCGAGGAGCCTCGGATGTTCAACTTCGTCGAAATGGTGCTGGCCGGCGTCGGTGCTGGGTTGATTCTGGTCGCCCTCACCTTTGTCTCCGCTCTCATCGGGGTGCTGGTCAACGCGATGATCGCGCTCTTTGCCGGCCCGGTCATCGACCAGGTTCTCGCCCGAAAGGCCGCCCCCTGACCTCGTAGGGGCAGCCGCCAAACCCCGCCGCAGTCGGAATCCTTTCCTTCCCACGTTCGTAGGTATATCCTAGACCCCGCCGCGATGGCGGGAACTTTTTGTAACTCCAAGCCGTACAAGCATTTTCGCCACGTGAACCGGGGGCCGGTGTCCACCGGAGTCCCTGCGCCACCGGCCCGCTCAGGAATTTGGCCCCATGTTTCTCTCCGATACAGCAGTCAAGCGGCCCGTCCTCGCGACGATGATGAGTCTGGCCATCGTGCTTTTCGGGGCGATCGGCTACACCCGGCTCAGCGTCCGCGAGTATCCCGACATCGACCCCCCGATCATCTCGGTCTCGACCTTCCTCCCCGGCGCCAATCCCCGGGTCATGGAATCTGCGGTCACCGACATCCTCGAGGAGGAGCTGAGCACGGTGGAAGGGCTGCGGACGCTGACCAGCACCAGCGGGGAGCAGTCCAGCAACATCACCCTCGAATTCAATCTCGGTCGCAGCGTCGAGAGTGCCGCCCAGGACGTTCGCGACAAGGTGAGCCGGGTCCGGGGTCGTCTCCCGCGCGAGGTCCTCGAGCCGGTCATCGCCAAGCAGGATGCCGACGCCCAGCCCTTCTACTGGCTGGCCCTGTCCGGCGCCAACTACACCCTGCTTGATCTGTCCGACATCGGCGACCGCATCGTGAAGCAGCGGCTGCAGACCATTCCCGGCGTCGGCAACTCCTTCATCGCCGGCGAGCGCCGCATCTCGATGCGAGTCTGGATCTCGGCGAAGGAGCTGGCCGCACGCGGCCTGACGGTCCAAAACGTGGAAGCCGCCATCCGCAGCCGGAACGTGGAAATTCCCGCCGGCCGGATCGAGTCGGACAACCGGGAGTTCACCGTCCGTTCCCTGGGTGAACTCAAGACGCCCCAGGAGTTCGGGGACCTTGTCGTCGCCAACCAGGATGGCCAGCTGGTCCGGCTCAGCGACCTCGCCCGCGTCGAACTCGGTCCCCGCGACGAACGGAGCATGCTGCGGTTCAACGGAACCTCGGCGGTGGCTGTCGGCATCGTGCGGCAGTCGAAGGCCAACATGGTGGACGTGGCCGATTCGATCCGGGCCGCACTGCCGCTGATCGAGCAGGCACTGCCGGCCGGCGTCCAGCTCCGCACCGCCTTCGACCAGTCCATCTATGTGAAGCGCTCCATCAGCGAGACCATCGACACGCTCTTCCTGGCGTTCGGGCTCGTGGTCGTGATCATTTTCCTCTTTCTCCGGAACCTGCGCGCCACGATCATCCCCGGCCTCGCGATTCCGGTCTCCATCATCGGCGCCTTCGGGGTGATGTACTTCCTCGGGTTCTCGATCAACACCTTTACCCTGCTGGCGCTCATCCTGGCCATCGGTCTCGTGGTGGACGACGCCATCATCGTGCTGGAGAACGCCTACCGGCACCAGGAGGAACTTGGCGAGACCCCCGAGACCGCGGCCATGCGCGGCACCAGCGAGATCGGCTTCGCGGTCATCGCCACGACCGTCTCCCTCGTGGCGGTCTTCGCGCCGCTGGCGTTCCTGCAGGGGACGACGGGGCGGCTCTTCAACGAGTTCGGCGTGGCGCTGGCCGGCGCAGTCGTGATTTCCGGGTTCGTGGCGCTGACCCTGACGCCGATGCTCTGCGCCAGGATCCTCCGGGTTCCCAAGAGCCACGGGGCCGTCTACCAGAGCCTCGAGCGGGCCCTCAACTGGCTCGCGGTCACCTACGCGGCGACCCTGGCCTGGGCCATCCGCCACCGGGCGTTTGTGCTCGGTGGCGCGGCCGTCTCCCTGCTCGTGGCGTACGTGACGTTCAACGTGCTCAAGCGTGAGTTCATCCCGGCGGAGGACCGCGGCTTCTTCATGGCCGCCACGACTGCGCCCCAGGGCTCGACCGTTGAGTACACCGACGGGTACCAGAAGCAGGTCGAGGCGATCATGGCCGGCGTGCCCGACATCAACTCCTACTTCAGCGTCGTCGGTTTCGGTGGGGACGTCAGCGGCGGGTTCCTGTTCGTGAACATGAAGGACTGGCGGGACCGGGTGCGGACCACGCAGCAGGTCATCGGCGGCATCATGCCACAGCTCTTCGGCATTCCTGGCGTGCAGGCGTACGCCTTCTCCCCGTCGCCGATCGGCGGCTTCGGGAGCCCGGTCCAGTTCGTGGTCCAGCATCCCGACTTCGATTCGCTCACCGCGGTGATGCCCGCGTTCCTGGCTCGCGCCAGCCAGATCACTGGCCTGGTCAACGTCCAGTCGAGCCTGAAGGTCAACAAGCCGGAACTGACGGTGCGCTACGACCGCGATCGCGCGGAAGACCTCGGCGTCTCGGTGTCGGACGTCGGGTCCACGCTTGAGACGATGCTGGGCGGCCGGCGGGTCAGCACCTTTACCCGCGACAACAAGCTCTATGACGTGATGGTCCGGCTGAGCCCCGAGGACCGCGCCACGCCGTCGGATATGACGGCGCTCTACGTGCGGGGCCGAGAGGGCCAGCTGGTGAACCTCGCCGCCGTCACCACCGTGATCGAAGGGGTCGGCCCGCAGCGGCTCTTCCACTACAACCGGGTGCCCTCGTTCACCATCAGCGCCAATCCGCTCCCCGGCTTCACGCTGGGTGAGGCGCTCGACAGCCTCAATGCCGTGGCAGCCGAGCTCCTCCCCCGTGGCGGGTCGACCGCGCTGAGCGGCGAGCTGCGCGAATTCGCGGAGAGCGGCACCGCGCTCTACTTCGCCTTCCTGCTGGCGCTGCTCGTGGTGTACATGGTGCTGGCGGCGCAGTTCGAGTCGCTGGTGCACCCGTTCACCGTGCTGCTTGCGGTGCCGCTGGCGGTGACTGGCGCGTTGGTCACGCTCTTCTTCACCGGGGCCACGCTCAATCTGTACAGCCAGATCGGCATGATTCTCCTCATCGGCCTCGCGTCGAAGAACTCAATCCTCTTGGTCGAGTACGCCAACCAGTTGCGCGAGCAGGGCAAGGGACTCCTCGAAGCCACGCTTGAGGCGGGCCGCGTGCGGCTTCGCCCGATCCTGATGACCGCCTTCGCGACGATCTTCGGCGCGCTGCCGATCGCGCTCGGTCTCTCGGCCGGGTCGGAAAGCCGGCAGCCGCTGGGCTACGTGATCGTCGGCGGCATGTTCGTCTCGACCTTCCTGACCCTGTACCTGGTGCCGGTGGTGTACGTGCTTCTCGAGACGTTGCGCGAGAAGATGGGCGCCCGCCGCCACGGCGTGACCGAATCCGCAGCGGGGATGGCATGATACTGCTCCCGTTGTTGACCGCACTGCAGCTGGCACAGGTGCCCCAGGCACAGGTTGATTCACTGCCGCAGGTGACCCTGGCCGAGGCGCTGAAGGAAGCCACACGGTACGACCCGAACTACGTGCAGGCCGCCGGCTTCGTGGCCGAAGCGACGTGGGTCCGTCGCGCGGCGATGCTCGTGTTCGTGCTGCCGTCCATCACGGTCTCCGCCGACTTCACCGGGTCCACGACGCCCTCGTTCAACTTCGGCACCAACAGCCTCTCGAGCACGATTGTCACGGCCCGCCTCGATGCGCGATATGAGCTCTTCACCGGCGGACGGAAGGTCGCCGACTACCAGCGCGCGACGGCGGCGCTTCAGGGAGCTGTCGCGAACGAGGCGGGGGCCGGCTTCCTGGCCGCCGCGCAGACCGAAGCCACCTTCTACGATGTGCTCGCGCGGAAGGGGCTGGTCGGCGTCGCCCAGCGGCGGGTCGAGCGGGCCAGATCGCAACTCGATATTTCGCGGGCGCGCGTCCTGTCCGGCGCCGCGGTGCAGACTGACTCGCTGCAGGTGCTCCTCGAGTACACCCGCGCACGCGTTGATCTTCTCCGGGAGGCGGCCGGGCTCGAAGTGGCACGGGCGGAACTGGGCCGCCGTGTCGGTCTCTCGACCGCGGTGGATGCCGCCGGGGAAGACACGACGACCGCTCCCGCGCTTCCCGTGACTCTCGAAGAGGCCGTGCAGATTGCGCTCGCGCAGGGTCCCGAAATCCGGGTGGCCGAAGCGCAGGCGCGCGCCACCGCCGCGACGGTCCGCGCCCGGAAGGCGTTCTACCTTCCCTGGGTGACCCTCTCGGGGAACGTCGCGGCCTACGACGACAAGTTCTGGCCGTCGGCCGCCGACCGCACCTCCGGGTCACTGACGATTACCCTTCCGATCTGGAACAACGGCGTGCGGGAGATTGCCCTGGCGCAGGCCAAGTCCGCCAACGACGTGGCGATTGCGGTGCGCGATGACCTGCAGCGCGGCGCGCTCGCCGACGTCACCCGCAGCTACAGCGCCTATCAGACGGCCGCCGCCGCCGCGGAACTCGCGGCGGAGGCCGTCATCGTGGCGCAGGAGAACTATCGGGTGCAGGACACCCGGTACCGCTCCGGCGCCGTGGACATCATCGAATTCCTCAACGGCCAGGTGGACTTGGCCGATGCCGAAGCGGGGCTGGTGCAGGCCCGCTACGCCACCAAGCTTGCGCTGGCCGGACTCGAAGTGATTCTCGGCCGTCGCCTCTTTCCCAGTGAGAACGCACAGTGACCCGTACCCCGAGCTTCCTCCTCCTTGCCTTCCTTGCGGCAGCCTGCTCCAAGGGTGACTCCAGCGCTGGCGGCCCCGGTGGCCGCAGCGGGCAGGGTGGCGGTCCCCCTTCCGCGCTGGTGGAGGTCGCCCTCGCGTACACCGACACCGTCGTGGACGCGATTGCGGCCACCGGCGAGATCGAGGCGATCCAGTCCATCAACCTCCGCCCGGAGGTGGACGGACGCATCGTCGGGATTCTCTTCCGTGAGGGAGACGAAGTCGCCGCCGGCACGCCCCTGTTCAAGGTGGATGATGCGGAGCTGAAGGCGCAGGTGGCCCGCGCCGAAGCCGACCGCGACCTCGCCGCGCAGGCGCTCGCCCGCACCCGCCAGCTGATGGCGGAAAAGGCGTCGTCGCAGGCCGACCTCGAACGCGCCGAGGCGACCGCGCGGAGCACGCAGGCGGCACTCGACCTGCTGCAGGTTCGGCTGGCCAGCGCACCACCGTCCGCGCGCCGTTCGGCGGCGCGACCGGGCAACGGATGGTGAGCCTCGGCGACTATGTCACCTCCTCGACCCAGCTGGTGTCGCTCCAGACCGTCAACCCGGAGCGCGCCGCATTCCAGGTACCGGAGCGGTACGCGGAACGCCTTCACCGCGGGCAGGAAGTCACCTTCCACGTCGCCGCCCTGCCAGGTCAGGAATTCACGGGTGTGGTCGATTTTGTGGCTCCGGTGGTGCGGCTGCCAGGTCGGACGATCACGGTCAAGGCGCTTGTGCCCAACCCGAAGCGGTCGCTGCAGGCTGGGATGTACGTCGACCTCCGCCTTGCGGCCGAGGTGCGGCCAGACGCGATTGTGGTACCCGAGGAGTCCATCGTCCCGCTGCAGGGCGCCAATTACATCTACGTGGTGCGGGACGGCAAGGCGTCGCGACGGCAGGTTGGCCTCGGGATTCGATCGCCTGGCATTGTGGAAGTGCGCAGCGGCCTGGACACCGGTGACACCGTGGTTGTGGGTGGCCAGGAGCGGCTGCAGGACGGCATGGCGGTCACGATCAAGCCGCTGCCGGAGATGGCCGTCCCGGCGCCGGGAGAGGGACCCTGATCCGCGCCGTGCAGCGCACCGGCCAGGTCTTCGCGGCTTCACTCGCTCTGCTCGGCTTCGCGGCCGGGATCGCCTCCGCCCAGGGGTCGGTCACCGGCCGCTGGCACGTGCGGCTCTCCACCGGCAGGGAGATTCTCCGGGGCGACCTGCGGCTGGACCAGCGCGGCACCACGCTGACGGGAAGCCTGGCGCTCGAGACGAGTGACGACCCCCCGGTGGCGATCCGGGATGGGCGGCTGGCAGCGGACGGGACGGTGGAATTCGCCGTGGCCGCGCCCGAGGCGATGCGATTCACCGGGCGACGGGACGGGTCGGACCTCTCGGGAGAGGCAAGGCTCGACCGCGGGCGGGTGTGGCGATGGACGGCGCAGCGATTGCCGGAGGGGGCAGAGTTCTACGCAGCCCTCCCACGGTTTCGTGCGTCCCAACTGATCGTCGGACGCAACGCCTCCGAATTGCGTCTCCCCGGGGCCTGGGTTGCGGCTGCGGTGCGGCAACCAGCGGTCGGCGAGCGGGCGGACGCACTTGCTACGGCGGCGGGGCTCGCGCCGATTCCCGCAGATTCTGTTCAGGCCTATGGCTTCCTGCCGGTTCTGGGACTGGCACGGCGGGACGAACTCGTCCCGGCGCTGGTTCAGGCGCTGGCCACGATTCGTGCACAACTCCCTGACGGGGAGCGCATTCGTTTCGACGCGATCTTCCGCCCTCGGCGCGAGTGGCTGGTCGACCTGCATGCCGCCGCGCTCGACGAGGCGCGCAATCGTTTCCAGCGTGTCACCTGGGAGGACGCCCGGCCCGCGTTGGCGGCCGCCGGACTCCTGCCAGGCGACCTCCCTCCCGGCGCCTCCGTCATCCCGACGGCGCTCTATCGGCTCGCGACGCTGCGGGAGCAGGACAGCCTCGCCTTTCAAGCCGCGCGCGATCGCCTCTCACGGGGAGGTGCGGCTTCGGCGGAGAGGACGTCGGCACTCCTGGATGGCTACCGCGCCGGTGCGGAGTGGCAGGCGAAGGCGTTGGCCTTCCTGTTGTCCGCCACCTGGGTGGAAGGTTCCGCCGGCCCCACCTCACCTGCGGGACTGATGCGGGAGGCGCAGGGTCGGCCCGACCTGCCGGTTCCCGCCATCCGACCACGGTACTTTGGCATTCCGGAGGCAGTGCCCCGCGTCGGCGTACCCCCCGAGGTCGTGGGGAGGATTGTCGCGCCCGAGAACTGGGCGGCGGAAGAGTGGGTGAAGTATCGCGGCCCCACGGCGATGCTCGATGTGCTGCGCCGGCTCCGACTCGACATCGGGATCAACACGACCCTCGAGGCCGATGGACCGTCGATCGTGACCAGCGTGGCCCGTGAGGCCGCCGATGGACCGGGTGGGTTTCTCGAGTCCGCTGACACGATCGTGGAGGATCCCGGGGCACCGCCACTCTTTGCGGTGGCGACCGCGATGCACGAGTGGCAGCACCTGCTGATGGAGCGGCACCGCCTCTCACTCGGGACTGGGGGCACTCTCCGGAGTGACGGGGTCGGCCTGCACTACCTGCCCTCGGACCTCTTTCTCGCTGAGGGACTCTCGGAGTGGGAAACGGCACGCCTGCTCGCACCGCTGTTGACGCGCTCCCCGATCGTCGGTGTCGGTGACGCACGACAAGCTGGCCGTGCTCGAATCCGGCAACCCCTCTGATCCGCACGTGCTCGGGCTGCAGATGATGCGTGCGCTCGCCGCGGCGCTGGGCAGTCCTGCCGACGTTCGAGCGCTGGTGCTCGCACACGGCGACGATCCGTTCGCGGTCGCTGCGGCCGTGTCCGCGTGGAGGACGGCCGCGCTCCCCGACCGCGTCCTGCCCGCGCAGGGCCAGCGGCGCCTCATTCCCGAGACTACTTTTACGATCGAAGACGGGGTTGGCGACGTGCTCAGGACGCGTATCCTCGTCGTGGCCGACTCGACCCCAGGGAAGTAACGTCCCTCCATGCTGCCCGGACGTCTCCCGACCACCGCTCGCACAGGCAGGAACAGCTGATGGCAAAATCCTCGGCCGCACTCGCTCCTGGCGCCAAGGCGCCCGCGTTCAAGGCCCTCTCCGACAGTGGCGCACCCGTGGCGCTGAAGGACTTCAAGGGGCGTCCGGTCGTCCTCTACTTCTATCCGAAGGACGATACCTCGGGGTGTACCACCGAAGCGTGTGGCTTCCGCGACAGCTGGCGAGCCGTGCAGGCGGCAGGTGCCGTTGTCCTCGGCGTGTCGCCAGACGGCGTGGCAAGTCATCAGAAGTTCAAAAAGAAGTATGAACTTCCGTTCATCTTGCTCGCCGACGAGGACCATGCCCTGGCCGAAGCGTATGAGGCCTGGGGAGAAAAAAGCATGTATGGCCGGAAGTACTTCGGGGTGCTCCGCAAGACGTACATCATAGACGCGCGGGGGAAGATCTCCCACATCTTTCCGAAGGTGAAACCGAAGGGTCACGCTGCCGAAGTGCTCGCCGCCCTCGCGGAGTAGCCGCGGCCGTCCGTAGTCCTACGGATTGCCACCGCTGAGGGGGAGTCCGTACTCTGGTGTGCCCTGATACCTGGAGACTCTCATTCGTACCGCATCGTTTCTGGCCCTGCTCGCCGCCGCGCCGTTGCTCTCCTGCAGCTCCACCGTCAACGTCGTGGCCACGCCGGCCATGCCGGTGGAAGCGCTGCCCGGAGAGACCCATCTCCGCAACATCCAGCAGCTGACGCACGGCGGCAACAATGCCGAGGCGTATTTCTCGAAGTCCGGGCGCCAGCTGATCTTCCAGCGCCAGGAAGACCTGGCCGGTGGCTGCGACCAGGAATACATCATGAACATCGACGGCACCGGGATGCGTCGGGTGTCGAACGGCCTGGGGCGCACGACCTGCGGCTACTTCTACGACAACGACAAGCGCATCCTGTACAGCAGCACCTTCGAGTATGATGCGGCCTGCCCTGTCCGCCCCGATATGTCGAAGGGATATGTCTGGCCGCTCGGGCATTTCGAGATTTACTCGGCCCTGAACGACGGCACCGAGCTGACCAAGCTCACCGATGACAAGGCCTACAACGCCGAGGCCACCGTTTCGCCCGACGGGAAGCGCATCATCTTCACCAGCACCCGCGACGGCGACATCGACCTCTACAGCATGAACATTGACGGCTCGGACGTCCGGCGGATCACGACGCGGATCGGCTACGACGGCGGCGCGTTCTACTCGCCGAACGGGAAGCAGATCGTCTGGCGCGCCTCCTATCCGGTGACCGCCGCCGACTCCGCCGACTACACGGACCTGCTCCGGCAGCGGCTGGTGCGGCCCGCCGCGCTCGAGATCTGGGTCGCGAACGCGGATGGCAGCGATCCCCGACAGGTCACGAACATCGGTGGCGCCAATTTCGCCCCGTTCTTCACGCGGGACGGCAAGCAGATCATCTTCACGTCCAATCACCTCGACCCGAAGGGCCGGAACTTCGACCTCTTCCTGATCAACGTCGACGGCACGGGGCTGCAGCAGATTACCTTCGATCCCGATTTCGACGGCTTCCCGATGTTCAGCCCCGACGGCAAGAAGCTGGTCTGGGCCTCCAACCGGAACGCCAAGACCCGGGGCGAGACCAACGTGTTCATCGCTGACTGGGCGAAGTAGCCGCTCGGCGCCTTATCGTATGGAAACCGCGGGGCATCGGCGCGCGTAGTGAGCGCCGATGCCCCGCGACGCGTGGGGGCCCTTCACCGCGTACGCCGCAGGGGTTAGCTTACTCCGCCCTCCCTCTCACCAGGACCCGACGGCGCCCATGGCTCAGTCCAAGACCCCGCCTGCACAATCCGCATTCCTCCTCTGGCTGTGGGAGTGGGCCAAGTCGATCACCGTCGCCCTGCTCGTCTGGCTGGTGCTCCGGACATTCCTGGTGCAGGCGTTCCGCATTCCCTCCGGCAGCATGGAAAACACCCTGCTGATCGGGGATTTCCTCTTCGTCAACAAGGCGCTCTACGGCGCCGAGATCCCGCTCGTGCACAAGCGGCTCCCGGCGTTCCGGGAACCGCAGCACGATGACATTCTCGTCTTCGATTCCGTGGAGGAGCCGATCGACGTCGTCAAGCGGATGGTGGGGATGCCGGGCGATACGCTGGCGATGGAGGGGGGGCAGCTGATCCGGAACGGCGTCCGGCTCGACGAGCCGTATGTGGTGCACGAGTCGCCGCTTCCGATGGCAGGGCCCGAGCAGCGGTTCATCATGCGGCAGTGGCAGGTCAAGTATCTCGTCGCGCGGGACACCGCCACCTACAATCCAGACCTGCAGGACTGGGGGCCCATCGTCGTGCCCCCCGATTCGTTCTTCATGATGGGCGACAGCCGGGACAACTCGCACGACAGCCGGATGTGGGGGTTCCTCCCGCGGGAGAATGTCCGCGGTCGGCCGTTGTTCATCTACTACAGCTATGACGCCAAGAGCTGGAAGCCGCTGCCGTTCCTGACTGCGATTCGATGGGGACGGACCTTCAACCGCCCGAAGTAGAGTCGGAGCGCCCTGGGGGGCGATTCCGTCGGTGGTGGCGCTTCCCGAGGAGTTGGGCGGAGGTGCGCCGCCTCGGCTGGCGGGCGGTGGTGGCGTTCATCGTCTTCTATCTCGTCCGCGACCTGCTTCTCTACGTCCTGCTCCCCTATCTCGTGTACCGTGAGGTCATCGCGCCCTAGGCGTCGGGCGGGTGATAGGGAGACTCGGGCGAACGCGCGGGGTCGGGGGCCCGCGGCAGGTAGGCCGCGCTGCGGCCGCACTTGGTGCAATGCAGGGCGATCTTGCCGAGTTCGGGCGGGGCGCTGGAGGGGGGGCGTTTGGGCGTGCGGGTGATCGACTCGGTCCCGCAAGAAGGGCACACCAACGGCTTCCCGTCACGGTCTGCTGCGACCAGGGCGAGCGCTTCAGGCGCACGGAATTCCTTGATGCCCCGACGGCCCATGGGCAGTCCTTCCTGAGGGGGGGCTCCTGCCCCCTCCCTCTAATCTATGGCTTGGAATCGGACCATGCAAAGCGAGCGGCTCGCGCCCCGAGTCAGGCGCGGGTTGGCCATTGCGGTGGCGCCAAGGTGTTATGACACTGTCGCTGTTTGTGGGTTTTCCTGCCTATTCCGCTCCTGGTTTCCTCCCCCAGTGACTCCCTCGGCTTGACTGGACCCGTTGCCTGTGGTACGTTGGCGCCGGCAAGGCATACCGCGACATAGCGTTACGCCATCTGAAGGCCCTCCCGGTGTCCCGGTCCGAAGGAGTACTTGTGGTGTCTGAACTCGGTGGCGCACAAATTTCTACCCTGCTCGAGAGCCTGCCTGGTATTGCGACGGTGCTGCGGAGCCCGGTTGCGGATGCTCTCGTGAATGTCATTCGCGCCGCGGCGCGGCTCTCCGAGTTTGACATCGCGGACGCGGATGAACTCGTCAAGTACGCCACGCGCCGTGGCCTTCTCGCGGAGGATGAAGGCGAGCGGCTCATGACCGATCTCGAGGCGGCGCATCAGAAGAAACTCGACCGGATCGCTGCCAGGCCCAAGAGCGGCAAGGCCAAGAGCGCAAAGGGTTCCGCCGCCAAGGCGAAGGCGAAGCCGAAAGCCAAGGCGAAGGCGAAGGCGAAGCCCAAGCCAAAGCCTGCTCCACGTCCGGCCAAGAAGGTACCGGTCAAGAAGGGTTCCTCGCGCTAGACGGAGCGCCCCGTAAAGCACAGCGCCCCCCCGGCTCCAGCCGGGGGGGCGCTGCTCGTTCCGCCTCTCCGCGGAGCTCAGGTGCGGAAGGCGTTCATCGCATCGGTCAGGCGGGTCGCTCCCTGCAGCAGGTCGCCGGCAGCGGCGGCCATTTCCTCGGTCGAGGCGCTCTGTTCCTCCGCCGCCGCCGTCACCTCCTGGCTGGCCGACGCATGCTCCGTGGCGGAGGCGGCCACCTCCGCCGTCTTTCCGCCGAGCTGGTCGACGATGGTTCGGTTGAGGGCCGCCTGCGCGGACACCACCGCGGCGGCCGTCCGCACCTCCTGGACGGCGGCCCCGATGTCATCGAGGGCGCGGGCGGCGGCGCCCGCGACACCTTCGATGCCCCGCACCTTGCCGGTGCCGATCTGCATCGTGCCGGAAACTTCGCGCACCTGATTCCGGATGAACTGCACCGTCTTGGTCACATCCTCCGCGGCGCGCGCGCTGGAATCGGCGAGGTGCCTGACCTCTTCCGCCACGACGGCGAAGCCGCGTCCATGCTCACCCGCCCGCGCCGCCTCGATGGCCGCATTGAGCGCCAGCAAATTGGTCTGCGAGGAAATCTGCTTGATCAGGTCGATGAACTCGGTGATGGACTCTGATTTCCGGGCCAGTTCCTGCACCTGCTGCGCGGAGGTCTGGACCACCTCGCGCACATCGAGGAGCGTCTGACCCGCGGCGGCCACATCGGTCCGATGCCGCACGGCGAGGTCCCGGATCGTGTCGCCGAGCGCCACCACCCGGCTCGAGGCCTCATCGGCCTCGGCGGCGGTGGCGCGCAACCGGCCCAGCAGTTCGTCGGCGTCGCGCATCCCGTGCACCTGTGTCTCGGCGCTGTGCGACATCTTCACCATCGCGGTCGAGATCTCCCCACTGCTGGCGGCAAGTTCTTCACTCATCGCGGAGAAGTCGCTGGCGCTCCCCGAAATCTGGTTCGATTCCTTGACGACGATGCCGACCACCTCTCGGAGGCGGGCGGCCATTTCGTCCATGGCGGCCGCCAGCCGCCCCAGTTCGGTCGGCATGTCGCCGAGCGTCACCGGTCGGAGGTCGCCAGCACCGAACCGTTCGGCGGCGCCGACGAGCCGGCGGAGCGGACGATCGACGGTCTGGACGGTGTAGATGGTGGTCGCCACGCCGAGAATGAGTGCCATGCCAAAGAGCACCCAGACGTTGCGTTCCCGGCGGCCGGCGTCCTCGCGCAGCGCCTGGATCCGGATGAGTGCCCGGGCGCTCTGCGAGCGGGAGAGGGCGCGTACGTCGGCGACGAGGGTGTCGGCGGGGGCACGGGCCGCGTTGGCGAACCGGCGGGCTTCCGCGTCGCGGCCGAGGTCGGCCAGCGCGTGCGCCATCGAATAGGAAACCTCGATGGCCGCCTGTTCCTCGGCGATCTTGTTCGTGATGTAGCGGTCCTGCGTCGAGAGGCCGCTCAGCTGCCGGAAGGTCTGCTGGTACGCGTAGGCGGAGTCACCGCTCGCAATAAATTCTCGCTGCAGCGCCACCGAGGGGT
Organism: uncultured Gemmatimonadales bacterium; assembly: GCA_963699825.1. Taxonomy (GTDB): domain Bacteria; phylum Gemmatimonadota; class Gemmatimonadetes; order Gemmatimonadales; family GWC2-71-9; genus SPDF01. The sequence continues at coordinate 78,590 of CAVOVI010000013.1, forward strand.
CGAGCAGGTACTGCTCGGCACTCCGGATTTCGTTGAGGACGGCACCGACGAGGCCGCTGCCGGCTTCGGTCCCTTCCATGAGGGCGCTGGTTTCGGCCTCGACCGCCTGGCTGATCAGTCTGATCGCGCGTGTGGAGCTGATGGCGATCAGGAGCACCAGCGTCACCAGCACCACCATGCCGATGCTGACCTGGCTGCGGAGGCTCTTGAAGAGGTTCATTGCCCCTCCGCCATCTGCATGACACCGTCGCGGACCTCACCGACGTAGATCTTGAGGCTGGGCACATCACCGTTCTCGTCGAACGCGATCGTGCCCATGGCGCCCTCGTAGGCCGGGTTGGCGGTTCCAATGCCGGCGAAGTCATCGCGGATGGCCTTCCGGTTCGTACCGACCCTGAGCATCGACTCGCGCAACATGTACACCGCGTCGTACGCCGCCGCGCCCGAGCCGTTGGGGTCGCCAGCGTTGGGGAATCGTGTCCGGTAGGCCTCGACGAAGCGCTGGTTGGCGGGGGTGTCGGTCTGGGGGAAGTAGGACGAGGTGACGTAGGTGCCGTTCGCCACTGGCCCGGCGAGGGCGATCTGCTCGAGCCCGTCGCCGCCCATCGCGGGGATGGTGAGGTCCTTCCTTTGCGCCTCGGTCAGGATGGTGCGCGCGTCGGGGTCGTAGCCGGCGATGACCATGAACTGCGCCCGCTTGTTGCGAGTCAGCAGGTCGATGTAGGGCGAGACGTCGGGGGTGTCGCCCAGGTAGGGATAGGCGCCGATGACGGTGCCTTGCAGCGATGCGAATTCCTGCTCGAACGCCGAGCGGATGCCGCGGCCATACTCGCTGTTGGTGTAGAAGACGGCCCCGCGCAACAGCCCGAGGCGTTCCCGCGCCCAGTGTGCCAGCGCCGAACCGTGGGCCAGGTCGCTCGGGCAGACGCGAAAGGTGTAGGGGCCGGCGTTCGTCACCGCGGGAGCGGAGGCGGCCGGGGCGATTTCAAGAAGGGGATTGCTTCCGCCGTTGTACACCGGCGCGGCCGCGAGGGTCGGGCCGGAGAACCCGTGCCCGATGACGGCGACGACGGGGGAGTTGTAGAAATCGGTGGCGACGACGACGGCGGAGTCGGCGTCGTCGTAGTCTTCACGCTCGACCAGTTCGATGAGGCGGCCGTTGATGCCGCCGGCGGAGTTGATCTCCTCGACCGCCAGCTGCGCCCCATACCGAATCGGAAGGCTGAGTGGGTCGGTGAAGTTGGCCGCGACCCCGATCTGGATCGGGCCGCTGCCACCTCCACAGCCGCTGAGAGCGAGTAGACCCAGTAGGACGGCGCCAGCGCGCGTCCCACCCGGCCGACGAGAGAACAGGACCACGTCAGGCTCCGGGCGTAATGCGGTGGAATTCCGCGCGTGCGGACAGGTGCTCAGGGGAGATACCGTAGGTTAGCCGGGAGGGCGGGGCTTGGCAATCCGCGGCGGGCCTTCCCCGCCGAGCGTCCAGCCGTCGAGGATGGGGCCGTCCACGATGCTGACGGAGGCTTCGACTCGTCCTGCACCGGCGCGCCAGGTGAGTCGCAGCATCTGGGTGCCGAAGATCCACTGCGCCATCCCCTGGGTGCCCTGGACCGTCGCGGGCTGCGGACCGTACACGCTTTCGATCTCATCCCGCCAGCGGACGAAGTCAGCGGTGGGGAGCGTGGCGGACACAGTCACGACTCCGGTCAGACTGTCAATGGCGGCGAGCCAGATGGAGACCGGCGTCTGTACCACGGGGTCGGCCACCGTGGCGCGGCACTCCTGCAATCGGGGGTCCGCCTTGCTGCGCTGGCAGGAGAGGCCGGTTCCGAGGAGCAGCCGGACCTGTGCGTCGGTGGCTGCAAGGGTCGCCCCGGCCTGAAACCCGTAGAACGAGAGTCCGGCGCCCTGCGCCCCAGCGGGCGTGGCCGCGCAGAGGCACACCAGCGCGGCGACCACTCCCCGCAGCGGGGAGATCAGGACTTCCGGACGTTGGCTGCCTGCAGCCCCTTGGGGCCTTCGACGACCTCGAATTCGACCGCGTCACCTTCGGCCAGGGACCGGAATCCCTCCATGGTGATTGCGGTGTGATGCACGAACACGTCCTTCCCCCCTTCCTGCGCGATGAACCCGAATCCCTTCGCGTCATTGAACCACTTCACGGTGCCCTTCGCCATTGCCGCAACCTCGGTTCAGCGGGAAAAAAATGGCCGATCGGAGCGAGGGCGTCCGAACGGCGAGACCTGCATCGACTCCAGCTTCCGACTGCCATGCATGAATCAAGCTGTGAAAGGCGGAGAAATCTGTCAATATGCCGGTGGCGCAGAGAGTGTCAGCCCAACCGACCGCAGTTCGTGGTCCAGGAGCCACGCCTTCGTCTCGAGCCCGCCGCCATAGCCCACGAGGCCGCCATCTTTCCCGACCACACGGTGGCAGGGGAGGAGGATGGCGAGGTGATTCGATCCGTTCAGTTGTCCTACCGCGCGGGGGTGAATCCCGGTGGCGGTGGCGATGTCCTCGTAGGAGCGCGTCTCGCCGAAGGGGATGGCGGTCAGTGCGCGCCAGACCGCCGCCTGCGAGTCACTGACGCTCAGGTAGGAGGTGAGGTAGTCGGGGTAGGGGAAGGGGCGGGGGCGGCCGGCAAAGTAGGCGGTGAGCCACGAGGTCGCCTGGCGACAGGGGCCGGTGTCGATCACCACGCCGGGGGCGTGCCGCTGCAGCCGTTCGGCCAGGTGCAGCCGGCCGGTGCGCTCGGCGAACTCGACGATCAGCGGGCCTTCCCGCGCCTCGAGGATCGTCAGGACGCCGACGGGTGATTGGTAGGATGTCCATTCAATGCGCATCGTGCTTCTCCCACGCCCAATCTACCCGTGGACGGGGGAGATGGCCACGCGGCACTGAATCTGGACGCCCGTGCGGCCCGGTGTAACTTGATCACTTCCCAATAGTGGAGAATTCGAATGCTGCTCGCCCTTGCGATGATGCTCCAGCAGGTGCCCACCCCCACGCCGGTCGCCTCCGTGACGATCCGCCCCGCCGAGGCGGCGGTAGCGGTGGGCGACACCATTCGACTCACTGCCCAGGCCTTTGATTCGGCGGGGCGGGCGCTTACGGACGTCCGCGTCCGCTGGTTCCAGTCCGGGGGCCAGTTCGAGGGAACTGTGGACAGCACCGGTCTGGCCACCGCCGGTGCGGTCGGCGCACTGCGGGTGACGGCGCTCGCCTCGTCGAAGGGCGGGGGACGGGCCAAGACGGCCTTTGCGACCATCACCATCGTCCCAGGTCCGGCGGCGAACATCGCGCTGCAGCCCGCGTTCAGCCGGCTCTATGTGGGCCAGGCGGTGGCCCTCAGCGCCGCCGTCACCTCGGCCGCCGGCGACGCGCGCCACGATAAGATCAGCTGGACCTCCGACCAGCCGGGCGTCGTCTCCGTGTCCAGTACCGGCATCCTGAGCGCCGTCCGACCGGGACGTGCCACGGTGACGGCGCGTGCGGGACAGGCCAGTACGACGCTCCAGCTCTCGGTGGCGGCCAATCCGGTCACCACGGTGGAGGTGAAGCCCGCGCTCGCGACCGTGCGCACCGGCGATGTCGTCCGCTTCACCTTTGACGCCCGGGACCGTGGCGGCGCCGCGGTGACCGACGTGGTTCCCGAGTGGATGGTGACACCCGGCTCCGCGCTGATCGAATCCGATGGCGGGTTCGTGGCCAGCGATCCGGGGGTCTACCGCGTCGTCGGGGCGTTCGCGGGGCGCGCCGCCACCGCCACCGTCACTGTCGTCCCCCGTGACGTTGTGCGCCCCACGACGCTGGTCGGCCGGGTGCCGGTCAAGGGATTTGCCTCCGCCGAGTTCTGGCTCCATCCCGACGGACGCCACGGCTACCTCTCGACCATCGGCGACCGGGTGTACGCCATCGACCTCTCCGATCCGGCCGCCCCGGTCATCACCGACTCCGTCGTAGTGGACGCGCGCGTGGTCAACGACATCATGACCACAGAAGACGGCCGCTACGGCGTGATGACCCGCGAGGGGGCATCCACGCGGAAGAACGGCATCGTCATCCTTTCCTTCGAAGACCCCGCCCATCCGAAGGTGATTTCGGAGTTCACCGAGACCGTCACCGGTGGGGTGCACAGCACCTTCATCTACCGCGGCTACGTCTACCTGACCGATGACGCCACCGGCTCAATGCGCGTCATCGACATTCGGGACCCGATGTCCCCGAAGCAGGTGGCCCGCTGGGAGACGCCGGGTACCGGTGCAGGGCGGATGCTGCACGATATCGACGTGCAGGACGGCCTGGCCTACCTGAGTTACTGGAATGACGGGCTCATCGTGCTCGACGTCGGCAACGGCATCCGCGGTGGGAGCCCGGAGAATCCGCAGTTCGTCTCCCAGTACAAGTACGACCTCGAGGCACTCTACCGCGATGTGGCCGCGGTCGGCGGGCCCGGCTTCATTCGCGGCACCCACACCGCCTGGCGGAGCGGCAAGTATGTCTTCGTCGGTGACGAGGTCTTCGCCGCCAAGCCCCAGGTGACGGCCGGTCCCAGCCTCCTCGGGCCTCGGCCGCGCCTATGGCCGACTGCACGTCCTCGACGTCTCCGACATCACCCGTCCACGCGAAGTGGCCTGGTATGAGCCGAAGGACGGCGGGACCCACAACGTCTGGGTGGCCGGTGATACCCTCTATTTGGGGGATTATCAGGGTGGGCTGCGGGTGCTGGACATCAGCGGCGAAATGCGGGGTGACCTGCTGGCCCAGGACCGCGAGATCGCGCACGTTTTCACCGGCGATTCCAAGGGGAACTTCCCGAATGCGGCCATGGCCTGGGGCGCCATCTACCGGAACGGCCATATCTACGTGCCGGATGTCTTCTCGGGGCTGTGGATCGTCAGGGTGGAGCCGAAGAACGAGCTGACGCCCTAGGGGAGGGGCCGCGGTGGCCGCAACGGGGACAAGGCTCTATCTTTCCCCGTCTATGACTACTACCCAGAATCTCGTCGTGCGGAACTTCAACGATCGCGCCGAAGGCCTCGCGCATTTCATGCTCCGGGCCGGAGCGGCGCCGCGCTTCATCGCCATCGACGACCAGGCCGGCTGCCCGATGGATACCGCTCTCGCCGCGCTGGAGTGGACCCGCGTGGTCGGCATCCTCCGGGATGACGATCTCCTGCACGCCGGTCGCCTCACCAGCGAAACAGCCGCGGCCGTGGTCGAACGCAGGTCCGACCGCGGGACCGCAGTTTGTCTACCTCGGCCCACGCCTCGACGCCCCGCCGATGGACGTCTTCGAGGGGGCGGTGCTCTACGACGAACCGGGCGTCAAGGCGGTCGAGTTCAACCAGCGCGCCCATGCCCTCGCCCACTTTCTCCGCGCCACCTCGGGCGTCGGCGCCCTGATGGCGCTCCTCGGCCGGCGGGCTCCCGGAACTGCGGCACCTTCGGCGCTGGCTCGGGCCCATCCTGCAAGAACTCGACTCCCCGCGCCCCCTCATGGCCGGGTGGTTCGCCGCTTCGGCGGGAGGATGCCTCTTCGCCTACCCCGAGGGCGGCATCGTCTGCCGATACATCGAAGTGGGGCTCGACTCATGAGCCGCAGCATCTGGTGCGCCATCCTGATGATCGCATTGGTGGCGCCGGCACAGGCACAGAACGGCCGGGAATATCTTCACGACACCGGATACCGCGCTCGACGCCGTGCATGCCCCGCAGCAGCAGGCGTTCATCATCCTGCGCGACTCCACCTCCACCATCAGCGCGGCCGGCGCCAAGCTCATGAGCGATATGAGCCCGTCGAGCTCGCTGGCATGGATGCAGGCCCGGGCCCGCGGCTGTCGTGACCGCCTGCGCCCGGTCGGAGGGCCCGCTCGCCAACGCACAGATGGTCACCAAGCAGGGCGTCTGGCCCAATACGGCGCAACAGAAGGCCCAGTCCGACCTCCTCAAGGAGATGGCCGCCTTCGCCGGCGATCTCTCCGATTGTCAGAAGCGGTGGACAGCCCTCGCGGCCGACACCAGCAACGTCTCGTTCCGCGAGAACGCACCGTATCAGATGAAGGAGCTCCAGGACAAGCTCGACGCGCTGAACCGCACCTCCCAGACCTACCTCCGGTACATCGGCGTCAAACTCCCTCCCAAGGGCCAAAAGCCCTCCTGAACCCTCGCCCCCTGATCGGGGGGCGATCTGGTGAGCCGTGTGGACGTGTGGATACACATTTCCACATGAAGTGGACAAGCCTGTTACCGGGGTGCCCAGCCACGATTTAGCCCTCCACATTTCCCCCACACAGAATCGCGTAACCCGAATAAATACAGGCACTTGCGAGTTTTCTACGGAGCCCTAGCTTTGGGAAGCATCTGGATGGTCTGACACGGCGCTGTCATGGCGCTCGACGGGCGATTTCAGGTGAGTTCGGACCGGAGGAGCAGGGGAGGTGGCTGCCGCCGTAATGGCGTGGTCGCCGATGATCCTGGACCAAGGCCGGCCGAACGGGTGGAGCCAGTCGCGCGCTCTGCCCACCCCGATCTGGCGCCTCGGGGTGCCGTGCGAAGGGACGGTCCGCGACCCGACCCGACTCGCAGCGCTCGCAACGACGACCTCGGCCGGCCTGGTGCTGGCCGGGGCCATGACCGGAGGGGCTCCGTCCCAACGGGTCATTGTGTGAAGCGGCCGCCCGGTGAAGAACCGGGCGGCCGCTTCTGCTTCCGGGTCCCGCGCCGGGGCTCAGCCTCCCCAGTCGCTCCGTCCGCGATAGGCACGGCGCCGGTCGAGCTGCCAGAGCGTCCGGGCGCTGACCAGGCTCTCTCCCTCGAAATTTCCCGGATCGGTCAGCGCGTCGGCCATGCTCGCCGTCTTGGCGCTCGCGTTGTCGGCGTAGTGGAGGACCTCCGCCTCGAGCGTCATCGGCGGCACGGCGGCGCCGAACTCGAGCTTGCCGTGGTGCGAGAGCACCAGGTGCTGCAGGATGGCCAGCTCCTGCTCGGTGCACGGTTCGGGCTCCGCACTCCCCACGGCGCGGTCGAGCATCAATGCGCCGAGCACGACGTGGCCGTGCAGGGTGCCCGCCTCGGTCATCGTGAACAGCCCGCCGTCCCAGCTGTACGACTCCAGCTTGCCGATGTCGTGCAGCAGCACACCGGCCAGCACGAGATCCATCTCCGCCTTGCAGACCCGCGCGATGGCGCGCGCGATGCTCGCCACCTCCACGGTGTGCTTGAGGAGACCGCCCAGCAGCGCATGGTGCCCGCTGAGGCTGGCCGGACAGGCTTCGAAGCGCTGGCGGAAGTCATCGTCGGCGTAAAAGAGGTCGAGCGTGGCGGCGAGCCGGGGCCGGACGATCTCGGCCCGCCAGCCGTCGAGGGTCTTCCAGTAGGGGGCCGGGTCTCCGATGGAGGGGACCAACTGAGCCATCTCCACCGCTCCCTTCGGGAGGGGGCGGAGCGAGGTGACCTTCAGCTGCCGTTGCCCGCGGTAGAGCGCGACTTCCCCGATGACCTGGACGATGTCTCCTGCCGCCAGCCCGGCAATTTTCGGCTGATCCTCCAGCCAGAACGGTGCGCTGGCGAGTTTTCCGGTGGCGTTGGCGAGCGTCAGGATGGTGTGTGGAGTATCGCCGCCACGGCGATCCACACCCAGGATCAGCAGCGGATCCTGGACGCGATGGCCGGGAGAAAGGCCGGGGAGGTCGGTGGGATGGCTCATCGATGCGACTCGGTACGGGAAAAGGGAACGGAGCAAAGGTAACAGCCTGAGCCACCCGAAAAGATCCTTGCCCCGGAACGGATGAGGGATACCTTCTCCACTCATGGACTCCCGGCCCTTGTTGCTCGTGTCGATGGACCCTGCGCGTACCCAGCGGCTCAGCGCCGCGCTTGGAGCCGCCGGCCACCAGGTGGTTACCGCGCCCGGTGGTGAAGCCGCGGCGGAGGCGCTCGGCGTGCCGGGGTTGGGAGGCGTCGTGGTAGACCTGTCCCTTCCCGGCCTGGATCTCGCCGCCCTCCGCCGCTCGTTGACACCTGCGAGTCCTGTCCCGCCCGACTCGCTGGCGGACGCTGAGCGCCGGCACATCGCCCTGGCTCTCAACCATACTCGGGGCAACAAGCGGCAGGCGGCGATCCTGCTCGGGATTTCCCGGTCCACGCTCTTGCACAAGATCCGGAAGTACGGTCTTGAGGCGGTGGCGGTGCGGGGTCGATCGGCCGGCTAGGAGAACCGCGTGGCCCGGTGTCCTGAGGACCTCCGGGCCCGGCCCCCGCCGGTGCCGTATTCCGGCGTTGACCGCGCGGCCTCCCTCCCGGGTTTCCGTCTCGCTTCGCTCCGCTTATCGCTCGATCCGAATTCGCCCGAGGCGGGAAATGACGACCCGCCGCGTGACCGTTCCCTTGGTGAGGGTCCAGGAGGCGTTCGAGAACCCCATGGTGATGCCGGTGGGCGAGAAGGTCAGGGTCCTCGCGGCGCCCGCCATGGAGACTGCGAACCGACCGGGGCCCGGGATGCTCCATCGCCGCGCCGGGCCGCCCGGTTCCATGACTTCCATGGTGAGCGAGTCGGGCCCGATGTGGAGCACCGTGATGCGGGATTCGACCACCGCCGCGACGCGCGCTCTTGCATGGGCACCCGCGATCTCGCCGGCAGCGTGCTCGACCGTCAGAGTGTCCATCGGTTCGGAGAGCCTGGGCGCGGCAATTCCGAGGACGAGCCCCACGATGCTGAGGGCGACAATGAGTTCGAGGAGGGTGGCGCCGCGAGTCATGGACCCACGGTATCGCCATCGCGGACCGCCGTCGTCATCCTCCGACGGCCGACGTCATCCTCTGCGCGCAGGCCGCCCTTGCTCCGGCCCCGCCGCAGAGGCATACTGCGAGTCCTTTCCGACCTTCGAGGATTGGTGGCGTATGACAGCGCGCGTCCTCGTCGTGGATGACGAGCCAGCCATTCGGCACGCCGTCGGCCGGCTCTTCCGTCGGGAAGGGTGGGATGTGGTGACCGCGGCCGACGCGGGAGAAGCCATCGCCGCGCTGGAAACGGCGATGGCGGATGCGGTGCTGCTGGATTACCACCTGCCCGGAATGTCAGGCGCTGACCTGAGCGCCGAGATTGCGGAGCGGTGGCCTGCGCTCGCCGGGCGGCTCGTCTTCATCAGTGGCGATCCGCAGTTGACCACCGAGGCTCTTCCAGCGGCCTGTCGGGGCGCGCGACTGCTCCCGAAGCCATTCGACCTTCTTGAACTGACGGCGGTCTTGCGGGGCGTGCTCGACGCCCCGCCCGAGCGTCCAAATTCCTCCGGGAACTCTGCATGACACTTCCCACCGGGTTGGCTTCGCTGTCGGGTGCCGACCCGCTCGTCGCCCTCCGCGCCTACCGTGCGCTCGCTCCATGGAGCCTGCGGGACCTCGCGTCGCTGGCCGGGGCGCTGCTCAATGCGTCGAATATCGTGCCGGTCAACGCGGCGGCACGGGCCCTGCCCGGGGAACGGACGATCCGGTTCTACGTGGCACGCGGCCTGGTGAGTCCGCCGGAAGGGCGGGGGACGGCGGCCACGTACGGCTACCGCCACCTGCTGCAGGTGCTCATCATCAAGTTGCGGCAGATGGAGGGCGCCACGCTCGACTCGCTCGGCAAGGAACTGGCAGAGTTGGCCGGCGACATGATGGAGCGGCGGGTGGCGAGTGCGCTGGGCCCGGCGCTGCCGATGCCGGAGCGCGTCCTGGCGGGCCCGGGAACGCACGAGCCCCGCGGCCGGGTCGCACGCGCCATGCAGTCGGCCCTGCCGATGCCTGGCCAGCCGCCCCGGCCCACGACCTGCCGGCGGGTGCCGTGCGGGCCCGGCGTGGAGTTGCTCCTCGACGAGCGGCATCCCGCCCTCCAGGTGCCCGGCGCCGAGGCCGCGCTCGCGCGGGATGTTGCGCGCATACTCGATCAGGCGGGGTCCGGCCCCGCGTCAACGCCCTGAGGCCGACACTCTCTCTCCGGAGTCTGGCATGACGACAATTCTCATCTTTGGTGTGCTCGCCGCAATCGTGCTCTGGGGGGTCGGGGCCTACAACGGTCTCATCAGCCTCAAGAACCAGGTGAAGAACGGGTGGACGCAGATTGACGTGCAGCTCAAGCGGCGGCACGACCTGATTCCCAACCTGGTCAACACCGTCAAGGGAGCGATGGAGTACGAGCGCGGCACCATGGAGGCCGTCATCAACGCGCGCGCCAAGGCGATGGGCGCACAGGGCGTGAAGGCCACCGCCGAAGCCGAGGGGCAACTGACCCAGGCGCTGGGGAAGTTGTTCGCGTTGATGGAGAACTATCCGGATCTCAAGGCCACCAAGAACGTGCTGCAGCTGCAGGAGGAATTGACCAGCACCGAGAACCGGATCGGGTTCTCCCGGCAGCACTACAACGACGTTGCGACCGAGTACAACACGAAACAGCAGCAGTTCCCCACCAACCTCGTGGCGGGTATTGCCGGCGCGACGCAGGCGGACCTCTGGGTCATCGTGGATGACAACGAACGCGCAGTGCCAACGGTCGACCTGTCCACCCGTCCCCCGGGCGCGTGAGCGACGCGAATCTCTTCGCCCAGCAGGAGGCCAACCGGCGTCGGTCGGCCTGGTTGGTCGCCGGCTTCATCCTCTTCTTCGCCTGGGTCGGATTCGGCGGCGATTACGCCTTCTACCTCCTGACCTCCGGCGCACCGGCCGGAGCGTATCGCCACACCGTTCCCTTCATCGGCCTGCTGACGACAGCGGCCGCCTCCTGCCTCTGCTACTTCTCATGGAAGACGGGGCCCCGCCGCGTCCTGCTTGCGGCCGGGGCCTGGGAAGTCGTCACGCCCGCGTCGCCGGCACAACTGCAACTCATGAACGTGGTCGAGGAGATGGCGATTTCGGCAGGGCTGCCGAAGCCGACGGTCTGGGTCGTGCCCGACCAGGACCTCAACGCCTTCGCGACCGGCCACGGTTCCCACAATGCGAGCATCGCCGTGACGGAGGGATTGCTGGCCGCCCTCGACCGCGATGAGTTGCAGGGTGTCGTGGCGCACGAAATGTCCCACATCCAGAACGACGACGTGAAGCTGATGACGCTGCTGGCCGGGATGCTGGGGGCAGTGGCGCTGCTCTCCGACGGGATCGCACGCTACCTGCGGGTGGGGGGGCGGGTCGGAGGGGTTTCGCGCAGTAGCGGGCGGAGCGGTGGGAAGAACAACAACCCGCTTGGCGCCATCCTGCTGGTGCTCTGGGTCTTCACGCTGCTGATCGCGCCGGTCATCACCCGGCTCCTGGCGATGGCCGTCAGCCGGAAGCGGGAGTATCTGGCCGACGCCACGGCGGCGCAGCTGACGCGCCACCCGGAGGCGCTCGCCCGGGCGCTCGAGAAGCTGGACGCCGCATCCGCGCCGACCCGGAGCATTGCGCAGGGGGCGGCACATCTCTGTATCGTGGACCCGGCCGAGCGGAAGATGAGTGACCGCGAGGGTCTCGTGGGAGACATCTTCGCCTCCCATCCACCGATCCGGTTGCGGGTGGCCCGCCTGAAGGCGATGGCCTTCCAGCGCGCCAAACGTGAGGGTGGGGCCTAGCCGGCGTGCGGGAGGGTGATCGCCTCGGTGAAGCCCTCAGGGTCCAGCGGAAGCTCCAGGAGCTGTGTCGGCTGCACCGACCGGGCGGCGGTGCCGTCGCCGTCCTGCAGCACGAGGAGGCGGTACGGACGATCATTCGCCGAGGGGAGGTTGGCAGGGAGGGAGCGCTCCGCCACAAGGACGAGTGAGACGTCGAACCCCTGCGCGGACCGTTCGAGGTCACCCGGGCCGATGACCCGGTGTACCGAGTACCCTGCCCGCCGCAGCAGCGACTCGACCACTCGGGCCGTCCCATCCTCCGGGACCAGTACCAATGCGCGCCCCCGCGTCGGAACGCCCGATGTGGCACCCTCCCCCAGATCGATCATCCGCACGCCCGGAGCATATTCCGAGGTCGCGGCCCGCCGCAGTTCTCCCGCCCGTTTCACGATCTCGCGAATCCGCTCCAGCATGCTCCGGATCGTCTCGAGGGACTTCCGCTGGTCGTCGCGCAGGGAGTCCTGGCCGGCGAGAAGCAGCTCCATCTCCGCGGAGGCCGCCATGAGGGGATTGTTGATCTCGTGGTGGAGGGTCACGGTCATTTCCCCGACCGCGGCCCGCCGCTCGACATGGACCAGTTCCCGCTCCGCGGTGGCGAGGGCCTCACGGAGCGAGCGCATCCGCCGCACCCGTTCGACGACTTCGGGCAACATGGCGGCCAGGGAGCCGTCCTTCACCAGGTAATCCTCGGCGCCGGCACGCAGCGCATCGGCGGCGAAGGTCTCGCTGCCGTGCGCGGTCACCATCACCACGCTCGGCGGATCGGGCCACGCGCGCAGCGCCAGGAGCACTTCACGACCCGCCAGGTCCGGGAGATTCTGGTCGAGCAGCAACACATCGGCCCGGGCAGCGGCGAGGAGCGCTTCCTGTCCGGTGGCCACATGCTCGAGGTCGGTGAAGCCGTGCGCAGTCAACGCCGCGGCCGCAAGCCGGACCATGGCAGGATCGTCGTCTACCACCAGGATGCGCAAAGCGCTCCGTTCAGCCACGTGCCGCCTCCGTCTCGGTACGAAATCCAACCCGCGCGAATTTTTCCCACGTCGTCTTCCCGCGCCAGGCGTCGAACAGGCCGCGAAGCCGCCAGTACAGTGTAATGTGGCGGAAGCTGAAGGGCACGTTTTCCAGGATCGCGTACCCGAGCAGGACCAGCACGTCGCGCCGGCGGCTGAAGGGAAGGAGGCCCCGCTGGAGCCGGTCCGCGAGCCCGAAGCGGAATCGCCAGGCCCCGACCAGCACGGCGAAGAGGTTCACCAGCATGCCGTACCCGAACGCCGCGAGGAAGAAGGCGATCGCATAGGGCCAGTTGATCAGGTGGATGTCAAACACCCACTGCAACAGCAGCAGGAACGAAAAGAAGAAGTACCCCATCATCTCGATGATGGGCCCGTAGTACTCGAAGAACCAGAACGCCGGCAAGGCGAACCAGCCGATCCGTCCGAAGCGGCGCCGGAGGAGCATCCCCCGGTGATAGAGCAGCGACTCCCGGAGCCCGCGGTACCACCGCCCCCGCTGCTTGCGCAGCGACTCGAGCGACTCGGGGACTTCTGTCCAGGCCACCGGGTGGGGGAGGAAGGCGATGCGCCGGTCGAGCTGCTTGTCGCGGATGTACCGGTGCAGGCGGACCACGATTTCCATGTCCTCACAGACGGTGCCCGCGCCACCCGCCACGTATTCCTCGACGATCCGGTGACGGACGAAGGGCGTCAGGTACCCGCCGGCGCGGATCACCGTTTCCTTCTCGAAGACTGCAAACACACCGGAGAGGATCAGGATCGAGTCAAGGCGGTCGAGCCCGGTGCGGCCGGTCGTGAAGGAGCGGAGATACTCGACCATCTGGAAGCGGGCCAGCGGATGGCTGGGCAACCCCACGCTCACGACCCGTCCGTTCCGGATGGTGCATCCGTTGGCGATCGCCACCTGGCCGCCGACCGCGACGACCCGCGGGTCTTCCTGGATGACCCGCATCATTTCCTTGAGGGCACGCTGGTCGAGGATGGAGTCGGCGTCGAGGCAGACGAAGTAGGGAGCGGTCGACGCGTTGACGCCCACGTTCAGCGCGTCCGCCTTCCCGGCGTTCTCCTTGTCGATGACGACCAGCCGCAGCACGCCCTTCGGCATCGGCAGCGTGGCATGGTACAGCGCCCGGACCCGCGCGGTGCCGATCGCCTCCCGATAGGGGAGATCGGTGCGGCGGAGCTTGAACGCCTGCTTCAGCCGCTCGAGCGTTTCGTCGCTTGACCCGTCGTTGACCACCACCACCTCGAACCGGGGATAGTCGCAGTGGATGAGGTTGGTCACCGAGTCGACGATCGTCACTTCTTCGTTGAACGCCGGCACGATCATCGTCAACGGCTTGGTGGATCCGCTGTTGTCGATCAGGTCGAGGTCCTCGACAAAATGGCCGGCCACCTTCCGTCGAACCTGCCGTGCCGAGAGGCCGATCAGGACGAGGGTGTAGCTGTTGTACAGGAGGAAGTAGGCCAGGAAGAATGGCTGCGCCGCGATGGCGATGACTGTGAGGACGCTGAGGACGGTCTCCTGCATCAGGCGTCCATCAGGGCTGCGCCGACGGCACTGCGCACCGCCGGCACCGGATCCTCGGTCGCCAGCGCACGCGCCACCGGATCATTCCGCAGCGCGAGGACGATTCCCGCCCCCACACGCCGGTCCACCGCCGTGTCACCGGCTCGCCGGTGCAGTTCGGCGATCGGCAGAACGGTGGCCGCCGCTTCGACCAGGGCAGCCCGGGGGATATCCGTCGGCAGGGTAGGCGGTGCCCCCGTCAGGAGACCTGCCAGCGCCGCCATCGCTCGCACTTCCTCGACGGGGTCGGCCGAGAGCGCCGGCAGGCTGGTGGTGATCCCACCGGCGGCGCAGGCGGCCGCAACCGCGACCCGGACCGCGGCCACCGGGTCCGTCGTGAGGCGCTCCAGCAGTCGGGCATCGATCAGGTCGGGCCGCTGGTGCCAGAGCCCGGCCAGCGCCGCCCGTACTTCCGGGGCTCGGCTCGCGGCCATCGGGGGCAGCAAGTCGGGAAGCCGCGGGTGTCGGACATACCGTGCCACCCGGGCGACGGTCACCATCTCCGCGCCGCCAGATCCGAGCCCGAGCGTCAGGTCGATGAAGGTGTTGAAGCCCGCCTCGGCCTGCCTCGCCACCGCCTGCAGCAGGGCGGGATCGTCGTCGTGCGGCTGGAGCATGCGGATCAGGTTCGGCAGCGCGCGGTCCGGCGGCACATCGGCAAAGAGCTCGACCGCCGTGTGACGGACCGTGGCGTCGGGATCGGAGAGCGCACGGATGGCGGCTCGCTCCACCTGCTCCTGGTCGATCATCCCGGCGACGGCGGTCAGCGCCGCGGCGCGAACGGTCGGGTTCGGATCGCTCCGCACGACCTGCAGCAGCGTGTTGCGGCTGCGGTCGCCCTGGAACGCCCGGAGTCCGCTGACCAGCCGCAGCCGTTCATGCGGGTCGAGAGCACCCCGAATCCCCTCGGTCAGCGACAGTTCCATCGCTTCACGCGTCGTCGCGGCAAGCGCCTGCAACTCGACATGCCGGGACATCCCCAGCCGTTGGGCCAGGAGACGGTACTCTGCGTCGTGCTTGATTCGCTCGGCGAGGAGTTCGCGCAGGGCCCGATCGTCGCTCATCTCGACCAGTCGCGCCACCATGCTTTCCCGCTCAAACCCGCCCAGCGCCAGCAGGGCCGCGGCGCGCACCTCGAGCGGCACATCGGGCTGACCGACCGCCGTCAGCAGCGCGTCTTCACCGCCGGCGATCCGGAGCAGGCCGGTGGCGAGGGCAGCGCGCTCCCGGACGCGGGGGGAGGGATCGCGCCGCAGGAGCTCGAGGACGGCGGTTCCCGCCGTCGTTCCCCCGAGCCGCGCGATGGCGTCGACGGCCTGGGCTCTCACATCCTCGTCCGGATCCTCGAGGCCGGCGGCGAGCAGCGGAACGGCGTCGGCGCCACCCAGCCGTCCGAGGGTGCGCGCGGTCTCCGCGCGGACTTCGGCGACCGGATCGCGCCAGAGCACGCCCAGCACCGCCGGAGCGGAGGGCGTCCGCAGCTGGGCCACCGTTCGGATCACCGCCAGCTTGCTCTCGAGGTCACCAGCCTCGATCAGGCGGTCGAGGAGCGCCGGCACCCGTGCGACATCGAGCCGCGTGACGGCCGTGGCAATGGCGCCACGAACGATCGGTGTGGCCCCACCCAGATGTTTGAGGAGTGTGGCGGCGGTGGTGGCGTCACCGAGACGACCGAGGGCAAGGACGGCTTCACGCTGAACCGCAGGGTCGTCGTCAGTCAGCAGGCCAAGGAGCGTCTCGCCAGCATCTCGGACGTTGGCGTCGGCGGCGGCACGGGCGGCGGCGGCACGGACACCGGCGTCGGGGTCTTTCATCAGCCGGATGAAGTCCGCGCTGGCGTCCGTTGCCTGTGTCAAGCCGAGCGCGGTCGCTGTCGCCGCGCGGACCCCGGGATCGGGGTCGGTAGTGCGAGGCCGGATGCGCTCGGCAAGCTCGGGCCCGCCCAGCTGGCCCACCAGGAGCATGGCGGCGGTGCGCACCCGCTGCTCCTCGTCATTGAGATGGTCGAGTGCGGCGGCAATCCCCTCGGTGACTCCCAGCGTGCGGAGGACATCGAACGCCTCCGCCCGGAGCGCCGGGTCAGTGTCGGTGCGGGCGACGTGCACCAGCTCGGTGGCCACATCCCGACGCCCCGCGCGTTGAATGGCCTCGATCATGGCGGCGCGGACGGCGGGCGTCGGATGGGCGAGGCCCTCGGCCAGCAATTCGCGGGCGCCCGCATTTCCGAATCGAGCCAGCGTCTCCGTCGCTTCGGGGACGTTCTCGCCACGGACGATGGAGGCAATCAGGCGGGCGGGCACACCGAGTCGTTCCAGCGCCACCGCGGCGCGAATGCGGATTTCCGGATCGGTGTCGTCCAGTGCCAGCAGGAGCGGGCCTTCGGCCTGGCCACCGACCTGTTCCAGCGCCTCGACGCTCCGCATGCGGACCCACCAGGCGGGGTCGCCGAGGGCGCGGACCAGACGCTCGACGACCTCGGGTTCGTCAAATTGCCCGAGCGCCTGCGCGATGCGCGCGCGCACGAACGGGGCGGGGTCGCTGAGGAGGTGGTCGAGGAGGTAGCCGACGGCACGGCCGTCACCGATGCGCCCGAGCGCGCTGGCACTCTTGGCGCGGACTTCGTCGTCGAGGTCGCTCAGGGAGCGCACGAGGGCCGGGAACGCGCGTGCGGCTCCCACCTCGCCGAGGATGCTCGCCGCCCATGCCCGTGCGGGATGGCGGACGGGGTCCTCGAGGAAGGCGATCATCGGGTCGACGGCGAGTGCGCCATGCCTGGTGAGGATGTCGGCAATGCGCGGGACGAGCCAGACCTCGGAGTGCTTGAGCGCTTCGACCAGCGGCGGGACGGCGCGCGGGTCACCGATGCGCGCGAGGGCGCGGAGGGCGATTTCCCGGACATCGGCATCTTCGGTGCGTGTGGCGGCGACCGTGTCGAGCAGCGCCCGCACCGCCTGCGCATTGCCGACGCGCCCGAGCAGTTCCGCAGCGAAGGCCCGTTCCCGCCATTTCTTGGCGGAGCGGAGTCGCGTCACGTACTTCTCCACCAGGCCGAGACGGTCGTACGCGTCGAGGAGCCACCCCGGCCGCTCGGTGGCGCCGCGGGCCTGTTCCTCCAGCACGGCCTCGAGCGCCTCGAAATCCTTGAGGGTCGCCAGTTCGCGGAGCTGGGGTTCGAGCAGTGCACGATCCCGCAGGGCGAGGCCGGTCACCAGGTCGCGATAGAGCCCCTTGCGATAGGCCAGGCGTCGCTCGAGGCGGTTGAGGTACGAGGTGTGAATCAGCCAGGAGAGCACGGCGATCAGGCCGATGCCCGCCATCGCCACCGCGACGCCAAGGATGATTGGAACGGTGATCACAGGCGCTCCGTCAGTTCTTCGATTCGACGGATCAATTCGGTGAGGTCGACGGGTTTGGTGAGGAATTCATCCGCGCCGACCTCGCGTCCCCAGAAATGATCGGCCGGCTCGTCCTTGGCGGTCAGGAGCAGGATCGGCCGGTCGATTGTCGCCGGGTCCGCCTTGAGGGCGCGGCAGACCTGGTACCCGTTCATGCCCGGCATCATCACGTCGAGGATGATCAACGCCGGCAGGAGCGAGCGGGCCGCGGCCACGCCAGCTTCGCCGTCGGGTGCGGTCACGACGCGATACCCCGCTGCGGAGAGTGTCCGCTCCAGGAATCGCCGTTGTTCCGGCCCGTCGTCGATGACCAGTATCAGCTTTGCCATCTGCTGGCGAATCACTCCAAGTCAAGTAGCTGCAATAGGCTGCGGCCTCCCGCCTGGCGCGTCCAGCCGTGGGAGCAGTCAGCCGCAGAGGAGCACAAATCACGCCAGCGGGCGGCGCGATGGAGGGTCAGGCGGGGTCGTTGTCTTCGAGGAAGACAAGGTTTTGGCGGCGAGCCATGACTGCTTCGAGTCCTGCGAAGACAGCCGGGTCGACGGCGACCCCGGCCAGGTCACGGAGGCGCTCCACCGCGAAGTTCGCCGGCATCTTTTCCTGATAGGGTCGTGAGGTGGTGAGGGCGTCGAAGATCTCCGCGATGCCGATGATTCGGGCCCCAAGGGGTATGTCCTCGCCCTTGAGGCCGTCCGGATAGCCATCGCCATCCCACCGCTCGTGGTGGCTGCGAATACAGATGATCGCGTTGTGCAGGTGCGCGAGTGGCGCAAGGATCTGGGTGCCGATGATCACGTGGTCCTTCACGTGCTCGTACTCCGCCGGCGTCAGGGGGCCCTGCTTGGCGAGGATCTCCTCGCGAATGCCAATCTTGCCGATGTCGTGCAGGCGGCCCGCCGTCCGGATGATCTCGATATCCTCGTCGGACAACTGGAGTTCGGCGGCAATCATCGCGGAGAGATCGGCCACGCGCGCGGAGTGCCCGCGCGAGAAGGGGTCCTTCGCCTCGAGCGCGTTGACCAGCACCTCGAGGGTCGCAATCGTCACCCGCTCCAGGGTCGCCCGCTCGCGGCGCACCTCGGCCGCCCGAATCGCGACCTCTTCCTTCAGCCACTGGTTGACCTGGGCCGTTTCCATCTGCGTGGCACGCCGGCGCATCGCCCGCTCCAGCGCCCGGCCGAGATCCACGAGGTCGATCGGCTTGATCAGGTACTCAAAGGCGCCCCGCTGCATGCAGAGTGCGGCGGTCGTGGCCTCGGTGACGGCGGTGAGCATCAGGATGGCGAGGTGGGGTTCCTGCTCGAGCGCCTGGGGGACGAGGTCGATCCCGCTGATGCCGGGCATCCGGACGTCGAGCAGCATGCCCGCGATCTTCTGCCGCTCAAGGATGGCGAGCGCCTCCTCGCCGGAGGCAGCGGTGCTGACGTCGTAACCCTGCTGGGTCAGGAAGCGGCCCAGCGCGGCGCGGATCGGTTCTTCGTCGTCAACGACCAGTAGTGACGCCGGGACCTCGGGCATCGACACGGGGACCCTCCGGTGCGGGGGAACGCTCCAAAGTTAGCCTACCCGACGAACTCCGCCACGACCCGCTCCGGAAGGAGGCCGGCCTCGAAGGCCCGGTCGAGGAGCAGCTGGACGGCCTCGCGCCCGCGCGGGCCGTAGTCCACCGTCCATTCGTTGACGTACATCCCGACGAAGGTGTCGGTGCGCTCGTCACCGATGCCGCGGTTGTACTGCTTCGCATGTTCCAGCGCGGGGCGCCGGTGGGCGAGGGCATACTCGATGCTCATCCGGAGGTCCCGGGCCACCTGCGCCGTCAGCTCGTCGCCGAGGTCGCGGCGGACCACGTTGCCCCCCAGGGGGAGCGGGAGGCCGGTCTCCCGTCCCCACCACGCGCCGAGGTCCTCCCAGAGCTGGAGGCCGTCGTCGGCATAGGTCAGCTGGCCCTCGTGGATGAGGAGGCCGACATCCACATCACCCCGGTGGACGGCGTCCTCGATCTGGTCAAAGGGGATGATGACCTCGGTCACGGCGGGCTGGTAGAGCCGGAGCGCCAGGGCCGCGGTGGTCATCGTGCCCGGGATACCGACACGGAGGCCGCGGAGCGCCTCGCGCGGATCGGCGGGCGCCGGCGTCTTGCTCACCAGGCGCGGGCCGTAGCCGTCTCCCATGGAAGAACCGCTCGCCAGGAGGGCGTAGGTCCGGTGGAGGTAGGCGTACGCATGGATCGAGACCGCCGAGACTTCGAGTTCGGCCTTCAGGGCCCGGCGGTTGAGCGATTCGATGTCCGAGAGTTCGTGCTCATAGCGCAGGTCGCCGGTGTCGAGTTTCCCTTCGGCGAGGGCGTAGAACATGAAGGCGTCGTCGGAATCGGGGCTGTGGGCGACGTGAATGGTCCGGGTCACTGGGTCTCCGCTGCCTGCTGGACTTCGGTGAGTAGTTGTCGGTGTTCGACGTATTCCGGTCGGTCGGTTCGGGCCAGCTCGCTCGGTGCCCGTTCCCGAATCCGGTCGAGCGCCTGCCGGTAGGCAACGGTGTCGCCCTCCAGGCGCGCGAGGGCGCCGACGAGGATCGGCCCGAAGAGGTGTCCGGGATCGCGCGCCTCGAGGGTATCGGCGAGGGCGTGCGCACCCTTGAAGTTCCCGATCTGGATGGCGATCAACCCCGCGTGGAACCGGGTATCGGCGTCGACCGAGTCGAGGTCGGCGTATGCCGCCATGGCCAGTGGTGACAGGGCTCGCGACCGTCGCGCTGTCCCACGCCGTGCCGGCCCGCATGAGCCGGTCGAAGAGCGTCGCGAACCGCTCCTCGGGGCTCAGGGCGCTCAGGTCGGGAAGCGGGGCGATCCCCGGCACCGCATTCCCGGCGTTGGCCATGGTGGGAGACGCGGTGTCAGGCTTGTTCCGGATCACACCGATCACCACCACCCCGACCGCCACCGCGGCGACCAGCCATGCGATCGACCCAGGCGCGGCGATCCTGTGCGCGGGTGCCGCTGCCCGGTCTGGCCGCCCCGCACTGCCGCGCAGAACGCTCCCTTGCAAGGGGTACCGCACCTCGTGCAGTATGGGGTCGGTGCCATGGTGGCCCCAATCTAACCGGGCCAGCCGGGGAGGGGCACCGCGCGCCCGCTGGCGCCCGCCGGCGGAAGTCGTTACCGTGCAGGCATCTTGGAGGGTACCATGGGACAGCCTCAACATCCGCTACCGGCCGCGCTGCCCGAGGCACCGCTGGCCCGCCATCTCGGCGATCTCGGCCGGGCGGACGAGCGGTGGCAGGTCTTTCTGGAAACCCGGCCCCAGGGCAGGACGGTGGGGGGACGGGTGCACTTTCTCCAGGGGGAGGAGACGCGCAGCTCCGCCTGGATCCTCCTCGAATGGAGTGAGCAGGACGTCCTCCATCGCTTTAACGAGTTCAGCGCCGTGGAGCTCTGGCGCCTGTTGGAGAGCCTGGGATAGGTTCCATTCCACTCACCGGGACGATCCGGCCCCCTCACATCCGTTCGAGCTCCCGGAGTCTCTTCTGGCCCGCCGCCTCACCCTCGTTTTCGCCTTGCTCTTCCTTCCGACGATCGCTGTCGCCCAGGCGGCACGCGATTCGACGCGCGCGCCGATCATCCGCGACATCGAGCTGAATCGGCAGGAGATCTTCGATTCCGCGGAGGCCACGCACTGGACCCAGCGCCTGGTCAACAACCTCCATATCCGCACGCTGCCCCAGGTCATCCGACGGGAACTCCTCTTCCGGGTCGGCGAACCATACGACTCGGTGCTCGTCGCGGAGTCGGCCCGCAACCTCCGTTCGCTGGGGGTCTTCCGCGACGTCCAGATCGATTCCGTGCCCACCGACAGCGGCGTCACGATGGAGGTCGTCACCCGCGACGGCTGGACAACCCGAATCGGTGGCACGTTGCGGACGTCGGGCAGCCAGGTGTCCCTCGGCCTCGCCTTTGCCGAAGGGAACTTCCTCGGTACCGCCTCGCAGGCCGGCATGTCGTTCTCGGCGAGCCCCGTCCGGACCACCTTCGCGCTCGAAGGCTGGCAACCCCGGTTTCTCGGCAGCAGCGTCGGTGTCGGCGGTCGGTGGGAGAATCGCTCGGACGGCACCGTACTCTATGCGCGCGTCCAGCGGCCGTTCTACTCGATCCAGGATAGGCGCGGGTTCCTGCTTACGGGCGAGTACCGGGACGAGACGGTCAACCAGTACCTCGACGGCAGCGACGTCGCGGTGGACTCGCTGGACCATATTCTCGGGGCCTTTCGCGGGAGCATCGGCTGGGCACTGAGCCGGAAGGCAAAGGGCTACATCCGGGGCGGCGTGCTCGCGCAGGTCGTCCGGAACGACTACGTGCCTGTGGTTGACACGGCTCCGATTCCCTACACCGTGAACGCGGCAGTCGGGGGCTATCTGGAATGGTCGCAATCGCGCTACGTCGCGCGGACCGGCTTTCAGACCTTCTCGTTGACCGAGGACATCGACCTGAGCACCACATTGAGCGGCGGCGTGTATGCCGCGCCGACGTTCCTGGGCTACGACAGTGCCGGCGTCGGCCTGTTCGCCACGTTCCGCACGGGGGCGACGTTCCACAAGGGGCTGTTCCTCCTCAACGGGATCACCGACGGACTCATCACGGCGGCTGGCGTGGACTCCGGCGGCACCGTGTTGAACGCCACGGTCGCGTGGATGCCTGACTCGAGTTCGCTCGTGGTGCTGCATGGCAGCGGCGGCGTGCTGACGGATCCTGCCCCGGGCTACGAGTTCGACCTGGGGCTGAATAGCGGGCCGCGTGCGTTCGGCGTCCACTCCTTCACGGGAAATCGCGCCTTCTTCACCAGCGCCGAGGTGCGGCGTCTCCTCTGGCGACGACTCTTCGGCGTGATGAGCCTCGGCGTGGCGGCCTACGTGGACTACGGTGGGGCGTGGTGGAGCACCAGCCCGACGCGCACCGGCACTGACGTGGGGGTCGGGTTGCGCATCGGGCAGTCTCGATCGTCCCGCGGCATCATTTCGCGGGTGGACCTCTCCTGGCGTTTCGCCAACGATGCGGTTGGGGCGGGGTGGGTCGTCTCGCTGGGGCGCGGATTCGCCTTCAGCCTGAATGCACAGCGCCCGAGCTACTGACGCTGTCGCGCCGCCGACCGAGCACCTACATTTCAGCACCTCAATACTTCTGGAGCACCCATGACCGAACCCGCGCAGGCGTCTCCGCACCGTGGCCTGAAGCGGAAGACCAAGCTGATCCTTATCGGGATTTTGCTCGCGCCGATCGCCATCTTTGTGCTCTACACCTGGGCGGCACTGACGTGGAATTACTCGGAGGGAGAACGCGCAGGGGTCCTGCAGAAGTTTTCGCAGAAAGGATGGGTTTGCAAGACCTATGAGGGGGAGCTGGCGATGACCCCGGTCGCCGGCGTCATGCCCATCATCTGGGACTTCAGCGTGCGCGACGATGCCGTGGCGCAACGCCTTCGCGATGCGATCGGGAAACCAGTCGCCTTGCACTACACCGAGCACCGGGGTGTTCCCGGCACCTGCTTCGGTGAGACGAACTACTTCGTGGACAGCGTGACGGTCCGCTGATCCGGAAGCGGCCGGGCGAGGAGGAGGATGCGCACGTACTGCCCGAGCACGGCGAGGACCCCCGCCAGGTAGAGTGAGCCGCCGGCGAGGACCAGCAGCTGGTGTCCGGCCAGCGTCCCCCCCGCCAATCCCCACACACCAAGCGCCAGCAGGGCCAGCGAGAGGCGCACCATCCCGGTCGAGGTGAGGTCCTCCTGCTTCGGGGCCCCGGCCTGGGCCGCGCGCGGCCCGAAGAGGTTCATCCACGCCAGAAACGGCAGGATCTTGTAGAGCACCCCCACCACCAGCAGGACCAGCCACCCCACGATCGCGAGCAATCCGTAGGTCGTCCAACTCCGCATGTCGTCGTTCCCCGCCAGAATCGTCGCTCCCAGCACGACGGCCAGCGCAAAGTGCGCTACCCCAAGCGCCACGTGCGCCATCGCCGGATCCATCGGCCGGCGTTCGGCATACCGGAAGTAGAGCGCCAGCTGGAGCAGGTAGAGGAGTGCGCTGGCGAGCACCAGAACGCCGCCTACGCGGGTGACGACTGACCAGCCACCCAGCGCGCCGGTGGTGAGGATGGCGAGCCCCGCCAGGCCGACGGGGCCGATCCACCGCAGCGGCCAGGTGGGTGCGCGCGCCGCCAGGAGGAACATGGGGAGCATCCAGCTGCCGACGCCCACCGCCGTGAAGACCACGAAACCGAAGACGGCGAGATGGAAGTGGCTGGTGATGACCGCCATCCGGTCAACCGGCCACCAGCCGAGACTGTTGCCGATCCGGGCCAGGGCCACGAGCATCGCGGTGCCGAAGGCGATGTGGCCGGCGGAGACATAGCGCCCGACAAGGAGGCCGCGGGGTGCCTTCCGGCGCTGCGGGAGGAGATTCCAGCTGGAGCCGAAGACACCTGCGAAGAGGAGGAGCCAGCCGACGCCGAGCAGGGCGGGGTGCCAGAACCAGAACCCTGTCACCAGCGCGAGCGTGCCGGCGGTGTGCAGCAGGTAGGTCCAGTGGGCCACGCGGATGCTGCGGATGGCGATGCCGAGCGCGCCGGGGAAGAACTGGTTGAGCGCACCGTAGATGGTGGTGGTCAGCACGCCGAGGGTGAAGATGTGGGTGACGGCGAGGAGGTGGGGAGCCAGGAAGTTGCCGGCGGCGAGGTCGTCCGCACCGGCGATCAGGCCGATGGCGCCGAGCAGCAGCCAGATGAGCGCAGTGGCGAAGTGCTCGGCGGTCAGCCAGAACGGCGGCGGGTGCGCCGGCCCCGCGATTGGGAGGCTGCGGCCAGGGGGTGCGGGTGTCATCCGGCCAATACTAATTGTCTCCGGCAGACCGCGGCATCGTACGGAAACGCGATCACCCGTTCACCGTTGGGGGCCGGGCCAGCGATTTCGGCGGCCAATCCTGCAGGGCCCGACCGGCGGTAGGAGATCCGGGTCGGGAAGTCGTGCGCGGGATTGGCGAAGGTCACGCTGCTGTCGGTGACTGACCGTGGCGGCGAAGGTCGCGACGGATTGTCCCGACGGGTCGGCGGTATAGCGCAGTGAATCCCCGAGGCCGGTGATGCGAACGACTTCCGAGCCGACGACCTTCCCGCCGCGCAGGGTGCGGCCCTGTCCGTCGAGGGAGCCGTTCGGCTCCACCGTCCACCGTTCCTCGATGGTCACGCCATTGCGCGTGGTGCTCCAGCAGCCGATCAGCCAGGGAAGGGTGGCCTCTGCCGTCCCCGGGGAGAGGCGCTCCAGCATGATTCGGCGGACTCGAATTGGGTCAGCCCGAGGTAGAGCAGGGCCACGAGCTCGTTCATCCGGCGCTGGCTCCCCAGCTGCGATTGCCATGCGTTGGCGGGTTGGCTGGCCTGCGCCTCTGCCAGCGTGGCGCCTGCCTTCACCTGCGTGGCGATGCCGCTGCTCACGCCGAGGAGCATCCTCCGATACGCGAGCAATTCGGCCCGGGTCCCGACCGGTCCGTGACCGGGGACGATGCGGGTGGCGCTGTCGCTGTGCGCGAGGGCCCAGTCCACGCCGGCGAACATCCCTGCCAGCCGGCCCCCTGCCCACCAGTCCATGAAGGGGGGCGCCAGGTGTTCGAAGAGATCGCCGATGTGGATGACGTTGGCATCGGGGAGCCAGACGATGGCGTCGCCGTCGGTATGGGCGGAGGGGATGTGGGTGATGATGACGCGCTGGCCGTTGACGTACAGGGAGAGGGTGTCGCGAAAGGTACGGGTCGGCATCGCCGCGGGGTCGGCCGGGGTGCGGTGCCAGTCGCCCCAGGCGGCGATCGTGGTGTCCTTGGCCATCTGCACCGGGAGCTGTTCCTGGCCGATGATCTCGGCGCCGCGATTCCGGAAGAGGGCGTTGCCCTCGGTGTGGTCGCTGTGGTAGTGGGTGTTGATGACCCAGCGGACCGGCGGGGCGCCGAGGCTGGTGAGCACCGAGTCGGCGAGCCCCACCCGGCGGGCGCTCTGGGCGTCCACCAGCAGGGTGCCGTCGGGGCCGGTCAGGACGAGGATGTTGCCGTTGGCGAATCCTGAGATAGCGGCCAGGTTCGGCCCGAGTCGCTCGGCCCGCATGACCATCACGTCCTGCTGGGCCGGGGCAGGGGAGGCCAGAAAGGCCAGCAGACAGAGGGCGCCGACCGGGGTGCCACAGGTCATCGGGAGCTCGGTGGTTGGGATGGGTGCCCTTACGGGCATTGCGGGCCGAGGGTTCCGCCGGGACGCCTGAACCTTGAGAATTGGCTCTCGGCTAGCGATGTTAACCCTCCCGGCGCCGTAGCCAAGTGGTAAGGCAGAGGTCTGCAAAACCTCTATTCGTGAGTTCGATTCTCACCGGCGCCTCTTACCCCGCAACGACTTAGGCCCTCCAGGTGGAGGGCCTTTGGTATCTTGCCGTGCAGTATGCCGTAATTCGAGGCTGCTTCGACCTGCCGGACCCCTGGTTCGCGCCGCCCTTCGCGGAGTCGCGGTCAAGGCGAAACAGGAGCGTTTGGCCACGTAGCCAGCGCATGCCGCCGCCAAGTGCTTGCGCTTGCGACCCATCCGCCTCCTTCCTCGCGCTCGTGAGCATCGCCAATAATCAGTCTGCGCGTGTGAGTCCCGCATGGGCACGAACCATTTGTCTTCCTTGCCCCGATTCTGATGAAGGGATACTCTCGCTCACCATTTCCCCCGGATGAATGAGGCCCTGATGCGTGCTGTCGCCGTGCTGTCCACCCTGGTGCTTCTTGGGCTTGGGTACCCCGCTTCGACCGTCACCTGGCATGACAACCGGGTGCCTGCGGGGCGCATGATGGCGGGCGCCCTGATGCTGGATCTCGAGATTGCCCGGGGGACGTGGTATCCCAACGGCGAGAGGCGTGCGGGAACCAACGTCCTCGCCTTCAGGGAACGGGGCCATGGACTCACCACGCCGGGACCGCTGGTGCGGGTGCGGCTGGGTACTCGGATCAGTGTTTCCATCGCCAACACTTCCACCGATACGGTCACAGTACACGGGCTGGGCTCGCGCCAAGGGGCTGCAGTCTTCGATTCGTTGCTCGTACTCCCGGGGGTAACCGTCACTACCAGTTTCGTGGCTGATGCCGAAGGGACTTTTTTCTACTGGGGTGCGAGGCCGGGCACCCGCCTGATGAGCCGGGGCTTTGACGATGCCTTGCTGAGTGGTGCATTGATCGTCGACCCAGCCCAGGGACCGATCCCCGAGGACCGCATCCTGATGATCGACGTGCTCGAGGAACTGGTCCCCTCCGCCTCTGGCCCGGTACCGAGCCCCGGGACCCTGGCCATCAATGGTCGGCCGTGGCCGCTCACCGAGCGGTTGGAGGCTACCGTGGGCGACAGCATCCGGTGGCGAGTGATCAACAGCTCCTCGCGCAGCCATCCGATGCATCTGCATGGGTTCTATTTCCGCGTCGATGCCGCCGGGGACTGGCAGCGGGACACGGTGTTCGACGCCCGTCAGCAACGGATGGCGGTGACCGAGGGCTTGGCAGTCGGGTCGACGCTCGACTTGGTCTGGTCACCGGACCGGCCAGGAGGCTGGCTCTTCCATTGCCACCTCTCCTTCCATGCGATGATGAACCCGCCGGTTGGCGACGACTGGAAGGGGTACGACGCCTTCTTCGCGAGGGCCTTCCGCGATCTTGGCAATGCCGATGCCGCCAATCATGTCGAACACCACATGGGCGGATTGATGCTGGTCACCAACGTGGTGCCGAAGGCAGGCGAGGCCTATCCGGCGCTCCGGCCCGTGGCCCGTACGATCCGGCTGGAGGTTGTCGCGTCGGCGGAGCCTGACCTGGGCAAGCGCCGCTACGGCTACCGGCTCGCGGATGGCGCCGGGAGCGCTGAGCCCGGGCCGGCTCCGGTGCTTGTGCTGGAGAAGGACCAGCCGACCGACGTGGTGATCGTCAACACCACCGGTGAGGCGACCAGCATCCACTGGCACGGGATCGAGATCAACTCCTATTCAGATGGCGTCGTCGGGGTGGGTGGGTACGCCCACTTGCCGACCCCACCGATCATGCCGGCCGACTCGTTCGTGGCGAGGATCACTGCGCCCCGGACAGGCTCGTTCATGTATCACACCCACGTCTCCGATCTTCGGCAACAGGGAGCCGGGCTGGCCGGTGCGATCGTCGTCGTGGACAGCCTGGAGCAGTACGATGCCGGCCATGAGCGGATCTACCTGGCGCAGCGCGACCTGGACCTGAGCCAGTCAAAGCCCCGGAATCGTCCCGCTATCAATCGCCAGTTCACATTGCCGGCGGACACCATGCTCGCGGGCGAGACCTACCGGCTGCGGTTCATGAACCTGACGCTGGCCAACAGTGGATACAATTTCTCGTTCACGAGCGACCGGGGACCCTGGGCCGTGTGGAGGATGGCGGCCAAGGACGGCTTTGACCTGCCGGCGTGGCAGCAGGTGCAGGCACCGGAGCGCCTCCATGTCTCCATCGGCGAGACGGTGGATGTGCTCTGGACCCCCGCCCCAGGTGGATCAGGATGGCTCGAGCTGAGAGGGGGGAGAGGCAACATCGTCTCTCGGCAACGGATCGAGGTGGTCGCCGACTGAGGGCGTCTGCCTGAGACGGCAGGGCAGACAGGGACGGCGCAGTGGACCGGGTGGAATGGCGAGCTGCCTTGGCAGGCCAACAGCCGCATCATGCGCTCTCGTTATGGGTATTGCCTTTGGAGTGAGCGAGCCGTAGGCTACCGCTGATGCAGCATCAGCACGCCCGGACTCGCTGCCGCTGAGCCCCCGCGCCCCCAGGAAATGACGATGCCTTTCACCTCCTCCTCCGACCACCCCGAACAGGTCGGCCCCTACCGGATTCTCCAGATCCTCGGTGAGGGCGGGATGGGTACGGTCTACGAGGCCGATCAGACCGAACCGATTCGGCGCCGAGTGGCGCTGAAGGTCATGAAAGCGGGCATGGACTCGAAGGAAGTGGTCGCCCGCTTCGAGGCGGAGCGCCAGGCGCTGGCGGTGATGGGCCACTCGGGCATCGCCCGCGTGTTCGACGCCGGCACCACGCCGGAGGGCCGCCCCTACTTCGTGATGGAGCTGGTGAAGGGCATCCCGATCACCGATTATTGCGACCAGCGCAAACTGACGATGCGCGAACGCCTCGGGCTCTTCGTCCCCGTCTGCGAGGCAGTCCAGCACGCGCACCAGAAGGGCATCATCCACCGGGATCTCAAGCCCAGCAACATCATGGTGACGGAAGAGAATGGCAGCGCGCAGCCGAAGATCATCGACTTCGGCATCGCCAAGGCCACCGCGACGCGCCTGACCGACAAGACTCTCGTGACCGCCTATGGCATGGCCCTCGGCACACCGGCGTACATGAGCCCGGAGCAGGCGGAGATGTCAGGCCTGGACGTCGATACCCGGGCCGATATCTACAGCCTGGGCGTCTTGCTGTACGAACTCCTGGTCGGAGAGCTGCCGGTGGATCCGGCCAGCTTCGGCATGCACGCGTTCATCGCGCAACTGGTGCTGCAGGACACCGAGACCGAGCGGCCGTCCCACCGCATGACCACGACCCGGAACGCGGTGCGAATCGCGGAACTGCGGGCCACTGACTCCGGCAGCCTCCGCAAGGCGCTCAAGGGCGATCTCGACTGGATCGTTCTCAAGGCGATGGAGAAGAACCGGGCCCGGCGCTACGACACGGCCAATGGCCTGGCGATGGACATCGAGCGCTACCTGCGCAATGACCCTGTCGTCGCCCGCCCGCCGACCGCACGATACCGATTCCAGAAGTTTGCCCGCCGCAACCGCGTCGCCGTCGCGGCCGGCGCCATCGTCGCACTCGCGCTCATCCTCGGTGCCGTCCTGGCCACGATCGGCATGGTGCGCGCCACCCGGGCAGAACAGGTGGCACAACGCGAGGCCGCGACGGCACGGGAGGTCGCGGACTTCCTGGTGAGCCTGTTCCAGGTCGGTGATCCGAGCGCTGCGGGTGGACGGCACATCTCGGCGAAGGAACTGCTCGACTCCGGCGCCGTGCGAATCCGGACCACGCTCGCCGAGCGCCCCCTGGTCCAGGCTCGCCTCATGGAGACGATGGGGTCGGCCTACATTGGGCTGGGTCAGCTGGATCTGGCCCAGAAACTCCTCGAGGAGGCGCTGGCGGGCCTGACTGCGCAGGGCGCGCCGGGCACGGATGTGGCCCACGCGCAGGGGCTGCTCGCCGTCGTGCTGGTGCATCAGGGGGACTTCGAGCAGAGCGAGAGGCTGGCACGTGCTGCGCTCGCCACGTATCGGGAGCAATTCGGCGAGGCGTATCATGAGGAGGCCGCGTCGGCGACCAACGCCCTGGTATTTGGATTCCTCAGAAGCGGCGCCAACCTCCCGGAAGGGGAGGCACTGCTTCGGACACAGTTGGCCCAGCAGCTCGCGGCAGGCTCCGACGGGTGGTACCTCGCGGACACCAAGGATCTGCTGTGCTGGGTCCTTCTCGAGAAGGGAGACACCTCCGCGGCCGCCGAGATGTGTCCGGACGCACTGGCGCTGCGTCGCCGCCTGGCCGGAGGCGACAACATCGGAGTCGCCGTGTCCCTTCAGCGTGTGGGTGTCGTCCGCCGAAACCAGTCGCGGTTCGACGAGGCCCTGGCAGCCTATCGGGAGGCGCTGGCCATGAATCGGCGGCTCTACGGCGACACGCACATGGAACTGGCCTACAACCACTATGACCTCAGCCTGACCTTCCGCGCCATGGAGCAGGTCGACTCGGCACTGGTGCATGCGCGCGAGGCGGCTCGGATCCGGAGGGACGTACTCGCGGGTGACAATCCGCAGCTGGCCGAGGCGCTCTTCGAGCTAGCCACGGTCCTGCGACTGCGAGGCGACGGGCCAGGGGCGATGCAGGTATGGCGCGAAGCCTTTCAGGTCTCGGAGCGTGCGCTGGCCAGCCAACCCGTCGCGCCCGCCACCGTCGTCGGCCTGATGCGGCAACATGCGCGATACGCCGCCTTCCTCCGGACGCAGGGGCGTCGAGCCGAAGCCGCTGCCGAAGACGATCAGGTCATTCGGTTGCTCGACTCGGCCCGTGTGGAGGGGCTGTTCGGGGAAGGGACGCCGGCGCTGACGCTCAACTCCGCGTGCTGGCTCGCGAGTCTCTCCGGACACGGGGCCGAGGCGCTCCCGGTGTGTGACGCGGCGGCGGAGGTGAGCGACGAGGGTAATCGTCCGCGCATTCGCGACAGCCGGGGTGTGGCGCGGGCGCTGGCGGGCGACTACGCGGGTGCCGTGGAGGACTTCGAGGCGTACATCGCCCGTCCCGCGACCGCGTCGGGCGTCCCGCTGCGAGAGGCATGGGTGGCGGCGCTTCGGCGTGGAGAGAACCCATTCCCTCGTGCGGAGCTGGATCGGTTGATCGAGCAGTAGCGTGGAGTTGCGGCGGGTGCCGTATCACCATCGCAGGCAGCCGACAAAGGTGTGCGTCCCCCCCCCAAGAACAAGGATCGGCTCTTCCATGCGTGACCGCATTCTGCAACTCGAACGAGCCTCCGCCCCGCTCGAACCAACCCCTGCGCAACGCGCTGAATGGACGGACGCCGTTCAGTCGTATGCCTTCGACTTCATCGATGGGTTGCCCCAGGCCAAGGCCTTCGTCAAGACGGGCCACCCGGAGTTGGGAATCCTCGAACTTCCCCTCGACAATCAACCGAAGCCCATGGAGACGGTGCTGGCGGTCCTGAAGGCGAAGGTCCCGCACGAGGGGCTGAACCCTGCCTCGGGCGGGCACCTCGGCTACATCCCTGGTGGTGGTATCTATCCGACGGCGCTGGGGGACTACCTCGCAGCGGTGAGCAATGAGTATGCGGGGGTGTTCTACGCCGGCCCCAATGCCGTCCGCATGGAGAACAGCCTCATTCGCTGGATGTGTAACCTGGTGGGCTACCCGAAGAACGCGTTGGGGAATCTGTCCAGCGGTGGGTCGCTCGCCAATCTCATCGCGTTTGTGACGGCGCGAGACGCCAAGCATGTCACGTCAGGCAAGGTGACCCAGTCGGTCATCTACCTGACGGAGCAGGTGCATCACTGCGTGCACAAAGCCATCCGCATCGGCGGCATGGGCGAAGCCATTGTCCGGACGGTGCCCATGGACGACCGCTTTCGCATGAATGCGAGGGCCTTGTCTGACCTGGTGGAACGCGACCGAGCCGATGGACTCTATCCGTTCCTCGTAGTCGCTTCCGCCGGTACCACGGAAACGGGCGCGATGGATCCGCTCGACGACGTGGCCGATATTTGCGAGCGACACGAGCTCTGGTTTCATGTGGACGCGGCCTATGGCGGCTTCTTCCTGCTGGCCGATATCGAGAACGCCGACGGGACAACCATCAAAGACCTGTTCAAGGGCATCGAACGCTCTGACTCCGTCGCGATCGATCCGCACAAGGGGCTGTTCCTCGCCTATGGCCTCGGTGCGGTGTTGATCAAGGATGTCCGAGCCCAAATGGAGAGCCACTACTACCGCGCCACGTACATGCAGGACACCCTCTCCGCCACCGAGGAATACAATCCGGCCGATCTCTCCCCCGAGTTGACGAAGCACTGGCGGGGCATGCGGATGTGGCTGCCATTGCAGCTCTATGGCATCGCCCCCTTCAAGGCGGCGTTAGAGGAGAAGATTCTGCTGTGCCGCTATTTCCATGAGGAAATACAGGCGCGTGGCTTCGAGGTCGGTCCATATCCGGACCTGTCGGTGTGCAGGTATCGCTATGTGCCGAAGGAACCGAACGACGCCAATGCCTTCAACGCCCGCCTCCTGGAGTATGTCCAGGCGGATGGACGCATCTTCATCTCCTCCACGACCATCGACGGGGTGTATTGGCTGCGGGTCGCGGTCCTCTGCTTCAGGACGCATCTGCGGGAGATGGACATGTTGCTGGAGGTGTTGAAGAACGGTGTTGCAGCACTGGAGAGGTGATGCCTGGTGTTCTGGTCTGCCATGACGCAGGCCCTCCGCTTGGAGGGCCTGTTGTCATGCGGTCACTCTCGTCAGCTGTTGGCTCAGGCAGCGGCAGGTCAGAATGCCTCCACCGGTGTCCATGTCGAGTCCGGGTTGTAGAGCTCCATCGTGCGGTAGGTGTCGAGCGTCGTCTCTCCCAGGTCCTTCTCGTACACCACGCCTTCCCACCCCACAATAAAGCTCTGGATGCCGGTTACGCCGTACTCCGCCGGGGACGCGACGAGGGCGAACCCGCCGAGCATGGCCCCTTCGACCAGGAAGTCCATCGCGCCGAGGGGGGCGTCGGGCCCCTGCCCCTTGAGGATCTTGAAGTAGTACC
The DNA here is from genome assembly GCA_963699825.1 of uncultured Gemmatimonadales bacterium. GTDB lineage: Bacteria > Gemmatimonadota > Gemmatimonadetes > Gemmatimonadales > GWC2-71-9 > SPDF01. The sequence goes on from CAVOVI010000013.1 coordinate 111,556, forward strand.
CGTGGAACGGCTTGGCGCGGTCCGTGTAGCCCTCCGAGATGTACCCGGCAATCAGCTCCCCGAGCGGGCCCGCGACGGTGCCGTCGGCGGCCTTCCAGGCCAGGCCGTCCTGCTTGCCCGGCGAGCTGATGACCCGCTGCGCGTACTGGTTCACGATCGAGCCGTCGTGCCGCGCGAGCGAGTACGCGCGCTGTGCATCGACGTATTCCCAGGGATACCTGGATGGCGTTCAGTTCATTCGCCCCGATGCGCCGGCGGAGGACCTCCTCCTGTCCCGCCGCGACGTCGAAGTACCACTTGCCGTCCCGCTTGACGACCGGGATCGGTACCGGCCACGCATCCGGCCCGATGCTGAGCACCGCAGATGTCCCGGCGGAATCGAAATCGAGCTGCTGATGCGCTCGTGCCTGGGCCGCGAAGGCGATGGCCTGGTTGCGGTCCATCACGGTATCCTCGGAGGAGACGAGGACTTCGCCGTCGGGGCCGAGGATCGTCTTCAACGTCGGCACATCATAGCGCTCCGCCGCGGCCACCAGCGCCTCGACCGCCTCCTCGGCGCTGCCAAAGGCCTGCCCGAAGGCCTGCGGCGTCGCCTTCCGGTCGCCGCATGCCGCGACGAGTCCGCACAGGGCCATGACCAGCCCGATCCGATACGCCCGTCGCCCAGTTGAGTGTCCCATCACCGTCGCCCTCCGCCGCCCCGTGAGCCGCCGCCACCCCCACGCGAGCTCATGCTCGACGCCCCGCGCGAGCTGCTGGCCCGCGCGCTCGCCCCGTTGTATCCGCTCGAGCCGCCGCTGAAGCCGCTGGAGCGCGAACCACCCGCCGGCTGGGTGCTGGCGCTTGGAGACCGCCCGCCGGCGCTCCCCGCCTGGCCTGTGCCCGCCGTCGGCCTGGTGCTGGCGCTTGGAGCCCGCCCGCCGGCGCTCCCCGCCTGGCCTGTGCCCGCCGTCGGCCTGGTGCTGGCGCTTGGAGACCGTCCGCCGGCGCTCCCCGCCTGGCCTGTGCCCGCCGTCGGCCTGGTGCTGGCACTGGGGCTCCGCCCACTGGCGCCGCCGGCCTGGCTGCCGAACTTGTTCGCCGTCGTGTTGTTCGGGTAGGGCGTCCCGCCCCGGTGCGACGGATTGTGCTGCCAGTTGTTGTTCCCGCTGCCGCCGCGGTGGTTGATCTGATTGAAGTTGTTGTTGTTGTTGATGATCACCGTGTTGTTGCTGTGCCCCCAGCCGGCGTAGCAGCAGGAGCCTCCCCAGACCGCCGACCTCCAGACTACGCCCACCGTGAACGCGACGAAGTACGCGCCCGGCGGGGGCGGTGGCGGGTAGTAGATGGGGGGATAGGGGTAGACCGGCGGCCCATACACGACTGTCGGGGTGTACACCGGAACGTAGATGACTTCGGGGTTGGTGGGCTGCACGACGATGACCGTTTGCTTCTCAACGACCTGGGTATCGACTTTCTGCTGTTCATTCGACGTCAGAGCGCCCTTGTCCACCGCCTTCTTCCGCATCACCTGCACGGCGTTCATGACGTCGTTCTGCTGGGCCAGGAAGGCGTTGCCGAGCTCCGTGGTCCACTGGATGTCGTCGGCGAGCCGCTTGACCACGTCGGGCACCACCGCCATCGACTGGATGCTCGGGTCCCAGGGCTGCTTCGCCACGGAATCGGCCAGCGCCTTGTCCTTGAGGTCGGGGTGCTTGGCCAGCCACTGCTGCAGCTGGATGATCTCCAGCGGGTAGGTGGAGGCGACAAGTGTCTGGGCCAGAAGCGGATCGGGATAGAGGGCGATGGGGGCGACGAGCGCCTCGAGCTGTGCCATGGGGAGCATTGCCGTGTCTGCCGCGGCGGCCGGCGCTGCTGCCGCCTTGTCCTGCGCTACCGCGGCATCCGCGCCCGGCCCAAGCAGGAATGCGCCGGCGATCGAGCAGGAGCCATCGCCGACCCTGCCGCCATGATTGAATTCGAAACACCATTGGACTCCTCAGTGCTCCGATTCTGTCTCGCCCCATAATTGTCCAGCGCGGCCTTATATCGCCTGCGCTGAGGGACAGGTGTACCTTAACCAGCGGCAAGGCAATAGTGAAGATCGGCCCCTCGCCTGCCGCGCCAGGTGAACCTCACCGACGCACGCGACGACCATTCCCAATGTGGAGCATTCGGCCTCTCCCGTGCCCTTCCAGCTTCCTTCCGACACCCCTCTCCGCCCGCTCACCCGCTTTGCACCGGCGCCGACCGGGTACCTGCACCTGGGCCACGCCGCCAGTGCCGTCTGGGTCTGGGGCGTCACGCGGGCGCTCGGGGGACGGGTGCTGCTGCGTGTTGAGGATCACGACCGGGGTCGTACCCGGCCGGAGTATGAACTGGCGCTGTTGGAGGACCTTGAATGGCTTGGCCTCGACCCCGATCTCGGCCTCCCGGCGGAGTATCGCGCCGGCCCGTGCGGATACCGCCAGAGTGATCGCACGGCGTTGTATGAGAAGGAGTTGGTGCGACTGAGAGAGGCAGGACTCGTCTTCGGCTGCGACTGTTCACGCCGTCGCCTGCGGGAATCAGGGGGTGATATCCCCAACGTGGAGACCCGCTATGATGGGCGTTGCCGACACCGCGGCTTGGCGCTGGAGGGTGGACGGGGAGTTCGCGTACGGATGGAGCCGGGGGAAGAACAGTTCGTGGATCTCAGGCTCGGAGCGCAGACCCAGGAACCGGCAACGCAGTGCGGCGACCTGCTGATTCGCGATCGCACCGATCAGTGGACCTATCAGTTTGCCGTCACGGTCGATGACTGGGAGCAGGGAGTCGATCTGGTGATTCGCGGCGCCGACCTCCTGGATTCCACCGGACGCCAGTTGCGCCTGGGTCGCCTCCTGGGTCGGCCATCTGGGCCGCGCTACCTGCATCACCCGCTGATCATCTCTCCCGGCGGCGCCAAGCTCAGCAAGGCGAATCGGGATACCGGGCTCCGTGAGCTTCGCGCGGCGGGCATGACCCCCGGCCAGGTCCTCGGTGCCGCCGCCGCCGCCACGGGGCTGCTGAAGAAGCCGATGTCCATCTCAGCCGCCGACCTTGGCGGCCTCTTCGTAGCGCGATCTGACACGCCGACGCCACACCGCTAGCATCCGGCCTCCCTGCCTCCCTGCTTCCCCGCTTCCTAACTGTCGCCCGCCACCACCGCCGGCGCCATCCCTTCCATTTCCCGGTCGATGCGGTCGATATACACCGACGCCGAGATGTCGCCTCCCACATTCAGAGTGGTGCGGGTCATGTCGAGGATCCGGTCCACGCCGAGGATGATGGCGATGCCTTCCGGCGGCACACCAACCGTCGCCATCACCAGCATCATCAGCGGGAGAGAGCCGCCGGGGACGCCCGCGGCACCGATGGCCGTGAGGACGGACAGGACGACCACGATGATCTGGGAGCCGAGGGAGAGGTCGACACCGAACACCTGGGCCAGGAAGAGGACCGTCACCCCTTCGAACAGCGAGGTGCCGTTCATGTTCATCGTGGCGCCGAGCGGGAGGACGAAGCCGGCGATCTTCGGTTGCACGCCGAGTTCACTCTCCGCGGTGGCGATGGAGGTCGGGAGCGTGGCCATGCTCGAGCTGGTGGAGAAGGCCGTGATGAGCGGGGCCTCGATCCCCTTCCAGAACTTCAACGGACTCATCCGTCCGAACACCTTGACCAGGAATGAGATGCCGACGGTGGCGTGCAGGAGCAGCCCGAGCAGGACGACGATCACGTACATGCTCAACTGCTGCAGGATCCCCCAACCGAACTGCGACGTGATGACGAAGATGAGCGCGAACACGCCGTAGGGCGCCAGCTTCATGGCCAGGTTGATGATCGCGATGACCGCCTCGCCGATGCCTTCCAGCACATGGATGACGGGCTGTGCCTTCTCGCGGGGAATCATGGTGAGCGCGGCGCCGAAGATCAGCGAGAAGAAGATCAGCGCCAGCATGTCCATGTTCGCCGCCGCCGCCACGGGATTGCGCGGCACGATGTTCACGAAGGTGCCGATGCCGAAATCCGTCGCGCCCGACTGGGCCAGCCCCTGCGCGCCGCTCGCGAAGCGGGCCATCAGTTCGTCGCGTGTCTCCGCAGGCAGTCCCGCCCCCGGCTTGATGGTGTTGACCAGGGTCAACCCGATGACCGCTGCCATCAGGGTGGACAGCGCGAAGTAGCCGATGGTGCGCCCGCCCAGGCGGCCCAGCGTCTTCATGTCGCCGATGCCGGCGACGCCGATGGCGATCGAGGTGAAGACGATCGGGACCACCGTCATGAAGAGGAGCCGGAGGAACACCTGCCCCACGGGGTAGGCCACGTTGTCGGAGACGAACAGGAGCCAGGGCGCCCCGGCGAAGAACCGGTTGCAGAGCCCGCCGACCAGCGCGCCGGCGACCAGCCCGATGGCAATCTTGGTGTGCAGCTTCACGCCAAACTCCTTCGGTAGAGTGCGGGCCCCTGATGCCTAGCCCGCCGTGGGCACGGGCCCGGATGGGTGCGCCGGGTCCATGCCCGTCAGTTCACGGTCCATGCGATCAATGTACGTGCTGGCGGCAAGGTCGCCAGCCACGTTGAGGGTGGTCCGGCTCATGTCGAGGATGCGGTCCACGCCGAGAATGATCGCGATCCCCTCCGGCGGGACACCCACCGTGGCCATCACCAGCATCATCAGCGGAAGCGAGCCGCCGGGGACGCCCGCCGCGCCGATCGCCGTCAGCACCGACAGGATCACGACGATGACCTGCGAGCCGAGGGAGAGGTCCACCCCGAACACCTGGGCGAGGAAGAGGACGGTCACCCCCTCGAAGAGGGCGGTGCCGTTCATGTTCATCGTGGCGCCCAGGGGCAGCACGAACCCGGCGATCTTGGGCTGCACCCCGAGTCGGTTCTCGGCGGTCGCGATGGAGGTCGGCAGCGTCGCCATGCTGGAGCTGGTCGAGAAGGCCGTGATCATCGGCGACTCGATCGCCTTCCAGAACCGGAGCGGGCTCATGCGGCCGAACACCCGCACGAGGAGCGAGATCCCCACGGTGGCGTGGAGGAGCAGGCCGAGTAGCACGACGATCACGTACATGCTCAGCTGCTGCAGGATGCCCCAGCCGAACTGAGAGGTGATGACGAAGATGAGGGCGAAGACGCCGTAGGGGGCGAGCTTCATGGCGAGGTCGATGATCGCGATGACCGCCTCGCCGATGCCCTCCAGCACCTTGATGACGGGCTGCGCCTTCTCCCGGGGAATCATGGTAAGCGCGGCGCCGAAGATCAGGGAGAAGAAGATCAGCGCCAGCATGTCCATGTTCACCGCTGCCGCCACCGGATTGCGCGGGACGATGTTGACGAAGGTGCTGATGCCGAAGTTCGCCGCGCTCGATTCGGCCAGGCCCTGGGCCCCGCTGGCAAACCGGGCCATGAGTTCGTCGCGGGTGTCGGCGGGGAGCCCCGCGCCGGGCCGGATCGTGTTCACCAGCGTCAGGCCGAGAAGCGCCGCCAGCAGCGTCGACAGCGCGAAGAAACCCATGGTGCGTCCGCCGAGCCGGCCCAGCGTCTTCATGTCCCCGATGCCCGCCACGCCCACGGCAATCGAGGTGAAGACGATCGGCACGACGGTCATGAACAGCAGCCGGAGGAACACCTGCCCCACCGGGTAGGCCACGTTGTCGGACAGGAACGCCAACCACCCGGCGTCACGGAAGAAGTGGTTGCAGAGCCCGCCGGCCAGCGCGCCCAGCACCAGGCCGAGCGCAATCTTCGTGTGAAGCTTCACGCGAGGCTCCCCGTCTCAACGGTCATGGATCAGGCGAAGGCCCCGCCGCGGTAGGCTCGGCGGGGCCGGAGGGTCAGCCGGCCAGTGCGCCAGCCTTAGCGTCGATGCCGCTCAGGAGCGAGCGAAAGGAGGCGGCAAACTTCTCGACGCCCTCCGATTCCAGCTCGTCGGTGACGCGCTGCAGGTCGATGCCGGCCGACGCGAGGGCGGTGAGACGCGCGGCGGCGGTGGCGGTGCCCTCCGCAATCCGCACGGCCGGGGCGCCATGGTCGCGGTACGCGGCGAACGTCTCGGGCGGCAGGGTGTTCACCGTCTGCGGGGCAATCAACGCCTCGACGTAGTACACGTCGGGCAGGGCAGGGTCCTTGGTGCTGGTCGAGGCCCAGAGCGGACGCTGCACTTGAGCGCCCTGCGCGGCGAGCGCTTCCCACCGCGGTCCGCGGAAGACTCGCTCAAACGCCGCGTACGCCAGGCAGGCGTTGGCGATGGCGATGGTGCCGCGAAGCTCGCGCTGCCCCGCGGCGTCGAGCATCGGATCGACCTTGGTGTCCACCCGGCTCACGAAGAAGCTGGCCACCGATGCCACATGCGCGAGGGGATGCCCCGCGGCGGCGCGCTGCTCGAGCCCGCGGAGGTACGCCTCCATCACCGCCTCGTGACGCCCGACCGAAAAGAGCAGTGTCACGTTCACGTTGATCCCGTCGGCGATGCAGCGCTCAATGGCGCCGAGCCCTTCGACGGTGCCCGGGATCTTGATCATCAGGTTGGGGCGGTCCACCGCGGCCCAGAGCCGCCGCGCCGCGGCCTCGGTGGCCGCACCGTCGCGCGCCAGCGTCGGGCGAGACCTCCAGGGAAACCAGCCCGTCGCGCCCGTCCGTCTGCTGCATACACCGACTGGAAGGCGTCGCAGGCGGCGCGCACATCCGAGATGGCCAGCGCCTCGAAGATGTCCTCCGCTCCGCGGCCGTCGGCCGCGAGCCGGCGGATGTCATCGTCGTAGTCGGCGCTACCCGCGATCGCCTTCTCGAAAATCGTCGGATTGGAGGTCATCCCCAGCAGCCCGTCGTTCGAGATCAGTGCGCGCAGCTCGCCGGTGGCGATGAGCTCGCGGGTGATGAAGTCGTACCAGGGGCTCTGGCCGAGGGCGCCGAGCCGCACGAGGGGGTTGTCGCTTGCCATGGGATCACTCATTCGGAGCGGGAAAGGACGCGCCGGACGGTGTCCGCCACGTGGGATGCCGTGAATCCGAACTCCTCGAAGAGGCGCTCACCGGGGGCGGAGGCGCCGAAGTGGTCGAGGCTGACCGCCTCACCGCGATCACCGAGCCAGCGCTGCCACCCAAAGGAGGTGCCAGCTTCCACGCTGACGCGCGCCCGGATGGCGGCGGGGAGGACACTGTCGCGATAGGCGTCCGGCTGCGCCGCAAAGAGCTCCCACGAGGGAAGGCTCACCACCCGTGCGCGCACCCCGTCCTTCAACAGCGCCGTTGCCGCGTCGAGCGCGACCGAAAGCTCGGAGCCCGTGCCCATGATGATCGCTTCTGGGCCACCCGGCGGATCGAAGAGCACGTAGCCGCCGCGGCGCACGCCCTCCACGGAACCCAGCGTGCTCCGGTCAAGCACCGGAAGCTTCTGCCGCGTGAGCGCGAGCATCGTCGGCCCATCACTGCGCTCGATGGCTGCGCGCCACGCCTCCACCGTTTCGTTCGCGTCACCCGGCCGGAAGACCACCAGGTTGGGAATGGCTCGCAGCATCGCCAGGTGCTCGATCGGCTGATGGGTCGGCCCGTCTTCCCCGACGCCGATCGAGTCGTGCGTGCCGAGGTAGATCGTGGGGAGGCCCATCAACGCCGCCAGTCGGATCGACGGCTTCATGTAGTCGCTGAACACCAGGAACGTGCTGCCAAAGGGACGGACCCCGCCGTGGGCGGCCAGCCCGTTCATGCAGGCGGCCATCGCATGCTCGCGGATGCCCCAGTGCACGGTCTGCCCCACGGTGCCGGGGCCGAACTCGCCGCCCAGCCCGTGGGACGTACCCGTGCTTCCCGCCAGGTCCGCGGAACCGCCGACGAGGTTCGGAAGCGATGCCGCCAGCACCTTGAGCGCGGCCGCGGACGCCTTCCGGGTCTCGACCGCCTTGGCCTCCACACCAAAGGTGGGGAGCTTCGCATCCCACCCTTCCGGGAGGGCCCCAGCGAGCCACCGCTCGAACTGCGCCGCCTCCGCGGGATGGGCCGCGGCGTACGCTGACTTCATCCGGTTCCAGTTCGCCTCGGCTTCGGTGCCGCGGGTCGCCACCGCGCCCATGTCGGTTCGCGCGGTCTCAGGCACGAAGAACGGCTCGTCGGGCCAGCCGAGGATCGCCTTGGTCTTGCGGATTTCTTCCGCGCCGAGCGGAGCCCCGTGAGCGCCGGAGGTGTCTCGTTTGGTGGGGGCGGGATCGCCGATGACGGTGCGGAGGACGATGAGGGTGGGCCGATCCTCCTGTGAGCCTGCATCCGTCAGCGCCGCATCGATGGCGGTCAGGTCGTTGCCGTCGTCGACGCGGAGGACTCGCCAGCCGTACGCCGCAAAACGAGCCCCGACATCCTCGGAGAAGGCGAGGTCCGTGCGGCCGTCGATGGTGATGCTGTTGTCGTCGTAAATGACGGTGAGCTTGCCGAGGCGGAGGTGGCCAGCCAGCGAGGCGGCCTCCGAGGCCACGCCTTCCATCAAGTCACCGTCGCTGGCCAGCACCCAGGTGCGGTGATCAACCAGGGCGCCGTCAGGCCGGTTGAACCGCGCCGCCAGGAACCGTTCCGCCATCGCCATCCCGACCGCGTTCCCGATGCCCTGACCGAGGGGACCGGTGGTGGTCTCCACGCCGGCGGTATGCCCGCGCTCGGGGTGCCCCGGTGTCCGGGATCCCCACTGGCGGAACTGGCGGATGTCGTCGAGGGAGAGGTCGTACCCGGTCAGGTGGAGGAGGCCGTACAGGAGCATCGAGGCGTGGCCGCAGGAGAGGACGAATCGGTCGCGGTCGGGCCACATGGGATGCCTGGGGCTGTGCTTCAGGTGGCGCGCCCACAGCAGGTAGGCAACCGGGGCCAGCGCCATCGGAGTGCCGGGGTGCCCGGAATTGGCCGCCTCGACCGCGTCCATGGCCAGGACCCGGATGGTGTTGATGCTGGTCCAGGCGACCTCGGGCTGGACGGGAGGGACGGTCGAGACTCTGGCACGAGGCACGGCGGTATGAGGCGTCAGGACCCGACTCCGGTGTGGTCAGCTTCGGTGGCATTGCGGGGTGAAATGACGGAGGGAAAATAACATGACGCGCCTGTGGCCGTCACCCGTGGCGCCGAGGCACCCGGATGGAGAGGGCTCTGCGGGGACCTTTCTGGCGATCGGGGGTATGAGGGCGCGTACACCCTTATGATGCAGAACCTTTGACATCCATCAACCCGGCAGGCATCTTGTCGCCCGTGACCAACACAGACCGGACCTACGAAATCCAGGAAGTGGCCGAACTCACCGGGTTGAGCACGGCCAGGCTCCGCGCCTGGGAACGACGCTACGATGTCGTCCGTCCCGAGCGCCAGGACAACGGGTACCGGGCCTATAGCGCGTCCCAGGTGGCGCTGTTGCGAGCCTTCGCGCGGCTGGTCAGGGCGGGGGAGCGGATCGGTGACATCGCTGCCCAGCCGAGGGATGAGGTCATTGCCCGGGCCGAAGTGACTGTGGGCGACGAGTCTCCGGTTTCGCCGTTCATCGAAGCCGTTCGCGGGTACGACCGTCCTCGCCTCCAGGAACTCGTCGCGGACCGCCTCCGGCGCATGGGCCCGGCACGGTTCGCCAGCGAGATTGTGGTGCCGCTCGCCACCCAGGTCGGCGATCTCTGGGCCCTCGGCAAGCTCCCAATCGCCTCGGAACACCTCGCCAGTGAAGTCGTCGTTCACGCCCTCAAGGGCGCACTCAGCGAGGCCAACGGTCAGGGCCCGCTCCTCCTCGCCGCCGCCCTCCCGGGTGAACGACATGAATGGGGGCTGCTGGCGGCGCTGGTGCAGGCGCAGGGGGCGGGGTGGCAGGTCCAGTATCTCGGCCCTGACCTTCCGGTAGACGAAGTGATCCAGGCCGCCTGGACCCTTCGACCCGCCGGAGTGGCGCTGAGCGCCAGTAGTGCAGATCTTCTGGAACGCAGCCTCCCCGCACTCACCCACTTCGTGTCTCACCTTCCGCCGGGTGTCCGGGCCGTCATCGGCGGTCGGGGAGCGGTCGCGGCGGGAAACATTCTTCCTCGTCTCGGGTTCGAGATGGAGTTAGGCCCCCCACGCCGTTCGCCTGCCGCTGACGCGGCCGTCTAAAGGAATTCCCATGGCCACGCTGCTTTCTGACATCCCGCGCGACACTCCGGTCCTTCCCGCCACGGCCGCCAGCGTTCCCCCTGCTCGCGACGTGCTGGTCGTGGGAGCCGGCCTCGGCGGGCTTTCCGCCGCCGTGCGACTCGCCGCCAAGGGCTACCGGGTCCGCGTGCTCGAACGGCATGCGACGCCGGGTGGGCGCTGCGGGCTCTGGGAATCGGAAGGATTCCAGTTCGACACCGGGCCCACTCTCCTGCTGATGACCGACTACCTGCGGAAGGTGTTCACCGACGCGGGGCGCCGTCTCGAGGATTACCTCGACCTGCGCCAGCTCGACCCCAACTATCGGGTCTACTATGCCGACGGCACCTCCCTCGATGTGACGAGCCGGATCAACCGGATGCTGGAGGGCGTGGAGCGGATCGAGCCAGGAGTAGGGCCGCGGTTCCTGCGCTTCCTGGCCGAGACGGCCAAGCTGTACACGATCGGACTCGCCGCCTTCGTCGACCGGAACGTCCACCGTCGGCGCGACTTCTTCAATCTCAAGAACGGCCTGCTCCTCCTCCGCGCCCGTGCCATGGAGCGGCTGCAGAAGATGGTCGGCCGGTACTTCAAGAGCGAGCGCCTGCAGCAGGCGTTCAGCTTTCAGTCGCTCTACCTCGGGCTCTCCCCCTACGAATCACCGGCCATCTACAGCCTGTTGCCATACACCGAAGTGGCCGGCGGATTGTATTTCCCGATGGGGGGGATGCACGCGATCCCACGCGCCCTCGCACAGCTGGCCGAGGAACTCGGGGTGGAGTTCGAGTACAACACCGAGGTGGCTGCGTTGGAGCGGAACAGCCGACCGGGTCACGGGAGTCCGGCTGGCCGACGGGCGGCGCCTCGAATCGGACATCGTGCTGGTCAACGCCGACCTGCCGTACGCCTACGAGTCGCTGCTGGGCGAGCCCTACGCGGGAATCGACCGATTCGACTTCAGCTGCTCGGCGTTCCTGATGTACCTGGGCGTGGAGGGGACGTATCCCGAGCTTCCACACCACAACCTCATCGTGCCGGCTGACCTTCGGCGTGCATGCGACGACATCTTCAAGCGCCACCAGGTACCGGCGGACCCCGCGTTCTATATCTGTAATCCAAGCAAGACTGATCCCTCGCTGGCACCGGAGGGGATGGAGAACATCTATATCCTGGTGCCGGTGCCGAGCCAGGAGCCCGGCAAGCCGATCGACTGGGCAATCGAGGGCCCGCGGCTCGAGGCCGAGATGCTCGAGCGCCTCGAGAAGTTCGGCCTCACCGATCTGCGTCGTCGCCTGGTGACCAAACGGATCTTCACGCCGGCCGACTTCCAGGTACAACTCAGCGCCACGCGGGGTGAAGCGTTTGGCCTGGCGCACGGCATCGATCAGGTCGGGTACTTCCGTCCGCACAACCGGCACGCCGACTGCACCAACCTCTTCTTCGTCGGGCAGAGCACCCATCCGGGGTGCGGTGTGCCGATGGTCTTGATTTCGTCCCGGCTGGTGGTCGAGCGGATCGTGGCCGAACAGGGAGTGCTGACGTGAGTTCGGCGGCGTTGGAACGCAGCTACGCCGAGGCCGAGCGGGTGACCGCTCACTGGGCCAAGAGCTTCTACTTTGCGAGCCGCTTCGTGCCGCCGGCGAAGCGGCGCTCCATCTTCGCGCTGTACGACTACTGCCGCTACGCCGACAACCTCGTCGACCTCCGCGGGGAGCGCCCGGTCGCGGAGGTCCGCGAGCAGCTCGCCCTCCTCGCCGCGACCGTGCGTGCGCTGCACGCGGGCGCTGAGCCGGACCATCCGCGATGGCTTGCCTTCGCCGACACACTGCGGCGGCACCCCATTCCCCTCCGCCCGCTGCTCGAACTGCTCGATGGCGTCGCCACCGACCTTGATCCGGTGGAAATGCGGTCGTTCGCGGAACTGGAACGCTACTCCTACCAGGTGGCGGGGGTGGTGGGCCTCATGCTCGGCCCGGTGCTCGGCGCGGAGCGCGCCGGCTTCGATGCATACGGCGTCCGGCTCGGCATCGCGATGCAGTTGACCAACGTGCTCCGCGACGTCGGTGAGGATCTCACCGAGGGGCGGGTGTATCTGCCGGCGGACGAACTCGCGGCATTCGGGCTCAGCCGGGCGGCACTCGAGCGCCGGGTCGTGACGCCGGAGTTTCGGCGCTTCATGGCGTTCCAGGTGCGGCGTGCGCGGCAGCACTTCGCCGCCGGCGATGCGGTGGTGGATCTCTTCCCCCAGGACGGTTCCCGGATGACGGTGCGCCTGATGCAGCGGACCTACGCGGGCATCCTCGACGCGATCGAGCGCCACGACTACGACGTCTTCCGGCTCCGCGCGCACGTGTCGTCCCCCCGCAAGCTTGCCATCCTCGGGCGCGCGCTCTGGCAGGAGTACGCGCCGCTCGTGACCCTTCCGAGGGAGCAGTCCGCCTGAGCAAAGCGATGCGACCGACCATCCCGCCGCACCGGTGGGTCGCGGCCGGTTTCGAGCGGTACCTCCGGCGGCTCGCGAGCCGGCACTTCGCCGCGGTGCACCTGCATTCCCCGGCCGCGCCGCCAGCCTGGCTTGGCGAGGGGCCCACGATCTTCGTGGCCAATCACACGAACTGGTGGGACGGATTCCTGGCCTACCTGGTTGGCCGGGAGCTCGGGACCACCTTCTACGTGCTGATGGAAGCACAGCACCTCGCCAGGTACCGGTTCTTCCTTCGCGTCGGCGCCCTCCCGCTCGACCGGGCCTCGGCGTCGCGGGCCTACGCCGACCTGGAACGCGCGCGTGAGGCAATGATGCCGGGGGCGGGGTTGTGGGTCTTCCCGCAGGGGGCGCGGCGGTCTGCTGCCGAGCCACTTGAGGCCCTTGAGGCAGGAGCGGCGCAGCTGGCCCTGCGCGCGGACGCGCCGGTCCGGATTTGTCCCGTGGGATTCCGGTACGGGTACATCGGGGAACATCTCCCGGAAGCGTTCGCCTGGGTGGGGAGCAGTTGGACGGTCCAGCCAGGCGCTGGCGATCGGCGCGCGCTGACGCGGGAGATCGGTGCACGGATTACCGAGGCCCTTGCCGATCTGGATGCGTCACGCGACCGCGAGGAGCTGGGGGCGTTTCGGACTCTGGTGCCGGGCGCTCGCTCGTTGAACAAGCGGCTCGACCGGATTCGGCACCGCCTTGGATGGCTGGATGGGCCCTATGAGGAACGCAATGGTTGATCTCGGAACCTGGCGGGCGATGCATGTGCTCGGCGCCGTGCTGCTTGTCGGCAACGTGACGGTGACGGGGTTCTGGGCTGCCTTCCTCTATGCTCAGCGCGCGGCGCTGCCATTTCGGCCGGTGGCGCGGGCCATTCTCTGGACCGACCTGCTTTTCACGGTTGGAGGGGCGAGCCTGCTCACCTTCTCCGGGATTCAGATGATCCTCGCCACGGGGATCCCCTTTTGGGGCACGCCGTGGCTGGTGAAGGGGGTCGCGTCGCTGGCGGTGGCGACCTTGCTCTGGCTCGTCATCCTCGTTCCGGATCAATTCCGCCTCGAGCGGCTGTCTCCCACCGACTCGGCGGGGCTCCGGCGCGTCTTTCTCCGCTGGAGCATCGTCGGCTGGGTCTCCACCGCGATTCTCCTGAACGGGCTCTGGGTCATGGTCCGCAAGTAGCTCAAAATGGGTGGGCCCCACGCGAGTCTTTGGACGATAAAGTGTTCTGGGTCAAGGCGTTAGACAGTATGAAGCCGACTGGCAGCGAGTGGCGTCCTGGCAGCGCGAGAAGGCTGGGGCTGTCGTGGAGAGGTCCCGCATGGTAGTTTTAAGGGTTGAATTGACAACGCATTAGGCGGCCCGGATGGTCCGGACCGTGTACGATACTTCAGGCAGGGTTTGTGGCACGAACATCCAGACGACGCAGTAACACCAGCTCGAACGCCGCGGCAATCGCGGCTCCTTCCTTCCGCCGGTCCGCCGGCCGTTCCTACTCCGGTCATCGTGAGTGGCTCCTCGCCGAACACGGCTCGATCTGCGCCTATTGCGGCATCGAGACGGCGCCCGAGGCCATTACGCTCGACCATGTCCGGCCGCGCCGCGGTCAGGACGCCTACGACCGCCCCGACAACCTGGTCCTCGCCTGCCGCGATTGTAACGCGGCCAAGGCGGACACTCCCCTCGTCGCGTTCCTCATGCAGAAGCGCTCGCGAGGCGTATTCCTCCTTCACTACGGCGAGCATCTGTCGGAGCCGCTGAAGGAACTGGCGCGCAAGGCGTCGGAGAGGCCGATTCTTCCGGCCTGACGGCTGGAGGCGCGGCCGGGGGGCAGGTAGGCGGAGTAAGCGAAACGGGCGCACAACAGTGCGCTCCCCGTTCTTACATTCTGCCCCGCTGCCCCGCTTACTCCACTGCCTCCCTCACGATCCTCGCCTGCTCCGCGATATGCACCGATGGGTACCCCTCCGCCGGGCTCGCGCGCTCGGGCCGGCCGGCGTATCGAAGCGTCACACCTCGCGGCAGCACCTCCAGCAGTCGCTCCCGCACGAAGCCCCACGCCCCCATGTTCTTCGGCTCTTCCTGGGCCCAGACGACCTCCGTGAGCGCCGGATAGCGGGTGAACACCGTGCGAAGCTCTTCGGCGGGGTAGGGGTAGAGCAGTTCCTGCCGCACAATCGCGGGACGTGCCCCTCCCTCAGGGATGCCGGACAGCAAGTCGTAATAGAGCTTGCCCGAGCACAGGACGATGCGGGTCGCGGCGGTCGGGCGTGCCGGGTCATCGAGCACCGGGCGGAAGGCGTCGTCGATCAGGTCGGTCAACGAGGAGCCTGCGGCCGGCAGCCGGAGCAGGCTCTTCGGCGTCATGACGATCAGGGGACGGATCAGCGCGTTGTGCGCCTGCTGCCGGAGCAAATGGAAATACTGCGCGGGCGTCGTGCAGTTGGCCACCCGCATGTTGCGCTCGGCGCAGAGCTGAAGGAACCGCTCCAGTCGTGCACTCGAATGCTCCGGTCCCTGGCCTTCGTAGCCGTGCGGCAGGAGCAGGGTCAGGCGGGTGCGCTGCCCCCACTTCGACTGCCCCGCCGCAAGGAACTGATCCAGGAAGACCTGGGCACCGTTGACGAAGTCGCCGAATTGCCCTTCCCAGAGCACCAGCGCCTCTGGCGCCGCCACGCTGTACCCGTACTCGAACCCCATCGTCGCGAGTTCGGAGAGCGGGCTGTTGTGAATCTCGATCGGTGCCTGCGCTCCCGAGAGCCGCTGGATCGGCGACCAGGTCTCCCCGGTTTTCACGTCATGCAGCACGAAGTGCCGATGGCTGAACGTCCCGCGCTCCGTATCCTGTCCCGTCAGCCGGATGGGAACGCCCTCCAGCAGCAGGGAGCCCATGGCCAGCGCCTCGGCGTGGCCCCAGTCGATGGCGGCCGGCGTCGTCAGATCCTTGCGGCGGCGCTCCAACTGGCGGGCCAGCTTTGGATGCGCCGAGAATCCCTCGGGCCAGGTGAGCAGTTCCTCATTGAGGGCCGTCAGGAAATCCACAGGCAAGGCGGTTTCCACGAAGGGAACCTCGTCGTGCACCTGCGGCTGGCCATCGGCGCGTGGCGCCGCTGCCGTCTTCATCGCCTGCTGCACGTCCACCAGGCGCTGATAGGCCGCCTCGGCTTCCGCTTCCGACTCTGCGGCGCTCAGCACCCCATCGCGCACCAGCTGTGCCGCGTAGGTGGTGCGCACCGTCGGGTGTTCCTTGATCGCCTGGTACATGATCGGCTGAGTGTATGCCGGCTCGTCGCCCTCGTTGTGTCCCCAGCGCCGATAGCCGACCAGGTCGATCAGGACGTCACTCCGGAACTTGGCCCGGTACGCCATGGCCAGCCGTACCGCGCTCAGGCACGCCTCCGGGTCGTCGGCGTTGACGTGGATGATGGCCACGTCAAACCCCTTCGCCAGGTCGGAGGCATGCCGCGTTGAGCGCGAATCCCGCATGTCGGTGGTGAAGCCGATCTGGTTGTTCGTGATGATGTGGAGCGTCCCGCCCGGATCGTAGCCCGCGAGGTTGGCGAGATTCAGCGTCTCGGACACGACCCCCTGTCCGGCAAAGGCGGCGTCACCGTGGATGATGATCGGCAGCGCCTCGGTCGGATCGTGTTCGATGACCCGGCCCTTGCGCGATGTCTGCCGCGCCCGGGTCCGTCCGTTCACCACCGGACCGACGAATTCGAGATGGCTGGGGTTCGGCAGGACGCTCACGCGCACGGTCTTGCCGGTGGTGCTTCGGATCGCTCCCTCCGCACCGAGGTGGTATTTCACGTCACCGGTGCCGGCGTCGGGCTCGCCCAGATGCGCCTTGTTCCCCTCGAACTCCGCCATGATCGATTCGTACGGTCGACCGACGGTGTGAACCAGCACGTTCAGACGGCCGCGGTGCGCCATGCCGATGGCCACCTCCCGCGCCCCCTGGTCGGCGGCGAGGTCGTTGGCCAGATCCAGCATCGGGACCAGGGCGTCCACTCCTTCGATGGAAAACCGCTTCTGGCCCAGGTACGCCTTGTGGAGGAATCGCTCGAAGGTCTCGACCGCCGTCAACCGCCCCAGCAGGTGCTTCCGCTCTTCCGAGCCCAACGCCCGGCGGTAGGTGCCGGATTCGATGGCGTTCCGGAGCCAGACCCGTTCCGCGTGGTCGGAGATGTGCTCCACCTCGTACGCGATGGTGCCGCAGTACGTCTCGCGCAGGCGCGGCAGCGCGTCGGCCAGCGTATCCCCGGGCACCGCAATGCGAAGCACCCGCGCCGGAATCCTGGCAAGAGTCTCCGGGCTCAGGCCAAGCTGCTCCGGGTCGAGCGCGGGGTCACCGATCGGCTCGCTCCCAAGTGGATCGAGATGGGCGGCGAGGTGACCGTGTGTCCGGAACGCCTTGACCAGCCCCATGGCGGCTGCCACCTGCGACAACTCATCGGGCGACGCGGCGGAGGCGGGGGCGACGGCGCGGGCGGCCGGCGCGACGGTGGTGGTGGGAATCCCCGTGGGAGCCGGGATATGCAGGCTCTCGGCGATCGCGTCGTAGAACGGCTCGGTGCCGGAGAGAAATCGTTCGATCGTTCGGAGGAAGGTGCCCGACTCCGCACCCTGGATCACGCGGTGATCGTAGGTGCTGGTGATTGTCATCACCTTGCTGATGCCGAGTTCGCGGACCCGCTCCGGCGCCACGGTGGAGAACTCCGGGGGATAGCTGATGGCGCCAACCGCCACGATAGTTCCCTGACCCGCCATCAGCCGGGGCACGGAGGCGACGGTCCCGAGGCCACCGGGGTTGGTCAACTGGATGGTGCCGCCCGAAAAGTCGTCCGGCATCAACTTGCTGGTGCGGGCCTTCTCAATCAGCGACTCATAGCTCGAGTGGAAGGCGGCGAAGTCCATGGTGTCGGCTGCCTTGATCACCGGCACGACCAGGCCGCGGGTGCCGTCCTTGCGCTCCATGTCGACGGCGATGCCCAGGCCGACGGAGGGCGGTGTGAGCCGATGCGGCGCGCCGTCGAAGACCGCCAGCGTCTCGACCATCGACGGATGCACCTTGACGGCCTGGACGATGGCGAACCCGATCAGGTGCGTAAACGAGATCTTCTCGCTCCGCCCCGCCGCCGCGAGCGCCGTATTCAGGCGGGCGCGATACGCCTCGAGGGCCGCGACCGGCAGCTCCCGGAAGGTCGTCGCGGTCGGGACGGTCAGGCTCTCGTTCATGTTGGCCACGAGCCGGCCCGCGGGTCCCTTGAGGAGGACGGCATTGGGCGGCACGGGTGTGGCGGGAGCCGCCGGGGCTGCGGGTGCGGACGGAGCCCGGCGCTCTGGAATCGTTTCAGGCACGGGGCCAGGGGCGCCGCCATTCCCGGCGGCGACCACGGGCGCCGGCGTCTCGCCAATCACGCCGCTCTCGAAGAGGCGGCGCCATTCCTCCGAGACCCCTGCCGGGTCCCGCAGGTACTCCTCGTAGACAGCCTGCGCGAAGCCGGCGTTGGCCGTCTCAAACACGTTCAAGTCCACAAACCACTCCACGACCCAGGGGAAAGTCTCTGCCGCGGGGCGCCCGGCCCCGAAAGTCACCCCGGAAGATAATCGCCCGGTGGCGACCATACCGCGTGCATGATCGCGGCGGCCCGGCGTCACTAGACATAGACCGCCGGGGCGGTGAACTTGCCACTGCCGTTCTTTGATGGGACCCAATGTTGAGGAGTACACCATGCGACACCTGTCCGCAGTCACCCTCGTCTGCGCGATCACACTCACCGCCGTCGGGTGCAGCGACGACACTACCAGCCCGCCGGCGGTCGTCGAGATCGCGCTGGCTCCGGCTTCGAGCGGGAACGGACAATCTGGTGAGGTCAACACCGCGCTGCTGCGGAACCTGCGGGTTCTGGTGACGCGCAACAGCTTGCCGGCACCCGACGTCACGGTGCAGTGGGCCGTGCCGGCAGGGAACGGGGCTCTCCCCAGCGCATCCACGACGAACGCCGACGGCATCGCGCTCGCCATCTGGACGATGCCCACCACCATTGGCGACGTGTCGGCCACGGCCTCGCTGAGCGGTGCCGTGGGATCGCCGGTCACCTTCACGGCCACCGCGGTGGCCGGACCGGCAACGAGCTTTGAAATGCTCGCGGGCAACAACCAGGTCGTCGCGCCCAACGGGACGACCGGCGAACCGCTCACGGTTTTTCTCGAGGACACGTACGGGAATCCCGTGTCAGGAGTGACCGTCGGCTGGAGTGTGTTCTCTGGGATCGCGACGGTGTCTGCTCCGTCCGTGGACACGGATCCGACCGGGAGGGCGTCGATTTCGGTGACGGCCGGGGCGACACCGGGGGACGTGGTCATTCGTGCGATTCCCGCGGTGGCGTTGCCGAGCGTGGATTTCGATCTGACTGTCACCCCATAACGGGGACGTCTCTCCCTAGTGGTGTCCCGGCGCCCAGGACCCGTCTGTTGGCGGGGCCTGGGCGCTCTTGCCTCCCTCCCCCCGCCTCGGTAACCTCCCGGGAACACCGCCCACCCTCCCCCTTCCATCACTTTGCCATGCGATACTGCCCGTCGATGTTGATCCTGGTCGTCGTGGCCGTGTCGACCGCCTGCGAGCCGCCAAGCGGTGCGGCGGTCATCGGCTACGCCTTCCCGAGGGATGAACAGCGTGCGGCCCTCGTGGCCGCGGCGGCGCTGCCCCCCGACACAACCAGCGGCGCCATCCGGGTGGTGGGGGACTGGGACTCCGGTGGCACGGAATCCACCGTGGAGATCGCGCGCGCGCGCCGGCTGGTGGCGCTGCCCGGGGTGATGGGGGTCGTGGGGCATGCCGGCAGTCGGGGTACGCTGATCACCGCGCCCATCTATGCGGATGCCGGCATTCCTCTCGTCGTGCCGACGGCCAACAGCGGCCGCCTCTGGGAGATTGGAAAATGGGTCTTTCCCCTGGCCCCCACCGATTCCGTCGAGGCGGAGTTTCTGGGAGCGGTGGCTGTCGATGGGCTCAAGGCATCCCGAATCGCGGTCTATTTCATCAACACCGCCTACGGCACCGGAATCAGGAGTGAACTCCGCCAGTGGCTCGCGACCCGTGGCCTGCAACCGGTGGACGAAGTGCCCTACGTCGTCGGGGCCGACCTCGAGACCCTTCTGGAAGCCTCGTTGAAGCGCAGCAAGCCCGATCTCGCCATCCTGGTGGGCCGCCGGATCGAGGTGGCTGAAATGGCGGCGATCATCTTCGAGCAGGATCCTTCCATCCGTCTATTGGCTGCGGACGGCGCCTATGACCAGCTCGCAGAACTGTTTCTGGCCGCCGGCCCCGCCGCCGACTCCCTCTACCTGACCGCGTTCTGGGTGCCGGATACGACCGTCGCGCTACAGCGCGATTTCATCCGGCGGTACCGCCTCGAAACCGGTCGCGAGCCTACCGCCTTCGAGGCCATGCGCTATGACGCGGTGATGGTATTGGCCCAGGCGATCCGTGAGGTCGGCCCTGATCGGGAGGGGATCCGGGACTGGCTTCACTCGCTGGGCGGTTCCCGCCCCCCATACGCTGGGGTGACCGGCGAGGTCAGCTTTCGACCGGGCGCCCGCCGCAATCTGGTGCTGGTCCGGTTTCGGGAAGGCCAGCCGGTCGTTGTTCCTGAGGACGGGGTCTGGTGATGGCCACCGGTAGCCACCCTGTGGCGCGCCGCTGGCGCCGTGCGCTCAGCATCAGAACCCTCTTCCTGCTGCTCGTGGGAATGGTGGGGCTGTACGTGCTGGGCGTTTCCACCTTCCTGGCGGCCCGTATGCATCCCGGTGCGGTGCTGCTGCGCCGGGACACCGAGCCGGTGGTGGAACTCTTCGGCCTCCTGAATGGCCGCTCCCAGCGGCTCGAGGCCGAGGTGCGCGACCTGCAAGGGCTCGTGGCGCTCGGCCCCCCGGGGTATCCCGCCGCCTTGAGGCGCCTTCGGGAGCAACTGTCGGAGGCGCCCGATGAGCGGAGCACGCGGGCCTTCACCGCGGTGCCGGAGGCGATGCGCACCGCGATGGCGACCGCCGACGAGGGAATTGCGCAGTTGGAGACGGGGGCGCTGGAGGTTGTCAGCCTGTTGGAGCTGGATCGGTACGAAGCGGCCGCCGCCCGGATGATGACCGTCAACGCGCTCGTCGGCGAAATGAACCGCCATCTGGCGGAGGCGGAACGTCGCGGCCTCTCCGACCTGGTGCGCCGTGAAGACGAGCTTTCCCAGGCCACCGGGCAGGCGCTGCGCGCCGTGGTTGTCTGGCTGGTGATCGGGCTCTTCTTCCTTCCCACCGTCCTGCTCCTGGCGTATCGCCGCCTTGGGGCTCCGTTGCGGGACCTCGAACAGGGGCTGACCCTGGTGGCCGAGGGCGACCTGCATGCGCAAGTCCCCGTCCGGTATGCCGACGAAATCGGGCGGCTCGCCGACCACTTCAACCAGATGACGTCGGTGCTCCGGGAGCGGGCGGAGGAGCAGGGGCGGTTCGCGGCGGCGGGCGAACTGATCGCGGGCGTCGCCCACGAGGTCAACAATCCGTTGATGGCCATCTCCGCCATCACCCAGCAGCGCCTCGAAGACAACGATCTCCGCCCCGACGACCGACAGGACCTGGTGCAGATTCTCCGGCAATCGCGGCGGGCCGGGAAGCTGCTGTCGGGCCTCCTTCGATTCGCGCGGAGCGGCAGCGAGCCGCGGGCGGAGACGGCGAATCTTGGGAGGGTCCTGCGGGAGGCGATCGACCTGGTGTCGTACCAGTTCGGCGTCGCCGAGATCACGCTGGATGCCCACCTCAGCCCGGAACTCCCGCGGGTGTACGGCGATCCTGCGCGGCTGGAGCAGGTGTTCGTGAATCTCCTGAGCAACGCCATTCATGCCGTTCGGCAGGTCGTTCCACCGAGAACGATCACGATCGCGAGCGGGCAGGACGAGGACGGCGTCTGGCTGACGATCTCCGACAACGGCCCCGGAATCCCCGCCAGTCTGCGCCGGCGGCTCTTTCGCCCCTTCGTGACCACCAAGGGACGCCAGGGGACGGGGCTCGGTCTCTATATCTCGCGTCAGATTCTGCGAGACGCTGGTGGGGAGATCGAGGCGGAGAAAGCCCCGGAGGGGGGCGCGTGTTTCAAGCTCCGGTTCCGGTCGGCAGGGGAAGGGGACTGGCTCATCACGCCACGAGACCAGACGCGCCCCGGCCTTCCCGCCACCCTGCAGGGAGTGCGGATCCTCCTCGTCGATGACGAAGCCGCGCTGCGGCGGCCGATCGCGCGGTTCCTCGCGCGGCGCGGCGCGGCCGTCGAGGAAGCGGGAGACGGGATCGAGGCGTTGGAGCGGGTGGCGGCACTGGGGGGCAAACTCGACGTGTTGTTGGCGGACTTGCGGATGCCGCGGATGGACGGGGTGCTGCTGCATCAGGAGCTTCGGAAGCGCTATCCCGCGCTGGCAGACCGTGTGGTGTTCCTCTCCGGGGACCTCTCCCACCTGACCAGCGGCTCCCACTCGTCGCGGGAGGGAGCGAGCACCATTCCGGCTGACCGCATCCTGCTCAAGCCGGTGTCGCTGGAGGAGGTGGAGACGCGCCTCCTCCAGGTGGTGCAGCAGGCGCAGTCGGCGGGCTGAGCGGCTGCCAGGCCGCCAGCTCGTTCCTCACCCGGGTCTCATCCCAGTCCAGTTCCCGACCCAGCAGCGCGGCGACCCTCGGTGCCGCCTGCGCGCCGTGATCGGCTGTCTCGTAGTGCAGGTGGATGCGACGGACCAGCACATCGTCGATATGGGTGGCGAGTTCCCGCCGCGCATGGTGGATGACCTCCGCCTCGATGGCGGGGTGATCGGGGTGCAGGCGCTGCAACAGCCCGCGTTCGAGGCGTCCGAGGTTGCAGATGGCGGCGGCCTCCGTGCCGTAGTGCAGCAGCAGGTGTTCCGCGGTCTCGGCGTCGAGGCCGATATCCAGGACGGTCTGCCGCATCGGGTCCAGGTCGGCCGCCTCACCTCCGGGCAGCGGTTCTCTGTCGGTGGCCGCCGGCGCTGGACGCGGCCGACCTTCCCTCTTGTCCAGTTCCTCGGCCACCTGGTCGACGAGTTCCGCGGCCATGGCACGGTAGGTCGTGAGCTTGCCCCCCGCGATGGTCAGCATGCCTGCGCGCCCTCGCAGAATCACATGCTCCCGGCTCACGGCAGAGGCCGCACCCTGCTCCCCGCTGTCGATGAGCGCGCGCACGCCGGCCCAGCTGGAGACAACATCCTCTTCCGCGAGATGGGCCTGCGGGAAGCAGGCGTTGGCCGAGCGCAGGAGATAGTGGATATCGTCCTCGCTCGGTGCGGCGGCCTCGGGAGGGCCGGGCTCGTCGGTGTCCGTGGTGCCGATGTAGGAGAACTCGCCCCAGGGGAGGACGAACATCACGCGTCCGTCGAGGGGGCTCGTCAGGGTGATGGCGGCGGTGTGCCCGAGCCGGTCGCGGCGGACCATGACATGCGCGCCGCGGGTGCGTCGCAGGATCGGTTGGACATTGGGGTCTTCGAGCCGGCGGAGTGTGTCGCTCCAGGGGCCTGTCGCGTTGACCACGACCGCCGCTCGTACCTGGGCCTGTCGCATATACTCGTCCTCGACGACCGCCCCGCGGACTTCGCCCCCGCTGCGTTCAAGTCCGATCACCCGGGTGTAGGTCGCCACGTCGGCGCCGTGGAGCATCGCCGATCGGGCGGTGGCGACCACCAGGCGGGCGTCGTCGCACTGGGCGTCATAGTACCGCGCGCCACCGACGAGCCCCCGCTCGCGCAGCATCGGCTCCTGCGCGAGGAGGGCGCGCTTGCCGAGGATGCGGTGTCGGCGCACATTCCGAAGCGGGGCCAGCAGGTCGTAAAGCAGCATCCCCGCGGCCAGCTTCCAGAGCGGCACGCGGTCGCCCTTGTGTACCGGGAAGACGAAGGGCAGCGGGCGCACCAGGTGCGGCGCGATGGTGAGGAGCGTGCGGCGCTCCCGTGTAGCTTCCCTGACCAGGCGAAACTGGCCGTGTTCGAGATAGCGCAGGCCGCCGTGAATGAGACGGCTGGAGAGCGAGCTGGTGCCCGAGGCGAGATCGCGGGCTTCGATGAGTGCCGTGCGGAACCCCCGCATGGCGGCGTCCCGGGCGATTCCCGCGCCGGTGATACCGCCCCCGATGACGAGCAGGTCGTACGGCCGCTCCGTCAGCCGGTCCAATGACGCACACCGGAAGGAAACGTTACGAGTGTCCATGGCTTCCGAGGGCCGGCTTCCCCTGCCCAGTACCTGGTTTACGTGGCACGATTACCTCATTCGTCCGGGGATGCGCGTCCTCGATCTGGCATGTGGCACGGGCCGGCACAGTCTCGCCGCCGCCGCCCGGGGGGCCGAGGTCACGGCCTGGGACCGGAGCGCCGCCAAGCTGGAGGAGGGGCGGGCAGCGGCAGCGGCGCGCGGCGTCCAGGTCGACTGGCAGGAGGTCGACCTCGAGGGCGACTGGCCCGACGTGCCCCCTTTTGATGCTGTTCTCCTGTTCAACTATCTTGACCGGGAGCGCATGGCGCTCGTCCGTGACTCCCTCGCCCCAGGTGGCACGCTCATCATGGAGGCCTTTCTGAGCACCCAGCGGGACCTCGGCTGGGGACCGACAAACGAGAAGCACCTGCTCGACCGGGGTGAACTGGCCCAGTTGATCGCCCCCTTGGAGGTCCTCCACGGTCGCGAGGTGCTTGAACCGGTGGACGTAGAGCGTTGGCGCGCGGTCGCGAGTGTCGTGGCCCGCCGGCGCCCAGACGAACCTTAACAGACGAACGATAACATGCTGACGATCCCAGCCGGGCGACGGGCAGCCGTCGTCGCCGGCATGCGGACCCCCTTCGCGAAGAGCGGCACGGCGCTCAAAGACGTCAATGCTGTCACCCTGGCCCGTCACGCCACCAGAGAACTGCTGTACCGGATGGATCTGTCGGGTGCCGAGGTGGACGAGGTCATCTTCGGGCAGGTCATCCCCTCCGTTCTGGTGCCGAATCTTGCCCGCGAAGTGAGCCTCCTCCCGCAGTTCCCCAAGACCATCCCTGCCTACTCGCTCAACCGGGCCTGTGCCTCAGGCGCCCAGGCCGTCGTCAATGCCGCCGACCAGATCATGCTCGGCCGGGCCGACGTGGTCATCGCCGGCGGGGCGGAATCGCTGTCGGACATCCCGATTCTGCATTCTCGGCGGTTCAGCGCGCTCCTGGTCGAAGCCAGCAAGGCGCGGAGCCTGACGCAGCGACTTGCGGTGCTCTCCAAGGTCCGGCCCCGGGACCTCATTCCGGTCACCCCCGCCATCGCGGAGCCATCCACCGGCGAATCGATGGGGCAGTCGGCCGAGAAGATGGCCCAGGAGAATGGCATCCGGCGCGAGGATCAGGACCGGGTCGCGCTCCTGAGCCACCAGCGTGCCGCCGCGGCCACAGCCGACGGACGACTCACGGCGGAGATCGCCCCCTGGTTTGGCGGCCGCGGCATGGATGAAGTGCTGACCAGCGACAACGGCATTCGCGCCGACACCTCTCTGGAGGCCCTCGCCAAGCTGAAACCGGTGTTCGACCGGCGGTACGGCTCCGTGACCGCCGGCAACGCCTCCCCACTGACCGATGGTGGCGCCGCCGTCGTCATGATGGCCGAAGAGAAGGCTCGTGCCCTTGGGTACAAACCGCTGGCCACCGTGCGGAGCTACGCCGTGGCGGCGGTGGACCCCGGCTGGCAGTTGCTGATGGGGCCCGCGATCGCGGTGCCTCGGGCGCTTGAACGGGCGGGCCTGACCTGGAACGACCTCGGTCTGGTCGAGATCCATGAGGCCTTCGCGGCACAGGTGCTCTCGAATGCGCAGGCGTGGGGTTCGAAAGCCTGGGCCGATCGCCTCGGACTCCCCGGTCCCGTGGGCGAAGTGAATTGGGATGTGACCAACGTGCTTGGTGGGTCCATCGCCATCGGGCATCCGTTCGGTGCCACCGGCGCGCGGATCGTCACCACGCTGGCGAACGAAATGCAGCGCCGCGACGTGCAATTCGGGCTGGTGTCCATCTGTGCGCAGGGTGGAATGGGCTTCGCGATGGTCCTGGAGCGCGCATGAGCACATTCACCGTGGTCGAAGAGCAAGGCGTCGCCATCGTCTCGATCGACCAACCCGGTTCGCCGGTCAATATCCTCACCGCGACAGCCAAGGCGGAATTCGAGACCATTCTCGAGCAACTCCGCAACGACACGGTGGTTCGCGCCGTCGTCCTGATCTCGGGAAAGCCGGACAACTTCATTGCCGGCGCCGATATCGAACAGTTCGTGGCGCTGCCCAACCAAGCCGCTGCCGAAGCCCTCTCCCGGGACGGCCAGGCCACCATGGACCGTGTGGCCGCCTTCCCCAAGCCGATCATCGCGGCCGTTCACGGCAGTTGCCTCGGTGGCGGTCTCGAACTGGCGCTCGCCTGCCACTACCGCCTCGCCACCAACCACCCAAAGACGCAACTCGGCTTGCCCGAGGTGCAGCTGGGCATTCTTCCGGGCGCGGGAGGGTGTCAGCGGTTGCCGCGCCTGATCGGCGTGCGTGCGGCGCTCGACATCATCCTCGCCGGCAAGTCGGTGCGCGCCCCCAAGGCCTTCAAGCTCGGCATGATCGACGAACTTGTCCCGCCGCCGCTCCTCCGCAGCGTGGCGCTTGCCGCGGCCCTGCGGCTCATCGAGTCGGGGATACCGCGCCGCCCGCGTCGGGGCGGCATGGCCGGTCTCCTGCTCGACGCCAACCCGCTCGGCCGGGCGCTCGTCTACCGGATGGCCCGGAAGTCGGTGCTGGCCAAGACCGGCGGGCACTACCCGGCGCCGCTCTCGGCACTCGCGGCGGTGCGCACCGGCATGGAGCGCGGCATGCGCGCGGGCCTCGAAGATGAGCATCGCCGCTTCGGTGAACTGGCGGTCAGTTCCGTCTCCCGGAAGCTGGTCCAGATCTTCTTTGCCACCACAGCACTCAAGAAGGACAACGGCGTGGCGCCCGGTACGGCAACGCCACGCCCCGTCCGCTGGCTCGGTGTGGTCGGATCGGGGTTCATGGGGGCGGGAATCGCCGGCACGGCGGTAGCGCAGGCGGGGACCGAAGTGCGGATGAAGGACGCCGATCTCCCGCGGGTGGGGAAGGGGCTCAAGGCCGCGACGGGTATCCTCGACGGGCGCCTCAAGCGCCGGCGCATCACGAAGCAGGAGTACCAGCGTCTCTCGGCGCTGCTGTCGGGGACGGCGGACTTCTCCGGTTTCCCGCGCACCGACCTGGTCATCGAGGCGGTCTTCGAGGACCTGACCGTCAAGCGCACGGTCGTGGCCGAACTCGAGGCGATCGTCGGGGAACATGCCATCATCGCCACGAACACCTCGACGATCCCGATCACGGAGATCGCGAGTGGCGCCCACCATCCTGGGCGGGTGCTCGGCATGCATTTCTTCAGTCCGGTGGATCGGATGCCCTTGCTGGAGGTGATCCCCGGTGAAGCGACCACGCCCGATGCAATCGCCACCGCCGTGCAGTTCGGACGGCGGATGGGCAAGACCGTCATCGTCGTGGCCGACCGCCCCGGCTTCTGGGTCAATCGGATCCTCTCCCCCTACCTGAACGAGGCGGGGCATCTGCTGATGGAGGGCACCCCGATCGAGGCGATCGACCGGACGATGACCAAGTTCGGGTTTCCGGTCGGCCCGATCGCGCTTCTCGATGAGGTTGGTCTCGACGTCGCGGCCAAGGGCGGTGGCGTGATGCACCAGGCCTTCGGCGAACGGCTGCAGCCGGCCGACGCCATCGGCAAGATGCTGGCGGACAACCGGCTCGGCCGAAAGAACGGCCGGGGGTTCTATCGGTATGAGGGTGGCAAGAAGGCGGGGGTGGACCACCCGGTCTACCGGCTGCTCTCCATCACCCCGTCGGATCGCGTCAGTCCCCAGACCATCGAGCAGCGGCTCGTATATGCCATGCTCAACGAGGCGGCGATGGCGGCGAGCGAAGGGGTTGTCCGTTCGCCGCGTGACGGGGACATTGGCGCGATCTTCGGCATCGGATTCCCGCCCTTCCGGGGCGGCCCGCTCCGGATGATCGACGACCTCGGCGCGGCGCAGGTCGTTTCGACCCTTCGCGCGCTGATGGCCGAATTCGGTCCGCGCTTCGCCCCGGCCGGCTCCCTCGTGGCCATGGCCGAGCAGGGGGGCAAGTTCTACGACGATGGTGGTTCGCAGGAACTCACACATACAGGAGCAGAGTGATGCGCAGATTGTCCGTGTTGGTATTGTTGGCGGCCCTGGCCGCGCCGGCCGCATCCGCCTGGGGCCAGAGTTTCGCCTCGGATGACCCGATCATCCGGCAGATCTGGTCGATGGGGATGGAGAACTCCCAGGTCGCGACCCTGGCCCAGGTGCTCGACGACTCAATCGGGCCACGGCTCACCGGATCGCCAGGCATGAAGGCGGGCAACGACTGGCTGGTCAAGACGTACGCGGGGTGGGGCATCAGTGCCGAGAACGTCAAGTACGGCACCTGGAAAGGATGGCAGCGCGGGGTCAGCCACATCGACCTGATCGCGCCTCGCGTGCGCTCGCTCGAAGGGATGATCCTGGCCTGGAGCCCGGGTACCAAGGGCAAGCCGGTCGATGGCCCCGTGGTTGTTCTGCCGGACGCGGCTGACTCCGCGGCGTTCGCCGCCGGGATCAAGTCGGTCAAGGGCGCGTACGTGCTGATCAGCGCGCCGGAACTCACCTGTCGCACCGATTCGAGCTACAAGGAGTCGGCGCTCCCCGAGGAGTTCGACCGCATGGTCAAGGAGCGCGACGAGTACCGGGCGGCGTGGTCCGCGAGGCTCAAGCGGACCGGGCTGAACAACAAGGCGCTGCAGCTCGCGCTGCAGGGCGCTGGCGCCAAGGGCGTCGTGACCAGCAACTGGTCGCGCGGGTGGGGGTCCTTCCGGATCTTCGACGGCAAGACCACCACGATTCCCGCCGCGGTGCTGGGCTGTGAGGACTACGGGCTCGTCTTCCGCCTTGCGGAGAACAAGCAGGGACCGGTCCTGCGGGTCACCGCCGAATCGCAGGATCTGGGTGAGGTGCCGGTCTTCAACACGATCGCCACCATCCCCGGTACGGACCGGGCCGATGAGTATGTCGTGCTTTCCGCGCACTTCGACAGCTGGGACGGCTCCTCCGGTGCCACCGACAACGGCACCGGCACCGTCGTGATGATGGAAGCGATGCGGATCCTGAAGACCGTCCTGCCCCGTCCGAGCCGGACGATCATCGTCGGTCATTGGGGCGGCGAGGAGCAGGGGCTCAACGGGTCGCGCGCCTACATGGCGGACCACCCGAAGGTCGTGGAGGGGCTGCAGGCGCTCTTCAATCAGGACAACGGCACCGGCCGCGTGGCGTATGTCAGCGGGGCCGGCCTGATGGATGCGGGTGGCTTCCTGGCTGATTGGTTCGCCAAGGTCCCGTCCGAAATCACCGGGAACTTCAAGGCGTTCAGCGTGCCGGGCACCCCCGCCGGCGGCGGTTCCGACAACGCGGCCGTGGCCTGCTACGGCGCACCGGGCTTCGGCCTCGGGTCGCTGCCGTGGGACTACTTCTCGTACACTTGGCACACCAACCTCGATACCTACGACAAGATGGTGATGAGCGAGGTGCGCAACAACGCCACGCTCACCGCGATGCTGGCCTACCAGGCGGCACAGGATCCGAACCAGATCCCGCGTGATCGCCGGATCATGCCGATAAACTCGCGCACCGGCGAGCAGATGGAGTGGCCGGAGTGCGTGCCCGCCGCGCGCTCCTTCTCGGAGTACACGCGCTAGCACCAGGCTGTCCATCGCTCCAGCAAAAACGAGGCGTCCCGTTCGGGGCGCCTCGTTTCGTATGTGAACCTGGGCGGAGACCGCTAGCGCGTCAGTGTCGGGATGAGCTCCGCGTTGGTCTTGGCTCCTCGGAAGAGCGAGAGGACATCCTGCATGGCGTTGATGGAGGGCATGCCGGCGGTCCGCTGACGCAGCGCGTGGGACGCCGCGAGTGCCTCGGGCGAGAAGAGCAGCTCTTCGCGGCGAGTGGAACTCGCCGGGATGTCGATGGCGGGATAGATCCGCCGTTCGGCCAGCTCGCGGCTCAGCACGAGTTCGCTGTTGCCCGTTCCCTTGAACTCCTCGAAGATGACCTGGTCCATCTTCGAGCCGGTGTCCACCAGCGCGGTGGCGATGATCGTCAGCGACCCGCCGCCGCGCGAGGGGTCGACGTACCGGGCGCTGCCCAGGAAGCGCTTGGGCTTCTCCATGGCGTTGGCGTCGAGGCCGCCGGACAGGGTGCGGCCGGTGCCCCGCTCGAGCGTGTTGTAGGCCCGCGCGAGCCGGGTGATGGAATCGAGAATGATCACCGAATCGCGCCCGAGCTCGACCTGGCGGCGGGCCCGCTCCAGCGTGAGTTCGGCCACTTCCGCGTGTCGCTCGGCGGGCTGGTCGAAGCTCGACGCCACGACTTCCCCCGCGCCCGCCATTTCCATCTCCGTGACTTCCTCCGGCCGCTCGTCCACCAGCAGGATAAAGAGCTGCGCGGCGGGATGGTTGCGGGCGACGCCTTCGGCCACCGCCTGCAGCACGGTCGTCTTGCCCGCCTTGGCCGGCGCGACGATGAGCGCGCGCTGTCCCTTCCCGAAGGGGCAGAGGAGATCGATGAGCCGCGTGATTTCGTGGGCGGTCCGCTTGGTGCCGGGGGGCACCTCGAGCGTGAGCATTTCCTTGGGGTGCGTCGCGGGGAGCTTGGTGAAGTCCACGCGCCGGGCGACCTCGGCGGGTGGGAGCCCGTTGATGGCGGTGATCTTCTGGAGGCTCGGCCCGCGGCCCTTGCCGCCGCGACCCCCCTCACCGGAGATCTCATCGCCGGTGCGGAGGCCATGTTGCTTGACGAGATGGGGAGGGACGAACAGGTCGCCGTCCGCCGCTGCATACCCCGACTCACGACGACGTACGAATGCGGTCCCGCGGTCCGTCAGTTGGAGGATGCCGATGGGTGTATCGCTCACTGCGCCCCGGGGTCCCAGGATTCCCACGTCAAATGACAGCGTGACACGAAGTACTCCGGCGGATGGCCTGTGCGCTCCAGCAAGTCGTGGAGCATCTCGTGACGAACGACCATTTCGTTCCCCACGTAGTCACCGGCGATGGTGATGCGGGAGACGTTGCCGACCCGTTCCCAGAGACCCACCTTCTCGCCGATGCTGGTCTCGAAGGTAGCCGCATCGGGCACCACATACCACTCGATCCCCTCGAGCTGGCCGCGCAGCTCCGCGCAGGCCTCGGTGCGGGCGTACCAGGTGGCATATTCGGCGGGGACGGCCATCGGGATGGCGCCATCGGGCGGCGCAGTCGGTTCCAGGCCGGTGCACGACGCCGCGACCAGCACGAATGCCAGGGCGGGTACGAAGCGGTGCAGAACAGGTGCTGGGCGCATGGTCTCTCCACAACGCCCGATAAGCTCAAAGCCAAGGGAAGGCGTCCCCCGGGGGAGGACGGTCGCGCCTGGCTCCGCTTCTCTGCCTGCCTTCGGCACCGAGCTATCTCCGGCCTGCTCTGGCCTGAGACCTCAAGTTTTGCGGCCCCGGATCACTCCGGGTGTGCTCTTATCGGGCGGGTCGTTGGTGGACTACGGAGGGGGTAGAACGCAAGTCCGGGGCCGATGCGCGGCCAATCTCGCGTAAGTTGTGCCCGGGGCCCCGCTTAGCCCCGGTGTGCCCATCCGGAACTTGTTGTCATGACGTAGTTTAGATACCTTCGTGGCGGTGCCCGGAGCGACGTTCCGGGCCGTCTTGGACCCCGTCGAGGAACCTCTGCACATGATGCGCACCTTCCTACTGTGGCTGTCGGAGCAACAGGGTGTGTTCAACTTCCTGCGGCGAAATGGCATGGCCCGACGGTTCGCCAGCCGCTTCGTGGCCGGAGAAACCCGGGAGACCGCCACCACCGCTGCGCTGGAGTTGAAGCCCCTCGGCATCATGACGACGCTCGATCTCCTCGGCGAAAGCGTCAACCAGCCCGCCGATGCGATCGCGGCTCGCGACGAGTACCTGCGCATGCTCGACGGACTCGCCGCGAGCGGCGCCGACATCAACGTGTCGGTCAAGCTCACGCAGATGGGGTTCGACATTGACGAGACGCTCTGCCTCGACAACGTCCGCCAGATTCTCACCAAGGCCCGCGACCTGGATGGTTTCGTTCGGCTCGACATGGAGAGCTCGGAGTACACGCAGCGGACCCTCGATTTCTTCGAGCGCCACCTCGTCGAGGATTTCGGGAAAGCACACCGGGGTGGTGATTCAGTCCTGCCTCCGCCGCTCCGCCGCCGACGTCAAGCGGCTGATCGAGCTTGGCGCGCGCGTTCGACTTTGCAAGGGCGCCTACCTCGAGCCCCCCGATGTCGCCTTTCCGGACAAGAAGGATGTGGACCTGCAGTTCATCGCGTTGATGGAGGAATTGCTTCGGCACGGGAACTATCCGGGCATCGCCACGCACGACAACCGGATGCTCGAGCACGCGAAGGCCTTCGTGACGCGCGAGGGGATTTCCGCCGACCGTTTCGAGTTCCAGATGCTGTACGGCGTGCGGCGGGACCTGCAGGAGCGCCTCCGGAAGGACGGCTTCAACATGCGGGTCTACATTCCCTTCGGCACGCAGTGGTACCCCTACCTGATGCGACGGCTGGCTGAGCGTCCCGCCAATATCGTGTTCATCTTCGGCAACGTGGTTCGCGAGACCCTCGCCCTGAAGGGCTGATGGAGGCCACCCTCGGCGGATACATGACCCAGCACGGGCGGGCGGCGGCCTTCGGCGGGTCCGACGGCCATGCCTACTCGGTGGGCCTGTATGTCGACGATGACCCCGATGAACGGGGACGCTTCGGCGCCGCCCTCCTCTTCGTTCGCTGGGACGCGGCGGGCGCCGCGCCCGTCGGCCACGTGGAAACCGACTTTCTCTCCTGGGGCCGCACGGCCGCAGAAGCGGAGGAGCGGCTGAAAGCGCTCTCCCTGTATGACGTGAAGGCGGCGCTCGACGAGGCCATCGCAAGTCAGCCGGGGGAGTGGTGACGGGGCTGCCTGGCACCGTGCTCGAACGGGACGGGGCGGCGTACCGGGTGATGACGGGTGACGGTGAAGTGCGCGCCGTCCTGAGCGGAAAGACCAAGCGGGACACCCCCCGGGTCGTCGTCGGCGACCGGGTGACGCTCATTCCCGACCCGGTCGGCGGGCTCTACTCGATCAACGACGTCGCCGAACGGAAGACGCTGCTCGAACGACGCGTGCCCCTTGGCCGAGGCGCTCGACCCATCGCGGCGAATATCGATACGGTCTTCGTCGTCACCTCCAACTGCGATCCCGCCCCGGTGCCCCAGCTGATCGACCGCCTCCTTGTCGTGGCCGAAGCCAACGAGATTCCGGCCGCCGTCGTGATCAACAAGATCGATCTCGACGCCGGTGCCTGGCTCGAGGAGCGATGTCTGAAGGCGGGGTACCCGGTGTTTCGGACCAGCGCGAAGACCGGAGAAGGATTGAATGAACTGCGCGCCGCGATGGCAGGGCGGGAGTCGGTGGTAACGGGGCCCTCGGGGGCCGGCAAGTCGAGCCTGTTGAACGCGCTCCAACCGGGGCTCACCCTCCGGACAGGTGAACTGAGCGCGAAGGTGCGGCGGGGGCGGAACACGACCGTCTCCGCGCTGATGATCCCGTTCGAGGGCGGGTTCCTGGTAGACACACCGGGGTTCAATGAGGTCGGCTTGTGGGGGATCGAGCCGCGGGAACTGGCCAGCTGTTTTCCGGAATTCCGCCCGCTCATCGGGGAGTGCCGATTCCAGGACTGCCGGCACGTGAGCGAGCCGGGGTGCAAGATCCAGGCGGCAGTGGCCGAGGGCTCCATCGCACCTGACCGCCTGGCAAGCTATCGCATGCTGCTGGAGGAGACGGAGGCGGAGCCGGAGGAGTGGGAGTAGCAGCGCACCCCCGCCGCGGCGATGCCTACTCTTCCTTCCTGGTCCAGCGATCGGCGTCCCGGCGCTCCACCTTGGCCATCATGCGGTCGAAGGACTCCTGCAGGTCGATCCCTTCGCGGTTGGCCATGCAGATCAGCACGAAGAGGATGTCCGCCATCTCCATCCCCATGTCCCCCTCGGCCTCCCCCTGCTTCTTCGTCTTCTGGCCGAACCGGTGATTGACCTCCCGCGCCAGCTCTCCAACCTCTTCCGCCAGGCGGGTCATGTTGGTGAGGGGGTCGAAGTACCCCTCCTCGTACTGGCTGATCCAGGTATCCACGCGACGCTGGGCGTCCGAGAGGGTCATCGAGGGGTCCGGTTGGGGTGAAGACAGGGCAGGGGAGAGCCCCCTCGCCAATCGCTCCGGAGTATAGCATCTTCTCCCATCCCCCTGTACGCGGTCCTTCCCTCATTTCGGCCTGCAGATGCGCTCACGCGAACGAATCCTCGGCAACCTTGAAACGCTCTACCGCGAGACCTACGAACGGGCCCGTACCTCGGGCGATGAGCGTCGGGTCGAGGAGCTCGACGCCGCGTACGTCCGCGACCAGTTGATGCTCGAAATTCTCCTCGACATCCGAGACCTCTTCTCGGTGACGCCCGCCGCCCCCTCACAGGGCGGGTCCGCGCTCGAGAAGCTCGAAGCGCTCCGCCGGCTCACCTCCCTCCGATAGGACTGGCTCCACGATGCCTAGCATGCCCGCTCCCCGGGTCCGGTTGGCCGCACTGTCGCTGCTGGCGGCCTCTGTTCTCGCCTGTGCGCCCCCTCCACGGCCGGCCACCGTCGTGGCCTACGGCAGGGTCTGGACCGGCAACCCCGATCAGCCCTGGGCCGGCGGGGTCGCGATGCGCGGCGACACCATCGTCGGCGTCGGCGACAGCAGCGATGTGACCAAGTTCGTCGGAGCAGAGACCGAAGTGATGAGCGCTCCCGGCGGATTGATCATCCCCGGCTTCATGGACGGGCACACCCACTTTCTTGACGGCGGCATCCAGCTGGTGAGCGTTGACCTGCGCACCGCCGACACGCCGGAGGAGTTCACCGCCCGCATCGCCGCGTTCGCCGCCGAACGGAAGCCCGGTGAATGGATCATCGGGGGAGACTGGGACCACGAGCGGTGGCCGGGAACGCCGCTTGCCGACCAGGGCGTGGATCGACTCGGTGACACCCAACAACCCGGTCTTCGTCAACCGGCTCGACGGGCACATGGGAGTGGCCAACAGCGCTGCCCTGCGCGCCGCCGGCATCACCAGTGCCACGAAGGACGTCCCGGGAGGAGAGCTCGTCCGGGATCCGCGCACCGGCGAGCCGACCGGCATCCTCAAGGACAACGCGATGGGCCCGGTGTATGCGGCGATGCCGCCGCCGAGCGAAGCCCAACTGGATGCCGCGCTGGCGCGGGCGGTGGCGTTTGCCGCGAGCAAGGGCGTCACGGCCACCAACTTCATGAGCGCCCCCACCGCGTGGCTCGGGGCGTTCCAGCGCGCCCGCGCGGCGGGAACGCTCACGGTCCGCACCAAGATGTTCTTCCCAATTCAGTCCTGGGCCTGGGTGGCGGATACGGTAGCCAAGATCGGTCCCGGTGACGACTGGCTTCGTATCGACGGCGTGAAGGGGTACATGGACGGCTCGCTCGGCTCGACGACAGCGTTGCTCTTCCGCCCCTACCTCGATGCGCCCAATACCCGCGGTCTGGAGACGACACCACTCGCCTCCATGCGCCGGTGGGTCCAGGCCGCCGACTCGGTGCATCTCCAGGTGGCGATCCACGCCATCGGGGACCGCGCCAATGCGCTCCTCCTCGACACCTTCGACTCCGTGATGGTGGTCAACGGCCCCCGCGATCGTCGGTTTCGGATCGAGCACGCCCAGCACCTGCGCCCGGAGGACATCACGCGCATCGCCAGGATGAACGTGATTCCCTCGATGCAGCCCTATCACATCATCGACGACGGCCGCTGGGCCGCCAAGCGAATCGACACCCTCCTCCTCCAGACGACCTACGCCTTCCGCACGCTGATCGACGACGGTGCGCATCTGGAGTTCGGCTCCGACTGGACCGTGGCGCCCCTGGATCCCCTGCTCGGCGTCTACGCCGCCGTCACGCGGCGGACCCTCGACGACAAGAACCCCGACGGGTGGTTTGCAGCGCAGAAAGTGACGGTCGAGGAGGCGCTGCGCGCCTATACCGTCGAGAATGCCTACGGCGTGTTTGCCGAGGGCCGGCGGGGTGTCCTGAAGCCCGGCGCCCTGGCCGATGTGGTGTTGCTGGACCGGGACATCACCGCCATCGATCCGGTCGACATCCCGAACACGCAGGTGCTGGTCACGGTAGCGGGTGGGCAGGTGGTGTACCGGGCGCCCTGAGGCACCGCCGCGGCCGCCCGCTTTCTCCCCTCCCATCGCGGGGGTATCTTCCGAGAGCCGGTTCCACCCGGCCAATCTTCGTCTCCACCGAGGGTGATATCCTGATGGCCACACGCACCTCGGCGCCTACCAAGAGCGCACCGTCTTCCCGCCTCGACAAGGCGGAACTCCTCGAAATGTGCCGTCTGATCCTGCTCTCCCGGCGGATCGACGACCGTGAAATCCAGCTCAAGCGCCAGAACAAGATCTTCTTCCAGATCTCGGGTGCCGGACACGAGGCCGTGCTCGTGGCCGCCTCCAAGGTGTTCCGCCCCACCTACGACTGGTTCTACACCTATTACCGCGACCGGGCGCTCTGCCTGGGGCTCGGGATGACGGCCACCGAGCAGCTGCTCTCCGCCGTGGCCGCCGCCGATGATCCGAACTCCGGCGGCCGCCAGATGCCCTCCCACTGGGGACACAGGGACCTCAACATCGTGTCCGCGTCGAGCCCGACCGGCACCCAGTTCCTGCAGGCCGTCGGCTGCGCGGAGGCGTGGTTGCGATCTTCCCAGACCCCCGGGATCGATACGCCGGAAACGCCCTACCACGGTGACGAGGTCGTGTTCTGTTCCACCGGCGACGGCACCACCAGCCAGGGCGAGTTCTGGGAGTCGATGAACACCGCCTGCAACTTGAAGCTGCCCGTGGTCTACCTGGTCGAGGACAACGGCTACGCCATCTCGACGCCGGT
This sequence comes from uncultured Gemmatimonadales bacterium, assembly GCA_963699825.1. Taxonomy (GTDB): domain Bacteria; phylum Gemmatimonadota; class Gemmatimonadetes; order Gemmatimonadales; family GWC2-71-9; genus SPDF01. The sequence continues at coordinate 148,308 of CAVOVI010000013.1, forward strand.
CGAGGTCAACACCGCCGGCGGTTCGGTTTCGAAGCTCCTTGCCGGGTTCCCCGGCCTGTACATCCAGGAAGTGGACGGCTGCGACGTTCTGGCCTCCTACGACGCCCTCACCCGCGCGGTGGAATATGCCCGGCAGCGGAAGGGGCCGGCCCTGGTCCATGCACATGTGATCCGGCCCTACAGCCATTCGCTGTCGGACGACGAGGTCAACTACCGGACCGCGGCGGAACGCGCCGCGGACGCGGAGCGGGATCCGGTCACGATCTTTCCGCGCTGGCTCGTGGCGCAGGGCATCGCCTCCGAGGCGGAGATCGAGAAGATCCGCGCCGAGGTGGTGGAGGAGGTTGACGTCGCCACCGATACGGCGCTCGCCTCGCCGCAGCCGGGCACCGACACCATCTACAACTTCGTCTATTCGCCGGACGTGGACCCGACCTCGGAGCAGTTCGACACCGAGGACGATCCCCAGTTCACCGGCGAGCCGACGACGATGGTGGACCTGATCAACGGCTGCCTGAAGGACGAGATGACGCGGGACCCGCGCATCGTCGTCTTCGGCCAGGACGTGGCCGACGTCAGCCGCGAGCTCTACCTCGGCGACGTGAAGGGCAAGGGAGGGGTGTTCAAGGTGACCTGGGGGCTGCAGAAGATGTTCGGCAGCGACCGGGTCTACAACTCACCGCTCGCGGAAGCGAACATCGTGGGGCGCGCCATCGGGATGGCCACCCGCGGGATGAAGCCGGTGGTCGAGATCCAGTTCTTCGACTACATCTGGACCGCCTACATGCAGCTGCGCGACGAACTCGCGCTGATGCGCTGGCGGTCGAACAACCACTTCAGTGCCCCGGTGGTCGTGCGCGTCACGTACGGCGGCTACCTGAAGGGCGGGTCGATCTACCACTCCCAGACCGGCGCCGCGATCTTCACCGGCGTGCCCGGCCTTCGGGTGGTCTGCCCGTCCACGGCGCTCGACGCCAATGGGCTGCTGCGCACCGCCATCCGGAGCGACGATCCGGTGCTCTTCCTCGAGCACAAGCACCTCTACCGCCAGACCTACAACAAGGCGCCGAATCCCGGTCCGAACTTCATGATCCCCTTCGGCAAGGCGAGGGTGGTCAGGGAGGGGACCGACGTGACCGTGGTGACCTACGGGGCGGTGGTCCAGCGGGCGGTCGTGGCCGCCAAGGAGCTGGAGGAGACCTCAGGGGTCAGCGTGGAGGTGATTGACCTCCGTACCCTCAACCCGGTGGACTGGGAGACGATCTACGCCTCGGTCCGCAAGACCAACCGGGTGATCGTGGCCTACGAGGATTCGCTGTCGTGGGGCTACGGGTCGGAGATTGCGGCTCGGATCGCCGACGAGGCGTTCGAGTGGCTGGATGCGCCGGTGCGGCGTGTGGCGGCCACCGACACCTTCGTGGCGTACGCGCCCGAGCTGGAGGACGTTATTCTTCCGCAGGTGGAATCGTTGCGCCAGGCGATGGCGTCCATCGCCGCTTTCTAACGAATCGTGGAGCGAAACATGAGTTCGATATGTGGATGGTCGGGTCGCCTGGCACTCCTCGCCCTGGTGGCGCTGGTCGCGCCGCGGCTTGGCATCGGCACAGGACTCCGCCGAGTACAAGAACCATCTTGTATGACAAGTGGCAGGTCGGCGTGGCCTTCACCACGGTCCTGAACAACTCGGACGTCCGGGTGGACGGGTCCGACGGGAACATCGGGACCAACATCAACTTCAAGGATCTCCTCGGCGTTTCCGGGAGTACGGTGCAGCCGGCGCTCGTGCTGGCCTGGAAGCCGGGGCGGAAGACCGAACTCGACCTGGGCTATCAGTTCCTCAACACCAGCGGGAGCCGTGCGTTCTCCGATACGCTGGTCATCGGCGATGACAGCCTCTCTGGTGACATCAACCTGAACACGAAGCTTGGTTCGGACAACGCCACGCTCCAGTTCAAGTATTCGATCTTTGCCAAGGAACGACACAACATCGGCCTCGCCATCGGGCTCGGCGCCATCTTCTTCAGCGCGGAATTCGACGGCTCGGCCAGCGGCTGCGTCGGGGATGCCTGTGACGGCACCGATTTCAGCCTCAAGAAGAAGCTCACCGGCCCGACGGCCACGCTCGGGGCGTTTGGCAACTGGAGGCTGGGCGACCGCTGGTACGTGGGGGGAGACGCCCGCGGCCTCGGCGCCCGAGTGGATCGCTTCGACATCTCGATCTTCGAGGCCGATGCCAACGTGCGGTACTACCTGTCGAACCGGTGGGGTGTGGGGCTGGGGTGGTATTACACCAATGTGAGCGTGGACGTCGGCGCCAAGTCCGACAGCCAGGTCGCGGAAGACCTCGTCGGCAAGCTTGCCTACAGCTACACCAGCCTGCGATTGGGCGTCATCGCTGCCTTCTAGGGCTCCATCGCTTCCTTGACTTCGCTCGCCGCGGCGATGGCACCGTCCACGTCGCGGCTGAGCGCCCGGGCCTGCTGGGTGGCGTTGGTCAGGTCGCCCAGCACAGCCCCCACTCCCGCCGACTTCAGCCGCAGCAGGTCGAACCGGACATTCTGCATCGCCAGGATACACGACTCCAGGTTCGCTGAGACCTGGTCCCGCCGGCTCCGCAACTCCGTCAACTGATTCTTCTGGCGCTCCAGCAGTCCGATGCGCCGGGCGCGCTCTTCGTCGTCCGGCTCCCGCATGATCGCCGCGATCCGGTCCTCGATCCGGCTGAATCCGCCGGTCTCGAGATTGGTGTCCATGGCGTGCAAGGTCTTGCCGAGGTCGGTGGCCCGCGAAAAGAGGGCGTCGGCCGTCTGGATCACCTCCGGCAGCATCTTCTTGTCCGACGCGGGCAGTCGCTCCATCAGGCCGAGGATGGCGACCCGGTCGCGGTGAAGCTGCTGGATCTGCGGGAGGGCGAGCCCGTAATCCGCGGACTTCGGGGCAGGGAGGAGGCGCGGCAGCTTCCCACCGCTGGTCGTGAGCTTCGTCTCGGCGGAGTCGTGCGCGGCCGGCCGGCTCAACACATCCCGCCAGCTGTATCCCGACTGCCAGAGGGTGGCATAGCTCCTCAGCAGCGGGATGCCCATGCCGCCCGCGACGAACAGGAACCAGGGATCGGCGATCCCGGTGGCAATGTTGATGAGCAGACAACCGCCGGACACCGCCGCCCATCGGGCGAAGATGGCGCGGGTCTTCTGGACGATCTCCGGCTCGCCCGTGTCGACCGGCGGACGGACCTTGTTGTCCTTGTCCGCGTCCCACCGTGACTTGCGGTCGGGGCGCAGCGCCCGGCCGTCCCGGCGGGCGAGTCCCCGCTCGCTCCGCCGCGCCGGAAGGGAACCGGCAAGCGGCCGCAGGGGGCGTTCGGAGGTGGAGGCCCGTGAAGGCGCGGTACGTCCCGCCGTTCGACCGGCCTTCCAGCCCGTTCCCGTCGGCCGGTACCCGGTGACGGTGCGCGTCTCGAGCGCCCGGCGGAGGGCGTCCGCGGTGGGCCAGCGGTTCTCGGGGTCCTTCTCGAGGCATCGGCTGATCGCGAGGGCCAGATCTTCCGGGACGTCCGGCCGCTTGAGCGTCACCATCGGCGCGGCCTCGGTGATCTGCTTCATCAGGATGCCGGCCACGGTGGGTGCCTGGAATGGCAGCTCGCCCGTCACCATCTGGTAGGCCACGATGCCGAGGCTGTAGACATCGGAGCGACCGTCGATTTCCCGCTCCCCCGCGGCCTGCTCGGGGCTCATGTAGGCGGGAGTTCCGATGGCCACGCCGGCGCCGGTCAGCGTCGCGCCCGAGCCGGCGGCGGAGAGCGCCTTGGCGATTCCGAAGTCGGTGACCATCACCCGACCACGGGTCCCCTCGAGGAGGATGTTGTCGGGCTTGATGTCGCGATGCACCACGGAGAAGGCATGGGCGGCGCTGAGGGCGTCGGCCGTTTCCTTCATGATTCGCCGGACTTCTTCGGCGGGGAGCTGGCCGCGCCGCTTGATGCGCGCGCCGAGCGACTCGCCGTCGACGAGGCCCATCACGAAATAGACGAGGCCGGCGCCTTCGGAGACACCGTGAATCGGGACGATGTGGGGATGTGACAGCCGTGCGGCGGTCTGCGCCTCGCGCATGAACCGCTGCCGGATTTCATCCTGGAAGGCGAGCTCAGGGGGAAGGACCTTGATGGCGACGCGGCGCTGCAGCCGCTCGTCGCGAGCCCGATAGACGACCCCCATGCCACCCCGTCCGATCTCACCCTCGATCGTATACGCGTCTCCCAGGGCCTGGCCGAGGCGGGAGGCGAGAGGTGTTTCCTCAGGGGCTTTCATCGAAGCTCTGGTCCTCGTTGACGGTGTCTGACGAACCGGGTTTTCCGGTAACAAGACAATCTGTCGCCCTTCAACCGATAGGGCAACAACAGTGGCGGTGATTCCTCTGCGCTGCCCGCCCCCAGATCGTCCTGTCTCTTTGGCAGGGCACGGGGTCGGCCAACCCCGCTGCGTTCCGAATTGCACCTGCGAAGCCCATACGGAGGTTCGTTCCAAAGAGATTCTGCGGCTTTCGGATGGCACAGGGGGTGCATTCTCGGTACTATCTGAGAGTTCCGACTGCCATTTTTGCCCTCCCCGGCGGAGGGATGCGAGGAATACTGATGTCCGAACGCCTGACCATTCCAGTCCTGCCCCTGCGAGACGTGGTTCTCTTCCCCGGCGTCACCGCGCCGATCGGGGCCGGTCGCCCCGGGACGCTGCGCGCCATCGAGGCCGCGCTGGCGACTCCTGAGAAGCTGGTCTTCGCGGTCTCCCAACGGGAAAATGTGGAGCAGGTCAGCCCGGAAAACCTCTACACCATCGGCACGATCGCCCGCATTGGCCAGCTGCAGCGCGGCCTGGCGGGTATGCAGCTTCTCCTGCACGGTGAGCGGCGCGGCATCGCCATGCACGTCGTCGAGAAGGACGGCTATCTCCAGGCCGTCGTCCGCGACGCGGAGGAACTCGCTCCGCTCAATCCGGAAGATCCTGCGTTCCTGGCGCTCCATCGCGAAGCACGAAGCCGGGCGGCGGAGCTTGGCCAGAAGTCGGGTCTGCCGGAAGAGGTCATCCAGCAGGTGCTCGCCGGCGTGCACGACGCGGCGCGGTTCGCCGATCTCGTCTCCGGCTATGTCGACATCACCCCGGTCCAGCGCCAGACCCTTCTGGAGACGCTGTCGGTCGAGGATCGGCTTCGCCGCCTGCTCGTGCACGTCCAGCGCCAGATCGGGCTGGTCGACGCGCAGGAGGACATCAAGTCGCAGGTGCAGGAGGAACTCGGCGAACGCCAGCGGGAGATGTTCCTCCGCGAGCAGCTGAAGACGATCCGCCGGGAGCTTGGGGAAGACGATGAGTCTGATGACCTCGAGGAGCTGCGCATCAAGCTGGCGGCGCTCGAACTGCCCGACGACGCCCGGCGCGAAGTGGATCGCGAACTCGGACGACTCGGCCGCATCGCACGGGAGTCGATGGAGTCGCAGGTGATCCGGACCTACCTCGAGACGATCCTCGAGTTGCCCTGGTCGGCACGCAGCGAGGAGCACCTCGACCTCGCGGAAGCCCAGCGCATCCTCGACGAAGATCACTACGCCCTCGGCGACGTGAAGGACCGGGTGCTGGAGTTCCTGGCAGTGCGGCAGCTCCGCGCAGCGGAGCGAGGGGGAAGCGGGGAAGCGGGGAAGGACGAGGGTACGAGTGAACACCGGTCCCGACCGTGGAATCGGAGCAGGTCTCGCCTGCCCCGCGTCCCTGCGTCCCCGCCTGACGCCCCGAAGGGGCGAAAGGTCCCATCCTCCTCTTCGTCGGCCCGCCAGGCGTCGGCAAGACCTCGGTGGCCAAGTCGATCGCCCGGGCCATGGGCCGCGAGTACATCCGCATTTCTCTCGGCGGTGCGCGGGACGAGGCCGATATCCGCGGCCACCGGCGCACCTACGTCGGTGCCATGACCGGGCGCATTCTCAACGGGATGCGGCAGGCGGGCACCCGGAACCCCGTCTTCCTCCTCGACGAGGTCGACAAGCTGAGCGTCTCCTTCCAGGGCGACCCGGCCGCGGCGCTTCTCGAGGTGCTCGATCCGGCCCAGAACGATTCGTTCGTCGATCACTACCTTGGCGTTCCATTCGACCTGAGCGAGGTGCTCTTCGTCGCCACGGCCAACTTCCCGCAGAACATCCCGGCGCCGTTGCTCGACCGGATGGAGACAGTGGAGTTCAGCGGGTACACCGAGCGGGAGAAGCTCGTCATCGCCCGCAACTTCCTCATTCCGCGCCAGCTGGAGGAGAACGGGCTCACGACCGATCAGATCGAGCTCACCGACAGCGCGCTGCAGGAGGTGATCTCGAGTTACACGCGCGAGGCGGGCGTTCGGCAGCTGGAGCGCGAACTCGGGAAGCTGTCGCGCAAGGTCGCGCGCCGGATCGCCGCGAAGGAGGTCGAGCAGGTCACCGTGAATCAGCAGGTGGTGGACGACCTGCTCGGTCGCCCGCGCGTCTTCCCCGAGCGCGCCGCACGCGAGGATCAGGTCGGTGTCGCGACGGGGATGTACTACTCGACCACCGGTGGCGACATCATGTTCGTCGAGGCGTCGGTCATGCGCGGCAAGGGTGAACTGACACTCACCGGTCAGCTCGGGGACGTCATGAAGGAGTCGGCGCGGGCCGCCTGGACCTACGCGCGCTCACACGCCGCCGGACTGCACATCAAGGAAGACATGTTCGAACGGGACCTGCACATCCACGTACCGGCGGGCGCCATTCCGAAGGACGGGCCGTCGGCCGGCGTGACGATGGCCACCGCGCTCGTCTCGGCGATGTCCGGGCGTCCGGTGCGCAATGACATCGCGATGACCGGGGAGGTCACGCTGCGGGGGCATGTGCTGCCGATCGGCGGGGTCAAGGAGAAGGTGCTGGGGGCGGTGCGGGCCGGCATCACGAAAATCGTCCTGCCGCGCAAGAACGAACCGGACCTCGAGGACCTGCCGGAAGAGGTGCGGAAGGTGATCGAGGTGTTCCCGGTCGACAGCCTCGGCGAAGTGCTGGCCCTGACGCTCCGCGGCGCATCACTCCGGGAGGGGCGCCTGCTCTTCGGGGACGAGAATCCGAGGGATGTGGCCCCGCTCGTGGAACGGTTCGCCCACTAGCGTTCTACTCGGCCCCACCGTTGCTGAACGCGTCCGCAATTTCCTGAATTCCCGCGTGGACCTCCGCCAGTCTGGCGGGGGTCCAGTGCGGCTCGCTCCGGATCAACCGCTCCAGTTCCCGCGCAGTGACGCTGACCTTGGGGAACCCGTACGCCCCCCCCGAGCCGGCCAGGCGGTGGAAGAGCATCGCCAGCCCCATTTCGGCTCCATCCTCGCCCGCCGTCAGCGCCGCCAATCCCCGTCGAAGTTCCTCCACCCGCGCCGGACTCTCGGCGTGATACTCTCGGCGCAGCTCCCTGAGTGCCTCGGCCACCGGGTCGCTCATGGCTCCGTCCCGAACCGCTCAAAGGCGAGCGCCGCCGCGGCGACAAAGGCGGGGGCCGTGCTCCAATGTCCCCGGACATCGGTTCCATCCCGTGCCGCCATCACCGCGCTGCGATCGTCGACCACCGCCACCAGTGGCTGCCCCGGCCATGCATGGCCGGCGTGGGCCGCCTGGACCGTCGCGAACGGAAGCTCCACCGGTTCGAGCGCACGGAGGTCCAGCGCAACGCCAGACCCCGCCGCCTTCCGGAGCGACGGTGTCAGGATCGGGAACGCATCCGCCGGGGCGAGGAGGCGGACAGAGGCCGTGGCGCGGCCGATATCGTGAGCGATGAGTTGCAGCGAACCGCGGGCAGATTCGATTTCGACGAGGGTCGGAGATTCCGGGACCGATATCTCGGCGAGGTGCTCGCGGAGCGCATCCAGCGCCTGCCCATGCTGGCTGGCGATCCGCGCCACCAGCGCGGTTGGCGCCTCCGGACGGTACCGTTTCGGCCGAGTGCCCTCGACGCGCGCCGCCCCCTTGCTCACCAATCCCTCAAGAGCGCTGTAGGCGTTTGCTCGCGCGAGGCTTGCCGCCTTGGCGATTCCGTATCCTGTTCCAGGTCCAGTGGTTAGGAGGACCTGGTAGACATGACTCTCCGTCGGGGTGAACCCGAATGGCATCAGATTGAGAGTGCGCATGGAGAGTAGTATGGGATGGGACTACTGCTGTGACAAGGGGGCGGGAAGCGGTGCTTTGCTCCCTACCCCCTATATCGACATTCGCTTCCCCGCTTCCCCGCTTCCCCGCTGCCTACGCCATTTCCAATTCCCATCCCAGGTGCTTGGCGATGAGCGCCAGGCGGAAGGTCAGGTCCACCTGCCGTGACTCCGCGGTCTTCGTCTCGGTGGCCAGCGGGAAGGTGTGATATGCAATTCGATTGGTGCCCTTCGGGAGGCTGCGAAGCCCCTTCGGATGCCAGACGCCGTTGTCGTCGCAGTCCTTGAGCAGGCGGCCGAGGACCTTCGTGCCGACCGGCGCCGTGTGGAGCGCACCGATCCGGGCGAGGAGTTCGATGTAGTGGAGGGCGAGCGGAACGTCCTTTGCCACTCCCTTGCTATCGGCCTCGATCGGGTCCCCAAGGAGGAGGTGCTGCGGCTTGAAGGTCTTCTTCCCGACGTGGAGCCAGTACGACTTCTTCGGCGCCGGTTGGGCCAGGTAGGTCCCCAGGCGTTCGGTGAAGCCGGCCCGCTCCCGCTGGAGCGAGGGCATCGCCGCCACCATCGCCACCGAGTACCAGCTGGGTGGATACGCTTCCGGATGGAGGATCGTCTTGGCGCCCGCCTTCACGAAGGGCTTCTCGGAAAGGGGGCTGCGGAGGAACTGCGACACCGCACTGGCCACCTTGTGGGCCGAGCCGCGGAGACGGGGGTCCTCAATGTGCCCAGCTTCAGCGAGCGCCGCGCAGGAGGCCTCGCGGATGACCCACCGCGACCAGGACTCGGCGTGAGCGTCACCCACCGCCATCTTCTTGAACTCGAAGAGGAGGGCGGGATCATCGTCCCGGGACAAGAGCCGGAAGAGGAGCCGGTCGGCGAGCTTGAAGGAGCGCCCGGTGAGCGGGTATCCCATCTGCAGCAGCCGGCGGTACTGCGGAATCGTCCCGACACCCTTGATGCCGGTGGTCTTCGACGGGGCCAGGCCGAGCAGGTTGTCGGCCCAGACGCCGGTGTCCTTCTGCTTCTTGACGACGGTCGCGACCGGCTTCGCGAGGAGCACCGCCTGCTGGGCGGCCTCGAGCACGTCGGGATCGACCGTCCCTGGCGGAGCCAGTTCGGTGAGCGTCCGGAGGCGAATGATCTCACCGCCGTGCTCGAGCAGCCAGGCCAGCGGGACGCGATGCTGCGTTGGGAGTTCCAGAGGGGCTCCAGGTCGGAGAAATTCCGGGGAGGAACGCCCGCGAAACTACACCGGATGGCGCCTCAGGTCTAGGGGCATACCTGCGAACCAGACGATGCACCTGTCGGCTGCTCGATGTCTAAACCTATATCCTGTAATGGTTTATCGTCGATCATTTCGCGCCGGATCGGGCAGGGAAGTCAAACGCATATCACTGTCGCAATGACGCGACAGTGATATGATGCTGTGCTAATACTATTTCGTCTTTGCTATTTCGTGTTTGCGGGTTTGACCCGATCTTCGCCTGCCGCGCGAAATTCCGAGTCGACATTCCAGGTGGGCTGCGCGGAGGCGTCGGCGGCGTAGACAGCCACCCGCAGCCCGACGCGAGTCTCCGGCACCGTGCCCTCGAGCGAGTACCACGCGTCGAATTCGTCCTGGGGTCGGTGGTACCGGGTTCCGTTGTACTCCTCCTTCTTCCGTTTCGCGTAGTCCTTGGGCTGGCCGACGTAGTTGCTGCCCGGCTCGAACGAGAGGGATGGAACCCCCGCCCTCGCAAAGGGGAAGTTGTCGGACCGGAAGAAACTCCCGCGGAACATCCCGGCGGAGTCCTCCGTCACCTGCAGGCCTTCCAGTCTCGCCGCCGCCTGCAGCGCACCAAGGAGTGAAGACTGATCGAAGCCGTTGGCGGAGATGTCGCGGGCGCGGCCGTACAGGTTGGCCCCGTCGAAATTGAGCATGGCGGCCACATTCCTGAGGGGCATGAACGGCCGGTCGACCATGGCCTGGGAGCCGAGGAGCCCGGCCTCCTCGCCGCCGAACGCGACGAACAGGAGGGAGCGCTTGCCCTGGTAGTCCGCGCGGCTCATCGCTTCCGCAATAGCCAGCATTTCGCCGACGCCGGCGGCGTTGTCTCTCGCCCCGTTGTAGATCGAGTCGCCGTCCACTGGCTTGCCGATGCCGAGATGGTCGTAATGCGCGCCGAGCACGACGACTTCCGCGGCCAGCGGGCCGCCGTTGCCGGGGAGGCGCCCGAGGACGTTGTAGGTGGCGGTTCGGGTCATCGGCGCACGTATGGAGGCGACGACGCGGGTCGGCAGCTGATACCCCACGAACCCCTTGGTGCCTGCCCGGGACATCTCCTTGCTCAGGTCCTTCCCGGCCGCCTTGAAGGCGGTGGCCATGACCCCCTGCTGCGCCCATCCCGCCACCAGGAGTGACGTCGGTGCGGTCTCGAGCCGGACCTGCGGGCCGCTGTAGCTTCCCTCGACGACCGCCCACGGATAGGTCGCGCTCTCGGTGGTGTGAATCAGGAGCACGCCGGCGGCTCCCTGCCGCGCCGCTTCCTCGTACTTGTAGGTCCAGCGCGCGTAGTACGTCAGCACCTTCCCCTTGAAGGTCGACGGGTCGTGGAGGCCGGGATCGTTCACCATCACCGCCACGATCTTCCCCTTCACATCGACGCCGGCATAGTCGTCCCATTCGTATTCCGGGGCCACGATGCCGTACCCGACGAATACCAGCGGCGCGTCGACCGTGACCAGCGAGTCCCAGCGCATCGGCCCAAGGACGAAGTCCGTCGGATACGCCAGCTCCGCATCGCCGAGAGCGAGCGTCGGCTCCGGCGTGAAGGACACGACGGGCACCTTGAAGAAGTAGGTGCTGTCGTCGCCCGCAGGCTCGAGACCGAGGCGAACAAACTGGGCAGCGATGTAGCGGGCCGCGAGGTCTCCTCCGCGAGTGCCGGAGCCCCGTCCCTCAAGCGCATCACTCGCGAGGAATTCGATGTGGGCACGGATCACATCGGCCGACACGGCCCGCGCGGCCTTGTCCACCGTCGTCTGTGCGCGCGCACCGGACGCTGGAACGAGGAGGAAGAGGGACCCGAGGAGCACGGAGAATCGTCGCATTGAGTTCACGTGGGTTGGAGATGAAAGGCCCTGGTCCGCCGCCATGGCGGACGTGTGGGTCGTGGCTAGGGCTGCCCGCACTCGAGCAGGTAGAGGGTGCCGCGGCTCTTGGAACTCGATTCGCTGGTGAGGAGCAGCCTGCGCTCATCGAGCCAGGTGATCCCTTCGCCCTGGGGCTCGACCAAACCGAAGGAACACTCTCGTCCCTGGTCGGGCGTGAGGCGGCCGCCCGCTTCAACGGCAAAGAAGAAGACGGCGGAATAGGTGCGGACGGCCACACGGCGGCCATCGGGAGAGAGCGCGGCGTCGGTCACCCACTGCCCGACGCTGATGTCGGGCGTGATCGGCAACGAGTCGACCAGTTCGGGCACCGCCGCGCCGCCACCATCCCAGGCCGCGGCGGGCAGCCGGAAGAGCAGGACCCCCTTGGTTCGCCCCTTCGACACGAAGTAGATGTCGCCCGAGGCGTCGGCATAGATCGCCTCGATGTCATGCGGCCCGTCGGGATACCGGATGCTCAGCGTGTCGACCTGACCAGTGACCCCCAGTTCCCCCTTGGGGAGCCGGGCGACGTCCGGCTCCGGCACCCGGTACAGCATGACGCTCGGCCGGGTTTCGGGGTTGTCCCCGATGTCGCCGACGATCAGGCAGCTTCCCGCCGGACAGGGAGCGATCGTCAGGGTCTCCCAGTCGAAGTTCCTCGCCCCGGCGACCCGGAATGTCCCGAGCGACTGTCCCGAGGGTGTCGAACGCGAAGACCCATGGGGAGTTGCCTGAGTCGTTCAGGGTCCAGATGACCCCTGGTTGCGTGCGACTCGCCACCGCGGCGGAGGCCTCGGAGATGGTCGTATCCTCGAAGGTGCCCAACAGCGCAAGCCGGGTGGGCGGGGTGCTCTTCCACGGGGATTGCGCAGCCGCAGGTGTCGCCGCCAGCGCGGCGAGCATGGCAATCGTCAGGGGGCGCATGACCTGAATTGTACTCCGCCACTCCTCCGGCGCCAACAATCCTTGCTCCCGCCCACCCGCATGGGCATCTTGAAGCAACCAGGAGAACGTCCGCCCATGCTCGAAAGCCTCAAGACCCGCCCCATCACCAAGCTGCCAGACGCCATCACGTTCAATGGCCGCATTCTCTACCTCACGGTCGACCCCGACCTCATCCGCAGCCAGCTCCAGGGGGAGGATCTCGCCTGGACTCCCGACATCGCGCTGCGCGATGACATTTCCACCGACGAGATCACGCCGGCCTACATCTGCTACTACTACGACCAGACCCTCGGCGATTTCCCGTACCTCGGCCTCAAGTGCGGCGAGGAATTCCCGATTACGCGCGGGTCGGTGCGGCAGGGGGGATTCGTCGCTTCGGTCAGCGGCAAGCGGAGGGGGAAAGGATCGAGCCGGGAGCAGTCTCCCTACGCCGAGCTGATGGCGGGCATCAAGCTGGTGGTCGCCGAGAACATCGAGCGGATCTACCGGGAGAACTGTCAGAACCTCGGGGTTTTCACGAGCACCGACCTCTCGGTGCTCGACCGGGTGCGCCGCGGGGAAGCGATTCCACTGACGGTGTTCACGGACGGGGAGGGCGGAATCACCCGGGGCATCATCGAGCACGGCGGGCTCTTCCAGTACAACGTGGCGCGCCTCCAGGGGAAAGTGCGGGTTCCCGAGGTCACCACGCCGGCCCGGCCGATGACGCTGGCTGAAAAGGTGCTGGCCCGGCGCTGGGTCACCGACCTCTCCAGCAATCGCGTCGGCGTGCCGTACGTCAAGCCGGGCGACGAGGGGTTCGTGCGCACCGACATCCGCTTCAGTCACGAGTACGTGACCCCGATGGCCGCCATCTTCTGGCGCGACTTCGTCGGCGCCGACGAGAAAGTGGTGGATCCGGAATCGATCTTCTTCTTCCGCGATCACCTGACCTTCCTCGAACTGGCGATGACCGACGCCCGGAAGGCGGAGGGGTTGCTCGATGTGGCGCTCGAGCTGAAGAAGAAGCAGGAGGAGTTCTCCGAGGAGCAGGGGATCAAGCTCTACGGCGAACTCCCGCGCACCGCGTTGAACAGCATCGTGCAGGGGTCGGAGGCGATCTGTCACTCCAAGATGCTGGAGCGGCACGTCCTGCCGGGCCAGGTGGTGATCGGGAGTGACAGCCATACGCCGCACAGCGGCGCGGTGGGGTGCGTGGCGTTCGGCGTCGGCACCACCGCCATCTTCAATTCCTGGCTGACGAAGGACGTCCGCCTCAAGGTGCCGCCCTCGGTGCTCATCCGGGTCAACGGGACCAAGCCCGCCAACGTGACCGCCAAGGATTTCATGCTGCAGATCCTGCGGCAGCCCTATGTGAAGAGCGGCCGGGCCATCGGGAAGATCGTCGAATACGGCGGCGACGCCGTCCGGGCGCTGTCGATCGACGAGCGCGCGACGATGACCAACATGGCGGCCGAGGTCGGGGCGTTTACCGGCATCATCGCGCCCGATGCCGTGACGGTGGACTATCTCGTGCGCGAACGCGGGCTGCCGCGCGCGGACGTCGAAGCGATGCTCGACGGTCTCTTCTCCGATCCCGACGCGGACTACGAGGAAGTGATCGACATCGACGCGTCCGCCCTGCAGCCGATGATCGCCCTCCCCGGCGATCCGGGGAACGGCCAGTTCATCCGCGAGCTTGGGGATCAGGTCAAGCTGGATATCGCGTACGCGGGGAGCTGCACGGCGGGCAAGAAGGAAGACATGGACATGTACGCGGCGGTGTTGCGGGAGGCGGCCGAGGCCGGCGAACGGATCCATCCCGACGTCCGGTTCTACATCCAGTTCGGCAGCCAGGACGTGAAGCGGTACGCGGAGGAGCAGGGGTACGTGGAGATCTTCCAGAAGGTCGGCGCGGAGATCATCGAGCCGTCGTGCGGCGCTTGCATCAACGCGGGCCCGGGGGTGAGCTACGACCGCAAGACCGTCACGGTGAGCGCCATCAACCGCAACTTCCCTGGCCGTTCCGGTCCCGGGCAGCTCTATCTGGCCAGCCCCTACACCACGGCGGCCAGTGCGCTGGCCGGTTACATCACCGGCTGGGAACCCAAGACCAGCTTCGCGGGGACCAGCCCAGACTCGCGGTAATCACTGCGGGGATTCCACAGCACCCAGCTATTGATCCCCACGTCCGCCGCGGCCTTGATCTGGGCGCGGACGTGCTCGCCGGTGTAGCGTGGCGCACCGAGGGTAAACGCCTGCAGATACGGGCGGATGCTCGCCGGACGCTCCAACAGGGCGCTCCGCTTCAATCCATCCTCCAGCGCCCGCCGCACCACGAGATAGGGCTCGGCATTGGGCGTCTGGGTGCCGTACATCCCTGGCGCATAGTGGCTCGGGTACACCATCGGCAGCACCACGTCTGACAACCCCACCAGATCCTCCCAGACCTGCCCGATACCCATGTCGCCCGTCATGACGGTCGTCATCCCGAACACATCGAGCGTGACGGGGACGTCGTAGGGCTGCATCCGTTCACGCAGGAGCGTCAGGTTGCGCCGCACGCCGGCCCGGGTGGATTCGCCGTCGCGGCGCGATGGGAAGACCGCCGTGGCCATCCGGCTTCGCGGTTCGTCCGGGAATCGCACGTAATCGAACTGCACTTCGGCGAAGCCCATCGCCACCGCTTCCTCGGCGAGTTGCGCGGCGTAGATCCACACGGAGTCGTTGAAGGCATCGACCCATGCGGTCCCGCGGCGGTCCCGCCAGAGGCCGCCATCGGCGGTCTGAATGGCCCACGTCGGCTTCCCCTCGGCGAGGAGGGGATCCTTGGCGACCACGATGCGGGCGATGGGGTAGATGCCGTGCGCCAGCATCTCCCGAACCCGCGCCTCCGTGTCTCGTGCGCGGAGTTCCCTGTTGGCGCCGATGGCAATGGCGGTCGGCACCTTGGACCGGTAGGTGAGGTAGCCGGTGTCGTCCTTGAGGTCGATAACCAGCGCGTTGACTTCGGTTTCGTCGGCGAGGCGCATCAACTCGCGAAACCGACTGCCGCCAAAGGCCCACGCGTTCACGTACAGTGCCCGCACCTGATCCGGTTGCGCCATCAGCGGGGGGCTCGGCCACGCCGAGTGCTGGTGCGACGTGAGTTCGGGAAGTGGGGCCAGGAAGTCGATCCCGTAGGACGCCGGAAGTTCACGGTGCCACTGCCCGCCTTGGGCGGCGAGAGGTGTGCCGAGAATTGCACTCAGCCCGACGAGGATACGCAATCCGGTACGGTCCACGGGGACGCTCCGACCTTGAGGGTCATTGCAGGACGCCAGTTGTCGTGCAGGGGGTCAGGGCGGGGCGGGGCTAGGAACCGATAATCCTGATGTCGGTCCGGCGGTTCTGGGCGGGTGCCGCGTTCGGATCGGTCCCCGTCGAACCTGCACCTCGCGTCCGAAGCTGCTCCGGGCCGATGCCCTTGCCAAGCAGGTAGCTCCCGACAGCATCGGCGCGTGCGCTGGAGAGCTGGAGATTGGCCGTCTCGGAGGAGGCGTCGCCGGCGTGGCCAATGATCTCCACCACGAGTCGCCGATTGGCCTTGAGGGCGCCGATCACCGAGTCGAGGACGGGCAGTGCAGCACTGCCGATGGTGCTGCTGAGAGGGGCAAACGCTGTGCCGGGGACCGTCCAGGGCCCCACGGTGGTCGGCGTGGGTGCTGCGGGGGTCGCGGCGGCCGCGCCAGCAACTGCACCAGCGCCCACGGCGGCGGCGGGTGGCGGGCCTGGGAGCGCGGCGGAGGGGGGACAGCCGAAGCTGTTGACCGTCTCGCCGACCGGCGTGTTCGGGCATTGATCGATGCCGTCGGGCACCTTGTCGTTGTCGGAGTCCCCGGGACAGCCAAGCGCATCGACGGTGGCGCCCACTGGCGTGGCGGGGCAGCGGTCGAGGCCGTCTGCCACGCCATCGCCATCCGCATCGGTCGGGCAGCCGGTCGCGTCGACCTGCGCGCCGGCGGGAGTGCCCGGGCACCGGTCCACGCCCTCGACGACGCCATCCTTGTCGGTGTCACTGGGGCAACCAGCGGAATCGACCGTCGCGCCCGCGGGCGTGTTCGGACACCGGTCGAGCCCGTCCGACACCCCGTCGCCGTCGGTGTCTGAGGGGCAGCCCTGCTTGTCGACGATGGCCCCCTTCGGTGTGTCGGGGCACTTGTCCTTCCGATCAAACACGCCATCCTGGTCGCTATCGATCAGCGGGCGACTGCCGATCATCAGCGCCAGGCCAAGGCTGCCGACGAAATTGTCGAAGGAGGTCAGGTCGCTGTTCCGCTGGTAGTCGAGCTCGCCACGGATCATGATCGTCGGGGAGACCGCGGCACGGAACCCGCCGCCCAGGACGAACTCGGAGGCGGAACCGCACGGTCCGGAGCCGGGGACCGAGACCGCCGGGCAGCTGTCGCCATACTTGGTGGAGCCGAGCCCTGCCTTCAGGAACAACGAGCTCGATTCACCCGCCCGGATGTTGTAGAGCAGGGACGCCGTTCCCGACAACACGCTGGTCGTCGAGCCGTTGGCTGCCTTCGGGCTGGACGTCAGTCCCTCGAGCTCTATCCCCAGGTTCATCGGGAGCCAGAAACCGAGGCGCAGTGCGCCGCCGAACCCGGCGTCGAGGTTCGTCACGGAGGCGAACGAGGTGGCCGCCGCCGCCGCGCCGACTTCCAGCCGATACTCGCGCCGCTGGGCGCGGAGCGGCGTGGCGAGAACAAACAGCAGGGCGATGAGCGCCAGGGCGCGGGGTCGGAGGGTTGGCATCTGTATCATAGATACGGGCGGAACGGGGGCGGGGCAAGCACCCCCGCTTGGAATGCACCCGGGCCAGCACTACGATTGAGGCAGGGGTTGGTCCTTGCCCCTGTAACTCTCACCACGGGGTATCCGCGTGAAATTCACGATCCAGTTTTGCGTCGTCTGAAACTACCGGCCCCGGGCCGCCAGTTTGGCGGCCGAGCTGGAGCAGGCGTTTCCCGGAGCCGAGGTGAAGCTGATCGACTCCTCGGGGGGACTCTTTGAGGTAACCATGGACGGCCAACTCATCTTCTCGAAGAAGGCACTGAAGCGTCATGTCGAACCGGGCGAAGTGCTTCGCCTGGCGCGCGAGGCACAGGGCTGAGCCGTATGCGCATTGCGATTTCCACCGGCGGTGGCGACGCACCTGGCCTCAACGCGGTCATTCGCGCCGTGGTCCTGGCCGCGCACCAGCGCGGGTGGCAGTGCTACGGCATCCGACGGGGCTTCGGGGGGTTGCTCGGCAACGACGGCATCATGACGCTCAACACCGCCGCCGTACGGGGGATCACCCACCTCGGCGGGACGATTCTCGGCACCACGAACCGGGGCAACCCCTTTCGCTGGGCCACCCCGCAGCCCGACGGAACGATGGTCGAGCTCGATCGGTCCGGCGACCTGATCTCCGCCTTTCGGGCCAGCGGCTTCGACGCCCTCGTCTCGATCGGCGGTGACGGGAGCCTGAAGATTGCGCACGACCTCTGGAAGCAGGGCCTCCCGGTCGTCGGTGTCCCCAAGACAATCGACAACGACGTGGCGGGCACCCATCTCACCTTCGGATTCGACAGCGCGGTGACCACGGCGACGGAGGCAATCGACAAGCTCCACACCACGGCGGAGAGTCACGACCGGGTCATGGTGGTGGAACTGATGGGGCGGGACGCCGGGTGGATCGCCCTGCACAGTGGCGTGTCGTCGTCGGCCGACGTGATCCTGCTGCCGGAAATCCCGTTCGACATCGAGCGGGTCTGCGACGCCATTCGGCACCGCGAGGCGACCGACCGGCACTACAGCATCGTGGTGGTGGCGGAAGGGGCGCGACCGAAGGGCGGGGACGCCACCCTTCTCGAGCGGCGGGGCACGGGTACGGTCGACCGGCTTGGCGGGATCGGAGGCCGTGTCTCGGCATCCATCGCGGAGCGGACCGGGAAGGAAACCCGCACGCTCGTGCTCGGTCACCTGCAGCGGGGCGGGGGGCCCACGACCTTCGACCGGCACCTGGCGCTCCGGTTCGGCACGGCAGCGGTCCGGGCCATCGCGGCCGAGAATTTCGGGTGCATGGTCGCCTACACCCCGCCGACCATTTCCACGGTGCCGCTCGCCGAGGTGATCGGCCGGACCAAGCACGTCCCCCTCGATTCGGACACCATCCAGACCGCCCGCGATCTTGGCATCAGCCTCGGCGACTGATTGGTCGGCGCAGGTCTTCTACCATTCTCCCTCAAGAAACCGCCCCACGATCTGGTGTCCCCACTCGGTGAGCACCGACTCGGGGTGGAATTGCGTGCCGACCACCGGATGCGATCGATGCTGGATCGCCATGATCTCTCCATCATCCGCCGTTGCAGTGACCTCCAACTCGGCGGGGAGCGAGGCGCGTTCCAGCACCAGCGAGTGATACCGGGTTGCCCTGAACGGATTGGGGAGGCCGGTGAAGAGTCCGGTTCCCTCGTGCGAAATCTCAGACGTCTTGCC
Source organism: uncultured Gemmatimonadales bacterium (assembly GCA_963699825.1). Taxonomy (GTDB): domain Bacteria; phylum Gemmatimonadota; class Gemmatimonadetes; order Gemmatimonadales; family GWC2-71-9; genus SPDF01. The sequence continues at coordinate 167,064 of CAVOVI010000013.1, forward strand.
ATGCATCGGGCGACCGGCACGGACCACGCGGGCGCCATACGCCGCGCCGATGGCCTGGTGACCGAGGCAGACCCCGAGCGTCGGTACAGTCGCACCGAATCGGCGGATCGCCTCCACCGCGACTCCCGCCTCGGCAGGAGTGCAGGGGCCGGGCGAAATGATGATGTGGGTCGGGGCCAGTGCGGCGATCTCCTCGAGGGTGATCGCGTCGTTCCGGCGGACCATCGGCTCCCGGCCGAGTTCGCGGACATACCTCGCCAGGTTCCAGACGAAGGAGTCGTAGTTGTCGAGGATGAGAATCACGACGCCAGCCCGAATGCGCGCCGGATGCCGGCGGCCTTGTCGAGCGTCTCCTGATACTCGAGCGCCGGATTCGAATCGGCGACGATACCACCCCCGGCATGGAAATAGGCGCTACCGTCCTGCACCGTGACGGTCCGGATGGCGATGCTGCTGTCCATGGCACCGGTCAGGCCATACCATCCGATGGTGCCGCAGTAGACGCCGCGCGCCACCGGCTCGAGTTCGGTCAGGATTTCCATGGCGCGGACCTTCGGGGCGCCGGTGATCGATCCTCCCGGAAAGGCGGCACGCATCAGGTCGGTCGCGGTCCGCCCAGGTTCAAGCTGGCCAGTTACGATCGACTCGAGGTGGTGGACGGTCGGGTGACTCTCCAGTGTGCAGAGCGCCGGCACATCCACAGATCCGGGCTGGCACACCTTCGAGAGGTCGTTCCGCAGCAAGTCCACGATCATCACGTTCTCGGCGCGGTCCTTTTCGCTCGCCATGAGCTCGTCCGCGAGTCGCATGTCGTCCGCCGGTGTCCGCCCTCTCGGTCGCGTCCCCTTGATCGGACGTGTCTCGACGTGGCCCTCGGCGCCCACCGACAGGAATCGTTCGGGTGACGCGCTCGCAATCGCGAAGTCATCTCCCTGGAAGAAGGCAGAAAACGGGGCGGGGTTCGACGCGACGAGGCGTCGGTAGAACTCGAATGGCTCCCCGGCCCACGGCGCGGAAAATCGCTGGGAGAGATTGGCCTGGAAGATGTCGCCGGCCAGGATGTACTGCCGCACCCGCTCGACGGAGCGCAGGTACTCCTCCCGCGTGAAGCCGGATTTGATGACGGCCGGCAAGGCGGGCTCAATGGAGGCCGCAGCGGGCGCCGGCCCACGCAACCGGTCAATGATTGCCTCCATGCGCCCTTCCGCGGGCCTCACCCCCGTCCCCCTCTCCACGATGTGGAGAGGGGGACTCCCCACGGCCACGTCGTCACCCCGCCGAAAGCCGGGGTCCAAGGCCATCACGCAGGTCCTTCCTGTCCGATGATCCCACGCGATCACCCAGTCGTAGGCACCGAGCCACGCGTCGGGGAGCTTGAGGTCGTCTTCTCTCGGCGCTGGTAGGCGTCTCAAGGCGCCGGCCGTACTCGTAGCCGAGAAAGCCGGCCACTCCGCCCTGAAAGGGGGGAAGGCCGGGGATCGGGTCGGTGCGATGGGAGGTGAGGTAGTCGGCCGCCTGCTGGAGTACGTCCGCCGATTCCGCCGGGTGGGTCGTCCAGACCTGGCTGGGGTCGGCGGTGAGATAGGAGTAGCGGCTGAGCGCCGTGTCGCGGGCCGAGCTTTCGAGCAGGAGTGGGTAGGGGAGGTCGAGCAGCCGAGCACAGGCATCGGCTGGTGATGGCGCGTCGATCAGCTCCTCGACGAGGACCGCCTGCGGAATATCAGCCTTCCTTGACGAACTTGCGCGTGGTGCCACGAAGCGCCGACTCCTTGCCGGGCCGCCAGAGCACGACTTCGTCAATCTTCCGGGCCAACTCGAGGTCCTTGTCGGTCACGCCGCCGGCGGTATGGGTGTTGAGTCGGACGGAGAGCTTCCCCCAGCTCACGGTCAGGTCGGGGTGGTGATCGCCGGCCTCGCAGAGGAAGCCGATGGCGTTGACTGCCATCAGCGTCGTGGGCCAGCCGTCGGTTTCATAGAACCGGATGATCGAGTCCTGCTGGAACTCCCAGCCCGCCGGCAGGCGATCGCCGATGTTGGTCAGATCCCACGTCCGTTCCCTCGCGCTCATCGGTCAGGCCTTTCCGTCAAAGCGTACGCTGAATCCCGCTGACTGCCCCGGGCTCTCCTCGACCTCGATGTCGAGCCTGGTCAGGTGGGTATGCCCCTCCGCCTTGAGCGCGTCCCGGACCTGGATCGCGAAGTACTCGGCGAGCATCTCTACCGTGGTGTTCTTGACGGGGACAAGCGCCACGTCGGACTTGGGGAAGACGAAGCGACCCTTGCCGAAGTAGTCCACGATGATCGAGTCGTGTTCCTCGCGCAGGCCGATCTTCTCGTTCTGCGTCGGGAGGAGGACCTTGTGGTCTACCGCGTCCACCATCGGCTTGATCAACTGCTTCAAGACCGCGAAGTCGAGGACAAAGAGACACTCCGCATCGACGTCTCCCTCGATCACCACCGCCACGCGGTAGTTATGCCCGTGGAGCGACTCGCACTTGTGGCCGCGAAAGGTGATGAAGTGCGCCGAGGAGAACGAGAGGTAGTCCTTGGCGACGGAAACCCGGTAGGAACGCACGTGCGGAGTCCTGGTCGAAGTGGGAGGTCGGCCCAAAGGTAGGCCGCTGGCGTGCTCGAGTCGAGGGGAAGTTGTTCCGCATTCCACGGATTCCAGCCCCGAGGCCTGGAGCGTCCTCCAGCGCGGACACCCGAGGAGAGGGCCCGCGAGCATAACCTGTTGTGCAGTAAGCCTTTCCGTGGTTGGCACGCACCTCGCTTTTCTCTCGGGCGTCTCCAACAGGGAAGCTCGGAGGTTCTATGTCAGCCAACATTCGTCGGCCCCTGGCCGCGTCAATATTCGGTTCTGCCTTTGCACTCGTTTCCGTTTCAATCTCTCCCACCCCAGCCGCCGCGCAGGTGTCCGGTGCGGTCGTCATTAACGGTGGCCCGGTACGCGGGCGGATCGCCGTGGGTGAGCCGGTGTTCGTGCCGCGCCCCGTCGTCATCTACCAGCCGGTGCGTGGCCGGCGCGTCGCGGTGGCGCGTTACGCGCCGCAGGTGGTGTTCGTCGAACGTGGCCACGGCAAGCACGGGAAGTCCGCCCGCTGGTATCAGAGGCATGGGTATCGACCGGTGACCCTCTTCTACTCACAGGGCCGCTACTTCACTCAGGTCTACTCGGCACGCGGATATCGCGGAGGTCCGCAGTTCATCGCGGTCACGGCCTGGGAGCGGAGAGGCAGGTTCTACCTGGCGTCCGGTGGGCGTCCTGACCGGTATGGCTACACCAACAGCTACACGAATTCGTCCCAAGGGTATGTGTACACGGATGATTACTCGGACGGCGACGGCCGCGACTGGGACGATTAACCGGAGCCGCAAGGCTCCACTTCCCGCCTCCTCAGAGGCGTTGATCATAGATGCAGGACCAGGGGGCGTTGTAGGGGCACGGCATACCGTGCCCTTACAACGCCCCCTGTTGTCTGCCCGCCGAGAGGCTGTGCCCGCTACCGATCGATCCTACCTTCGGCGGTCAGCATCAGCGTCATCCGCTCCAGGGCGCTCACGCGGATCTCCTGTGTGGCGGCGAAATCCGGGTGATTCATCATCGCCAGAAAGTGCGACTTGGCCGGCCAGCGGGCCAGCCAGACCGCGTCCCAATCGTTCGGCGCGGCGCCGATGATCAGGTGCCGGACCGACCCCTTGTAGACGGTCACGCCTCCCGCTGATTCCATGAGCGGGGTCACCGCAGGGGCGTAATCCTGCCAGTATCGACGGGCCCCGTCGGGTCGGGTGAACTTCAGGAGGTTCACCATCACGAACGGAGAGTCGTCGGGATAGGCGGCGATTTGCGCGATCTGTTCCGGCGTGGGGTCGACGGTGCGGTCAGTGTGCATGCGGGCTCCGCTTCTTTGGTGGCGAGTGGGACTGTTCGTCCGCCTCGATTTCCGCCTCGACGGCGCGCAATTCCGTCGTGAAGGCCTCGGCAGCCGGCGACAGCGTCCGGTCTTTCAGATAGATGAGGCCATAATTCGTGTGGAGCCACGCCGGCCGATAGCTGAGCGCGACGATTTGGCCGCCCAGGGCGTATGAACGAATCACCGAGAGTGGCGCAATGCCGACTGCGTCACTAACAGCCACAGCTTCCATCGCGAGGCGCAAGGTATTCACCTGGATGGCGGGGACGAACTCCCCCGTGGTGGGCTCGATCGGCCCCGCCGTTGGGGGAGGCTGCAGCTCCGTAAAGGCCCGGGCCGCCAGCTTTGGCCCGGCGAACGGATACAGGAAGATCTTGTCGAGGGTTACCTCGCGCTCCTGGAGCAACGGATGTCCGGCCCGGCAGAAGAACGCGCCCAGATGCCGAGGCAGGGGTTCCTGGGTCAGCCGCGGATCTTCGGCGGGTCCGCTCAGTTCGGCGACGGTGAGGTCGAGCGACCCGGAGAGCACCTGTTCGACCATGCTCTGCCAATCTCCCGCGATCACTTCGATCTCGAGGCCGGGATGCTTCGCCGACAGACGGCCGAGCGCCCTGCCCACCGACAGAAACGCCGGGTATACCCCCGCTCCGATAGCGAGCTTCCCCACCTCCACCCCCCGTAGCATGGCCACCTCGCGTTCCAGGCGCTGCGCGTCGGCGAGCAGCGACTGGGCCTGATCCAGCACCTCCTGGCCGAGCGCCGTCGGCACGGCGCCGGAACGACCGCGGTCGAAGAGGCGGATGCCCAGTTGCTGCTCGAGCGAGGTGATGTGCCGTGAAAGCGTCGGCGGCGTCACACCGAGTTCACCGGCGGCACGGGCGTAGTTCCCGTGACGAGCGATGGCGAGCGCGTGGGAGAGCAAGGTAAGATCAAGCATTGATGCATAAAACGTAATGAAAACCTGCTATAAGTGCAATTTACAAATGTGGATCTTGCTAATAGACTTGGGGGTATCCATCACGAGAAGACTCCCGATTCACTAACCGCAGGCGCATCGAGTTCCCTTACCGCGACGGCAGTGGCCCCGTCGTCCCTTCATCCCCCTTGGAGACGCTGGCAATGAGACTTTCCTCCCTTGCGGTCCGGATGGCGGGCCTCGCGCTGGCCGTGACGGCCGTCGCTGGTCCGACGACGCTCTCGGCCCAGCAGCAGGCCAAGAAGCCCAACATCCTCTTCATCATGGGCGACGACATCGGCATCATGAATGTCGGCGCGTACCACCGCGGGCTCATGGTCGGCGAGACGCCGAACATCGACCGCATCGCGCGGGAAGGCACGTTGTTCATGACGGCCTACGCGGAGCAGAGCTGTACCGCCGGGCGCACCTCGTTTATCACCGGGATGAATCCGTTGCGGGCCGGCATGATCATGCCGCAGCTGCCGGGTTCCAGCACTTCCCTGTTGCCCGGCACCCCGGATCTCGCCGTGTTTCTGCGGGATCTCGGCTACAACACGGGCGAGTTCGGCAAGAACCATCTGGGCGACAAGACGAACTCTCTGCCAACCGCCCACGGCTTCCAGGAGTTCTGGGGCTACCTCTACCATCTTGACGCGATGCAGGGCGTGAGCTTCCCGGACATCAACAGCAGCCCCACGGTGCAGGCTGTCGTGCCACCCTGCAAGAACACGCCGGTCCCCGGTCTCTCCGATCCCGTGGGTGCCGTGGATCCGACCACCACGTTGTGCATGACGCCCCCCCGGCCTGTCATCTGGTGCACCTCGTCGGACGGCACCGAGAAGAACCAGAGCTGCAAGGACGAGGGGCCGCTCACCCTGGAGCGCTCGACGACCGTTGATGAGGAAATTTCGGCCAAGGTCATCGACTACCTTGATCGCAATGACCCGAAGAAGACCAACAAGCCATTCTTCGTCTGGTACAACCCGGCCCGCATGCACATCACCACGATGCTCTCGCCGAAGTACCTGGCGATGCTGGGTACCGAGGGCGGCAAGGACTGGGGCATCAACGAAGTCGGCATGAAGCAGATGGATGACAACATCGGCCTGGTGCTGGCCAAGCTTGAGGCCATGGGCCAGCTCGACAACACCATCGTCGTCTTCACGACCGACAACGGGGCCGAGGTCATCACCTATCCGGACGGCGGGGTCACGCCCTTCCGGGGCGGCAAGCTGACCACCTGGGAAGGCGGCATGCGCGTCCCGATGATGGCCCGTTGGCCCGGACACATCCCGGCGGGTACCACCAACGACCAGATCTTCTCGATGTTGGACTGGCTGCCCACCTTGGTCAACATCGCCGGTGGCCCGACTGGCGACGGACTGAAAAAGCAGATCGAAGCGGGCAAGTATCCCGGCATCATCAAGACGACGCTCGATGGTTTCGACCAGCGCGCCTACCTTGAGGGCAAGGCCGAATCCGCGCGCGACCACCTCTTCTACTACAGCGGGACGCATCCCTCGGCGGTGCGATACAAGAACTGGAAGTTCTACTACGCCATGGCACCCTCGGACGCCACCGGCGGCCTGTTGGGGGTCCAGTCCTATCACTGGACGCAGGTGGGCAACCTCAAGCGGGATCCGTTCGAGGCGGCCGTCGGCGCCAACCAGTTGACTCTCCTGGGCATGGGTGGTGCCTTGGCCGCGCCGAGTACGGCGTATATCTACGACTGGAACCTGCTGCCCATCGGCCAGATGCTGTGGATGAAGGAGCTGATGAGTTACAAGCAGTTCCCCGCGCTCCAGACTCCGTCGAGCTACAACCTCGATCAGATCATCCAGGAAATGCAGGAGTCGAAGACCGGTAGCCACGCAGGCGAATAAGCGCTCTCTGTTTGACTGAAGGAGTGGACGGGCGTCCGAATTCCGGGCGCCCGTCTGCCTTTCATCCCACCCCGCCTATCTTTAGTCGTGCATCCCACCCGGAACCACTTCCTCCCTCCCGATCCCGACGCGTTCAAGCGGGAGCGCCCCTCCCATGGGCGCATCATCGTCATCGCCCCCACCCGTGCCGCCTGCGAAACCATTGAGCTGGCCCTCGGCCTGAGCGGTGTGGACACGGTGCTCGAGCGCGAGCACGGCGCCGAACTCCGGGAATGGGCGCTGGGCGGCAAGGGGTTCGGCATCGTGGCGGGGACCGGGACGGGAAAGACACTGGGCATCCGGCCGGTGGCGGAATCGATTCTCGGCGAGTCGCTTCGGGTCGGCGTCGTCAACCGCGAGCGCGAGGCCACCCCCGAGACCCCCACCTGGAACGTGGTGATCGTCACCACCGGCATTGCCCGGCGCTGGTTCCAGGATGATCTCATTACGCGGCACGACACCGTCGTGGTGGACGAGATCCACCAGACCTCCGCCGAACTGGAGCTCTGCCTCGCCCTCGGCAAGCGGGCCGGCGTGCGGTTCATCTGGCTCAGCGCGACCGTCGACCCCTCGTTCTATGCCAGGTACCTCGACAGCGCCAACGTGCTGGTGACCGAGGCGTTCGACCCGGCACTCCGGGCTCGCGTCCGGGTGGAGGCGAAGCAGGCCGAGGAGTTCTTCGACGAGCGCTTCATGCGGCACCTGATTCAGCAGAAGCGCGGGGTGGCGGTCTTCGTGCCCACGCGGCGCGAGGTGGAGCAACTCGCGGCTGACCTCGGTGCCCGGTACCCAAAGCTGAACGCGGCGTTCTACCACGGCGGCGAACCGATTCGCGTCATCCGCGAATTCCTCGAGGGGGATCCCCCCAAGCCATTCCTCCTCGCCATGACCGCCGCCGGCCAGTCCGCCATCAATGTGCGCGGGCTCGACACGGTGGTCATCTACGACGCCCGCTACGGCAATGTCGTCGAGCGGGGGCGGAACGTGCTGCATCGGCTCTACCTCGGCGCCAACGAGATTCTCCAGATGGCGGGGCGGGTGCATGGCCGGGTGGCCAAGGGCGAGGTGTATATCCTCTCCGACCGGCGGATGGCGTTCGAGGAACTGGTGCCCGGTCCCCCGGAATTCCAGCTGGCAGGTGACGCGGAGCGGGTGGCGATTACTTGCGCGTCGATCGGAGTCGATGCCGCCGACCTCGAACTCCCGGTCCCGCTCGACAAGACCGCGTATCGTCGCGCCATGGCGACGCTGGTCGACCGCGGCTTGATCAAGGATGGGCGCCTCACCAGCTATGGCCGCGAAGTCGAGGCGATTCCGGTGGAGCGGCCGTGGGGTGAACTCCTGGTGCGAGCCGATCCCGAATTGGTCCCGCTGGTGGCCACGGCGGCAAACATCGACTCGCTGCACCGGATGACGCGGGAGGAGCGGGACCTTCACGGCCTGATCGCCAATGGGAGCGATCATCTCACGGCGGCAAATGTCTACGCGGAGGCGGTCAACCAGCACGGCTATCTCGGCGAGGTCTATGGGTTGCCGAGGCATCTGTTCGAGGAAGGGCTCACGGAGTGGGCCGAGAAGCGCGGTGTGCTGGTGAAGTCGGTGGAGGACACCGCGCTTGGGGTCGCGGCGGTGTATCGGGCGCTCGACCTGCCACTGCCGAAGACGATGCCGTACGCCTCCAAGGAGCTGCGGACGCGATTCGTTGAGCTTGTCGCGCATGTCATGCCGTTCGACCTGGTCATCGATGAACACACGGTGGACGGCACCGAGGCCCGGATCTCGAAGACCTCGATGGCGGGCAGTTGGGGCGCGGTGGCGGGGAATCTCCGCTTCTTCGGGGACCGCAACGGCGTGGCCCGGGCCGGTATCGAGGGGACCACTGTCCCCTACGACCTGATCCGGAAGAACGCCCGCAAGGGGCAGCCGGTGGTCTCCGTGGGGGGCGCACGGAAACACCGGCACCTGATGGTGTCCAGGCGGCTCACCTATTTCGGCTTCGAACTGGAAACGGTGGTTGAGGAACTCCGGGGCAGCGTGCCACCGGCACTGCAGGAGCAGGCCCGCGATGCCCTGACCGACGCACTGATGTCCGGCGACACTCCGCACCCGGACCAGGGTCGAATCCGGCGGGCGCTTTCGGAGCTCGGTGAGCTGTGGCGCCGCTCGGGCGGCTCTCTGGAGCAGGCGGCGACGGCAGCGCTCCGTCCCCGCATTCGGAGCGCCCTCGAAAGCGTCACGAGTTGGCAGGAGTTCCTGGGCACACGCGTGGCGCTGGATGCCGATGCACTCGTGGATGGTGCCACCCGCGCGCGCCTGCTGGAGCTGCCCTCGATGGTGCGGCTCCTGGGAGACGCGGTGCCGCTGGACTACGAGGTCGAGGATGGGGAGGGGGTGGTGGTGCTGCGCCTCCGGGAGGGACAGCTGCGCCGGCTCAAGGAAGAGGACCTGCCGAAAGTGGATCGGCCGCTCCGCTTCGCCGTCGTCCGAGGTCAGAAGCCCGCCCTGCGCGGCCGTACCCTGGACGAGCTTCGGGATGCGATTCAGAACGAGCCCCGCGAACGGCGGGGCCGGCATACGGAGATTCGCGGCCCGAAACGCGGTGGGCGCGGAGGCGGCCGGGGGGGCGAGGGCAGGGGCGGTGGAGGCCGCGGCGGGCGACCCGGCCGCGGGGGGAAGCGCCGCCGGTAGTCAGGGGAGCAGCGAGAGCCAGAGGTGGTGATAGGCCTCGTGGACGGATTCCTCCGGCGCGCCGAGGTGGAGCGACAGCTGGAATCCTTCCAGGGCGGCTTCGGCGAGGCGGGCCTCGTCCGGCCCGAGGGGCGGAATGCCGAGGGCGCGACCGACGGCAGCGGCGAGCTTGGCCAACTGTTCGGGTGCCTGCGGCGGTAAGTGGATGCCCGGCATGGCGACGAGCGAGGCCCAGCCGGCCCACTCGCCCGACCTGACCTCGCGGCTGAGGGCGTCCCAGAGGCGGTCCACGGCCTCCGCGCCGGAGCCTTCGAGCGCTGCCAGCCGATGGGCCATTCGGCGCGTGTGCAGCTCCGCGGCCACGGTAGAGAGCAGCTGCCGCTTGCTCCCATGGTGGTAAGGCACCAGCCCCTTGGCGCATCCGGCCTCTGCGGCGACGCGATCCACGCTCCATTTCTGGAACCCGTCCCGAAGCAGAACGGTGGTGGCAGCTGCGGTGATGGCATCTTTCAAGTTGTTGCTCCAGAGATGTTTACAAACTGACTGAACGGTCAGTCATAATATCGGATCGAGGGCTCTGCTTTGCAAGTCGCCGTCCACCTGCTGCTGTTCGTGGTTCAGATTCTCTTTGCCAGCCTGGCGATTGTCGGGAAGATCGTGCTCCGGGACTTCCCTGCGACCTCGATCGTGCTCTTCCGGGTCGTCGGTGCGGCCGGGGTTCTCCTTCTTGTCAATCTGATCTGGACCCGGCGCTGGGTCCGGGACCGGCGGGACCTCCTGGGCCTGGCGGGGCTGGGCCTCCTGGGCGTCGTGCTCAACCAGACCCTGTTCCTCCTCGGGCTCAGTCACACCACCGCCATCAATGCCACCATCCTCGTGACCACCATCCCGGTGTTCACCGTCCTCTACTCGGTGATCAGCAAGCGAGAGCCGCCGTCGGCGCTCAAATTCGGTGGCATCGCCGTGGCCGGGGCGGGTGCCATCTACCTGATCGGTCCCGACCGCCTGTCGCTGGCACCCGATCTGGCTCTCGGAAACCTGCTGATCGTCGTGGCGATGTTCTGCTACTCCCTCTACCTGGTCCACTCCAAGGCGATGGTCCTCAAGTACGGTGCAGTCACCGTCAGCGCCTACGTCATGATGTTCAGCGCCATCGGAACGCTGCCCCTCGGCCTCTCGGGGCTGGCGACGGTCGACCTCGGCGCAATTCGTCCCGTCACGTGGATGTGGGTCGCCTACGTGGTGGTCTTTCCGACCATCGTGGCGTACTTCCTCAACATCTGGGCGCTGAAGAAGGTCTCCCCCAACCTGGTGGCGGTCTACATCTACCTGCAGCCGCTCTTCACCGTCCTCGTGGCTCCTGCGGTCTTGGAGGGAGAGAGCGTCACGACGCGTGCTGCCATCGCGGGCGCCGCGATCTTCCTGGGCCTGGCGCTGGTGATTCTCGGAGAGCGCATTCAGAATCGAGTCGTACCGGCCCCGGTGATGCCCGGTGAGTAGCTCGAAGCCCCTCCACTGTCTTTGCGGTCTTCGCGTCTCTTTGCGCCTTCGCGTTGAAGAGCTCTTCAACGCAAAGACGCAAAGAGACGCCAAGGACTCCGCCTGGCAGCTCCCCTCTCCGCATGGCGGAGGGGGGGCAGGGGGTGAGGTGAAACGTGAGGAGCCGGAATAAATCGAGCTAAAATGCTGTGAAATATGCGGTTAGGTCGTTTGGTATGGGGCCTCTGTCAGTGTCCCTCATTGAAACCTTTTCGGGGACTTAGGCGTATCCCTCCATATGAACGCCCCACAGACGTCGCATCCGACCCCCCTGCCGTCCGTCTTTTCCCCTCTCGCCAAGGCCCTGCTCGACGGGTTCAGCGAAGGGGTCGTCGTCTTTGACGCCTCCGGCCGGGTCCTGTACGCCAACAGCCAGGCGCGAGCCCAGCTCGAGGGCGAGACCGATCTCGGCACCGAGACCGCCGAGGACCTTCAGCCGAGGCTCGCTGCCATCGGCGGTCGCATCCGTCCTCTCCGGGTCGGTTCGCTGGAACTCGGTGAGGCGCTCTTCCTCCCGCCGGTCGAAGGCCCGACCACGCTGGCGGCTCGGGAAAAGGACGCGATCGTCGCTTCCCTCGACGCGCACGGCTGGAAGCTGGCCGAGACGGCCAAGAGCCTCGGGATCAGTCGCACGACCCTCTGGCGCCGGCTGAAGGCCTATGGCCTTCATCGTGACGGGCGGAGCCGGTGGGCCTCGGCCTCCTGATTGTAGCGGTCGCCCTCTCCGCCCCCGCGACCCGAGCCGTTCCGCCCGCTGCATCCGCCGACACACTTCCGACCTTTTCCTCCGAGGCGACTCGCGCGCTGATTGACGCGCGCGCAGGAGCGCCACGCCGCCGACGACACCACCGTCTCCGACTATACCGCCAGGCTGCGCTACCGGGTGTCGTTCTCCCTCGGGAAGCGTAAATGGGCGCGGGTGCCCACCTACGCCGTGGAAGAGCAGGAGGGATCGGTGCACTGGCAGGCGCCCAACGACCTGCGGCTCGACATCCTTGGGCGCCGCACGGCAAGCCGCTCGAAGGACATCACGCTCTCCAGCGACTTCAGTCGGCCCTGGTTCGTTCCGCGGGGGCTCGGCGATTCCGTCCGGATCTTCGGGAACGACTTCCCGACCCGTGCGGCGCTTCATCCGCTCGCAGCCGATGGACCGGAGTGGTACCGCTACGAGCTGACGGACAGTATCGCCCTCACCACGGCGAGGGGGACGACGATCCGGCTCTATTCGGTCGAGGTCGTTCCCTCCCGTCCCGGGCCGTCGCTGGTGGCTGGCACGATCTGGCTTGACTCCGCCTCCGCGCAGGTCGCGCGCTTCACCTTCCGGTACGTGGGCAACGAACTCTGGGTCGATCGGGACGACGACGATCCGGATATCGGGAAGATGGGCGGCGCCAAGAAGGCGAATTCGTTCATCAACCGGATCCTCACCGTGGACTCCGACCTGGAGTACGGCCTGCAGGACGAGAAGTACTGGATGCCGTCGCGACAGGTGCTCTCCGGCACGCTGCAGATCCCGATCATCAGCGACATCATCATTCCCTTCGAGGCGATCACCACCTTCTGGGACTACGAGATCAACAGCGGGCAAGCCGGTGGTCTTCGACACGCCGCCCCCCGATTCCGGGGCGAAGCGCACCATGGACCGTGAGTCGGACTCCCTGGCCCCGGTCATCCGGTCCGGACAGTGGGCAGACGGCCGCTACGAAGTGCATCGCCCACCGGTGGACAGCCTTGAAGAGCTATGCGCAGTGGGGCGACTCGCTGAAGCTGGACCTCAACCCGCAGGAAGACCAACAGGTGCGCGACGTCCAGGCAGAACTCGCCCTGCTGGCGGAAGGCCTGCCATCGGACATCACCGGCATCAAGCCGGGCGGCGTCAACTACGAAGCGTTCGCCGACATCTTCCGCTACAACCGGATCCAGGGCCCGTCCTTCGGGTATGGATACGCCGTCGATGTCCCGGGGTGGTCCTTCACCCGGGCGCAGGCCACGCTGCGGTTCGGCCTCTCCGACGCTCGCCTCACCGGGCAACTGGGGCTGATCCGCGAAGCGCCCTCGGGGCGGTGGCGCCTCGAAGGGTATCGCTCCATCGGGGAGGTGGAGCCGTTCTTCTCGGTGAACACCTTCGGGAACTCGCTGAACGGTGTTTTCGCGGCGCACGACGATGCGGACTACTACCTCGCCCAGGGCGGCCGGATCGGGTACGAGACATCGGTGGGGCGTGGGCTCGAGCTCGATGTGCGGGCCCGATTCGAAGACCAGCAGAGTGTCGAGACCGATGCCAGGAGCGCCATCAACGACTTCCTCGGCGGCAGCGGCGACTTTCCGCCGAACCCCGCCGTGACCGAGGGCTTCTTCATCGGGGTGACGGCGACACTGAGCGGGGTAGCGGGAACCGGCACCTGGCGCATCGGCGCCGAAGGGCTGGGGGGTGAGGGAGAGACGACGGGTCGGTTCATGGCGGAGGTGCGGCAGCGCGCGTTCGGGATGCGTGGTATCACGATCACCGGGCGGGGTGGTGTGGCAACTACCGATCCGCTTCCGCAGATGGCCTTCCGACTCGGCGGGCTGCAGACCGTGCGGGGCTTCAACTACGGCACCTATCAGGGTCAGGCCTTCTGGTCGGTGCAGGGCGACTGGACCCCGCTCAAGGGGAAGATCCGCCCAGTGCTCTTCGCCGACGTGGGCCAGGCGGGTGAATTGGGGAGCGTCTTCTCCCAGAAGCCGCTGGTCGGCGTCGGGGCCGGGCTCTCGTTCTTCAACGGCATCGTCCGCTTTGATTTCAGTGTACCCCTAGCGGGGCCGGCCAGGGTCTGAGATTCGACATCCAGTTTGGTGGGCCCCGCTAGGCAGGTCCGCGGGGGCAAGTTGGCAGTAGACGGTCGGCCTCCCTGCCTCCCTGCCTCCCTGCCAAGCTATCTTCAGGGATGCCCAAGCCCATTCATCATTGAGGAATACGTCCGCTGGTCCGACGTCGACTTCGCCGGCATCATCTTCTACGGCTCGTACGTCCGGTTCTTCGAGCTGGCCGAGACGGAGCTCTTTCGCGCCGCGGGGCTGCCCTTCGGCACCGTCTTCGACCAGTACGATGTGTTCCTCCCGCGGGTGCAGGTCCACACCGAGTTTCATTCGCCTCCCCGGCTCGACGATCACCTGGCGGTGGCGGCCTATATCGGACGCGTCGGCCGGACCTCGATGACGATCGAGTTCGAGGTGGTCCGGCGGCCCGACGGGACGCATTGCGCCGACGGACACATGGTGCTCGTCTGCGTGGACCGCAAGCACCTCAAACCCTGTCCGATTCCGGAAGCGTTCATCGCCCAATTGGCGCCGTACACCATGCCGCGCGATGAAGTGCGGCGGCAGCTCGGCATTTCGGCGGGCGGCAAGTGATACGTTCTCCGCTCGGCGTGCTCGCCCTCCTCCTCGCGGCGGGGTGCAATCCCCTCAGCGAAAGCGGCACCCTGAGCGCGCATTGGACGGTCCCGGGAGACACAGCCGCCGCGAGTCTCTCGATGCCGGTGACAGGACGGTGGTGTGTCGGGCCGAGCCGACTCGACATTCGCGCAGCATCCGGCGACACCGGACTCGGGATCGCCCTCTACCCATCGGACAGCTCGGCGATGGCAGGGACGTACACGGTTCTCGCACCGGGTGGTCAGCTGCAGGTACGTCCCAGTGCCGGCGTGGCGCTCCGCTGGGTCGGGAAGGTGATGGTGCAGGGATTGTGGGGAGACTCAGGCACGGTGACGTTGTCCGGGGGCCCGGTGCGTGGCCTTTCGGGGAGCGGTGCTGTCTCGCTGGTTTCCGGTCGGGATCAGGACTCGGCGATCGCTCTTGCATTCGAGTTCCGTGGCGTGCGCGTGCAGAACGACACTCTCTGCGACCGGCCGGAGGCGGAGGCCTCCCCGGACTCGACCGGAACACTGACGGACGATGGGGTAGATTAGGTCATGGACCAGACCTACTTCCGCAAGGGATTCGGGCTCAAGAAGGACATCCAGGGGACGCTGACGTCCGACTACGCCAGTGGCGTGGTGGACGCCTTCCTCAAGGGTGGTCACACGCTTGTCGCGGGGCCCCTCACCTTTCGGCTGGCCAAGGAGTTCGGCTTCTGCTACGGCGTGGACCGGGCCGTGGAATACGCCTACGAGACGCGGGTGAAGTTTCCAGACCGCCCGATCGCGCTGGTCGGGGAGATCATCCACAACCCGCACGTCAACGCGCGGCTCGAGCAGATGGGCGTGCGGTTTCTGCAGCACGGCCCCGACGGCGACTTCGACTTTTCCGGACTCACGGCAGAGGACGTGGTCATCATGCCGGCGTTCGGCGTGACGATCCGGGACTTCGAGCGGCTCCGAGCGGTGGGGTGTGTGCTGGTCGACACCACCTGCGGCTCGGTGCTGAACGTCTGGAAGCGGGTGGATTCGTACGCCCGCGACGGATTCACCGCCATCATCCACGGCAAGAGCTACCACGAAGAGACGAAGGCGACGGCGAGCCAGGTCACCAAGCACCCTGGGGGGCGGTACCTCGTGGTGTACGACATGGACGAAGCGCGGCTGGTCTGCGACTTCATCGAGGGTCGGGGCGACGCCGCTGGTGCTGGCGGAGCGGTTCGCGGGGAAGACGTCGCCGGAGTTCGACTTCAGCACCGATCTGCAGCGCGTGGGCATCGCGAACCAGACGACGATGCTGGCCGGGGAGTCGCTGGCCATCGCGGCCGAGTTCGGCCTGAGCATGGGCCGGCGCTACGGCGAGGCGAATCGCGACGAGCATTTCCGGAGCTTCGACACCATCTGCTCGGCGACCCAGGAGCGGCAGGATGCGGTGCTGGCGCTGCTGGAGGAGCCGCTCGACCTGATGGTGGTGGTCGGTGGCTACAACTCGAGCAACACCTGCAACCTGGCGGCGATCTGCGAGGCCAAGGGGGTGCGGACGGTGCACATCGAGGACGCCGATTGCATCGACGTGGAGACGGGGGTGGTGCGACACCAGCCGATCCGGACCAAGGTCGGAGGAACGAATCGAGGGGTGGCTCTCCGGCGCCCGGCGGATAGGTTTGACGGCCGGTGCCTCGACCCCCAACAACAAGATCGGTGAAACCGTTACCCGGATTTGTGAGAGCGCGGGGGTGATGTCCGACCTGAGCGCGGCGCTGTTGCCCGGGAGGTGATTTGACCGTCCGCCAGCTCTCCCTCGGCGGCATTCCCGCCGTCTCCCTCTCCAATGATCTGCTCGAACTGATCGTCGCCCCGACCCTCGGCATGAAGATCACCAACCTGCGCCGGCGCCGGGGCCGGGAGTGGCTCTGGCGCAATCCTGCCATTCCCTTCGCGCCGGGAGTCCCCGGCAGCTCCTATGTGGAGACCGCCGACAGCGGCGGGTGGGATGAGTGCTTTCCCACCCTTCTCCCATCCCGCATTCCCGGCGCTCCTCCCGAGACTCCCCCACTTCCCGATCACGGCGAACTCTGGTCCGCCCGCTGGGAATCCCGCATCTACGAGCACGCCGAGGGGACGACGATTGCCGGGACGGTGCGGGGCGTCGCGCTCCCCTACGAGTTCACGCGGGAGATCTCGCTCTCGGCCGACGAACCGATGGCGGTGTTCCGCTATCGGGTTCGCCACACTGGCGAGACGCGCCGTTTCCGTGGATCTGGGCCGCGCACCCCCTCTTCGCCGTTCGGCCGGGCATGCGCATCGTCCTTCCGACGGTGAAGCAGGTCCGGCTGTTTGACGTGATGGGACGAAACGACTGGCAGGGTGGAGAAGTCCGGCCGTGGCCGCTGGAGGGTGAGGGCGACGCCTTCGTCTTCCCGGAGGAAACCGGCTGGGCGGCAATGGCGTATGCCGACATTGGCCCCTCCGGGAGGATGCTGCTGCAGGACCCAGAGGCAGGGGAGTGGGTGGATCTCCTGGTCGAACCGACGGAGGTGCCGCAGGTGGGGCTCTGGCTCAACTGTGGCGGCTGGGCCCCAGGAGGGATCGAGCCCTACTACAACTGCGCCATCGAGCCGGGCATCGGCGCCCCGGGGCGACTGCAGGAAGCTGCAGGGGACTGGGGGGTGGCCCCGACCTTGCACCCCGGGGAAGAGCGGGCGTGGCGGATGACCGTGGGCCTCTGGAACGAGGAGGACTAGCGGAACGGCCGCGCGCGCTGCACCTTAGCTGCCCCCAGTTCCCCGACCCGGGATGCAGGCACGATGGCTCGACCGATGTCCGATGCGTACCGCCTGGTGCAGGCCGCGATAGCGGACCTGCCCAACGTCACCACCCGAAAGATGTTCGGGGCGGAGGCGTACTTTCACGGGCGCCGCATGTTTGCCTTCCTGCGCGAAGACCTCGTGGTCCTCAAGCTTCCGGAGAGTCAGCGCGAGGAATTGCTGGAGGCCAAGGCGGCGCGTCCGTTCCTCGTGAACGAGAACGCCGGCTTCGGGCGGTGGGTGGAGGTTCCCGGGACGGGTGAGGCAGCGGAACGCGCGGTACTGCTGGTGCAGTCGGCCTATGCCGCGGCCAAGCGACCCGATCGGGACGGGCCGCGTCGGCGCCGGAGGCGGCGCACGACGAAGACGGAGGCATGACTTTGTCGGCCCGCTCTCAGGAGCGGGCCGTTTCTTTTTCCTGTCGCTCCGCCAGCATCCGCGCCACCGCCGCGATGGTGAGCGGCGCACTCCCCTCCGCCCGGTTGTTCACCAGCACATACGCCGGTATCCGTGCCTTCACCGCCGTCTCGATGAGCCGGGCGAGATCGGCGCGCAGCTCGGGATTCCTGTCCTGGATCCGGTCGTAGGGCTGGAAGGCGTCCACCGCCGCGGCGTAGTACCGGCCCGGCCGCAGGAGCGCCCTCGCCACGACGAACGGGCGCGCCGATCGCGCCCGGCAGGTCGAGCTGCTCACCGATGGACGGCATGCGGGTCCAGGAGTTGAAACAGTGGGCCACGCTGTGTTCCCGAAGCACCGCGAAGTAGGCGGGCGTCAGGTACTCCTCGTTCCGGAGTTCCACCGCGTACGGCGCCGAGCGGGGCAGGGCGGAGAAGAACTGGTCGAGCCGGTCGGCGAACTCCTGCGGCAAGGGCTTCGACTTGCCGGTGATCGCCTGGAACTCGAATACGAATGGCCCGATGTGATCCGCGAAATGCTGCAGGCAGGGCTCGAGCACCGCCTCGATGAAGAGCTCAGGGTTCAGGAAATCAGGGTTGAGCTGACCGGCGTGCGCCTTGTCGCGCATCTTGGAATGGGTGTGGACGGTGATCCGGTCCCACACCTTGCTCACGCAGCGGAATCCTGCGGGAAGCGCGGCGGCGTACTCCGTCAGCGTCTTCTCCGACATCGGGTTGTAGAAGCTGGAGTCGATGCCGACGGTGGAGAAGAGCGGCCAGCGCGCGTACTCGGCGAGCATCTTTCCGCTGGCGCCGCTCTTGGGATACTTCTTGTGATAGATGAGTCCCTGCCACCCAGGGTAATTCCAGGAGGAAGTGCCGAAGTGGACGCCGGGCGGGAGTGCTGCGCGGAGTCGCTCCAGCTCCTCAGTGGGTGGTGGTGTCCGGCCCCGTCACGTCAGGTACCAGGCGCGATCCGGTAAATCGTCCCGTTCGAGACGACGACGTACAATTCGCCGCGCGCATCCTCGCCGAAACTCGTGACCAGTTGCTTGGTGTCGAGCGTCGGCCAGGAGGCGGGGGCGGTCGCGGCGCCGTTCTGGTAGACGAAGCTCCGGACCCATCCGCTGCAGTAGTCACTGTAGAAATAGGTGCCTTGAAGTTCCGGAATTGCCTCCCCCCGATACACAAATCCCCCGGTGATGGAGCACCCGTCGCCGTGCCCGTACTCGATGACTGGCATGACCAATCCGGTCTTGTTGCAGGTCATGCTCTTGTAGCAGTGATCGCCCTCCATGATGGCCCAGCCGTAGTTCTCGCCGCCGGTGCTGGCGGCGGGCTGTACGTCCACTTCCTCCCACTCGTTCTGTCCCACGTCGGCGATATAGAGGTCGCCGGTGGCGCGGTCAAAGCTAAAGCGCCAGGGATTGCGGAGTCCCCAGTTCCAGAGCTCGCCGCGCATGTTCGGCTGCCCAACAAATGGGTTGCTTGGGGGGACGGTGTACGGGAGGCCATGGTCGATGTCGAGGCGCAGCAGTGAGCCGAGGAGGTCGTCCCGGTTCTGGCCGTGGCCCTGCGGGTCGCCGCCGCTGCCGCCGTCTCCGTAACCGGCGTAGAGATAGCCGTCGGGACCGAAGGTCACGTGCCCGCCGTTGTGGTTTCCGTAGGGCTGGTCCACCTCGATCACGACCTGCTCCGTGGCGGGGTCGAGGACATCGGGATTCGTGCCTGTGGTGAAGGTGGCAATGCGGCTGGTTCCGCCGCCGGTGCTGCCTGCCACCGTGAAGCTCAGCACCACCCGACCATCGGTGGGATGGAATGCCATGCCGAGGAGGCCCTGTTCACTACGGGTTGTGACGCGGCCGCTGAGGTCGATGAACGGGGTGGGGAGGAGGACACCGTTCTTGATGATGCGGACCTTCCCACCCTTCTCCACCACGAACAGCCGGCTCGTGTCTCCAGGCGCCGCGGTGACCAGTACGGGGAAGTCGAGGCCGGAGGCGACCTCCTCCAGGTGCACGGCCACCGCAGAGGGGGGCAGGACCGTCGGCGCGGATTCGCCGGCGCAGGTGAGCCCGAGGCCCAGGAAGGCGCCGGCGAAGGTCAAGGGTACGGAGGGAGCGTGACATCTAGGCGGGGTCCTTCCCAGGTTCAGCGGTCCCGCGCAGTTGCGCGGCAGCGGGTGCATCGACCGTGCGGAGGTGGAGATCACGCTGCGGGAACGGGATTTCGATCCCCGCGGCGACGAGCGTGTTGTTGACGGCGGTCGTGACGTCGCTTTTCATGACGAGGACCTGGCTGATGTCGGAGATCCAGAACCGCAGTTCGAAGTTCAGGGCGCTGTCACCGAATCCGGTGAAGATGGCGAGTGGCGCCGGCTCCTTCAGGATATTGGAGTACTGGGTCGGCACCTGGCGCAACAGGTCGAGGACCCGGGCCGGCTCGGTGCCGTAGGCGACGCCCACCTCGATGGTGAGCCGGCGGAGCTGGTCGGACAGGGTCCAGTTGACCACATCATTGGAGATGAGCGAGGCGTTCGGGACGATCACCTCCGCGCCATCGTAGGTGCGGATGATGCTCGCGCGGAAGCCGATGCGCCGAACTTCGCCGTTGAGGTTCTCGCCGGCAGGGGTCTGGACCTGGATGATGTCGCCTTCCCGGATCGGGCGTTCGAAGGCGAGAATGAGGCCCGCCACGAAATTGCTGACGATGGTCTGGAGCCCGAACCCGACGCCGACGCCGAGGGCACCACCCAGGATGGTCAGTTGGGTGAGTTCGAGGCCGGCCACAGCGAGCGCGAAGACAAACCCCATCGCAATCAGCGTGTACCGGGTGAGGCGTGCGATGACGCTGGGAAGCCCCTTCGGCATATCGAGTCGGGAGAGCACGTCCATCTCCAGCACGCTGGAAATGGCGCGACTGATCATGATGCTCGCCCAGACGGTCGTGATGAACAGAAGGACCCCGCCCAGGGAGATGTGCAGCTCACCCAGCGTGAGAGACGCACTCAAGGCGCCCTGCAGGAACGTCCAGATGGGGTCCATCACGTCGAAGACCATCAGCGTGATCACGACCCACATGAGCACCGATACAAAGGTGACGAGCCGGAGCCCGTCCCGCACCAGCTTGTCCTTCTGGTCGGTCACGAATCGCGATGTCCCTGCGGCTTCGGAGCGGGTCACGACGATGAGGATGCCGTCGAAGATCTGCACGGCGGCCAGGACGACGAGCAGGAGGTAGGCGCTCGTCACCGTGCCGCCGGTGAGGAAGAAGGCGAGCGAGGTGTTGCCGATGATGTTGGACCCCGCGGCGACGATGAGCGTCGCCGCCGAGAGGCGTGCCCCGAAGCGCGCGGCGGTGGCGTACCCGTTCGACCCCAGCGCCTCCAGCTGCGCCCCCTTGCGGAGCAGCCGAAGGAGGATCACGGCCCCCACGATCGCGATCGCCAGGCTGCCCGCCCGCTGCCAGACCGCTCCGGTCACAGGAGGGCGCCAAGTCGCTGCACGGCAAAGAGGAGCTGCCCATGCGGCGGCAGGTCGGGTCAGGGTGGGCGGGAGAAAGGCCGGCAGCAGACTCAGCAACGCCGGGACGCCGGCCAGCATCGAGAGGTCGTAGACGGACAGGGGTGCGCGGGGATAGAGAAAGAGTCCGGCGACGGTGACGATGAGCCAGGCGCCAGCCGCCGGATGGTCGAGGATGCGGCGTGCCGCTGCTGCCGGGTGTTCTGCCGTATGCCGATCGAGCTTGCGGCGGAACCAGAGACGGCGAACAGGACGCCGAGGGTGGACGCCAGGTGGAACGTAGATCGGCAGCCGGTACGCCTCGTGGAAGTACCTGAGCTCGCGCCGCGTCTGCGCCGCGCCCGCTCGAACATCGGGACGCAGGTCCCGAGTGGTATCCGCGCGGGCCAGCGCCTTCCACAGGGGCGGCGCATCCAGGCTGAAGAGATCGCGGCGCATGGAGGCCAACTGCTCCGTGCTCTGGTCATCCACCTGTTGCAGCAGGCCGATCGTGCGAGTGATCTGGGACTGCAGCCTGACCATCCTCGACGATTCGCGCTTCGACGGTGTCTTGGAGGACCCGATTGCGCTGGAGGATGTTGTCCACCAACTCCGTCACATCGGGCGGGGCGTTCGCTTTCGTCGCCTCGGCTCGTGTCAGTCGCCAGGTCGTGTCCCGGCGAATCAGTTCGGTCTGGATGACCGCCATCGCGTCGGTGCGGTTGGCGATGCCCTGCTGCCAGCCGCGCATCTGTTCGAGCCGCCGGCTCCATTCGTTGTGCAGGTCGGTGAGCGAGCGCTTGGTGAGCGTGCTCCTGTCCCTGACGCTTCTGCGACTCCAGGACGGTGCTGATGGTGTCCCGGGCAGCGGCATAGTCGGTGGCGATGCGCGCGATCGATCGATTCGGGGGAAGCGCCTGCCAGATCTCATCGAGGCGGGCCTCGGTGGCCGCGGCCCGGGTGGGAATCTGGGGTACGGGCACGGCGGCCGGCGGAAGCGTGTCGGCGGCAGGCTTCGGGGGGGCCTTGGCGGACGGTATGGTCTGGGCGGCTACCGGGGCGGCGAGCGCCAGCAGGAGCAGGGTATAAGCGAATGAGGAGTGGCGCATCCGGCTCTCGGCAGAGGGAGTTGGCGTCTCTCCAAGATACGCGCGCCGCTCCGGAGCGGCACCCCGGTCAGGTGCCGAGCCGCGCCAGCATCCGCTCCACCCGCTCGAGGTGGGTGACGGTGACCGTGATGGCGCCGAACTCCTCCTCCACCTTTCCGCGGATGAGGAAGGGCCCCTGGTCGAACAGCACGTGCCCTCGTGTCCGGTACACCTCGGGAAAGAGCACCGCCTCGACCAACCCGTCACCATCGTCGAAGGTGGCGAACTGCATCGGCTCGTCGGTGACGGTGTGCACCGGTTTGGCCGTGGTCAGCATCCCCGCCAGGATGACGCTCTGGCCGATGTGCTTCGGCAGGTCGGGGCTCCTCACCAGCCGGAAGCGCCGCAGCCGTTCGCTGTACAGCGCCATCGGATGGCTCTCCGTGAGGAAGCCGAGGGCGGAGTACTGGTCGCGGCGACGGCGCTCCGCTGGGTAGTCGGGGAGGCGGGGCAGGGAGGCAGCGAGGCTGGGAGGCAGTAGGTCAACGGCCTCCCTGCCACCCGGCCGCCCGGCCTCCCTGTCCACCATCCACAACATCATCGGCCGGGTCATCCCGTTGGCGATGCTGTCGCAGGCACCGGCCTTGACGAGGGTACGGAGGTCGTCGTGCGACAGGCGCGCGCGAACGCGGAGATCGGAGAGGTCTCGATACGGCTTGCCCCGCTGTTCAACCTCACCCCCTGTCCCCCTCTCCATGATATGGAGAGGGGGGACGATCGCGCCGCGCGCCGATGTGATCGCTTCGGCGCCATGCGCTGACAGCCCCGTGATGAATTGGAAGCCGATCCGCAGTTCGCGGCCGTTGCCCGTACTGCGGATATCACTGGCGTTCACGTCCGGCGGCAGGATGGTGATCCCCATCCGCCGCGCCTCGGCCACATAGGCGAACGGATGATAGAAACCGCCGCCGTTGGCGAGCACCGCCGCCATGAATTCCGCGGGGTAATTGGCGCGGAGGTAACAGGCCTGCTGCGCCACCTGGATATAGGACGCCGAGTGCCCCTTGCAGAAGCTGTAGCCGGAAAAGGACATCACCATCTGCCAGACCTGCTCGGTGACGGCGTCGTCCCGGCCGAGGGAACGGGCGCCGCGGAGAAACTCCTGCGCGTACGACGCCAGCAGCTTGGCGGGCCGCTTCTTCTGCAGCGACTTCCGGAGCCCGTCGGCGTCGGCCAGCGACATTCCGGCATACGCCTGGCAGACGTGCACCACGTCCTCCTGGTACACCATGATGCCGAAGGTCTCGGCCAGGGTGTCGCGCAGCACCGGGTGGAGCGGCTCGTAGGGCTCGCCGTGCAGGCGCGAGAGGTACTGCCGGATGAAGCGGTTCGACGCGGGGCGGATGATGCTGGTGTTGAGCACCAGGAGTTCGAAGCTGTCGG
Source organism: uncultured Gemmatimonadales bacterium (assembly GCA_963699825.1). Lineage (GTDB taxonomy): Bacteria > Gemmatimonadota > Gemmatimonadetes > Gemmatimonadales > GWC2-71-9 > SPDF01. Next base: position 190,717 of record CAVOVI010000013.1, read on the forward strand.
CGCGGGACTTGGCGCAGAGCTGCCGCGACGCGGGGCTCTCGGTGTAGAAGACCCCCATCGTCTGCCCGGTGCGGAAGAGCGCCTTGGTGGCAGGGTCGTCTCCGGCCTCGTGCGAGGTGTAGTCGATCCGGCGGCCGGTGTTCTCATGCACGGCGCTGATGGCGTCGCGGATGACGGCCAGCGAGCGGTTGCCAAGAAGATCGATCTTGACGAGGCCCGCGTCCTCCGCGCCGTCCTTCTCGAACTGGATGACGGGGACGGTCAGCTCCGGTGCGCCATCGAGCTTCTTGACCGCGCGCTCCAGCGGCACGTGATCGGTCAGCGCCGTCGGCACGATGACGACACCGCCCGGATGCAACGACAGATGCCTGGGCACACCGACCAGCGGTTCCGCTTCGCGCGCGAAGCCCTGCCATGCCTTCGGCAGGTCGAGTCCCTGGAAGTTGGGATGGGTGGCGAGGAGGCTGTCGAGCGGCTCCCCCTCGTGGTACCAGGGAATGCGCCGGGTCACCTCGCGGATTTCACCGGCGGGGCGGCCGTGCACCTTGGCCACCTCGCGCAGCGCGCCGCGGAGTCGGAAGCAGTTGTGGTTGGCCACCATCGCCGCGCGGGGAAAGGGATAGCGACGGAAGACATACGCCAGGACCCGGTCTCGCTCATCCCAGGGGAAATCGAGGTCGATGTCCGGCGGGTCGGTGCGCGCCGGGTTGAGGAATCGCTCGAAGAGCAGCCCGGCACCGAGGGGCTCCACGTGGGTGATGCCGAGGCAGTAGCTCACCACCGAATTGGCGACGGAGCCGCGGCCGCAATGGGTGGGGCCGTGGGCGACGATGTCGTGCACCACGAGGAAGTAGTCCGCAAAGCCCTTTCATGCCGATGATGGCGAGTTCGTGCTCCAGTCGGTCGCGGGTGACGGGCGCCACCGTGCCGTAACGCCGTTCGGCACCGGTATAGGCGAGCGCGCGGAGCTGTTCGAAGGCGTCGGTACGGTCGGTCATCCGCGGCGGCACGACTCGGCCGAGTGGAATGCGCCAGCGGCAGCGGTCGGCAATGTCCTCCGCGGCGGTGAGCGCCTCGGGGCAATCGGGAAAAGCGTGGGAGAGGTCGGCGGCTTGGCGGAGCCAGCGCCGACGGCGGGGAGCAGGGCGGCAGCGGGGCAGGGGGGCGGTGCTGCCTCCAACGCCGTCAGTGTCGTGTTCTGGCCGATGGCGACCAGCAGCCGATGGCGGGCCCAGTCTTCCGGGTTGGCGAAGGCGACGGCGTTGGTGGCCACGGCGGGCAGGCCCAGTCCGCCGCGCGGCGGCCAGCACGCCGTGCCGTTCCCGGCCCGGCACCAGCTCGGCGTAGAGGTCGGTGGGACCGCTCAGCGCGCGGACCTGCTCGAGGAACGAAATCGAGCGCGAGAGAAGGATCAGGCCGTTCCTTTCATGGGCAACAATGTCTGCCAACGACCCTGCCTCCCTGCCGCCCTGCCTCCCGGCCTCTCCTCCATCCCAGTGGATCTGCGTTATTGCCCTGCACAGCGCTCCCCAGCCCTGTTCATCCGTTGCCAGCGCGATCGCTTCCTGGTCGTCGAGCAGCAGATGCGCGCCGAGGATGGGGCGGATGCCCGCCGACTCGGCGGCCTGCTGGAACTCCACCGCGCCGTACACGCCGTTGGTGTCGGTGCAGGCGAGGGTGCGGAAGCCGCGCGCGATCGCGGCCTCGACCAGTGCCGCCGGGCTGGAGGCGCCGAAGCCGAAGGAGAAGTGGGTGTGGACGTGCAGGTGGGAAAAGGGCGGTGGCACGGTACGTCCTGTGGCACGGTGGAGCGACGGCGTATCCTGCGACCTCCATTATACCCGAATAAACACCGAAGTCAATAGGGCTGGCTGCCCCCCTGAAATGACGAAGGGCCTGGAGCACGCCGCCCCAGGCCCTGTCCGCGCCGGCTGCCGGCGAGTGTCTAGAGACCCACCGTGAGCAGGATACGGAAATCGGGCACGTCACCGATCCCGATGCGTCCCTCGATGGCGCTTTCATGGCCCTTGAACAACGGTACGTTCACTCCGGCGACGATGGTGCCGCCGAAATAGGTATCGCTCGCGAAGACCAGGGTCGGCGCGGCGCCGCCATAGAAGCCGAAGTTCGAGTCTTCCACCTTCAGGCGGACCAGGAAGTCCACGTTGATGTCAAAGGTCGTGTCGTCGCCGAAGCCGACCTGCGCCACGGGCGAGACGCGAAAAATGCCGGCGCTCTTGCCGAAGGTCATGCTCGCGCCGACGACGAACTGTCCCGGATCGAATCCTGCGCCCCCTCGAACACCGAAACTGCTCCCGGCCTGCGACGAACCGCTCGATGATTGTGCCGCCGCGACCGACGCCGAGGCCGCGATGAATAGGGCGGTGGTCACGAGGGTGCGCTGGACGATCCGCATGGGGTCTCCGTGTTTTGTGTCAGAGTAGGTGCCGCGCTCCGAATTCTATACGGGCTCAACGCTTCAACAAAGGGCCCGGTCATTTCTCCGTCCTTGCGCGCTTCCACGGCGGGTTCAGCTTCAGAATCCGCTTGTACGCCGGACAGTCCGGTGTGTGTGCACCAGGGAGGTATCCGGTGCTGAGGAGGAACTCGCCGGTGATTTCGCCGCCGGTGAACCGGAAGGTCTGCTTGAAGAGCGTGACCCACTCCTCCTTGGGGAGCGGATGGTGCGCATCGAGCCAGGCGGCAAAGCCGCCGTGGGACTTCCGGAGCGCGAGCACTTGTCGTGCGTTGTGGATGGCGGCCGCGACCTTGAGGCGGTTGCGGATGATGCCGGTATCGGCCAGCAGGCGGGCGGTATCGCGCGCGCCGTAGCGGGACACCGTCTCGACGTCGAAGCCGCCGTAGGCCCGCCTGAACGCGTCGCGCTTTTTGAGAATGGTGAGCCAGCTGAGGCCAGCCTGGTTGATTTCCAGGATCAGCCGTTCGAAGAGCGCCGACTCGTCGGTGAGCGGAACGCCGTACTCGGTGTCGTGGTAGGGGCCGTGCCATTCATGGCCCGGTGCTACGTCGCAGTACGTCGTGCCCATGTCCTGTCCCTTTGTGATCGGTCGGTCGGGGTCGTCGGCTCCGGCGGGTGGGGTCGGCCTCACGCCCACCCCAGCGCACGAGAACGCCACCATTTCGTGCTGCAGGATCGGACCACGCCTTTGCCGTTCCCCTCGCGATGCCTGGCGCACCCCAACGACTACGAATCTGGTCGATGGCGTCCTGAATCACGACTTCCTGTTCTTCTTCCCCGCTTCCCCGCTTCCCCGCTTTCCCACCACTCACGCCTGTCCCACAAGTCTATCTGCACGTCCATCTCCACCAACTGTTCCGCCGCGAGGGCCACGGTACGGACGGCGATGCGTTTGGTGTTGGCCAGGGTGAAGGCGCGGCGCGCGGCGTCGAGGAGTGCCACGTCGAGCGCGGCGCCGGGCAGGGTCACGATGCGGCCGCTGGTGCTGTAGTCGGCGTAGGCCAGGTCGAGGCGGAGCCGGCGGGTGACGAGGTGCCGGGTCCGGAGCCTGGTGCCGAGCCGTTCGGTGAGCCGGCGCAGGAGGGCGAAGAGCACGCCGAGGTCGTTGGTGTCGGTGGCCAGGGTATGGGCGGCGCGGAACTCCCGCCGGATGGCGGGGGGGAGCACGGGGCGTGGATCGATGCCGCGCGCCTTGGCGTGGAGTTCGGCGCCGGCGCGGCCGAAGACCTGGCCGAGGGCGGGGGCGCCGACCGCGGCGACCTCGCCGATGAGTTCGAGCTGGTAGTCGTCGAGCCGTTCGCGGATCCGCTCGGACACATCGGGGAGCAGCGTCACCCGATGGGGTGAGAGGAAGGCGGCCTCGCCGCCTTCGGGCACGGGGACGACGGCATCACGACTGCCGCTGCGGTCGGCGTCGCGCTGCCCGGCGGCGACGGTGGTCACCAGCTTGTTGGCACCGACCCCGACGGTGACGGGAAGGCGGATGCCGTTGCGTGCCTCGCGATGGATGCGGAGCGCCACGTCCACCGGCGGACCGAAGAGGGCGCCGGTGCCGCTCACGTCGAGGTAGGCGTGGCCGTAGCCGCGTGGTTCGATGACCGGCGCGTAGCGGCGAAAGATGTCGTGCAGCGCCGCGGAGGCGCGGGCGTAGAGCCTCGGGTTGGGCGGCAGGAGCGTCAGGTCGGGGCAGCGCTTCTGCGCCTGGCGCACCGGCATGCCGCGGGTGATGCCGGCGGCGTGCGCTTCGGGAGAAAGCGCGAGCACGGTGGCGCGGTCGGCGCCGGGCGCGGCCACCGCGACGGGGCGCCCGCGGAGGGCGGGAGCCACGAGCGCCTCCACGGTGGTGCAGAACGCTGGAGGGTCGATGAAGAGGACGGCGCGGGTCACAGCCCTTTGCCTCCTGCGAGCCCGAGTTCCTGACGGATGGCGTCGAGGCGCCGGGCGAGCGCGGTCGTGTAGTCCTTGCCCGCCGATTGCCGGTGCCCGTAGCGGCGGGCGTAGCGCGCGGCGAGGTCGGGAAACTCGCGGGCCAGGTGCGGAAGGAAGTGGCGCCGCGCCGCGGGGCCGAGTCGGAGCGCCTCCCCGGCGACGCGACGGGCACCAGCTTCCTTCGCCGCGCGGAAGAGCGCGGTCAGTTGTTTCCGGCTGTCGGTCACGCCGGGAATGATGGGGGCCACGAGGAGGCCGACGTCGAGGCCAGCGGCGGCCAGGCGGCTGAGCGCGCGGAGCCGGGCATGCGGGGCGGGGGAGCGGGCCTCGATCCGCCGCACCAGCCGTCCCTCGAGGGCGGCGAGCGAGATATGGATGCTCACGGTGTGTCGTTCAGCCAGCTGTACCAGGAGGTCGATGTCCCGGGTGATCAGCGGTGACTTGGTGATGACGCCGAGGTGAAGCCCGCGGTGCGGGAGGAGCGTCTCGAGCAGCCCGCGCGTGATGCGGAACCGCCGTTCGGCGGGCTGATAGGGATCGGTGGCGGTGCCGATGACGATGGGTGCGCCATCAATACGAGCCGGATCGAGCGTGCGCAGGAAAATCTGTGGCGCGTTGGTCTTGACGAGGATGCGCTTTTCGAATGCGTCGTCCTCAGTCCTCTGCTCCCCGGCCCTCTCGCCCGCTCCATGGTCCAGCGGTGCGTATCCCGCGCATAGCAATAGGTGCAGCCGAATTCGCAGCCGATATAGGGATTGACCGACCAGAACGGCATGTGGGTCGCCGCGGGGCTGTTGAGCACGGAGCGGGTCGGCACGGCTTCGAAGGTGGTCTCGCGCCCAGGCGGCGTGCGCGAGGATTGGCAGGGGGGCCGGGTGGCCGGGGGGCAGGAGGGAGAGCTGCATTTTCTGCGGCCTCCCCGCCTCCCCGCGCCTCCCTGCCCCGCCGTCATTAGCCGCACTTCCCCCACCCGCAGGCTCGGCAGGAGATGCAGCCGGAGTTGTGGACGATCGGGCCAGAGCATTCGGGGCAGACCCGCAGGCGTGGGTAGGCCAGGGGGTTGGCTCGAGGGGACGAGCCATGGGCTCGAGAGGACGAGCCATGGGCTCGAGGGGACGGGTGTTGCGGCCGCGGAGGCGGTGGGGGAGTGGGAGGCATGGCACCCTCTTTCGGCTTTTGTTCGGTAGCTTAAACCGAACATAGCCCGAAGATACGGCTGGCGTCAAGATGCCGGGCCCTTCCCCCGAAAGTAGGGTCGGTTAGACTCTGAAATCCATGCGACTCATCCGATGCCACTCGGTTCGTGCCGGCCTTGCCGTCGCCGTCATCTGCGGCGCGTTCCCATTGGCCGCCCAGATCGCCACGAGCCACCGTCCGCGAATACCAGCAGGTCTTCCCCACCTATCCCTTCAGTGACCCGAACCCGATTCCGGCCGTCGGCCGGATCTATCCCTATTTCCGCTTCGACGGCTTTACCGACGTCTCCGAGCCACGCGCCTGGAAGGTCATCGAGCTCGAGAACGCCTATCTCAAGGTGTGGATTCTGCCGGAGATCGGCGGCAAGATCTGGAACGCGGTGGACAAGCGGACCGGCCGGTCGTTCATCTATTTCAACCAGGTGGTGAAGTTCCGCGACATCGCCATGCGGGGGCCGTGGACCAGCGGCGGCATCGAGGCCAACTACGGCATCATCGGCCACACGCCGAACGTCGCGACGCCGGTGGATTACGTCACCCGTACCAACCCTGACGGCAGCGTGAGCTGCATCATCGGCGCGCTCGATCTCCTGACCCGTACCCCTTGGCGGCTCGAAATCCGCCTCGGCCCGGCTGAGGCCGCGTTCAGCACGACTTCCTTCTGGTACAACGCCTCCGACCTGGAACAGCCGTACTACTCGTGGATGAACGTCGGCATCCCGGTGCGCGGGCAATCTCCAGTTCGCCTATCCCGGCACCAGCCGGCTGGGCCACGCCGGGGAGCACGCCCCCTGGCCGATCGACACCACGGGGCGGGACCTCTCGTGGTACGAGAACAACAACTTCGGGGGGTACAAGTCGTACCACGTCTTCGGCCAGGCGACCGATTTCTTCGGCGCCTACTGGCATGACGACCACTACGGGATGGTGCGCTACGCGCCCCGCGACGAGAAGGCCGGGAAGAAGATCTGGATCTGGGGCCTCTCCCGGCAGGGAATGATCTGGGAAGACCTGCTCACCGACACCGACGGGCAGTACGCCGAAGTCCAGTCGGGTCGGCTGTTCAACCAGACGGCCGAGCAGAGCACCTTCACTCCGTTCAAGCACTTCGGGTTCACGCCGAGGGTCGCCGATCGGTGGACGGAGTATTGGTACCCGGTCGAGGCCATCGGTGGCATCGTCGCCGCCAGTCGCCTCGGTGCGATGAACGTGACGCCCCTCGGAGACCGCCTGGTCATCGCGATCTCACCGGCGGAGGCGCTCGCGGACACCGTCAGCGTGTATGCGGGGAGACGTCGCCTCTACAGTCGATTCGTCAGGCGCCAGCCACTCGAGATCTTTGTCGATACCGTACCGGTGAGCGGGGCGAACCGGGACAGCCTCCGTGTGACGGTCGGGGAGGACAGGCTCGAGTATCGGCTCGATCCACAGGCCGGGGCGTTGGCCCGCCCGCTCGACACGCCGACGGATTTCGACTGGCAGTCGGCCTTCGGTCTCTACCTGCGCGGAAAGGAATGGCTCCGGCAGCGGGAGTACGGACAGGCCACCGCGTATCTCGACAGCGCCCTCGCGCGCGATCCGTACTTCGTGCCCGCACTTGCCGATCGCGCCATGCTCGCCATCCGGGCCCTCGAGTACGAGGCCGCGCTGGGATTCGCGACCACCGCCCTCCAGGTCGACACCTACGACGGCGCCGCCAACTACTACTACGGCCTCGCCAACCGCGCACTCGGCAGGCTCACCGACTCGAAGGACGGCTTCGAAATCGCCACGTTGTCGGCAGAGTACCGCGGGGCGGCGTGGACCGAACTGGCCCAGATGTCGCTTGCGGCCGGCGACGTCGGTGCGGCGGTCGACTTTGCCAACAAGGCGCTGACGGTCGAGCCGGACAATCTCGACGCCCTCGGCGTGGAGGTCGTCGCCGCGCGGAGACAGGGCGACCGAAACGCTCAGACGCGTTGGCTGGCACGGCTCGAGGAGGCCGATCCGCTCAGCCACCAGGTACGACTCGAGCGGTTGCTGGCGCAGGGAGACCCCGCTCTCTCGCGGAAGCTCGCCGACGGGATCCAGAGCGAACTCCCGGAACAGGCGCTCTTCGAACTCGCGGCGTGGTATGTCGATGTGGGTGACTCGATCGTCGCCGGACGGGTCCTGGAGGCGGCGGGCGATGTGCCGGAGGCCCTGTACTGGCGCGCATACCTGCTCGACTCCACGCCAGCCGGCGCCGCGCTCCTCACCCGTGCGAATACGTTGTCGCCGCGGTTCGTCTTCCCATTCCGTCGCGAGATGGTGCCGTCGCTCGAGTGGGCCGTGGAGGAGAGCCCGGACTGGAAGCCGCGCTATTACCTGGCGCTGGCGTACTGGGGGAGTGGGCGCGTCGACGACGCCGACTCCCTGCTCACCTCACTTGGCGACACACCGGACTATGCGCCCTTCTACGCCGCCCGCGCCTCCCTTCCGGGACGATCCGCCGAGTCGGCCCAGCGCGACCTGGAGCGTGCGGCGGCGCTCGACCCGGCCGAGTGGCGCTATGGGCGGCTCCTTGCGGATCGGTTGCTGGCGGAGGGTGACTCGGCGGGCGCGGCGGTGGTGGCGAGACAGTATGCCGCGCGGTTTCCCGACAACTACATCCTGGGCCTGACGCTGGCGACGGCCCTTGTGGCCAATGGGGAGTACCGCGCGGCCGACTCACTGCTTGCGACGCTCGAAGTGCTCCCCTACGAGGGTCGCCACGACGGGCATGTGCTCTACCGTCAGGCGAAGTTGATGCTGGCGGTCCAGGCGATCGGGGAGGAGCAATGGGATTCCGCCGCGGCCCTGATTGCGGCGGCGCGGCTCTGGCCGGAGCGGCTGGGGGCGGGCAAGCCCTATGACGCCGATATCGATGAACGGCTGGAAGACCTGCTCCTCGCCGATGTGCGCTACCGGAGTGGAGAATCCCAGGAATCGGCCCGGGCTCTCCTCGCGACGTACGCCCCCGCTGACGACGACGCTGTCGTGCTGCGCGCGTGGAAGGCAACGACCCCTGGCCGGCCAGTTGCCAGGTGGCTCGCCCTGGTGGGGGTCGCCCTCGGGGTGGTCCTGGTCGCGGTTCGATTTCGACGCGCCCGCGGGTCCGTATCGGCGGCCTGACGCTAGCGGAGTTGAGCCGGGAACTTGTGCTCCACGGAAGATAGTGTATTCTCTCTCCATCCAGCCCCGCCCCAATTCAACTCGATCTGTGAGGAATTATGCGTAAGCTCCTGCTCCTTCCCCTTGTTCTTTGGGCCTGTGCCGGCGAGAAGGCACCCCCGATGGATGACGCCGCGATGGCCGCCCCGGCCGCGCTCAGCGCCGCCGATGTCGTCGGCAATTACACTGGCGAGACGATGACGGAAGGCACCGACACGCTCACCTACTGGACCTCGATGGCGATGACCAATGCCGAGGGTGCCCTGGTCGGGGAGCTCGTCCAGCAGGCCGCGCCCGATATGGCCGTCCCCATGGTGGGCGAGATCTCGGGCGACAGCGTCATTTGGGTCGGCGGTCCCTTCACGCCGATCGGCGCGGCGGCGGATGCCCCGCAGATGATGTGGAAGGCCGTCGGACGCGCGACCGGCAACACCTGGAACGGCACGGTGGTGTGGATGATGGCCGGCTCCGACAGCGTGACGCAGAGCGGCACCTGGACGGCGACCCGCACGCCCTGAGGATCCATTTCGAGTTCCTGAACGTGACGAGGGCCGGCGAGAGTCTGCCGGCCCTTTGTCTTGGGGAGGACCCTTCGGTGCATCGCCGGGTAGTGACGGTACCTTGATGGTCAGGCGCACACATGACCCAGGACGACGACAGCCGTCATTGGAAGATCCATGACCCAGTTCGATGTCGATCCAACGGAGGCACGGGAGGGGCCGGCGGTGCTTCTCACCGGCGCCACCGGTTACGTCGGGGGGCGCCTCCTGCCGCTCCTGGAGCAGCGGGGGCCTCGCGTCCGGTGTCTGGTCAGGCGGCCGGAGGCGCTGACATCGAAGGTGGCCGCGTCCACTGAGGTGGTGGCGGGTGACGTGCTTGATCGTTCGACGCTCGAGCCCGCCCTGCGCGGCATCGACGTCGCCTATTACCTGGTGCACTCCATGGGTGCCACCGGATCGTTCGAGGAGGCCGATCGCGAGGCGGCGCGGAACTTCGGCCAGGCGGCACGGGCGGCGGGGGTGGGCCGGATCATCTACCTGGGCGGCCTGGGGAACACGGAGGAAAAGCTCTCCTCGCACCTGCGCAGCCGGCAGGAGGTGGGGGAGATCCTGCGGGAGTCCGGGGTGCCGGTGCTCGAGTTTCGGGCGTCCATCGTCATCGGGTCCGGGAGCCTGTCCTACGAGATGATCCGCTCCCTCGTCGAGCGGCTGCCGGTCATGATCACCCCCAAGTGGGTCAACGTACCCGCGCAGCCAATCGCCATCGACGACCTGCTGGCGTACCTGGTCGAGGCGCTGGAGCCTTCCGGTGTCCGCATGCCGCATCTACGAGATCGGCGGCGCCGACCGCATGTCGTATGCGGACATCATGCGGGTCTATGGGAAACTCCGGGGTCGCCGGGTCCGGATGATTCCCGTGCCCGTGCTGACACCCTACCTCTCGAGCCTCTGGCTGGGCCTGATTACGCCGCTCTACGCGCGGATCGGCCGCAAGCTCCTCGACAGCATCGTGCATTCCACGGTGGTCCGGGACGACACCGCGCTCGGGGTGTTCACCGTCCGCCCGATGGGGGTGGAGGACGCCGTCCGACGCGCCCTCGTGCGGGAGGATCGGGAGATCGCGGCCACGCGGTGGTCCGACGCGCTGTCTGCCGGCGGGGAGCAACCCTCCTGGGGCGGCGTGCAGTTTGGTCCGCGGCTGGTGGATTCCCGCACGGTCAGGGTCGCGGTGCCCCCCGAGGCCGCGTTCCGCCCGATTCAGCGTATTGGGGGCCAGACGGGGTGGTACGCCTGGGATCGGCTCTGGCATGTGCGCGGCTTCCTCGACCTGCTGGTCGGCGGCGTGGGCATGCGCCGCGGTCGTCCCTCGCCGACGGCGCTGCATGTCGGTGATGCCGTCGACTTCTGGCGCGTGGAAGCGGTGGAGCCAGACCGTCTGCTGCGACTCGCCGCCGAGATGAAGTTGCCGGGGCGAGCCTGGCTGGAGTTCGAGGTGACGCGCGACGATGGCGGATCTGTGATCCGTCAGACGGCCAGCTTCGATCCTGTCGGGCCAGTCGGCCGGGCCTACTGGTACGCCCTGTATCCGGTGCACCAGCTGGTGTTCGGCGGGATGCTGCGGGCGATCGCGCGGGCGGCGACCTCCACGCCCTGAGGCGTTGCATGTCGTGCACGTGACGAGGGCCGGCAGATTCTGCCGGCCCGTTGTCGTACCCAGCAGGTGCATGGAAGCCGCCCCTAGCGGGAGCGGTTGCGAGGCGATTAGTTGAGAGTCTGACCTGTTTTCCTTCCACGCGGGAGCTGTCCATGTCCATCGCCAAAGTCACCGAGATCCACTCCTCGTCCACCAAGAGCTTCGAGGACGCCGTCGCCAGCGGCATCGCCCGTGCAGACAAGACGTTGCGGAACGTCAACGGGGCCTGGATCAAGAGCCAGAAGGTCGTCGTCGTCAAAGGCAAGGTCAGCGAGTATCGTGTCCTGATGAAGGTCTCGTTCGTATTGCAGGACTAGCCGTTGACGATCCCTGCGCGGCAGGAGGCAATTTCCGGGGCGCTGGTCCGGATCGACGCGCTGCGCGCTTTGGACAAGGATGTCCTCCTCCGCGTCGGGTTATCGGACGGAACGGTCCACGAGGGCTCGCTGGTCTCGGCCACGCCTGATGACCTGGCGATCCGGATGAAGGGGTCCCGCATCGTCAACTTCCCCGCCGAGGAGATCCGGTCGCTGTCGCTCGGCAAGCCTCGGCGCCTCCGGAAATGGGCGTTGGTCGGACTCGGGGTCGCCGGCGCGAGCGGCCTGGCCGAGCTGGTCAATTCGCTCCCCATCTTCGGGCCAATTCACGATCAGGTCATGGACCTGACCTTTCATGCATTCCTGCTGGGTGCGGTCGGTATCGCGATCGTGTTGCTCAGTACGACACGGCTGCGGGAATGGCTGACCAAGTGGGAGTCGATCATCGGCTACCCCGTCCGAGAATTGATGCGCCTCCGCGACTTTCGGCTTGTCTTCGGTATCAATTTCTAAGTCTTCCCATAACATCAATCGATGCCCCCTTCTGCCTGTCCGACTCTCACGCGGGACGCTCGGGGGAGGGGCCTTCCCAGAGTTCGCCATCGACTGCGAGGACCGTCCATGACTGACTCCGCCGCCGCGCAGGAATCGCTTGAAGCCGTCCTGAAGGACGAGATCATCCGCATGTATCAGGATGTCGCGGACAATCCCACCGGAGAATTCCATTTCTATCATGGCCGGGAAGCGGCCGAACTGTTCGGGTATGACCCGGACTGGCTCGACCGCGCGCCGGTCGGCGCAGTGGAGTCGTTTGCCGGGGTGGGCAATCCCCATCTGCGCAGCCACGTCCAGCCAGGCGAGACGGTGCTCGACCTCGGCAGCGGGGCCGGGCTCGATGGAATCATCGCCTCCTGGAGCGCCGGACCGACCGGAAGGGTGATCGGCCTGGACCTCAACCCGTCGATGTGCCTGAAGGTCCAGGCAAACGCAGCGGTCTCGGGCGTGAAGATGGAGTGTCGAGAGGGGCGGATGGAGGAGATTCCGCTCGAGGACAAGTCGGTGGATGTCGTGATATCCAACGGCGTGGTGAACCTCTCCTTCCGGAAGCGGAAGGTCGTGCAGGAGCTCTTCCGGGTGCTCAAGCCGGGTGGCCGGCTTTCGATGACCGACATCGTCAGCGCCAAGCAGTTGTCGCAGTCGATCATCAACGACCCCAAGCTCTGGGCCAGCTGAATCGGCGGTGCTCTCCTGGAAGGAGAGATGTTCAGGTTGCTGGAGGAGTCCGGGTTCACGAAGGTGAAGTCGGTCGTGGTGCCGAACTTCCGGTTCAAGAAGGCGGCCACCCAGAACGCAGCAGAGGCATACGGCGTGAAGGCGGTCCTGCTCACGGCAAGCCGCCCCGCCGCCTGACCAACAAACGCACGAACCAATATGCCACGAGACGACGCGCCTCGTGGCTGCGCCAACCACCTAAGGGGAGATATTCATGTCGGCGTTCCAAGCAAAGCAGGTCGAAGCACTGCAGCGTGGCATTTCAGGGACTGTGATTCAGCCGGGGGACGCGGATTACGATGCCGCGCGGACGATCTGGAACGCGATGATCGACAAGCGCCCGGCGCTGATCGTTCGGTGCCTCGCGACATCCGATGTCGTGCAGGCGGTGAACTTCGCGCGGACCCACAAGCTCTCACTCGCCGTGCGGAGCGGCGGTCACAATATCGCGGGCAGCGCCCTCTGCGATGACGGCCTGGTCGTGGACCTCTCCCAGATGAAGGCCGCGAAGGTGGACAAGGGCGCCCGGCGCGTCACCATCGAGGCGGGCGCCACGCTGGGGGATCTCGACGCGGCGACGCAGGTCGCATGGCCTCGCCACCCCGGTCGGCATCAACTCCACGACCGGCGTCGCCGGGCTGACGGTCGGCGGCGGCTTCGGCTGGCTGAGCCGCAAGTACGGGATGACCATCGACAATCTCGAGAGCGCCGAGGTCGTGACTGTGGCCGGTGACGTCGTGCGGGCCAGTGCCAGCGATAATCCGGACCTCTTCTGGGCCATCCGCGGCGGCGGTGGCAATTTCGGCATCGTCACCCGATTCGAGTTCCGGCTGCACCCGGTCGGGCCCGACCTGCTCACCGGTTTGATCGTCTACCCCATCGCCGAGGCCAAGTCGGTGCTGCAGCAGTACCGCGCCTTCGCCGCCAAGGCACCGGATGATCTGTCGGTGTGGGTGGTCCTCCGCAAGGCGCCGCCGCTGCCGTTTCTCCCCGAAGCGGTGCACGGTACCGAGGTCATTATCCTGGCACTCTGCTATGCGGGCGACCCGAAGCAGGGCGAGGGGCTCGTCGAACCGCTGCGGCACTGGGGCACGCCGGTCGGTGAGTTCATCGGCGTACAGCCGTACGCGAACTGGCAGCAGGCGTTCGATCCGCTGCTGACGCCGGGAGCGCGCAACTACTGGAAGTCGCACAACTTCACGAAACTCGAGGACGGCCTGTTCGACGCCGTGCTCGCGTCCATCGCCACCTTGCCGTCGCCGCAATGCGAGATCTTCTTTGCCGGCCTCGGCGCGGCCACTTCCAAGCCGAGCGCGGAGTCGACGGCCTACGCCGCCCGGGACGCACAGTTCGTGATGAACGTGCATGGACGGTGGGATGCCGCCACCGACGACAAGCGCTGCATTGAGTGGTCCCGCGCCTTCTTCAAGGCGTCGGCTCCATTCGCGACCGGGGGCGCCTACGTCAACTTTATGACCTCCGACGAGGGTGATCGCGTCCAGGCCGCCTATGGCCCGAACTACAAGCGCCTGGCGGAGCTGAAGCGGAAGTACGATCCGGACAACGTCCTGGCCACCAACCAGAACATCAAGCCGGCCTGAGGAGGCAGCGCACCTCGGGTGTGGAGACGGTGACCCGGATTCAGGAAGGGGAGACGACATGTCACACCCGACGGAAATCGACATCTTCTGTGCCGTCTGGGACGAAGAGGCCAACGGCGCTATTCGGCTGATGGAGGCGCTCCCGCGAGATCAGTACGAGTTCAGGCCTGATCCCGAAGGCCGGTCACTGGGCGAACTGGCCTGGCATCTCAGCGAAATCGACGCGTGCCTCACTTTTGGCATTGCGGAAGGGCGGTTCAGCTTCGCCGACGAACCGCCCGACCTCAAACGTCCGCGTGAGGTGCAGCTGTTGGCGCCGGGATATCGGAAGGTCCACGAAGCCGCGGTTGCACGGGTCAGGGCACTCGATCCGAGTGCTATCAACCGTTCCGCAACGTTTTTCGACGGCCGCACCCTCACCATACGCCAGATTCTCTGGGTCCAGCTCTTGTATCACCTGATTCACCATCGAGGGCAGCTCGTCCTGATGTGTCGCTTGGCGGGCGGTGTGCCGCCCGGCCTGTTTGGGCCCAACCGCGAGGAGATGCGGGCGATGCAGGACAAGATGAAGGGGAACGCTGGCTGAGCGCTGGCGGACTGCATCGTCAGTCTGATTTGGGTAGAAGGCTGTCACCAAAGGTGAGGTAACCATGGGCATGCCCGCACCTGCCGCCGGACACAAGAAGTTTGAATCCATGGCCGGTACGTGGGAGGGGACGGAGACGATGTACCCCTCTGCCTGGGACCCGAAGGGGGGCACCGCGGTCGGCCGGACCGTGGGCCGAGTCGCGGTCGGTGGATTCGCGCTGGTGGTCGACTATCAACAGACCCGGGACGGCGCCGTGACGTTTGGCGGCCACGGTGTCTATACCTTCGACCCGAAGTCCGAACTCTATGCGATGACGTGGGTCGACTCGATGGGCTCACCGCCGGAACATTTCACCGGCAAGTTCACCGATGATGTTCTTGTCCTGGGCCACGGCGGGCCGCCGATGCATGTCCGGATGCGCTCGGACTACTCCCACCCCGATCGCATCGCCACCTCGATGGAGATGTCGCAGGACGGCCGTACCTGGAAGAAGCTGTTCGACGGCGACTACCGCCGGATGGGGTAGGCGGTGAGCCTGCCCGGCACACCCTCGCTGGCATTCCTGTCGGTCATCTTCCTCCTTCTGCCCTGGATGGCGCTCCGCAGCGGACGTCGGCTGCGCGCGGCGTTTGACGGGGCAGAGGGAACGACCGCCCCCATCGCAAACCAAGTCTGGGTCAGCAGCTTTCTGCTGCAGGCCCTGCTCCTCTACCTCGCCTGGCGGGTCGGCAGCGGGTTCGAATTTCGGATCTTCGCGGTGCCCGACCTCGGCGGGACTGCGCTCCTGCAGGCTGCGGCGGCCCTCCTCACCTGTCTGGGGATTCGCGCGCTGGCTCGGCTCGGACTCACGGCAGATGATCGTCGGACGATGATGGTGTACCGGCTCTCGCCGCGCACCGGGCGGGAACGGATGCTGCAGCTTGCCACCATCGTGGCGGCCAGCGTGGCCGAAGAAGCCGCCTATCGTGGAGTGGCATTCGCCATCCTGTGGTACGCGCTTGGGCAGCGGGTGGGCCGCCGCCGTGCTGTCCGCCGTTGCGTTCGCGCTCGCCCATACGGTGCAAGGGTGGCGAAGTGCCGGATGGGTGTTCCTCGTGGGCCTCGTGATGCAGGGCCTGGTCGTCCTCACCGGGACGCTCGTGCTGGCGATGGTGGTGCACTTCCTCTATGACGTGATCGCCACCACGCTGATCCGTGCCGAGGCCAGGTACGCCTAGCGTGTGTGGCCGCACGTCGGCCGGGCGTCTCCGTCGAGTACGGTTGCTGCGCTCATCCCCCGATCGACCGGAGACCGTCTGATGCGTCCCATTCTCCTCGCTGCCGTGCTCCTTGCCCCCGCCCCGTTGGTGGGGCAGGCCTCGACCGAACCAACCGCACTGGAACGCTCGGTTGATCAGCTGCGGAACACGGTCGGCCGATGGGCGGTCACGACCGAATTCCTCAAGGAGGATGGCACGGTCGCGCGGTCTGTCACGGGGACCTACGAATTCACCTGGGTGGTGCCCGATCGGGTTGTGTCCGGGGTGAGCAGGATTCCCGAGCTGTCGCAGATCTCCGGCATCCTCTTCTTTATCAACGAGAAGAAGGAGCAGATCGAAATGGTGTCCGTCGGCGCCGACGGTCGGCTCTGGGAGATGATCGGTCCCCTCGGGGAGGAGGTCCGGACGACACCCGAGTTCAAGACGGCCGATGGTGGCACGGGCCAACTCCGCTTTACGCGATACAACGTGTCCGCTGACGCCTTCGAATCCAAGATGGAGTACAGTGAGGACGGCGGCACGACCTGGAAGCCTGGGAACCATCAACAGTTTCGTCGGGAACCTGCTCCGACCAAGTGAGCTTGGACTCCAGGGCTGGGCTGGGCGGGGCGGCGCTTCGGCGCCGCCCCGCCGTGCAATAGGACTATCTTTCACGCGATGATCGTGTCACTTCCCCTCGCGACGTGCCCCCCGCCCCCGTTTCCCCCGGCCGGAACGCCCTGATGCCGTCCATTCGAAGCCGCCTTCGGAGCGCGCTGCAGCGTCCGACCGACGCGGCGGAGGACCTGCTCACCGGTCCGATCCAGGGTGACTTGCTCGGTGCGGAGCATCTGGCCGAGCGCGCGCGGGTGGTGGCGCGGCGCCAGCAACTGGCGTCGCCGCCGCCGAGGCGCCGTCGGGCGCGACTGCTGACACGACTCGACAACACCCGGAAGCTGCTCGAAGGGGCCTACACCCGGATTGCACGCGACGTCGCGGAGGGTGGGGAGCCGGATCCTTCCGGCGAATGGCTGCTCGACAACTACCACGTCATCCAGGAGCACATGCAGGAGGTGCGCGCGGCGCTGCCGCGCGGTTACTACCGGGAACTGCCGGAACTCTCCCACGGCCCCCTGACCGGGTATCCCCGCGTGTACGAAGTCGCGATCGCCCTGATCTCGCATTCGGAGGGCCGGATCGATCTCGACAACGTCGATCTCTTCGTGCACGCCTTCCAGGAGGTCGAGCCGCTCTCGATCGGCGAGCTGTGGGCCATCCCGGCCATGCTGCGGCTCGGGCTGATCGAGAATGTGCGCCGCATGACGCTGCGGACGGTGCAACGCCTAGACCAGATCGCCGCGGCCGACCGCTGGGCCAGCCGGATCCACGAGGCCTCCGAGCGCGACGGTGAGGCGCTGACCAACGCGATGCGGGACGTTGTGGCCACCCGCCAGCAGCTGACCCCCATCTTCGTATCCCGCTTCCTGTCGCAGCTTCGCCTCTCGGCTGGCGCCTCTCCAGCCCTCGCCTGGCTTGAACAGTGGATGCACGACGAGCAGTGGCGCCCGGACGATGCCACGGCCCGCGCCACGCAGCGGGTGGCGCACACCCAGATCATCATGGCCAACAGCATCACCAGCCTGCGCACCATTGGACGGCGGGACTGGCGGCGGTTTGTCGAGGGGCAAAGCGTCATCGAGTCGATCCTGCGCACCGATCCCGCCGGGTTCTACGCTCGGATGACCTTCGGGACCCGGGACCTGTACCGGCATGTGGTGGAGAAGATCGCGAGGCGGAGCGGGAAGCCAGAACCGACGGTGGCACAGCTCGCCATCGACCTGGCCGCCGCGGAGAGTGGCGAGGGGCCCTCGGCGGCGCGCCGGCATCACGTCGGATACTTCCTGATTGACGACGGGTTGTCTGCGCTTGAGCGTTCGGCCGACAGCGTACCGGCCCTCACCGAACGTGCGTTCCGGGCGGTGCGGAAGCACGCCGACCTGGTCCTGGTGGGCGGGCTCGGTGTCCTGACCGCCCTCGCGCTGGCGGCGGTAGTCCTGCTCGCGGGCGTGGATTCAGTGGGCATCGCGTTGCCGCTCATTCTCCTCTTCACCTTCCTCCCCGCCTGGGACATCGGGGTGAGTGCCGCGAACCAACTGGTGACGGCCGTCATTCCCCCGCGGGTACTGCCGAGCCTCGATCTCCTCGAGGCCGGCATTCCCGAGGAACTGCAGACCGTCGTCGTCGTCCCCACCCTCTTCGGCGGCGTCGAGGATGTGGAAGACGCGCTGAGCAACATCGAAGTCCTCTACCTGGCCAATCGCGACGGACACCTGCACTTCGCGATCCTGAGCGACTTCACCGACGCGGCCACCGAAACGACGACGGGTGACGAGGCGATCCTGGCCGCCGCGCGCGAGGGGATCCAGACACTCAATGCCCGCTACCCGGGCGCCAGGAAGGTGGACGAGTTCTACCTGCTGCACCGTCCCCGTCGCTGGAACGAGCAGCAGGGCGTGTGGATGGGGTGGGAACGAAAGCGGGGCAAGCTGGCGGAGTTCAACCGATTCCTTCGGACGGGCGCTCACCACGCCTTCAACCTGGTCAGCAGCGATCCGTCGCCGCTGCGCAGCGTGCGATACGTGATCACGCTCGATGCCGACACGATGCTGCCGCAGGGAGCGGCGGCGGCGCTGATCGGGACGATGGCCCACCCGCTCAACCGTGCCGTGTACGATCCGCATCTCGGTCGGATCGTCGAGGGGTACGGCATCCTGCAGCCCCGCGTCGGCGTGACGCTGCCGAGTGCGCTCAAGTCGCGCTTCGCAGCAATTCACTCTGGCCAGCCGGGAGTGGATCCGTACACCACCGCGGTCTCGGACGTCTACCAGGATCTCTACGGCGAGGGGAGCTTCACGGGGAAGGGGATCTACGACGTGGACGCCTTCGCCGAGGCGACACACGGACGGTTTCCCGAAAACACGCTGCTCTCCCACGACCTGATCGAGGGCAACTACGCCCGGGCGGGGCTGGCCACCGGGATCATCGTCTACGACGACTATCCCTCCACTTATGCAGCCCATGCCAGGCGAAAGCACCGGTGGATCCGCGGTGACTGGCAGCTGCTCCCCTGGCTCCGCGAGACGGTCCCCGGGCCCGATGGGCCGGAACCGAACCGGTTGTCGCTCGTCTCCCGGTGGAAGATCCTGGACAACCTCCGGCGCAGCCTGGTGGAGGTCTCGCAGCTGGCCCTCATCCTGGCTGGCTGGACCATCCTTCCCGGTTCACCCATTCGCTGGACGCTCCTCGGTATCGGTGCGATCGCGGCGCCCTGGGTGATTTCCCTCCTGCTGGCGGCGCTGCGGCCGCCGGGCGACAAGTCCTGGCGCGCCTATTACGCCTCCATCGGACGTGACGCGGGGAACAGCGTCAACCAGATCGCCCTGGCCGTCGTCTTCCTGCCGCACCAGGCCTGGCTCTCCCTCGATGCGATCGGGCGCACCCTGGTGCGACTCTACGCGACCCGCCGCCACCTGCTGGAGTGGCAGGCGGCGGCCCAGGTCCAGCGTGCAACTGCGGGGACGTATGGTGAGCACTGGCAGGCGATGTCCCGCGCCGTCGCCTTCAGCGGTCTCGTCGCCCTCGCCATCACCGGCGTAGCGGCGTGGGAGCTCATGGCAGGGGGCGGTTCGGTGGCCACGCTCCTGCCGCTCGAGCTGGCGGTCTGGCCGCTGACGCTGCTGTGGATGCTGTCCCCGATGGTCGCCACGCAACTCGCCTCGCCTGCCATCACGGACGATCGACTCCCGGCGTCCAGCCGGGGGCTCGCGCAACGGTATGCGGAGCGGCACTGGCGGTTCTTCGACCGATTCGTCGGGCCGGAGACGCATTGGCTTGCGCCGGATAACGTGCAGTGCGATCCCGTCGAGGAGGTCGCGATGCGCACCTCCCCCACCAACATCGGTCTGCAGCTGCTCGCGACGGTGAGTGCCCACGACCTCGGGCTGCTGAGTGTGGAGGAGATGGTCCAACGCCTGGAGCGTGCGTTCGATACACTCGGGACGCTGCCCCGTTTCCGCGGGCATTTCTACAACTGGTATTCACTTGAGGACCTGCACGTTCTCGAGCCGGCGTACATCTCCACCGTCGACAGCGGAAACCTGGCCGGGCACCTCGTGGCGCTCCGGCAGGCCTGCCTGGACCTCGTTCCGCCGACATCCACGGGAAGCGAGTCGGGCACGGATGACGTGGGCGCGAGATTGCAGGCGCTGGCCGAACGGGCGTACCGCCTCGTCATGACGATGGAGTTCGGGTTCCTCTTCGATCCGGCGACCCGGCTCTTCGCGATCGGGTACCACCCCGATTCGCACACGATGGATGCCTCCGCCTATGACCTGCTCGCCTCCGAGGCGCGACTCGCAGTCTTCGTCGCGATCGCCAAGGACGACGTGCCGGTGGAGGCGTGGTTCCGGCTGGGACGCGGGCTGATCCAGCGGGACGGCATGCCGATGATGGTCTCGTGGAGCGGAAGCATGTTCGAGTACCTGATGCCGTTGCTCGTCATGGAGTCGTTCCGGGGAACCCTGCTTGACCAGAGTGACCGCGGGGCGGTGCAGGCGCAGATCGCGTATGGCCAGGAGCGTGGGGTGCCGTGGGGGGTGAGCGAGAGCGCCTACAACATCCGGGACCAGCACCTGACCTATCAGTATCGCGCCTTCGGTGTGCCCGACCTCGCGCTCAAGCGCGACCTCGGCCGGGACCTGGTGGTCGCGCCGTACGCCTCGGCGCTGGCGGCGATGCTGACACCCGCGGTCGCGCTCGCGAACCTGACGGCCCTCGAGGAACTGGGCGCATTCGGTCCATACGGCTTCTGGGACGCCCTCGACTTCAGCCGGCGCCCGCCCGGCGCTCGCTTTGCGGTGGTGAAGACGATCATGGCGCATCACTGCGGCATGACCCTCGTGGCGCTCACCAACCTGTTGGATCAGGGCGTCTGGCCGCGGCGGTTTCACCAGGAGGCGATGGTCCGGGCCGCCGAGTTGCTGCTGCAGGAACGCGTCCCGCGCCGGCTGGTGGTGCAGAAGCCGCCCGGCGAGCGATCCGAGGACGCCGCCGGGGATACTGCGGCAGAACCGACGGTGGTCCGGCAAGTGACGTCGCCGGAGAGCCCGCAGCCGCGCGTCGCGCTGCTGGGAGACCTCCCGTATACGGTCATGGTGACCCACGCGGGCGGCGGCTACAGCCGATACGAAGATCTGGCCGTCACCCGGTGGCGCGCCGATGGGACCACCGACGACACCGGCCAATTCTGCTACGTGCGGGATGTCACGATGGATCGGACCTGGTCGGTGGGCTATCAGCCGACCGGCGTGGATGCGGACACGTATCACGCCCACTTCGCCCCGGATCGTGTCACCCTCCACCGGGTGGACGGCGAGATCGAGACGCGGACCGAAATCGTGGTCGTCCCGGCGGATGCGGCGGAAGTCCGGCGGATCACCCTGACCAACTACGGCAGCGACACACGCGAGATCGAACTCACCAGCTACGGCGAGGTGGTGATGGGATCGGCCGAGACGGACGCCGCCCATCCCGCGTTCGCCAACCTGTTCGTGGAGACCGAATGGCATGAATGGTGTGACGCGATCACGGCACGCCGCCGGCCGCGGCGGGCGGACGAGCCGGCGCCGTGGTGCGTGCACCTCGTCGACGCCGGTGCGGACCGGGTGGGACCTGTCACCTGCGAAACCGACCGCGCCCGGTTCATCGGGCGGGGGCGGACCCTGCGGAATCCCGCCGCGCTCGACCAGGACGGGCCGCTGTCCGGAACGACGGGCGCGGTCCTTGATCCGGTTATTGCGCTCCGCACGCGAGTGCGCGTGGCCAGCGGCAAGTCGGTCACCGTGGCCTTTACGACGCTGGTCGCCACCTCCCGGGCCGCGGCGTTCGAACTCGCGGACCGGTATCACACGCCGCACGCAGCACAGCGTGCGCTCGACCTGGCGTGGATGGTCACGCAGATCGACCTGCGGCATGCGGGCATCGACGGTACACAATCCGCCGTCTTCCAGGAGATTGCCGGGCACCTGCTGTATGCCCGGGAAGCGCTTCGGCCGCCTCCCGACGAACTGCGCCGGAACCAGGGGCCGCAATCCCGCCTGTGGACGCACGGCATCTCTGGTGACCTGCCGATCCTCCTGGCGGTGATCGACGCCGTGAAGGGGTTGCCGACGCTGCGTCAGGTGTTTGCCGCGCACCGGTTCTGGCGGCGCCACGGCCTCACCGTCGACCTGGTCGTCGTCATCGGCCAGCCCCACGACTACCTGCAGGAGCTCCGGCAGGCGATCACCGACGAAATGTTCGCGGCGAGCGGCACCACGCTGGTCGATCAGCCGGGTGGCGTGTTCATCCGGCGGCGCGACAGCTTCAATCCCGATGACTACCTCATGCTCTCCGCCACGGCGCGGGTGCACATCCCGTGCGATGGACGGCCGCTCAGCCGCATCGTGCCGGCCGCCGTGACGCGCACTCGGTCGGACGACGACGACACCCTGATTCCGGTGCCTGCCGAACGCAGGATCAGCCCACGGGCCCCGCTCCCGCGGCCGTCCACCGATGGGCTCGAGGAGGCGGGGGCGACCGGCAACGGTATCGGCAGGCTCGCCCCCGACGGCGACTATGTCATCCAGTTGACGGGCGACCACCTGCCGCCCGCGCCGTGGGCCAATGTCATCGCCAACCGGAAGGGCGGATTCCTGGTGACAGAACGGGGCGCCGGCTGCACCTGGGCCGAGAGCTCCTACTTCTTCCGCCTGACACCCTGGCACAACGATCCGGTCACCGATCCCGTTTGCGACGTGATCTACTTCCACGACGAAGACTCCGGCGTGCGCTGGAGCGCAACACCGGCTCCCGTTCCGTCGACCGGCGCATGGGAAGTGCGGCACGGACCGGGCCGCTCCACCTTCCGGCACGATCAGGACGGGATCGCGACCGACCTCACGGTGGGCATCCCCCGGGATACGGCAGCCAAGCTCTCCCTCATCCGGGTGACCAATCGTTCGGAGCGGCGCCGGACGCTCACCGTGACGGCCTACGCGGAGTGGACCCTCGGCGTCAAACGCGAGACGACCTGGCATCACGTGCGGACCACCTTCGACGAGACCCACCGCGCCGTCCTGGCCCAGAATCTCTTTGACCAGACATTCGCGGATCAGGTGGCGTTCCTGGCGGTGACCGAGCCCGTGACCTCGCACACCGCCGACCGCCGGGAGTTCATCGGTCGGCACGGGACGCTGGGGGATCCCGCGGCCCTGCGGCGCGGGGTGCTCGATGAGCGGACCGGGCTCGGGCTCGATCCCTGCGCGGCGCTCCAGTGGACGCTGGTGCTCGAGCCGGGGGAGACGCGGGAGTTCGCGACGGTTCTGGGCGCGACATCAGGGGAGGCGGCGGCCCGGGAGACGATCGGCCGTTTCGCCACGGCGGCCGCGGCCCGTGAGGCGATCGAGGACAGCGTGGGCGACTGGCAACACCGATTGTCTGCCATCACGGTGCGCACGCCCGACTCCAATCTCGACGTCATGCTGAATCGATGGGCCCTCTACCAGTCGCTGTCGAGCCGGATCTGGGCGCGCATGGGGTTGTACCAGAGCTCAGGGGCCTTTGGTTTCCGTGATCAGCTGCAGGACGGGATGGCCCTGGTCTACGCGGAGCCAGCCCTCGCGCGGGAGCACCTGCTGCGGGCCGCCGCGCGGCAGTTCGTGGAAGGGGACGTGCAGCACTGGTGGCATCCGCATACCGGCCGCGGTGTCCGCACCCGGTTCTCCGACGATCTCGTCTGGCTGCCATTCGCCGTCGAGCAGTACATCCGCACCACCGGTGATGCGACCGTGCTGGATGCGGTGGTGCCGTTCCTCGCGATGCGCCCGCTCCAGCCGGGTGAGCACGAGATCTACGATGCGCCGCAGATTGCCGATGAGCGCGCGAGCCTCTACGAGCACTGCGTGCGCGCCCTCCGCCGCGCCTGCACCCGCGGCCGCCACGGACTCCCCCTGATCGGCACGGGCGACTGGAACGATGGCTTCTCGCGTGTGGGCGTTGGAGGAGAAGGGGAGAGCGTCTGGCTCGCCTGGTTCCTGATCACCACCTGCCGTGCCTTTGCCGTGCAGGCGGAGGAGCGCGGCGATCACGCCGTGGCTGCGGAGTTCCGGAAGGAAGCGGATCGCTATGTGGCCGCCGTGGAGGCGCATGGATGGGACGGTGCCTGGTATCGCCGTGCCTACTACGACGATGGCACGCCACTCGGATCGGCCGGCGCCGATGAGTGCCGAATCGACTCCATCGCCCAGAGCTGGAGTGTCATCTCGGGGGCGGGGCAGCCCGCCCGGCAGACGCAGGCGATGGCGTCGCTCTACGCGCACCTGGTCCGCAGCGATGCCAATCTCGTCATGCTGCTGACGCCGCCGTTCGATCAGGGCACCCACGATCCGGGATACATCAAGGGGTACCTCCCCGGCGTGCGGGAGAATGGGGCGCAGTACACCCATGCGGCACTCTGGGCCGTGCAGGCGGCGGCGATGCTCGGCGACGGAGAACGGGCGCATGAGCTCTATCGGATGCTCAACCCGCTCACTCACACGGCCACGGCAGAGGGAGTCGCCGTGTACCAGGTGGAACCGTACGTGGTCGCGGCGGACATCTACACCGCCGCCGAGCATGTCGGGCGCGGAGGGTGGACCTGGTACACCGGATCGGCGAGCTGGATGTATCGCGTCGGGCTTGAGTCACTGCTCGGGTTCACGAAGCAGGGGGACACTCTTACGATCGTGCCGTGCGTACCCGCCGCCTGGCCCCGGTTTGAAATCGACTACCGGCATGGGCGGAGCCTCTACGCGATCCGGGTCGAGCGGCCCGCCGAAATCCGAACGCATGGCGCCGACGTGACCGTCGACGGCGTTCCTGTGGCGGACGGGATCGTTCGATTGGTGGATGACGGGGGGCGGCATGAGGTGGAGGTGAGAGGCAGGGCAGGGCCGCGTTCCATATCGTGACTGTGTCACTATCGCCCTCCCGCTCGTCACGATGGGTAGACCATCCACTGCGAGCGGGAGTCGGGAATGCGGGATCAACACCGCAGCAAGCAGGAACTCGTCAATGAGAATACCGACCTCCGCAAGCAGGTCGCAGATCTGAAGCAGGCGGCCGCGGAGCGTCGAAGGGTGGAGGACACCCTGCGGCACAACGCCGAACTGCTTCGCTGCCTCCTCGATCAGGCCCCGCATCCCCTCTGCCTCCTCGACAGCAACGCCTCGCCGCTGCTCGCGAACCGAGCGTTCGTCGAATTGCTGGGGTACCAGTCGCCGGGGGAACTCGTCCGCCTGGGCGCCGCGCTGGGGCTGATCATCGGCGACGAGTCGCCCGGGATCGAATCCCCGGCGCCGATCACCAGGGAGATCACCTTCCGCCGAAGTGACGGTGCCGGTTTGACGGCCCCTGTCCTCTCGACCGTCGTGCCCCGCACCGATTACCTCGCCATCACGGTCCTGACCGACCAGCAACTGGTCTGATCCCTCCCGGTCGCCCCGCCGCGTAGTACATTGAAGCGTGACTATTCCCTCGCGTCCCACGCTGGTCCGCGCCCTCGGCCGGCGCGATCTGACCGCCTTTGCCGTCAACCGCGTCATCGGCGGCGGCATCTTCGGCATCCCCGCCGTCCTCTACCTCGCGGTCGGTCCCTGGAGCGTGGGTGCGATCCTCCTGGCCGGCATCGTGGTGCTCGGCATCACGCTCTGCTTCGCGGAAGTGGGGAGCGCGTTCGAGGCCACCGGCGGCCCCTATCTCTATGCGTACGAGACCTTCGGTCCCGCCGTCGGATTTGAAGTCGGATGGCTGATGTGGGTCACCCAGCTCGGCGGCTTTGCGGCGGTCACCAATCTCTTCGTGGACTATCTCGGCTGGTTCAATCCGGCACTCTCCAGCGGCCCAGCGCGGATCGTGATCATCACGGGGATCGTCACGGTGCTGACCGCCGTCAACGTGCTCGGTGTGCGCCGGGCGGGCACGGTCAACAACTTCTTCACGGCCGCCAAGCTGGTGCCGCTCGCACTGTTCGTCCTGGTCGGCCTCTTCTACGTGGACCCGGTGCTCCTGATGCCGACGGCCACGCCCAGCGCCCCGGCGCTCGCCAGCGCCGTCCTGCTCGCCATTTACGCGTTCAGCGGATTCGAGGTCCTCGGAGTCCCCAGCGGTGAGGTCCGGGATCCGGACCGGACCGTTCCCTTTGCCCTCCTGGCAGGCCTCACCATTGTCGCGCTGGTGTATGTCGGCGTCCAGGTGGTGGCCGTCGGCACGCTTTCCGATCTCGGGAACTCGGCGCGGCCGCTGGCCGATGCCGCCGAGCGCGCCTTCGGGAGCGCGGGCGCATTCATCATGGTGACGGGCGCCCTGCTCTCCACCTTCGGCGTGGCGCATGCGATCCTGCTGGGGGCGGGACGGATGCCCTTCGCGATGGCGGAGCGGGGTCAGCTGCCGGCCCGGATCGCGGCGGTACATCCGCGGTACCGGACCCCCCACGTAGGATTGCTGGTCTCCGCGGTCGGCATGCTCCTGTTCACGGTGGTGACTACGTTCGCCACCGCGGTCTCCATTACGGTCGGCCTCCGTGTCATCGTGTATATCGTGACCTGCGCGGCGCTTCCGGTGCTCCGGCGGCGGCGTGGGAACGCTCCGGTCGCGTTCAAGGTCCCGGCCGGGACGGTGGTGGCGGCCGCCTGTGTCCTCGTGGGGCTCGGGTTGCTGGCTTCCCGGCCGCTGGGGGATATCATACAACTGGCGATTGTATTGGTGATCGGCGGGCTCGCGTGGCAGCTGTCACGCCGTCTTAGTGACTGACCCCAATCCGGAGGGACGCATGGGCCGATCGATACTCGGAACCGTCGTCGGACTGGTGATCGCGATCCTGTTGATCGGACTAGTGGAGACTCTTGGCCACCGCTTGATCCCGCCCCCGGCCGGCATGGATCCGACAGATCCGGCCTCGATTGCCGCTGCCATCCCCCTGATACCCATCGGTTCGTTCCTCTTCGTCCTCGCCGCGTGGTTTCTCGGGACGTGGGTGGGCGTTTCCACCGCTTCGCGCATCGCTCAAAGTGGCGCCAGGTGGCCCGGGCTCACGGTGGGCGGTGTGATCTTCACGGCAACGCTGTACAATCTCTGGCTGATTCCACACCCCATGTGGGTCGCGGCCGGGGGCTTGCTCGGAATCGTCGGCCTTACCCTCCTCGCATCGCGGCCGCCTGTCGCTGCTGCCACGGGAGGATCATCCCCATGACACTCATCATTCTCCTTGCCGTCGCCTGCGTGGTGTACGGGGTCTTCACTTTCAACGCGCTGACCCGCCTCCGTCAGCTCACCGACAATGCCTGGGCCGACATCGATGTCCAGCTCAAGCGGCGTCATGACCTCATCCCGTCGCTGGTGGCGACGGTCAAGGGGCACGCGGGCTATGAGCGGGGGACGCTTGAGGCGGTGGTCGAGGCGAGGAACCGGGCGGTGAAGGCGGGGGGACCGGCGGCCGCCGGGGAGGCCGAACGGGTGCTGGCCAGTGCCGTCCGGCAGATCTTCGTCCTGGCCGAGGCATATCCTGAACTTCAGGCGGGGGAGAGCTACCTGACACTGCAGAAGAATCTCACGGAGATCGAAGATCATATCCAGAATGCACGCCGGTACTACAACGCCGTGGTGCGCGACCGGAACACCAAGGTCCAGCAATTTCCTTCGAACCTGGTCGCCGGGCTGTTCAAGTTCCACGAGGCGGAGTTCTTCGGGTTGAGCGATCGCGGGGAGGGTGCCGTGCCGACCGTCGACCTGGATGCCAAGCCGTGAGGCGGCTCGCGATCGCTCTCGCGCTCCTGCTGGTCGCGGCGCCGGTGGCGGCGCAGCGCTCGCTGGCCATCAAGCAATTCGACGCTCGCATCACCGTCAACACCGATGGCGGAGTCGATGTCACCGAACAGATCACCGTGGCGTTCAGTGGCCAGTGGAACGGCGTGTACCGGACCGTTCCCGTCAAGTACAGGACCCCGCAGGGGTTTTCCTGGACGTTGCGGCTGGAGGATATCCGCGCGACGGACGGCGATGGGAATACGCTCAAAGTCGAGCGTTCGCGCGAGCGTCACTACCTGAAGCTGAAGATCTGGGTGCCCGGCGCGAACAACGCCACCAAGACCGTCGTGCTCCACTACCGGGCGACGAACGGGCTTCGCTTCTTCGAGGACCACGACGAGCTCTACTGGAATATCACGGGCGACGAGTGGGATGTTCCGATCGAGGCCGTCTCCGCGCGTATTGAACTGCCGCCCAGCGTCTCGGGTGTCCGGGCCATTGCCTTCGACGGGGCGTATGGCTCCACCTCGCAGAACGCGGAGGTGGCCATCGACGGGTCGTCGGTCTCGGTGACCATGGCCCAGCCGCTCGGCTTCCACGAGGGCGTGACGGCGGTCGTGGGATGGGACAAGGGGGTGACTCCTGAGCCGACGTCGGCTGAGCGGGCCGCCGGGTTCTTTGCCAGCAACTGGCCACTCGGCCTGCCGATCCTTGTCTTCCTGGGGATGTTCACGCTCTGGCGTCGCGTCGGACGCGATCCGGAGGAACGCCCCATCGGTGTGCGGTATGATCCGCCGAAGGGGCTGACCCCCGCCGAGGCGGGCACGATGATCGATGAATCGGTGGATATGCGCGACATCACCGCCACCATCGTCGACCTCGCCGTGAATGGGTATCTGACGATCGAGGAGAAGGAAGAGAAGGTGCTCTTCGGCCTCTTCAAGCATCAGGAGTATGTCTTTCATCGCCTGGACCCCAAGCCTGGAGCCCGGGCGCTGGAGCGGCATGAGCAGCGCGTCCTGGACGGCATGTTCGAGCACGGCGCGAGGACCGTGGAGTTGTCGGATCTCGAGGACGAGTTCTACACCCATCTCCCCGGTATCAAGAACGCCGCCTTCGACCGGCTGGTGGAGCGCGGGCTGTACCGTTCCCGGCCCGACCGGGTCCGGGCGTACTGGATGGTGGGTGCGGTGATCCTGACTTTCCCGTTGGCCATTGCCGGCGCGGCGATCGGTGACAGTATCGGAATGTCGCCTGTGACGTTCATCGTAGCCGCCGTGCTGAGCGGGGCGATCGTCATGGTCTTCGGCTATTTCATGCCGGCGCGCACCGTCGCGGGAGCCAGAACCTACGAGGACACCCGCGGCTTTGAGGAGTTCCTGCACCGCGTGGAGAGCGATCGATTCGCGCGGGTCGTCAAGACGCCGGAGATGTTCGAGAGATTCCTGCCGTATGCCATGGCGTTTGGTGTGGAAGCCAAGTGGGCCAAGGCCTTCGAGGATATCTACCGGGAACCGCCCACCTGGTACGTCGGGACCAACATGTCTGGCTTCAACTCACGGACTTTCTCTTCCCGGATCTCGGCGCTCTCGACTCGGGCGGGCAGCACCATGAGTTCCGCGCCACGGAGCTCGGGCGGATCGGGGTTCAGCGGTGGTGGGTCCTCAGGGGGTGGCGGCGGCGGGGGCGGTGGCGGCGGGTTCTAGGGAGGTGCATTCCATGCCAACGGTAGCATTCACGGAGAACATTCAGCGCCACGTGGCGTGTCCGCCCACGGAAGTCGCCGGCCGCACCGTACGAGAGGTGCTCGACGCCGTCTTCGCCGGAAACCCAATGGCGCGGGGCTACGTCCTTGACGAGCAGGGCGAGCTGCGGAAGCACATGGCGATCTTCCTCGACGGCAGGATGATCAGGGATCGCACCGGCCTCAGCGACGCGGTTCAGACCGACTCCAAGCTGTATGTCATGCAGGCCCTCTCCGGGGGCTGATTCCACAGGGACGGAGGAACCACCCGATGAGCACCCGCCTCTTTGCCGCCACCCGCAAGGGTCTCTTCCAGGTCGAGCGCGGAAAGACCCGATGGACCGTGAAGAAGACCCACTTCCTCGGCGACAACGCCACGCTGGTCCTGCCGGACCCTCGCGATGGCACCGTCTACGTCGCGCTCGGCCACGGGCATTTCGGCGTCAAGCTCCACCGCCTGCGCAAAGGGGCCCGGAAGTGGGAGGAGATCACCCCACCGGCGCTCCCGGCGCGGGCGGAGGGCACGGCACCGCGCGTGGATCCAATGGGGCGCACCATCCCGGACAGCGTGCAGTTGATCTGGGCGCTCGAGCCGGCGGATCCCGCCCGGCCGGGGTCGCTCTGGTGCGGGACCATTCCCGGCGGCCTCTTTCGTTCCGACGACGGGGGAATGACCTGGGAGCTCAACACCGCGCTCTGGAACCATCCGAAGCGACTCGAATGGGTCGGTGGCGGAGCGGATTACCCAGGCATCCATTCGGTGAGCGTGGATCCCCGCGATCCGCGCCGGGTGGCGGTTGGCGTTTCGACGGGCGGTGTCTGGCTCACAACCGATGGGGGGGCGTCCTGGGCGATCAGCAGCCACGGAATGCGTGCGGATTACATGCCCCCGGAACAGGCGGGAGACCCCTACCTGCAAGATGTCCACCGACTTGTGCAGTGCCCGGCCCAGCCCGAGGAATGGTGGGTACAGCACCACAACGGGATCTTCCGCTCCACCGACGACGCCGCATCCTGGCGCGAGCTTGAGGTCGCTCCGTCCTCGTTCGGGTTCGCGGTGGCCGTCCATCCACAGGACGGCGGCACGGCGTGGTTCGTGCCCGGCATCAGCGACCAGCATCGCATCCCCGTGGACGGGCGCGTCATCGTGAATCGCACCCGAGATGGCGGACGGACCTTCGAGGCTCTCACGAACGGCCTGCCCCAGCGCCACGCCTACGACATCACCTACCGGCACGGACTCGACATCGACATGAGCGGTGACCGGCTCGCCTTCGGGACCACCACCGGGTCGCTCTGGATTACGGAGGATCAGGGTGATTCCTGGAAGGCAATCTCCGAGCACCTCCCACCGATCTACTGTGTGCGCTTTGCCGGTTCGGAGTAGGGGATGAGGCGAGCGGTCACGGCCGCCGGGGCCGTCCTGCTGGCACTATCACCACCGGTCGCCGCGCAGGACACCACCGGCGCGCCGGCGATCGAGCTCGAGGTCGAGCGGATCGCGGGGGAAGGAGCCCTCTGGCCGGGGTTCGATCCGCTGGCCATCCCGCTGGCGATCTACGACGGCCAGCAGACCTGGCTTTTCCGTCACCCGAACCCGCCCACTGGATTCGTGCCGGTCGCGGGAGCTGCGGCCTCGACGCGGACGTTTCCGGGCAGGTATTCCGCCGTCACCGCAAACACCAGCGCCGAGATCGGTGGCATCATGTCGGCCACGCTGCTCTTCGATGCCACGCGGAATCAGCGGCCACCATTGGAACTGGCGGCGGTGGCGCTCCACGAGGCATTTCATGTCTTCCAGCGCAGTCACCACACCGGCTGGTCCGGCAATGAGGGCGATCTCCTTGTCTATCCCGTGGCCAACGCTGACCTCCTCGCCGCGCGACGGCTGGAATCCGAGGCGCTCGGGCGCGCCCTCGCCAACGTGGAGGACGTCGGTGCGGCCTGCTGGGCGCGCGTGGCGTTATCCTACCGGCGAGAGCGGTTCGCCGCGCTGGATTCGTCGTTTGTCGCATATGAACGCTTGACCGAACTCAATGAGGGACTCGCAGCCTACATCCAGTTGCGCGCCACCGGCGGCTCAACGGTGACGATTCCTGCCGACGAGTTCCTGCCGGAGGCGGTTCGCTACCGGACCTACTTCATTGGGCCGGCCTGGGCGCTGCTGCTGGATCGCCTCAGCCCGGGCTGGCAGCAGGCCTTGGAGGCCAACGACCGCCAATCGCTGGACGGATTGCTGGATGCGGTGCTCAACGGCCCGGGCGCTCCTGCCGCCGTGCCCTGCGGCTTCACGCCGGTGCAGGTCGGCGCCGCGAAGCGGGACGCGCGAATCGATGCCGGGGCGGTGCACGAAGGCTGGGGGAAGCGGCAGCGCACCTTTGAGATGCTGGCGGGGTGGCGTGTGGTGATCCAGTCGGCGCCTGGGCAGCCACTCTGGCCGCAGGGTTTCGATCCCCTCAACATCGACCGAGTCGACGGAGGGCTGATCCACACCCGGTTCTTGAAGCTGGGAAACGACGCCGGGCAGATGACGGCATTGGACGAGTCTGACGGAGATATCGAAGCGCGCACCGACGGCATCGGTCCGCATCCGATCTTCAACGGCATTTCGTGGGTGGAGGTTGTCTTGGCGGCACGACCCGTCGTGACCCGCGCCGAGGGGTCCACGACGATTCGCGGCCCGGGGTTCATGGCCGAATTCAAGAACGCCACGGTGGATGAGGGTGGACGCCAGGTTCTCGTGCAATTGAACTGAGGAGCACTGGATGACGATGGCCCGTACGTGGCTGACACTGGCATTGCTTCTGGCCGTGCCGAGCGATTCTTGAGGCTCAGGCCGTGGCAGGCGCAGCACGTGTTGTTCCCCGCGACTCCGTCGAGGCGGTATTCCCGGCGCGCATGCGGGAGCTCGGGATTCCGGGGGCCTCGGTGACGGTCATTCGCGACGGCCAGGTCGTGCTGAATCGCGGGTTCGGGCTGGCCGACGTGGAACTGGCCGCCCCGGCGCGATCCACCACCCGCTACCGCGTCGGGTCAATCGCAAAGCCCTTCACGGCGGTGGCACTTGGCCTCCTGGTCGATGAGGGACGGCTTGACCTCGACGCGGAGGTACAGCGGTATGTCCCCACCTTCCCCCGCAAGCCCTGGCCCGTC
The DNA here is from genome assembly GCA_963699825.1 of uncultured Gemmatimonadales bacterium. GTDB lineage: Bacteria > Gemmatimonadota > Gemmatimonadetes > Gemmatimonadales > GWC2-71-9 > SPDF01. The sequence goes on from CAVOVI010000013.1 coordinate 223,479, forward strand.
ACCGTCCGGCAGCTGGCCGGTCACCAGGCCGGCATTCGGCACTATAAGGAGGGTGAGTTCGAGAATCAGCGGTACTACCCGACGCTCCGCGACGGCCTCCGCATGTTCGAGGACGATTCGCTCCTCTTCGAGCCGGGGACGCGGTTCGGCTACTCGTCCTTCGGGTACAACCTCCTCGGGGCCGTCATCGAGGGGGCATCGGGGGTGCCGTACCTGCAGTTCATGCATGACCGGGTCTTCGCGCCGCTCGGCATGAACGCCACGTTGGCCGATTTTCCCGACAGTATCATCCCGGGCCGGACCAGCTTCTATGCGGGGCCGGACAGCGGGAGCCCGCTCCGCAACGCGCCCTACGTGGACAACAGCTACAAATGGCCGAGCGGCGGATTTCTCTCCACGACCGAGGACCTCGCGCGGTTTGGGCAGGCGTTGCTTGACGGAAAGCTGCTGACGGCCGCCACGCGGGAGATGATGTGGACGCCGATGCCGCTGCGCGACGGCACTGCGACGTCCTATGGTGTTGGGTGGAACGTTGGGACCGACCAGCAGGGCCGGCGTTACGTGGCGCACACGGGTGGGTCGATCGGTGGAATATCCGTCCTGGCACTGTACCCGGACCAGCATCTGGTCGTTGCCATTGCCGTCAATACCGACAAGGGACTCAACGCGTTGACCGGGCGGGTGGCCACCTGGTACGCGGCGGAAGAGGGCCCGCGATGAGCGCAATCGCCGATGCAGGCTGGCTCGATCTCGGTCCCGTTGCAGAGCTGAAGGAGACCCCCCTGCGCCAGGTCAGCATCGGGAAGCTGAAGATCGCGCTGAGTTACCAGAATGGAGAATTCGGTGCGGTGTCAGGCGTGTGCAACCACGCAGCCGGGCCGCTGGGAGACGGCACGCTCGATGGGGAGTATGTCGTCTGTCCTTGGCACCACTGGAAATTTCATCGTTTCACGGGGGAAGGTGAGCCGGGGTTTGAGGAGGACCGTGTCCCGCGCCACGAACTCCGCGAAGAAAACGGACGATTGTTCGTCAACACCACGCCAGTGACCAAACGCCACAAGGCCCCCCACGAGCGGCATCCGCTGGAGCGCCCCGTCGCGCGCGAGCCCGGGCCGATCCGGGTCCTCGGCCTCTCCACGACGGCGATGGACGCCAAGTTTCCCAGATATTCCACTTCCGATGCGTTGCTCGAGATCGCGCTGGCGCACGCCGGCACCCTCGGCGCAGAGACGAAGCTGATCAAGGCGAACGACCTGCGGGTCCGCAACTGCGAGGGCTACTACTCCAAGAGCGCCCACGCCTGTACCTGGCCTTGCTCCATCACGCAAATGGACTCCAAGGACCAGATGGCCGAGGTGTACGAGGGGCTCGTCTTCTGGGCCGATGCGGTCATCCTGTCTTCCCCCATTCGGTGGGGAAGTGCGAGCTCGCTCTACTTCAAGCTGATCGAGCGGATGAACTGTATTCAGAACCAGGTCACCATCCGGAACCGCGTGCTGATCAAGGACAAGGCGGCGTCGTTCATCATCACGGGTGGGCAGGACAACGTGCAGGCGGTGGCCGGGCAGATGCTGATGTTCTTCTCGGAGCTCGGGTTCGACTTTCCCCAGTTTCCGTTCATCGCGCACAGCCGGGGATGGTCGGCGGAGGACATGGAGCGGAACGTCGCCATCGTGCAGGAGAGTGAGGAACTGCACGAAGGGGCGCGGGAACTCGCGGCGCGGACGGTTGCAAAGGCGGCGGCCCTGGTGGCCGCAGGGCAGGGAACTGATCGGACTCCGCGGGGCGGCCGCAAGGCCCACAAGATGTCGGCGGGAGACGCCGGCTAGCCGTCCCCGAGAAAGACTTCGCGCCGCGCCGACCATCTCGCCCCCAGCGCGGTGAGCCCGGCAGCGCCCAGTATGCTCTCCGCCAGCGGGAACGCGATCTGTTCCTCTTTCGCGAAATGATCCCGGGCCAGGGTCACAGCGTCCAGCAAGTCATCCCGCGCCGCCGAGACATCCTGGGACCCCTGGGCGCGGGTCAGCAGGCCGGCGATCTCCGTATGCTCCGCCTCCATGGTGCTCAGCAGCCCCTCGTCGCCCCCGGCCGACCGCATCCGCTCGAAAAGCAGGGTGTCCTCCAGCTGCGCGTGAGACACCAGCGCGGCGGCCAGCAGCGCGGCCTGCTCCCGGACTTCGCCGACAGACGTCGTGTGCGGAATCGTCTCCTCGAGCCGGTCGAACTGCGCATAGAAGGCGCCGTGCTCGCCGAGGAGCGCATCGGTGATCTTCATGGGGTCACCACGACGCGGATGGCATCGCCCCCCCGGAGGGTGTCGAGTGCCTCCGCGATCTGTTCGAGTGGAAAACGATGGGTCACGAGATCCATCAGCCGCACCTTCCCCTGCCGGACGAGCTCGATGGCTCGCGGGTAGTCGACTGGGCGGCAGCCGAGCGAGCCAACCACCTCGATCTCCCGGAACATGACGCGGCCCGCGTTGAGCGGAAGTGTCTCGGGGCTGTACCCGACCAGGACCAGACGACCCCCGGTCGTCAGGCAGTTCAGGGCGGCCTCCTGGGTGACGGCCTTGCCGACCGCCTCGAACGCCACGTGGACGCCACCGCCGCTCAGCGCCCGGATCTCCTTGTCCAGCTTCTTGGTGGTCGCCGCGTTGAACGTGGCGGTGGCACCGAAGCGAGTGGCGGTTGCCAGCTTCGTGTCCTTCACGTCGACCGCGATGACCCGGGCCCCGACCGCCGCCGCCACCTGCACCAGGGAAAGGCCCACTCCCCCGCAACCAAACACGACCACCCAGTCCCCCGGTGTCACCTTGCCGCGCCGGACCACCGCATGGTAGGGCGTCGTGACGGCGTCGGCGATGATCGACCCCTCAACCAGCGGGACGTCGTCCGGCATCGGGACCACATCCTTCGCGGGGATCGCCACGAACTCCGCATAGCCGCCGTCGATATGGTTTCCCAGCATTTGGCTGTTTTCACAGATGTTCTCGCGCCCGGAGCGGCAGAGGGTGCAGTGTCCGCAGGAAAGCACCGCCGGGATCAGCACTCGCGCCCCGGCGGCGAGGGTCGTCACGCCATCGCCGACCTCCGCCACCGTCCCCGCGACTTCGTGCCCCAGGATGATCGGCGGAGGCTTGAAGGTCGGGGTACCGTGGTCGAGGTAGTGCAGGTCGGTGTGACAGACGCCACATCCCGCGACCTTTACCAACACCTCCCCCCGCCGCGGTTCGGGCGTCGGGACGTCCTTGAGCTCGAGCGGCTGGTGTGCTGCGTGGAAGATTGCGGCCTTCATGCGGGTCTCCTGGTGTACACGATCCGATAGAGTTGCAGGGCGGCATGACAGTCACCGCACTCCTCCCGCAAGTCGCTGTCGGTGGGCGGCTCGAGCCGGACGTCGAACCCGAGTTGTTCATAGAGGGCGACCGACTCGGTCAGCCTGGCGCCGACGGCGATGAACCGGCGCTCCCATCCCTCTGCCTCGAGCGGATCGGGGCCGTCGCCGCTCGGTTCGAGGATCGGGAGCGCCTTGCCCATCAGGCCGCCGCGTGCTCGGCGGCGCGCTTGGCGAGGCGCTGGTGCCCCAGCACCGCGGCGCCGATCGCCGCGGTGAACTGTGCGAGTGGCTCGGGCGGGACGTTCACTTCCTGACCCAACTCTTCGCGGAGTACGCGCACCATGGTGGGAAACCGCATGATGCCGCCGACGAGGGTGATTTCCGGCTCGAGCCGGACCCGCTTCATCAACTGAACAGAACGGGCGACGAGAGAGACCACCGCACCATGCAGGATGTCGCCGGGTGCCCGGCCGCTCGAGACGTGGTTGATCACCTCCGACTCGGCAAAGACCGCGCAGACGCCCGAAATGGAGGCCGCATCCGCGGAGGCGGCGGCGATGGCGCCGATTTGCTCCGTCCCGAAGCCGAGATAGCGAGCGGTCTTCTCGAGGAACGCGCCAGTCCCCGCGGCGCACTTGTCATTCAGGCGGAAGGCTGCGACGCGCCCTCGATCATCGAGCCGGCTCGCCTTCATCGTCTGGCCCCCGACATCGAGGACGGTTCGCGTGTGCGGAAAGAAGTGACGCGTACCACGTCCCTGCGCCGTGAGGTCGGTGGCATGCAGGTCACGGAATCCCACCTGGTAGCGACCAGCGCCGGTGCTGACCACGTACCCGACCGCATCCCGCGACACATCGGCGTGCCGGAGCAGGGCGGCGTACGCCTCGTTCGCGGCGACGTCAAGCCGAAAGCCAGTCGGAATCATCGCAGTGGCCACCAGGGTCCCGGCGTCGTCGAGGAGCGCGGCCTTCGTATAGGTGGACCCGACGTCGATGCCGGCGGTCAGGTTGGTCATGAGGCGGCTCCTGCCGGGGCGGCTTGCCCGGCGATGATGCGGTCCATGGCAAAGAGGGCGGCGCCCAGCGCGCCCATGTAGTGCGAGTCCTCGCCGACCTGGAGGGGAGTCCCGAGCAGCTCGTTCAGGACGGCCACCATCGCTTCATTGCGGGCGACGCCGCCGGTGAACGTGATCCGCTCCTCGACCCCCACCCGCCGCAGCAGGGACACCGAGCGGGCGGCGATGGACCGGTGCACCCCCATCAGGATGTCCTCGATCTTCTTCCCCTTGGCCGCCCAGCCCAGTACCTCCGACTCAGCGAACACCGTGCAGGTCGTCGAGATCTTCACGGGACGGGTGGCACGCTGCGCGACGCCCCCGAGCTCGCCGAGCGGGATCTCCAGCGCGAAGGAAGCCGCCTGGAGGAAGCGGCCGGTGCCTGCCGCGCACTTGTCGTTCATGCAGAAATCGAGGACGTCCCCGGTTTCCGTGACACGGATGGCCTTGGTGTCCTGCCCTCCCATGTCGAGCACCGTGCGAGTGCCGGGAAAGAGGTGCGCGGCGCCTCTGGCGTGGCAGCTGATTTCGGTCACCTGGTCGTTCCCGAAGGACACCTTGTACCGGCCATACCCCGTGCCGATCACGTATCCCACATCCGCTTCCCGCACGATGCCGTCGTCGAGCGCCGCCTGGAACGCTTCCTGCGCCGCCACGACCACGTTGGCGCCGGTCATGATGAGCGACCGCCCCACAATGCGCCGTGCCTCGTCGATCACGACGGCCTTGGTCTGTGTGGATCCGACATCTACTCCGCCAGCGTATCGCATCATGTCTCCGATCAGGCTGAGGTCGCAGTGGTGCGAAGCCGTTGCGAGCCGAGGCCCTCGAAAAAGGCGTCGATCCGGTTCTTGAGCTGCGCTTCCGACACGACCCTGCGGTCCATCATGTCCGATTCGATGAAGAGGCACTGGACGTCGCGGGCCTTCATGAGCGCTTTCCGGCTGCCGGCCAGGCTGGTGGACACCGTGCGGCAACTCTTGACCGGGTGGTAGACGACGCCGTCCGCCTCGAATTGGTCGACTTGCTCGATCAGCGATTGGTCGTGGAACAGCATGGCGTCGCCGGCGTGACGGACGCCCACGAGAACGCCTTCGGCGAGACTCTCGATTGGCCGCTCCAGGTCGTACTGGAAGCCAAGGTCGAGGCCGCCCGCCGCGAACCAGAGATAGCTCGAGGCCACAAAGACGCCGCCCTGGTCGGCGAACATCTCGTGGAATCGCCGGAAGATCGGATAGCAGGGGACGCCGACGAACAGCAGCCGGTACTTCTCCTCCTGGATGGTGCCCATCCCGGCGGCGGACTTGTACTCCATCTCCTCGACCAGGCGCTCGAAGTATTCCGCTCCCTCCTTCGTCCCGCGAAGCGCGTTGAGCACGCCGAGGTAGATGGTGCCGTCCACCAGCGCGTTGAACATGGCGGGTCGGTGCTGGTTGAGTTCGAGCACGCGCTTCCAGGCGGCCGCCATCCGGTTGGTGTAGTCGAGCACTTCGCGGAGCCGGGCCATGTCGAGCGTCGTGCCGGTGAGCCGCTCGCATTCCGCGATCAATTCCCGAAGCTGGATCTCGAGATAGCGGCGGTCGTTCTCGAAGGCGGCGGTCCCGACCGGCGCGCCGCCTGCGGCGGTCCGCGAACCGGGGATGTCGAGTGTGACCATCGGGATCTTGTAGTAGCGCTCCCAGAATTCGGCCCACTTGACGTAGGTGTTGCAGGCGTTGGTGGCAATGGCCAGGGCCGGTTTGGGGAGCCGCCCCATGGAGTGCTTGCCGTCCTGGAGCTGCATCGCGACGTCGGCCTTCACGTATCCGCAGACGTCCGGCGAGTAGCCGTAGTCTTCGGCCATGCCGAGGTATTCGTGCGCCACATGGCGGACGGCCGTTTGCAGGGAGTTGATCTCCGGGAAGACCAGGTGCATGTCAAAGGCGCGGAGGATCTCCGCCAGGCTCCCCATGACGAACACGTAGGCGGCCGTTTCCTTCCGCTCGGCGGCAGCGTCGAGTCGCGCGAACCAGTCGCGCATCAGCTTGGCGCCTTCGACGGCACCGCGGCCGACGATGTCCTGTTCTGCAATCATGGTCTCTCCTTAGTCGAACAGGATGCTCTCGATGAACGTCTCGAGCTGCAGCTGCATCTGGTCGAAGCCAGACATCTTCTCTTCGAATTCGGTCACGAAGTAGGGGATGTGTTCCTCGTCCAGGGCCTTTGTGTACGCGACCTGCTCGTCCAGCCCCGGCTCGCACATCTTGGCGGCGGACAGGATCGCCGCCTGGGCCTTGGCCCCGTGGAGCCGGTCGAGGAGCATCTGCTCCTTCGGCTTCCGCGTGTCGTGCTGGACGGGGCTGTACGACGAGCCGTTGATGTAGGCGTCGGCGAGCGCCGTGAGCGGATCCCCCTGCGGGTCCACGTCACGGACCAGGAAGCGGAGCCCGATCAGCAGGTCGTCGTCCACCACGTAGCAGGACTGCCCGATGACCGCCAGCAGGTCGAGGGGCGGCTGCTCGCAGAAGCCCCCCTCGAGCACGATGCGGATCTTGTCCTGTGACTTGTCCGTTCGCTGGCGGATCTGCGGGATCATCGCGTGCAACAGTGTGTTGTGGTCCTCCCTGCGCAGGATGGCGCCCAGGGCCACCATGACGTATGCCTGATCCACGGGCAGGAGCCACGGCGTCTCGCGCTTGATGGCGTACACCTCGCGGAGGAGACGCCGGTTCTCGTTGAAGACGGCGATGGACCGCTGCAGATCAGCCTCGCTGACCGTCCGGCCTGCGACGGCCTCGATGTCACCCAGCATCCGGGCATACTCGTCGCGGAGGTAGGCGATCGATCCCGCGGAGTTGACGTTCTGGGGCAGATAGAGGATCTGAGATGAATAGGGGAGATTGCGCGACCAGACGCCGGCCAGGTTGCGTGCCGCGTCGCAGATCGGGTGGGTGACGAACATGTCGAGCGGCAACCGTCCGTCGAGGCAGACCTCAAGCGAGCTCCGGATGATGGAGCAGAGGTATGACCCGAAGTGGGAGTCGGCCTGGCGCATCTCCACCGGGGCGCCGCGCACCTTGACCGGCAGCATGCCGGCCGCGTGGACCAGTTCTTCGGGGAAATACACCTGGAAATGGCCGAGGACCTTTCCACCCGATTCCTTCCACGCGTGCACCGTGGGGAACTCGGGATCTTCCAGCAGGTCCCGGCAGGCACTCAGGGCGTCGTCGAGCGGGAGCGCCGCGACGGCGGCGACATCGAAGGTGGTGGCCGTGGCGCTCATGGGAGCTCCTCCCAGACCGGGGCCCGCTTCTCCATGAAGGCGGCGAGCCCCTCATGCACATCGGCGAGCGGCATCAGCTCGTGCAGGTACAGGTCTTCCGCGCGGGTGAGCGCCGGATCGAAGGCGAGGTCGGCACCATCCAGCACCGCGCGCTTGGCCAGCCGCAGCGCCGGTCCGGAGCGGGAGGCGATTTCGATGAGGGCAGCCTCCGATCCAGCATCGAAATCGGCGGTGCTGAAGATGCGGCTCACGAGTCCCATGCGCAGCGCCTCGGCAGCGCCGATGGTTCGGCCGCTCAGAATGAGATCCAGCGCCCGCTGCCTCCCGATCAGCCGGGGCAGGAGCGCGGCGGCCACCGGAGGGAAGACCGCGAGCTGAATCTCGGGCTGCCCGAGCTTCAGGTCGTCGCGCGCGAAGATCATGTCGCAGGCGAGCGCCAGCTCGCAGCCGCCACCGAGCGCCGCGCCGTGGACGAGCGCCACGACCGGCGCCTCGAGCGCCATCAACTGCCGGATGGCGCCGTGGAACAGCTCGAGCATACGCCCGACCCGGTCGGCCGTGTGGTCGGCCACATCCACCCCTGCGGAGAACGCCCGGCCGGCCCCCGATACCGAGAGGAGTTTGAGGCGCGGGTCCGCGGCCGCCTCGGCGATGGCCGATTGCAGCGCCACCATCGTGTCCAGATTGAGGACATTGACCGGGGGACGGTCCAACACCAGGCGACCGATGCCGCCCTCACGGGTGTAGCGCGCGCTGCTGGCGGTGACCGGCATCAGGGCTTCGCCGCGAGTTTGGCGTCCATCGCCCCGCCGCATGCGCCACAGAACGCGAAGCCTGAGGGGATTCCCTTGGCGCCGCAGGCAGCACAGTCGGACGCGTACGGGCCCCAGAGAAACTCGCTCGACTCGTCGTTTGCCGCCTTTTCACGGAGGCCCATGTAGTCCGCCGGCCGCTTCTCGACGAAGGCTCGCATTCCCTCCCAAGGCTCGACGCTGGTGTAGTGCGTCGAGAGCCAGTCCCGAGCATGGCCGATCGTCTGGTGCCAAGCCAGCTCTTTCCAGAAGTTGACCTGCTGCTTGGTGTACCGCTGGCATTCAGGGAATTGCTTGAGGAGTTGATCCACAAGATCCTGCACCCCCTCGTCCAGCTTCGAAAGGTCGATGGCGTACCCGTCCTTCCCCTTCTGGGCTGACTTGATCTGCTCCGGTGTTGCCCCGGTGATGAACTTCCCATCCTTCGTGACGGATGGCACGACGCGGTTGACGAGTCCCCACTCGAGGCACTGGGCGGCGGGGATCCGGTTGTTCAGGAGCAGTATCTCGCGGGCGCGGCGGTCGCCGACGTGGATCGGCAACCACTGGGTGGAGCCGCCGGCAGCCACGCTCCCGACCCGAGTACCGACCTGCCCGATCCAGGCGTGTTCCGCCATCACGGCGAGGTCACAGGCAAGCTGCGATTCGTTGCCCCCACCGGCCGCCATGCCGTTGAGTCGGGCGATGACCGGCTTGCCGGCGTTGACGAGGCTCTCGATCCAGGCGCGGAAGAGCCCCATGTACTTCCAGTAGTCGCGCGGGCGGCTGGTATACGCCTCTTCGTATTCCTTGACGTCGCCGCCGGTGCAGAAGGCGGCGGTTCCGGCGCCCGTGATGACGATGACGCCGATCTTGTCGTCGAACGACGCATCCTGGACGGCAGTCGCCAGTTCGCGGAGCGCCGCCGTGCTGTAGGCGTTGTAGTTGTGCGGTCGATTGATGGTGACCGTCGCCACCCAGTCCGCCTTGCGATAGAGGACTTCGGCGAACTTGAAGGAAGCAGCGTCCCGAGACTCGAATTCACGCATGGGCAGATCCTCGTTGGTGGAACACGCGCTTACGCCGCGGCGACGATCTCGTCGCCTTCGGCGCAGACGGCGGCGACGTAGGCCTCGGCGGGGCCCGCCAGCACATCGTGGTAGCTTTCGAACAGGCGCGCGGCCTTCTCTCCGTTCCAGCCATTGGGGAGGAGGGGGCGCGGGAGATAGGGATCTTCGAGGGGGAAGGCGCGGTACTCATGCACCAGCAGGAATCGGCGCCTGAAGCAATCGGCGGGGGCGGTGCACGGCTTGTGGATGCCGGCCCGGGCGCCGGTCATGCCGCACTGGTTGCAGTGTTCGAACTCCTGGCTCCAGCGGGCGATGAATGCGGAGTAGCGACGATCCAGCGCGGCCAGGTCCCAGCATTGCGCCACCAGGCGCTGCGGGGTGGAATGCGCGAGGTGCTCACCGCGAAATATTTCCAGGTTCTTGCCAAGCTTCAGGTCCGCCGCAATCTCAAGGACTTCGGCCCGCACATCGTGCGGCGAAATCCACACCCCGCTTGTGATAGGGCCGAATCCCAGCCAGGCCAGTCGGACCCGAAGCGCATCCCGGAGCCGGCGGCGCGTCTCAGGGACCGAGAAGACGACCACCGACCACTCGCCGTCCCATTCGGTCTCGGTCGTCGGGTGGTAGATGCGCTCCCGGCCCGACTCGAGCAACTTCCGGCCCTTGGCGGTGAGTCCGTACCAGCTTCGGGTGCCGATCCGCTCGGCGCTGAGCCATCCCTTCCGCGTCATCCGCGAGAGGACCGTCCGCACCGCCATGGGGGAGAGGCCGAGGTCGCCGAGCAGGGTGATCAGCCCGCTGGTCCAAACAGGGCGATCCCGCTCCAGCAGATAGTCGCCGAAGAGGGTGAAGACGAGGTCCTGGGAGCGGAGACCGGGGACCGACTTGCGTGCCATATCAAATACGCTCGTCGAAAGAGTGACATATAACACTCTTGTTACGAACGAATGTGTAGTGTCATATTGATCCTGTCAAGGACGGCACCAAGACGGCAGCCGCGCAGCGGGTACAACGAGAGGATCCGTCGATGGGGATGTATTTCGAGGATTTTGAGGACGCCGGGGAGTTCGTGACGGCCTCCCGGGTCATTTCCGAGGCCGATGTGAGGGCCTTCGGGGAAGTCTCGGGGGACCGGAACCCGATCCACCTGGACCGGGAGGCGGCGATCCGGGCGGGGTTCACGGGCCCGATTGCCCACGGAGCGCTGGGGCTATCCGTGGCGACCGGCCTCGCCAGTCAATTGGAGCTCACCAGGGGGACACTCATCGCGCTGGTCGGAATCGCCTGGCGATTTCGGGGAGCGATCTACTACGGGGACTCCGTCACCCTTCACCTCCGGGTATCCTCTCGACGGGCAACAGGAAACCCGGCGCGCGGACTGGTCACGCTGGCCGCCGAGCTGAAGAACCAGCGTGATGAGGTGGTGCAGGAGGGGGAATTCGTGGAGCTGATCGCACGACGTCCTGCGGAGGAATCACGATGAACAGGTCCCTGTCCTTGGTTGCGCTGGGTATGCTGGGGCTCCCCTCGCTCGCCCTTGCCCAGACCCCGTCCGGCTGGCGCGCGCACGACCTGACCCGCCCAAGGCCAGCGGTCGTCGCGCCGGGGCGGGAGGCTGCACCCGTCCCGCCGCCCTCCGATGCGGTGGTGCTCTTCGACGGGACTGGTGTCGAGGCCTGGAGGAATGCCAACGGGGAGGCGGCGGGTTGGGTGGTGCGCGAGGGGGCCATGGAGGCGGTGCCAGGCGCCGGGTTCGTCTACTCGCGGCAGGAGTTTGGTGATGTTCAGCTGCACATCGAGTGGGCGGCGCCGAACCCGCCGAAGGACTCGGGGCAGGGGCGGGGGAACAGCGGGGTGTTCCTCATGGGCAGCTACGAGCTACAGGTGCTCGATTCCTATCACAACGACACCTACCCCGACGGGCAGGCCGGCGCCGCCTATGGCCAGTATCCCCCGCTGGTGAACGCCTCCCTCCCCCCAGGGAAATGGCAGTCATACGACATCGTCTTCCATCGGCCGCGCTTCGACTCTGCCGGGGTGCTCAGCACACCGGCCCGGATGACCGCGTTCCAGAACGGCGTGCTCATCCAGGACAATGTGGCGTTGTGGGGGCCCACGAACTGGCTGCAGGCAAATCCGTACGTCGTCGGGCCCCCGAGAGGCCCGATCGCGCTGCAGGATCACGGCAATCCGGTCCGCTATCGGAACATCTGGGTCCGGGAGCTGCCGGAGGTGCCCCAGCCCACCCCCGATCCGCTGACTTCCGCGGCGGAAGTTCCTGTGGCCGCCCTGGACCGGATGGTGGGCACCTACGCGAACGGTGGCATGGTGCTGGTCATTTCGAAGGCAGGGAGTGGGCTCAGGGTGAATCTGCCTGAAGGGCGGTGGCAGAGGCTGGTTCCGCTGTCGCCCAGCGAGTTTGCATTTGGCAGCACGGCCGCGACGCTGACCGTATCGTCGGCCCCCGATGGCGCGCCCGCCAAACTCACCTTCAGGATGGGTGATACGGCGTTCGATCTGAGCCCAGTGACGGATCCGTCGAGCGGAGGCGGTCCGGTTCGCTAGTGATCCAAAATGGGGTGCGAAGTCTGTGCGAGTGTACACTCACTCGCGTAAACGCTACTAAGTCGCTTTAGGCTACCGCTTGTATCTCATTGATATACAGTGAGATATATGATTGCCAGATGGAATATGCCAAAGTTCTGGCGCCTGGGCCAATATCGTTGGAAGCTCTACGGATCGCGTGAAATGAGCGCTTGCTCACATCGTTGATCGCGGCCCAACGCCCCAGGGCACGGCCAAGCTCAGGGCGATGGCCGGGGGTCCATCCTGACGATCTTCCCTCCCGGGCCGACCAGCCACCCCCGACCTCCCTTGCCCATCCCGACGCTCCAGAAGTTCCCGGTGTCCAGCAACCGCCATGTCCGGGCATCGTCCCACGAGACCGCCACGCCCTTCGGGCCGACGGCGACCAGCACCGCCTGCCCGTTATCCCGGGAGTAGGAGGAACCGTACACCGCGCCGGGGAAGGGAACCGGAGTCCCCTCCTGCCAGGTGACCCCGCCGTCGGAGGTGACGGCGACGTTCATCGAGAAGGTGTCCGGCTTGGCGATGTTGCCTCCCATAGCCACGCCGTTCTTGTCATCGCGGAACGCCACGGTGGCAATGCCCGCCGATGCGCTGGCGGGGATCGGTGTGTCGGCGCTCCTCCAGCTTCGTCCCTCGTCCGTCGTTCGGATCACGCGCGCATGGCCGTCCACCGCAGCACCGGTACCAAACCAGGCGAGCTTGTCGCCACGAGTGACCAGGCAGGTGCCGCTGGCCGCAAACGAGCCCTCACCCGGTCGAGCGGCAGGGCTGGCTGCCTCCGAGAGCAGCCCCCAGCTCTTCCCGTCCCGTGTGGCTAGCACCGGGAAGATGCCATCCACCCCATCGCTCAGCGCGATGCCGTGCTTGTCGTCCCAGAATCCCATGCAGTCGTAGAACGCCTTCGAGCTCCCGTTCCGGAACTGCTGCGTCCAGTTTTTCCCGGCGTCGTCCGAATACCAGATCTGGGACGCCGGCCCGGTGCCGGCACTCATGAGCCAGACCCGCTTGGCGTCGAGGGCGTGCAGGTCGCGGAACTGGAGTGAGTCGGCGCCGGGTACGACTCCCGCGGTCCAGGTGGCGCCACCGTCCTCCGTCCGCGCCCATGTCCCGCCATGCCCGCTGACCCAGACAACGTCGTTGCTGACGACACTGACCGCCTGCAGCAACTGGCGGGTGGCCACACTCTGCGCGGTCAACACAGGTGGCGCCGTCCCGGCGGGCGCTACGTTGACCGGATTGGGGGACGAAGAGCATGCCGAGGTGAGGCCGATGACGGTGGCGAGGGCGAACGGGATCAGTCGCATCGTGACTCCGGGGCGGTGGGTCACACCCGTCGAATGGCGGCGGGCTCCGATGGCGCGGAAAAATCCGTCTCCACCGGGGGACGAAAGCAAAGGTCAAACGCGAGGAAGAGCACCTTGGAGAAGGGCAGGAACAGGAACGGAATCAGAAGCATCAGCACCACGCCTCCGACCGTAATCAGCGTCCACGGCGGGGTCGGCCAGGTCGCCACGACGACGGCGGCCGCGGCGGCGGCGAAGCACAGTTCCGATGCCACGATATTGAACATGTATGACCCGACCCAGTACCCCTCCTCCCCTCGCTCGAATCGCAGTCCGCAGGTCGGGCAGCTCGGTGCCAGCTGGAACCACGACAGCAGGACGGGGCCACCCCCGCAGGCTGGGCACCGAAGCCGAAGTGCCCGCCGGAACATCCGCCAACGGTTCACGTCGCCTCGTCCCGCACCACCATGATCGGGGCATCCTCCGGAAGCCAGACACCGGGGAACGCTCGGACATCGGCGGTGAGGATCGGGCGAGGCGGGCCAGCGGCGACGCGCTGCAGGCCATCATGACCGAATTGCAGGTAATAGAGAGTCGGTCCCGCGTTGCGGGCATGCTCGGCGACGAACGCGGCGAACGCCTTCGGCCAATGCCCTGCCGGTCGTGCCCGTTGCTCGAGTGCCCGGCGGTGGACGCCCAGCGCGCGAAGGACCTGGTCACGGCTGTAGCCGAGTTCACGGTACCGCGCGCGCAGCCGGGCCTCGTCCTCGCCTGCCGGAGTCCTCCGCTCCGTCACCAGGTCGCATGAACAGGCACCCCGGAGCACTCGGGCAACGGTTTGCGCGTCGGGATGGAGCGCTCGGAGTTCCCCCTGTTCGGTCGGCGGCAAGAGGTCCGCCGTCAGCCCCTGGGGGAGCATCGAGCGCACCTCACTGAGAGTGAGCGGGCTCGCGACATAGAGGAAGAAACACATGATGGTCCAGTGGAAGCGAGTGGTGCTGGCGTTGCGGGGGCTCAGCTGGTCAGTTCGGAGTTGGGCCGCCGTCGCTCCGCCCTCCCCTGAAGGATAAGCGCTGCGGCCTCTCCTGCCTGCCCCCCGCGCCGGACCATCTGCTCCAGGGTGGCAGTCTCTTCGTCCTTCAGCTTCGCAGCCAGGATGACGATCATCTGCCCCCGCTCGGCGGCCTCGCGCTGCTCCCGGATCCGCTGCCGCGTCTGCCAGGCGAGCAGGGCGATCAGGACGAGGAGAGCAACGAACAGTGCGAGCCCGAGGAAGGCGAATTCCCCCGGGAGGACACGACGAAAGCCGGCCACGGCCAGCGCGAGCGAGAGCGCCGCCGCGACCGCCGCCAGCCTGCTCAATGCGCGATTGGCCGTGTATGCCATTGTGCGGCTAGATGGGGAGATCCTCGCGCACCAGCACGAGGATGGCTGCGAGTGGAACGACCAGGTACTTCCGCTCTTCGAAGGTGATCTCTACGGCGGCCTTGCGGAAGAAGATGGCGGTGTCCCCGACCCTGGCCTGCATCGGCCGATGACGGGTCTGGTCTCGCTTCGCCGCCTTCCATGGCTCTTCGTCCAACGTACTGAAGTCCGGCATCGGTTCGCCGGGGCCGGTTGCGACGATCAATCCCGCCTGGACCTGCTGTCCCTCCATGGCCGAGGCCGGGAGGTAGAGGCCGACCCGCGTGCGCTCCTCCCCTTCCTCGGGGGTGATGAGCACCCGGTCACCGACAACGAGCAATTGCTTCTTGGGGAATTCCATGGTCGCTCCAGGGCGTGGACTACATCTGGTGAGCCGTCACCAGTTCCGTCACGCGGAGCCGTCGGGTCATGCGGGGGAGGCGGAGTTCCACCTCATCGCCGACCCTCCTGTCCACGAGCGCTCGCCCGAGCGGCGAGGCAAACGAGACGTGGCCGTCCTCCAGGTCCATCATCTCGGCGAGGACCAACATGTAGGTGTCGGTCTCCTTGCTGTCGAGGTCCAGCACGGTCACCCGCGAGCCGAGCCCCACCCGGTCGGTCGGCGTCTCCGTGCCGGCAAGGTCGTTCAGCTGGCTCAGCCGGTGATGAAGTTGTCCGAGTCGTGCCTGCACGAACTGCTGCCGCTCGAGCGCGGCCTTGTACTCGGAGTTCTCACGCAGATCCCCCATCTCGACGGCCTGGGCGATAGCCTGCGGCAGTGTGACGGTGAGCTCATGGGTGAGAGCCTCGATCTCGTGACCGAGTTTCTCCCGCATTTCCGTGATCATGGGCGGTTCCGACAAAAAAAGGACGTGCCCGAGAGAAGATCTCTCTCATCGGGCACTTGCAGGATTCTGATATCAAAGATGCGACACTCGGCTGGATTTGGACAGGTGCCGGGGTAACTGCATGTTCCACAAAGTGTTGGGGCTCCACCCCGATCGTCACCCCGGCGAAGGCGGGGGTCTCACCCGAGCGTCACCCCGGCGAAGGCCGGGGTCTCGCCTGATCGTCACCCCGGCGAAAGCCGGGGTCCATGGTAAGCCGATCGCCCGATGCGGGTCGCATCCCCATGCGCGGACGCACCGACCGGGGTGGGCATATGCCCACCCCTATTCAAACAGATTCGCCCATACGCGCCGGATGCCGTAGCTCCCCGCGGTTGGCCAATTCCATGAGGCTACCTCTTGACGCGCTCGCTGGGCGATTCACCTTCGGCCCCGCTTCCCCGCTTCCCGCTTCCTTACCCGGCCATCTCCTTCAGCAGCCCCAGTGCCTTGTCTACTTCGTCCGGCGAATTGTAGATGTGGCAGGCGTGGCGGACGCCGATGTCGCCCATGCTGCGGACCCGGACCTTGCCCCGCTCCCAGAGGTAGTCCTGAATTTCCCCGCCGGTCTTGTTCTTCAGGCCATAGACCGTCGTGGCGCAGGTGAGGTCGGGATGTGTCGGCGACACGAAGGTTGCGCCTGGAATGCTGGACAGTCCGGTCCGGAGTCGGTCGGCCAGGGCGAAGTCACGTTTCTGGATCTTCATCGAGCCGATCTGGTTGTGGAAATCGACGGCGACGCCGAGGCCGAGGAGGAGGCTCAGGTTGCCGGTGCCGTACTGCATCAGCCGGAACATCGGGTCGGCCTGGTCGTCCCAGGCGCTCGAGGCGAGCGTGGCCCACAGCTCCTTCTGCCGTTCGGGGCGCACATAGAGAAGGCCGGTGCCCTTGGGCCCGAGCATCCACTTGTGCGGGGAGGCGAAGAAGGCGTCGCAGCCGAGGGATTGGACGTCCACGGCGAGGTGCCCCAGCGATTGGGCGCCGTCCACGACGCTCCAGATGTTGCGCTCGCGCGCGAGCGCGGACAATTGCGCAACGGGGTATCGGATGGCCCGCGAACTCGAAATGTGCGGGATGGCCCACACCCGGGTGCGAGGTGTCGTGGCGTCGAGGTAGAGCTGGACCAACTGGTCCGGGGACTGCGGGAGGTGTCGGCACGGTGACCACCTTGACCACGATCCCGTCGCGGCTGGCGCGCAGGTCGTAGCCCATCCGGCCGCCGGGATGGGCCTGGTCGGTGACGACGACCTCGTCTCCCGGCTTCAGGTCGAGTCCGTTGGCCACGAAGTTCATCCCGAAGGTGGCGTTCATGGTCAGAGCGACATCGTGGCCGGTGCAGTTCAGTACGGTGGCCACCTTGTCGCGGCTTGGCATTTCGGGGTAATACCCCGTGAAGAAGTTCTCGTGGCCCGCCTTGTAGTCCCACTCGGCGATGTCGCGATTGACGTGCTGGATGCTGGCGATGACCGTCTCCTGAACCGCGCGAGGACTCGAGCCGAGCGTGGCGGTGTTGAAGAAGGCCTGGTCGCGTCGGGATGGTGAACTGGGTGCGGAGCGCTCGCCAGTACGCCTCGTCGTCCAGCGCGCCGAGATCAGCAGGCATCAACGGCCGCGCCTCGGCCGGACGATGAGACCCGAAGATCGGAACGGGCAGGGTGGCGGCAAGGGGCAGCGACAGGAACCCGAGGAAGGAGCGGCGAGTTGTCACAGGGCACCATTCGTAAGGGATCTCCCAGAATCGGGCTCAAACCGCGACTCCGCAAGGCCCCTCTCCCGGTGTGCGACCGCCGGGCTTACTCTCCCCCTATGCGAAACGCACTCCTCCTCCTCGTTCTTGGGCTGCCCTCCGTCCTCGGAGCCCAGGCCGCCGTGGCCAACGCCGACTCGCAGACAGTGGCTCCCGATATCCTCGCGGAGCAGCTTCTCGTCGACGTCCGTTCCCTCGACAGCACCATCCGGGTGGACGCCAGGTACTCCGGCCCAGACAACTTCACCGGCGCCCCCCTCCCGGGGTACAACGCCAACCGGGCGCTCCTCCGCCGCGAGGCGGCCGAGGCGCTGGTCCGTGTGCAGCAGCGGCTGGCGGCCGACGGGCTCGGCCTCAAGATCTGGGACGGGTACCGACCGGTCCGGGCCACCCAAGCGATGGTCGCCTGGACCGAACGCACCAACCAGACCTGGCTGCTCGATTCGGGATACATCGCCCGGCGGAGCCGACACAATCAGGGTGTGGCGGTAGACCTGACGCTGGTGGATCTGCACTCGGGGGTCGAGGTGCAAATGGGAACGCCGTACGACACCTTCGGCGACGAAGCCCATACCGCCAACGCGACTGGCGCCGTGAAACAGTCCAGAGATCATCTCGTAGAGGCCATGTCCCTGGAAGGATTCACCAATTACACGATGGAGTGGTGGCACTTCTCGATCGCGGTTGAGGACCCCGTGCCCTTCGACCTCGTGATTCGCGCCGCTCCGCCCACACCTCACTGACGGACCCCGCCATGCCCCGTCCCGCTCCTGTCGCGCTGCTAGTCGCATTTCTTGCGTCTGTCCCTGCCGTCGCGCCGGCGCAGGTTGGCTCTCCCGCGGGTCCGGTTCCGGTTGAGTACCTGACTGCACGCCGCGCCGAGCTCCTTAGGCGGATGGCGAACGGCGTGGCCGTCATCCGGTCTTCGGAGCAACGGAGCATCGAAGGGGACTACCCGCAGGACAGCGACTATCGGGAGAACAACGATTTCTTCTATCTGACGGGGCTGGAGACGCCGTCCAGCTGGCTGGTGCTCGTCGCCCGTGACACGCTTGCGCCGCAGGTCTATCTCTATCTTCCGGCTCGCGATTCGATCGCCGAGCGCTGGACCGGCGAACGGCTTGGGCCGGGCCCCGAGGCGACGGCCCTGACCGGCATCGAGGAAACCCGTTCCGCCGACCTGGCCGAGCGGCAAATCCGGGGGTTCGTCCGGGGTCGCAGCGTCCAGGGCGGGGCCCTCTACCTCATTCTCGGCAAGGAGGCGGTGAGCGACACCTTCTTCCAGCAGTTGGCGCTCGGCACCGGGGCAGGCGTGACCGACCTGCGCCCGCTCCTGGCCGACATGCGGCTGGTGAAGGACGCCGACGAGATGCGGCGGCTGCGGATGGCCGCCGAGATCACCGCCAAGGGGCATCTGGCGGCGATGCGTGCCGCGCATCCCGGGGCCTGGGAGTACGAGTTGGAGGGCGACGCCGAGGGGACGTTCCGGCGCCTGGGGGCGGAGCGGCTCGCCTATCCCAGCATCGTGGGGACGGGAATCAACTCCACGACACTGCACTACGACCGGAGCCGCAGCCAATTGCAGGCGGGTGAGTTGGTGGTGATGGATATGGGGGCGGAGTACGGATTCTATGCTGCGGATGTGACGCGGACCATCCCGGCAAGCGGCAGGTTCTCGCCGCGACAGCTGCAGATCTACAATCTCGTGCTTGCCACTCAGCAGGCGGCGCTCGACTCAATCAAGCCCGGTATCACGCTCGGGCGTCTGGGCCAGATTGCGCGCGAGTACATGAAGGAGCATTCCGGCGACCTCTGTGCCCCCGATACCTGCGATCGCTACTTCGTCCACGGCCTCGGCCACTGGCTCGGGATGGATGTCCACGATGTGGGAAGCTATCGGACGCCGCTCGCGCCGAACATGGTCTTCACGGTGGAGCCCGGGATCTACATACCGGAAGAGAAGCTCGGCGTCCGCATCGAGGATGATGTCGTCGTGACGGCCACCGGATATGAACTGCTCTCCGGCGGCGCGCCAAGGACGGCGGTGGACGTCGAAAAGGCGATGAGAGCCAGGTAACGGGCCTGGTCGAAGGGCCGTGGGAAGTGCCGGACAGGGGCGAACGGGAAGTTCGCCCCTATTTCTTTGCCCACGCCTCCATGTTCCGGGCGATCTGCCTGACGTGGATCTCGAGGTGCTCGGCGTAGATCTGCAGCCATTCCTCCACGCCGTAGGTGCCCGATTCGGTGTGCTTGCCTCGCCGGGCCCACTGCTCCGGCGTCAACCGACGAAGGAGGGGGACGGTGTTGGCGCGAACCGCCGCCACGGCAGCCATTGCCGGAGCGATCGGGTGGGCGTGGTAGTCCATCGCCGTGGCCCACTGGTCCTGGTCGTACCCGACGATGGTCGGGCTGGGCTCGCCGAGCAGGTACCGGATACGCATATGGCTGTTTGTCTCGCTGTCGCCGCAGTGGACGATGACTTCGTGGACCGACCACTTGCCGGGGGCGGGGCGCCATTGGAGGGCGGCCTCGGGCACTGAGGCGAGGGCTTCGGCCAGCAGGGCGGGGCCTTCGGCGTAGCGGCGGATGCAGTCTTCACGTTCGGCGGGAGTCACGGGACGCTCCTGGGAGGTGGGCCAGATCGTCGAGGGCGGATGGCGATTCGTCCTGAAATATGCCCCGGTCCGTGCCAAGGGCGACTCCCGCCGGCCGGGATTCGGTAGGGGTGGTTTCATTGACGCCGGGGCCTTCGGACGGTAAAATGCGGACTGCTTGGCCAATCATCCCCCGCATTTTTCGCTGAACAGGACGAACGGAATGGCCCTCAGGATTCCCTCCCTCCGGCGCGCTGCCCGGTGGGTGCCCGCACTGTGCGTCACGCTGGCCATGCTCGTGCTGGCCGGCTGTTCGACAGACGGGTACCCGCAGACGACGCTGGCTCCCAAGGCGGATTTCGCGGAACTCCTCGACCAGGTGTTCCGCCGGTCCTTCCAGCTGGCCACGATCGTCTTCTTCCTGGTGGAAGGGGCGCTGGTCTGGGCGCTCTTCCGCTTTCGGGGGAAGCCGGGCGACGCTGAGCCGGTACAGAATCACGGTAACACCATGCTCGAGGTCATCTGGACCGCCATCCCGGCCATCATTCTCGTCTTCATCGCCGTCCCCACCGTCCAGACGATCTTCAAGACCGCCGAGACCCCGACCGACAACCCACTCGTGATCGAAGTGACGGGGCACCAGTGGTGGTGGGAATTCCGCTACCCCGAATACAACCTCGTCACCGCGGGCGACATGCATGTCCCCACCGGCCGGACGGTCGATCTCCGGATGACGACCGCCGACGTGGTGCACAGCTTCTGGACGCCGCAGTTGGCAGGGAAGCGGGACGTCTTCCCGAAGCGCGACAACCAGCTCTGGTTCAAGACGGAAACGCCCGGCACCTATCCGGGACAGTGCGCCGAGTTCTGCGGCACCCAGCATGCCCGGATGGCCTTCCAGGTCATCGCACAGGACCCGGCGTCGTTTGATGCCTGGCGCGAGGGCATGGCCGCGGTGGGTGCTCCGGCGGACTCCGGCGCGCCGGCCCCCGCGGCCCTCGTGTCGCAGGGCCAGCAGCTGTTCGCGACGAAGGCCTGCGTCGGGTGCCACGCCGTGAGCGCCGTCGGCGCTCCGACGATGGTCGGCCCAAACCTGGCCGGTATCGGGTCCCGCACCAGCATCGCCTCTGGCTGGCTGCCGAATACTGACGAGAATCTTGCCCGCTGGCTGAAGAACCCCCAAGCCGTGAAGTCGGGGGTGCTGATGCCGAATCTTGGGCTCACCGATGAAGAAGTCACCGCGCTGATCGCATACATGCGATCGCTCAGCGTCGTGCCTGCGCCGGGGGCGGTCGCCATGACCGCCGCCGGGAACTGACGAGAGGGTACGCGATGTCCACGACAGCGATGGGGCACGCCGGGACGGAGGCCATTCCCGCCGGGAAGAAGGGGCTCTGGAGCTGGATCACGACCGTTGATCACAAGCGGATCGGGATCCTCTACGGTGTCACCGCCTTTCTCTTCTTCCTCCTTGGCGGGCTCGAAGCGCTCCTGATCCGCTGGCAGCTGGGCGCCCCGGACAAGACCTTCCTCTCCCCCGAGGCGTACAACCAGCTGTTCACGATGCACGGCACCACGATGATCTTCCTCGGGGTGATGCCGCTTTCGGCGATGTTCTTCAATTACTTCATTCCGCTGCAGATCGGCGCGCGCGATGTCGCCTTCCCGCGACTGAATGCCTACAGCTACTGGGTCTTCCTCTTCGGCGGCCTGGTGCTGAACGCCAGCTTCCTGTTCAACGCCGCGCCCGACATGGGGTGGTTCGCCTACGCCAACCTGACCTCGAAGCAGTTCAGCCCCGGGCTCAACGTCGACTTCTGGATCATCGGCCTGCAGATCCTGGGCGTCGCCTCGCTGGCGGCGGCGGTGAACTTCTTCGTCACCATCATCAACCTGCGCGCGCCCGGCATGAAGATGATGCGGATGCCGATGTTCGTCTGGATGAGCCTCATTACGCAGGTGCTCCTGCTGCTGGCGTTCCCGATCATCACGGTCGCGCTCGTCCTCCTCATGCTCGACCGCAACTTCGGCACGCACTTCTTCGTCCCCTCCGGTGGCGGCGACCCGGTGCTCTGGCAGCACCTCTTCTGGCTCTTCGGCCACCCCGAGGTGTACATCCTCATCCTGCCGGCCTTCGGCGTGGTCTCGGAAATCCTGCCGGTGTTCTCGCGGAAGCCCCTCTTCGGCTACGCCGCGATGGTCTTCTCCGGCTGCTTCATCGCCTTCCTGGGCTTCGGGGTGTGGAGCCATCACATGTTCTCCACCGGCATGGGGCCGATGGCGGACACGGTGTTCTCCCTGGGCACGATGCTCATCGCCATCCCGACCGGCGTGAAGATCTTCAACTGGATCGGCACCGTCTGGGGTGGCTCCATTCAGTACAAGACCCCGATGTACTTCGCCCTCGGCTTCGTGGCGATGTTCATCATCGGTGGCCTCTCGGGCGTCATGCACGCCTCGCCCCCGGCGGACCTGCAGCAGACCGACAGCTACTTCATCGTGGCGCACTTCCACTACGTGCTCTTCGGTGGCAGCATCTTCGCCCTGACGGCCGGCGCCTACTACTGGTTCCCGAAGATGACCGGCCGGATGTTGAGCGAGGGTCTCGGCAAGGTGCACTTCTGGCTGATGTTCCTCGGCTTCAACCTGACCTTCGCGCCGATGCACATCCTCGGCCTGAACGGCATGCCACGCCGGGTGTACACCTACTCCGCCGGGATGGGCTTCGAGTTCTGGAACGCGGTGGAGACCGCCGGCTCCCTGATTCTCGGATTCTCCTTCCTGGTGTTCATCTGGAACATCCTGAAGTCGCTCAAGAGCGGCGAGGTGGCGTCGGCCGACCCGTGGCATGGCGCCACGCTGGAGTGGTCGATTCCGTCGCCCCCGCAGGAGTGGAACTTCGCGGTGGAGCCGACGGTGGACAGCCGGGATCCCCTCTGGGAGCTGCGGCGCGCCAACGGCGGAACGCTGCCTGAGCCGGCGCTGGTGAGCGGCAAGGGGATCCATCTGCCCAGCCCCTCGTACTGGCCGATCGTGACCGCCTTCGGAACCGCGCTGACCATGGTGGGCTTCCTGATGCACGTCACGCTCTGGGTCATCCTGCTCGGCCTGGCGATCACGATGGTCGGCATCTTCGCATGGGCCTTCGAGCCCGCCGACCACTAGACTACTCACGACTGCGACGGACGGTCCCTTGGCGCACGACACCGCACACGCGATGCATCCCCCGACGGCCACCGGGCTCGACACCCGGAAGCTGGCCATCTGGACGTTCATCGGGTCGGAATGCCTCTTCTTCGCGACCTTGATCTCGAACTACCTGGTCTTCAAGGGGCAGAGCCTGGTCGGCCCGCTCCCCCACGAGGCCTCGCAGTGCATGCTGCACGGCGAAATGACGACCTGCGAACCGATTTTCGAGATTCCGCTCGTGACGTTCGGCACCGCCGTGCTCCTGTTCAGCTCCTTCTTCGTCGTGCTGGCCCTCAATGGCGCCCAGAAGGGGAATCGCAAGCAGTTGATCGGCTGGCTCTCGGCCACCGTCGTATGCGGCCTCTTCTTCATCGGGATGCAGGTGTACGAGTTCTACCACTTCTTCCACAAGGGGCTCGGGTACACCACGAACCTCTTCGGGTCCTCGTTCTACACGCTCACCGGCTTCCACGGCACGCACGTCACGATCGGCGTGATCTGGCTGGCCACGGTGCTCGTCCTCGCGCTCCGCGGCAAGCTCCCGCCCGAGAAGGCGCTGAACCTCGAGCTCGCGGCGCTGTACTGGCACTTCGTTGACGTCGTCTGGATCGTGATCTTCCCCGTCGTCTACTTGATGAGGTGATCGGCATGGACGCTCAAGTCGCCACGCACGACCACGCCCATCCAGGGCCAGCGCTGTACCTGCGGGTCGCCCTCATTCTGTTCGTGATGACGGCGCTCGAGGTTCTCGCGTTCGAGGTGTCGCATCGGGCCGGCTGGCCGCTGCACGGCCTCGTGGAACCCCTCCTGAATGAGATTCTGATCATTCTCTCCGCGGCCAAGTTCGCCCTGGTGGCCATGTTCTACATGCACCTGAAGCAGGACAGCAAGATCTTCAGTGGACTCTTCGTCTTCCCGCTGATCATCGCCACGGTCATCATCGGGGCGCTGCTCTTGCTCTTTGCCTATCTGCGCAGCCTGCACCCCATGGCGTGACCGGCCGCGCGCTGGTGGTCCCGGCGGCCCCGCTTCGGCGGGGCCGCTTCGTCTTCCGCACCAGAGGTCCCATGCGCATTGCACTCACGATCCTGCTGACGGTTGCCGGCGCCGTCAGCGCCCATGCCCAGGGAACCAGGCCGCCCGATTTTGACTCCCTCGCGGCCGAGGCGACCGTCTGGCTCCAGGAGTACCTCCGCATCAGGACAGTGAACCCGCCCGGCAACGAGACCGAGGGAGCCCGATTCCTGCAGGGGGTCCTGGCCCGGGACGGGATTGAATCGGAGATCTTCGAGTCTGCGCCCGGGCGCGGGAACCTCTACGCCCGGTTGCCGGGCACGGGGGCGCGGCGCCCGATGGTGCTGCTGCACCACATCGACGTCGTACCGGCCGATTCCGCACGGTGGAAGTACCCACCGTTCAGTGGCGTGGTTGAGGAGGGTGCGGTCTGGGGCCGTGGAGCCCAGGACACCAAGGGGCTCGGCATCATTCAGCTCGCGACCATGGTGGCGCTCAAGCGGCGCGGGATTCCGCTCTCTCGCGACCTGATCCTGGTGGCGAATGCTGACGAGGAGGTCGATTCCGAAGGGTCCCTCTGGTTCACACAGCACAAGGCGGATCTGGTGCGCCAGGCGGAGTTCCTGCTCAATGAGGGTGGGGACAACGTGATGGGCGCCGACGGGAAGACGATTTCGTACGGACTCGATGCCACCGAGAAGGTGCCGTTCTGGTTGCGGCTCACGGTTCTCGGGGAGCCGGGCCACGGAAGCCGTCCGACTGACGGGAATGCCGCCCTCCGGCTTTCCCGCGTCCTTGGACGGATTGCCGAGTGGCAGACCCCCCTCATCCTGACGCCGCCCGCTGAGGCGTATTTGAAGGCGCTCTCCACGCGGGAGACCAACCCGACGCATCGCGCCTGGCTGGCTGATCCGGCGAAGGCGCTGCACGACTCCGTCGCCGTGGCCTGGCTCACCGCCGATCGCTACCAGAACGCCATTCTGCGGAACACCGTCTCGATTACCGTGCTGCACGGGTCTTCGAGCACCAACGTCATTCCAGCCGAGGCGTGGGCGGAGCTTGACGTGCGACTGCTCCCGGGCCAGCCGCCGGAGGCGTTTCTGGGGCAGCTCAGGAATGTGATCAGGGATTCCACGGTCCAGATTACATTCCTCTCCAAGACGCGCTCCGCGCGCGCCTCACCGGTCAACGGACCCGTGCTTGAGGCCTTCACCGATGCGGTCAATGCCATGGATCCCGGCGCGCTGGTCCTGCCGAGAATGCTGACGGGGTACACGGACAGCTACGACTACCGCGCGATCGGCATCGATGCGTACGGTGTGGAGTCCTGGCGAACCACCGAGGCGGAGTCTGCGACCGTCCACGGCAACAATGAGCGGGTACCGGTTCAGGAGATTAGGTTCGGGGTGGAGTTCTACTACCGCATTGTGGAGCGGCTGGCCCGGTAGTCGGCTGGCGGCGCAATGCCCCCCGTCCGGGAGGTCCTATGGTACGCCTGTTCTGGTACCTGGTCATCGCCGCCTTCATCGGCGCCCTGCTCGTCGGCGCGTCGTACGCCGCGGCCTACTCGGCGGTCGGCACCCTGCTCGGAGCACCACCTCCCCAGATGGGGGAGCGATCGGCCGAGTTGCTGTGGAAGGGAGCTCCGGAATTGCCGGGACACCCGCGGGTATGGAGATTCACCTTCGGTCCTACCGCCATCCCCGGCGCGCGTGACGTCAAGATCTGGGTGTCCCCGATCGGCAAACTGGTGCGGACCGAGCCGGCGAACCTCCCGGAGAAGCTGGTGGGCTTTCACGACCGGGGAATCTGACCCGACAGCGCCAGCGCAATGGTGGTCTCATAGCCGGCGGCGTCCACGGCATCGAACAGTGTCAGGCCTGCCTCCACGAGGCAGGCCTCTTCTGTTGTCTCGAAGGCCGGAAGGTCGAACGGCTGCGCCCGGAGCGCCTGATAGGCGGGGAACTCCGACTGGATGGGGCACCCGTTCGCGACCCT
Source organism: uncultured Gemmatimonadales bacterium (assembly GCA_963699825.1). GTDB lineage: Bacteria > Gemmatimonadota > Gemmatimonadetes > Gemmatimonadales > GWC2-71-9 > SPDF01. Next base: position 249,697 of record CAVOVI010000013.1, read on the forward strand.
CCGGTCGTCCGGCGACGCCAACCCAAGTCCCATCATCCGGCACACCGCTGGGCGCCCGGCGTACACGACGCACACCCCATCCTCAAGACAGGGGCAGGGTTCCGCCTCGAGTGCATCACACAAGCCGTCGAACCGGTCTTCTCCCAGATCTCGCACATCGAATGGTGCTTCCCAGTCGGGGGCCCGCTCCCGTTGCCGCGCGGCTGCCGCATCGGCACGGTTGAGAAGCCGCGCTCGGTGGTCAGGGGGCAAGTCAGTCACGGTTTGCTGGAGGAGGAGCACGTCAGCGACGGAGATGTCGAAGGGGCCGAGGCAGCAGGCGGTACAGCCCTGCCGACACGGAATGACGTTGGGATGACGTTGGTGCGCGGCAGCGGTCCAGGCGTCGAGGGTCTCGAGCAGCACCTGGTAGCGCCGCGCGGACTGGTTCATGCCCCGCGGTGTGCCGCGAACGCCAGGCAGAGCCACCCGGAGAGGAACGCGACGCCGCCCAGCGGGGTGATCGCGCCTAGTGCCCGGTGCCCGGTGAGTGCCATTGCATAGAGGCTTCCGGAGAAGAGCAGGGTCCCTGCGACAAAGCACCATCCCGCCGCGGTCGTGAGTTTGCCGGGCCACCGGGTGGCGGCCCAGGCAACCGCCATCAGGGCGAGGGCGTGGTACATCTGGTAGCGCGCGCCGGTCTCGAACACCAGCAGCATCGCCGGACCGAGCCGCTCCCGAAGCGCATGCGCCCCGAACGCGCCCGCTGCCACGGCAATGAAGCCGGAGAGGGCGCCGAGGCGGAAGAAGCGCTGACCCGGGGGTGTCTCGCTACCTGGTGACACGGCTGGGGGCCCGATCGATCCATCCCCCGATCGCGGCAAGGACGAGGAAGGTGGCGATGGCTCCGATACCGATGCTCCGGACGCTTGGGGGCGGTGGCCCAAGGGTCGTGGCGACGTACGCCGCAGCGAGAACCGCCGCAAACCCGACCGCCCACCCCCGACGCACCGGGTGATTTCGGCTGCCGCCGCTCAGGTACAGCGCGAGCCCTAGCCCGAGCAGTCCAAGCTCGACCGTGAAGGTGAGTGGGATGCTGTTCCAGAGGCCAAACCCGAATTTCGCGGTGTCGCCGCCGGCCAGCGGCAAATCGGGAATGTGAACCACCAGGTCGAGGAACCAGTGGGATGCCACCCCCAGCGCGACGATCATGGCCGCCCGGCCGTGACCGCTCGTGTCCTTGGTGGGCCAGGTGTACCAGACGACGGCCGCCGCGATGGCCCAGAGTCCTGCTGCCAGGAGGCTGTGCGTGATCGGGTAGTAGGTGAATTGCAGTGGCGACGCTGCGGTCCAGCCGGGATGGATGATGACCCGCTCCCACCCGAGCAGGATGGTCGCGCCCCAGGCGATGTCCACCAGCTGTACCGCGATGAAGAGCGTCCAGAGCGACAACTTCGGCTCCGCACGCTTGAGCGCGAGGGCCATCCCGTAGTGCCCGATGAACATGGTTGTCAGCCCTCGGGAGTGGCGAGCGACTCGGGTGACACCGCCATGCCCATGGCGTGGTAGCCGTTGTCCACGTAGACCACGCTTCCGGTAATGGCCGCTGCCATCGGGCTGGCCAGGAAGGCGGCCGTGTTACCGACGTCAGTGGCTTCCATCTTCCGAGTCAGCGGGGCGTTGCTGGAGCAGTACTCGATCATCATGTCGATGAAGCCGATGGCGGAGGCTGCACGCGAGGCGTAGGGGCCGGCGGAGATGGCGTTGATCCGGACGCCGAACCGACGCCCCGCCTCATAGGCGAGAGTCCGAGTGTCTGCCTCGAGGGCTGCCTTGGCGGTGCTCATTCCGCCACCGTACCCTGGAATGGCCCGCTCCCCGGCCATATAGGTCAGGGAAAGGAAGGATCCGCCTTCGCGCATCAGCGGCCCGAAGTTCCGGACGAATGAGACATTGCTGTAGGCGCTCACGCTCACCGCCGAGAGGTACCCTGCCCGGGAGGTATCGAGCAACGGCTTCTTGACCTCGGGTCCGTTGGCCAGGGAATGCACGATGATGTCGAGCGGTTTGTCTCCAAAGTCCTTCTGGAACTGCGTCACTACACCTTGGATCGTGAAATCGCCGTGTTCCTTGTAGCGCTTGCTCTCACGAACCTCCTCGGGGACATCGGCCATCGAGTCATAGGCGGCGTCCAGCGGATAGATCTTCTCAAACTCCATCTTGCTGCCATCGGCCAGGGCCATCGACTCCTCCATCTTTCCGCGCTCGAGCAGCTTCTGGAAGATGCCAAGCGCTGGTGGCCAGGAACCGAGACAGACCGAGGCGCCCGCCTCGGCGAGCGACTTCGCGATGGCGAAGCCGAACCCGCCGTCGTCGGAGACACCGGCCACGAAGGCACGCTTGCCGCGCAGGTCGATAGGAAGCATCCGGAGAGTCCACCTGTTTGAGGATGGTCGTAAGATACTGCGGCCCGGTAGGCGGGGTAAGAAGCGGGCTATTCGTTCCGCAGGGCGTCCAGCGGTGTCCGCCGGAAGAGGTCCACCGAGCTCCAGAGCCCCACGCCGACGGTAAGCGCCACAACGCCCGCTGCCAGTAAGAGCATGGCCGCGGTGGGGAGCGCGAACTTCGTCTCGAAGAGCCAGTGGGCCAGGGCCCACCCGCTGCCGAGGGCCAGGACCAGACCGGCCAGGGCCGCGAGGGTGCCCAGCGCCAGGTACTCCGCCACCGCCACCCGCGTCACCTGGGCTCGGCTGGCCCCCAGCGTCTTGAGCAAGACGGTTTCCCGCAGCCGCTGCGCTCGACTCGTGGCCAGCGACCCGAGGAGAACCACGAGCCCAGCCGCCAGCGTAAAGAACGCCATGAACCGGATGGCCGCCCCGACCTTGCCGAGGATGTCGTCCAGGGCCCGCTGGACCGTGGACAGGTCGAGCGCGGAGATGTTGGCGTACCGCTCCACGACCGCGCGCTGGATCAGGCCTCGCTCGGAGGCGCTGTCCACCCTGACCAGAGTGACAAGGGTCTGCGGCGCTGCCTCCAGCGCCCCCGGCCGGAAGACCACGAAGAAGTTCGTTTCGAACCGGGCCCAGTCCACTTCGCGAAGGCTCGTGACCCGGCTCGGGATCGGCACGCCCTGAACATCCCAGGTGATCTGGTCGCCGATGCTGACGCCGAGCTCCTCCGCCAACCCCACTTCCACCGAGATCGACACAGGTGCTCCGGCGGAATCCTCGCCTGTCCCCCACCACGAGCCTGCGATCACCCGCTCACTCCCGACGATCGAATCGCGATAGGTGGAGCGGTACTCCCGCCGCAATGCCCAGCCGGCGGGCCGTCCATCCACCTCGGTTGTGTCGCGTGCATAGTCCTGCACGGTCCGCCCGCCGATCGATTGAATCCGCATCGGGACGATCGGTACCGCGGGCGTCGGTTCGAGGGCGCGGCCGCGGAGAAGGGAGTCCACCCCCGCCGCCTGGTCAGGCTGGATGTCGAACAGGATGAGGTTCGCACGCTGGGAGCTGCCGTCTACGCGCAGCGATCGCAGCAGGTTGTGCTGTACCAGGAGGAGCGTCGCGAGCATGAAGGTGCCGAATCCGAGTGACAACACGACCGACACCGTCTGGTTGGCGGGCCGGTAGAGGTTTGCGAGCCCCTGCCGCCAGACGTAGGCCAGGCGGTGCGGGAACGACTTCCGGAGGCCGCGCACCAGCACGAATGCGGAGAGCCAGAGCCCGGCGAGCGCCACCCCGATGCCTGCGGCGAAGGCGGCGCCGCGGACGGGATCGCCGGCCTGTACCATGGCCATCACGATGACGCTCAGGATCAGCACCAGGACGGCGAGTATCGTCCACCGGTCGCGCGTGGGGCGGCTCTCGCTCTCATAGGGGCGGCGAAGTGTGGCGAGTGGAGAGACCTTCCGGATGCCCAGAAGCGGAATGAGGGCAAAGGCCACTGCGGTCCAGAGACCGAGTCCCACACCGGTGGCGAGCGCCGCCCAGGATACGGTGGGCGTGACCGTCACCGGGAGAAATTCGCCGAGGACGCGGGGGAGCATCTGTTCGACGCCCAGCCCGATGGCGGCGCCGACGGCGCTGCCGAGCAGTCCGATTCCCGCTGCTTGCACGAGGAACAGCGCAAAGACTTGTCGGCTGCTCCCGCCGAGGCAGCGGAGCACAGCGATGGTATCCATCTTCTGCCGGATCAATACATGCACTGCGCTGGCGACGCCGAGGCCACCGAGCAGCAGTGCCACGAGCGCGACCAGGCCGAGGTAGCGCCCGAGCCGCTCAAGTGCGTTGCCGAGGTTCCGCTGTTCGTCCTGCACTGTGCGCACCCGGACCCGATCGGGGCGGAGCCTCGGCCGCAGGGTGTCGGCAATCGCCTGGACTTCGGTGCCGGCTGGGAGTCGGAGGAAGGTCTCGTACTCCGCTCTCGCGCCGAAGCCGAGCAGACCGGTCTCGGCGATGAGACTGCCGGGAATGAAGACGCGGGGGCCGAAGGCCGTGGCGATGCCGACGTCCCCGGGGACATGGTCCACCGTCCCGACGATCGGTACCCGGAGTTCCCCGAGCGCCAGGGTATCCCCGATGGCCGCCCCGAGGGCGGTCAGGAACGCCGGGTCGACCAGCGCCACCCGATCCGATTGCAGCCGCGGCCAAGAGCCGGCGGGCGTCGTCCTGATCGCTCCATAAAACGGCCACGCCCCCTCCACGGCCGTGACGCGCACCAGCCGCACGCCGCTGCGCGTGGGGATGTAGCCCATGGCGCCGAAGGTGGTGACGGTGGCGCGTTCTGCGCAGGGGGTCACGCCGGCACAGGCGAGTGAGTCGGCGAGGGTCCGCAGCGCCTCGGTGGGAGCCGACCGGGAGGTCAGGTTCAGGTCAGCGCCGAGCAGGCCGCGGGCCTCCGCAGAAACAGCGGTGCGGAGATTGGCGGTGAAAGTGTTGATGGCCACCAGTGCCGCGGTACCGGTCGCGATGGCCGCCACCAGAAGCAGGAGGCGGCGGCGCGAACCGCGCCCCTCGCGCCAGGCAAGTCGAAGCAATGCGCGCAGCGTCACGTGCTGGTGTCCGATTCGAGGCGGCCATCCGCGAGGCGCAGGATGCGGCGCGCCCGACCGGCGAGGTCGGGGTCGTGCGTCACCAGCACGAGCGTCGTCCCGGCCTCGCGGTTGAGGTCCGTCATCAGGTCGATGATGCCGGCCCCCGTACGCTGGTCGAGGTTGCCGGTGGGCTCGTCGGCGAAGAGGATCTTCGGGCGGGTCGAGAACGCCCGAGCCAGCGCCACCCGCTGCTGCTCGCCCCCGGACAGTTGGGCTGGGTAGTGCCCGGTGCGGTCCCCGAGCCCCACCCGCTCCAGGAGCGCCATCGCACGGGCGGGATCGGACTCACCCCTTAGTTCCAGCGGGACCTGCACATTCTCCAGGGCGGTGAGGGTCGGAATCAACTGGTAGGCCTGGAATACGAAGCCGACTTTCGCGCCGCGGAGAGCGGCGCGCTCGTCCTCGTCCAATTCGCTCAGCGCCGCGCCGTCGAGCCACACCTCACCTGAGGCGGGTCGGTCCAGCCCGGCGAGCAGTCCGAGCAGCGTCGTCTTGCCGCTGCCAGACGGGCCGACGATGGCGAGGAACTCGGCCGGCTCCACCGCGAAGCTGATATCTTGGAGGACAGTCAGTGTCCCGGTGCCTGATCGGTAGGACTGGGTCAGATTCTCACAGCGCAGCATGTGAACTCCAGTGACGGTTGCCATGTCCCGAATGATACAGCAGTCTGCCGCCAAGGCGGCTGTCCTTGCCCTGCTCGTCGGGTGTGCTGGCGGTGATACGCCACAGGTGGCGGACAGTTCCGCCGCAACGCCTCCGACTGCCCCATTGATCCTCGTCGTAGGCACGAGCCTGACAGCGGGGCTCGGCCTCGATCCATCCATGGCGTATCCTGCCGTGCTGCAGCAGAAGATCGATTCGGCTGGATTCGACTACCGGGTGGTGAACCGAGGGGTGAGCGGGGAGACGTCGGCAGGGGCCCGGCAGCGTGTGGACTGGCTTATGCGGCAGCCTGTCGCCGTGCTGATCCTGGAGACTGGCGCCAATGACGGACTTCGCGGCCTCGATCCCGACTCACTGCGCGCGAACATCGAGGCGATCGTCCGGCGGGCCCGGCAGCAGAGTCCACCGCCCGCCATCCTCCTGCTCGGGATGGAGGCGCCGCCCAACCTCGGGGTGGAGTACACCGCCCGATTCCGCTCCGTGTACCAGGGGGCCGCGGCTGATCTCGATGTGCCGCTCGTCCCGTTCCTTCTCGAAGGGGTCGGAGGGATAGACTCACTCAATCAGGCCGATGGGATTCACCCAACAGCGGAGGGACAGCGGCGCGTCGCGGATCTCGTGTGGGAGGGGCTGCTGCCACTGCTGGAGGAGTCGCCCAAACGGTAGTGGATGGACCTCGGCGTCAGGGTGCGCGCGAGAACGCGATTTGGGCGGTGGAGATGGGAACGGCGAGGGTCCCAAACGATGCCTCGGGTGAACGGGCATACCTGAGGTCGATGAAGTGCACGACGGTCGTGCCGCCCCGGCGATCGACGACATAGGTCGGATACCTGGCCCACCAGAGGAATGTCGCCGCTGCCGGCGTTGAGGCGGCCATCGAGACGGCAGGGTCGCCGTCATCGCCGAAGGGATTGCGCTTCGGCCAGTGACTTTCCGGCGCGAAGTTCTGGCCAACCCGGATACCGCCAACCAGATAGCCGTCCCCTTCATCCACCACCACATCGCGATCCACCGGCGTCACCGGTATCGGTGACACGAGCACGCGGCGCACCGGCACCCCGGCGGCGTGGAGTTCGAACCGCACCTGCGACGCAGCCAACCGGCCCACCACGAGCATTCCCATCGTGTAGAGGAACGCCCCACCCAGCGCCGCTCGTGCCGGCTGCCCCCAGTCGCGGCGACCCCGCCGTTCCCATCGCATGCTCACCAGCACACCGATTCCCAGCATCAGCCAGACCCAGATGTCGATGATGAACAGGGTGTCGCCGTAATACCACGCGTTGGAGAAGGGCATGAGCCATCGGACACCGTAGGTATTGAGCAGGTCGAGCAGAGGATGGCTTACCACGCCGACGGCCGAGAGCCCAACCAAGGGCCAGAACCGAGCGCCTCGACGCCTCCCCATCTGGTCGAATCCGACCATCACCGCCGCGAGCAGGAACGGCCAGATCGCGAGGGCCAGCACCCCATGGGTCCAGCCACGCCGGAAGGCCAGTCCGGCGGTGCTGCCCCAAGCCAGGCTGAGCACATCCACGTCGGGCAGGTTGGCGGCGATAAGCAGCGTGGCCGTGCCCAGGGGGGAGCGCTTCTTCAAACCGGTCTGGGCCAGTGCGGCGCCGACCAGCGTATGGCAGAGGTTGTCCATCAGGTAGATCCCGGCGGGCCAGAGCCGGGACCTTCTCGGGCCTCGCGCATCCGCCGTCGCTGGCCCGGGGTCAGCATGTCACGCTCAATGATGCGCTCGACGATCCGCGCCACGAACCCATATCCACGCCCATCGGCGACCAGCCACCGCTGCCACTCGAGCTCGTCGAGGGCGCTGTCGAGGAGGGGCGGGGCAAGGCCGGCAGCACGTCCAATCTCCTCGGCGCGGAGGCGGCCACCGAGGGCGGCCGCGGCGCCGAGCGCGCGCTGGGCAGGTTCGGAGAGCCGGCGGTATCCGATTCGAACGGAGGCGATGATGGAGTCGGGCAGGTCGCCGGGTGTCGTCTGCGTGAGTGTGCGGTAGGGTGCCGGCCAGGCCCCGGACTCGCGTTCCCAGGTGAGCCCCGATGACACCGCGTGGAGAAACTCGACGGCCAGCAACGGGACCCCGGCTGTGTCCGCAGCCACGCGCCGCGCGAGTCGGTCAATGGCCTCCGCGTCGTACTGGGGAAAGACGGCCTGGGCCATCTCGCGGAGCGCCTCTTCCGTCAGTGGACCGAGTTCCATCACTCCGCCGCGGAGGTCCCGGCCGAAATGAGACCGGAGCAAGTCGATCGTTTCCGGGACGGCTGTTGGCTCCGAGGTCAGCAAGACCATGACCGGGGCAGCGGGGACGTCGCGGGGCAGGGAGGCAATGCTTTCCAGCGACTCACGGTCGAGGTGGTGGGCGTCATCCGCAACGAGGAGGACAGGCTGCTCGTCAGCGGCGGCGCGTATCAGTTCCGTGAACGCCCTCGGCAGGGGTGCCGGCGCAGCACCGCTCGCGCCGGAGTATCGGTCACCCCATTCCGTGATGTGGGCGGCGAACGCCGCATGCGCTGGCGCAGGTGCGGCGGCGATGCCACGTGCCTCGAGGAGTCCCCCTCGTCCGACGCCGAGCACCCCGGCCCACGGCGAGTCCTTGTCCGCTTCGACGCCGCGGAGACTGAGCACGACGCCTCCCTCGAGGGACGCTCGTGCGATCAGCTCTTCAACGAGGCGCGTCTTGCCCAGTCCCGCGTCGCCGAGCACAACGGCCACTCCAGTCGTTTGCTCGGTGACACTGCGAAGCCAGGTACGGGTGAGGGTCTCCATCGCCGTCGCCCGTCCAAACAGCGGAAGGCGCCTGGTCGCCGCCACCTTGGCCGCATCGCTCTCTGCAGGCGGTTCCAGGCGGCCATCCCGAATGCGGTCCGCCAGCGCGACCAGCTCAGCCTCTGGCGCGAGGCCAACGTGGGCGTGGAGCGTTTCGACGTACCGGGTGTACCGGCCCAGCGCGGACGCCCGGTTGCCTGAGAGCGCCAGTGCGCGAAGCAATGCCCTGGCCGCCTGCGCGGAGGTCGGTGCGACCGCGAGGGCACGTTCCGCGGCGGTGAGCGCTGCAGTCAGATCTCCCTGCCCAAGGTCGGACTCGGCCGCCTCGACCAGCGCCGCTACCGAACGGCGCGCAGGTTCGTGGCGCCGAGGGCGACCCGAGGCGAAACTGGCATCAGTGTCCGAGTCCAGAGTGTGAGCAGGAAACCTCAATTCTAGCTGAGACGGACGTGTGCGTCACCTGCATACCTCAACAAGAACGCCACCCCATGCTCTGAGGTGGCGTCATTGGATGGTGGCCGGTTTCAGTCGCGACGACGCAATGCCATGACTCCGATCGGGAGCACTAGCAGCCCGCCCAGTGCCAGCGCCAGATTCTTTCGAGCGCCGTGGCCTGCATCCGCCGAGGCGAGGCGCGTGAGCATGGCGTCGACATCGGACTGCGAGACCTTGTCCGGCACGATGTGGCGGCCATCGGTGCGGGTCGGGACCTTCACCGAGCGCACAGTACCGTCGCTGCCAATCCCGACCAGGGCGGTGGCGTCGCCATGCTCCCCGACCGTGATCACCAGGACCCAGGTGCCGCCGTCAGGCCACGACTTGCGAAGCGCGCGCACGCCGCTTCTCGAGGTATTGTCGAATGCCAAGGTGATGGTCCGGCGCTGACCGTTCACCAGCCCCTCCGCCCGCCCGCTGAGCGATGCGGTCATCGCGGCATCGTGGTGAAATGTGTGAACGAGGAGGAAGGCGCCCCGCGTGGTGGGATCGAGCGGATTGGCGGGCAGCTCGATCGAAATCCAGGGCGGGCCCGCATGGGCGGGGGTAGCGGTCGCGGCGGCGGCGGAGAGCGCGAGGGCGGCAGCAACGAGGTGGCGGTGAATCGGCATGATACATTCTCCTCGGAAGGTGGAATCTGACAGGGCGTCGTACCACCTTCGATGCCGCCCGCTACGGAATGGTTTGCCCCGTGAGGGAAATCGTCCCCTTGAAGGTCCGAGCGACCAGTTCGGACGTTGTCTTCCCGCCGGAGGTCGCGAGCAAGTCGCCCCGGCCCTGATTGGTCCGGTTGACGGGGCTCCTGGTCAGATCATTGGTCACCTTCCCCTCCAGTGATGTCAGCTGGAGGGCACCGTTGAAGTCGACGGGGAGGCGGATGCTGATGTCGCCGGAGTGACTCTCGAGCGTGTAGTTGCCGCCGGGCATGAGGGGAGCATCAAATGTGAGGTGGCCGCTCACCGTTTCCATCCTGACCCGTTCCGCGCCGCGCACCACCATGGTCGCCGCTCCGCTCACGGTGCTCAGGGTGGCATCGGTCGCCGTTCCGCGCAGGGAGATGGCGCCGCCGGCCGATTTCAGCCGGACGATGCCGGCGTTGACCTGGACGTCGATGCCGCCATCCATCGACTCGGCCGAGAGCTGATCGATGTCCCCGGTGACGACCACCCGGCCGCTCACGCTCGACACATCCGCCGATGAGGTGAGGCCGGTCACGAGGATCTCGGCGCTTTCACTCTTGATCCAGACTCTCGCCCGCCTGGAGACTCGCACCTCGAGGAGTGAGCCAGGATAGTTGATCTCCGCACCCGGCGGATCGATCCCCAGCTTCACCCCCATGGAGCCCCCGCCGAACATCAGGCGGCCACCGCCCTTCGGGACGATGGCGGACACGTCGATACTGTCGCGATCCCACCCGGTGACCCGGACCGTGCCGGCCAGGTTGAAGATTCGGACGGCGGCATCTGGCGCGATCGCGCGGCCGTAGTGTGCAGGCGCCTGTGCACGGCCGGCAGTCGGCCAGGCAAGTCCGAGGAGCAGGAAATAGATCGGCATCCGTCGCATGACATCAGCTCCGTGTCAGGCGCGTGGCCCGGTCCAGCAGGTCGAGTTTCTGGCGATGCGCCCCCCAGAGCAGGGCGCGAAGGTCGGCGTTCGCGGGGTCGGCTTCCAGCGCGGTGCGCGCCTCGGCGATCGCGGCATCGATCACGGCGAGGTTTCGCTCGAGGAGCTCGACGGTGGAAGGCGCCAGTTTCCCGCGTCCCTCCGCCAGCACACGCTCGAGATCCTCGGCGGCCAGCACGTACTCCCGGTCCGCCGCGAATCCAACGACCGCGGCGGGGGAGGTGGCGACAACGACGGGCCCGGGTGCTGTCGGTCGAGCGAGCCGATACGTCATAGTCGCCGTCACCGTGATGAGGAGCAGTGCGGCCGCCGCGAGTGGCACCCATCGAGACCAGAGGGTGGATTGCCGGGCATGAACATCACGGCGCGCGGGCAATCGCGCGGAGATCTCCGGCCAGAGGTCGCGTGGTGGCATGATGATCCGTGGCAGCGCCGTGGCGGCGGAGAGGACGGTCCGCATCTCGGTGCTGTGGGCGTTGCACGCCGCGCACTCCGACAGATGCAGCTCCATCTCACTCCGCTGGCCGGAGGCAAGCCCCCCATCGAGGAAGGCGTCAAGCCACTGGTCGAACTGTTCGCATGTCATCGGGACAAGGCCTCCCGCAGCAGTCGGCGGGCTCGAAAGAGTTGGGTCTTGGAAGTGCCTTCGGCAATGCCGGTCATCTCGGCGATTTCGGAATGCTGGTATCCCTCGACGTCGTAGAGCAGAAATACCGCCCGCGCCTTCGGAGGGAGGCCGGAGATGGCCTCCTCCAGGTCCATCCGGTCTCCAGGGTCGCCCGACCGCCCAGCGGTCGGCAGTGCCTCGGGGTCTGCAACGGTCCCGATGCGCGCCTCGCGGCGGCCGGTGCTCCGCCGTTCGGTGAGCGCCACGTTGACCGCGATGCGGAAGATCCAGGTGCCGAAGGCGCTTTCCCCACGAAAGCCAGGCAGCTTTTGCCACGCGCGCACGAAAGTGTCCTGCACCAGCTCCTCAGCCTTGGCCGGGTCACCGGCAAGCCGAAGGCAGAGGGCGTAGATGCGCCCCACGTGGCCTTCGTACAGGATGCGGAAGGCATCCGGGTCGCCAGCTTTGGCGCGCTGAATCGGGTCGGTCACTGCAGGCTCAGATGCCGCTCGGGGGCCGGGGGTTTGGATGGGGATGAATGTGGGTCAGCGGGACGCCCCTGTCGAGCGTCCCACGGCTGGAATCGGTTGGCAGGAGGTGTGTGGAGGCTTGCGCTACTTCGACCCTATATTATTCAATAAAATGTTAAATAGGATGGCTCAGCGTCCAGACATACGCCGCCACCGCTTGCACCTGGGTGTCGTTGATGGCGCTGCCCCCCTTCGGCGGCATCGGGATCCCGCTCTTGGACTCCTTCGTGGTGACACCCGTCGTGATCTGCTTCACGATCTCGTCGTAGCTCCCCTTCGAGTGCAGCCAGGTCCCGTCGGTCAGGTTCGGCCCGACGCCACCCTTCCCGTCAATACCGTGACAGACGGTGCACATACCCGGCCCCTTGAAGACAGATGCCCCCTGGGTGACCATCGCGGGCGTGACTCCTTCGGGGAGCGCCGCCGGTGTCTGGGCCTGCGCTGCCGCGGCGGCGGTTCCACAGACGAGGAACGCTGCAGCTGCGCTGAGTTCACGATACAGAGACATGAGAACCTTCCTCAGAATGCCGTGGTGAATCCGGCAGTCACGCGATTGAGTTCGTTGTTGAAGTCATATCCATACTCCCCATAGAGCCGGAAGTTTCGATAGACCAGATAGCCGGCGCCGAGGGCAATGGACTCGTACTCGGACACGTTGATCGGGACGAACATCTTGACGTTCAGGACCGGCGCGTTCGCCTCCACGTAGTTGTAGAGCCCATAGCTGTACCAGCGGCTTGCGGCAGGACGCACCAGCAGTTCAGCGAATCCTCCCTTGGTGTCCACCGTCGGCTCGCCAGGCTCAAACTCCGCCTCGGTGTCCGTCCGGGCCACGTACTGCAGGTTCAGTTGAAAGATCCCCGCTCCGAACGTCGCGTCCACGCCCCACATTGAGATGTCGTTGGTCTGATCCGGGAAGCCGTAGATTTCCCCGTTCTGGTGACCGGTGTAGCCCATCACGCCGAGGCGGGCATGACTGCCGAAGTCCCGTGAAATGTGACCGAAGAAGTTCTTGTTCGCGTCGTTGTCATACTTGAATGCCGGATTGATGGCCGGAATCCCGTCGCCGTTCACCAGTGTGCCCGTGATGGTGAATCCAGCGAGATCCGCCGATGCCATGAAGCCGCGGTCATAGGTGAGGTTGGCTGGCTGAAGCCCGACCAGCACCTTGTAGATCGCGTAGTCCATGACCTCGAGGCGCAACTCCCGCTTGAACATCGGATCGGACACCTGGAACTGGCCAACCGCCAGGTCCACCGGCGCGCCGGCGATGTCGTTCCAGTAAATGAACGCATCCTCGACCCCGGCCACCTCGCCCCGCTCCGCCAGCAGGAAGTAGACGTAGTACGACAGTTTCTTCCCGAGCGTCCCGCCCGAGAGCAACTTGAGGTTCCACGGCATCTGGAAGTCGGTGGCGGCCTTGCCGTCGGCATAGAGTTGGGCGTACGCGTCGAGCCGCATCGCCAGCGGCAGGCTGGACGGAAGGGTGAGGAGGTCGTCGCCCGTCGCGATTGTATCACGCGGCTCTTCGTCGAACGCCATCCGGAAGCCGTTGCCGGCGAACTGCTCGCCGAACGCTGTCAGGGCTGGGAAAGGGTTGTGGCAGAGGTTGCAGCTGACCCGATATTTCCGCGCAAAGACGGGAATTGCATCGGCGTCGGTCGGCGAGGCCGCCGCGAGGCCAAGAATGAGCAGGCTTCCAGAAATGAGATTGCGAGAGAATGGCATGCCCCCTCCTTGTCGGTCCGGACTGCGGGGCGCGGTCCCTCCGGGGGGCGCGCACGACTGTACCGCCAGAAGAATGGCAGGCCGATGGTGAAGGAATGTCAAATGTGAACTGAAGAGTCTTGTGAAGTGCCAGGCCCGGCACCCCTCGGGTGTCTCAGTCGATGCGTCGCAATTCAACCCGGCGGTTGAGGTCCCGCCCCTCGGCGGTGTCATTGCTGGCCACGGGGTCCACCGAACCATATCCCCGCGCCGTCAATCGATCTGCCGGGACCCCAACCTCGACGAGATAGGAACGCACCGACGCTGCGCGTGCCTGTGAAAGGCGTTCGTTGACGGAGCGCGAGCCGGTGTCGTCGGTGTACCCAGCTACCTCGAAGCGGGCTGCGGGCTCCGCAAGAAGTGAGGCGGCCGTGGCCCGAAGCGAACGCTGTGCGGCCGGGGTGAGGGCGGAGCTGCCGGTCGCGAAAGTGACGTCGTGCAGGACAGCGCGTGAGGTTGCTGCCGGGAGGGCTGGGGGTCGTGGACAACCGAGAGCGTCGACTGCGGTCCCCGTCGATGTGCCAGGACAGCGATCCTGGTCGTCCGGAACGCCATCTCCGTCGGAATCCACCGGTGCCGTGGGAGGCGGGCATCCGAACTGGTCCGTGCGGGCGCCGGGCGGCGTGGATGGGCATCGGTCGAGGGCGTTCGAAACGCCGTCGCCATCGAGATCGGCATTGCATCCATTCAGGTCGACTCGCTGGCCCGGAGGTGTCCCCGGGCACTTGTCGCCACCATCCAGTACCCCATCGCTGTCCGAGTCCTTCGCGAGCATGCACCCCGTTGGATCGACGGGTTCTCCCCGAGTGGTCCGGGGGCAGCGGTCCTCCTTGTTCGGCACCCCGTCGTGATCGCTGTCGCGAGGGCGAATCGGGCCCGCGTAAATCGAGAGCCCTAGCTGCACTCCCAGATCCCAGTCCCGATCGCTGGTGCCGCCAGGGGGGGCCAGGTAATCCGCGGTTCCCTCCAGCCGAAGCCCGATGCGCGGGCCAAACCCGAACCGAAATCCGAGCAGCCCGCCGACTCCCTCTTCCTTGGCGTCCAATCCCTTGGAATATCGATTCTGAGTGTAGCCCAAGCCGAAAAGCGCGCTGGTCTGCCCCCGCAAGGGGAGGTGCACAAGAAACCGCCCGGTGAGACCCCGGACCTGCACGGTGGCCGAATCCGGCAGACTGGTGGTCGCGTAGCTGCCGGCGATTTCGAGGCTCAGCCGTTTGTTCACGAAGAGCCCCAACTCCCCGCCAAGCCCAAAGCCGCTAGCGAGTCCCAGCGAGTCGGGGAAGAACGTGTACCGGCCGAACGGCACGAGCTCGACCGTGCCGCCCCGTTGCGCCGAGGCGGTGCAGACCAGGCCGAACATCAGCATGACAAGAGCCAGAGCAGCGCGCGGAGGCGTTTGTCCCATACCGGAAAGATACAGCCCCGAAGGGGGGGCGGGCCACGGAGTGTGCGGCTAGATTACTGGCTTGGATTCGTCGAGCCTCAGGGAGTCGTGTCATGATCAACGTGAGTACCCGCCAGGGCCGTGCCGCCGTTCTGATCCTCCTCTTGGGCCTGGCCATCCTCGTGGCGCTGGCGCCGTTCATTTCCGGCCTGCTCGCTGCTCCTGTCTTCTATGTGATGTTCCAGCCGATGTACGGCTGGTTCACCAAGCGGATGAGGGCTCCCCTGGCCGGGGGATTGACGGTGATCGTGGCTGTCCTGCTGATCATCGTTCCCGGTTCATGGCTCGTTACGATGATTGTCGGTCAGGCGCAGGATGTCGTGTCACACCTGGTACAGAATCCTTCCCTGGCCAAGCTGCAGTCGCTCACGATCGCCGGGTATGCGATTGGGCCAGAGCTCGCCAAGGCTGGCCAGACGGTGATCAGTGGGATCGGTCGCGGCGCCTTTGCCGCGGTGGGTACCGTGACGCTGATGGGATTCAACCTCGCCATCGCATTCTTCGTCCTCTACTTCATGCTTGTGACCGAGGGCGTGGCCTGGCTCGCCATCCGCCCCTACATCCCCTTCAGCGCGACAAGCGCGGAACTGCTGCGCGAGCGGTTTCGCGCTGTCACGATTTCGACCATCATCGGAACCGGCGTGACGGCCAGCATCCAGGGAACGATGGTAGGGGTCGCCTTCGCGCTCACAGGGCTCCCGAACGCGGCGTTCTGGGGTGTGGTGACCATCGTCTTTGCCATCCTGCCGGTCGTGGGCAGCGGCCTCGTCTGGATTCCGGCCGCGGCCGTGTTGTACCTGGAGGGCTCGCACGTCGCCGCGATCGGGATGGCGGCTTTTGGCGCGCTCATCGTCGGCAATGTCGACAACGTGATCCGACCGATCGTCTTCCGTCGCTGGGCTCAAACGCATCCCCTCATCACGATCCTCGGCGCATTTGCCGGCGTCCGGTATCTCGGCCTGCTGGGACTGTTGATCGGGCCGCTCGCCCTCTCGTATTTCTTTGAGCTCGTCCGGATGTACAACGAGGAGTACGTCAGCCTCAGCGGCCAGCAGGACACCCCGCCCTCGATCCCCGCTTGACCGAGGGAGAGCGCCCGCCGACCCTCCACCTCGTCCTTGCGTGGGCGGCGGTCTACCTCATCTGGGGCTCCACCTACCTCGGCATCCGCTTCGCGATCGAATCGATCCCGCCCTTTCTCATGGCGGGCTCCCGGCACCTGCTCGCGGGGCTGCTCCTCTTCGCCTGGAGCCGCCTCGTGCGGAGTGCGCCGAGGCCCACGAGGCAGGACTGGGTGCGTGCGGCTGGCCTCGGCCTGCTCATGCTCGTCGCCGCCAACGGCGCTACCACGTGGGCCGAGCAGCTGGTGCCGAGCGGCCTGACCGCCCTGATCGTTTGCACCTCGGCGCTCTGGCTCGTGCTCCTCAACTGGCTCTGGCTAGGTGCAGTGCGGCCAGGCATCCGGACCGTCGTCGGGATTGTCGCGGGGTTTGCCGGGGTGGCGCTGCTTGTCGTTCCCGGGAACTTTGCGGGGAGTGAGCATGTCGATCTGCTCGGAGCCGTCGTCCTGACCGGCGCCGCGTTGAGCTGGTCGGTCGGGTCCATCTACGCCATCAAGCTTCCCCGACCACGCCACCAGACCCTGTTCGTCTCGCAGCAGATGATCATCGCTGGGGCGGTTCTGCTTCTCATTGCAGCGGTGACCGGGGAATTCCACGGCTTCACGTTGGCGGGCGTCTCGACGACCTCGGCGACCGCCTACCTCTACCTGGCCGTATTCGGCTCCCTGATTTCCTTCTCTGCCTACTTCTGGCTGATCCGGCACACCACCCCCGATCGTCTCGCCACGATTTCATATGTAAATCCACTGGTGGCGGTCATCCTTGGCTGGGCGCTCGCCGGCGAGTCGCTCAGTCTTCGTATCCTCCTTGCCGCTGCCGTGATCCTCCTCGCGGTTGGCCTCATCACAACCACCCGGATGCAGCCGCGCACCTGAACGCGACTTGCGTCACGGGGGCGATGATGCACTTTCGGAGGGTGGTGCTTCCCCCGTGCACAATGTCTCGATAGGACGGGCCCATGCGATCCCCCCGACTGCAAGTCGAACTACCTGCCTGGGTCGACGGACTCGTGGACTGGCAGCGCAGGTATTCCCGGGTTGAAGATCGGATGTCCCTCGTCCTTGAGCTTGGGCACGAACAGGTACGGCAGAGGACCGGCGGGCCGTTCACGGCCGCGGTCTTCGAGCAAGACTCCGGGCGACTCGTGGCCGTCGGGGTCAATCTCGCTGTGCCATCGCACAATTGTGTGTTGCACGCGGAAATCGTCGCGCTGATGATGGCGGGTACACAGCTTCACAGCCACTCACTCGGCGCGGAGGGGATGCCCCCACACCAGCTGGTATCCTCCTGCGAGCCATGCGCGATGTGTCTCGGAGCCGTTTTCTGGAGTGGTGTGGCCTCCCTTGTGACGGGAGCCACCAAGGACGACGCGGAGGCCATTGGGTACGACGAAGGCCCGGTCTTTCCAGCGAGCTATGAGTATCTCGAGCGGAAGGGGATGGTGGTCATCCGCGAGGTGATGCGGGCGGAGGCCCGCGAGCTCTTCACCGCCTACGTGGCCGCCGGAGGAGAGATCTACTGATGCGCCTGCCACCACGCCGCCGACTGGGCGCGACGGACATGGACATCACGAACCTCGGGCTTGGCACCTGGGCCATCGGGGGGCCGTGGGCATTCGGCTGGGGTCCGCAGGATGACGCTGAGTCGGTGGCGGCGATTCAGCGCGCGGTCTCGCTCGGCATCAACTGGATCGATACCGCCGCCGTCTATGGACTCGGCCACTCGGAAGAGGTGGTCGGCCGGGCGCTGGCTGCCCTTCCCGTGGACGACCGCCCCCTTGTCTTCACGAAGTGCGGACTGGTCTGGGACGAAGACGACCGAATGGCAGAGCCGAAGCGGGTGCTCCAGCCTGCCTCGATTCGTCGTGAGTGCGAAGCCTCGCTGCGGCGATTGGGCATGGAGCGGATCGATCTCTACCAGTTTCATTGGCCCGACGAGACTGGCACGGCCGTGGAAGACTCGTGGGACGTGATGCTTCGACTGGTCGAGGAGGGGAAGGTACGGTGGGGAGGTGTGTGCAATTTCGATGTGTCCTTGCTGGCGCGGTGCGCCTCGCGGGGGCCGGTGGCCTCCCTTCAACCGCCCCTCTCGCTCATCCGGCGCAAGGTCGCCGCATCCGAGATCCCGTGGTGCGAAGCGCACGGTGTCGGAGTCATCGCCTACAGCCCGATGCAGTCAGGGCTGCTGACCGACAGGTTCTCGGCGGAACGCCTCGCGGCTCTTCCAGCCGGCGACTACCGGCATCGCGGATCGGAATTCACCGCGCCCCGGTTCGCCGCGAACCTCGCGCTGAGGGACGGCCTGCGCCCAATCGCCGAACGGCACGGCGTGTCGGTGGGAGAGGTCGCGATCGCGTGGGTGTTGGCCTGGCCCGGGGTAACCGGTGCCATCGTGGGGGCGCGCTCCGCGGCTCAAGTCGATGGTTGGATCGGGGCAGGGGTCCTGCAACTCACGGACTTGGACCTCTCAGCGATCGCCGAGGTCATTCGCAGCGCCGGGGCGGGGGAGGGGCCAGCGCGCCCCTAGCGTCCCGGAGGGAAGATGGAGACCCCCGACCCGACCGCCAGGTGAGTCGACGTCGGCTGCTCCCCATTCAGCACCGCCCACTCAGGTCCGTAGAGAGCTCCGTAGTCCACATCGAAGTCCAGCGTCCGAACCCGCCGCAGCGCCCACTCGGGGTGCTCAATCCGGAGCACCCTCGGCTCGCCCCGCCTGCTCTGTCCGTACGCCCAGCGGCGGCCCAGCAGATGGTGCGCCGGTGCGTCCGCCTCTGCTGGGATCGAGGCCTGGTCCGATGTCATTCGCACGAAATACCGACGATCCTTCCAGCGCCAACGATGCTCCACGACCAATTCGTCGCCCATGCTGGCCGTCCGGCTCTCGATAGGCGCCGCGCGGAACGGTTCGTTGAACCGGAGCCGACCCACAGCAGCAGCGAGTGGGCTCGGGACGAGCTCGCGGATTGCGACGACCCCCTGCCGGTCCCCTGCTCGCACGTACGTGCGAAAGTTGATCTCCGGAAAGTCCACGAACCCCGGAATCCGGCGGCCGCGCACCCGGGTGTCCAGAAAGTCGAAGGCGATCAGGGAGACGAGCGCGCGTCCGTCCACCAGATCCGGTTCGACCTCCTTTGGCAACCAGGGTTCGACCAGCGAGGGGTCCACCTCATACGTCAGGAGGATGAGGTTGCTCCAGCGCGCCGTGAGGGAAGGGCGCCGTCGCTCGGGAAGTCCGGGGGGTGGGGATGCTGACATAGGCGGTATCAATAGTATACTCCGGTCGAGGTCGCCGCGCGGAGCCGCCGAGCGGCCGAGTGGGTCGCATCGTCTCGTCTACTTCGGGAGGTCGAGCGGGTGAGTGGGCCTGGGATGGTGTCCGTTGGACGGCGGATGGGTCGGTGGGTCTGGGGCGCGATTCGGCGCAGCCTCCGCCCCTCAGGAATCGTGCTCATCTACGATCCCCGATACGTGGTGCAGCTGGGTTCCATTCCGATGGATCCCCTGCGTGCAGAGATGGTGCTCGCCTTTCTCACCGACGAGGGGCTCGTCCGGCGCAGGGAACTGCTCCGCCCCCAATCGGCGTCGATGAAGAACCTCCGCCGGGTTCACACCGACAAGTACCTCGAGTCGCTGGAGCGCACCGAGGTGGTGGAGCAGATCGTCGGCGCGCAGCTCACCGACGCCGAGGCCCAGGGGCTGGTTGAGTTTCAGCGACTGGCATCGGGCGGGACCGTCCTTGCGGCGGCGACCGCGCTGCGGACCGGGTTGGTCGCCGTGAACCTCGGTGGAGGATTCCACCACGCCGCTTCCAATCGGGGGATGGGATTCTGTGCCCTGAATGACCTCGCCATCGCCGTCGCCAGGGTGCGGGCACGCGGGTTCGAGGCGCCTATCCTGATCATTGACCTCGACATCCACGACGGCAACGGGACCCGCACCCTGTTCGAAGAGGACCCCACGGTCCACACCTTTACGATCCATAACCAGGACTGGGCACCTCGGGAGGCTGCCGCGGCCACCGTCATCGCGCTCGGTTCCGCCGTCAACGACGCCACCTACCTCAAGACGCTGAAGGAGTCTCTGCCACCGGTGATGAAGCAGGTGCGGCCCGGACTGGTGTTCTATGTCGCCGGGGTCGATCCCGCGTCCGACGACATGGTGGGTGACTGGAACATCACGGCCGACGGCATGCTCGCCCGCGACCAGTTCGTCATCGAGCAGGTGCGTCCTGACGGGGCCGAGATCCCGTTGGCGGTTACGCTCGGCGGCGGCTATGGCGGAAACGCCTGGCGCTACACCGCACGATTCCTCGGATGGCTGGCGGCGGGTCGGACCGTCGAGCCGCCAACCAACACCGAAATGCTGATCAGGCGCGCTCAGGAGTTGCATCGCCTGCTCCGTGACGGCGCGCGACGGCTGCCTCCCGCATCCGATTGGGCGCTGTCGCCGGAGGATCTCGCCGCCTTCGCCCCCGGCGGCGGGACAGCTCCACGCCGTCTCCTGGGACGCTACACCGCCCAGGGCGTCGAACTCCTTCTCGAACGGCTCGGGGTCCTCGCGCAGGTGCGCACCCTCGGCTTTGCCCAGCCCACCTTGGAACTCGACTTCCACCTCGAGGACTCGGACACCGTCCGGCTCTTCGGCGACGCGGCCCGCACCGAGCTGCTGATGGAGATCCGGTTCCGTCGCGACCGGACAAGTCTTCCGGGGATGGAGGTCCTCTTTCTCGAGTGGGTGTTGCTCCAGAACCCCCGGCGGAGCTTCGTCTCAGGCAAGCACTCCATTCCCGGGCAGAAGCACCCAGGTCTCGGCCTGCTGCGCGATGTGATGGCCTGGCTCGTGGTGCTCTGCGGTGAACTCGGACTCGACGGCCTGATGTACATGCCGGCTGGCTACTTCGTCGCCACATTCGGCAGCCGCTTCGTTGACCCGGCGCACCAGGCCCGGCTCGAGGCGATGCGTCGGGCGCTCTCCAGCCTTCGCCTGGTCGACGCGACGCGTGCGGTCGAAGAGGGGAGGGTCGTCAACGCAGCGACTGGGCGACGCGGTCCGGTGGGAGCCGACACCGATGGTCATCCCGGTCTCGCCACGGCTTCGCGAGATGGTGGAAGGCCCCGAGTATGAGGCGGCAGTCGAGAAGGAGCTCGAGAAGCTGTCGTACCGGCTTCGGTTGTCAGGGGAGGGTGCGGGGCCGGAGCGCCAGGACTCGCGGTAGCCGGCGGGGTCACCTTTGTGATTGCCGCCCGGGCGAACGCCGGCGCCCATACGAGGCTCTAGCGAATCCGCTCCCCCTCTCCACTTGCTGGAGAGGGGGGCAGAGGGGGGAGGCCCCCTTGCGTCCCGCCGACTCGATAGTGCATATTTACCCATTATGCATACTTCACCCGGCGTCGTCGCCTTGGCCTTTTCGGGCGGACTCGACACCTCCTACTGCGTCCCGCGGCTCGCCGAGCAGGGTTGGGCGGTCCACACCATCTACGTGAACACCGGCGGAGCTTCTCCGGAGGAGCGGGCGGCCATCCGGCGTCAGGCTGAAGCCGTCGGCTGCGTCGC
Source organism: uncultured Gemmatimonadales bacterium (assembly GCA_963699825.1). Lineage (GTDB taxonomy): Bacteria > Gemmatimonadota > Gemmatimonadetes > Gemmatimonadales > GWC2-71-9 > SPDF01. The sequence continues at coordinate 271,354 of CAVOVI010000013.1, forward strand.
CCACCACGAAGTGGATGCACGGGCTCTCGTTTTCGATCGGTTCGTCCGGTATCTCATTCAGGGGAACGTGCTTCGGGGGGGCGTCTACCCGTTGAGCGTTGCCGCCGAGCGCACCCAGCAGGCGATTTCGGTCATCGAGGTGGCACGTGCCATTAGAGCGACGGCGGTTGCTCACGGCTCGACCGGCGCCGGCAATGATCAGGTTCGGTTCGATGTGGCGCTCCGCGTCCTCGCCGCCGATCTCGCCGTCATCACCCCCATCCGCGACGAAGGTCTCGCGCGCAGCCAGGCCATCGGCTACCTGGAGGCCCGGAATCTTCCTGTCCCGGCCAAGGCTGGGGCGTATTCCATCAACGCCGGCCTTTGGGGCACGACATGGGGCGGCGGCTGGACCCATGACACCTGGGCGGGTCCCCCCGCGGAGTTGCTCGATCCTCCCGCCGACGCACCGGCGGCCCGTGAAATTGTTCTCGGGTGGGACGGCGGACTTCCCGTGTCCATCGACGGGAGCCCGCTGTCCGGCGTCGACCTCATCCAGACGCTCAACGACCTCGCGACCGCCTACGGTTTTGGCCGTGGCATCCATGTCGGCGAGACAGCCCTCGGCATCAAGGGCCGCATTGGCTTCGAGGCTGGTGCCGCGCTACTCCTGATCGCTGCCCATCGTGAGCTGGAGAAGCTCGTCCTGACCAAGTGGCAGGTGTTCTGGAAGGATCAGGTCTCGACCTTCTACGGCGACCGACTCCACGAGGGGCAGTATTTCGATCCCGCGCTCCGCGACATCGAGGCGCTGCTCGCGCGTTCGCAGCAGCGAGTGGTCGGTGAGACCCGGGTTCGGCTCGCACCCGGTCGCTTCCAGGTGGTCGCTGCCCGGAGCCCGCATTCGATGATGGACCCCCGTGTGGCGACCTATGGTGAAGAGAACCGGCTCTGGACTGGCGACGAGGCCCGCGCCTTCGCCCGGGTCGCTGCTATTCCCGCCCTCCTCGCCGCCCGTGCCGGCGGTGCCGACTGATGGTTACCACGACGCGCGTGAAGCTCGACCGCATCAGCTCCTCCACCAAGAACGCCCACCTCGCCTCAGAGGTGATTGTGGGCCGGGATATCGTGGCTGCGGAGGGGTATGTGCTGGCGGTTCGCCTGCTGACCGACAAGTCCTCGTACAATACCGTCGAGGATCTCGCCGGCCGACTGGTATCCATCCGGAAGGGGGACGTCCTCGCCGGCACCCTGGGGAGCCGGCGGGCGCTGCGTGGTTATGCCGGTGAAGTGCCCGCCCACATCGCCGTCGGTGACACCATCGACGTGCTGAACCTCGGGGGTGTGCTCGGCCGATGCACGTCGGCCAATCCGGACATCGGCCCCCCCTTCTCCGCCGAGGTCCTCGGTGCCGTGCTCGCCTTCCCCGCGCTCGGCGACCGGGTCGGCCGGCCGGCGCACATTCGGGACGGCGCCATCCCAAGCAGCGAGTTCCTCGATCTCCAGGCGCCCGTGATCTACGTCGCCGGTACCTGCATGAACGCCGGCAAGACCGTGGCGGCCACGGAGTTGGTGCGAGGCCTCTCGCGCCGCGGCCTCCGCGTCGCGGCGACCAAGCTCACCGGCGTGAGTCTGATGCGCGACACCCTTGCCATGCAGGACGCAGGTGCCGTGGCCGCCGTGACGTTCAACGACGCGGGTGCCGCCAGCACTCACGCCGGAATGACCGTCGCCGTGGCGAAGGGGCTGTTCAACCACCTGCAACAGACCGTCCGGCCCGACGTGATTGTCTCGGAGCTCGGCGACGGCATTCTCGGGGAATACGGAGTGCAGGACATCCTTCGTGATCCCGAGCTGTCCGGCGCGGGGCGCGCGTGGGTGATGGCCGCTCCCGATCCGGTGGGCTGCTGGGGCGCGGATCAACTCATGCGGGGCACCTACGGATTGCCGATCACGGTGCTCACCGGTCCGGCAACCGACAACCAGGTCGGACGCGACTACATCAGTGCCTCGCTCGGGATTCCGGCCCACAACGCACTGCGTGATGCGGATGGACTGCTCAACGCGGTCGTGGCCGCGCTGGAGGAGAAGTGAAGGTCGCGGTCGTCGGCGCCGCCGGTTATGTCGGTGGTGAGCTGCTGCGTCTGGTCCTCCAGCACCCCGACATCACCGAGGTGGTGGCGACGAGCCGTAGTCAGGCGGGCCGCCCGGTGGCCGACGTGCACCCCTCACTCGCGACCCTGACGGACGCGAGGTTCGCCGGATTGACCGCCGGGGAGGCCGCCCGTGGACAGGACGTCGTCTTCCTGTCCCTGGAGCATGGCGAATCGTCGAAGGTGGCGGGGGAGGTCTTCGACGCAGGCCCCGGCCTGGTGGTCGACCTCGCGGCCGACTTCCGCGTCCGCGACCTCCGCCTCTACGAGAAATACTATGGTGCGCATCCGGCGCCGGAGCTCGTCTCGCGGTTCACTTACGCGCTTGCGGATGTGCGGGGGACTGAGCTCCATGGCGCCGGTGCGCTGGCCGCTCCCGGTTGTTTCGCGACGGCGGCACAGCTCGCATTGTATCCGCTCAGGTCGGCCGGACTCAACGGGATCCCGGCGCTCTTCGGCGTGACCGGATCGAGCGGCGCCGGCGTGCACCCGAAGCCCACCACCCATCATCCCGCGCGGGCCAACAATCTCTTCGCCTACAGCGTCCTCGCGCATCGACACGACGCCGAGGTGCTGCAGGCGTGGAGGAACTGGACGGCGCAGCCGGAGGCCACCGCGCGTTTGATGACGCACTCCGGGCCCTTTGTGCGCGGGATTCACCTGACGCTGCATGCGACGGTATCCCCGGAGGTCGCTGCGCAGGTCGGTGATCTCTTCGCGACCACCTACGTGGCACGCCCATTCGTCCGGGTTATCGACGGGCCTCCCCAGCTGACGCACGCCGTGGGGACAAACCAGGCGCTGATCCACGCGGTTGGCGATGCCGGCACCGGGGAAGTCCAGGTGATGGTGGTGCTCGACAACCTCATCAAGGGTGCGGGCGGGCAGGCGGTCCAGGGGATGAACCTGGCGCTCGGACTCGATGAGTCGGCCGGCCTTCAGCTCGCGGCGCCCTTCCCATGCTGAGCACGGGCGAGCAGGCCCTCCTCCCGGTCTATGCGCAGATGCCGGTTCGACCGGTGTCCGGGCACGGCGCCTGGCTGGTGGACGAGGACGGGTCGGAGTGGCTCGACGCGTACGGCGGACATGCGGTCGCCTCGACGGGGCACTGTCACCCGCGCGTGGTGGAGGCGATTACCGCGCAGGCGGCCAAGCTGGTCTTCTATTCCACGGCAGTGCCGTACCCGCTTCGTCCCCAGTTGGCGGCGGAGCTCGCCGCCCGCTGCCCGGGAGACCTCGGCCGGGTCTTCTTCTGTAATTCCGGCGCGGAAGCGAATGAGAATGCGCTGCACCTGGCGCGCAAAGCCACTGGCCGGTCGGGTGTCGCTTCCGTGACGGGTGGCTGGCACGGGCGCACCGTCGCCACTCTGGCCTGCTGCGACGGCGCCTCGTATGAGGCGGGGGCGTTGCGAGCCGGCATGGCACTCTCCTCCCGCGTCACCTTTGACGACATCTCCTCACTCGATGCAGTGCTCGATGAAACGATGGCGGCGCTGATCGTCGAACCGATACAGGGAATGGCGGGGGCACGGGATTGCAGCATCGAGTTCCTCGCGGCGGCGCGCCGGCTGTGCACCGACCGGGGCATCGCCCTCCTGTTCGACGAAGTACAGTGTGGAGTAGGGAGGAGCGGGACATTCACCGCGGCGGAAGGTTACGGCATCGTGCCCGATGGCCTCACGATGGCGAAGGGCCTCGGCTCGGGGTACCCGATCGGCGCCCTCGTCGCGGGTCCGCATGCTGGCCGATGGGGTGGGAGTCGGCGACCTGGGCAGCACCTTTGGCGGAGGACCGCTCGCCTGCGCCGCGGCGCTGGCCACGCTCGCGGTGATCGCCGACGAAGACCTGACTGGCAACGCTGCACGCGTCGGCGCGCACGATCGCCGCCGGTGCTCGCGCGCTCGGCGCACGCAAGGTGTGGGGCCGTGGGCTGCTCCTCGGGCTCGACTTCGACCGCCCGGCGAAAGAACTTCAGCAGGCGCTTTTCGCCCGTCGCATCCTGACCGGCACTTCGTCCGATCCGCAGGTCCTGCGAATCATGCCTCCACTTACCATTTCGGTTCAGGAAGCCGACCTGCTCCTGACCGGGCTTCGCGAGGTGCTGACGTGACCAAGCGCGACTTCCTCGCGGTCGAAGACTGGTCCTTCGCCGAAATCCAAGAAGTGTTCACGCTGGCCGCGCGGGTCAAGCGTGGGGAGGTGCTCGGCGGGCTGGAGCGGAAGGTCCTGGCGATGGTCTTCCTCGATCCGAGCCTTCGGACCCGCACCAGCTTCGAGGCGGGGATGTTCCTCCACGGCGGGCACGCCGTGGTCCTGGAGCCGGGGAAGGGCAGCTGGGCGTTGGAGACCGAGGAAGGCGTGGTGATGGATCGCGATACCGTGGAGCATGTCACGGAAGCGGCGCGGGTGCTTGGCCGGTACGCCGACGCCCTGGCCGTGCGGTCCTTTCCCCGCGGGAGCGATTGGGCGACGGCGCGTCAGGACACCGTTCTCCGACAGTTCGCCCGCCATTGCGAGAAGCCCGTCATCAACCTGGAATCTTCCCGACGCCACCCCTGCCAGGAACTGGCGGATGCCTTCACCCTCCGGGAGAAGCTCGGGGAGACCCGCGGGAAGAAGTTCGTGTTGACCTGGGCGTGGCATCCAAAGGCACTTCCGACCGCGGTACCGGTGAGCGCCGCCCTGGCGGCGGCACGGATGGGAATGGACGTCACCATCGCGGCTCCCGAAGGCTGTGACCTCGATCCCGAGGATGTGCGCCGCATTCGTGACTTGGGGGTGGAGGCGGGTGGCGGTGGGTTGACGTTCGCCCACGACCAGGCTGCGGCGATTGCCGGCGCCGATGCGGTGTACGCCAAGTCGTGGGGACCGGTCTCGATGTACGGGCTCCCGGAAGTGCAGCGGCCCTGGTTCGACCGGCACCGCGACTGGCGGCTGACGGCAGAGCAGATGGCGACGACACGGAACGGCCAGGGTATCGCCATGCACTGCCTCCCGGTGCGCCGCAACGTCGAGATTGACGATGCGGTGCTCGACGGGCCGCGTTCAGTGGTGGTGGACGAAGCGGAGAACCGGCTGCATGTGCAGCGGGCACTCCTTCTCACGATGATCGGGAGCACACGGTGAGCATTGACACGACGAAGGGGATTACGGGGCTCAAGGGTGCGCTGCGATATGTGCGCGCCTATCGGGACCAGGTCTTCGTGGTCAAATTGGGCGGCGAGGTACTGGCGGATCCACGCGCGGTGGATGGGATCACGGGCCAGGTATCGCTCCTGTCGAGCCTGGGGATTCAGGTCGTGGTCGTGCACGGGGGCGGGCCGCAGGCGACGGCGCTCAGCCGGCGCATGGGGCATGAGCCACGAATCGTGGCCGGGCGCCGGGTCACCGACGACGATGCGCTCGCGGTCGCCAAGATGGTCTATGCCGGGCAGCTGAACGTCGATCTCCTCGCGTCGCTCCGCGCGCACGAGGCGCAGGGCGTGGGGTTGAGCGGGGTCGATGCCGACCTGATCACCGCGCACCGGCGGCCCCCGGTCAAGATGGTGGACGACGACGGCAAGACACAGATGGTGGACTACGGGCATGTCGGCGACCTCGACCGGGTGGACCCGCGGATCCTGCGCACGCTTCTCGATGCGCGGTTTGTGCCGGTGGTGGCGAGCCTTGCCGGTGACGGAGACGGCAACGTCTTCAACGTGAACGCGGATACGGTCGCGGAATCGCTGGCAGTCGCCCTCCGCGCTCAGAAGCTGATCTTCCTGACCGGCGCTCCCGGCGTGCTCCGCGATCGGGAGGACCCCTCGAGCCTGATCGCGTTCGCCGATCCGGACGACCTCGCCAGCCTGCTCGCCGGCGGGGCGGTCGCCGGCGGGATGCGTCCCAAGGTGGAGGCGTGCATCCGCGCGGCCACCGGCGGCGTCGAGCGGACCCACATCATCGACGGGCGTGTGGCGGACGCCCTCCTGCTCGAAGTGTTCACCGGCGCCGGGTGTGGGACCATGATTGTCGGCCGAAAGGAGAAGGCGACCTATCTCGGCGTCGACCTGGCCGACTGAAGTCGCGCTCCTCCGGGAGCTCGTGGCCGTTCCCTCCATCAGTGGCGAGGAGGAAGCGGTGGCGAAGCTCGTCGAAGAGACTGCGCGCGATTGGAGGCTCCCCGTCGTGCGTGACGCGGCTGGGGTTTCCATTCGTGTCCCGGGGAAGACCGCCGGCTCGACGCTCGCCCTGGTATCCCACCTCGATGTCGTGCCCCCCGGGTCCGGGTGGACTCGCGACCCGTTCACTCCAACGATTGAGAATGGTCAGCTCTTCGGCCGCGGCTCCGGCGACGCAAAGGCGTCCGTCGCGGCTATGCTGACCGCCGCTTATGACGTCGCCGCTGCCGGGGGGCCGGCACGGGGCGACCTGTTGGTCCTGCTGGGGCTGGGCGAAGAGACCCGCAACACCTCGATGCCCGAACTGGTCGCTCGTGCCGGCCCGATCGACGCCGCCATCATCGGTGAGCCGACGGACCTCCATTTCGCCGTCGCCCAGCGCGGGCTCATGATGGTCGATCTGATCGCCCATGGAGACCAGCGCCACGCCGGGCGCGTGAATGAGGATGGGGCGTTCACCAATGCCCTGACGGCGCTGGCCCACGATCTCGTCAAGCTCGAGACCCTGTTCACCGGCCGTCGCCACCCCATCCTCGGGCACCCGACCGTCACAGCCACGATGGTCACCGCGGGGGTGAGCCGGAACGTGACGCCGCCTTCCGCCAGGGCTGTGCTCGATGTGAGGAGCACGCCGGCGTGGACGCACGCGGAACTTGCGGATGGGCTCCGGACGGCCCTCGCCAGCGAGGTCGTTGTCACGTCCGAGCGGCTGGTGCCCTGCGAGACGCCATCGGAGTCGGCGCTCCTGGCGGCGTGCGCATCTGCCCGTCCCGGGGCCACCACATACGGCAGTCCCACCTGCAGCGACTGGGTCTTCCTGCGCCACGTGGACGGGGTCAAGTGTGGCCCAGGTACCAGCCGGCGGTCGCACACGCCCGACGAATGCGTAGATTTGGAGCAGGTATCTGCTGCCCGCCGCTTCTACGCCGACCTCGCAGGGGAGTACCTCCAATGACCCCGCGCCGCCCGCTCCAACGCACGCTCTGGTCGCCCGCTGACGATCCCGACCGCCTGATGCTCGACTACACCGTCGGTGAGGATCGGCTCTGGGACATGCGGCTGCTCGCCTGGGATGTGTACGGGAGCCTCGGGCATGTGGAGGGCCTGCACGCCTCGGGGCTCCTGTCGTCCACCGCGCACCGGAAGCTCCGGACGGCGTTGCGCCGGGCGCTTCGCGAAGTGGAGGACGGTGTGCTCGTCGTGGACTTGGTGCACGAGGACGCGCACAGCGCGGTCGAGGACTGGATCACCCAGCGGCACGGCGCAGCTGGTGAACAGTTGCATACCGGGCGGTCGCGCAATGACCAGGTGGCCTGCGACCTCAGGCTCTACATGAAGAACCAGCTCCTGGAACTGCACGAGGCCGCTGAGGATGTGGCCGAGGCGCTGCTGGCGTTTGCATCACGCCACCGCAACCAGCTTTGGCCCGGTTACACCCACGCCCGGAAGGCGATGCCTTCTTCCATCGGCCTCTGGGCGGCGGCATATGCCGAAGGGCTGCTCGACACTCTCGAGTCGCTGCCGGCGCTCTGGGCACGGGTGGATCGCTCGCCTCTGGGGAGTGCCGCCGGGTACGGCGTCCCGCTGCCGCTCGATCGCGAAGCAACCGCCAAGGCGCTCGGGTTTGCCGCCGTCGAGCACAATGTGGCTGCGGTGCAGCTCGGCCGCGGAAAGCTGGAGGCCGCCGTCCTCGCCTGGTGCGGGGAACTGGGCCACGACCTGGCCCGCTTCAGCGCCGATGTGATTCTGTTCAGCGCGGAGGAATATGGGTATCTCATCCTCCCGGCTCGTTTGGCCACGGGATCGAGCATCATGCCGCACAAGCGCAATCCCGATCTCTTCGAGTTGACGAGGGCGCGGGCCGCCACCGTTCATGGCGACCATGCCGCCCTGATCCACGTCGCCTCCCGCCTCACCGGTGGATATCACCGCGATTTCCAGTTGCTGAAGGAGCCGCTGTTCCGGGGAGTGCAGCGGACGCGCGAGATGCTGTCGATGCTGACCGTGGCGATCCCCTCGCTCGCCGTCAACGAGAGCCGATGCTCTGGAGCCATCGCCGGCGACGCCTTGGCCACCGATGAGGTGATGCGCAGGGTTGAGGAGGGAGTACCGTTCCGCCGCGCCTACCAGGAGGTCGCCGCCGAACTGAAGGAAGGGGTGACGTTCACGGCGCCAACGCGACGGCAAATTCTCGCTCGCCGCCGCTCCACAGGCAACATCGGAAATCTCGGGCTTCCCACGGTGCGCGCCCGGCTGCGGCTGCGTCGGCAGTGGAGCCAGCGTGAGCGGAAACGATTCGAGCGGGCACTTCGGCAACTCGCGGGCCGGGGCCCGGAGAGGAAGTTGTGAGCACCGACCGGCGCAAGCGGCACCTTAAGATCCTTGAACTGATCAGCACCCAGGCGCTCCGTACGCAGGAGGAGGTGGCGGCGGCGCTGGCGGACGAGGGCTGGACGGTCACCCAGTCATCGGTCAGCCGCGACATCGCCGCGCTCCGCCTGGTCAAGGTGGATGGTGTCTATCGCCGCCCGGTCGTTGTCGCACGGCCGGTGGACGATCCAGATCTGCGGCGCATCGCCGAGTCGCTGATCGGGGTGGAGACAGCTGGAGATGCCCTCGTGGTGCTGCGGACTCCCCCGGGTGAGGCAAGCCCCGTGGGCGCGGCGCTCGACCGGCTCTCGTGGGCCGGGGTGGTCGGTACGATCGCAGGGGACGACACTATCTTTGTCGCGGTGCGGGACGCCGCAGCCCAGCGTGCGGTGATGCGGGAGTTGCGCAAGGTCGCCGCGCTGCAGTAGTCGACCATCGCTCCAACGACTGGGGATCCTATGGCCAGCACGACCTTCATCGACCACAAGGGTGTCCAGATCGCGTTTCTGGACTTCGCCAACGTCCAGTCGCACGAGGAGGCGCTGGTGGCGATCGAGGAGGCAGGGCGGCTGGTGCAGGCGCAGCCGTTCCAGAGCGTGCGTACCCTCACGTATGTGGCGGGGAGTCGCTTCAATGGCGAGGTGCTGGAGGCGATCAAGCGGCTGGCCGTGAACAACCGCCCCTACGTCATCGCCGGTGCGGTGGTCGGATTGGCCGGACTGCAGAAGGTGGTCTACACCACGGTCATGCGGTTCTCCAAGCGGAACATTCCAGCGTTTGACAATCTCGAAGCGGCCAAGGAATACCTGATCGCCCAGAGCTGAGCCCTCAGCCGGTGCGCCGGCTGACCCCGGCGCCGTAGCGCACCGCCGTTATCTCCGAGAGTATCGCCAGCGCGGTTTCTGCCGGGGTGCGCCCTCCCAGATCCAGGCCTATCGGGCCGAACAGTCTCCCCAATTCCATCTCCGTCACCCCGGCTGCGCGCAGTCGCTCACGCCGTGCCGCCTGCGTCTTCCTGGAGCCGATGGCTCCGACATACATCGCGGGGGAACGGAGCGCGATCAGCAGTGCCGGGTCGTCGAATTTCGGGTCGTGTGTCAACACGGCCACGGCCGTGGCGGCATCGATCCCGGCCTGGGCGAATGCCTCGTCCGGCCACCCCAGGATCAACTCGTCTGCGGTCGGAAAGCGCTCTCGGCTGAGGAAGGCCGGGCGGCCGTCAGCGACGATCGTGCGATAGCCGAGGGCGCGGGCCATCGGTACCAGCTCGGCGGCGACGTGGACACCCCCGAAGATGACCAGCCTTGGGGGCCGGGAAAACACCTCCAGGAAGACGGCGGCGTCTTGTCCATCAACCGGCAGTTGCACCTTGCGCGAGCGCCCGGTCCGCAGTGCTTCGGCGGCCGCACGGGAGAACTCGGAGTCTGCTCCGCCCCGGGAGTCATCGAGAACGAGGCGGTGGCCGAATCGGGGTCCCTCGAGCACGGTCCCGATCACGACTCCGCCGGGTCCCTGCGCCGCCTCGAGCACTTCCGAGGGCACGGTCGGCTCCACCAGGAGTTCCAGCGTCCCGCCACAGGAGAGGCCGACCTCCCAGGCGCGCGCATCGCTGATGCCGTACCGCACGACTTTCGGGGTTCCGGCTGCGATGGCCGCCTGAACCTCCTCGGCCGCCGCTGTCTCCACGCACCCCCCAGATACCGATCCCGCCATGGCGCCACTGGCAGAGACGAGCATCGCGGCTCCCTCCGCCTGTGGCGCCGAGCCCCACACGGACACGACCACCGCCCGGCCCACCGGCCCGGTGGCGTGCATCGCCGCATAGGAGTCGAGGAGGGCTCGCATCGCGCCGCTAGCGGTTCCGGCCGTATTGCTCGTGGCTGGACACCCAGTCGGAGGACGAGATTGCGGAGGCAAGCGAGATCTCGCCGGCGAGCACGACCCCGGCGATGATCTCCGCGAGCTTGTTCACCTTTCCCTTGCCGCGGCAGCCGAGGATATCAAGGCTCTCGCCCTGTGTCGGCAGGCCGGTGCCGCCACCGTGCGTGGCGATGATCAATGATGGAATGGTGATCGACAGGTACATATCGCGGCTCTTCGTCAACTCCGCGTAGAGGATGGCCGCGGACGATTCCGCGACATTGGCCACGTCCTGCCCTGTCGCGATGAAGAGAGCGGTAATGCCGTTGGCCGAATGCGCGCCGTTGTTGTTGGCCCCGCTGATGAATGCGCCGACGTTCGCGACGCCATGGTGGTAGACCAGGCTTTCGGGTTCGACCCGCATCTGCTGGATCAGGACGTCGCGGGGCACGGTGACCTCCGCGGTTACCCGCTTGCCCCGGGTGCGCATCACGTTGATCTGTGACGCCTTCTTGTCGGTGGCGAAGTTCGATTCCAGGTAGAAATGGACGATGCCGGCGTAGTTGTCGAGGATCCAGCTGCAGGCGGCGAAGGTGGCCCGCCCAACCATGTTCTGTCCCGCGGCGTCACCGGTGCTGTAGTTGAAGCGGAGAAACACGAACTTGTTCGACTGGTAGGGATCCACGTATTGCAGCTTGGCCACGCTCGACGTCGCCTCGGCCTCCTCCCGGATCTTCGGCATCTGTTCTGCCACCCACTTCACGAATTCGCGTCCGGCCCTGGCGTCCTCAAAGACGAAGACAGGCGCGCGCTGCATCGCATCGCCCACCACGGTGCACCGCGCGCCGCCGGAGAGGTTGATGACCTTGATGCCACGGTTGTAGGAGGCCACCAGGGTGCCCTCGGAGGTGGCCATCGGGACGAGGAAGTCCCCCTTCGCGTGCTCGCCGTTGATGGTGATCGGGCCCGCGAGGCCCATCGGGATCTGGGCAACGCCGATGAAGTGCTCGCAGTTCCCCTTCGTCAGGTGCGGGTCGAAGGAGTGCTTTCCGATGTGGTTGAGCTTGGCGCCGGTCTCCGTTTCGAGAAAGGCCTGGCGCGCCCCGATGGCTGCGTCGCTGTAGTCGTCCTCGGCGTCCCGGGGGATACGGACGAGGGTGTGGCTCCCTTCCTGAATCGAGTCCTCAACGTCAAAGCTCAGTTTCCCGAACGTCTTCGTCTTGACGGAGAGGGCAATGGTGTGTTTGCCTGGTCCGACGGGCTGCCGCTTCGCGACCAGGGAGAAGACCGTCCCGACCGGGAACTCGATCGGGGCGCCGCCGGCAATGGAATCGGCGGTGAGGATGCGGCCACCCGGCAGGTGAACGGCGACCTGGTCGAGCGGGACCGCGGCACCGTCGATGGAGACGGCCAGCACAGCGGTGATATCGACGTTGCTGAGGCGGTTCTTGATGCCGAACCGGACGCCCTGCTCGACGTTTGTCAGGCTGCCGAGGGTGTAGAGCTTCTTGAGCAGGAGGGTCGGGATGAACATACGGGGGGTTCTCCAGGGTCTGGGCCGTGCGTAAACGGGGCACTGAACACCCTGTATCTATCACTAATTCAACGACTTCGCCAGACGTCCCTCGCATGGGCCGGGCCGCGGGGCAGGGGGGCGGGACGGATGGCCCAACCGTGCGAATGCCGCAGTGCGGCAAAAAGGGATTGACATTTTGCCGCAGTGCGGTATATTCCGGTCACTTCAGGAGGCGAACGTGGGACGACTGGTCAAGCGCTACGGCGGTGGAAGCCGCAAACTTTACGACACCGAGGAGAGCCGGTACGTCTCGCTCGACGAAGTGGCGGAATGGGTGCGCGAGGGCCAGGAGGTGGAGGTGCTCGACAGTGGGAGTGGCGAGGATGTGACGCGGCAGGTGTTGGCGCAGATCATCCTCGAGGGCGAAAAGCAAGGCAAGTCGCTGCTCTCCGTCGACCTCTTCCACGACGTCATCCGGCGCGGCGAAGCCGCCCTCCAGGCACGGGTGGAGCAGTTGCAGGACGGCGTCGACCGGCTGGTCAAGGCCTCGGTTGATCACCTGCCACCGGTCCGGGGCGCGCGGGACGAAATGGAGGCGCTGCGGGAGGGAATCGCCGGGCTCGAGCAGGCGCTGCGCGACCTCGAAGCACCCGCGCCGAAGTCCACGTCGAAGTCCAGAAAGCGGAAGGCAGGGCATACCCCCCGGCGTCGCCGGGGTGAAGGATAGAGAAGCGGCAGGCGGAATTATTCACGAACAACGGACCGCTCTGCGGTCTGAACCCAGGAGGAAGTTATGGCACGCAACAACCGCAGCAACACGGCCCTGATGGTCAAGGACAACGCGCAGCACATCTGGCTCGCCGGGCTCGGCGCGCTGGCTACGGCCGGCGAAGAGGGCAACCGGGTCTTCGAGGATCTGGTCGAAAAGGGCGCCAAGCTCGAGAAGACCGGCCGCGCACGCCTCGAGAAGGTGCTCAACAAGGCGCAGGGACGCGCCCGGTCGCTCCGCGGCGAGGCGGAAGGCGCCATCGGCCGCGTGTCGGCCCCGATCGACGCCGGTGTCGCGACGGCGCTCAACAAGCTCGGCATTCCGACGCGCAAGGAGATCCTCGCGCTGACCCGCCGGGTGGAAGAGCTGACCCGCACGGTCCAGGGCACCAAGAAGCAGCCGGCCAAGCGCCGTTCCGCCAAGAAGGCGGCCCGTCGGACGGCCAAGTAAGGCGTCGCGCCATGCCCACCAAGGCACGGCGCAGCAGGAAACGCCGCCGGATCGGCCTCGCGCTGGCCGGCGGCGGCCCGGAGGGCGCCGTCTACGAAATCGGCGCGCTCCGGGCGCTGGACGAGGCGCTCGACGGCCTCAACCTCCACGAGCTGGACATATATGTCGGGGTGAGCGCCGGGGCCTTCATCGCCGCGTCGCTCACCAACGACCTGACCACCGCGCAGATGGTCCGCGCCCTGGTCAAGCATGAGGCGGGGGAGCATCCCTTCGTCCCGCAGACCTTCTTCACACCGAACTACCGCGAATGGGCCAAGCGGAGCCTCATGCTCCCCCGGCTCTTTGCCGACGCCATGCTCGAGTTCCGGCGCGGCCCCGAGGAACAGACGCTCTTTGAGTCGCTCACCAAGCTGGCGCGCGCGCTGCCGGTCGGGCTGTTCGACAATGAACCGATCCGCCGCTACCTCCATCGCTCCTTCAGCATCAAGGGTCGCTCCGACGACTTCCGGAAGCTCCGCCAGCGCCTGATCGTCGTATCGACCGACCTCGAGAGCGGCCGACCGATCCTCTTCGGCAATCCAGGATGGGACCACGTCCCGATCTCCACTGCCGTGCAGGCGAGCACCGCGGTGCCCGGCTTCTATCCGCCGGTCAAGGTGGAGGGACGGTATTGTGTCGACGGGATCCTGCTGAAGACGCTGCACGCCTCCGTGGCGCTCAAGGATGGCGTGGATCTCCTGTTGTGCGTCAACCCGCTGGTCCCTGCGGACCTGCGGGATGCGGTGGGTTCGGGCCAGTTGAAGGAGGGGGCGCTCTTGAAGAAGGGGCTTGCCACCGTGCTGAGCCAGACGGTACGGACGCTCATCAATTCGCGGCTCGAAGTCGGCATGGCCGCCTACACGACCCGGTTCCCCGACTCGGAGGTCCTGCTCTTCCAGCCGGACCGGAACGAGTTCGACCTCTTCTTCAGCAACATCTTCAGCTTCCGCTCCCGCCGCCGGGTCTGCGAGCTCGCGTACGACGCCACACGGCGGAACCTGCGGGCACGACGCAAGACCATCGGGCCCATGTTGAAGCCCTACGGGATCACATTGCGCGAAGATGTGTTGGATGAGCCACGGGACATCTGGTCGAGCGTGGGACTGGATCAGTTCAGTTCCCGGGACCCTGTCACCAGCCAGTTCTCCACTGCACTCGACGAACTCGAAATCGCTGTCACCAGCGAAATGCCGGTCGCGCCAGCCTCAGGCGGGCGGGCGCGGCGGTAATGGCCGGTCCGAGAGCCGCCACATGAACGCCCCCTGGAGTTCCGCCCGTTTCGCCCGCGGAATGCCGCGATAGCCGTACGGGGGCCGCCGGAACATCCGGGTCAGCGTCAGGAATGGCCACCCGAACGGCAGATAGAATCCGATCAGGTCCCAGTCGCGCAGAATCCGGTGGAGGGCGTTTCGTGCCGGCGGCCGGTGCAGGTCGCGAGATCGCCGCAGGAACGAAATGGGCCAGCCGGTCGGCAGGACCCACCGCAGTTTCCCCCATCCCTGCTTGAGCGCCTCCCAGAGCGTCGGTGCGTCATAGGGCCGTCGGCCATGGATCTTGACCAGGTCGTCGAGCTGCTCCTGCATCTCCTGCCGCACCCGCTCCGCCGTCCGCTGAAGCGTGCGGCGGTCCGGCTCGTCGAGGCTCGTCATTCCGGCCTGTCGGAGATACTCTCGCATGTCGAGCGGCTTGCCGAGCACGAAGATGGTCCGCGCCGGAAAGGCGAGATACCAGATCCACGGGAAGATGATCGCCAGGATGCCGGCCGGGAGGGGAAGGAAGGGGACGCCGAAGAACCGCTGCATCAGCCGGTCCAGCGGGGGAAAGACGTAGCCGAAGGGGTTGATCCACTCCGCGTTGATCATGTAGACCGGCACGACCGGCGCCTGGTGCCTGGCGGAGAGGAGTACGAAGCTGGTGCTGAACCGCTGCAGCTGGTACCGGCGGTTGAAGCCCTTGCCGATCCCCGGCACCCCTTCGGGGAAGTAGAGAATGCGGTCGCCGCGGGCCAGCAGGCGGTCGAAGTTGTCAAACAGCATGTCCACGCCGCCGCCGCGGCGCCAGAAATCGTCCAGCCCGAACGGCCGCATCCACCAGGTGTACGAAAGCTCCTTCTCATACACGGCGCGCAGTTTCCGGCTCGTCTCGTAGCCGTCCTCCCGCCAAAGCGTCGCGTCCAGGATGATGGCGTCGTACGGGAAGGCGTTGCCGCTGTGATTGGCGGCGAGCACCACCGGTCCTTCGTCGGGGAGATTCTCCCGTCCGAAGATGGCGGGCCGGAAGTAGTGATCCAGCATCGGGCCGAGCACGTCGTCCATCATCATCCGGCTGAACTCTGGCTCGAACGGCTCCCACGTTTCCGGGGGCTCCATCGGCGGCTCGGCGGGTGACGGCACGGGTCGGCGCATCGCTTCAGCCCCCCTTGCGGACCGCGAGGACAAACGCGATCACGAAGAAAGGCACGTAGAGCATCCAGGCCTGCGGGCCGACGAATCCGAGGATGATCGCACCGGCCACGAGCGAGAAACCGGCGATCAGGGTGCCGCGCAGCCCGGCGAATGGGTTCTCGCTGCTCCGTTTGGCCGTCTTCTCCATGACGCGCAGCCCCTCGGTGATGAGCAGCGGCATCTTGACCAGCGCATCCACCAGGTCAGGTGCGCCCCGGAGCCCCTCCTGCGCCAGCCGCACGGGGCTGAACTGCTGGATGAACACGCGCCGGACGTGCCGCTTGGACACCTCCGCCACATCGAACCCCGGCAGCAGCATCTGGCCCACCCCCTCGAAGGTGACCAGCGCCTTGACCATCAGTACCATCTCCACCGGAAAGAACATCCGGTACTCCGCGCCCCGGCTGACCGATTCGAGGATCAGCTGACCCAGCGAGAAGCTGTCGAAATTGGAATTCCGGCGCCACCGCGTGGAAATCTCCGCCACATCCCGGCGGAACCCGGCGGGATCGCCCCCGCGCCCCGGCTCCGCGGCGGCAGAGAGGTACCGCGCCGCATTCTCCGCGTCGCCCATGACAAGCGCATAGTAGTAATAAAGGAGGGTGCGGCGGAGTTCGTCGTGCATCCGCCCCACCATTCCGAGGTCGATGAATCCCGCCTTCGGGCCCGGCAGGACGATCAGGTTTCCCGGATGGAGGTCGGCGTGGAAGAAGCCGTCCTTGTAGATCATCCGAATGATCGCCTCGGCGCCGAGATCGACCAGGCGCTCCCGGTCCTCGAGCGACATCGCCTGCACCTTCCGCGAATCGGGTCGGCTCCCGTCGAAGAACTCCATCGTCAGCACGCGTTCGCCGCTGAATTCCCGGTAGATCTTCGGGAAGACGATGTCGCGTTCATCGGAGAAGTTGGCGGCGAAGGTCTCGGCGTTGTCGGCTTCCCGTCGCAAGTCCACTTCCCGGAGCGTGTACTCCGAGAACTCCCGGATGATGCGCTTCGGGCCGTACTGGGGGAAGACCAGTTCCAGCATCCATCCTGCAATGCCCAGCAGCTTGGCGTCACGCCGCAGGATGGCCGGGATGCCGGGCTTGACGACCTTGATGATGACCGGGTCGCCGTCTCGCGTGGTCGCGCGGTGCACCTGGCCGATCGACGCCGACCCAAGCGGGACCTCGTCAATGCTCAGGAACATCTCGTCCAGTGGCCGACCGAGGCCGCGCACGATGAGCTCGCAGAAGACCGGGTACGGGACCGCCGGGAGGGTGGCGAGCAGATGCTTCAGCTCTTCGGTGATCGATTTCGGGAGGATGTCCTCGCGCAGGCTGAGGATCTGGCCGAGCTTGATGTACGTCGGGCCGAGCATTTCCAGCCGCCGGCGCAACTGCACCGGAAACGGCAGGTCACGCAGGTTGCGGTCGAGGAAGGGGCGGGTGAAGAGGTTCAGCAGTCGGGCCAGGAAGAACCCGAGGCCCCGTCCGCGCGGCGTCCCCCGTCGTTCATCCACGTCTACAGCCAGGGCGCCGAAGACCAGCCCAAAGAGGTGGCGCTCGGTCGTCAGGAAACGCCGGAGGAGACTCTGCCTGGGCAGAGTCTGGTACACCTCGAAGGAGGCGACGGTGCGGGGCTCGTCGGCAACAGTGGAAGGGGACATCAGGCTCTAATAACCCGCTTCACGAGGGGGAGGTCAAGAGGCACGTGGCTCCGGCAACTCCCGGGCGTACGCGGGAAACCGGGACCGCATCTCCCGTCCAAGGAGGCCGCCATGCCCCAGTGACGCGATCGACTCCGGGGTGAGCGCCTCACCGGTCATCAGGCGCGGGAGCAGGAGATCGGCGGCTGTCGCCATCCCGAAGGCCCCACAGCGGGGCAGCCCGAGCAACTGGGTCGCTCCGATACGACCCAACCAGAGCATGGAGCCCGGGTGGGCCGGGACGCCGCGGCGGAAGACCGCCCCACCGAGCGCCTCAATCGCCGCAAAGAGCGGCGCAAGGGGATCACCCGCCGAGACCCCGCCGATCAGGACCAGGCCCACGTGCTGCCGGACCGCAAACTCCTCAAGGACATCGCGAGATCTGTTCAGGGCCGCGGTGGGCTCCGCGGTGCGGATCTCTTCGACACCGAGAAAGCTCCCGCCCAGCGATTCCGCCCGCAATCGCGAGGCGGCCACAAACAGGTCCAGTGCACCAGGCGAGAGTGATTCCGCAACGATCCCGGCGACGGTCACGCCCGCATAGGGTCGAATGGACAGCAGGGGCCCATGTTCGGTGGCCAGCCGCACACCTTCGGCAACAGCCGCTCGTTCAACGACGTGCGGGGCGGTCTTGACGCTCCCTACCACCTCGCCTGACTCGACCGGCTGGTGATTCCAGCGAGTGAACAGCTCGAGGGGGTCGATGGCGTTGATGCGTTCAAGCCCGTCGAGCGCAATCGTCAGGACACCCCGATGAGTGGCGACCAGGTCGATCCGGCCCTGGTGCACCGGCCCGGCGGCAATGCCCGGCCCGGCGGCCGAGGTGGCGAGCAGGGTTGCCGCCTCCACCTCATGCAGCTCGTGCGCACCGACCCAGGCCAGCCGCAGATGTCCTGCAAGTCCACCGGCCGCGGCCTCGTGCAGTGCAGCGGCCTCCTCATCGCTGAGGCGATGGCCCTTGGTCCATGTCCGTCCGCCAACCTCGCAACTGGCAAGGAGGACCGCGCCCGAGATCGTGTCCGGGGAAAGCCCGCGCAGCGCTTCCGCGTCGAGAAGGTACGCGCCGCTGCGCGGGGCAGCCGCAATCTGGTTGGCGACATTCGTCCAGAACTTCTCGGTGAACTGCCGCAGCACATCCTCGACCATCCCCCGCCCGAACCCGGCCAGCATGCCATGGACCCCGGTCACGGAGCTCCAGGTGAGGCGCGTGCGTTGATCGTCGACCGACTGGAGACGCACGAGGGTGTCGACATCGAGGGTTGAGCCGGGGGCGGTCCCGGTGGCCCGCAGTCGGAGGCTCTCCGGATGTTGGAGATCGTGCAGTTCCGCTTCGAGAACGATGCGGACCCGTACCAGACCGGACCCGACACCGCACGTGACCGAATACCTCCCAGGTCCACGTACCTCAAACGATTCGGTGCCTGGAGTGCACGCGGCCAGCAGATCGCCATCCTGCAGATGCCGCCAGACGGCCTCGCGCGGGGAGGCCAGCTCGGGCGAGCCGCCGAACTCGAAAATCATCGCGGCGCGGAATCGAGGCGGGAGAGGTCGTCGGGTGTATCCACGTCGGGGTTTGCGCCGTCCACGTCCACGTGCACCACCATGTCCGGCGATAGCGAGAGGGCGCGGCCGAGACCCTGATCTCCGGTCAGCCTCTCGGCGAGCCCCCAGGCGTCCCGGTCCAGCAGCACCGGGTGGCCGGGCTCGTCCGGCGAGTCGGCGTACCTCGGCCGCACCACGGCGCTGCCACTGAGCTTCCAGGCCTGGACAACCTCCTCGGCGGCCTCGGTGGAGGGGGAGGGTTGGTCGGCGAGAAAGATCAGTGCCGCATCGGGTTGAGGAGAGAGCACTGTCAGCGCTCGGAGGCCAAGCTGGAGCGACCCGGCCATGCCACGTTCGGAGTGCTCGTTCCAGATGACCCTGAAACCGGCCTGTCGCAGCAGATCGGCCGACCGTTCATCGCCATCCTGGACAACCGCGGTCGCCCCGGACACCACGCCCCTGTCCCGCAACGCCGCGATGCCGGCGATGACGTGGCTCAGCAACGGTCGGCCACGCCAGAGCGCCAGCAGCTTGTTGCTGCCGAAGCGGGTGGAGGTGCCTGCTGCGAGGAGAAGCGCATGCGGACGCATGCTGGAAGAATAGTCGGAAGCCGCGCGATCTCGCGCGGCCCCGATTCAGCGAAGCGCCAGGTAGGTGAGCCCGGCGATAGCCGCGCTCATCGGAATCGTGAGAATCCAGGCCCAGACGATCGTCCCTGCCACGCCCCAGCGCACCGCGCTCAGCCGGCTGGCCGACCCCACGCCGACGATCGCGCCGGTGATCGTGTGCGTCGTGCTTACCGGGACGCCCATCGACGTGGCGATCAAGACGGATATCCCGCCTGCCGTTTCCGCGCAGAAGCCGCCGAAGGGGCGGAGCTTGGTGATGCGGGTGCCCATCGTCTTCACAATGCGCCAGCCGCCCATGGCGGTGCCGAGGGCGATCGCGGTGTGCGCGATGAGGACGATCCACATCGGGATATGGTCCGCATTGGGGAGATACAAATGGCGCAGCAAGCCTGTCTGTTCCAGGAAGAGGGCCTGGGTGGCAACGAGGAGGCCGACGATAATGCCCATCGTCTTCTGGGCGTCATTGGCGCCGTGGCTCAGCGAATAGAGGGCCGCAGAAACGAGCTGGAGGCGCCGGAACAACTTGTCCATCGGGCCGGGGCTCTGGTTGCGGAGCGCCCAGGAGAGCGCGACGGTGAGTCCGAGCCCTAGGGCCATGCCGAGCATCGGCGAGATGACGATGAAGATGATGGGCTTGACCCACCCCGAGGCGATGATGGCTCCGGCGCCGGCCTTCGCGATTGCCGCACCGCCGTAGCCGCCAAGCAGCGCGTGGCTCGACGAGCTCGGCAGCCCC
Organism: uncultured Gemmatimonadales bacterium; assembly: GCA_963699825.1. GTDB lineage: Bacteria > Gemmatimonadota > Gemmatimonadetes > Gemmatimonadales > GWC2-71-9 > SPDF01. The sequence continues at coordinate 291,685 of CAVOVI010000013.1, forward strand.
AACCACCAGGTGATGAGGTTCCAGACGATCGCGCCGATCAGGGCGGCGAGAATGACGTTTGCATCCACCGCCGACGGATGGATCAGCCCTTTGCCGATGGTCTTGGCCACCGCCGTGCCGATGACGAAGGCGGCGATGAAGTTGAAGAAGGCCGCCCAGGCAACGGCCACGCCAGGGGAGAGGACCCTGGTGGAGACGACGGTCGCGATGGAATTGGCGCTGTCGTGAAACCCGTTGATAAAGTCAAAGACGAGGGCCACGCCGATGATGGCGATGACGAATCCGACGGACGCTTCCATGGTCAGGCGTGCTTGATGAAGATGGACTCGAGCACGTTGGCGACATCCTCGGCATAGTCGAGGGTCTTCTCCAGCGTGTCGTAGATCTCCTTCCAGCGGATAACGAGGAGGGGGTCAGGATCGCCCTTGAACAGCTCGCCGAGCCATTGGTGGTAGATGGCGTCGCCATCCTCTTCCATACCCTTGACCGCGATGCAGGCCTCGAGAACCTCGTTGTTCTTCGACCTGTCCAGGTGCTTCACCCCGACCAGCAGCTTCTCGGTGGCCCCGACGATCGTCTCGGCCAGCAGGACGGCGCCCTTGGGCGCGTCACCGGCGTGGAACACCTGCACCTTGCGGGCGCAGCCATCCATGAGGTCCATCACGTCATCGAGACGGGAGGCCAGGGTGTGAATGTCTTCGCGATCGAGGGGGGTGATGAAGGAGCGGTCGAGCCGGGTCACGACCTCGTGGGTGATCAGGTCGGCCTCATGCTCCAGCCGCTTGATGGACTCCACGATCGGGAGTCGCCGATCCATCTCCGTGCCCAGCAGGACCTTCAGCTGCTTGGCGGCTTCGACGTTGAGGGTGGCGACCTTGGTGAAGAGGTCGAAGAACCGTTCGTCTCGCGGCAGGAGGCGCATTGCAACGTCCCGTTGAAGTTCTGGTAACGAACTGCCCGGGCGGAAGATACCGCAGCCGGGGACCGCCGCAAGATGAAGCGCGATCACGATTTCGGGCGTATGGATGTAAGGCTAAGCTGTGAGAAGAGTTACCAGTTCGTGTGGGGATTCGAGCCAGTGGTCCGGTGCGGCCGCCTCGAGGGCCGGCCGCCCGAACGGGCCCCAGAGGACGGCGGCAGTCCGTACGCCGGCGCTTCTTCCGGAGTGCATGTCGTGGATGCTGTCGCCAACGTAGACGGTCGAGGCGGGGTCAGCGCCGAGGTGAGCGACGGCACGATCAACCGGCTCGCGATGGGGCTTCGGGTTCACCACATCGTCGGCGCCAATCACGACATCCATCGCCTCATCCAGCCCCGCGAGTCGGAGGCCGCGGTACGCACCGACGCGGTTCTTGCTCGTGACGATCCCTGTCCGGCAGCCAGCGGCCTTGACCGCGTGCACCATCTCCACGACGCCAGGATACACCGTCACTCGGCTGTCGTGATGGTGGATGTTATAGTCGCGATAGGTGGCGATCAGCGCCTCCATCTGTGCCTCGTCGTGCGCCCACTCCGCGAACTGCACCCGCAGTGGGGTCCCGATGCCGTCGAGCCACTCCTGGTCACTCTTGGGCGGTATCCCATGCACTTCGAGCGTGTGGTGGTAGGAGTCGATGATGAGGCGGATCGAGTCGATGAGGGTCCCGTCGAGGTCGAACAGGACGGTCTTGAGTGAGGGCATGGGGGAATAACGTAGCTGAAGCGGGGAACGGAGGCCACTCCCGGACGACACGACGCGAGAAGGGCGCACGCCATACTCGGTGCGCCCGTGGGGCCTCTTATCCTCGGTCGGACTCGGCCTACGGCACGCGCGTGGCTGTGACCCACAGGTGGGCGGTCGAGTCAGCACCGCTCATTGAATAGTGCGCCACCGACGAACCCACCAACTCGCCGTCTACCAAATGCATGGATCCGGTCACGCTTACCTCGACCCCGTTGCGCAACACGCTCTGGTAGGGGCCCGCGCTATGCACGATGCTGTCACCAGAGACTGTGATCTCCATCGGCACCGGGTCGCGGTCTGTCAGGTTCATCGTCCAGCCTGCCGGGTCGGCGGACGCCGTCATGCTGAACATGACGATCACGCTGTCGCTGCCCACGGAGGTTGCCTGGACCATCCACTCACCCGCCAGGTCGGCCAGGCTGATCGTCGGCGCGGCCGGAGCGTCGGTGGCTGGGGGCGTTTCGGGCTTGGCGCAGGCAGCAAGCAGGACTGAGCTCAAGACCAGGGCAAATCGACGCATGCGATCCTCCTTCTGACAGGTAGCCGAGACAGGGTTCCAAGAGCACCGTCCTCCGGCCAACCTACGCCTGGAAAGGGTGCTGGCAAGCCCCGGCCGGCCACCTCATCCGCCCCAGACCACAACACCTGCCAACCGCCACCTGTCCTGCCGAGCAGAGGCCGTGAGTAGCCCCCATGCAGACGCCCGTCCGCCAGCACACGTCTCACCCTCTCCCGATTGAGCGACCGAGGCTACTCGACCCGGGTCAGTGTCGTCCACAGATTGACAACGGACACCGAATCGCCTGTGGCGGATCGGACATACATGGGTCCGGTGAGCTTGCCATCCACCAGGCGCAGATAGCCGGAGCTGGATACCTGAACGCCAGGCCGCGCCACGCTCTCGAAGGGGGGAGACTGTGTCAGGATACTGTCGCCAGAGACTTTGACGGTCAGGGACATCGGATCCCGGCCGGGCAGGACCGATGTCCAGCCGGTGGGGTCAGCGGAGACGTTCACTGTGTACCTGATGACGACGCTATCGCTGCCCTGGGGTGTGGCGGCGGCAGCCCAGGTGCCGGCGAGGCTCGCAAGATCGATGGTGGGAGCGGCCGGGGCCTCCATCGCTGGGGGGACTTCGGACTTAGCGCAGGCCACGACCCACACAAGGCTCCAGGAAAGCAGCGCTCGACGCATCGAATTCTCCAGTTTGGTGAGAATGGCCAACTCCTTTCCCTACGGAGGGCCGGAGACCGGGGTTGCATTCCACCTGGAGAGGTCGGCTACGTCGGCCGGAAGACGATCAACCCGGTGAGCCGGGGACGGAGCGGTGACAGTGGTGCGGGGCAGGATGGCGTCTGCTTCAATCCAGCCAGAAGCTCCGCATCGCTGCGACCTGCCAACGACTCGATAAGCATCGACTCCCCCGCTGTGTGCCCTCGAGTACAGAATCTCAGCCCCCGCTCCAGGAGTGCCAATTGGCTGGCGTCTCTCCGCCGCGCAGCCGTCTCGGCCATTCGACGGAGTCGCTTGCCCAGGGCCAGCGTAGCTGGCCTTGACGGGAGGCCGGCCACACGACCCAGCGAGGCCTCACGAAGCAGCGCACGGACACTCGGGGCGAGCGCACTGAGAATCGTCTGCAGTTCTTCCCCCTGCGGCGGTGGGACTGGGGCGCCGTGCGCGGCCTCGTGGAGTCGTTCGCGAATTTCTCTCGCGTCTGCCGCCCACTCCATTTCTCCATTCCTGACGAGAACAGCGGACACCACCGGATGGGTATCGCGCTCCAGGACAACCCCCGCGACAGTACCCGCCCGTGACGACTGCACGGCAGACAGGCCTTCGACTTGTGGGCCCGCCAACTCATCGGCCAGGTCTCCGCGCCAGCGCCACATCAGTCGCCCAGTGCTCCCCAACCCGTACCTCGAAGGCAGGCCCGACTTGCGCGTCAGCGACTGCAGTTGACGCAATCGTCCTTCGATCTCGTGGTCAGGGAGGAACCGGATGATATCCACGTGGGTCCGGGCAGAACCTCGACGTGCCGCCCGGCCATCGCGTTGCGCCAGGCGAACCTCGGTCCACGGCAGGTCGTAGTGCACGACTCGGCCCGCCCCCTGCAGGTCGAGCCCCTCGGCGGTCACATCGGTCGTCAGGAGCGTGCGGGGGCGCCCGGGTAGTGTAGGCGGGTGGCGTGGGGCATCCGGCCGGAACCAGGAAAGGACATCTCCGCGCGGCATGACGGTCCGACCGACACCGGCGCGTTCTCCGCTGCACCAGGCCAGCCACCGATCGGGTAGGTGTCTGCGGAGGTACGTGATGGTCTCGCGTGCCGTGACATACACCAGTGTCGGTACATCGTCGGCGAGTATCGCCGTGAGGCGCGACGACTTCGGGTCGGGCTGGTCTGCAACCCGGCGAGTTTCGGCAATGAGGTTTTCGACTCCCGGCAAGTCAGCGAGAAGGAGTTCTCCCTCCTCCCCAAGTGGAGGCAAGAGCGACCACATCACCAGCTGTTCAGGGGAGGTACCCGTGATGCGACGAAGGCTCCGCCGATCCGGCGGAACACCAGCGGCGAGCGCGTCCCGGGCCTGAAGCAGGAGATGGCGGTACCGCCGAAGTGTCGCGAGCAGGGCGGCGGGACTCGAAGCGGCCGCGTGCAGGAGGACCGTGCGGACCAGCGCCGCGATCTCCGGGTGGCTGGAGAGCCCGAGAGCGTCAAGCCGTGGGAGGAGGGGGACGGCCCCGCTCGTGACCACCTCATCGCGGTGTCGGCGCAATGGTACGGCGGCGGTCACCGTTCGCTGGATGACGAACCGCCCAAGCGCAGGAGGGACGGTGTCTCGATCAAATGCCGTCCGCATTGAGAGAGCACCCTCGTCAACCAGCGCGTCGTCCCGAAGGCCGAGGTGAAGTTGGTGATACAGGTCCGAGGGACGGTTGACGATCGGCGTGGCACTCAGGAGGAGGACCCGCCGCCCGACCAGCCACGGGGCAAGCGTTCGATATCGGCGAATGCGGGGATGCCGGAAGTGGTGGCTTTCGTCAACAACAACGAGTCCTGGGCCGCCTGGTGGAAGGCAGCCCCGGGAGAGACGTGCATGCGACCAGATGGTGACCGGCACCGCAAGCCGCCGCGCGGTCTCCTTCCATTGTGCCACGAGTGTGGGAGGGACGATGCAGGCCGCCGGTTCACCATTGAACAGCTGCGCGATGGCCAGCGCTAGGTAGGTCTTGCCGCTGCCGACCGGGTCGGCGCAAATGACGGCACCGTGCTCCCTCACGGCTTGGAGCAGGATGGCGAAGGCTCTGGCCTGTGCCGCATCGAGCCATGGAGGCGCGACGTCTGTGGCGCGGGTGGGAGCCAGCGACGCGGCGATGGCTCGCGCGACGGCAGCCGGATGGCGCGGGCGGTCCCGGCGCCAGCAGCCCAGGCAGGGGGTCGTGCAGCGGCCGTAACCCTTCAGCGACGACGCGAGGAGCCCACGCCCACCACTTCGGCGAGCACCTTGCGATCCCGGGGCTGGAGTTGCATCCACTCACCGGCCAATTCGTCGAGCTCACCTTGCACCTCCTCTCCGGCACGGCCGCGGGCCGCCAGGGTCGCGAGTCGTTCATCGCTGAGTGCTTCGGGCGGCAGTGGCACCTGGCCGACCACCCGCGCGTTGAACCGGGCGTAGCCCCCGCTGGCCGGATCGGCGGTCGCTCTGGCAGCCGCGCGAGCCCAGGTTGAGTTGAGCCAGGCGCAGAGCGCGAGTGCCCGTTGCACGGACCTGGTCAGCACGACGTAGCAGCTGTTGAGCGGTACCCAACGCTTTTCCTCCTCATCCACCAGGCAGGATGCCTCCAGGCGCTGGGAGAGATCGGGCCAGACCACGCGCGGATATTGCCCGCCGGCCACCGCGCGAAAGACAGCCCAGGGCTCTTGTCCTGCGCCGTCCCGGCGCGCCTGCAGCGCCTCCAGGTGGCGCGCGAAATGCCGGGTCGCGTTGGGGGGGAGCGATGGGAGCACTGTGCCGGAAGCGTCATGAGTCCAGATGATGGTCTTTGAGGGACCCCCTTTGAACGCGCTGATGTCCCGGCCGCGTAGCGCGGGCCGAAGGAGTTCGGGCTCGATGTCGGCGGTGGGGGCGAGAAAGAGATGATTGGCGCTGGTCTTGACCCCCAACCGAATACGTGCCGTTTCCGAGAGCGGCGGCAGCTTGCGGAGCCGCGTCAGCGTTTCTTGCAGCGCTCCCGGCAGCAGGACCCACGGCGCCCCCGGCCGTTCTGCGGGTTGCAAGGGGGTTCGGGAGTCGGGGCGAAGGCCGAGTTGCGGTCGATTCCCGGCTGGTGGGCGGCTGGACCGGGCCACAATGGCCAACGGGTAGGCCGTTGCCTCGAACGCTGCCGCAGGTTCATGGGTGAGGTCGGCCACGGAGAGGATGGTGCCGGTCTCCATCAGGGCGGCGCGGGTGGCGGTCCCGTAGGCAGCGGTTGCGATCTTGGCAGGCAGGATCATCGCCAGGACTCCACCCGGCCTGGTCAGTTCCCATCCCCGTTCCAGGAACGCCACCGCGAGGTCGGGCTGATGGCTGTATCCGATCCCGCGCCCGGCACGCCACCAGCGAAAACGCTCCCGCAGCTCCTTTCGAGTGCGTGCCGACAATGCCTCGGCGCGAACCCACGGCGGGTTCCCGACGACCAGATCGAACCCTCCTCGCGCCGTGACGTCGCCGAAATGGGTGTCGAAGTCAAACGTCGGGACGATACCCTCCTCCCGAAGCAATCGTCGAGACCGGCGGAGGGCATTGAGTTCGGCGCGTGCGACGCCAAGCTGGCGGCGCATCCGGGCGTCCAGCCCGCGTCGTTCTCCGAAGAGAGTTGCCTCGCGTCCGACGCTCAGATGGCTGCGAATCTCACGCTCGCGCTCGAGGACCGCCTGGTCGAGGCGTTCCAGCGCGGCATCCAGCTCCACGCGGCGGAGGAGTCGGATCGCTTCGCGTTTCTGGACGCCGCTTGCGACGGTTGCCGCACGCCGGGCGGTCTCGAGGGCCGCGGCATGCCGGGATGTACGGAGGGGGTGCCGCAGCATCAGGCGGATCGGGTCAGCGAGGCTGTCTCCCTGGCGGACACAGGCATCCAGGTTTGGAAGAGGTTCGACCTGGTCCGGATGGCGATCCGGTTCAGCGCCGAGGATGGCCAGCCACAGCCGAAGTTCACAGAGGCGGACCGCCGCAGGGTTGAGGTCGACGCCGAAAAGATTGCGCGCGACGATTTGCCTCGGTGATGCGACGCGCTCCGCGGCCGACTGCATGGCGACAAGTCGCTCCAGCGCCCCGAGCAGGAAGGCCCCGGAGCCGACGGCCGGGTCGAGGATCGTTATGTCGTCAAGCAGCTGTGCGGCGCTCGTATCGCCTGCCTCCAGGCGATGCAGCGCCTCGGTGTCGGAGACCTCGAGGTGCCCACCGACGAAGCCGGCGAGCGCGGCGTCCAGGACACCGCGTACCAGTCTGCGGGGCGTGTAGTAGGTACCAGTCCGCTTGCGAGCGCCCGGATCCATCACCCCTTCGAACACGCGACCCAGCATGTCCGGCGCGATACTGCCCGGGGCCGCCTCCGAGATGGTGAAATGGTAGCGTTCGAAGAGCGTGTCAAACGCATCCCGCCAGATCGCGTCGGGAATCTGGGGCCGATGTTGTCGCTCGAGCGCGTGCGGTTCGAAGAGCCCGCCGTTCAGGAACGGAATGTTCCCAAACGCGCGGGCCGCACGGTTCCGTCGTTCCCTGGGCTGGTTCAGGGTTCCGAAGAAGAGCGGCACCAGGAGATGGCGTTGAATCGGCCGTCGGTGGAAGAGGCAGTCATCGACATGTGCCCGGAGGAAGTGGTCGGATCCGTTGAGCCAGCCCTTGGCCTGCACGAAGTAGAGAAAGAGCACGCGGGTCAGCTGCAGCAGAGACAACTCATGTCGTTGGCGTTCTGGGATGCGGGTCGGAAGCGAACCCATGAAGCGGTCCAGGGTCGCGCGAAACGCAACAAAGAACTTCCGTCCCAGGCCTGCTCCGGAGAGGGCCTCCGCCGTGCGGGCGGCGATGCCGAGTGAACCACCGGACGCGGTTCCGCCGATGCGGGCGAGGCAACTGGTGGCGAGCTGGCTCGGACAAGCCAGATCCACCTCTAGTGTAGGCGTACCGTCAAAGGCCACCGACACGGCGAGTCGCCGCTCCCCCGCGTCCAGCCCGAACACGCCACCGATCCGGCCGCGTTCGGCCAGTTGGCGGGCCAGGCGAGGGGCCTGGCGTGCCGGATGGTCGGATGCCACGGCGTACCAGGTGAAGCCACCGAGCCGGCCCACGATGGCGGCTTCGAGTGGCGGATCGGATCGACGGCCGAGATCGAGGGTAGCCGCGTCCAGCGGCTCCCACAGCGGCTCGTGGCCGAGGGAGGCGACCAGGTGTGGCAGGTCGTGCAGCGCGAGGATTGATTGCAGGGTGTGGCCTGGCAACACGAGCGCATCCCGGGTGTGTGTGCCTCAGGATGCGTCGTGCGGGGCAGGGACGGGGCATCATTCGAACGTAGGACGTGCCGAAATGCAGGTCGTTCCGCAGTGCGGCTGGCGGAAGCATAAATCGGGTGGTCTATTTGGGTTCCAAAGGAGAACCATTCATGCGTCTGACCAGTCGCCCGTTCATGTTGGCATTGGCTGCGGTCTCGTTTGTCGGCTGCGAGGCATCGCCTCCGCCATCGCCGCCAGTGAGCTCCGCTCCACAGTTCTTTCTTGCTGGTGACACTGCGTTGCGGGGAATGCCGTTCTCAGAGGCGGTACAGGTCGGCAATCTGCTGATCGTGTCGGGGCAGATCGGCAATGTGCCAGGCAAGCTGGAATTGGTTCAGGGCGGGATCGAGGCTGAGTCACGGCAGGTGCTGGAGAACATCCGCGGCATCCTCGAGCGGCATGGCGCGTCGCTCAAGGATGTGGTGAAATGCACCATCTTCCTCGCCGACATCGGCGAGTGGGGCGCCTTCAACGCCGTGTATCGGGAGGTGTTCGCTCCGCCCTATCCAGCGCGGAGCGCGCTGGCGAGCAGTGGGCTGGTGTTGGGGGCGCGAACGGAGGTGGAGTGCATGGCGGTGGTGCCTGACTCCTGAAGTCGGCTACTTCCTGACCAGCTCTGCCCAGCGGACGTTGCTGAACCGTTCGTCCAGCGTGAAATAGAGCCGCTGGCCATCCGACGCCAACGTCGGACCATTCACCCGGCCCATCTCGTCGTGGAAATCAACCACGAGCCGCGGAGGGCCGCCCCTGAGTGGAATGGCCCAGATCCCACCTTGCCCCGCGGAGTCGTGCCCGAGGAGCCAGATGTCGGACCGGCCGGCGTCCCATGCCAGAAAGGTCGCCCTCGGATCGTTGCTGTCGGGTTTGGGTGCGTACAGGACATGCACCGGCCCCGAATCGGCCGGGATAAGCTCGATGCCCCCCTCCGTCCGCAGGAACGCGATCGTCTTTCCATCCGGTGACCAGATCGGGAGCTGGGCATCGGCCAGCTGCCAGGCGGGCGCCATCCATCGCCCCGTCGAGTCTCGGTGGATCACGCGGATCGATCCCGGCTCGCTGCCATGCTCCCAGATCGCGATCGAGCGACCCGACGGGGACCAGCGGGGGACACCTTGGTCGCCCGGGGCCGCGACAGCTTCCTCGACGACGCCGTTCGTCAGGTCCTTGATGTGGAGCCGCCGCTGTCCCCCCGTCCACAGCTGGTAGGCCACCTCCCGGTTGTCCGGCGAGAGATCCCCGCCATACTCATCCCGCGCATCATCGGTCAGGCGTTCTGCCGGGCCCCCCGCCGTCGGGACCCGGTAGATATCGGAATTCCCGCGCAGATTGCTGTCGTACACCAGCCAGCGCCCGTCGGGCGAAACGTGGAGCACTTCCACGATCTGGTTCCCGGACGTCACGCGGGTCGCGTCGCGCAGTGTGGCAGGTGAACCGGTGCCGATCGGGATCGACCAGGCGTTCGCGCGCCGCGAATAGACGGAGTACGCGATCCGGTCTTCGGACAGGCTGATGGACTCCGCCCGGAGCCCGATGCGCTGGAATGGGCCATCCGGGCGCCCGTCGCGCCCGATGGGGAGTGCGTAGACCTCCCCCCAGGAGCCATCACGGTTGGACAGGAGCCAGAGCGATCGGCCGTCCGCCGACCAGGCCGGACTCTGATATGCCTTCTCCCTGTCCGTGAGTTCGATGGGGGCTCCGCCAGTGGCAGGGAAGAGCACGATCCCGCTGGGCGCCTGGTTCCCGAAGAGGGTGCCCGGGACGAACGCGATCCAGTTGCCCGACACGCAGGCGATCCACTTCGCGTCGGGCGACCAGGCACAGGAGTGCAACTGGGTGCCTCGTCCGACGAACCGTTCCCCGATCCCCTCGAGCGGCCGGATCGTCAATGAGTCGTTGCGCACAATGGCCACGGAGTCGCCGTTGGGAGACCAGGACGCCGATCGGACCGCCGCCTCCCCCTCGCCGCCCGCCGCGATCAGACGGGAGGTCCCGCCGACGGCTGCGGAGACATAGGCGTTGTTTCTGGACAGGAAGAGAATGGCATCGTTGTCCGGGGACCAGCGCGGGAGGATTTCGACGGAGTTCGAGTCGCCGCTGAGGGGCCATGGTGCGCCACCGCCGATGCGGTGAATGAAGATGCGCATCCGCTGCGAGTTGCCGCTCGCATAGGCGACGAGCCGCCCATTCGGTGAAATGGCCGGTTCAATCTGGAGTCCTTCGGCGGCGGTGACCGGGCTGGACCTCCCGATCGTGATGGTTTGCGGTCTCCTGCCGACCCGCCAGGCGAGTAGCGCCACCGCGACCACACCAGATGCGATCAGAACCCCCTTGAGGAGATTCGAACGCCGGGCGTCGGACGCCCGACGCCCGTGGCTCGTGTTCCCGGAATGGGTCGCGGCCATGCTTGGTGCTGGCCGCTCCCCTCCGCCGGAGCTCACGGCCCCTGACCGGGGGATGGGTGGGTCGCCTGGCGCCCGCATCTCGTCGGCGAGCGCGGTTGTTTCAGGCGCAGGCTCGGCCCCGAACTCCTGTGACAACCGGGCGCGATATTCCTCGAAGGCGGCCAGCGCCCCGGCCCGGTTTCCCATCGCCTGATGCATCGCCATCAGCCGGCGGACCGCCGGTTCATCGTCGGGGTGAATCTCGAGCACCCGGCGGGCCACGCTGAGCGCCTCCTCCAGCCGCCCCTCTCCCTCAAGTGCTGCCGCCCATTCGATGCCTGCCTTGGCCACTTCGATCCGCAGCCTGGCACGTTCGGTGTCCAACCAGCGCTGGAAGCCATCGCTGTCGGGGGGAAAGAGCCCCGGCAGGAGATCGCCCCGAAAGTGCGTCAGGGCGTCTGCCGCCCGGCCCTCCCGCAAGGCGATCCACAGGTCGGCCAGGTCAGTCTCGACCTCGGCTGGGTCGATGCTGACCTCCTCGTCTCCGCGGGTGCGGAGCGCCTGGTCGCCGAGGGCCTGGCGGAGGACATAGAGGGCGTTCCGGAGCGACGTGCGGGCGTGGGCGGTGTCCTGCTCGGGCCAGAACAGGCCCAGCAGGGTGTCTCGGCGGTGCCAGGTGCCGGGTGTGGGTGCCACGAGGTAGGCCAGCAGCGACAGCCGCTTTGGCTGCCGCAGGAGCTGGTCGAGCTGGGCGCCGCCGTCGCCGCGTAAGTCGATTTCTCCGAGGAGCTTGAATCGGATCATCGGCGACCGGAATTGAAGGGATGGGTGGCAGGTCAGGACTGCGATCAGGTGACTCACTGAAGTATGCCTCTGGATCGGATCGGGGCAAGACCGGCGATTCGGGGGCCCAATTTCCCCGATTAACGCTCAGGTGACGCCCGGGGGACAGCCCGCTCACAGGCGCCCGGCATGTTTGGTCCGTCAGCCTGTGCAACTCTCCCCGTCGGAGGTTTTATGTATGCCGTTCGACTCTCGGCAGCGGCCCTGCTTGCGGCAGCACTCTTGGTGGCCTGTTCCGATTCCTCGGACTCGCCCAGCGGACCCAACCTCTCCGCCGCCCGGCTCGAACCTGCCTTGGGGGGCGCGGGTTCTGTCTTCATATGTCACCAGCCGGAGCAGGGTGGCCATTTGCTGGAGGTGTCGGCCTCCGCGCTCGCAGGGCACCTCCGGCACGGGGATTACCTGACCCGGTACGAAATAGATCCCACCGCCGGGGAGGCGCCGAGCCTCGGTCGGTACCGGCGGATCTGGCAGGCGCTCGACGCCGCGCGCGCCGGGCGTCTCGAGCGGGGCGAACTCACCTCCGCAGCATGCCGCGTCAGCATCGTCGCGGCCCCCGGCGAGTACACCGGCAGCTTCGACCCTGGTGCCTCCGCCTCGCTCGAGCGCTTTCCCCTGCTGATTGATGTTCCCGACCTCACTCTGAGTGGTGCGCTCCAGATGCAGCTGGACCAGAAGGGACGGGCGACCGGAGAAGCCCGGCATCCGGACGAGGTCACCCTGCTCCGTCCCGATCGACCGATAGCCTTCATGCCGGTGACCGAGGCGATGGTGCTCGTCGTCGGCCACCCGGGCGGCTCCACCGGGGATGGGGCAGTGATCGAGGGCTTCGCATTCGGTGCCGCACCGACCGAGACGGCGTCCGGCGGAATGGCCATCATCTCACTCCGCGTGGAGCGGCTGCTCATTCGCGGCAACCGGTTCAATCGCGGGCTGTCGACAGCCGCGGACCTTCGGGCGTCCAGCGCGGAAGTGACACAGAACTACGGTCACGGGCTCGGACTGAACTGCGGATTCTGTCTGGCAGGCCCCGGCAACTACGTGGCGGCCGGCAACCGCTTGATCGATGGTGGGCTCGGAGGGTTCTACGTCAGCGCCGCCCTCGCCCACCTGCCGCTCTCGACCGGCGCGATCCCCGCTGCCGTCGTCGAACCGTATGAACTTCCGGGCTCCGCGACCGTTACCGCCGCCATCCTCAACAACGATGTCCAGGGATATCTCCGGAAGCCGATCGGCTTCGCTCTCCGGATCCTCGGAGTGGGTCCTTCCTCCTCGGCCGTGCCCCAGTCCACGCGCGTTTCGGTGGTCGGCAATGACTTCGCGCGCAACACGTTCGGCCTGATCGTGGACGCGGGATTCCCGCAGAACGGGACCCTCCGTCGCGGCGACATCGAGGTGGCGCTTCACGGGAACACGATCTCGCAGAGCTGCCAGGCCAATCTTCTCGTGGCGTTCACCCGTCACACCGGCGCGCTCGGGACGACGGTCAACCCGTACCTCGTGAATTCCACCTACCGACTTGAGCTCGGTGGCGACCTGCCCTGGACCGAGGAGTGGTACAGCCATCTGGACGGTCAGGGAAATTCCCTGGTCGTCGATGGGGCCGTGAGTTCCCCCGGGCGCGAGCGTGGCCTACGACCCGGCGAAGATCTGCCCCTGATTCAACCAACCCGGCCGGACCGACCCGGAGCGTCCGCCGGAGTCGGTGTCGGCACAGCGAATGCGGAGGTGCCAAGTGAGACTGTCCTGATTACGTGCCGCTCGCGGCCATTGGAGCCGCAATTCTCGCCTGCTCCGACTCCACCGGTGGCGGTCCGGTTGTCACCGCCCTTGGCGTGGCGCCGGCAACGGCCAGAGCGCCTTGGTTGGCACGACGCTCCCCCAGCCCCTCCAGGTCCAGGTGCTCTCCGACGACGTTGCGCTCGCCGGGCGCGGTGGTGACCTGGGAGACCTCGTCGGGAAGTCTCGGGATCACGTCGAACACGACCGACTTCGAACGGCATCGCGGCGGCCCGGTGGATGCTCGGGGCCTCGTCCGGCCGATGTCACGGTCTCGCCACGGTGCCAGGTGCGCAGGGCTCGCCGGTGATCTTCAGCGCGACGGCGCTCGGTTGGGTCACACCTGTCGTGGATCCGTCGACCGACAACCAGCTCGGAGATGTCACGGCATCGCTCGCTCGGCCACTCCGTATCACCGCCTTCGCCGGAGGGGCGCCTGCCGAAGGGGTGACGGTCACCTGGTCGACGGGCGATGGGACGATCACGCCGCTCTCGAGCGCGACCGATCGGTTTGGTGCCGCCGCGGCCACGTGGACGCTGCCCGAGGCCGCCGGCGAGGTTGTCGCGCAGGTCTCAGTGGACCGGACCACCGGCTTGCCACTCACGTTTCACGCGACAGCGCGCGCCGGCCGCGCTGTCGCAGTTGGAGAAGGTCCAGGGCGACAATCAGGTCTATCCCTCGAACTTCCCGAGCTTCGACTTCCTGCGGGTCCGGGGAGCGGATCAGTTCGGCAATGCAGTGGCACCGTTGATCCTGGCCTGGTCGGTCGAAAGTGGCCCCGTGGAGGTGGTCGAGGTCCTGGCCGGAGGTGTTGCGCGTGTGGCACCGACGGGAGAGGTCGGCGGTGCCGTGGTGCGCGCGGCGGTGGTGGGCAGTCGACCCATGCACGCGGATTTCCGCCTGGAGGTCGCTCCCCGGTGCCGTTGGTGCTGCTCGACCTGGGTGCGCGCACTTCGTCAGTCGAGCAAACGGTTCCACGCCGGCAGTGGACACGATCGCGGTCGAGGGGCAGATGACCTGGGTGTTGAGCTCCTCGGGGGCCGGCGATCACGCCATCGGATCAGACGGAGGGGCGCCGACTGGGGACCGTTGTCCTTCTTCTCGTACGATGACCCCGCCATCGTCGACAGGGTGTTTCCAGAACCCGGCACCTACCGATACAAGGACTACTTCGACCCGGCGATCACAGGCACCCTGGTGGTGCGATGACCGCCGCATGGAACTCTGGATCGAACCGTATTACTCAATGGAGGAACCCAATGAAGCCAATCCGCGCGATACTCTGCCTCGCCGCAGTGCTCCTGGGATGCACCGACGCGACTGGCAATGACCCCGGGACGCCGGGTGGTTCCCACCTGCCATCACTCAGGGCGACGGCGGTTGGGGGCAACAATCAGACGGGGACAGCCGGGCGCAGTTTGCCGCAGCCGCTTCGTGTACGGGTGATGTTCGATACCACGCCCGTGCCTGGTGCCGTGGTGGCATGGGCGACTTCCGCCGGAAGCCTCGCGATCACCTCGAGCGTGACCGATGCCGACGGCGTTGCTTCGGCGGCCTGGGTGCTCGGCGCGGTGCCTGGACCAATGACCGCGACCGTCACCGTCGAGGGCGCGGCAGGCTCTCCATTGGAATTCCATGCCTCTGCGCTGTCGGTGATCACCGCGAGTCTCGTCTCCGGTGACAATCAAACGGGAACCGTCGGTCAGCCGTTGGGTCAGCAGCTTGTGGTCAAGGTGCTGGGCAGCGGGGTGCCCGAGGCCGGAGTCCTCGTGACTTGGACTGCATCGGACGGCAGCATCCCTCCCACCTCGGCTCCAACAGACGAATTCGGTCTGGCCACGTTCGCCTGGACGCTGGGTCACGCAGCCGGGGAAGTGGTCGCCTATGCCGCCGTCGCTCGGTCAACGGAACCGCCGATCCCCTTTCATGCAGATGCCGCGCCTGGTCCGGCAACCCGACTGGAGATTGGCGGCGGAGACAATCAGCTGATCCCGGCGAACTGGCCGACCAGCGGGACGCTCTGGGTCAAATCGACGGACCACTATGGCAACTCCAACCCACAGGGAGTCGTCCACTGGATGGTGCTGAGTGGGCCGGTCGCTGTCCTGCCCCTGGGGGAGCAGGCGCGAGTGAGTCCGACCGGGGCAGTGGGTCCGGCGGTGGTGAGGGCCTCGCTGGCGGGCAGCGGCGCATTCGTGGACTTCGCGATGACGATCGGTCCGAACGTGCCAATGGTCATCCTCGATGTGGGCGGCCCGCTGCAGTCCTTCGTGAGCGGAACGAACGGCTCCTCTCCAGCCGTTGATACATTGGCTGTCGGCGAGACGATGACCTGGCTGCTCTCGTTTGAGGACCTGGACGACCATGCCATCGAGTCGGTGGGGCTGCCGGCGTTTGTGGGTGGGTACCTGGGCTACGGGGGGAGTCACAATGGCCTGAGTGTCACGTTCAGCGTGGCGGGGACGTATCTCTACCAGGATCCGTACTGGCCAGGCAAGATCGGGACGCTGGTGGTGCGGTAAGCCCCGCCGGCTCAGGAATTCTCCAGCACCAGGTTTGACAACGCGTCCAGCGCCGCGTGCTCCGGCTTGACCTTGCCGTCCGGCGTGAAGCGGATGTTCATGGCGCAGAGTTCCTCGAGGGCGGTGCTCTGCTGGCTGCCGAGCGGAAGGATGTAGGGTGCTCCCTCGGCGCGCATCCGCTCCACCTGCTCGATGAGCCAGTCTGGCTTGTCGGAGGCGCGCTCAAGAGCCTCCAGCATCTCTTCCGTGATCGTCAGGCGCATGGCATCTCCGAGAAGTGGTGTCGGGGAAAGATTCGCCGGGCCGGCGCCGAGCGCAACCGGTCGATCAACTGTCACTGTAGGTTCGTCCCCGCCATTCGATCCGCCCCGTGCCACGGCGAGTGGAGCGCGCGAAGATCCAGCCAGTCATCACGACACCGAGCGGATAGGTGAGCCCGTACAGCGGATTGACGCCGAACCCGGCGTCGAAGAGCACCCAGAAGAGGGCACCGAGTCCGGTGGCCCAGGCGGCCGCCTCCAGCCAGCCGGGGGCCACGCCGGCCAGTGCGAGGAGCAGCATCACCGGCGGAAGCAGCCAGAAGAGCGCGCCCAGCGTGAACATTGCCGGTATCAGGGCGCGCAGCACCGGCTCATCTGGATACGACCGCCGCCCCCCGACGTACACGTTCTTCGACCATCCCTCCACGAGGCCCGGCAGGCTGCTGTACATCCGCGTGCCCATCAGCTTGAGCCCGAAGGCGAAGAGCTGGGGTCGGCCGGCGCGAAAGTAGAGCTGTGCCATCGCCAGGTCTTCCGCGACCTCGTGCTTGACCGACGCGTGTGTCCCCACCGCCTCATAGCTCTCGCGCGTCACCAGGATGAACTGCCCGTTGGCGATCACCTCGCTCGCCGTGCGCGCCCGATTCACCGCCGTGGGATGGAATCGAATCGCGAGGAGGGCGCTGATGATCGGCATGATCACCCGCTCCCAGAACGAGCCGCAGATCATCCGGCCGATGACGGTGACGAGGTCTCTGTGCTCCGACTCGAGTGCCCCCACGGCCCGGCCAAGCAATTCCGGCGCATGTCGTGTGTCGGCGTCGGTAAAGAGGAGAAGGTCTCCCTTCGCCGCGCGGTGGCCCTGTACGCAGGCCCATGGTTTCCCGAACCAGCCGGCCGGGAGTTCTTCGCCCTCGACCAGGCGTACCCGCGGGTCACGTGCCGAATATTGCCTGACCACCTCGGCGGTGCCGTCCGTCGATCGATCATCGACGATCAGGAACTCCACCGGCTGGTAGGAGGTGAGTAGCAGGGAGTCGAGCAGAATCGGGAGGTTGTCTTCCTCGTTGCGCGCCGGCACGATGACCGAGACCAGGCGACCGCTCGCGAGCGGTGCGTGGGCCAGGTTGGGCCGATGGCGGGCAAGCCGTACGAAGGCGAGGAAGGGAACCGCCCAGGGGAGGGCGGCCCAGAAAGCGGGCAGTTCGACCACGGGACCTACTGGTTGCGGGTGACGGCCGCGAGCTCGCCTTCGAGCTGCTCGAGCTGACGGCCGACTTCCTCCGCGTCGACGGCCGTGCCCTCGCTGGGCACGCCGTTCTGGGCGAAGATGGTGGCCACCAGTGCATCGGTATACCCCACAACCGCTACGCTGATCCCCTTGTCCAGCACCCGGTTCAATTGGAGCATGATGGCCATGGCCCGCCGGGGGCGCATGGCGGCCAGGATAGGGGCCAGGTTTCGGATCAGGAGTTCGCGGAGGAACTGCATTTCGTCGACAATTTCGCCGGCGGCCAGCCCCCGCGCCGCCGCCAGCCGCCCAAAATGCTCACAGGCGTGGTACCAGACCGGCTTTGCCTCTCGGCGCACCGGCCCGACCATTTCGCCAAGGAGCTCGATGATCAGCCGCAACTCCCGCTCAATGACCGGGCGGGGTATTGTGGTGGAGGTCTGCATGCGGTCGCCCAGCCAGTCGGCCCACTGGGAAACCATCTCGTCCCGCAGGTCAAAGATGACGCGACTGGCGGCCAAGAGGGCCGGATGGGAAGCGCGCAGTGAGTACCTCCTGGAAGTGGCACCCTCAATCTAGTACGGGAGTCCGAATGGGGTCAAAGGAATTCGTCCGCCCGCCGGTGCTGGCAGCCGGAAGCCGTGTGGCACTCGTGGCGCCGGCGGGACCACTGCTGGAGCACGACGACTTGCTCCGTGGCGAGGAGCTGTGCCGGGCGCTGGGGTTTGAGCCGGTACTCGGCCCAAACGCCTACCGGCACTACGGCTATCTCGCCGGCACCGACGAGCAGCGTCTGAGCGACCTGAATGCCGCCATCGCCGACCCGCGGATTGACGCCGTGTGGTGCCTCCGCGGGGGGTACGGTGTAACGCGGATCCTCGAGGGAGTCAACTTCGCCCCGCTGCGAAAGCGCCCGAAGGCGATCATGGGGTTCTCCGACATCACCGCGCTCCTCGCCGCCGCACAGGTCGAGGCGGGGCTGGTGACCTTCCACTCCCCGATGGCACGCTCCCCCCTCACGCCATTCAGTCGCTGGCACTTCGATCGGGTCCTGACGGCCGTCAATCCCGCCGGCCGTCTCGGTCGCGTCGCCCCACCGGCCGATGTGCTCGTGCCCACCAACCATCGAATCGTGACCCTCGTTCCTGGGCAGGCGACAGGGCCGCTCGCCGGCGGCAACCTCACGCTGCTGCAGTGCCTCATCGGCACCCGGTATTTCCCGAAGCTCGATGGCACGATCCTCTTCATCGAAGATGTGGGCGAAGCCCTCTATTCCGTGGACCGGATGCTGGCCCACCTCCGTGCGATTGGGGAGCTCCAGAAGGTGGCGGGCATCATCATCGGACAGTTCACCGAGCTGAAGCGCGGCACCGATGACGGCTCGCTTGGATTTGATGAAGTGCTGCGGACATACCTTGCGCCGCTCAAGGTTCCCGTGGCCTACGGTTTTCCCATCGGGCATGTCGATGACCAGTGGACGCTTCCCCTTGGCGTGAATGTCCGGCTGGACGCCACGGCGGGCGAGGTCGAGATCCTCGACGGGGCGGTAAGGTAGTCGTGGCGACACCCACGCTGACTCGCCACCGCCTGCCCGGATACCTCGGGGAGATCCTCATCGACGTGCGCACCGGCGATCGCACGCGACCGCGCCCCGCGGTCCTGGTGCTGCACGGGTTCAAGGGGTTCAAGGACTGGGGGATGTTTCCGCCGATCGCGGAACGACTGGCGAAGGCCGGGTTCACCGCCGTCAGTTTCAACCTCAGTGGAAGCGGAGTGGATGACACCGGAGATTTCGTCTTCCCCGACCGTTTTGCGCGTGCCACCTTCAGCGGGGATCTGGGTGATATCGCGAAGGTCCTCGAGGCCGTCGCAACCGGTGCGCTCGATTTCGCGCCGCCGACGGCGATCGGCTTCCTCGGCCACTCACGCGGCGGCGGGCTCGGCGTGCTCGCGGCTGCAGCCGATCCACGCATCGCCGCACTCGTGACCTGGGCGGGTATCAGCACCGTCAATCGGTATACGATGGAGGAAGTCACGACCTGGCGGGCCCGCGGACACATCGACATCGTGAACTCCCGCACCGGTCAGGTGCTCCCGATGTACACCGATGCGCTGGATGACGCCATGCAGCACGGCAAGACGCTGCTGAATATTCGGGCCGCTGCCTCCCGGGTGGCGGCGCCGTGGCTGATTGTGCACGGCGACTCGGATGTGGTCGTTCCCCCCGCTGAGGCCGAGAAGCTGGCCGTGGCGGGCGGACCGGCGGCGGAACTGCTCATCGTGCCTGGAACGGGTCACACCTTCGACGCTGTCCATCCGTGGCAGGGCCCCACTCCCGCCTTCACCGCCGTTGCCGATGCCTCCATCACCTTCTTCGCGAAGCATCTGCTTGCGCCCCCTTCGAGACCCTAGAGGGTATATGCGTACCGAACTGGCTTTCGCAGCAGTACTTGCCATGGCTTCCTGCACCCCCGCCGCCCCACCGCTACCGGACGCGGAGGCCGTCCGTGCATCACTGATTGCCGCCGATGAGGCCTTCGCCGCCGCCACGGCAGAGCGTGGTCTCGAGGGGTGGATGTCGGCGTTCGACAGCTCCGCCATTCAGATGGAGCCTGATGTGCCGTTCACGCCGGGCATCGGGGCCATCCGCGCCTCGATGGGCCCGGCATTCGCGGACTCCACGTTTCGCCTGACGTGGCAGCCCACCCTCGCCTTTGCGAGCGCCGACGCCAGTCTGGGGTACACGCTGGGCACGTGGCAGAGCCGGCACTACACAGCTGACGGCAAGGCGTCGGTGGCCACCGGCAAGTATGTCACGATCTGGCGGAAGCAGGCGGATGGGAGCTGGAAGGTGGTCTTCGACGGTGGGAATCCCGATACGTCGCCCAGGCTTGAGAACTTGTGATGAACGCCGGATGACGTCGCTGCAGGCGCGGTTGGCGGAACATCTGGCCAGTCGGAAGCCCCGGACGGTGGAGGATCCCTCCCTGGCGCGGGCGGCGGTCGCGCTGGTGGTGGTCCCTGATCCCGATGCCGTCCTGCTCATCCGTCGGGCCGAGCGACCGGGAGACCCGTGGTCCGGACAGATGGGACTTCCGGGCGGGCGGAGCGGGCCATCCGACGCCGATCTGCTCCAGACAGCGATTCGGGAGACCCGGGAGGAGGTCGGCATTTCGCTTTCTCCCTCCGGCCTCGCCGGCGCGCTCGACGACGTCGCCCCCAGGTCCCCCCACCTCCCTCCGTTGATGGTGCGGCCCTTCCTCTTCCTCCTGCCGCACAGGCCTGCCGTCGTCCCCAACCACGAAGTCGCCGATCACCTTTGGGTCGGATGGGAGTCCCTCGTCCATCCCGAGTCCTACCGGCCCTTCAGTATTCGCCTCGGCGACGCCCTCCGAGAGTTCCCCGCCTACCACGTCAGTCCGGTTCCCATCTGGGGGATGACCGAACGGATCCTTGCCCCGCTGGTAGCCGCTCTCTCCGACCAATAACCGGCGCTCCCTTTGCGTCCTTGGCGCCTCTTAGCGCCTTTGCGTTCACTGCGTTTCAGCGCGAAGATGCAAAGGGAACCAAGCCGCCCCTCCTCCGAAGAGGGTTGAGCTATTGTATTTAGGGTTGCAATAAACTAGATTTAGGCAACCCTAATTTTGGCTGTGATCATGGCGCCCACCCCGTCGCCGAATCTGACCCCCTCAGTCGAAGATTACCTCAAGGCCATCTACCGCCTGTCGCTGGGCGGAACCCCTGCAGGCACCACCGAAATCGCACACCTCCTGGATCTGGCCCCGGCCTCCGTCACCGGAATGGTCAAGCGCCTCTCGGAGCAGGGGCTGCTTGAGCACGTTCCCTACAAGGGTGTCGAGCTGACGGCAATCGGCCGGCGCGCGGCACTCCAGATGGTGCGGCGCCACCGCATCCTTGAGTCGTACCTCGTCGCCTTCCTTGACTACACCTGGGACGCCGTCCACGAGGAAGCGGAGCGACTGGAGCACGCCGTGTCGGATGGCCTCATCGAGCGGATGGCCACGGCACTCGGCAACCCGAGTGTCGATCCGCACGGCGACCCGATCCCTGCACCGGACGGCTCGATGGTGGAGCTGGTCTACACACCGCTCTCGGAGATTCCGGTTGGCGAGTCGGTTGAGTTGCGTCGGGTGGAGACGGGGCAGGCCGATCGCCTGCGGTACTTCGCCGAGCACGGCCTGGTGCCCGGCGCGGAGGTCACCGTCACGAGCCGCCAGCCGTTCGGAGGGCCGATGACGGTGCGCGCCGCAGGGCATGAGCAGCTCCTCGGCGCCGAGCTCGCGGGCGTTCTTCTCTGCTCGCGGGGAGAGGCCCGATGAGCGCCAGCGGCCCGCCGATCGAGGAGCTCACCGAGGGTTGGCGGCACGCACGCACTTCGCCGAGCCTCCCGGAATCATTCCGCACGGTCCACATCCCGGCAGGCGCTCCCTGGTGGCGAAAGATGCTCGCCTTCGCTGGCCCGGGTTACATGGTGGCGGTCGGGTACATGGATCCCGGCAACTGGGCGACTGACCTCGCCGGCGGCTCCCGTTTCGGCTACGCGCTGCTCAGCGTCATCCTGCTGTCGAACCTGATGGCGATCGTTCTCCAGGCGCTCGCGCTCCGACTCGGCATCGCGACCGGCCGCGATCTGGCGCAGGCTTGCCGCGACCATTACTCGCGCCCAGTGAGCTTCGTGCTGTGGGTGCTCTGCGAAATTGCCATCGCCGCCTGCGACCTGGCCGAGGTCATCGGATCCGCCATCGCGCTGAACCTGCTCTTCGGCATTCCCCTCCTATGGGGTGTCTGTATCACCGCGGTGGATGTCTTGCTCATCCTGCTGCTGCAGCACCGCGGCTTCCGTTGGCTCGAGGCATTCGTCATCGTGCTGGTCGCCACGATCGGCGCCTGTTTTGCCATCGAGCTGGTGCTGGCCCAGCCAGCGCTGGGTGAGATGTTCCGTGGCTTGATCCCGACGACGGATATCATCTCCGATTCCACCAAGCTCTACATCGCGATCGGCATCCTCGGCGCTACCGTCATGCCGCACAACCTCTACCTGCACAGCTCGATCGTGCAGACCAGGAACTTCGGCGATACCGTGGCCGGGAAGCGGGAGGCGATCAAGTATGCGACCATCGATTCCACGCTGGCGCTCTTCTTCGCCTTCTTCATCAACGCGGCGATCCTGATCCTGGCGGCCGCCACCTTCCACACGACCGGCCACCAGGGGGTCGCCGACATCGGCGATGCCCACCAATTGCTGGCGCCGCTCCTGGGCACTACGATGGCGAGTGTGCTCTTTGCGGTGGCGCTGCTGGCGTCGGGGCAGAACTCGACGATCACGGGTACCCTTGCCGGGCAGATCGTCATGGAGGGGTTTCTCAACATCCGCCTCCCGGCGTGGCTCCGGCGGATGATTACACGGCTCATCGCCATCGTGCCCGCCGTCATTGTCACGGCCATCGCGGGTGAGCGGGGCACCGGCCAGTTGCTGATCCTGAGTCAGGTCATCCTGAGCATGCAGTTGTCGTTCGCCGTGGTGCCGCTGGTGATCTTCACCAGCGACAAGGCCAAGATGGGGGTGTTCGTCAGTCCGCGGTGGCTGAAGCTCCTCGCCTGGCTGATTGCCGGCGTCATCGGCCTGCTCAATCTGTGGTTGCTGATCGAGACCTTTCGTGAGTGGCTCTGATCGCCGGGCCGCGCGCTCCTAGAGACCGAACCGGATGACGAGTCCCGCCGTCCCCCATCGATACGCGCCCGTCGCCGAGACGTAGGCGGCGTTTGTCAGGCCCGCAAACGCCTCAAGGCGATTCCGCTGGGAGAACCACCAGGCGGCGCGCCCCTCGATGTGGCCTTCGAACTGCCAGGGACCGGTGTTCCCGATCTGCTGGACACCGACGCCCGCGCTGATCCTGGTTTCCCAGTCGACACCCGTGCGGGCGTACCCGACGCGCCCCTCCACGACGGTGAAGCGATCGGGCGAGAAGTAGGCTGGCACCGTCTCCTTGAACCAGACCATCCGCATCACGCCGCCCGCGAAGAAGTGCTTCGGCAGCTGCTTCATGCCAGAAAGGACCGCGGAGGTGCGGACGTTGCCATCGCTGAACCATCCCACCCCGCCACCGGCGCTGAGCGTCACCCCCTGACCTGCCGTCGCGTTGATCGTCGCGTCCAGGGCGTCAACATCGATGCCGGAGCCGATGAGTGACGCGGTTTCCGCGAACGGGAAGTGCGCGTAACTCAATCCGAGGCCAAGCGCAGGCTGAACTCGGTAGGTCCCGCCCAGCCGGCCCGTCATCGCGGTTCGTGACATTCCCGAATCAGGCCAGAGTCCCTGCACGCCGAGGGCGCCGGTGAGCTGCCAGTTGTCTCCCGTGTACGTCGCGCCAACCTCCAGCGTACCACGGGTGGCGGTGACGGCGGGCGTGCTGCTCCCTTCGTAGGCTCCCACCGAACCGAATCCCCGCACCCGGTTTGACACCGCCGTCGTGGCGGAAACGGTCTGCCACCACATCTCGTTCTGGTCGCTGTCGTCGCTCCACCCCAGGGTGACATCCGCCGCCGCCTGCACCCCGCGCGCGATGTTCGTGTGGACCTGTAGCGCCTGCTTGTTCGTCGGCGCAAGCGCGACGGCGCTGTCCGCCTCGGCGAGCGCGTCATTCTGCCGTCCCACGGACTGATATACCTGAGCCAGCCCGATGTGGGCAGCCACGTCATCCGGTCGGTACGAAATCGCCCGTTGATAGCCGGCAATCGCCTCGCCGGTCCTCCCTCCCCAGAAGGCGAGTTGTGCCGTTCCGTTCAGTGCCTCAGCGTTGGTCGGGTCGCGGTCGAGCACCACGCGATAGAGCGAGTCGGCTGCCCGCTCCCGGCCCTCCCACGAGAGGGTCCGTGCCTTGCCCACCAGCCCGTCGAGTCGTTCCGGGTAGAGCGCGATGAGGCTGTCCCACTTCACCAGCGATTCCGAGTACTCCCCGGCCCAACTGAGGACCGTCGCCTGCATTGCGCGCACATCGGGATCGGCGGGGTCGGCGACGCGCGCCTGCGCGAGGTAGGTCAGGGCCGAATCGAGGTTGCCGTCCCAGGCCGCGAGCACGCCAAGCCGATAGCTCGCCCGAACCGAGGCCGGGTCCTGCGTCAGCGCGCGGAGGTAGGCTTCACGGGCGGCCCCGTACCGGCCCTGATTCCACGCGGCGTCGGCATCGGCAACTTGCGCCCCGGCAACGCCGGGAAGTACAAGCAGCGATCCGATAAGCAGCATGACCGAGCACACACGCATCACATCGACTCCAAGCCCTTGAAGTAGGAGGCGGCTCGGCATCACTCTGCCCGCCAGCGTCGCCCGCAATGAATCGTACACCGGCTTGAGCCGGCTGTGCGAGGTCGGCTCCTCCCAATCGGCCCATGTCCACGGCTGGAAATCGGCCGCTCGCCACTTGCCGCCGCGCATCGTTGGGAGCGCTGCCACGACGTTCGAGGGTTCGCCGGCGCGGTAGATGAGCGCGCCGACTCGAATCCCTTCGGTGACAGCGGTGCCGAACTCACCGCCCACCTGGCTGCCACCGTCGAACAGGACGGTTCGGCTGGAGGGGTCGGTCACGTTGAGGAGCCCCCACGGAAGCCGGACCTGGACCAACCCCGCCGCGGGGTCGGCGTACCAATCCGCGAGGCTTGAGTTCTCTTCCCGGTCGAACCGCAGCTGGCCGCGATCGTAGCCCTGTGCGGGGAAGAAGGTGCCGTCCCGTCCGAACCGGGCCCGGTTGGTGATGACGAACATCGGGTCGAACCGACCGTCTGTTTCGATCCCGATCGTCGCGGGGCGCCGGTAGAATGTTCCCGAAATCGTCGCCGTCCACAATCGTGGCGGCTCCCACGTAGGGGTTGTACGACGGCAGAATCCTGAGCGCCCCCTCCGACGGGCTCTTCAGGTCGAGCAGGAACTCGAATCCTATCTCGCTCTTCAGCCGCGCGCCGGGGAGCATCATCTGTCCCGACCGGGGGAGGTAGGTGTCGAGGGCGATGAGCAAGTCCGACTCCTCCCAGTCGAGGGATGCCGGCGCCAGCTCGAGTGCCAGGTAGAGGTACCCCTCATCGCTCCCTGCGCGTATGGCCCTGATCGGCCCTTCGCCCGTTCCTACCACCGCCATCCGTCGCCAGGGGCCTGGATCGCCCCCGAGCACAGGTCGGTCGATCGCGGGCCCCGGGTACTGCCCCAGGATGCCGTAGTTCTGTTCCGCGTCCATCGCGTTCAGCCAGAGCCGGTTTCGGTCGCCCGGCTGCTCGAAGTCGATGACGATCCAGTTCTTCTTGAACCACTCATCCATCCATGCGAAGATGATGGCGCCGGCCGCGCCGCTCTCCCGAATCTCGCGGGTGAGCCGTGCGTCGATAGCCGCCATCGCCACTTCGTCGTGCCCACCGTGGTTCCACCCCTGCGGCTGCAGGTGCGCGTTGCCCCGGCTCGATGGGACCCCGTATTCCGAAATGACGAAGGGGATCTCCGAGTGGTGGCGGCGCAGCTCGGTCAGGTATCCGAAGTAGGTGGAGGGTCCCTCGCTGGACCGCGCTTGGCGGTACCCGGGATCGTACAGCATGAAGTCCGGGTAGTAGGGATAGGCGTGGTAGCTGGCAAACCAGCCGGCCGGATTCTCGGCCGTCGCCCGGATCAGGTTCGCGTCCAGGCCAATGGCGTCATTCTCGTATTCGAGTTTGTCGGCGGCCACCGGACGGCCCGCCCGCCGGCGCCAACTCCGTTCCTCGGCCGTGCCAGCCTCCGTCGGGTGGAAGAGTGGGTCCAGCGTCGGCCAGTTGGTGTATGCGATTGGCCGAAGGGCGTTCCATTCCGTGTATTCGTAGGTCAGGAGGTAGTCGCACTGCTCCGCCATCCACACGTCCATCGCCGGCGCCGCATCGGCCGTGAGGAATCGGCCCTCGTATCGTGTGCGAGCCCGGGTGCAACGAGTCGTACGCCTTCACGGCGAACGGTTCCCATTCCCTGCCGATGATGTAGGCGACCGTCCAGCGCGACACGTCGGCGTCGTACCGGCCCGAGGCGTGCCCCGGTCGGGGTGCCAGCTCCGCTGAACCGTGGAGGAGGTCGACGATATTTCGCATTTCGGCGCGGAAGGCGCCCTTCCAGCTCGCGTCATCGAAGTCGTGCTCCGGGGGGAGCTCCGTCCAGACACCGTGGACCAGCCAGAGCGGTCGTGTCGGGTTCAGGAGGTTCCAGGCGCGGAGTGCCCGATAGAACTGCGGAGGAAGGATCGTGTACACACGGAGCACGTTCGCGTTCATGGCGGAGAGCGTGTCCAGCCAGCCGGCGTAGAGCGCCGAGTCCACAGGAAACTGCGACGGGAAGCGGCCGGGGAGTGCGACGCCGAGGTTCACGCCCTGCATGTAGAAGGGAACCCAGCGACCCATCCCGTCCCTGACCTCGAATCCGGTACCCGCGGTTCGCGCGACGAGCGAGAATTCTTCTGGCCTGAGCCTGGGGGGGAGTGCGGGACGGTTCCAGTCAGGCGATGCCTGGTCCAGCAGCTCCCGCAGGTCGGTTCGTTCGGGTGCGAGGGTCAGGGCCCGTCTTGCCGCCCTCGCCGTGGCGGCGAGGTCTCCCCGACGCCAGGCGACTCGGGCGAGGCCCTCCCACGCGTCGACGGCGAGCGAATCACGGGCGGTGGCTGCGGTGAAGAGTGAGTCGGCTTTCGAGAGGCTGTCGAGCCGCAGTTCCACGAAGCCGAGGCCGATCAGCGCGCCGGCAGATCCACACTCGGCCGCCCGGGAAAACCGATGCGATGCGACGCTCAGGGAGTCAGCCCGGTAGGCGCGCCACCCAGCCGCCACTTCCATGGATGCGTTGGCGCACGGTTGCTGGGCTGAGGCCGACCCGGTGACGAGGGCCAGCGCGAACGCCACGAGGGTGCACCCCCCGTACCTGAGTGGTAGATTTGGTCGCATGGATACAACCCCAATGTCGGACGCCACGGCGTCAGGGGCAAGCGGTTCCGCCGGGATCGGTGCGCTCGGCCGCTTGCTGATTGACACTTTCGGCAAGGGCTGGGCCAAGGGCGATGTGCCATTGCTGATGTCGGTTTTTACCGACGACGCAGTCTTCATCGAGACGCCGTTCAGTGCTCCCCGAACGGGGCGGGATTCGATTCTCGGGTATTGGCGAGACGTTCCCGTTCATCAGGCCGAGATCACCTTCACCAGCGGCGAGATCTTCGCGGTTGGACCGTGGTTCTCCGTCGAATACAAGGTCACCTTCCGTCGTCGTCGCAATGGACAGTGGGTCGAGGCCCGGGGGGCGATGTTCTGCGAGACGAGGGGCGAGAAGATCTCGGAGCTGCGGATGTACTGGCACCGATGGGCTGGGGGACGGGAAGGGTAGGAGTCGTCCCCTTTGGCGGACGGCGGGGCAGTGGGGTATTTTTGGTAAGATATTGCCTCGTAATGACTTGGGGCTTGGCACGACCCTCGCGGTTGTATCGGGCGTTTGCTATTGGGCCAACTTGCCCCGTCGGTAATGCCAGGAGGAAAAATGTTCACCACTCTGCTCGCGTCGGTCGCGGTCGTGGCGTCCCTCGCCGACGGACCGCCCCCGCCGATCACCGTTTCGCTGAACAGCGGCGGTCAATACAACCGCGGCGAGTACGCTCAGGCCCAGTTTCGGGCCAATGACGACGGATACGTCCTCCTCCTCCAGGCCGATCAGAACGGGCGCATTCGCGTCCTTTTCCCGCTCGATCCAGGCGACGACAACTTCATTCGGGGTGGCAAGACCTACAAGGTCGTCGGTCGCGACAGCCGCGGCTCGTTCTACCTCGACCAGGCCGGGGCCAGCGGGATGGTGTACGCGGCCTGGTCCAGGTCGCCATTCCACTTCGCTGAGTTCGTCCGTGGCGATCACTGGGACTATGCCGTCTTCGACCAGTACAACGCCGCCGACGACCCTGAGAGCCAGCTCACTGACCTCGTCCTGAACTTCACCACGCAGGGCTTCGATTACGCGATCGACCGCTACATCGTCTACTCCTACTCAGAGGTCGTCGCCGATGGTGGCACGACATATATCGGTGTAACCGGTTGGCCGTGGCCGACCTACTACACCGGCGGGTGGAGCATTGGCATTTCGTTCGGATCTCCCTGCTGCTACAGCCCCTGGTACGGCTACGGCTATGGGTGGGGTTACCCCGCGTACGGCTGGGGATATCCTGCGTACGGTTGGGGCTACCCAGCCTATGGGTACGGCTATCCGGTGTATGGCTATCCGGGATACGGGTACGGTGGGTACCCTGGGTACCGCCCCGGCTATCCTGGCTACCACCCTGGGTACCCTGGCAACGGCTATCCGGCCTACCCTGGCTATCGCCCGTACACCTTCAAGCCAGGCGGTACGGTCACGGCTGCCGGGAACCCCTACCGCCCTCGCGGCGATGCCTTCTCGCCGAGGTCCTCGGTGTTCCAGACCACCTACCGCGACCGGCCGACGTATGGCATGACCGGAACCGACCGCCTGCAGGGTGATGCGGCCACGATCAGCGGCCGTGCAGAAGCCGGACGGCGCCCGAGCGCCCGTCCGACCCCCACGACCGATGCGAGCAGGCCGCGAGGCTCGACGCCCGGACAACCAACGACCGGCACGCGCAGGGGTGCTGCGGGTCCCACGGGCACCCCAGCCACGACTGGCGGTACGGCGCGTCGGTCGCCGAGTGGCATCGGTACCGGCCCGGCGGTCGCTCCGACAACCGGGGGAGCTCGGCGCCCGACCACCGGGACCGCGACCCCCGCACCAAGGGCCAGGACCACCACAGGTACATCAGCCAACAGCGCCCGCGCCCGGGGTTGGACCGCCGATGGCCAGCAGCGCCCGGCGGTGGCCGGTCGCCCGCGGATCTCTCCTTCGGCACCCTCCAGTAGCGGTCGGAGTACCGCCGGACCGACCGGGACACGGGGTAGCGGTGGTAGCGCGACGACCCCCTCTCGCCAGCCCAGTGCCGGCGGAAGCCGGCCCAGTGCACAGCCGCAGAGCCGTCCGTCCGGCGGGAGCCGGCCGAGCGCACAGCCTCAGAGTGGGCGCTCTTCGGGTAGCCCGCCGGCGGCCAGGAGTGGCGGCGGTGGCTACAGCGGTGGCGGCGCCCGAGGCGGCGCGCCTTCGAGCGGCGGCGGTGGAGGTCGGCGGGGCAGATAGGACGGAGGCAGCGCCTCGGGGCATGTGTCTCCGGGGCGCGGCTCCTGCCACTCTTGCGGAATCAGGGTAATTGTCCCACTGTGTCGTCGAACACCCTCGGGAGGCCATCGATGACCGCTCCATTGCTTCTCGTGTTCGCGTTGATTCAGGCACCCAATCGGCACCGCAGGAGTTCAGCTGGCAACACGACGATCGAACCAGTGCTGGCGACGGGCATCAAGGTGCAGGTGGTTGAGGATGCCGGGGTCGAGACGCGAGACGAACCCGCTGCCGCGACTCCGGTCTCCACGACACCCTTCGTCGGCGTTGTGCCGAGGATGAGTCCCTGCGGGGGGCGGCTGCCTGTTCGGCGGCAGTCAATCAGGCACTGATGCCGTGCTCAAACCGTCCCGGTGGTGATGCCGGTGGAATCCGACCGGGTCGAGCTATGGGAGAAGTGGGCGGCGTGGCGGGTCGGGTGTAGAGCGATGAGGCAGCGGCCAGTCGCGATCGGCTCCGTGGCCGTGCGATTGCTGCAGGCGAACGCGGCCAAGAAAGCGCAGTCTGGCAGCGCTCGGGGGGGTCCTCCAGCGGGAGGAGTTCCTATGCCTCCGGAAGCAACGCGGGAGGCGGCGGATCGTCAGGCCGCACCTGGACCGGCACCTCCTCCGGCGCATCCACGACGGGAAGCGCCGAAGTCGAAGGGGAGGATGGAGTAGGCCGTTCTCCTTCCAGAGACAAGCTGATGCCGGAAGCGAGCGGGGCCCTGACTCGAGTCAGGGCCCCGCTTTGTACCCGGTAGACCGGAGGGTCACGCGGCAGATGAGTCCCGGTGGGCGTACTCCAATCCCCACTGCAGCAGGTCGGCGCCCCTGAGCCCGACGCGCATGGCCAGGGCGATGGCATCGTCCTCTGTCATGCCGTGATCGCGCATGAAATAGGGAATGAGCGCCCCGCCGACCCGGTTGCCGCTCCCGCAATGAAAGAAGACCGGGGCCGCGGATTCATCGCGCAGGACCGCGAGAATGCGTTCCATCGTGGAGTCGTCGAGGGTCGCGCCGGACACCGGGATGTTCTCGTACCGGAGCCCGAGCGCGGCCGCGAGTGCCGGCTCGTCGAAGGGGCGCGGCTCCATCGGGTCACGAATGTCGAGGAGGGTGGCGAGGCCCGCCGCGCGCGCCGCACGAACCTGCGCGTCGGTCGGTTGCCCGCCCGTGATCAGCCCCGGGAGCGGTTCGCATGCATTCACGATGCCGGCCACGGCAGCGAGCAGCGACTCGTCCTTCACGGGTGGTGGCTGCGGTAGGCGATGACGCGTACCCGTTCGAGGGTGATCAACCCGCCGCCCATCATCGCATCGATTTCCGGAAGCACGGCCTGTAGTTTCTCCTCCGAATCCACGCACTCGACCACGATGGGCAGGTCGAGGGAGAGGCGCAGCACGGAGTCGGTGTGGAGGCGGGCGGTGGCCCCGAACCCCATGATGGCCCTCGTCACGGTGGCTCCCGCGAGGCCGCGGGTGCGAAGCAGTTCCACGATCGCGGCATGCAGCGGCTTCCCCTCGTGCTTGTCGCGTTCGCCGATATGAATCCGCATCAGGGTACCTTCGCCGGACAGGCCGTGCATAACCGACCTCCTAGATCGAGCGCCTGAAGGTGAGCACCTGTCCCGCCAGCGCCGCGCCAATCAGGATGCTCGCAACGGTGAGGACGAGGCTCAGTCCTGCGTAGACCGCCAGGCGCGACCACTCGCCGCGTTCGAGCAGCGTGGCGGTCTCGAAGCTGAAGGTGGAGAAGGTGGTGAAGCCGCCACAGAATCCGATGGCGAGGAAGGCGCGCATCTCCGCGCTCACCGCCGGCGTTTCGAGTGCGTAGCGGATGATGAAGCCGAGCGCGAGGGAGCCGAGGATGTTGACCGCGAGGGTGCCGAGGGGGAATTCGCCCGGTGCCCATCGCTGTACCAGCCCTCCGAGGGAGTACCGTGCCGCCCCCCCGAGGGCGCTGCCGAACGCGATCCAGTAGATCATCCCATTCCCTGTGACGGGTCCCGACCGCGGCTGCGGCCTTACCTGCCCCGCGCGACTCCTTAGATTACCCGCATGCTTCGCCTCGCGATAGTCCAGTTTCGGCCCCGCAAGGGCGCGTATGCCGAGAACCTTGCGCAGCTCGAGGCGTGCTTCAAGGAGGCGGGCGCCGGCGCTGAGCCACCCGACCTCCTCCTCCTCCCCGAGGCGGCGCTGAGCGGGTACTTCCTCGAGGGAGGGGTGCGTGAGCAGGCGCGCACGGCGGAACAGGTCGCGGAGGACATCGCCGCCGTTCATCGCTCTTCCGGCGCTCCGCCCGTGGACATCGCGATCGGGTTCTATGAGCTCTGGCGCAACTGCCATTACAACAGTTCCATCTACCTGTCGCTCGGCCCCGAAGGACCCGGTCATCCGGCACGTCCACCGCAAGGTGTTCCTTCCGACCTACGGGGTGTTCGACGAGGAACGGTTTGTGGAGGCCGGCGCGGAGGTGCGGGCGTTCGACACCGCGTGGGGACGGGCCGCGATGCTCGTCTGCGAGGACGCCTGGCACTCGCTGATGCCGACGCTGGCGGCGCTGGACGGGGCGCAGGTGCTCCTGGTGGTCAGCGCCACGCCCGCGCGGGGGCTGGACAGCCCGGAGGCTCCCGCCAACCTGGAACGATGGGAGCGCCTCGCCTCCGATTCCGCCGCCGAGCACGGCATGTACGTCGCTGTCGCGCAGCTGGTGGGGTTTGAGGGAGGGAAGGCGTTCGCCGGCGGATCCGTCGTCGCGGGACCGTCGGGCAAGGTCGTGGCCCGGGGCCCGCTGTTCGAGGCCGGGATCACTCCGGTCGACCTCGACTTCGACGAAATCACTCGCGTGCGCGCCGACCAGCCCCTGCTGGCCGACCTGCGGAATCGGCTGCCGAGTCTCCTCGCCGAATTGGGTCGGGCACCCGGGGCGTTCGCCGCGAACACGACATGGGCCGGCCGTGTCGCCGATCGGGCGAGCCCGGGGAGTCGGCACTCCACCGCCGTCGTCCGACCCGCTCACCATCAATCCGGAACTTGCCCGTCGGTGGCTTGTCGAGTTCATCCGCGATGAGGTGAAGCGTCGCCGCGGGTTCGACGGCGTGGTGCTCGGGTTGTCGGGAGGCGTGGACAGTGCCCTGGTGGCCTACCTGGCCGTCGAGGCTCTCGGCAAGGAGCATGTGACCGCCGTACGGATGCCCTACCGCACCTCCAGCGCAGACAGCCTGGCCCACGCCCAGCTGGTCATCGACGCCCTCGGCATCCCCAGCCGGACCGTGGACATTTCCGCTGGTGTGGATGGCATCGCCGGCGCCATCGACGGCGCGCCCACTCCCGCGGCCCTCGGCAATATCATGGCGCGGATGCGGATGATCACGCTCTTCGATCTTTCGGCGAGACTCCGTGCGCTCCCGATCGGCACCGGAAACAAGACGGAGCGGCTCTTCGGGTATTTCACCTGGCACGCCGACGATTCACCGCCGGTCAACCCGATTGGCGACCTGTTCAAGACCCAGGTGTGGGCGCTGGCGCGCCACGTCGGCGTGCCCCGCGTGATCATCGACAAGCCGGCGAGTGCCGACCTGATCCAGGGCCAGACCGATGAGGGCGATTTCGGGATCACCTATGAGCGGGCGGACGGGATCCTGCACTGGTTGCTGTCGGGATATCGCCCGGAGCAGGTGGTCATGCTCGGTTATACCGCCGCCGAAGTGGAGCTGGTTCGCTCCCGGCTCGATGGGACGCACTGGAAGCGACGCCTTCCCACCGTCGCGATGCTGAGCCAGACGGCCATCGGGGAGTACTATCTCCGCCCTGTCGATTACTGAGGAGCCGACGATGCTTCCCGAATCACGTCCCATGTCCTATTCGCGGTCCGAGCTGACCAAGCTCGTCATGCCGCATATGCAGAATGTGCTGGGCAATCTCTTCGGGGGCGAACTGATGTCGATGGTCGACCAGGCGGCGGCCGTCGCGGCCATCCGCCACGCCGGCGGTCCGGTCGTCACCGCCGTGATCGACCGGGTGGAATTCCGGGAGCCGATTGCCATCGGCGCGCTGGTGACCTGCTGCGGGACGGTCGACTATGTCGGGAACAGCTCGATGGACATCACGGTCGATGTCTACTCGGAGAAGGTGAGTACCGGCGAGCGCCGTCACACCAACACTGCCAAGGTCATCTTCGTGGCCATCGACGCGAACGGGAAGCCGACGCGGGTGCCCCGTCTGGTGCCGGAGACGCCCGAGGAAGAGGCGCGCTACGAGGCCGCACGGAAGCATCGCGAGAGCGTGCGCCGCTCATGATTCCCGCTCGCATCATCGCCGTTTTCGGCGGGGGCGGCGCAAAGGCCGCGGCGCAGATCGGCGCACTTCGGGCGCTCGAGGAGTCCGGTCTCCGGCCCACGCGGTATGTCGGCACCTCGATGGGCGGCGTGATCGCCGCGGGGGCGGCCTCCGGCGCCACCGCCGACGAACTGTCGGAGCGGTTCCGTGCCGTGAAGGTGACCCAGGTGGCGCGGCCGCGGGCGTTCGTGCCGCTGGCCGGGCTCTGGTTTCGCTCCCTGCTCCGGCCGGAGCCGCTGCACGCGACTCTTCAGCGGCTGGTGCCGGAGCGGTCCTTTGCGGAACTGAAGGATCCCCTCACGCTCACCACCGTCGATGCCGACTCGCGTGAGCTCCTGACACTGGGCGACGGGGGATTGGACCTCCCGCTCCAGATTGCGCTCGCGGCCACGACAGCGCTGCCGGTGTACTATCCTCCCGTCGAGGCTGTGGGGCGGCGGCTGGCGGACGGCGGACTCCGTGCGGTGCTGCCGCTCGATGTGGCAGCGCAGTTTGAGGCCGATCTCGTGGTGGCCGTGGATGTCGGGCCGGGGTTCGACGAGCCACCACCCAAACAGCGGGTGCGCGCTCCCGGCCTGCTGCTGGCGCACGACATGGGCGAGGGCGCGCTCATGGCGCAGCAGGCGCAGGATGCGCTCGCCCGCTGGCGGTCGACCCCGGGCCGCGCCCGGTTGATTCACGTCCGGCCCCCGCTGCCCCGCCGCGCCACCTTCGCGGCGGAACTCTTTTCCGAATTCGAGCGTGCGGGATACGAAACCACCCGCGACGCGCTCGCGAAGGAGCAGGATGATGGCTGACGACCCGAAACTCTTCACCGTGGACGAGGCGAACCGGGTATTGCCGCTGGTTCGGCCGATCGTCGACGATCTCCTCGCCGTGCATGCCGAATGGCGTCTCGCGGTCGAGCAGTTTGAACTGGCGATCGCGACCGACCCCGGCGCTCCTGTCCTGGACGAGCCCGTCGAGCCCGAAAATGCGCTCGCCGCGCGGTTGAAAGCGGAGGCGCTCGCGCTGCGGATTCATGAACTGATGACCGAATTGGCCGCCCTCGGCTGCATCTTCAAGGGCTTCGAGGGGGGGCTGGTGGACTTCCTCTCGCTCCGGGACGACCGCCCGGTCTATCTCTGCTGGAAGCATGGCGAGCGCAGCGTCTCGCACTGGCATGACATCGACGGTGGCTTTGGTGGCCGCCATCCGATCGACTCTCACCTCTTCTCGGAAACGACCTGACATGCACACCTGGCTCTTCTTGCACTTCTTCGGACAGGTTCTCTGGCTCGGCGCCGGACTCGGATCGATGGTCTACGGCATCGCGGGCAAGCAGGAGTCGGGCCCGGCGCTGGCCGCAATCACCCGCGGGCAAGTGGCCGTGCACAAGTTGCTGATCGGTCCCGGTGCCTTTCTCATGATCCTGTCCGGTGTGATGCTCTCGCTCCGGATGTACGGCTCGGCCATGAGTGGCATGGCCCCGACCGTGTGGATGATGGTCATGCAGGGCGCTGGCCTCCTCGGCGCTCTCATCGTGCTCGCGTTCGGGATGCCCACGATCGCCCGGCTCGGCCGGGTGTCGCCGGAGGGGCAGACCGCGCCCCTCTACCAGGCGATCCGGCGCCGCCACGTCGCGATTTCGATCGTCTCCGGGACTCTCGGCCTCCTGGCGCTCATCGCCGCGAGCTTTCCCCTCCGCTGATGCGGCGCCGTGACCTGCTTCGTGCGGCGGCGCTCTTTCCCGCGGCGGCCTGGCTGCCCCGGATCGAGTCCATCGCACGAGCGGGCAGGGACGCGCCCCCGCTTCCACGCCCCTCCGACGATGAGGCGTACTGGGCGGAGATCCGACGGCAGTTCCTGATCACCGACGGCATCTTCATGAACACCGGGACCTGGGGGGCGCTTCCCCTTCCCGTGCTTCAGGCGATCGAAGCGCACATGCGCGCCTTCGAGACCGTCTTCCACCAGGTCCCCTTCGACGTCCACGCGTTCCGCGATCAGCTCGCCACGCTCGTTGGGGTACCGTCGGAAACGCTGGCGTTCACGCGAAACACCACCGAGGGCATGAATGTGGTGGCGCGAGGGCTCGACCTCGAGCCTGGTGATGAGATTCTCACCACGACGCAGGAGCACATCGGCGGGCGCTGCTGCTGGGAACTGGTCGCCGCGCGGCACAAGCTTGTCCTTCGGAAGTTCGAGCCGCCGGTGCCGGCACCCAGCGAGGATGCGCTGTTCGATGCGTGGACGTCAGCGGTGGGCCCGCGGACCCGCGTGCTCAGCATCTCCCACATTTTCTTCAGCACCGGAGCCATCCAACCGGTGCAACGGCTCGCCACCTGGGCGCGGGAGCGCGGCATCATCACTGTCGTGGACGGGGCACATCCTCCCGGGATGCTGGCGCTCAATATCCAGGACCTCAGCTGCGACTTCTACGCGTCGAGCCCCCACAAGTGGCTCCTGGCCCCGAAGGGGTCGGGCTTCCTCTACATCAGTCCCGGTTGGATCGATCGGCTCTGGCCGTTGGTCGCCAGCGGTGGGTGGGATGATCTGGCGCTGAAGGGGGATCGATTTGATCATGTCGGCACGCGGAACGACAGCCTGCTGGTCGGGTTCCAGGCCTCCATCGCCTTCCACAACGCGATCGGGACTGAGCGCATCGAACGCCGGAGTCGGGGGCTGGCGACCCGTCTCGACGCGGGACTCCGCGCACAACCCGGCGTCCGCGTCGTCTCACCGTCCGCGCCAGAGGTGCGAAGCGCCATGGTTTCATTTCAGGTAGACGGGATGGCGGGGACGGAGGTGGTGAGGCAACTCTGGAAGATGGGTCCCGTGCGGGTGCGACACGTCGGGGAGAACAACCTCGACTATGTGCGCCTCTCGACGCATGTGTACAACAATCCGGATGAGGTCGACCAGGTGGTCGGGATGGTGGGGGAGATCGCGAGGAACCGTTAGTTCTTCGTCTTGAGTCCTCGCTTCCCAGTCTTGCATACCCGCTGTACCGGACACTCCCCGCATTTCGCGATTCTCGCCGTGCAGATCAGTGCCCCGAGTTCCATGATCGCCTGGTTGAATGCCCATGCCGAATGACCGTGCCTGGTATGAAGTGCGGCAGCCGTCTGCCAGAGCTTGTGTTCACCGGCGGTGCCACGGGCCCTGGGGTGAAAGGCACGCCGGAGGACCCGGGCGACGTTGGTGTCCACGGCCGGTTCGGCGCGTTCAAAGGCGAAACTGGCTACCGCTCCGGCGGTGTATCGGCCGACGCCGGGAAGGCCTCGGAGCGATGCCGTGTCGGAGGGAATCGCACCGGCCTGTTCCGATGTGACCTTGCGCGCCAGGGCGTGCAGGTTCGCGGCACGTCGATAGTAGCCCAGCCCCTCCCAGCTTTCCCGGACCGCCGCCGGTCGAGCCTTCGCGAGCGCACCGACGGTGGGAAACCGTTCCAGGAATCGGGGCCAGTACGCTTCGACCCGTGAAACCTGGGTCTGCTGGAGCATGAACTCGGACACCAGCACCGCGTAGGGGTCGCGCGTCCGGCGCCAGGGGAGGTCGCGGCCGTGCCGGCGAAACCACCGGAGGAGGCGTCGACGAAACTCCGGGGCGGTGGCCGGGGGGCGATTCGGGGTGGACTTCGCAGGCATGGGAGGGCAAGATAATAGCGATGCAGACCGCACAGACCGCCATTCTCAGCCTCCCACGCGCCGTGGGCCGGACGATCATCGACTCGCTGGCCCACATCGGTCGGTTCAGCCTGATGGTCGCCGAGCTGTTCCGGGCAATCGGGGAGTGGCGGATCTGGCTTCCGCGGACGATGGATGAGGCCCGCAACATCGGAGCCGGCAGCCTCTTCATCGTGTTGCTGGTGTCGGCCTTCGCGGGAGCCGTGACAGCACTGCAGACCGGCTACCAGTTCCAGGGCAATCTCCCCTACTACGTCGTCGGCACCCTCGTGGTCGAGTCGATCGTTCTGGAGCTCGGCCCTGTGCTTACGGCGCTGGTGCTGGCGGGACGTATCGGTGCGCGGTACGCGGCCGAGCTCGGAACGATGCGCGTCACCGAACAGATCGACGCGCTCGAGAGCCTTGGTCGATCGCCGATGTCGCACCTCATCATTCCCCGCGTGCTCGCTGGCCTGGTGATGATTCCGATCCTGACCATCTTCGCCAACGCCATCGGCGTCATGGCGGGGTGGTGGTCCGCGAAGCAGGTCCTCCCCATCGGGAACGCAGACTTCACCTACGGCGCCCAGTACTACTGGCGGCCGTTCGACGCCTACTACTCGATCATCAAGGCGTTCTTCTTCGCCGGCGCCATCACGCTGATCCCCTGCTATATGGGGTTCAACGCGCAGCAGGGCGCCGAGGGAGTGGGCAAGGCCACGACGACGGCGGTGGTGGCCACCTCGGTCACGATCCTGCTCCTCGACACGATCCTCGCCAGACTGCTGCTGCACCCATGATCGTCCTCCGTGACGTGCACAAGCGCTTTGGGCAACAGATCATCCTGAACGGGGTGAACTTCTCCGTGGAGGAAGGGGAGACGGTGGCGCTGCTCGGTCCGTCGGGAACGGGCAAGAGCGTCCTGCTGAAGCACATCATCGGGCTGATCCATCCCGACAGCGGCACCATCCTGGTCGATGACCTTGACGTGGCGACGCTGGGCAGGAAAGAGCTGGCGGCGCTGCGCACCACCATCGGATACGTCTTCCAGAACGGTGCCCTGTTCGACTCGATGAACGTCTTTGAGAACATTCGGCTGGGCATCACCGACGAGAAGGCGAACCGCGACGCGGCATATTGCGCGGCCCGCGTTCCGGAGTGCCTGGCCCTCGTGAATCTCGCGCCGGAAACCGCGGCCAAGTTTCCCGCTGAACTCTCCGGCGGAATGCGCAAGCGAGTCGGCATTGCGCGGGCCATCGCCGGGCGGCCGAAATACCTGCTCTACGATGAGCCGACGTCGGGTCTCGACCCGGTGAACGCGGACATCATTGACAGCCTGGTCAAGCACCTCGCCGAGACGCTCGGCGTCACGAGCGTGATGGTGACGCACGACGTGCGCGGTGCGTTTCGCGTGTCGGACCGGGTCGCCCTGCTCAGCGACGGGCAGATCGTCCTCCAGGGCACGCCCAAGGAATTCCTGGCGTCCGCGGACCCCCGTATCAAGGCGTTTCTTGAGCGGGACTTCGACAAACACTCCTTCGCGGCCTGAGGCCATATGGACCTGCACTACAAGCGTGAAGCGCTCGTCGGTTCCATCGTGCTCGCCGGAGCGGCAGTCTTCGTGCTCGGGACGATGTGGCTCGGCGGGAAGAGCTTCGGCCGTGAGGACCTGATCCCGGTCCAGTTCACGAACATCGGCAACGTCAAGTCGAGCACCCCCGTCAAGGTCTCCGGCGTCCAGGTCGGCAAGGTGGATCGCATCACCTTCGAGGGCGTGGGTAGCGTGCGTGTGGACCTGGCGCTCACCCAGCATGTTCCTCTCTCGCGGGATGCGTCGGCAACGATCGAGGCGGTCGGGGTGCTGGGGGACGTGGAGATCGTGCTCGATCCGGGCACGGACAGCGTGCCACTCGCGCCGGGGGAGGTGCTGGAAGGAAAGACGGCGCCGGGGATGGGGGGGATGGTGGACGAGCTCGGCGAACAGGCCCGGGCCGTGATGGTCGGCGCGCAGACGCTCCTCAATCAGCGGACGGCCGATGACCTGCACCAGACCCTGAAGGCGATGGAGCGCCTGATGTCAGTCTACGCTGACACCCGCACCGGACCGACGGCGGAGATGACCCGGCTGATGGTGTCGCTCCAGGGAGTCACCGAACGGTTCGACTCCACGCTGGCGAACCCCGCGCTCGCCGGCAGCCATCGCAAACATGGACAGCGCGACGGCGGGAATGACGCGACTCACTCACCAGCTGACCGCCACGACGGCACGGATGGATACGCTGGTCATGAACATGAACGCGGGGAAGGGGACCATGGGGCAACTGGCCACCAACCCCGCGCTGTACGATCAGTTGACCGCAACCATGAAGTCGATGCAGGCCCTGATCGATTCCATCCAGGCCAAGCCCGGCAAGCTGACCGTCCAGGTGAAGATGTTCTAGGACCTGCCTACCGCTGGGCCAGCCGCAGGAATTCGTCCCGCGTGCTGGCGTCCTCCCGGAACACGCCGCGCAGCGCGCTGGTGAGGGTCCGGGAGTTTTGTTTCTCGACCCCGCGCATCATCATGCAGAAGTGCGACGCCTCGAGAACCACCCCCACTCCGCGCGGGCTCAGCGCGTCGTCCAGCGCCTCGGCGATCTGGTCGGTCAGTCGCTCCTGCACCTGCAGCCGGCGCGCGAACACGTCCACGACCCGCGCCACCTTGGAGAGGCCGACGATGCGGCCATCCGGGATGTAGGCGATGTGCGCCTTGCCGAAGAAGGGGAGCATGTGGTGCTCGCACATCGAGTAGAACTCGATGTCCCGAACGACGATCATGTTCTGGTGGGTCTCCGCAAAGAGGGCGTCACCGATCACCTCGGCGGCATCAAGACCATAGCCACGGGTCATCCACTGCATTGAACGCTCGACGCGCTCCGGCGTCTTCAGCAGGCCCTCGCGATCGGGGTCCTCGCCGACCAGTTCGAGCATGTCCCGGACCGCCGACTGGAATCGGTTGTCGGTCGCGGAGGGGGACCAGGGCAGCCGGGCAACGGACATGGAGGGCTCCGGGGGCGGAGGTGGAGGTCGTTTCCTGTTAACCCTCGGACCCGAGAAAAGGTTCCGCCACGCCGCTCCCACCCCCGACCATCGGGGTTATCTTGAACCCGCCATGACCCTCACCCTCACCTTCCTCGGCACCGGGGCGGCGATCCCCTCCCTGGACCGCAACGTCGCCTCCCTCGCACTGGCGCGCGAGGGCGAGACGCTGCTGTTCGACTGCGGGGAGGGGACCCAGCGCCAGATGATGCGGTACGGCGTGAGCTTCTCGGTCCGGGACATCTTCTTCACCCACTTCCACGCCGATCACCTCCTGGGACTCACCGGCCTGGTCCGGACCCTCGGACTGCAGGACCGCACCGATCCGCTCCGACTCTACGGCCCGCGCGGCGCCCGGCGCATTCTCGAACACGCCCTCTCGGTCGGGATCGAACGGAACAAGTTCCCTGTCCAGGTAGAGGAACTCGCTCCGGGTGACAAGGTCAGCCGACCGGAATACGACCTGCTGGCCGTGGAGGCCGATCACCGGGCCCCATCGCTCGCATACGTCCTTCTCGAGCACACCCGACTCGGTCGATTCCAACCGGAACGGGTTCGGGAACTCGGCGTCCCGGAGGGGCCGTTGTGGGGGCGGCTGCATCGAGGGGAAACGGTTGAATTACCGGATGGTCGCCGGGTCGGACCGACCGATTTGGTGGGGCCACCGCGCCCGGGGCGTAAGGTCGTCATTTCCGGAGATACCCGGCCGAGTCCCGGCATCGCCGCCGCCGCCCAAGGAGCAGACCTGCTGATTCACGAGGCGACGTTCTCGGCGGAGGAAGCGGAGAAGGCGGAGCAGACGGGCCACAGCACCGCCGCCGCCGCGGCGACGCTCGCGCGGGAGGCGGGTGTCCGGCGGCTGGTGCTCACCCACATTTCGGCGAGGTACACCCGTGAGGCGCCGGAACTGGTTGCCGAGGCGCAGGCCATCTTCCCGCACTCGATCGTGGCCCGCGACGGGCTGATCGTGGACGTCCCATTTCCCGATGCCGAGGGTGTGTCCTGAGGCGCACCCGCGGTGGCTACTGGAGCTTTCGCGTCCCCTCAGTTGCCAGCCACCTCTTCACGTCGAACTTCTTCTCCGCGGCCTTCAGCGACATGTAGCGCACCGTCCCGAACACCGGTCGGCGGTAGAACGGCCGGTCGAATTTCCCCAGGATCCAGTGGAATCCCGCGTAGCTGTTCGGATCCCGGCCGTCGAGAGAGTACTTGTTGTTGAGGTGCTCCATCGTGCTCAGCGCCGTGGCTGCATCCGGCGTCCAGTGTAGAATGGCCTTCCCCCAGAGCATCCGCAGGTAGTTCGGCATGGTCCCGTCCCGCACGTAGCACCGCTGCGCGGCGTTCCAGAGCGCACTGTCGGTTTCTCCCCGCTCCAGTTCCCCGATCGAATACTCCGCCGGCCGCGGATCGTCGGCGTGGTCGTCGAGTTCCTTGCGGGCCCATGTCGGCACCGCATCCAAAGTCCGGTGTCGCGGGTCGTGGTGGCAGAAGTTGTGAGCGAGCTCGCGCCAGACGAGGAGTTCGTCCTGAAAACGGGCATACTGCTCCGGGGGGGCCACCTCACGGGCGCCCAGAAGGACTTCCTGTGGACTGATGTTACCGAAGTGGAAGTATGGAGAGAGGCCGCTGACCGCTTCCGGCTTGTTGGGGTCTCCGCGGTCCTCGCTGTAGCGCTGGAGTCCCGTATCCAGGAATGTGTTGAGCCTCGATTGTGCCGCCCGCTGCCCGCCACGGATGCTGGGGGACGGGTGGACAGAGTGATCGATGTCGCAGCCGGCGGCCAGCGCGGCGGCGTCGAATTGCCCGTTCGGCGGCACGGCGGACGCAAAGGGGAAGTCGAAGGGGCGGCTGATTCTGGGCTCGACGTTGCCAACGGGGTGGAGGAAGTGCGGGAGCGCCGCAACGACCTCGGTCCGGAACCCGCGAGCGGTGGGATGCGCCCGGCTGATATGGGACATCGGCACGACGGTGCAGGAGTCCACCGCAACGACTGGGGTGGCGACCCGTTTCCGCAGTCTGTGCGTCTGGCGTGGCGCGATGAAGGTCGGGAAGTAGTCGGTGACCACGAGCGCGGCGCGGCGGGCCAACCCTTCAAGCGGCGACGGGGGAGGGGGCTCGCGGGAGGCCCCCCAATGGGGCTCGAGGTAGAACCCGTAGGGGATGCGCCGGTCGGCGAAGTCGGCGGCCATGTCAGCGGCGGACTCGAGTATGAAGGTGTGGAATCGATCGCTGGCCCAGGGGTAGTCGGGGCGCAGCCCCTGGTAGACGACCAGCGGGAGGCCCAGCTCGTTCGCGCTCTGGGCCGCGTAGTTGAGCGCCGGGTTGTTCCGGGACCGCATCGTGGTCTGCAGCCAGTAGAGGACGAACTCCCCGGCGACAGGCCGCCTCCTGGAGCCGAAGTAGAGTCTGGTGTCGACAGGGCTGGGCGCTGTGGGCATGGACCCAATACCCCCGGGCGGTGGCAGGGTTCGTCAGATCGGTCTTGTTCAAGGTTTATGGCTTGGAACCTATACAAAGGGCAGGTGTAAGAGGTGCACGAGGCCGATGGCTGGCCGGCAGCACCCTTGAATACACACCCTTGGAGGAACGACCGATGAAGCTCACGAACTTGCTCGCGCTGGCGCTGACCGTCGGCATTGCCGGCCCCGCCTGCAGCGATGACGACACGACCGAACCCACCCCGATGCCGGCCTCGGCCAATGTGCGGGTGGTTCACGCCTCTCCTGACGCCCCCAACGTGGACGTCCTGGTCGATGGCACGATCGTCCTGACGAACGTGCCGTATGAGGCAGCCTCAGCGTACCTGGCCGTTCCCGCCGGGACGCGCAATCTCCAGGTCCGCGCCACGGGTACCACGACGACCGTCATCAATGCTGACGTCCCGTTGACCGCAGGCACCTATTACACCGTCATGGCCACCGGCCCTGTCGCGAGCATTCAGCCGCTGGTCCTGACCGACGACCTGGCCAACCCGGCCGCGGGCAATGTGAAGGTCCAGCTGGTGCACGCCGCTCCTAGCGCGCCGACCGTTGACATCTATGTGACGGCCCCAGGTGCGGACATCAGCATGATGTCGCCGACGCTGACAGCCGTCCCGTTCCGCGGGTACTCGACCTACCTCGAGGTCCCGGCTGGCACCTATCAGGTCCGTATTACGCCGACCGGTACCAAGACGGTCGCGCTCGACACTGGCGATCTGGCGCTCGCCGCCGGCCAGATCCGCACTGGCGTGGCGCTGGATGCTGTGGGTGGTGGCGCTCCGTTCGGCGCGATCGTCCTCGCCGACAAGAACTAGCACTACTGCTGGATAGGACTGGCCGGGGGGACCGTTCCTCCCGGCCTTTCCTATTTCCCGGAGTGCCCGTCCAGCGTCCGGAGTTCCCGCTCCAGTCTCGCCTTTCTCCTGGCCATCCGCTCCCGCTCCCGATCGACTCCCCTGGTTGCAAGGCGGAAGAACGTCTCCCCAAATCGGCCGGTCCAGAGCTTCTCCAGCCGTCGTTCGATCCGGAGGCGGCGACGCTCGTCGTTGAACAGGGTGGCGACGCCCACCACGAAGAGCACCGCGGCCAGGGAGATCACGAGCATCCCGGTGAATCCCAGCGCCGAGGTGCCGTTCACCTCGTGCCGGAGGCGAAAGGTGGCGAAGGCAAAGAGCAGCGGCGCGGCCGTCAGAAGCGACCACCGCCCGGATGTTTCGGCGCCGTGCCCGACCGGCGAAGTCGACCGAAGCCTGCAGGGCGGAGGCCGCTTCCTCCTGCTCGGCGCTCAGCGCGCTGGCGCTGGACGAGACGTCGTCGTAGCGAAACCCCTGCCGCAGCAACTGCTGGGCGTTCTCCATGATCGTCGTGACCATCATCCCGATCGCCGCCAGGAAGGCCACGGTCACCACCAGGGCGTCGCCGGGGTGCCGGGCGCGGGAAATCATGTACGGGGCGAAGGCCAGGACCAGGAAGAGGACCCGCAGTGTCATCGCGCTGCGCTGATGGAAGAGTCGCAACGCGGGGGCGATTTCCGGCCTGGCGGCGCGGAGCGTCTCGAGCGCCGTCACCAACTCCTCGCCGGAGGCGAACCGCTCGGCGGGTTCCTTCTGCAGGAGCTGATCGATCACCTTGGCGAGCGGGACCGGAAGGTCGGGTCGCTTGGACAGCACCGCGGGCGGAGACTGCGTGAGGTGAAGGGCAAGGAGACCGGTGGTGTTGGGCGCGTCGAACGGGGGGTGCCCGGTGACCGCGAAGTACGCCACGCAGCCGAGGGAGTAGAGGTCGC
The DNA here is from genome assembly GCA_963699825.1 of uncultured Gemmatimonadales bacterium. GTDB lineage: Bacteria > Gemmatimonadota > Gemmatimonadetes > Gemmatimonadales > GWC2-71-9 > SPDF01. The sequence goes on from CAVOVI010000013.1 coordinate 336,489, forward strand.
TCCGGCCGTCGAGAGTCTCCCCGGCGGCCTGCTCAGGGCTCATGAAGTGCGGGGTGCCGATCACTTCACCGACTGCGGTGAGACCGCTGGTGGCCTCGGAGCGGGCGATCCCGAAATCGGTGACGACCGCCCGGCCGGTGGCGCGCTCGAGCATGATGTTGTCGGGCTTCACGTCGCGATGGATGACGCCGCGACCATGGGCGTACGAGAGTGCCCAGGCCACTTCCTGGATCATCCGTGCGGCGTCGGAAGGGGAGAGGGGGCCGGCCCGGTGGACGCGCTGGGTCAGCGTTTCGCCGTCGACGAAGCCCATGACGAAACAGAGGATCTGGTTGCGGTCCTCGACTCCGTGCACCGGTACGATGTTCGGATGGGAAAAGGAGGCGGCCGTGCGGGTCTCGCGGAGAAACCGCTCGCGAAGCTCCGGCCGGACCGCGTACTCCGGGGGCAGTGCCTTGATGGCGACCTGCCGGTCGAGCTTGGTGTCGTGCGCCAGGAAGACGGCGCCCATCCCGCCCCGGCCCAGTTCCCGGTCGAGGGTGTAGTCGGGGGTAAGGGCAGCCGCGAGTTGCGAGGAGAAATCGGGCATGGAGGCGGCGGGGAGCGGGGAAGCGAGTCAGTGCGGCACAGATCCGCGGTTCAAGGTGACAATCGCGACTTGGCCTATTCTAGCCGATTCCGAGGACGTCCCCGCTGCCCACCGCGTTCCGCTGGCCCGCCTCGTTCGCGTTGACCTCTACTCTCCTGTTCGCTACCTTACTCCGGCTCGCTGGGGGGCTGTAGCTCAGCTGGGAGAGCGCTGCAATCGCACTGCAGAGGTCAGGGGTTCGATCCCCCTCAGCTCCATATTGTCGTTGTTCTGCCCCGTGGTGTAACTGGCAACACGCCTCACTCTGGATGAGGAGAGTCTTGGTTCGATCCCAAGCGGGGCAATGCCCAGGGTTAACAGCCCTGGGCTTCTTTTTTGGCGGGGCCGGGAGGCAGCGGGGCCGCGGGGCAGATCAGCCCCTCTCAGGCTTGGGGCCCTTTCCCCTCCTCCGCATCGAGGGCCTCCAGGCGCTCGAGGTCGGCCACCGACACCAGTGCTGCCACCGCCTTCCCGTGCCGCTCCAGTACAACCCGCTCTCCGTAGATCAAGACCTCATTCAGCAGATCCGAGAAGTTGCTCCGGGCCATCGAGACCGGCAGGGTAGTCCGGTTCATCTATTCTCCAGCGTGCCGTGACTGTAGTAATGTACGTTACGTACGAAACGTACAATATCTACCTATTGACGTCAATGCTCTCCCACCACCCGCTTCCCCGCTTCCCCGCTTCCCCGCTTCCTTCCCGCGACCATCCACCGCTGTGCCGCATCTACTTCCCCGTAACCCACAACTTCGGATGGAGAGGCACATGACTCGTTCGTGGATCCCCCTGGCACTCGGCGCGCTACTCCTCGCCCCCGCCGCTGCCAACGCTCAGGAAGAAAATGTGATGGTGTTCGCCGCGCCGGGTCGCCCCCGGATCGGGGTCATGGTGGACGTCAACGCCAGCGACGCCAACAACAAGCTCGGCGCCACCATCAAGTCCGTGACACCAGATGGTCCGGCGGCCAAGGCGGGGCTCGAGGCGGGTGATATCATCACCAAGTTCGGCGGCAGCCTCGCTCGGCGGCGAGGCTCCCGGCCAGAAGCTCGTCGAAGCTCGCGCAGGCACTCTCGCCGGGGGACACCGTGAAGGTGGAATACCGGCGCGGAACCGCGAACCGGACTGCCACCGTGATTGCCGCTGACCTTGGCGGTGCGGTGTACTCGTGGAGGTCGGGACCCAACGGGGACTTCGATGTCCAAATGGCTCCCCTCATGAAGGAGTACGCTCGTGGCATGCGGGATCGTGAGCTGGCCTTCGTAGATGCCGAGCGCATGATGGATGGCCTCAACAGGCAATTCAACGTCCGGATCGGTGGGGGCGGGTTCGGCCTCGACATGGCCGAGATGAACGCCGGACTGGGCGAGTACTTTGGGACTGCGAAGGGTGTCTTGATTCTTGAGAACCCATCTGACTCGACCATGCCGCTCAAGGCCGGAGACGTGATTCTGGCTATCGACGGCCGCACGCCAGCCGACGTCGGGCAGGCCCGCCGGATCCTCGGCAGCTACGACAGTGGCGACGTGGCGAAGTTCGAGATCATGCGTATGAAGAAGAAGACCACAGTTTCGTGGACAGTGCCGAAGAAGTTGCACCTGATGAGGGAGCGCGGATTGCGGTGGCAGAGCGAGATGCCTCCGCACTCACCCGTCGCACCAAGTGCGGCGCCCAAGGTGCGCGTCAAGAAGATGGCGCCTGGATCGCCGGCGGCTCCCGCCGCCCCCGCACCAACCGTTGCGGCTCCGGCCCCACCGGCCGTACGCACCTAGAGCGCTCACCTCAAAACAACAAGCGGGGGTGCGCCGAAGCCGGCGCACCCCCGCTTTGGCTATCTCCCCGTGCTAGTTCGGCTGTGTCGCTGGCATCTGGCTCTTCGGGCGAATGAAGAAGCCATAGATGTCACCGTTGCCGCCGATGGTGAACGCGACGACCAGGGGCTCATCGATCATCTCGAATTGCGCCTCGCGGAGATATCCTGAGAGGGTGTCCTTGGCCACGACGGACTCGGCAATGACCGACACCTCATTCCCCGCCTGCGAGACTAGCTGACCGAGGAACTCGGAGAGCTGTGCGGCCGTAATCCTTTCCTTCACCTGGGCCGAACTGTGGGCGACGAGGCTGTCGCCGAGATCGCTGTAGAACCATTCGGTGTACTTCCGTCCGAGCTCGATGGTCGCGGCGGAATCGAGCGCGGCCGCTGGCGGCGGCACCGGGGCGGGCGCCGATTCCTGGGCGACAAGGGGAGCGGAAGTACTGCAGATGAGGGCGAGAGCGAGCAATCGCTGATACATGTGGTCCTCGAGGTAGGGAGCGCGGGACGCCTCAGTCCGAAGGGGGCAACATTGTGTGCCAGGTGGTCTCGGTCAAGCGGGCCGCGGGCCACGGAGCCGCCCGATTACGACGGTCACGTTGTCGCTCCCGCCCCGGGACAGGGCGAGGTCGATCAGTGCGTGACAGCTCTTCTCTGCCGACATCGACTTCAACAGCTCCTCGCGGATCTCCTCGTCGGAAACGTGCTTGGTGAGGCCGTCGCTGCAGAGGAGCATCACGTCCTCCCACTCGCAGTCGAGGGTGGACACTTCGGGCGTGGCTTCCTTGCCGCCCAGCGCGCTCCAGAGGATATGCTTCAGCCTGCTCTGTTCGGCGGCCGCCGGTGTGAGGGCGCCGGCATCGATCATCGCCTGGGCCATCGTCTGGTCCTTGGTGACCTGCGTCAGGACTCCCTTGCGGAGACGGTATCCCCGGCTGTCGCCGACATGGACGACGTATGCCCGCGGCCAATGGATAGTCACCATGGTGAGGGTCGTGGCCATCCCCCGCTTGCCCTCGGCTTCTCCGGCATCCTTGATGGCCTGATGTCCATGTTCGACCGAGCGGCGGAGGCGATCCGCGACCCGGTGGTCGTGGTCGTCGTCGGGAAGCGCCTCCACATCCATGCCATGAATGACGTAGTCCGCGATAGCGCGGAGTGCGGACCCGCTGGCCTGCTCGCCCCACGGGGTGCTGCCCACCCCGTCGGCGACGAGGAAGACATATCCCCGGGCGCCACTGGTGAGCGAGCCCAGCCCTTCGTGGGGGAGGGTGGTCTGGTGCAGCTGCATCGACTTGTGGAGGCTGGCCACCAGGAAGTGGTCCTGATTCTCCTTGCGGACCAGGCCCAGGTGGCACATCCCGAAGATGTCCACGTCTTGCCGTGTGGGGTGTTGCGGATGGGAACCGGACTCGGGCATCGAGTATCTCCTCTGGCTCCAACATCCGCTCCCGACCGCCGCTTGGCAAGCCGCCGGGGCGGCTTCCTTCCATGTCGGGCCGTTTGGGGCCATAATTAGCGGGATTCCCCTCTCCGGAGCACGCATGGCCGAACTGTCGGACCGCCTGCACGCGGCCCTCGGCGACAATTATCGCATCCTCCGGGAACTCGGCGGCGGCGGGATGAGCCGCGTCTTCCTCGCCGAGGAGACCCGGCTTGGCCGGCAGGTCGTCATCAAGGTGCTCCCCCCGGACATGGCCGCCGGCGTCAACGCCGAGCGGTTCGAGCGGGAGATCCAGCTCGCCGCCTCACTCCAGCATCCCCATATCGTCCAGCTGCTGACCGCCGGCGCCAACGCCGACCTGGCGTACTACGTCATGCCGTTCATCGAGGGAGAATCACTCCGGGCCCGCCTGGCCCGTGAGGGCGCACTCCCCATGAGCGAGGTGCTGCGTATCCTGCACAACGTGGTGGATGCGCTGGCGTATTCCCACCACCACGGCGTCGTCCACCGCGACATCAAGCCCGACAACGTGATGCTCTCCGGCAAGCATGCGCTGGTGACCGACTTCGGCGTGGCCAAGGCGGTAAGCGCGTCGAGCGGTGACGGGCACACCAACCTGACCTCTCTGGGCATTGCCCTTGGCACGCCGGCCTACATGGCGCCTGAGCAGGCCGCGGCCGATCCGCGCGTCGATCAGCGCGCCGACATCTACGCCGTCGGCGCGATGGCGTATGAGATGCTCTGCGGCAGGACACCGTTCGTGGCGCCCACGCCCCAGGGGATGCTGGCGGCGCACATCGCCGAGCGGCCGGAGCCACCCGTCCGCTACCGGAACACGATTCCGGCGGCGATGAACGAGCTGGTGCTCAAGTGCCTTGAGAAGAACCCGGCCGACCGGATCCAGAATGCCGACGAGATCGCCTCGTTGCTGACGGCGATGGCTACGCCGACCGGTGGTACCACGCCGGCTTCCACGGAGCCGATTTCGACCGCACGGCAGGACGCCCACGCCGCGGTCAAGCGCTACGCCCCCGGGCGAGTGCTGGGGCTCTTCCTCTTCGCATCGGCAGTGGTCGTCGGCCTGACATTCGGACTCACGCGGGTGTTCGACCTGCCGGACTGGGTCTGGCAGGGGGCGGCGGTGGCGATGGCCATCGGCCTTCCGATCATTGCCTACACCGGGCGGGTGGAGCGGAAGCGCGCGGTCCAGATGACCATGGGCACCCTCCGCTTCGAGCCAGAGCCGGCGCACCACGGCTGGTTCACCTGGAGACGGACGATCGTGGGCGGCTGGATGGCGCTCGGCCTGGTGGCGCTGCTCGGCGCGGGATTCCTGATCTCCCGAAAGATGGGCATCGGGCCCGGCAGTACCCTCATGAGCGCGGGCCTTCTTGCCGCGCAGGACCGGATCATCCTGGTCGAGTTCGAGAACCGGACCAGCGACCCAACGCTCGGCGCGTCGGTGACCGAGGCGCTCCGGATCGATCTGGGCCAGTCGAACGTCATGCGGCTGGTGGAGACTGGTGACCTGCAGGGTGCACTCCAGCGGATGGGCAGGCCTGCAGACACTGAGGTCAACCAGGCGGTCGCGAGTGAGGTAGCGCGGCGCGAGGGCATCAAGGCGATCATCACGGGAGAGATCACACAGCTGGGGTCGGGTTACTCCCTCGCCGCGCGTGTGCTCGATGCCGCCTCGGGCGAGACTCTCGTCCCGATCCGTGAGACGGCGAACGACGCCTCCCAGCTCATTGCCGCAGTAGACAGGCTCTCAAAGGCGCTGCGGGAAAAGGTCGGGGAATCGCTGGGCCGGATTCGTGGCTCCGAGCGTCTGGAACAGGTTACCACGTCCTCCTTCGAGGCGCTGCGGCTGTACACGGAAGCGACCGACAAACACTCAAACGGTGATTCGGAGGGGGCCGTTCCCCTCCTTCGCCAAGCGGTGGCGGTCGACAGCACCTTCGCCATGGCGTGGCGCAAGCTGGCGGTGGTGCTGCCGCAGGCGCTTCCGGGGAGTGGCGAGGAGTCGATGGAGGCGGCGAAGCGGGCCTACCAGTACCGGGACCGGCTCCCCCCTGTCGAACGGGGATTGACCGAGGCGTACTACCACCAGTTGGTCACGCGAGACCAGGAGAAGGTCGAGGCGGCCTACCGCGCGGTCCTGGCCGCCAATCCCGACGAGCCGACGGCGCTCAACAACCTCGGCCTGAAATTGAATGCCGAGGGGCGACCGGAAGAGGCCGAGGTGCTGCTCCGGCACCTCGTGGCCACCTCGCAGATCCAGAGCGGCTTGATCAACCTGATCCAGTCCCTCATGCAGCAGGGCAAGGACGCCGCCGCCGACTCTGCGCTCGCCGAGCTGCGCCGCCGCAATCCGACTTCGCCCCGCGCCGACCAGATGGTCCGAGCCAATGCGTACATCCGGCGCGATTTCCGTGCGGCCGATTCACTCCTTCGAGACCCGACAAGGGTCCAGCCGACCGCGCCAGCAGACCGCGTCAACGAGCAGTGGGAGCGGCTTGGCACCGCCACAGCGCTGGGGCGGCTGGATGAGGCGGATCAGGTCGCTGCGAGCCTCGAGACCACGATGGCCTCCGTCGGGCAGCAGGGCGCGGTCCTTTACCTCCGGGCGCTCCCGGAGGTGCAGAAAGCCTACTTCCTCGGCCAGTGGAAGGAGCTCGCGACAGTCGCCGACTCGGTCTATTCGCCCGCCGCGCTGGCCAAGCTCCCGGAGTCCCAGCGCGGGTACATGGGGCTGGCCGAGACCTACGCGATCGCGGGCCGCCCTGCGGACGTCAAGCGGCTCCAGGCCGATTGGACGCGGGAGCGCCCCGCGGAGCGCCGGAGCGTGAGCGATTCGATCTACTGGGCGGCGCTGACGGCGCGAAGTGAAGGTCGCTGGCGTGACGCCGCCGTGGCCTACGATGCGTTCCGCGCCAAGGTGCGCTGTCCGAATTGCGTGCTGGTCGATGCGGCCCAGGTCTGGGAGCTCGCCGGTGAATCCGATTCCGCGCTGGCCCGCTACGAACTCTCCGTCACGCTTCCCGACAGCCGGACCGGCGGTGGCGACATTTCATACAACCTCGCCCCCACCTACCGGCGCCTCGGGGAGATGTATGAAGCGAAGGGCGACCGCACCAAGGCCCTCAAGTACTACGGCGACTTCGTGGATCTCTGGCGGGACGCCGATGCCGTGCTGCAGCCGCAGGTGAAGGACGTGCGGGAACGGATGGCGGGGTTGGCAGGGGAGAGATAGGCAGGACAGGGGGCGGCAGCGGCAGCGGGGCAGAACGAAGAACGGGCGCACCACGGTGCGCCCGTTCTGTTACTGCCTCCCGCCTCCCTGCCGGGCCTAGCTCCTGATTCCCATCAGGTCATCACGGAAGCCGGTCGCCCGGGCCGGGGTTCGGGCCGATCCACGCCTTGAACAGCGCGTCGGCAAACTCCTTGCCGGGAATCGTGCCCTTCGCGACGCCGGCGACATCCACCTCGGTGCCGGTGCCCGCCACGTAGGTGAAGACGAACTGCTGTTCCTTCTTGATGTCTTCCATGTAGTCGCAGAGCGTCACGAACTGGGCCTTGAGCTCGGCTGACGCATCGGGCGTGTTCTTCTCGAGCGCCTCGTCCCACGCCTCACACATCTTGTCCTTGCCTACGTCGCGCAGGAACTGCATGACCAGCTGGCGGTGCGAGTCGTCGGCCGAGCATCGGCATCGGGGTTGTTGGACTTGGCGGGCAGGTACAGCCCGGCCACGTAGACCTTGAAGATGGCCTTCTTGCGGAGGGCCACGCCGTTCAGCACCAGCGTGTTGACCGGCGACCTCGACGGTGCCGGGAAGGGTCACTTTGTTGTAGGTCGTGTCCGCCGGTGCGGCGGTCAGGCTGCCGGCCAGGGCCAGCAGGGTCAGACTGAGCATGGGATGCCTCCAGTAGGTGGACCAGGGGCCGAGGACTGCGTCGGCGACCCCTTGAAGATGCGCTGCGGAACACCCGGAGGGAAGGGTGGCGGGACCTCGCGCCCGCGGTGAAGGGGAGCGATCTTGTCATGATGACACCCGTCCTGATCGAAGCCTGTGTCGACTCCCTCGCGGGGGCCCTGGCGGCCCAGGAGGGCGGGGCAGGGCGCATCGAACTCTGTGCCTCGCTGGAGGTTGGGGGACTGACACCGGCTCCCGACCTCGTCGCCGAGTGCGCCAGCCGGCTCTCCATTCCGGTGTTCGTGCTGGTGCGCCCGGCCCCCGGCTCCTTCGTCCTTTCGCCAGCCGGCCTCACCGAGCTCCTGGGACAGATTCGAGCGGTCGGAGACTCGGGGGCAGCGGGCATCGTCGCCGGCGCCATCACGGCGTCGGGCGCCGTCGATCTGAAGGCCGTCGAGGCGATTGTCGCGGCCGCCCACCCACTCCCGGTGACCTTTCACCGCGCATTCGATGAACTCGAACACCAATGGTCTGCGCTCGACACGCTGGTTGGGTTGGGGGTTGCGCGAGTGCTTACCGCGGGAGCGGCACCGACTGCGGAGGAGGGGGCTGTCCGCATCAAGCAGTTGGTGGGGCAGTCGGCGGGGCGAATTGGCATTGTGGCCGGTGGAACCGTGCGGGCGCACAATGTTTCCGCGCTCGTTCGGGTGACTGGCGTCACCGAGGTCCATAGCCGGACGCCGGTCGATCCGGAGGGCGTGCGCGCGCTGGTCGCGGCGGCGAATGCCGCCTAGCTCATGACCGCGCGCGGGGTACGCCACTCGCCCCGCGTGAAGTCGGGCACATCCACCGGCTTGCTCCCCTTCTTCACCGACGCCACGCTGAGCGGACCCGGCGCGCTCCAGGTGGCGGCGTCATAGACATCCATGTCAGGAACGAGTCCTTCCCGCAGGCACTGCATCAGCCGGTAGTTCATGATGAAGTCCATCCCGCCGTGCCCGCCCAGCTTCCGGGCGATCTCCCCCATCCGCTTCCAGAGCGGGCTCTCGAATTCGTCCTTGTAGCCGTCCAGCCCGGCCCACGCATCCCCCTCGGGCTGGCCCTCGATCATGATCCTGGCGGGATAGTCGGCGAAGATCCCCCGTGTGCCGGAGATCATGTTGATCCTGCTGTAGGGGCGGGGACTGACCACGTCGTGCTGCAGCATCACCGTGCGGCCGAGCGCGGTCTTGATCAACGAGGTGTTCATGTCGCCGGTGCGGTACCGTTCCCGCCGCTTGGGATCGGCCGCGGAGAGGTGCTCGTCCCGGTATTCCGTCAGCCCTGCCTCGAGGCTGCTCATCGAGACGAGGAATTCGAACCGATCGCCGCGATTGATGCCGAGGTAGTTGGCCACGGGCCCGAGGCCGTGTGTCGGATAAAGGTTTCCGTCCAGCTGCAGATGCGGATACCGTCGCCAGAGCCCTTCTCCTTCGTCGCTCAGCAGCAACTCCCGCAGGTCGTGGATGTAGGCGCACTCCCCATGCGTCAGCCGGCCGAGCTTCCCCGCCTTCACCAGGTTGAGGACCAGTAGCTCGTTGTACCCATAGCAACAGTTCTCGAGCATGATGCAGTGCCGGCGGGTCTTCTCCGACACCTTCACGAGGGTCCAGCAGTCGTCCACCGTAGTTGCGGCGGGGACCTCCACCGCGGCGTGCTTGCCCTGGCGCATTGCCCCGACCGCCATCGGCACGTGCCAGTTCCACGGTGTGGCGATATAGACGATGTCGATGTCGTCACGTGCAACGAGTTGTTCCCAGATGCTGTCGCTGCCGTCGAAGATTGCTGGGGCCGTGTCCTGCCCGGCTTCCTTGACCATTGCGACACCGCGAGCGGCATGCGCCGGCACGAGATCACACAACGCCGTGATCTGCACCCCCTCGATCGCGAGCAGGTCGCGCAGGAGGCTCCGGCCCCGTCCACCGACGCCGATCAGCCCGACTCGTGCCACGGTTCTGGGCGTGAAGGGGACTCCGATCATCCGGTCCGCAGAGTCACTCTCGAACGGGGGTACCGCCCCGGGGAGCAGATGAACCGCGGCCGCCGCCGTCGCTCCCGCCCCAATGAAATCGCGGCGAGAAAGCCGGTGTTCGTCGGATTCGTGCATGGATGTCCTCAGTCCTGGTGTCAGTCGATGCGCCGGGCCGCCGGCCCCAATCCAGTCAAAATGCATTCTGCCCTTCGCGCTGCGGCGGGGAAGGCGTGGCGATATTCGCCTGATCCATTGCTTCCCAAACCGGTCGGCCTCCGAGGCGTCCACCATTGCCCAGACGCTGCCGCCGAAACCGGCGCCGAACGCCGACGCGGCGCTGAGCGCCCAGGGCCCGCGCCCGGCGAGTGAGGTGGATCGTCTCCGGAACCTGGTTGTGCAGCCCCTCTTCGGCGCCGAGCTGCGAGCGGTCGACCAGGTCACCGAACTGCTGCAGGTCGCCGATTTCGAGCGCGCGGGTCGCTTCCGGGATGATCTCGAAACTCTCCGTCACGAACTGCCGGAACCGCCCCGCCAGGAATTCGGACGGGAAGCCTGGCTCTGCAATGTCCGACAGGAACTGGCCGATGGCCTCGGGAGCTCCCGGCTCCGAGGCGGCGGCTGCGAGGGTGGTTGCCTGTGAGCCCGACGCCTGGCGCCACCGATCGAGAATGGTCCGCGTCGCGAGGGAGAGCCGGTTGAACGCGTCGCGCTGAGGCCCGGACTTGCGCGACTTGACACCACTGACCGCGATCACGAGTGCCATCTTCTCCGGCCATCGGACTTCCCCCTCGAAAGTGACGGGGGCGAAGGAGTAGCGACTGATGTGGTCGGCCCTGCAGCAGAGGATCGCCGTGTGATCCTGGCTTCCGCCGAAGGTGCCGATGCCGCGGTCACCGCCTAGTGCACCGAAGCTCTGACCGTTCTCGATGCAGCCGAGGTACTCCGCGAGCGCTTCGGGCGTGGGAAGGTGCTCCTGCCAGACCTCTCCTGAACGGAGGTCGTTCGCCTCGGCGAGCGCGAGGAAGGTGGCGACGATGAGCGCACTCGAACTGCTCATCCCTGCGGCGGAGGGGAGGTTGCTGGCGAGCGCCAGGTCGGCACCCCGGTGTGCGCCGGGGAAGTTGCGTGCGATCCGGCGGGCCACGGTCATCGGGAATCCGGCCCATCGGCCGGTCAGCGGTATCAGGTCCGGGTCGAGCTGGAACGCCGCACGCGCCCCGCTCGAGGAGTCGAGGAAGGTCACCGTGTCATCGTTCCGCGGCGCCATGCCGATGATGAGCCCACGCTCGAGGGCACCGAGGAGACTCCGCCCACCGGCGTAGTCGGTGTGCTTGCCCAGCAATTCCACCCGGCCCGGGACATGCCAGAGCGCGACTTCCCGGCCGGCAGGGTCGAGGGCAGCGCGCACCTGGTCACGCAGTTGTGCGCCGGTCAGAGGGTCACCTCCGTGCCTTTCAGGCGGGCGGCCACCTCGGCGATGTCCCCCCGATTCGAGAGGTCGAGCACCCCGGCGCGCACCGGAACGACGACAAATTGCGTCCCGAACTCCCGGATGGCGTACCGCACCGCATCCTGGATTTCGAGTTCACCACGCACCGACGGGGTCACCTGTCGGCAGGCGTCGAAGATCTCCGGGCCAAAGACCCACGCGTTCATGCTGACGCGCGCGTCGGGCCCGAGCCGCGCGGCGGTGGCCGAGTCGGGCTTTTCGATGATGTCCAGCAGGTGACCCTCGGGGCTCTCGACGAGGAGCGCGAATTGATTGACCCGGTCTGCGGGGATGTTGCTGCGCTCGACGAGCGCGGAGCGGTCGAAACCGGCGAGTCCTGGCCCATCGAGTTTGCGCAGGGCGGCGAGCACATCGGCCGGGTAGTAGTTGTCGGCATTGCACACCAGGAACCGTTCGCCATCGACGAGCGGTTCCGCCGCCAGAACCGCGTCGGCGGTGCCGCGGGGTTCCTCCTGCACCGCGAAGGAGACGACCAATCTGGTGAGGCGACCCGGTGCGCCGTAGTACTCGCGCACCGACTGATGTCCGGGGCCGATGACGAGGCAGATCTCCCTGAAGCCGGCATCGGCGAGCGAGGAGAGGAGGTAGTCGAGGAAGGGCCGGCCGATGGGGATCATCCCCTTGATCCCCTGATCGGCTGCGGCATCCTGTGCCGGATCGAGTGCCGCGCCCGGCACGGCCTGCCGCATCCGGCGGCCGAGTCCGCGGGCCAGGATGACGGCGCGATTCACTCTGCTCGGCCTGCGCCACCCCACATGGCGGGGAGCAATCGAGCCAGCCACCACGACGACAGGGCGAACACCGCCATGAAGATGAGACCCTGCGGGAGGCGTCCATACAGCAGGCTCCCGACACCGAACAGGGCGGTGTACACCGCGGTGCAGCCAAGCATCCAGCCGAGGAATGCCATCGGGAGGCTGTCGGGGGAAGGGGCGACTCCCGATTCGGCCTGCACCGAGCGCCACCCCGGTCCAGCGGGGCGCACCAGCTTGAAGAAGCTGAGCAGGGTGCTTCGCTCCGTGGGGGCGGTGAGCAGCGTCACCGTGATCCACACCACCGTCGTGATCCCGACGCTGAGCAGCAGCTGGACGGTCGTGTCCACGGGAAAGCCGTGCTTTTGCCCGTAGAGGAATCCTGCCGCGAGGAGGAAGGAACTCACCATGGCGCTGACTTCGCTCCAGGCGTTGATCCGCCACCAGAACCACCGCAGGAGGTAGAGGAGGCCGGTCCCCGCACCGATTGAGAGCAGGAGCTGGAAGCTCTGGCTGGCGGTCTCGAGGACGAAGGTCAGTCCCGCCGCCAGGAACATGAGGAGCGCCGTCACGATCCGACCCACCATGACATAGTGCCGTTCGCTCGCGTCGGTGCGCATGAAGCGGCGGTAGAGGTCGTGTACGAGGTACGACGTGCCCCAGTTCAGGTGCGTGGCGATGGTGGAGACATAGGCGGCCAGCAGGCCGGCGACCATGACGCCAAGCCACCCGACCGGGAGAAACTTGAGCATGGCGGGATAGGCCATGTCGTGGCCGATGAGCGCCGGATCGACGTTCGGGAAGCTGACCGCGATGTCGGAGAGCTGCGGGTAGACCAGCAGCGAGGCGAGCGCCACGATGATCCAGGGCCAGGACCGCAGCGCGTAGTGGGCCACGTTGAAGAAGAGGGTGCCGGCCATCGCGTCGCGCTCGCTGCGGGCGGCGAGCATCCGCTGCGCGATGTAGCTCCCGCCGCCCGGTTCGGCGCCGGGGTACCAGACGCTCCACCACTGCACGGTGATCGGGATGATCAGGACCGAGAGGGCGAGCTGCCAGTCGCCGAAGTCGGGAAGGAGCTGGAGCGTCCCCGGATCCAGTCGGCTCATCAGGCCGCTGAGCCCGCCGACCTCCGGCTGCTGCAGGGCGAAGTACGCCGCGGCGAAGGAGCCGGCCATGGCGATGCCGAACTGGATCAGGTCCGTCACCAGCACGCCCCAGAGGCCGGCGGTGGCGGCAAACGCGATGTTGAGGACGGCGCAGACCACCAGCGTCTGCCACATCGGCCAGCCGAGAATGACGTTCGCGATCTTGACGGCGGCCAGGTTGACCGTGGCCATGATGACGCAATTGAAGAAGAGGCCCAGGTAGACGGCGCGGAATCCGCGCACCAACTGGGCGGGGCGGCCGGCATAGCGAATCTCGTAGAACTCGAGATCGGTCAGCACGCCGGAGCGCCGCCAGAGCCTGGCGTAGAAGAACACCGTCGCCATGCCCGTCAGCAGGAAGGACCACCAGAGCCAGTTGTTGGCCACGCCGTGCTCGCGCACGAGGTTGGTCACCAGGTTCGGGGTGTCGGTACTGAAGGTCGTGGCGACCATCGAGACACCGATCAGCCACCAGGGTGCGGCCCGCCCCGAGGTGAAGAACTCCGCGGTACTGGAGCCCGCTCGACGGGCGAGCAGGACGGCGGGAAGGAATGCGACCGCGAGCGACAGGACGACGATGACCCAGTCCAGCGTCACCAACTGCATGCGGAGGCTCCGGTGTCGGGAGGGAAAGGTCCTTCAAGATAGAAGGCCCCGCACCGGGGTGCGAGGCCTTCGGGAGCGGGAACCGGAGAGCTGCTGCCTACTTGGCGCGCTCGAGGTACTCGCCGGTGTTCGGGTTGACGCGCACCCGCTCACCCTGATTCACGAATTCAGGGACATTGACCGTGACGCCGTTGCTGAGCACCGCCGGCTTGCTGCTGGCGTTCTTGGTGGCGGTCTTCATGGCCGGCGCGGTCTCCACCACTTCGAGCTCGATGGTGGTCGGCAGGCTGATGGCGATGGGCGTGCCACCGAGCCACTCGACCATGAACTTCATTTCGGGCTGGAGCCAGGGGGTGAAGTCGCCGGTGACTTCCTCGTTCAGGGTGACCTGATCGAATGTGTCCTGATCCATGACGTGCGTCCCCTGTCCATCCTGATAGAGGACCTGCATTTCCTTGGTATCAAGCCGGGCCTGGTCCACGAAATCCGAGGCGTTCAGGCGCGTGTCGAAGGTGTTGCCGGAAATGAGGTTCCGAAACCGGACCTGGACGAACGCACGGAGGTTTCCGGGGGTGCGGTGCGTGAAGTCCATCACGCGGCACGGCTGCCCGTCGATCAGGATGACATGGCCCTTGCGGACGTCGGTTGCCTTCATGAGATCTGCGTTCCCTGCGTTGAAGAATGGCGACCCGGTCGGCGGGCCGCGCTACCGGGCCACAAGATACACCGGGAGCGGGGCAGGCAGGAGGGGGCGCCCGATTTGCGCCTGAGGCCGGCGCCATGGGAGATTGCCGGGATGACCACACCCAACGATTCGTCGCCGGGGCCCTGGCCGGCAGGACAGGGCCCTCCTGACGTCCGAGACTGGCTGGCCGGACCAGGTTCGAGGCTCAGCGAACTGGCCCGGCTGGGCCGCATTGCGGCGGAATTCCTGCGCGGATTCCGGGCGCTGCACTTCGTGGGGCCGTGCGTGACGGTCTTCGGGTCGGCCCGGGTCGGGGAGAACGACCCCCACTACCAGCTGGCCCGGGCCGTGGGGGCCCGGATCGCGGAGCTGGGGTACACGGTGATGACCGGCGGCGGGCCGGGCATCATGGAAGCGGCCAACCGTGGAGCCCACGAGGCCGGCGGTCGCTCCATCGGCTGCAACATCGAGCTGCCGCACGAGCAGCAACCCAATCCATACGTGGATCGGTTCATCACCTTCCGCTACTTCTTCGTGCGCAAGGTGATGCTGGTCAAGTACAGCGTCGCGTTCGTGGTGCTTCCGGGAGGGTTCGGGACGCTGGATGAGCTCTTCGAGTCGCTCACGCTGGTGCAGACGGGAAAGATCGCGGCGTTTCCGGTGGTGCTCATGGGCACGGAGTACTGGCGGCCACTCTGCGACTTCCTGCGGGACACGCTGGCGGCACGGGGGATGGTCGGGCCCGGTGACCTCGACCTCTTGACGGTCACGGACTCGCTGGACGAGGCGGTGGCCGCGATCCAGCAGGGGGTTGCCGCGCTGCCGGTCTCGTGGGTGCCACCCAAGCGACGCCGGCTGCTTCTCGAACGGTAGAAACGGAAGACGGGGCGCGGATCACTCCGCGCCCCGTCGCCCTGCCCTGCCCGTGCTCAGTCCTTGACGAGAATCAGGAACTTCGACGGCGCCCAGAATCCTTCGGGCGAGGCGATCTTGACTCCGCCGACGACCCGGCCCTTCGAGTCTGGCTTGTTCTCGATGTAGTCGGTGTTCTGGCGCGAGACGATCTTGTATCGCTGCGTCGTCATCGGGGAGGGAATCTCCATGACGACCCGCCGATCGACGGCCGTGAAATCGGCCTCGTTCAGCACGCGAGCCGGCTGCAGAGCCTTGCTGCCGAAGAAGAGGATCTTGGAGCCGCCCTCCTCGACAATGATTCCTGCTGCCTTCAGCGAGTCCTTGGTGCCGATCACGTAGTACACCGTGTTGCTGCGATCGGTGATCGCGGTGACGGTATCGATGAGTTCCTTCTTCTCCACCGACAGCGCGGCCACTTCCTGCTGGCTGGAGGCGAGCTGCTCGCTCATCGTGGCGATCTCGACGCGCTGGGTGGCGATCATCTGCTGATACTCAGCGATCGTGGTCTCCATCGTTGAGAGGTCTGTCTTCAGACTGTCTCCCTGCTGATTGAGCCGACGAATGCGCGCCTGGCTGGCGGCGAGGCGAGTTTCGGCGTCGTTGAGCCGTTCCGTCATCTCCTTGACCCGCGCCAGGACGATTGCGCGCTGGTCGGCCTCCGGCTGCTGGCCGCCCTCGGAGCCCACGACCGGCGACACGCCCGCCTTGAGGTTCTTCACCTTGGCCATTTCAGCGTTGATTTCGTTCATCAGCCGCGCGTTCTCGGCGACGGCCTGCAGCAGCGTGTCCTTCTCCGCCGAAAGAGCCGTGACCTGATCAAGCTGCATCTGAAGTTCTTCCTGCTGCTTCTTCTTTTCGCCGGGGGACATGCAGGCGCTGAGTGTCAAAGCTGCCAGGGCCAAGAATCCCACCACGCGGGGCTGGAACGTGATGCGCATCACAATCTCCTGTAACGGGTTACGTCCATTGCAACCCTAGATAAAAACCTCCCGGACTGCGGTGCGCAAGAGTGGGGGCAGGGAAAACGAAGCGGCCGCCCGGAGGCGGCCGTCGTGTCAGCGGGCGATGGGGAGTCGGGTGAGCCCGATCCCGTCGAGCAGAGGTCGGACGGTCGTCGGGACGGATGATGCGGGTTGGCCGGACCAGTGTTCGAGGCGGCGGGTGATCCAGCTCTGCAGTTCCGCGTACCGGGCACGGGCGTCAGAATCGTCGAAGCGCACTTCGCTGCCGTTGATACGGTAGTGGCCCGACTGCGCCTGCAGCAGCGCAAAGACGGCGTCGATCTGCCCGATCAGGCGTGCACCCTCATCCGCGGCCTCCTTGGACTCCTTCAGCGACGGATGAGTCATCCAGTCGCGGAGGTCGGTCGGCGATGCGCCGGCGCGCTCCAGCGCCCGTGCGGAGTCCTGGTAGGCCTTCTCGATGACCCCTTCCATGACATGGTATCGGCGCACCGCGCTCGCGGCGGCATCCAGCGCGCGTCGCGCACCGGCAAGGCCGTCGTTCGTGGTGAGCTGGGTCTGGCTGAAGAGCCGCACGAGGCCGCTCCGGTCCATCTGCGCACTGAATTCGCGACTCAGGGTTCCATAGGTGCTCGCGTAGCCCCTGGCCAGTTCGGCGCCCCCCCCCATGGAGGCGCGCGGCGTGGCCACGCCCGCACTGACTTCCGGCGTCCCGGCACTCGGCAGATCGATCGTCGGCGCGCTCGGAAGGAAGCCGGCGGCGCTATCAGCCGCGGCGGCGGTCGGGGAGTCGCCTGCGCCACTCTGCGTGTCTGCCACGGGGAATCCGACACTCGACGTCGGAGTGACCGGCGCCGAGTCGACGGGCGGGAGGGGGGCTGGCTTGGCTCCGGCTGCCGGGGCAGTGGCCGATGCAAGCGTCACCATGCCCTGGTCCGCTTCGGACCCACCGGCGGTGAAGGCGTAGATGGCGGCGGCGACGATGGCGGCGGCGGCCACGTACAGCATCGGCCGGAACCTGGGGCCCGATGCGTGGGGCAGCGGTGCGTCATGCGCGGGCGACGGGTCAAAGGAGAGGGGGGGCGCTTCGAACGAGGGAGCGACCGCCGGGGCGGGCTCCGGTTCGATCGCTTCCGCGATCGGGGAGGCCGCCTCAAACGCGAAGACCTCAGCTGGCGCGGCGACCTCCTCGACTTCAGGTGTCGACTCCTGCCGCTCAGGGACGGGGATCTCGTCGAAATGGATTGCAGCCGGGAGGCCGAGGTCAGGCATAGCGACTGCCTCGGGCTCCTCGTTCAGCACTACCTCGTCGAGGACACTCTCCACCGGCTCGGGTGCGAACTCGACCGGCTCTGGCTCCGCCGCGGAATCCAGGTCTTCCAGTCGGAGCATCGTCCCGAACACCGGTTCAGGATCGTCCGAACGCACGGGCGCTTTCGGCGCTTCGGGGTGGATGAGGGTCAATTCTGGCGGTGACCGGGGCGCGGCCGGCTCGGGCTCCGCGCGCTGCGCCGGGGTCGGAAGTGGATCGAGAAGGACGAGCAGCCGATTGAGCTCTTCGAGGTCTCCCTGGTCGGGCTTCTGCGCCACTGGAGTCGGGAGGACGTCCGGCTTGGCGGCGGGGGTAGAGGGGCGGGTGAACTTGAGCCGCGACGTGCGCGTAGCCGTGCCACCCTCGACCGCCATCCGGTAGTGGGGATGGCTCTCGATCGAAAGCCAGCGGTCACTGCGTTGGTGATAGATCTCAGCCTCTGCCGTGACCTCGCCGCGCTGGACACCGGCGGTGAGTTCCTGGATTGACGGATAGACCTGTTCCTGACCGGTCACCAAGCGAATACGGTACATGCTGCCCCCAGGGAGAATCGGCGGGCGCTCGAAAATAGTTGCCCACTGTCAATACAAGCAACAGTTAGGCCAGTTCTAAATGCGTTTAATGACAACAAGATGCATTTTGCGTTGTCAATAAATTGCGGCGATGTGCAAGTGCTGTCGCGGCGCGGACTTGTGGCCGGTGACTCGGCTGGCCGCTCGATCGGGGGGCGGCATGGGTCCGCAAGTCCTTGTGTCTCTTGGGGTAACAGCTTATCCTGCCGCCACCAAGAAGCATTCTTCAGGCGCTGGGAGGGCAGAGTGAGCGACGAACCGATGTATCTGCAGCGGCTACGGCAGAATCGCCGGGGCAAGAACAAGCGAGGCGGGTCTGGAGCCGAGACCGCTGATGGATTGAATGCGCAGGAGCAGGAGACGTTGCGCTGGGCGCGCGAAGCCGCCGGGACTGAGCTGCGTTCCAGCAAGGACCTGGCGGGCGCCAAGTACGCGGTCGTCATTCGGGTCAACTCCGCGAGTGGAACGCCACTGTCCTCGTGTGAGGGGCTGCCGACCCGCGAGGCGTTGCTCGAGCGAATCAAGAACGCCGCCTTCATGGGCGAAGATGTGGTCGGCGCCTACGAAGTGCGCGGCGGGCGTCCGCTGACCGTCGGCAACGATGACGGCACGATCACCCTCAAGGCTGGTGCGCCGCGGCCCGGTGCCAATCCAAAGTCCCCGGAGGAGATGCTCCGGCAGGCCGCGAAGGACGCCGCCGAACGTGCGAAGTCCCGTCCCCGGGACGACGACCGCGGCGGTTCGCGCCGGCGCTGAGATGACCGCGTCACTGGATTGCATCCTTCGGCCGCGGCGCATTGCGGTCATCGGGGCCTCCCGCACACCGAACACGATCGGCAACGAGATCGTGTCCAACCTGGTCCACTACGGGTTCACCGGCACCGTCTTTCCGGTGAACCCGAAGGCCGACTCCATCAACACCCTCAAGGCATACCCGACCATCGGCGCCGTCCCCGACAAGGTGGACATGGCGGTGATCACGGTACCCAAGCAGCATGTCCTCGGCGTCGCCCGCGAGTGCGGCGAAGCCGGCGTGCCGGGCCTGACCGTCATCTCGGCGGGATTTCGGGAGGTCGGCGGTGAAGGGGTGGAGCGCGAACGCCAGTTGATGGAGGTCGTGCGGAAGTACGGCATGCGCATGGTCGGGCCGAACTGCATGGGCGTGCTCAACGCCGACCCTGCACTCTCGATGAACGCGACCTTCGCCCCGAGCATGCCGCCCTTTGGCCGGGCGGCATTTGTGTCGCAGTCAGGCGCGATGGGGTTGAGCGTCCTTGACTATGCCAAGGAATACGGCATCGGGATCAACCAGTTCGTCTCGATGGGTAACAAGCCGGACGTGAGCGGCAACGACCTCCTTCTGCACTGGGAGCAGGACCCGACGGTCGGGGTCGTGCTCATGTATGTCGAGAACTTCGGTAATCCGCGGAAGTTCCTCGAGATCGCGCGGCGCATGACGCGCACCAAGCCGATCATCGTCGTGAAGTCGGGTCGGTCGAAGGTCGGCGCCCGTGCCGCCTCGTCGCACACCGGCGCATTGGCTGCCAGCGACGCCCTGGTGGACGCGATGCTCGCCCAGGCCGGCGTCATCCGGGCAGAGACGGTCGAGGAGCTGTTCGACCTGGCGATGGCGTTCTCGGATGAGCGGACGCCGAGGTCGCGCCGCACCGCCGTCGTGACCAACTCGGGCGGCCCCGGGATTCTGGCGGCGGACGCGCTGGAGCGTGTGTCCGTCGAACTGCCCGATCTCGCGCCGGAAACCGTGGCGCGGCTCAAGCCGCTCTTTCCCGAAGAAGCTTCACTGCGCAATCCGCTCGACATGATCGCGAGCGCCACCCCACCGGGCTATCGCGCGGCGCTCGATGCCCTGCTCGATGATCCGAATGTTGATTCCGCGATCGCCATCTTCGTTCCGCCCCTTGGCATCAAGCAGAAGGACGTGGCCGAGGCCATCGCCTCGGTGGCCGGCGCCCACATGGACAAGCCGGTGCTGGCGGTGCTCATGGGTCGGGAAGGGCTTCCCCAGGGGAAGGCCGAACTTCACGAGGTCGGGGTGCCCGCCTACATCTTTCCGGAGTCGGCGGCGCGCGCACTCTCGGCGCTCTGCCGTCAGCGGGAGTGGATGGAGCGGCCCGTTCCGCCTGTCGAGAAGTTCGAAGTGGACCGGAAGACGGCGTCTCGCCTGCTCGCTGAGGCCAAGGCGGCGGGTCAGTCACGGTTGGGTGAGGTCGAGTCGCTGGAATTGCTGCGGGCCTACGGCATTCCCACCGCCGCGGCGGGGCTGGCGCGGAATGCCGACGAGGCAGTGGCGCTCGCGGCCAAGTCCGGGGGTGCGGTGGCGATGAAGATCGTGTCGCCGGAAATCGTGCATAAGACCGATGTCGGCGGCGTGAAGGTGGGGGTAGAAGGCGCCACCGACGTCCGTGCCGCCTACGACGAGATCGTCGCCTCCGCACGCCGGGCGGTGCCAGCGGCGAACATTCACGGGGTCCTCGTCCAGGAGATGGTCCACGGCGGGCGCGAGACTATCGCGGGGGTGACGCGCGACCCTTCCTTCGGACCGCTGGTCATGTTCGGGTTGGGCGGGATCTTCGTGGAAGTGCTGCGGGACGTGATCTTCCGCGTCGCACCGATCAACCGCCGCGAGGCGGCGGACATGATCTCAGGGCTTCGCGGCTCACGTCTCCTCGGACCGGTGCGCGGTGCTCCACCGGCGGATCGTCAGGCCATCGAGGAGATTCTGCTCCGACTCTCGCTGCTTGCGGAGGACTTCCCGCAGATAGCCGAACTCGATGTCAACCCGCTGCTCGCCTTCCCCGATCGCGCGGTGGCGGTGGACGGCCGGGTCCTGCTCAGCTCCTGAGCCCCTCCTAGCGCGGTTTCCCGAGGTCGATCTCCCCGATCCGACCCGTTCCACTGAGCGCCAGCCAGAGCCGTGCCCGTTTCCAATTCGTTTCGCCCACGATCGTCTCAGCGCTGGCCGCAGGCGCGCAGGATGGCTTTCGGTTCCGCTGCTTCAGGATAGAGGTGCGCAGCCTGCTGCGCGTAGGGAATGGCGTCCTTGCACCGTCCTCGACGCCGGTACGACTGCGCGACCATCACCTGAATCCGGTAACTGCCTGGATCCATGGCGGCCGCCTCCGCCCGCGTGCTCAGCCGCCCCCAGACGGCGATCAACTCCATTGCGCGCACCTGTTGGACGCTCCGCCAGGTGAGTCCGGCCCCCACGCCCAATACCAGTAACTCCAGCCCAAGCCGAGACCGCCATCCCGCGGCTTTTCGTTTCGGGAAGGCCTCGACCGGCAACAGCACGCCCGCCAGGCTCCAGACGTAGAGCGCCGGGACAGGGAGGAGCAGGACGGCGTCGAAGGCGCCCACGACGGCCGTGGCGGTGATGGTGCTGGCCAGGACGAGCGGCGCCAGATCTGCGACCTCGCGTGGGCTGTCCAGCCAGGCGCGCGCGCCCGTCAGGAAGAGGAGGCCACCTGCGGCGGTGAGCAGCAGAAAGGCGATCGGTCCGCGCTCCGACAGCACCGCCATCCAGTCGCTGCTCGGCCAGGGGTTGGCGGCCATTCCCTCGCTGTCGAGGGAGGGGTCCTCGGCCGTCACCACGGCTGGGTACTCCACCGCCCAGTTGCCGGGACCGACACCGAGTACCGGGTCCGCACGCACGAGCGACAGGCTGTTGCGCCACTGGAGCAGGCGACCGCGACCACTCCCTTCCTGGAAATTCGCCAATCCCTTCAGGGTATCGACATAGGGAGTGTCGCTGCGCCAGTCGAGCGTGTTCGGCACGACGAGGGCGAGGACCGCGCCGATGGCCACCGCCAGGAGCGGGCCGCGCAGCCGGCGCCGTGTTTCCTCGTCACGCCAGAGGCCCCCGGGCAGGAACGCGAGGAGCAGGAAGACCGACATGGAGATTGCCGTGGCCAGCCAGGCTGCCCGCGAGCGGGTCAGGACCAGAAGACCCACTGTGAGGAGAGTGGCAAGGACGGAGAGGAGGTAACCAATTCGCTTTCTGGCGGCGAGCGTGACTGCGAAGAGCGCAGGCAGCACGATGGCTGCGAGGTGCGCCACGAAGTTCCGGTTGCCGAATGTGCCGCCCGGAGCTCGCGTCACGCTGAAGAGGTCGGAGTCGAGCACGCCGTATGCTTGACCGATGGCAGTGAGAACGCCGACGACCGCGCCAGCGGCGAGCCCGATGGTCAGGAACCGCCCCAGCCCCGCGCGCGCGAGTTCCCGGCCGGACCAGAAGAGGAGGAGTCCCGACCAGGTGATGCCGAGCGCCCTGATGGCCAGCCATCCGTTGGCGGCAAAGAGGCGCGGAGACGATCGAGACGCCGAGGTAGGCGAGCAGGCAGAGCTCAGGCCGACTCCAGGTCCACTCCCGTCGGCCCGGAATCACGAGCAGCGCGACCAGGAGGGCGGTCGCGTGCAGCACGACCTCCTTCGGAAGGAAGAAGCGATCGAGTTCGAAGCTCCGGTGCGGGGCGACCGCGAGCACAACCGCAAACGCCCCCAGGATCAGGAGGACTGCGGCGAGTCGCTCGGCACGGCTGGCTGGCACTTCATGGACTCCGAGAACGGGAAACCTGAAAGGGGAATAGTATTGTGGCCCGCTGCCGGAGGAAACTAAGATTGACCATGTCCTTTCCGCCGTTGATCGGCACCGCAGCTCTGCAGGCCCGCCTGGGGAACCCCGCGCTCATCGTGCTGGATGCCAGCTGGTATCTCCCGGATACCGGGCGGGACGCCCGGGTGGAGTTCTCCGAGGGGCATATCCCGGGCGCACAGTTCTTCGATCTCGACCTCGCCAGCGATCACGCCACCACCCTGCCGCACATGCTGCCAGTTGCGGCCGAGTTCGAATCGGTGGCTCGAGGGCTCGGAATCTCCGCCGACGCCGAGATCGTGGTCTATGATGGCTCGGGCGTGAACCTCAGCGCCGCGAGGGTGTGGTGGATGTTCCGGGCGTTCGGGCACGAGCGTGTCTCAGTTCTGGATGGAGGGCTCGGAGCGTGGAGGGCGGAACGGCGGCCACTCGAGCCAGGCGAGCCGACGCCCCGTGTGCCGGGGACGTTCCACGCGGTTCTCCGCGCTTCCTCCGTTCGAACGCTCGATGAAATGGTGACCATCGTCGGGAGCGGTTCCGCGCAGGTGGTGGATGCCCGTCCCGCAGGGCGATTCCGTGGGCGCGATCCGGAACCGCGACCCGGGCTACGCAGCGGCCGCATGCCGGGGGCGCTCAGCATCCCATACGCCGAACTCGTCGATGAGACGGGACGGATGCTCGGTGCCGTGTCGCTGCGGGAGCGGTTCAGTGACGCGGGCGTTGACCTCGCCGCTCCCGTGGTGGCGACGTGTGGCTCCGGGACTTCGGCATGCGCGGTCCTGCTCGCCCTGGAGGTGCTGGGCGCCCCGGCTGGGGCGTTGTACGACGGCTCCTGGACGGAGTGGGCCGGTCGCGATGACACGTCGGTGGAGGTGGGATGATTGAGGATCCGATGCCGACCCTGGAGACGAAACGGCTCGTCCTCCGTCCCTTTCGTCCTGACGACGCGGCGGAGGTGCAGCGGTTGGCCGGTGAGCGGGAGGTCGCGGCCGGCACCCTCACGGTGCCGCATCCCTACCCGGACGGGGCTGCCGAAGAGTGGATTGCCACCCATGCGGCCAACTGGGCGGAGCGGAAGGTCCTGACCCTCGCCGTCACGACGCCTGGTGACGACACGCTCGTCGGTGCCGTCGGCCTGGTTCTGACTATGGCGGACCGCCGCGCGGAGCTGGGATACTGGATCGGGATTCCCTGGTGGAATCTCGGGTATGCAACCGAGGCAAGCCGGGCGATCATCGATTTTGGATTCGCCTCGCTCGGCCTGCACCGCATCATGGCACGGCACATGGCCCGCAATCCTGCCTCCGGTCGCGTCATGCAGAAGCTCGGGATGCGGCAGGAAGGGATCCTTCGGCAACACACCCTCAAGTGGGGAGTGTTCGAGGACCTCGTGGTGTATGCCGTGCTGGCAGAATGACCAACCGTCCGATCGATGTCGTGGTGGTGGGCGCCGGGGCGGCGGGGCTGCTCGCGGCGGCCTTCGCGGCCGGTGACGGGCGTCGCGTGGTCCTTCTCGAGCGGACTCGGGATGGCGGGCGAAAGATCCTCATCAGTGGCGGGGGACGGTGCAACATCCTCCCGTCGGAAGTGGAGGCCGAGTGGTTTGTCACCGACTCCTCTCCCCATTCCCTCCGCAACATCCTCCGCAGCTGGTCGCTCGAGGCGCAGCGGCGGTTCTTCGAGGAGGAGCTGGGCCTGCCACTGGTCCTCGAGGAGGCGTCGGGCAAGCTGTTCCCCGCCTCCAATCGCGCGAGGGATGTGCGTGACAGGCTGATCGAACATGCGCGTGCATGTGGTGCCGAGATTCGATTTGGTGCATCGATGACGGGGCTGGCGTCCGCGGGGGAAGGGTGGGACGTCCGGCTCGATGACGGGGTCACCCTGCGCGCCAGCCATGTCGTGATGGCGACCGGCGGGCTCAGCGTTCCGAATACCGGCAGTGACGGGACTGGGCTGCGACTCCTCGAATCACTCGGGCACACCGTGCACCCGACGTATCCGGCGCTGACGCCGCTGACGACAGGCGTCGCCCGGTGGACCGCTCTCTCCGGTGTGTCGCTGGACGCTCAACTGACGGCTCCGCCCGAGACACCTGCTTATGCTCCATCGCAGGGGTTTCTCTTTACCCATCGCGGATTCAGCGGTCCTGCCGTCCTGAATATTTCTCATGTCTTCACGCGACCGCGATCGGGAGAACGCCCCGCGATTCTCGCCCGCTGGGGTTCGCTGGAGCGGGCCGACTGGGAACGGGAGTTCAGCGCCGGGGGACGGACCCAGATCGCGACGGTGATTCGCCGCCAACTTCCCGAGCGACTGGCCCTGGCGCTCCTCGAGGAGGCAGGGGTGCCCCCGGACCGCACGCTGGCACAGTTGCGGCGCGAGGAGCGGGAGTCGATCCTTACGGCGCTGACGGCGCTGCCGCTGCCGATCAGTGGCGACGAGGGCTACCGCAAAGCGGAGGTCACGGGTGGTGGCGTGGCACTCTCCGAGATTGACCCGGTCACGATGGAAAGCCGGCGGGCACCGGGGCTCTTTCTCTGCGGCGAGGTGCTGGACGCGTTCGGGCCGATCGGCGGCTTCAATTTTCATTGGGCGTGGGCGACGGGCCGGGCCGCCGGCCTTGGCGTTCGCCGTCGCCTGGCATCCTCAAAGGCGAGTTGATGGACATCCTGCCTGACTTGGCCGAACGACTGGTTGTGCTGGACGAGGTGCGGGAGTCGTTCCTGGCTCCGATCCGATCGGCGACCGATGTGCAGCGGTCCTTCCGCCCCACGCCGGACACCTGGTCGATGCTCGACGTGACTGAACACCTCGTGCTCGCGGAGGAAAAGAGCCTCCTCGGGATGTTGAAGGGACCGCCGCCCGGCACGTGGGTGACACCGGTCGCGCGAGTCCGGATGGCCATGGTGCTGCTGGTCATGAAGTCCGACCTGCGGGTCAAGGTCCCGGTCGCGCGGGTGCTCCCCACCGGCAACGCGACGCTCGCGGAACTCGAGGCGCGCTGGATGGAGGCGCGCCGAGGACTGGAGTTCTTTCTCTCGTCGATCACGGAGGCCGAAGCCCGCGCCGCCCGCTTCAGGCACCCGATCGGGGGATGGGTAACGGTCGGGAAGGGTGTGACATTTTACGCCGCACATATCCGGCACCATGCCAGGCAGGTGCGGCGTCTCCAGCAGGCCTCCGGGTTCCCAGGCGCATGAGCAAACCTGACGGGCACGCTGGATCCCGCCATTCACGGTTGCGGCAGGCCCGCAACATCCTGCCTGAGTTGAACCTGCGTCCCGCTTCGGCGCTCCGCGAGGCGCTGCGCGAGGGGTATGCTCGCCGGGATTTCCGGAACGACCTGCTCGCCGGCCTTGTCGTCGGGGTCGTGGCTCTCCCGCTCTCAATGGCGCTTGCTATCGCCGCAGGCGTTCCCCCTCAACATGGGCTCTACACCGCCATCGTCGCGGGCGCCGTCATCGCCGCACTCGGTGGATCGCG
Source organism: uncultured Gemmatimonadales bacterium (assembly GCA_963699825.1). Classification (GTDB taxonomy): domain Bacteria; phylum Gemmatimonadota; class Gemmatimonadetes; order Gemmatimonadales; family GWC2-71-9; genus SPDF01. Next base: position 362,850 of record CAVOVI010000013.1, read on the forward strand.
ACTACAGGTGTCTGGGCCCACGGCGGCATTTGTCGTCATTCTTGTCCCGATCGTTCATCGGTTCGGGATCGGGGGCCTGCTGCTCGCCACGATGATGGCTGGGGTCATCCTCGTCGGATTTGGCGTCGCGCGCATGGGTCAACTGATTCAGTTCATTCCCCTGCCGGTGACGGCAGGATTCACATCAGGCATTGCATTGGTGATCGCGGTCCTGCAGTTGAAGGACTTCTTCGGTCTGAGCCCTGTCGGCGCCCCTGAACACTTTGCCGAACGGGTCGCACAGCTGGTGACCGCGATGCCGACCGCACGATGGGAAGAAGCCGTGGTGGGCGCCACAACCCTTGTGCTCCTGGTGTGGTGGCCCCGGTTCCGCACCAGAGTGCCCGGCCCGCTGGTCGCGCTGCTGGTGGCGGCGCTTGGCGTCGTCCTGGTACAGCGAGTCGTTCCCGGCTTCGAGGTCGCCACCATAGGGAGTCGATTCCAGTACTTGGTTGACGGGGTCGTACACACCGGGATTCCCCGGTCGCCCCCGATGCCGGTCCTGCCCTGGCATGTGCCTGGGGCCGGGGGCGCACCGCTCACTCTGTCTTTCAGCTTGATGCAGGCCTTGCTGCCCAGTGCCTTTGCCATCGCCATCCTGGGCGCCATCGAGTCGCTCCTTTCCGCGGTCGTGGCCGACGGGATGGCCGGGACTCGGCACGACCCGAACGCCGAGTTGATCGCCCAGGGCACTGGCAACCTGATCGCTCCGTTCTTTGGCGGATTCGCCGCGACCGGTGCGATCGCCCGGACGGCGACCAACTACCGCGCGGGAGGGCGTTCGCCCCTTGCGGCGATTACCCACAGCTTCGTGGTGCTGGCGGCCATGCTCGCTCTGGCGCCCCTCCTCGGCGCTTTGCCGATGGCGTCATTGGCGGCCCTCCTCCTGCTCGTCGCGTGGAATATGAGCGATCTTCCACATGTCCTCAGGGTCCTCAGGGTGGCTCCTCGCAGCGATGCCCTGGTCCTCCTCACCTGTTTCTTCCTGACTGTCGTGTTCGACATGACGGTGGCGGTGACGGTGGGGGTCTTGCTCGCAGCCCTGTTGTTCATGCGCCGGATGGCTGAGCTGTCCGGCACCCGGATGGTGGAGGACGGCCAGCACCCGGCTCTCCGAGAGCCGCTTCCCCCTGGAGCGGTGCTGTATGAGATTGCGGGACCCCTCTTCTTCGGGGCCGCCGAGAAGGCAATGGACTCGTTGCACACGACCGCTGGTGAAGCGGGGGTCATCCTGCTGGAATTGGGGATGGTGCCAATCATCGACGCGACAGGCATGGTAAACCTCGAATCAGCGTTGGCCAGGCTGGCGCGTGACCAGACGCTGGTGATTCTCGTGCGGGTGCAGGACCAGCCCGCAAAGTTCATGGCGCGGACCGGCATCGTGCCTTCGCCAGGGCGGCTCGCATTTGCGGCCACTCTGGAGGAGGGGCTGTCGATCGCCCGCGCCCATCTTCCAAGGAGTTCCTGATGCGTCGTGCCCTGCTCTTCCTCGTTCTGGTCGTGCTCACGGGGTGCACTCTCGATACCGTGCGTTCCAAGCCACTCGGCGCCCAGTCCAAGACCGACAAGAATGCGGTGGTGGGCGCGCCCGAAACGCTGACCTACGCGCCGAGCCTGAACGTCGACATTGATATGATGGCCCGGACCGAGAGCGGCCTCTACTGGAAGGACCTGACCGAAGGCACCGGCGCCGAGGCGGTGCGGGGGACGGTGGTCGTCGTGGAATACAGCGGCTGGCTGGCCAATGGCAACCTCTTCGACAGCAGCAAGAACGCTGGAAGGCCGTTCTCCTTCGCGCTGGGACAGAGGCAGGTGATCGATGGCTGGGACGAGGGGGTTGCGGGGATGCGGGTGGGTGGCAAGCGACTCCTCGTCATTCCTTCGCAGCTCGGGTACGGCTCACGCGGTGCCGGCGCCGGTATCCCGGGGAATGCGACTCTCGTCTTCGAGGTGGAGCTGCTCGAGGTGCGGGGCGGCAGTTGACCCCTTGCGGCGGCGGTACAGAGGTGGATCGTTAGAGGATGTATGCTCTCGCGGTCATCCGGTATCTCAAGCCACTCGACGAGATCCTCCTCCACATCGAGGCGCATCGCGCGTACCTGCGAGAGCTCGAGACGGCCGGTGTCCTCCTGGCCTCGGGGCCGTTCGAGCCGAGGACTGGTGGGGCGCTCCTCCTGAGGTTGCCGGCTCAGGACGAGCCGCTCGCGGCGCTGGCGCGGGTAAGCGAGGGCGATCCCTTTACCAAGCTTGGTCTTGCCTCGTATGAACTCCTGCACTGGAAACCGGTCATCGGGTTGGAGCGCCTCGACGCGCTCTGAACGCCCGGGGCCGTCCCCCCGCCCCTCCTGGAGGTCTCATGATCACACTGATTGATCTTTGGCTCCCGATCGTCCTCTCTGCGGTCCTCATTCATGTGGGTGGGTTCGTGATGTGGATGGTCCTGCCCCATCACCGTGGCGACTGGAAGAAGTTGCCTGATGAAGACGCGGTGCTCGCCTCCCTGCGGAGTGCGGGTGCGGGAGTCGGGCAGTACAACTTTCCGCACTGCGATTCCAAGGATGCCATGCAGGACCCCGCCTGGCTGGCCAAGGCCGAGGCAGGGCCGATGGGCTTCCTCATCCTTGGGGGCCCCGGGCCGCCCAAAGATGGGTAAGTCATTGGGGCAGTACTTCTTATACACGCTTGGCGTTTCCTTCATGGTCGGTTACCTCGCCGCTCACACTTTGCCGGCCGGTGCGCCCTATCTTCCGGTGTTCCGGGTGGTCGGCACGGTGGCGACGCTCGCCTACGCAGCGGCGCTGGTACCGGGCGCCATCTGGTTTTCCCGCTCGTGGGGCAGCACTGCCCGCGAGATGCTCGACGGACTGGTCTTCGGGCTCGTGACGGCCGGTGTATTCGGCTGGCTCTGGCCGCGCTGAGCCGTCCCGCCTTCGGCTGCCTGTCGCGGCCCATCCTCAACTCGTCGTGGAGCTGCTCATGTCTCGTCGTTTCCTCCCGTTGCTGGCCATTCTCGGATGCATGATGGCCGCCCCGCTGACCGCCCAGGACGTCTGGGCCCCGGGCGAGTACCCAGGGCTCGAGACCGGGAAGATGTGGACCTTCGACCAGCCGCCGCTGGCGTACTGGGCCAAGCGGTACGGCTTTGAGGCCACCCCGAAGTGGCTCGATCATGTGCGGCTGAGTTCGCTCCGGATGAACAGCGGCTGCTCGGCGTCGTTCGTGTCGCCCGAGGGGCTGATCATGACGAACCATCACTGTGCCCGTGCCTGCGTGGAGTCTGCGACAAAGCCCGGTGAGGACCTGCTCGGGGATGGCTTCTACGCGCCCAAGCGTGAGGATGAACGGGCCTGCCAGGGGCTGACCATCGACCAGCTGCAGCAGATCAGCGACGTGACCGGTGAGGTCGCCAAGGCCGTTCCGGCGGGAAGCTCGCCGACGGTGGCCGCGACCAGGCGTGCCGAGGCGATCGACCAGATCGAGGCGGCCTGCGGCAAGACGGCGCCGGAGACGGCCTGCCAGGTCGTCACGATGTATCGCGGCGGCAAGTACATGCTCTATCGCTTCCGTCGGTTCTCCGACGTCCGACTGGTCTTCGCCGTGGAGAGCCAGACGGCGTTCTTCGGTGGCGATCCGGACAACTTCACGTACCCCCGTTACGACCTCGACATGGCGATGCTCCGGGCGTATGTGGACGGGAAGCCGGCCAGCACCGAGTACTTCCAGTGGGCGAAGACCGGTGCGAAGGAGAAGGACCTCGTCTTCGTGACCGGCAACCCCGGCTCGACGGGGCGGCTCAACACGATGGCACAGATCGAGTTTCTCCGTGACCTCACCTATCCGGCGGCCCTCGACGGGTACAAGCGACAAATCGCCGTGTATCAGGAGCTGTCTCGCATGGATGCTGAGCGGGGTAAGGCGCTCCGGAACAGGATCTTCGGACTGGAGAACTCACAGAAGGCGGTCACCGGGTACCAATCCGGCCTGCTGGACCCCGCGCTGATGAGCCAGAAGAAGACGTGGGAAACCAACTTTCGTTACGGCGTGAGCAACAACCCCGAACACGTGAAGGCGTACGGCGATCCGTGGAAGCAGATCGAGCAGGCCCGGACAGGGATGCGGAAGCTCGACACGCAGCGTCGGTTCTATTCCTACAACGCCTACGGCACCCGCCTCCTGCAGCTGGCGGGCCTCATCGTCCGTGCTCCGGCGGAGGCGGCCAAGCCGGATTCGGCGCGGATGCCGCTCTATCAGGATTCCCGCAAGGCAATGCGCGACCGGGCCATCAGTTCCTCAACGCCGATCGACACCTTGCAGGAGCGGCTGCTGCTGACCCAATGGTTCGAAGCGATGCAGGCCGCGCTGCCAGCCGGTGATCCGGTCCTGAAGGCGGCGTTGCAGGGGCGGAGCCCAGCCGACGCGGCGGCGGCGATGGTCCGCGGCTCGAAGATTTCCACGGCGGCCCAGCGCGAGGCGCTCATGAAGGGCGGCGCCAAGGCCATCGCCGCGTCGAAGGATCCGTTCATCATGCTCGCGTCCACCATCGACCCGCTCGACCGTGCGGTGGAAGCCCAGTGGACGGAGCTCGCGGACACCGAGGCGGAGCAGGATGAGCTCGTGGCCCGCGCGCTGCTGGCGGTCTACGGCAACAGCGTTGCGCCGGACGCGACCTTCAGCCTGCGCATCTCGGACGGCGAGATCCTGCGCTATCCATACAACGGCACGATTGCGCAGCCGTTCACAACGTTCTACGGGCTGTACGACCGCTCGGCCGGATTCAGCGGCGTCCCGCCGTTCGACCTGACGTCGCGCTGGGTCAAGAACCGCGACTCACTGGACCTGGCTACGCCCTTCAACGTGGCGGGCACGGTGGACATCATCGGCGGCAACTCGGGCAGCCCCATCATCAACAAGAACGCCGAGGTGGTCGGACTGATCTTCGATGGCAACATCGAGATGCTGCCGAACCGGTTCCTCTACACGGAGCGGGTCGCCCGCGCGGTGTGGGTGGACAGCCGGGCGATCATCGAAGCCTTGCGGCGCGTGTACGACGCCGGCCCGCTCGCCGACGAGATGACCGGCAACTGATGAATCGAAATGCGCTTCGCGCGCGCATGACAGCCCTGGCCACGCGCCGCCTCGCGGCGGCGCTGGCCTGGTCGCTGGTTGCGGGGTGTGCCATGAACCCCGCAACCGGGCAGAAGGAGTTCAGCCTGGTGTCGGAAAGCCAGGAGATCGCCATGGGAATACAGGCGGCCGAGCAGGTCGCCGTCCAGATGGGCCCGTACAGGGACTCGATCTGGGAGCCGTACGTCTCGCAGTTGGGGCTGCAGTTGGCCGCCAAGTCCGAGCGGCCCCAGCTTCCCTGGCAGTTCACGGTGATCGATGACCCGCAGGTCAACGCCTTCGCGTTGCCCGGCGGGTTCATCTACATCACGCGCGGCATCCTCGCCAACATGAATTCAGAGGCCGAGCTGGCCGGTGTGCTCGGGCACGAGATCGGGCATGTCACGGCCCGCCACTCCGCGAGCCAGATGAGCCGCGCTCAACTGGCGCAATTGGGGCTCGGGCTGGGCATGGTGCTGCGGCCCGACCTCCAGAACTACATCGGTGCGGCCGGGGCGGGGCTCCAGCTGCTCTTTCTCAAGTACACGCGGGACGACGAGAGCCAGGCCGACATGCTCGGCTTCCGGTACTCCGTGCGTACCGGGTACGATCCGCATGCCATGCTCGACCTGTTCACGATGCTCGAAAGCGTCGAGTCGGCCAGCGGTCGTGAGCGGCTGCCCACGTGGGCGGTCACCCACCCGTATCCCGAGAACCGACTGGCTGAGACACAGCGCATGATCGACAGCGCCAATGTCAACTACGCTGCGTTGAGCTGGGATCGCGACACCTATCTTCGAAAACTCGACGGGATGGTCTATGGGGACGATCCCCGGCAGGGCTACTTCGACGGACAGGCCTTCTACCATCCGGAACTGAAATTCCAGATCGTCTTTCCAGCAGGCTGGAAGACGAACAACGGATTCTCCGCGGTGACCGGCCTGGCGGAGGGGCAGGACGGGCTCCTGCAGCTCGAGCTCGGCAGCGCCGAGTCGATTGCGACGCAGTTGCAGGCCTTCATGGCGCAGGAGGGCGTGACCCCCGGCGCCACCAGCACGGCGTCGATCAACGGACTTCCCGCGGTCTCCGCCCCGTTCAGCGCGTCGTTAGCGGAGGGCGTCCCTGTGCGGGGACGCATTGCCTTCATCACCTATGGCGGGCGGAACTACCGCCTCATGGCGATTGCCAAGGACGCACAGGCGTCGGCCTACGACGCGGCGATGCGGAGCTGGATCCGCAGCTTCCGTCCGCTGACGGATGCGGCGAGGCTCAACGTCGAGCCCGAGCGCATCAAGATCGTGAAGTTGAGTTCGCCGATGACGGTGGCGGCGTTCAACGCGAGGTACCCCTCCACGGTGTCGGTCGAGCGGGTCGCCCTGCTCAACGGCGTCCCGGTCGACGCCACCTTCCCCGCCGGCAAGCTCGTCAAGCGAGTGGTCAAGTAGGCCCGTGGGCGGCGTCAGGGTGAGTGCCGCCGCTGCTCCGCGTCCGGCGTTCGGCGCCCTCCGCCATCGCAACTTTCGGCTCTTCCTCGGGGGACAGTTCGTTTCCCTGAGCGGCACCTGGATGCAGACGGTCGCGCAGGGGTGGCTGGTGCTCCAGCTGACCAACTCCGCCTTCCAGGTCGGACTCGTCACCACCATCAACACCTTGCCGGTTCTGCTGTTCACGCTCTACGGTGGCGTGGTGGCCGACCGGGTCAACAAGCGGCGGTTTCTGCTCACCCTGCAGACGCTGATGCTCCTCGAAGCGCTGGCCCTGGCGCTCCTGACGGCGACCGGACGTGTCACGGTCGGGTGGGTCATGGTGCTTGCCGCAGCCCAGGGGCTGCTCGCGGCGTTCGAGATTCCTGCCCGCCAGTCCTTCCTCGTCGAGATGACCGGGCGTGAGGACCTGATGACGGCGATCGCGCTCAACTCATCGGTGTTCAACGTGACGCGCGTCATCGGCCCGGCCATCGCGGGCGTGGTCATCGCCGCGGTCGGCATCGCCGCCTGCTTCTTCGTCAACGCCGCGAGTTACCTCGCGGTGCTCTGGATGCTGGCCATCATGCGGCCGCCGTTCGTCGGGGCGAGCGAGGCACTGCCAGGCCGATCGACCTTTCGTGACGGCTGGCGGTATGTCATGGACACGGCGGAGCCGCGCCTCCTGACGCTCCTGACCATCACGTTCAGCGTCTTCGGATTCTCGTTCGCCCCCATGCTCCCGGTGTACGCGTCGCAGGTGCTTGGGGCCGGGGCCACGGGGTACGGCGTGCTGATGTCCGGCGTCGGCGTGGGTGCCGCGGCCGCCGCGCTGTTTGTAGCGGCCATGGGTCATCGGGTACAGCAGGAGGGGCGGGTATTCATCTTCGCGACGCTCTTCGGCTCGGTGCTCGTGGTCACGAGCCTCGTCGGTACTTTTGGACCGGCGCTGGTGTTGCTTACCCTGGCGGGCTGCGCCTGGGCGCTGACCAGTATCCTCACGAACACATTGCTGCAGACCAAGGCCCCTGACCACCTCCGTGGGCGGGTCATGGGATTCTACTCCTTCATGGTGGTTGGCATGGCGCCGTTGGGCGCCCTGCAGGCGGGTTGGGTGTCGGAGCACTTCGGCGTGCAGGCGTCGCTCGCGGTGGGTGGCACCGTCTGCTCTATCGCGGCCTTACTGGCCTGGCGGAGCGCGCGTCGGCCGCCGGCTCCGGTCGTGGCATAACCCCCTCTCGAGACGGAGCGGCGATGCTCATCACCATCTCACGTGAATTCGGGGCCGGAGGGTCGCTGGTGGCAGAGCACGCCGCCCGGGCACTCGGATGGCGGCTGGTCGACAACGATTTCGTCGCACGGGTGGCGGCGCGCGCAGGCATTCCGGAGGCGACGGTGGCCCTGCGTGATGAGCGGGCCCCGGGCTTTCGCGAGTGGCTCCTGCGCGCGCTCTCGCGCGCCGCGCCGGAACTCATTGCGCCCCCGTCGCCCCTTCCACCGGCGGAACTCGAGGAGGCGGCGCTGGTGAAAGTGACCGAGGGCGTTGTCGCGGACCTGGCCATGGAGGGTCGGGTCGTCCTGGTCGGGCGGGCGGCTCCGGCGGTGCTGGCACGAAAGGACGACGCGCTTCACGTGCGCATCATCGCGCCCCGAGCCGACCGAATTCGCGCCGTCATGGCCCGCCAGGCCCTGGGGCCCGCGGACGCCGAACGGTTGATGGACGACACCGACAGGAACCGGCAGCGGTATCATCGAGAGTACTACGACCGTGACTGGGCCAATCCTGCGCACTACCACCTGGTGCTCAATACCGGATTGCTGGGATACCCTGGTGCGGGGGATGTGGTGGTTGATCGAGCGCGGCGGATGGGTTGGGGCGGGGGCGGCATGTCACCAGTGGAATCTGGAGCGTAAGGGCAAAATGAAGAAGTCATTGTTGCTGCTGGGGCTCGTCGTCCTCTTCTCCTGTGGCCGGGACTCGACGCCCAGGGAGACCACACCCGCAGAGAGCGTAACCGCGGCCCCGGTCGTCGACAGCACGGCGACTGCACCCGGCGCGAAGGAGAGCCCCCGGGGGGACACCGTCATGGCTCGGGACACCGCTCGATCGATGTAGGGGCGGGTCCGAGGTCCGTCAGCCGGCGGCGTAGCGGCGGACGAGCTCTGCGATCCGTCTCCCATGCGGGACGGAAGGCGTCCAGCCGAGTTCTTTGGCCGCGCGGGCCGAGGTGTAGGGATTGCCGCCACGCCAGAAGCGAACGGCGCCGGTGATGGAACCGGGATAGAGGCCGGGGCCCACCACGCGGAGCACCGCGCGCACACCGTGCGCCACGGCGAGGGCGGCAGGTTCCGGGAACGGGATCGCGGTGATCGGTCTCCCCAGGCCCTCCGAAAGCGCCGCCACAAACTCCCGCGGGGTGATGTCTCCGTCGTTGGTCACCTGGTAAATGCGACTCGCGGCTCGTGGCGTGTTGAGCGCGCGAACCGCGGCATCGGCCACGCTCTCCGCGTGCACCACGGCCATCGTGAGATCTCCCGCCCCGATGCGGGGGAGCCAACCGAACCGGGCGATCTTCGCCATCCTCGGCAGGAAGAGGCGATCTCCTTCCCCGTACACAACGCAGGGCCGGAGGATGACCGCCTCCAGCCCCACCGCGACCTCCGCGCGGACCATCTCTTCGGCAAGTCGCTTGCTGCGGGCGTAGAAATCATGCTCCTCGAGCGGACCCAGAGGGGCATGCTCGCTGCGACTCCCGGGTGGTTCGTCGGCCGCTTGCCGCCCGTACACCGCCACCGACGAGATGTGCACCAGGCGCACACCAAGCCGGCGCGCCGTGGCGGCAGCGAGGCGGGTCCCCTCGACGTTGACCTGGAAGAAACTCTGCCACGGTGTGCGCGCGGCCACCAGCGCCGCGGAGTGAATGACGCCATCGACGCCGGTAATCGTGTCCCAGACGCGTGGGTCCTCGACCGTGCCGAGGAGCGGCAAGGCACCGCAGGCTGTCGCCTTCTCGGCGGACTCACGGCTGCGGACCAGGGCGACGACGGAATCTCCCCGTGCAATGAGGGCTCGGATCACCGGGTCCCCCACCAATCCGGTGCCCCCCGTCACGAGCACCCTCACCCTTCGATGTCCCCCGCTCCAAATGGGAGTTCGAGGACGATGGCGGGTCTGCCACCGGCTGTCACGCGGTTGCCCGGCTGGAGCTCACGGCGAAGGAGCGCGAGGGCAAGTACGCGGTCCGGGAGCCTCAGGACGGAACTGACCCGGCCCACCTGCTTTTCGCCCGCGAGCACCTCGTCGCCGTCGCCCGCCGGCCCCAGCCAGCGGAGGCCACGAAGCATCCGGTTGGCATGTCCCCGGAAGTGGAGGCGCGCCACCGTCTCCTGCCCCGTATAGCAACCTTTCGTGTACGACACCCCGATGTGTTCGTCGAAGCGCACTTCCTGGGGCAGGGTGCGTTCATCGATCTCCGCGCCGAGGGCGGGCCATCCCGCCAGGATTCTCGCCGCTTCCCCGTCGGCGTCATCCCCCACCTTCATTCCTGCCACCTTGAGCAGCGACTCGACGCCAGTGATGGCGGCGGCTGGGCCGATCAGCAGGGCCTCGAACGGCCCTGCCACCGGAGTGGCGACCAGGAATTCACCTTCGGGGACCTCGCACCGCGACACCATCCCCGCTTCCGGGAGGCGACCCAGCGGGACGACCGGCCACCGATCGGCGGCACCATCACCGAGGAGGTACATCACCTTGAGGTCGTCCGAGAGGTCGGTCGCGGTGGCGAGCCGCGGCGGGAGGGAGCGCCGGAATATCTGCTGGATCGCCTCACCGGCACCGGGTGGAAAGACGAGGTCGACCAGGTCGCCGGTACGGAGCGCCCACCCATCGGCGACGATCATCCCCTTTGGGGTCAGGAGCGCACCATAGGTGATCGAAGCCCCCCCTGGTTCGAGGAGGTCATTGGTCCAGAGCCCCTGGAGGCAGGTCAGGGCGCCCGCGCCCGCAACGCGGAAGACGGCGGCGGGGGCGCTCGTGATGACGGCGCCGCCGCGCAAGAGGTGGAGTCGTTCGAAGTTGGTGAGTGTTGCGGTAGCCATTCCTGAAACCTAGCGGGACGTCGACTCGGGCGGGCCGTAGATGCCGTCCAACTGATATGCCGCGTCGAGGAGCTCCACCGGATGCACCGCGCGCATCGGCAGGCCGTCGGCGATGAGGCCGGCACCAATCTGCATGAGGCATCCTGGATTTCCGGTTGCGACGACGGTCGGCCTCGGGTCGGCGCTTCGAACCGCTGCAAGCTTCATCTCCAGGACATCACGGGAGAGCGAGGGCTCCAGAACGGAGTAGATGCCGGCACTCCCGCAGCAACGATCCGAGCCAGGCAGTTCACGCAGGCGAATTCCCTCGATGGCGTGGAGCACCGCGAGCGGCGCGTCCTGCACACCCTGCGCGTGCTGCAGGTGGCAGGGAGCATCGTACACGACATCCTCCCGGAGGGGCCCGGCGGGGCGGGGACCCTTGGCCGCCAGCAACTCGGTGACGTCCACCACGCGCGAGGCGAACTCCGATGCGGACCTGGTGCCCAGGAGCTGCCCGTACTCCTTGAGCAACGCTCCGCACCCGGCACTGTCAACCGCGATGAAATCCACCGTGCCGTCGAAGGCGGCAACGTTGCGTCGCGCCAACGCAGCTGCCTCACTGTGGTTGCCGGCGTGTTCGTGCAGGGCGCCGCAGCAACCCTGCGCCTGGACCTCGACCACCCGGTAGCCGTTGGCGGCGAGGGTGCGGCGGGCGGCGTCGTGGACGTGCGGGAAGAGCGTATCCATCACGCAGCCGGTGAAGAGGGCGACGGAGGGCCCGTCGGGCACCTGCGCCCGAGGCGGGGAAGCGGGGGCAGCGGGGACGCGCGGCGGTGCAGTGGCCGCAAGCATCCCCATCGAGAACGAGAACCGTCCGTCTCCGGCCAGGGCGCGGGGAATGCCGGTTGAGCGGAACCAGCGGGCCAGCGTGAGGAGGGGGCGCCAGAGCATCGGAGTGGCGAAGACGCGCAGGATCATCCGAGCCGCCCACGGGAGTCCATTCGCCTCGACGAGCGCCCGCCGTGCGGCAGCGAGCCCGGCCCCGTACGCGACCCCAGAAGGACAGGCAGGTTCGCAGCCGCGGCAGCCGAGGCAGCGATCAAGGTGTTCACCGAGCGAGGTGTCGGCGGGCGCGATGGCGCCGGTGGCGAGGGCGCGCATCAGGACGATCCGCCCCCGCGGACTGTCGTTCTCGTCTCCGGTGGCCAGATAGGTGGGACAGGCCGGCAGGCAAAACCCGCAGTGCACACACGGTGCGAGCGGATCGAGGATGCCGGCGGAGCCGTGGTCGCTCACGGTTCGGCCCCATCCATGGCCACCACGAGTCGACCACCCGGGTCAAAAACCTCGCGTAACTGAGTGACCAATGGGCCAACGCCCTCGCGATAGGCGCCGAAGTGACCGACGAGGTGGCGCAGGGCCCACGGAGCGCGTTCGAGGGTCAGGGGGACCTCGCGTTCCGCCGCGAGGCGCCGGAGCGTTCGAACAGAGTCGGCGGTCGCGTCTCCCGCCCACCGCATCCCGCCCTGTGAGGCGCCGGCCCAGATCAGCCCCTCATCGAGGTGCTGGCCGACGAGATCGAGGAGTTCGTCGAGCCCGGGTGCGAGGACACCAAGGCGGAGGGTCATCGTGGCACCGCTGCCGGCGTGCGTCACCAGGTGCCAGAAGGCGTGCGCGCTCTCGGGCTCGAGCCGGGCCCACGCCAGGTCGGCGGCGTCGAGAATCCGGGCGATGTCTCCCTCCACACCCTCTTCGGAGCCGACGCACCGTGCGGCGAGGATCCACTCCGAATCGGCCGCCACGGCGGGAGAAATCAGCTCGAGCGCCTGGGGGTGGACACCGGCATCGGAGAGGTCGCGGGCGGCGCTCGTGAGGTGGTCTCGTGGGGCGCGGGCCACCAGGGTCGCATCGGTGGTCGGGAGAGCGCGGAGGCGCAGATGGAGTGTCGTGAGGGCACCGAACGCGCCGAACCCGCCGACTTGCAGCTTGGTGAGGTCGTAACCCGCAACGTTCTTGACGACGGTGCCACCGGGCCGCACGACTCGGCCGTCGCCGGTCACGGCAGTGCAGCCGAGGATGTGATCGCGCACCGGGCCGAACCCGGCGCGGAGCGCTCCTGCGGTGGCAGTGGCCACGATTGACCCGACCGTGCGCTCGGGGCGACCGGGGAAATCGAGGGCGAGCCACATCCCTTCTTCCGCCAGGCGCCGCTGGAGGGCATCCATCGCGACACCGGCCTCGACGGTCGCGACGAGATCGGCTGGATGTACGGCGAGAATACGATCGAGGCCGCGAGTCGTTACCGCCACGTCGGCCGGAGCGTCCGCCGGCACCCAGCTCCCATGCCCTTCCAGCCTGACGCGCCACTCCGACTCGTCGGCCAGTCGAAGCGTCGCGGCGAAGGCGTCGGTTGAATCAGGGGTCGCCCGCGGGATGCCGTCGGGGTCGCGGCTGACCGAGGCGGTTCCCAGGAGGCTCCGGAGGCGATCGAGAATATCGTGGCTCATACGACACCTCCTCGACGCCATTCGCGGCAGGCGTGGTAGGGAATGACCTTGCCCGGGTTGGCTCGTGCACCTGGATCGAAGACGTGACGCACGGCCCTCATCGCGCCGAGCGTCTCGGCGTCGAAGGCGTCCGGCATGTATGCCAGTTTGTCGGAGCCGACTCCATGTTCACCGGTGATGCTGCCACCGACCGCGAGGCAGGCGTGCATGATATCGTGGTTGGCGGCGCGCACCCGGGCGACCATGTCGGGGTCGCGGCCGTCGAAGCTGATATTCGGATGGAGGTTGCCGTCTCCGGCGTGGAAGACGTTGGCCACGTCAAGCTGGTAGTGCGCGGCGATGGCTGCCACCCGGTCGAGGATATCGGGGAGGGTGCTCCGGGGTACCACGGCGTCCTGCACGGCGAGGTCGGGGGAGATTCTTCCCATGGCGCCGAACGCCTTCTTGCGACCCTGCCAGAGCTTCGCGCGCTCCGCGCTGGTCGATGCTGTGCGGACTTCGGTTGCCTGGTGTCGTCGCAGCAGCTTTTCCACCATCCCGGCCTCGCCGGCGACCGCCTCAGCCGTTCCGTCGAGTTCCACCAGGAGCACGGCGGCGGCGTCCACGGGGTACCCGGCGGCATAGATGGAGGCCTCCACCGCGCGCACGCAGGCCTGGTCCATCATTTCCATCGCGGCCGGGACGATGCCGGCGGCGATGATGCCGCTCACCGCTTCGCTCGCGGTTCGAATGGACGGGAAGGCGGCGAGCAGGGTACGGATGTCGGAGGGGAGTGGCTCGAGGCGAAGGGTGATTTCGGTCGCGATCCCGAACATCCCCTCGCTGCCCACGAAGAGCCCGACCAGATCGGGGCCCCACGGCTCACCGCTGCCAGAGCCAAGCCGGACGAGGTCGGCGTTCGGGAGGAGGACTTCGAGTGCCGACGACGTGGTTGGTCGTGACGCCGTACTTGAGGCAGTGCGGCCCCCCGGCGTTTTCCGCGACATTTCCCCCGAGCGTACACGCACTCTGGCTCGAGGGATCGGGGGCGTAGTGCAGTCCATGCGGCAGCGCGGCCTCGGTGAGGCGGGCGTTCACGACGCCGGGTTCGACAATGGCGCGCCGCCGCGCCGGGTCGATGTGAAGAATGCGGTTGAGCCGCGTCAGGACCACGAGGACCGCATCACGCCCGGCAAGTGCGCCACCGGAAAGGCCCGTTCCGGCACCGCGCGCCACGAAGGGAACGCTGGCATGATGCAACAGGCGGATGATTTCGATCAGTTCGTGTCGGGAGCCCGGAAGGACGGCGAGGGCCGGGCGAGAGGCATGGGTGGGGAGGCCATCGGCTTCATAGGCGGCCAGCTCGCCCGGGCGGGCGCGGACCCACCGGGGCCCGACGAGGCGGCCGAGCTCAGCGGCGAGCGCCATGCTCACTGGGCGATGGCAATGTCGGGGTGGGGCCCGCCCTTCCCATTGGTCCGGGCGCGGGAGTGAACCCTGGCGCGCACCGCGGCCTCGGCGGCGAGCGGTGGCAACAGCTCCAGCAGCAGCGCGATTCGCTCGGAGGCAGTCCGCAACTCCAGCAGCCTCCGCTTCACCTCGAAATCGAAGTCCACGGCCGCCGCAACCTGGAAGGAGAGCGGTGCGGCCTCCTCCGACCATGCCGAGGTGTCGCCGCTTCCGCCCAGCACCTCCATCGCGCCGAGGTAGGTCGTCGCCACCTCCCTGAGCGCGACCAATGTCTCGCCGGGAACATCGGGGCCTGCCAGGTCCTCGAAGGTGTCGACCAGGCCGATCAGGTAGGGGGTCTCGGTGGTCAGCGTCTGGCGGAGGAGGAATCGCCGCTCGCCCACGACAACGATGTTGCTGCGGCCGTCGGGGAGCTGGTGCGAGGCGCGGATGCGGGCGATGCACCCGACTGTGCCGGCCCGCGGCGGGCTGTCGTCGCGGAGGGGAGGCAAGAGTCCGAATCGTTCGTCGGCTGCAAGGCAGTCGGCGAGCATGGTGCGATACCGTGGCTCAAAGATGTGGAGCGGGAGCGGGGTTCCCGGGAACAGCACCACTTCGAGCGGGAAGAGCGGAAGCCGGGATGGCATGACTGAATCTAGCGCAATTGTGGTGGCGGGGTGAACAAAGGGGCGCACCGCAGTGCGCCCCTTGGCGGGATTCGTGTTGCCGGGGCGTGACCTGCCTAGGCGGCGCCCCACATGCCGTTGAGCCCCTTCACGTCGGGCGCCTGACGGAGCTTCTCGAATGCGCGCTCGCGGATCTGGCGAATCCGCTCCCGGGTGACCCCCAGCAGCTCGCCGATGCGCTCGAGGGTCATCGCGTCAGAGCCCTCTTCGAGGCCGTAGTAGAGATAGAGGATCTTGCGTTCGCGGGGAGTCAGGTACTGGTCGAAGAGGCGGTCGATGAACTCACGGGTGAGCCGGGCGTCGGTCGCTTCCTCGATGTCGGCGCTGCCGCTCCCGGGGAAGCGGTCGCCGAAGGTGCTCGACCCCCGGTCGCTCCGCTCGACGGGCGCATCGAGCGACATCTCTCCGGAGCTCACCCGGCGTGCCAGACGCACATTCTCGACCGATTCATTGAGGGCCGTGGCGACCTCACGGTCGGTCGGTTCCCGGCCCATCTCCTGGGCGAGGAAGCTCTTGGCACGCGACATCTTGATGAGGGCAGAATTCTGATTGAGCGGGATTCGGACGCTGCGGGTCTGTTCCGCGAGGGCCTTCAGCACTGCCTGGCGCACCCACCAGACGGCATACGAGATGAACTTGACGCCATGGTCCGGATCGAACTTCCGCACCGCTTTCAGCAACCCCTCATTCCCGATGGCGACGAGCTCCGAGAGGTCGAGCCCGTGCCCCTGGTACTTCTTCACGTAGGAGATCACGAAGCGGAGGTTTGCCGTGACGAGCCGTTCGGCCGCCTTCGCATCCCCGTCCTGGGCGAGCCGCGCGAGGCGTTTCTCCTCGGCGGGATCCGAAATCATCGGGAGCTTCTGGATGTCGTGGAGGTACTGGTCGAATGCCCCGGTGGGCATGGCGCGAAAGAGGGCCTTGGGTTTGGTGGCACTACCGTGAGCCATGGCGATCCCCGTGGGTCGTGGCGCGAACAGGAGCGGGCGAGTTGTCTCAGGAGCCGACGGCGGGCGGCGAGCCATCAGGTGTGCGAATATAGGACACGACTAGAAACTGGTCAAGCAAAATTTTCTTTCCACATCACAAAAGCACATCACAGAATGACTTGCAGATTTCCTCCACCTGGCAGTTCTTGGGGTTGCCAACAAAAGTGGAAAATATCTCATAAGTGACTGCATAGCAGTCACTTACGTATTAACACCGAATTGTCAGGATGTGGAGTGGTGTGGAGTCAGGCGGCGCCGGAGGATCGAAGTGCGTGCACAATTGCCTGCGTGTCACGCACGGGGATGGTCCACTGGTCGCCGTCGCGCGCCATCACGCCAATGTCGTGCGGAAGGGAGAATCGGAGCTCGTTCTTCGAGCGCTTCTTGTCGAGGCGCATCGCCTCGAAAAGCTCGGTGGCATCGATCTCGACCGGGAGCCGGGTCGGAAGGGAAAGCTGACGCAGTCCCGCCGTCACTCGCCCAGCCAGTCCGGGGACTGCCACGCCGAGCGCCTCGGCAAGGTGCGCTTCGGCCACGAGCCCCATGGCAACGGCGTCGCCGTGAGCGACGGCAAAGTTCGAGGTGTGCTCGACGGCGTGCGCGACCGTGTGACCGGCATTCAGGGCCGCGCGGCGACCGGCCTCGCGCTCGTCTTCCATCACGACGGCCGCCTTCAACTCGACGCTCCGCGCGATGAACCGGGTGAGCGTATCCGGCTCCCGTCCGTGGAGTCCTTCCGCATGCGCCCCCAGGTCGGCCCAGTACGCCGCATCCGCGATGAGACCGTGCTTGGCCATCTCGGCGAGTCCGCAGCGCAGGTGTTGCGGCGGCAGCGATTTCAGGACGAGGGGGTCGGCGAGGACCGCAGCGGGAGGGTGGAAGGCGCCAACCAGATTCTTTCCCAGCGCTGTGTCCACGCCGGTCTTCCCGCCCACTGAGGAGTCCACCATCGCCAGGAGCGTTGTGGGCACCTGGAGGAATGGAATGCCGCGGGCGTAGGTGGCAGCCACGAAGCCGGCCAGATCCCCGACCATGCCTCCGCCGAGTGCGACGATGGCGGCGTTCCGGGTCAGGCCCGCCGAGAAGAGCGCATCGGTGAGTGCTTCCCACCGTGCACGTGTCTTTGACGACTCCCCCGGGGGAACCGAGAGAGTCAGCGCCCAGCTTCCCTTGGCGAGGCGATCGGCCAGGAGGGCGCCGACGGTCTCGTCGGTGATGACCGCGACCGGCCGTCCCGGCCAGAGTGCGGCGACGCGCGCAGGAAGTTCGTCGAGCACCCCGGGACGGACCGTCACGGTGTACTTCCCGAGTGCGTGGACGACCGGGAATTCTGGCACGGCTACCAGGTCTTGTCGGCCACACCGGCCCGGTGGTTGGCCAGGCGCGCCAGGGTGAAGAGGAGATCCGAGAGGCGGTTGAGATAGGTGATGAGGAGCGGGGGCACCGATGTGCTGTGCGACAGGTGCACCACGCTTCGTTCCGCGCGACGGCAGACCGTCCGGGCATGATGGAGGGCGGCGGCCTGCGCGGTCCCGCCGGGCAGCACGAAGGCACGCAGGGGGGGCAGCTCGGCGTCCGCCGCATCCATCTCCGCCTCGAATTCTCCGATCCGCGTGGCAGGGAGTTCCGCCTTGGCGAGCGCGGCCTGCACCTTGGCGGGGTCGGGCGTCGCCAGATAGCCCCCGATGCTGAAGAGATCGCGCTGCACGGTTTCGAGCAGCGGATCGAAGGTGGCATCGGGGGCCGTGGCACGCGCCACGCCGAGGACGGCGTTCAGCTCGTCCACGTCGCCGTAGGCGGCGACGCGCTCGTGGTCCTTGGGCACCCGGCCGCCGCCAAAGAGCCCGGTTTCGCCTTGGTCGCCCGTTCTCGTGTAGATCTTCATGTGGCCCGTCTTGTTCCGCGGATGATGTCGAGCATCGCGCCGGTATCGGTGAGTTTTTCCCGTGGGGCCCCGCGGGCGGCCCCGGCGGCGCATTCGTGCGCATCGAGCGCCTGCCAGTCGCTCCAGCGCACCACCTCTACCCCGCGGGATTCAAGAAGTGTCACGATCTCCTCCCGCCCGGTCACGACCGGTTCTGGCAGGGCGCCGCTGTCGGCGTCCTCGAGGAGGCAGCCAATCGTCTCGATGGCGTCGGGCTTGTTGGTGCCGATGATGCCGCTCGGGCCTCGCTTGATCCACCCCGCCACATAGGACCCTGGCACGGTCGCCCCATCGGCGCTGGCACGCACGCGTCCCCGCTCGTTGGGGATCACCGCCCGGCGTTCATCGAAGGGAACGCCCGGAACCGGCAGTGCGCGGTACCCGACCGAGCGGAATACGAGGCCCGCCTGGAGGGTCGATTCCTCTCCCGTGGCGACCGCCTGCACCCCGCGCGGCCCGGGCTCGAGTCGATTGGCACCGATCACCACCCGTTCGACATGTCCTTCTCCCTCGATGCGCAGCGGCGACGTCGAAAAGAGCAGCTCGATGCGACGGGCGTGGCCCTCGACGCCCCGTTCGACGAATCCGCGCAGGGTCTTCAGGTTCTTTTCCGCCTCCCGATCCGGCGTCGCTTCGAGCGAGGCAATGGTCGCGGCGTCCAACTCGAGATCCTCGGCCCGGACAACGACATCTGTTTCCGGAAGTTCACCCAGTTCCTTGAGCTCCGGGTTGGTGAACGCCGCCTGGGCGGGGCCGCGGCGCCCGAGGACGTAAATCGTCCGGACGTTGCTGTCGCGGAGTGCCGCGAGGGCTGATGCCGTGATGTCCGTCGTGGCCAACCGCTCCGGGTCGCTGGACAGAATCCGGGTCACGTCCATTGCCACATTCCCGACGCCGACCACCACCGCTGCTTCCTGCGACAGGTCGAAGCGTCGGTCCTGGAAGTCAGGATGCCCGTTGTACCAGCCGACAAACTCGGTGGCGGTGTGGCTCCCCGGCAGTTCCTCGCCTGGAATGCCGAGCGATCGGTCCGACTCCGCCCCCACGGCCCACACCACGGCGTGATAGTGCCGCGGAAAGCTCGTCGGCCGTGAGGTCCCGGCCGGCGGTCACATTGCCGAAGAACCGGAACGCGGGGTGCGCCGCCACCTTTTCGTAGACCCGGGTGACGGACTTGATCTTCGGGTGGTCGGGCGCCACCCCGCCACGGACCAGCCCGAAGGGTGTGGGCAGCCGGTCGAAGAGGTCCACCTCGACTGGGCGGTCCTGCTTGAGCAGGTAGTCGGCGGCGTAGAACCCCGAGGGCCCGGCGCCGACGACGGCCACGCGGAGCGGCGTGCCTGTCACGCTATTTCTTCCCCATCTGCACCACGAGACTGTCGATTTGCGGGATCATCACCCGGCTGCCAAGGGTGTGGTTGTTGGCCTCCACCGAGAAGACCAGCGTCCGTCCCGGCTGCTCGATATACCCCGACAGCGTGTTCACCCTGCTGATGCTGCCCGTCTTCGCGCGCACCTTGCCCTCGAGGGGGGTGCCGACGAATCGCGACTTGAGCGATCCACGCTGTCCCGACTGTGGAAGGCCCGCCGCAAAGGACTCGAACCGCGGGTGCGCGCGCATCCAGGCCAGCAGCGTCGCGAACGCATGCGGCGATACGAGATTGGAACTGGAGAGGCCGGACCCGTCGCGGAGCGCGAACTGCAGCGAGTCCACCTTCATCGAGTCGATCAGGAATCGCCGCTCCACGTCGAGGCCCTCCCGCCACGAACCGCCACCCCCGAATTGCCGCCCCAGTTGCTTGAGGAGCATTTCGGCAAACCAGTTCTGGCTCGTGTTCAGGATCGGGAAGATCCAGTCCTTGACCGGACGCGACGCGACTTCGGCCAGCGCCGTTCCCTGCCGCGCAGCCATGAACTCGGTGGAGTCCGTGGTGGAGCGGCTCCTTCCGAGAACGGCGATGCCGCTGTCTGCCAGCACGGCGCGCAGCGCCCACGCGGTGTAGAGCGCCGGGTCAGGGAGCGCGAAATATTCGTTCCGACCGCGGGAGTCGAGTGCCACATCGCCCTCGGCCCAGACACGCAGGGTGCCGGGCTCGCGGTAGAAGTCGATGGTGGTCGGCTTGCCGGCGGCGACGGTGCGCGTCCTGTTCTCGAACGCCACCATGCCGAAATCGGGAGTGAAGGTGATCGTTGGCTGGCGCACCGATGGCGGTACCGGGGGCATAGGTGAAATCGATGCTGTTGTCGTTGAACCCGAGCCCCGACACAGGAGCGGCGTACCACCAGTTCAGGTCGTAGATCTCCCAGTCGATGTTGACCAGCTCGCCATCAAACCAGCTGCCGTCGCCGATGAGGTCGCCCTGGACGGTCGTGATGCCCCGGGCCCGGAGCTGCCCTGCGAGGTCGCGGAGGCGCTCAAAGGGGTCGGCGTCGCAAGCACCCGGCGCCGTGGTGTCGACCGCGTAGCAGCGGCGCCCCATGGTCGGATCGCCTCGGCCGTACAGGACCAGGTCCCCCGCGACGACCCCGTCCTGGACCGGGCCGTCGGCATACACGCTCGTGGTCACTGTCCAGTCGGGCGGGAGGAGTGCGGCCGCGACGGCGCTCACCACCAGCTTTGTGTTGCTGGCCGGGATGAACATCCGTTCGGCATTCCGGCCGTACAGCTGTTTGCCATCGGTGTTCATCAACACCACACCCCAGAGGTTGTTCTCCAGGGGCGGGGCGCCGAGCCGGGTATTGAGGCGCTTCTGGAGCGCCTGTGCCCCGGCGGGGCCAGCCCCGACCAGCGCGGCGAGGACGGCGAGCAGGATGAGACGGCGCGTGGCGTCAATCATACGAGACCCTGGGGTCGGCTTTGGCATAGACGAGGTCGGTGACAAGGTTGACAAGGACGAAGACAACGCTGAGAAAGAGGATGCTTCCCTGCACGGCGGGCAGGTCCCGCTTGCTGATGGCGGTCAGGACGTAGCGCCCCACGCCGGGCCACGAGAAGATGGTCTCCGTCAAGATAGAGCCAGTCAGGTAGCTGCCGAAGTCGAGGCCGATGACGGTGATGACCGGGAGCAGGGCGTTCCGGAGCCCATGGCGGAGCACGACCCGGCCCTCACCCAGCCCGATGGCGCGTGCCGAGCGGATGTAATCGGCCTGCAGCACCTCCTGCATGGCGGCGCGCGTCATCCGGGCAATGACCGCCACGGACCGCATGCCGAGCGTGAGGGCGGGGAGGACCAGGAACGCGAGCCCTCCGGACCCCGATGGCGGGAGCCAGTGGAGCTGCACGGCGAAGATCAGGATCAGCAGCAGGCCGACCCAGTATACCGGGAATGAGACGCCGAGGTAGGCCCCCAAAGTCATGATCCGGTCGAACCAGCTGCCGGGGCGCCACGCGCCGATGATGCCGACAATCAGTCCGGTGCTGACCGCGAACAGCATCGCGGCGAGAGCGAGGCGCAGCGTGTAGGGGAAGCGGTGGAGCAGCTCGCCGAGGATCGGGCGGCCGGTGATGTAGCTATTGCCGAGGTCGCCCTTCAGGATGCCGGCGGTGTACAGGACAAACCGTTTCGGGAGCGGTTCGTCCAGATGCAGCTCGCCGCGGAGGCGGGCCATCGTGGCGGAGTCGGCGCGCTCGCCCACCATCGCCTGGACTGGATCGCCGGGGGCCACGTGGAGGAGGAGGAACGCCACGATGAGCACTCCAAAGAGCGTCGGGAGCACCACGACGAGACGCCAGACGAGGAACCTGGTCATTGCACCCGCTCGACATTCCGCCAGCGCTGGCCGTTGAAGATCGCGGGAATTTCCCAGCCGGTGACGTCGGCGCGCTCAGCCCAAAGGTCGACGGGGAACCAGAGGAAGATCCATGGCGCCGCCTCGAAGATCCGCTGGTCGATCGCACGGCTCAGGCTGTCCTTCAGCGCGAGGTCGGGGGTGCCCCGGGCCAGCATGATCATCCGGTCGGTCGCCGTGTCGGCGAAGAACGCCCGGTTGCCGCCGCTGCCGGCGTTCTTCGAGTAGAAGGTCGGGTAGTTGAAGCTCTCAGGGTCGGGATAGTCGGCATACCAGTCGGTCAGGAAGAGATCGGCCTCTCCCTTCGAGGAAGCGGCGCGTGCGCTCGAGGCGTCGCGTTCGACGATGTCAATCGTGACTCCGGCCAGCGCCAGGCTCTGCTGGATGGCCTGTGCAATCCGCGCGAGTTCGGATCGCTGGGTGCGCCAGAGCTTGAGGGTGATGCCGTCGGGGTAGCCGGCCTCGGCGAGGAGCGCGCGCGCCGCCGTCGGATCATACGCATAGGGGACGCGGGTGCTGTCGTAGCCCTCGAGCCCTGGGGGAATGGCGCCGGCGGCTCGCACGCCGCGGCCCGCCATGATCGTCCGGAGCATGGTCCCGGCGTCGACACCGAGATTGAGCGCGCGCCGCACGCGGACATCCTGCAGGGGACCGCGCTGGGTGTTGATGGCCACGTAGAGCGCCCGCAGGGCGGGGCGCCGCTGCAGCTCCGTGCTATGCTCCGCCTCCCACCGCGTTGTCTCGCTGAAGGGGACCTCCACCACCGCCAGCTGCCCGAACTCGAACTCTGCCGCCTGGGTGAGCGGTTCGGGGATGATGCGCACCCGGAGTGTGTCGGACCGCGGGCGCCCTCCCCAGTACTCCTCGTTGGCGGCGAGGATCAGCGCGTCGTCGTGGGACCACTCGACGAACCGCCATGGGCCACTCCCGACCGGCTGCTCGCTGAAATCGGGGCCGATCGATTCGGGCACGATCGCGGAAGCAGGCATGGCGAGGAGCTTGGGGAAGACGTTCAGCGGTTCCTCGAGCGTGATCACGAGGGTGGAGTCATCCGGGACCGCGATGCCGTCGATGTCGGTGGCGGTCCCGCTGGCGAAGGCGGCGGCGCCCTTGATCGGCGTCAGGGTCCAGGTGCGCGATCCCTTCGATGCGAGCGACAGCACGCGCTGAAAGGACGCCTGCACCGTCTGTGCGGTAATCGGCCGCCCGTCGTGGAAGGTGGCGCCGGTGCGCAGGTGAAAGGTGTACACCGCGCCGCTGGAGTCCGCCTCCCAGCGGGTGGCGATCCCGGGCACCAGGCGACCGGCGGCGTCGAACTGCGTGACGTTGTCGAAGAGCATCGCGATCATTTCCCCGCTCACTACGTCGGTCGAGAAGGCGGGGTCCAGCGTGCGCGGATCGGCCGTGAAATAGTAGGTGATCGAACGGGGTCCCCCTTCGCCGCCGCAAGCGGTCAGGATCGTCACGGCGGCGAGCAGGAAGCGGGTCATTGGCAGGCGGCCCGTACGGGTTGGAGACGGGTGGTCCGTACACCGGAAGGAGGGGGGAGCCGGGGGCTCCCCCACTGTGGCGTAAGATGAAGAAACTAGGCATCTTACAGCATGCCGTCAATCATGAGCGCCCCCGCCTCTGAGGGGGACGCCGCGTGAGCGTGCCGCGAGGCGCTCTCCTCGCGGTGGTTGCCACGCTACTGGCCATCGCCCCGCTCCACTCCCAGGACGAGCCGTTGATTGTGCGCGGTTTGTCCTTCAAGGGCAATCACGCGCTGGACGCCTACCAGTTGTCGGCCGCCATCTCGACGACCAACTCCTCCTGGTTTGCCCGGTCGGGAGCGGTGCGCTGGATCGGCCTCGGCGAAAAGCGGCCGTTCGACGAGGTGGAGTTCGACCGCGACGTCCTCCGCATCACGCTGCTCTACCGAAAGAGCGGCTACATGAACGTGGCCGTGGACACCGTCGTGCGCCGGACCGACAAAGACATCTACATCACCTTCCTGATCGACGAGGGACCGCCGGTCATCCTCGACTCGCTCGCCGTGCTGGGCCTCGACTCGGTCGCCAAACCTGACCTCGTGACACGCGACTTGCCGCTGCGCGCGGGAGACGCCTTCAGCCGCATCCTCCTCGATGCGACCTCCGACACCCTGGTGCGCCGCCTGCGAGACCGGGGCTATCCCGACGCGATCGCGTTCCAGAGCTTCGAGCGGGACAAGACCGACCTGACCGCGAACGCGGCCATCGACCTGCAGCCCGGGCCACTGTCTGACGTGAGTGACATCACGATTACCGGCACGAAGCGGGTCTCGCCGGAGGTCGCACGCTCGCTCCTTGCCACGCGTCCGGGACAGCAGTTCTCGCAGGAGGATCTCTACCGGAGCCAGCGCAACCTGTACCGGTCCGAGCTGTTCAGCTTCGCCGCCGTCGGTGTCGACAGCGCGACGTACGACCCGACCGCTGACTCGGTCCCGCTCACGGTGCGTGTGGCGGAGAGCAAGCCGCGCCGCGCGCGGGGGAGCGTCGGGTACGCGACCGACGACTGTTTCCGCGTCGGCGCCGGCATCACCTTCCGGAACTTCGCCGGCGGCGGTCGCATCCTCGATCTCAGCGGCCGGATGTCGAAGATCGGCGTCGGCGCGCCCACCGACTGGGGCATGCAGGATGGGTTCCTCTGTTCCCAGCTGAAGCCCGACACACTCGGCTCGAGCGAGGTGAATTACAGCCTGGCGATATCGCTCCGCCGGCCGGCGTTCCTCTCGCCGCACAACACGCTGACGACCACGCTCTTTGCCGACCGGCGCTCCGACTACCTCGTGTACCTGCGTCAGGAAGTCGGCGCGGGGGTGAGCCTCAACCGGGAGACGCTCCGCCAGGCGAAGCTCTCCTTGACCTACTCCTACACCTACGGCAGCACCCAGGCGAGCCCGGCGAGCTTCTGTGTCTCCCTCCTCGTCTGCAGTTCCGAAGACATCGCCCAGCTCAGCTCGGATCAGGGGCTCGGCGCGCTGGGCGCATCGGCGACCTTCCCCTCGGTCAACAATCCACTGGACCCGACTCGCGGTTCCCGCACGACCGTGCAGGCGACGGTGAGCGCACAGTTGCTCGGGTCCAGTGAATCGCAGCAGTTCTTGCAGCTGGTTGCCAATCGCGCCTGGTACCGGACGCTCTCCCGCCAGGCGGTGCTGAGCTTTCGCCTGCGCGCCGGGGCGATGTGGGCACCGCTGACGACGTTCAGTGGCACGGAGGCGACCAACTATATCCCGCCGGCCAACCGGTTCTATGCCGGCGGTCCGAACGACGTTCGCGGATACCAGCTCAACGGGCTCGGCCCCGTCAACTACCTGATCATCAACGACACCATCCAGATCGACACAACCAACCCCGGCAACACGACGATCCCTGATGGCCCCGTCAGCTACTCTCCGGTCGGCGGAAATATGCTGGGCGTCGGAAACGTCGAGGTCCGGTTTCCCTCGCCGGTCTGGGGCCGCCTCTTCCGTTTGGTCGCGTTCGTCGACGCGGGGGTGCTCTGGGATCGGTACCAGAACACGCCCGAGGTGCGGGTCACGCCCGGGTTCGGCCTTCGACTCGTCACGCCGCTCGGGCCGGTGCGCCTCGACGTCGGGTACAACGGGTACTCGCAGCAGCCCGGCGCGCTCTATCTGAGCCAGAACAATGACGTGGTGCGCATCCGTGACAGCTACACCCCCAGCGGGAACCCGGATCGCTTCGTATTCCACTTCGCGGTCGGGCAGCCGTTCTGATGCGCCGCCGAATCGCGCACATCGTATTCGTCACCGGTTTCGGGACGGTCGCACTCGTGGCAGGGTTGCTTGCCGCGCTGACCGTCGCTCCACCCGGCCGCCTGCTGCTGGCGCGGACGGTCACGAGCCTCTCTGATCGCGTCTTCCGCGGGCACCTCACGATCGGCGAGGTATCGGGGAACTTCCTGACCCGGCTCTCCCTGCGCGGCGTGGTGCTCAAGGACAGCTCCGGTGCGGTCGTGGCGGAGTTCCCCCGCCTCGATGTCAGCTACCGGCTCCCGAACCTGCTCGCCGGTCGGTTTGACTTCAGCTCGGTGCGTGCCGAGTCGCCTGTCATCGACCTGGTCCGCCGTCGCAACGGCCGGATGAATTACGAGGAAGTGCTGCATCTCGGCGAGGGGGGCGGAGGCGGACGGCCTCCGCTGATCGAGATCCACAATCTCGAACTCCATGGCGGCACGCTGACGTTGCGCCTTCCCTGGAACCCGCCGTCCCGGATTCGGGCCGCGCGCGCACGACTCCGCGCTGGCGGCGGAACGCGCATTCCCCGGGCGCGTCATCGTGGAGGGTGCGGAGGGACTCGAGCTTGTCCGTCGGTTCGACAGCCTGGACCTGGGGCTCAACCGGCTCACGATCAGTACGCCGAATCGCGATCCGCTCTCGATGGTGATCGATACCCTCGGCGTCCGGGTGAGCGATCCCGGAGTCCGCGTCCAGCAGGTGCGGGGTCGCGCACGGGTCCACCAGGACAGCCTCATCTTCGAGATCACCCGCGGCGCCCTCCCGGGGTCCCGGTTCCAGGGGGCCGGGGTCGTGACCTTTCCCGAGGGACCGTTGCTTCTCGATTTCGGCATGCGCTTCAGTGCACTGGACCTGGTGGACCTGCGCTGGGTGTCGCCCGACTTTCCCGCGCTGCACGGCCGCACGGTCGTGATCGGGAAGTCGCAGGACGCGGACCGCGCCAGCTTCGACCTGCAGGAACTCCATCTCGAGAACGACACGACGCGGATCGACGGACAGCTTGATCGTCCTCACCGATGTGCGCCAGGGACTCGGCGTACGGAGACATGGACCTGACGATCGAGCGCCTCGACCTGGAGGCCGCGCGGCCGTACCTCGACACCCTCCCGCTCCGCGGCAGCCTCTCCGGGCGGATCGCCGGCACGGGGCTGCTCTCCAATCTCGGGCTCTCACTCGACGTGGAGGTCACGGACATTGGGGTCCCCGGCGGGGCCACCAGCCGTTTTGCCGGCCAGGGGCGGATCCTGACCGGAGGGGCGGACGGTCTGACGTTCCGGGGATTTGCGCTCGAGTCGTCAGACGTCGACCTGCGCACGGTCGAGCTGCTGACTCCCTCGGTCACGCTGCAGGGTCGCGCCAGTCTGTCCGGGACACTCGACGGCCCGTGGAAAAACGTCCTGTTCACGGGAGGAATGCGGCACCGGGACGGCGCCCGCCCGCTGAGCGTGGTGGACGGATGGGTGCGCCTCGACACCCGCACGCTGGTGACCGCCTTCGACGGTGACCTCCGCCTCGACTCCCTTTCGTTTGAGGGGATCCGCGCGGGGTACCCGACTTTCCCCAGCCTCGGCTCGATCACCGGGCAGGTCCGGCTGGCCGGTACGATGGAGCGGATGGACCTTGATGCCGACGTGCGCGGACGAGATCGGCGAGTTCCGCATTCGCGGTCCGGCCACGGTGGTACCTCCCCGCTGGGGCGGCGACTCCCTCCAGATCGACTTCCGGCACCTCGACCTGCACGCGCTCCGCGGCACCGGCCCGACGTCCGACCTCGTGGGGGAGGTGTTCATTGTCGGCTCCATCGACACGCTGCGAGCGCCTGAGGGATCGATGCGCGGGTCCCTGGGGCCGGGACGGCTCGATGCATTCCGAATTGACACCGCCGAGGCGGTCATTTCGGTACTCGACAGCATGCTCCACGTCGACACCCTGGGCGTCGACTGGCGCGGTGGACGGCTCGGAGCCAGGGGGACCCTGGGCTGGGCCGCCCCCCATGAGGGTCAAATGGAACTGACCGCCGAGCTCGACAGCCTGCAGGGACTCGACTCCCTGCTCGTCGCCAAACTCGGACTGGGACCAGATTCCGCCGGAGCCGAGTTGGCGGGTCGGGGACGACTCGACTTCTCCCTGGCCGGGTCGCTCGACTCGCTGGTGGCGTCCGGGTTCGCTGACGCGAGCGACCTCACATTCCGAGGCGGGCGGCTCCATTCCCTCTCGGCCACCTTCGGGTGGATGGGTGGTTCCCGGACTGCTCTCAGCCTCGCGATGCTCGCCGATACCATTTCTTTTGGCCGGATGGTGACCACCAACGTCCGAGTCGGTGCACTGGGCTGGACCGACTCCTTGCAGTGGTCCGGATCGTTCGAGGGTGGTGAAGGGGCGGCCGTTGGTGTTGGCGGGCACTATTCCTCGCTCGATGACAAGCAGGTCACGACCATCGATTCCATGTCGATGGCCTTGAGCGGGCATCGCTGGGACCTGCTCGCGCCGGTGGTGCTGCAGGCCACTGACTCCGGGAACCTGCTCTCACCCGTCCGGCTCGAGACTGCGGACGGCTCCGGGGCCATCAACATCTCCGGCACCCTTCCCGGGGAGCTGCCCGGGACTGTCCGGCTCGACGCCTACGGACTCGACCTCCGCGATGTTGCCGGTCTGTTCCGCGGTGATACAACCGGTGTGTCCGGGTTCATTGGCGCGGATCTCGAGATCGGCGGCACGCGCCGCTCGCCCATCATCCAGGGGACGGCTTCCCTCGGTGATGCGGTGTTCGGTGATTTCCGCGCCCCGTTCATCCAGGGCATCCTGCACTACGAGGATCAGCGCCTCGAAGGCAATCTCTCGATCTGGAAGACCGGCCAGCGAATCCTGGGGGTCGAAGTGGCGCTCCCCCTCGACCTGGCGCTCGCGTCGGTCCCGCGGCGACAGCTCGACGGGCCTCTGATGATCCGCGCGCGCGCCGACAGCCTCGACCTCGGCACGTTCGAGGCGTTTACCACCCGTGTCCGTCGGATGTCGGGTGTCATGAGCGCCGACGTCCGGGTGGCGGGGACCTGGGAGGTGCCTCGACTCGAGGGGTTCCTCGACATTCGCAACGGACGCGGGTCGGTGCCGTCCCTTGGCGTCCGGTATTCGAGTATCGAGGGGCACGCCACATTCATGGGCGATTCGATGGCGCTTGATTCGCTCCTGCTCCGCAGTGCGCCGGCCAACGGGACGCTGCGGGCCAGCGGGAGCGTCGGGTTCCGGCCACTGACGAACCCGGTGCTCAACCTCCGTCTGGTGGCCACCGACTTCCTGGCGAGCGAGATCCGCGGCTTCCTCACCCTCAACGTCACTGGTCGGATGCGCCTGACCGGCCCATACAGCTCGCCGACGCTGACCGGTGGCGTGACCGCGAACCGGGGGGCGCTCTACTTCGCCGACCTCGTGACCAAGGACGTGGTCGACCTCGACGATCCGGAGTTCCGGGACCTGCTGGACCAGCGGTTCCAGCGCATGCTCCAGCGCGGCTACACGACGCGCAACCGGTTCATCGATTCCCTCCGCGTGGACAATCTCACCGTTCGGGTCGGCGATGCCTTCTGGCTGCGCTCGAACGAAGCGAACATCCAGCTCGGCGGCGAGGTTCGCGTCGACAAGCTGCGCCGGGACTACCGCGTGGATGGGCGGATGGATGCGCTCCGAGGGAACTACACGCTCGTGATCGGGCCGGTGCGGCGCGACTTCAAGGTGCAGCAGGGGCAGGTACGGTTCCTCGGGACCCCCGACCTGAACGCGGATCTC
Organism: uncultured Gemmatimonadales bacterium; assembly: GCA_963699825.1. GTDB lineage: Bacteria > Gemmatimonadota > Gemmatimonadetes > Gemmatimonadales > GWC2-71-9 > SPDF01. The sequence continues at coordinate 392,422 of CAVOVI010000013.1, forward strand.
AACATCAAGGCCGAGCACATCGTGCGCCCCCTCGACGGCAGCCAGGACGTGCCGGTGATCGCCAACATCACGGGCACAATGCTCGAACCGAAGCTCGAGTTGACGTCCACGATTCTGCCCCCGATTTCGGAGACGAACCTCGTCTCGTACCTGATGTTCCGTCGCCCGGCGTCGACGCTCCAGACGACGGGTGGGGCGCCGGGCGATCAGCAACAGGCGCTGAATCTGGGGCTCGCCTACCTGTCGAGCGCCGTGACCAGCGAACTCCAGCGTGCTCTCGTCACGGACCTCCGGGTTCCGGTGGACTACATTGAACTGCGGCCGGGCACCGCCGGGGGCTCCTACGGCTCCTCGACCGCCACCCAGCTCGCCGCGGGGTGGCAGATCGGCCGCAAGACGTTCCTCACGTTCAGCGCCGGAATCTGCACGACCGGCGGCGCCACCAGCTACAAGAACATCGGGGCCAGTTTCGAGTATCGCTTCGCGCGAGGGTTCCGGTTCCTTGCCAGTTTCGAGCCGTCGACGTCGTGCACTGCCGACCAGCAGACGGCGCCGCTGACCACCAACGACAGGTACCAGGCAGGCCTCGACGTCCTCTGGGAGCAGGAGTTCTAGCGTGCCACGTGCCCTGGTGATCACCAATCCGGCTGCCGCGAGAACCAAGCCGAAGGCCGTTCGCGAAGTCCGCGACGTGCTGCGGCGTGGTGGCTGGCAAGCCGAGGTGGTCGCAACCGGCGGGACCGGTGATGCGAGCCGCCTGGCCGCCGAAGCGGTGGCGGCCGGGATGGACGCGGTCGCGGTCTTCGGCGGTGACGGCACCACCATGCAGGCGGCATCCTCGCTGGTGGGTACCGACGTGGCCCTCGCGCTCATCCCGGGCGGGACAGGAAACCTCCTCGCCGGCAATCTCCGCATTCCGTTTGTTCCCGGTCGGGCCGCCGAGATCCTGGTGCGCGGCATCTCCAAGCGGCTTGACCTCGGGCGGCTCGACGACATCACCGGGGTGCCGCACTACTTCGCCGTGGCGTGCGGGGCAGGATTCGACGCCCAGATCATGGCGGAAACATCGAGCGCGCTGAAGCAGCGCTGGGGGGTGGGGGCGTATATCGCCACCTCGCTGCGCCTGATCAGCGAGATGCGAAGCCACCGCTATCACATCCGGGTGGATGGCGTGGAGTACGAGGCGAACGCGGCGGTTGTCCTGGTCGCGAACTGCGCCGAGGTATTGCCTCCGATCCTTCGGTTCGGAGAGGGGGTCCGCCCCGATGACGGATTGCTCGACGTGGTCGTGCTGCGCGCCGATGGGCTGGCGGACGGCGTCCAGGCGATCTGGCATTTTCTGCGCCGCGCCGAGGGTCCCGGGTCCCGAATCGGTCATGTGCGCGGGCGTGAAATCCACATCGAAACCGACGCCGTCGTCCCTGTGGAACTCGACGGGGATCTCGGCGGGCAGACCCCGTTCACGGCAACCGTTGTACCCGGCGCGATCCGGGTCATGGTACCGACGGCCTCATGAGCCGAGCGTATCGAGGCGGGTCACTTCCGGTCGAGGTGCTGGCCGAGATCGCCGAGGCGACGGCGCGATTCCTCGATCCAACGAGCCTGTACGAGGTCCTGCGCGCACAAGTCGGTCGCCTCGTCGACTGCGATGCCTTCTACCTGGCGCTGTACGATCCCGCCACCGAGCGCCTCCTGTTCGTGAACCACACCGATCGCGGCGAGCGATTGCCCCCGGAGGAGGCCCCACTCGGCGATGGGCCGACGAGCTGGGTCGTTCGTCAACGGCGGGTGCTGGCCTTCGGCCGCCCGGAGGCGGTGCAGGCGGGGCGCGGAGAGCCCTTCGGCTCAGGGGAGCCCAGCCGGTCGGCGATCCACGCTCCGATGATGCTGGGTGACCGCGTGATCGGTGTGCTGTCGACGCAGTCCTACCGGGTGGACGCCTACGACGACGAAGCGATCCAGGTGGTGGCCGCGATCGCCGCCCACGCGGCCATCGCGATCCAGGCGACACGTACCGCCGACTCGACCCGCGCGGCAGAAGCGATGGCGGAAGCGACGCTGGCCGGGAGCGACGCCCTGCGCGCGCTGGCCCACGACCTTTCCGGCCTCGGCACGCTCGACGCGATGGTCGAGCGAGGGCTTGTGGCCGCACTGACGGTAGGCCAGGCAACGGGGGCGATGATTGCTGGACGGCCTGGCGAGCAACTGCCGGGATTGGTGGTACTCGGCGCGCTCGGCCGGGAGGCCCGCCTCTATCGGGTCGGCGACGTCCTCGGTGAGAGGGACCCGCAAGTGGCTGTCTCGCGCAGCGGCGAGATGCGGTCGAGTGACGATCTGGAAGCCGAGCCGGAAGCGGCGCCGGATCCACGGCGGCCCCGCCCGCACCGCCCCGGTGCGATGGTGCCGATGCGTTTCGGGTCAGTCGTGACAGGAGTGCTCACGGTCACGGGGCCTGCCGAGGCGTGGCTCGCGCCTTCGCCAGAGACGCTCCTGCTGCTGCAGGCGGTGGGGGACCAGCTTGCCGCCGCCATCAGTGGGCTGCGCCTCCGCGGGGAGTTGCTGACCCGACTGGACCAGATCGATGCGCTCGGCCGCGTCGCTCATGCGCTTACCGGCGTGGAAGACGCCGATCGCACCACGCACTTTCTCGCCGAGGAAGGGATGCGGGTGTTCGGTGCGGAACGCACCGCCGTATTCCTGCTGAACCCGGCGCAGCGATCGGCGTCGTGTCTGGCGCGGATCAATCTCTCCCCCGAGTACGCGCGGGCACTCGAACGGCAGTTTCACGCCCTCCCGGCCGCCTCGACGCTGCTCGAGGGGAGGCCGGTCTTCGTCGAGCATGCCCGGAGCGATTTCGCGTCGCCGATGGCGGCAGCGGTACAAGCTGAGGGGTACGCCTCGCTTGCCTTTCTCCCGCTGGTCTTCGCCAACGAGACCATCGGGGTCCTTGCCTTCTTCCACGACCGCCCGAGGGAATACTCGTCCGAAGAACGCCGCCTCGCCGTCGCGTTCGCCGACCAGGCCGCGCTGGCCATCGGCAAGAGCCGGCTGTTCGACCTGGTCAGCCGCAGCCGGCGGGAGTGGCAGACTGCCTTCGATGCCGCCGCAACCGGCCTCGCGATCCTCGATGCGGATGGTCGGATTGCCCGGGCCAACCGCTTCATCGCCGACCTCGCCGGGGTGGCGGTCACCGACATCGTCGGGCGCCCTTTCCATGGCCTCCTTGCGGAGGGAGCCGAGGGCCGGGAGGATCCGGTGGCGCTGTCCTCCAAGGCTGGCTCCGGGGTCACGACCCTGCTCGAGTCGGGGAACGGCCGGTCCCTCGTTGTCACGGCTACGCCACTCCCCGAGGGGGGGCACGTGGTGGCGGTGGATGACGTCAGCCAGGTGCTTCGGCTGGAACAGCGGTTCCGCCTCGTCGTCGAGGCGGCGCACGACGCGATCGTGCTGACGGACGGGCAGGGCGACGTGCGGTTCGCGAATGCGGCGGCGGCGGATCTCTTCGGCAGCTCGGCCGAAGCCTTGCAGGGCCGGGCGCTCTCCGCGCTCCTCCCGGGCAATCCGCAGGGCGGCGGCGAGTCGCATCGGTTCGAGTCGCGCATCGTGCGTCCGGATGGGGAGGCCCGCCTGCTGTCAGTGTCGCTGGCGCCGCTGGGGCCGAAGGAGAGGGCCGGCGGATCGGTCGCGCTGATGCGCGACATCACCCGGGAACGGGTCGCAACGGATGAACTACGCCGTTCCGAGGTTCGGTACCGGGCATTGTTCGCCACTGTTCCGGTCGCCATCTTCACGCTGGACGAAGAGGGGATCCTGCGCTCGGTCAACCCGGCGGCGCGCGCGCTCGGGGGGTTCGAGGAGGAGTCGCCCCGACTCGCGGATTTCGTCCTGCCGGCGGAATCGGAGTACGTTGCGAAGCAGCTTGCAGAGGTGCGCGGGGGGGAGCCCCGGGAGTTCATCATGCACCTGCGCCGGCCTGATGGGGCGGTCCGGGAGGCGGAGGTGGTGGCCGTGCCGGCAGCCGGGGAGGAGGCGGGCGCACCTCTGGTGCTCGCGATTGCCCGCGACGTGACCGACGAACAGCGGCTCCGTGAACAGCTCGGTCACACTGAAAAGCTGGCTGCGCTCGGTCGACTGGTCAGTGGCGTGGCGCACGAGTTGAACAATCCCCTCGCCGGCATCAGCGCGCTGGCCCAGGCGCTGCTCCTTGACGAACCGCTGGACGAGGGGAGTCAGCGGGTGGTGGAGAGCATCCGCACCGAGGCGACGCGAGCGGCGCAGATCGTCACCGACCTGTTGGCGTTCGCCCGGCAGCGTCCTCTCCGTCGGACGGAGGTCGACCTCGGAGTCCTGGTGCGCGAGGTCCTCAGCGCCAATGGCGACCGGCTCGGACGCTGGGCGGTGGAGTGCCCTCCAGACCTCCCCACCGCCCACGCCGATCCCGATCAGATTCGGCAGGTGGTGCTGAATCTCCTGGCCAACGGGGCGCACGCGATGCGCACCACGGGGGCCACCGGTACGGTGCGCCTGTGGGCGGACGGCCCGCGGGTGCTGCTTGAGGTTCTGGATGGCGGGTCGGGTATTCCACCCGACGTGATGGCGCGTATCTTCGAGCCATTCTTCACCACCAAACCGGTCGGGGAAGGCACCGGGCTCGGACTGTCGATTTCGCACGGGATCATCCGGGCCCACGGCGGCGACATCCGCGCCGAAAACCGCCCCGGGGGCGGGGCGCGTTTCTGGTTCGAACTCCCGCGGCATCCTGGCCGCGGCGCGAGGTGATACGATGATCGGGTCCGTACTGCTGATCGATGACGACACCGACGTGCTTCGCGCGATCGGCAACTATTTCGAGCAACTTGGCTGGGAAGTCACCCGCGAGTTGAGCGGGGAGGCCGGGCTCGCCACCTACGACCGGCTGCATCCCGACGTCGTGATGCTCGATCTGCACCTCCCGGGGATGGACGGTCTCGAGGTGCTCGAGAAACTCCGGGAGCGCGACGCCGGGGTGATTCTGCTGACGGGCAACAGCGACGTCCCCACCGCCGTGCGCGCCATGCAGCTCGGCGCGGAGAACTTCCTCTCGAAGCCGGTGGACATGACGCACCTCTCCGCCGCGGCCGCCCGCGTCGCGGACAAGGCCCGGTTGCGGCGGGTCAACGAGGCGCTGGTCCACCAGGGCGGAGCCGGCCACGGGCTCGATTCCCTCGGCGGGTCGGCCACGATGAAGGCGTTCGCCCACCAGATTTCGCTCCTCGCGCTGAGCGAGCGGACCACGGTGCTCCTCCTCGGCGAAAGCGGCAGCGGCAAGGGGTGGGTCGCGCGCATGATCCACAACCTCGGCCCCCGGGCGCGGATGCCGTTCGTGGAGGTCAACTGCGCCGGCCTCAGCGCCACCTTTCTCGACTCCGAACTGTTCGGGCACGAGAAGGGGGCGTTCACCGATGCGAAGGACCGCAAGCAGGGACTCTTCGAGATCGCCGACCGGGGCACGATCTTCCTCGACGAGATCGGGGACCTGTCGCTGGAGCTGCAGCCCAAGTTGCTGAAGGTGCTCGAGACGAAGACCTTTCGCCGGCTGGGCGGCACGCGCGAAATCACCGTGGACGTTCGACTGGTCGCGGCCACCAACAAGGACCTGGCTGCGGAGGTTGAGGCAGGGCGATTCCGGGAGGATCTCTACTACCGCCTGAGCGTCATGCCGGTGCGACTTCCCGCGGTGCGTGAGCGCTCGCGCGATGATCGCCTCGCGCTGATCACCCGGATCTTCAACGACCTGCGGACGGAATTGCCCGAGGGTCCGGCGGAAATCGGCGCGGAGTCGCTCGAGCGCCTGCTGGGCTATGCCTGGCCGGGCAACGTTCGCGAGATGCGAAATGTGCTGGAGCGCGCGCTGATCCTGGGGCGGGGGCAGGGGGCGGTCGGAGTCGAACACCTGCCGGGCGAGTTTCGCGCGCGGCCCGGTCCCGGCGACCGGCGCCACACGCCGCTGGCCCTCGAGGAGCTGGAGCGCCAGCATGTCGAGCGGACGCTGCGGCATCATGGCGGCAATCGCACACGCTCGGCGCTTGAGCTGGGCATTTCACGCGCCACGCTGATCAACAAGATCAAGCGCTGGAACCTGGACATCTGAGGGGAGGCCGCATGGCGGAGAGTCACGAACACGACGGGATGAAGTGCCGTGCCTGCGGACGGGAAGAGCGGGCCTCCGAGGGGTATCCCTGCATCGATTGCGGCACCTTCATCTGCCTGATCTGCGCCTTTCGGGGTGTTGAACGCTGTGCGTCCTGCCAGGCGAAGCTGGCGAAGGGGAGCCCTGCGTGACATCAGTCATCACGCACGCCGCCGTGGCCCCCCTCTACCGGGAGGCATCGCTGCGGACCGAGCAGGTGTCGCAGCTGGTCCTGGGAGAGACCGCCGAGGTGCTCGAAACCGTCGGTTCCTGGCATCGGGTGCGCACGTTCTTCGATCAGTACGAAGGGTGGGCCCACGGCGGCTACCTCTGCGAGGTCAGCGCGGAAGAAGCGGAGCGCTGGCGGGGCAGGGCCGATGGCTGGTCGGGTGGAGCCGAGGTGGAAACGGAAGTCGGCCGACGCCGCGTCCCGGTCCGCGCCCGCGTGGCCATCGTCCACGGACGGGTGCTGCTGCCGGATGGCACGTCGGGACAGTTGCTGGAGGGGCACGTCCTGCCGGCGGTCGAAATGATTGCGGAGGCGATCGCGATGCCGGCGGAAGAGTGGGCGGCACGGACCTTCGCCGGCGCACCCTATCAATGGGGTGGAGTCACCCAGTACGGCGTGGATTGCTCCGGGCTGGTGCAGACCACGTTCGCGGCGCGCGGCGTGGCCCTGCCGAGAGACTCTTCCGCGCAGGCACTCGTCGGGCAGGAAATCCAGCTCGAGGCCGTGCTGTCCGGGGGACCTGCTCTTCTTCAGCGAGAATGGGCGGAGCGTTACGCACGTGGCATTTGCCGGGGAGGATGACACCCTGGTGCATTCAACGGTGTCGTGTGGTGGTGTGTTGCGGGAGTCCTGGGCACCGGGGACGCGTGCCGCACACCTGCGCGAGCTCTTCGTGACTGCGCGTCGCATGCCGGGAGCGGCCGCCTCCGGATGACTCGCGTGCTCGTCCTCTTCGATATTGACGGCACCCTCCTGCTCACTCCCGGCGCCGGTCGGCGCGCCATCACCACGGCGATGGCCGACCGCATGATCGACCCCGACGCGTGGTCGCGAATCCGGTTCGACGGCAAGACCGATCCACAGATCGTGCGCGAGATGCTCGAGGCGGCGGGCGACGCGTCCGCGGGCGACCCCGGCGCCGTGACCGACATCCTGGAACGGTACCTGGTGCTCCTCGAGACGGAACTGGCTCGCACGCCGCAGCGGACACGCGTCCTTCCCGGGGTGTCCGCGTTGCTGGATCGTCTCGAGGCGCAGGCGGATATTGTCCTCGGGTTGCTGACCGGAAATGTCGAGCGGGGTGCCGGACTCAAGCTGCGGTCGGGCGGGCTGAACCCCGCACGCTTCCGGGTCGGCGCCTACGGTTCCGATTCCTCGCATCGGCCGGACCTGCCCGCCATCGCCGCCGAGCGCGCCGCGCCGATCTTTGGACGGGTGCCGGCCGGCGAAATGGTGGTCATCGTCGGCGACACCCCGGCGGACGTGACGTGCGGGCGCGATATCGGCGCCCGCGCCGTCGCGGTGGCAACGGGCAGCTATGCGGTGACCGACCTTCGCGAGGCCGGCGCCCGCGCGGTGTTCGAGGACCTCTCGGACACCGAAGCGGTGCTGGAGGCGATACTCGCATGAACGACGTTGCGGGAGCCCACCCGGAGCTCGAACTGAAGGCGGTCGTGCCCGACCCGGCACTGCTGCGCCGGCACCTGGTCGAGTCCGGGGCGGAGTCCGTCTTCCGCGGCCTGATGGAAGACCGGATCTTCGACAGGGATGGGGTTCTCCGGGATCGCGATGAGGTGCTGCGCATCCGGACCTGGAAACCGGAGGGAGCGCCTGCCCGCACCCAGATGGCGTGGAAAGGCCCAACACGGCGGTCGCCCGAGGGGTACAAGCTTCGCGACGAACTCGAGTGTGCAATCGAGGGCGAGGGGGGGACCGCGACCAGCATTCTCACCGCGCTTGGGTATCGCGTCATCAAGTCGGTGGATCGGTTCGTTGAGGTCTACCGCGTGCACGATGCCGAGGTGCGACTCGAGTGGTATCCGCTGATGGATGTCCTCGTGGAGGTGGAGGGGATTGCCGAGGCCATCGAGGCTGCCCTGGGCGTGACCGGCCTTCCGCGCACGGCCTTCGAGCCGGAACCGCTGGTCGAGTATGTCCGGCGGTATGAGGAGCGGTCGGGCGAGCGGGCGGCGCTTGCGGTGTCTGATCTCAAGGGAGGGCGTCCGCTGTGGGAGCGTCGGTGAAAGAAGGACTCTCTCTCCCTGAGCTCGGGCCGGCACTCGGTCGGCTCGTGCACCCCGTCTCTCCAGGCGGTCCCGATCTCCTGCTGGGGTCGGTGCGGCTCGGCCTGGTCACCCGCTTGCTCGAGGCCGCTGGGCAGGCGCGCGCCGCGCTGGCCGCGGGAGACGGCGTGGAAGCGCGCGCCGCGCTTGCGCCCGCTGTCTGGGCCGCGCTCTGGGACCAGGCGGCCGAGGAGGCAGCCGGGGTCCTGATCGGGAAAGTCGACGCGCGGATCACCGCAGCGGCGGTTGCCGCACGAATGCCCGAGTGGAGACTGGAACGGCACCGCGTCACTCCGGCCGAACACCGTGCCATCCACGCCCGACTCGGCGCCGGTGCCGGCGCCCTGCTCCGCGAGGCGGGGGAACTCGAGCACACGACGGATGACCAGTGGGGCCATCAGGCCCTCGCGACGGCGAGACGCCTGGAGAGCGCGTGGTCTGCGCTGATCTCCGCTGGCAGAGCGTGAACTGGCGGAATGGGAACCTGATATCGAACAGGTGGCATTGTGGCGGCGCGCCCGCTGGCCGCTCTGGACGTTCACGGGAGTGGTGCTCGCCGTCGCCCTGTGGGCCGGACTCCTTCTCGGCGGGTTCCTGCCCATCCCCGCGGTGTTGATGCCGCTGGCCGAGATGCTCTGGGGCCGGCTGTGAGCGTGATCGGGGTGGGAATGGACATCGTGGAGGTGGAACGGGCCAGACACATCCTGGGGCGGTTCGGAGAGCGGGCGCTCGGCCGGTTCCTGCTGGAGAGCGAGCGGGAGTACGTGATGCGGCAGCCGGACCCGGCGCCACACTTTGCCGTCCGGGTCGCGGCCAAGGAGGCGGCCTACAAGGCGCTGCAGTCGCTGCCGGGCATGCGCGCGGTCGGCTGGCACGATCTGGAGGTCTCGCGGCAGCCGGATGGACGACCGCTCCTGGCTCTGCATGGCATCGCGTCCGACATCCCCGCTGAATACTCGCTTCTCCTCTCCCTGACCCACACCCACGGGGTAGCAGGGGCGGTCGTCGTTCTTTCCCGAATTCAGCACTAGCCAATCCGACCATCGGCACCTACTTTCCACCTTCGCCGACAAAACGACTTGATAATGATTCTCATTCCGCTGCTGGCCTCCTCCCTCCTCCTCGCCGCCCCTCAACAGGGGGTTCAGTCGGTTGCGGCGGGAGATGACCTGGCGCCGGTCGTCCAGCGCATCGCGACGACGGTGCAGCTCGCGGCGCAGGAATACCGCATCGGAGTGTCCGGCGGGCGGGTCATTTCCGCCGCCGAGGTCGAGGAAGCCAACCTCTTTCTGGCTGAAGCACGCCGCACCGCCGAGCGACTCCCCCCCGAGTCCTCGGCTTCGACCATCGGGACGATCGATCAGATGATCGGCATGGTCGATCGCACGGCGGACCCCGATTCACTCGCCATCGCAGCCCGTTCCATCACCAGTGGCCTTGCAGAGCGCTATCGCGTCGATGTCGACCAGGTCCCCGGTACGGCGCCCACCCTCGCACGCGGGGCGCAGATCTATCAGCAGGATTGTGCCAGCTGCCACGGCCTCACGGGGAGCGGTGATGGGCCGGCTGGGCTCGGCCTCATGCCGCCGCCCTCCGCCCTCCGGGATGGTGCGAGGCTGGTGAACACCTCCCCGCTCGACTTCTACCGTCGCATCACGATCGGCGTTTCGGGAACCGCGATGCCGGCATTCGAGACTCGCCTGAGCAATGCCGACCGCTGGGCCGCCGCGGCGTATGCCACACTGCTCAGGTACCCCGCCCCGTCCGGCGAGGTACCGGCGGGACTGCGGACCTTCAGCACGACGGCCAGGATGTCCGATGTCCAGATTGCCGAGGAACTCGGTGCTCCGGTCGAGTCGGCCCTCCCCGTGATCGCTGCCGTCCGGAGCTTCCAGGGGCAGGGAGCCGGCGTGCGCGCGGAGGCGGTTCTCGCCGAAGTGAATCTCCGCCTCGACTCGGTCCTCACACTCGCCGCCGCGGGGCAGAGTGAAGCGGCCAGCGCCGAGGCGTTCGAGGCCTATCTGACCTTCGAACAGGTGGAGTCGGGGCTGCGCGCCATCGACCCGTCGCTGGCCGGACAGCTCGAAGCCGGGTTTGCGACGCTTCGCGGTCGCGCCGGGGGTGGCGCCACCTCCACTGAGCTGGATGTCCTGCATGCCGACCTGGTAACGGGGCTGGCCCGAGCGGAACGGATTCTCGGGACGCCGATGACGACGACCGACCTCTTCGTGCAGTCGTTCGTGATCCTGCTGCGTGAAGGGCTGGAGGCGATCCTTCTCATCGGGGCGCTGATCGCCTTCCTGACGAAGACGGGCAACGCCAGGCGCAAGCGCGACGTTCACATCGGCGTTGGTGCGGCGGTGGTCGTCAGCCTGCTCACCGCCGTCGCGTTCGAGACCATCTTCCGGTTTTCGCCGGCCAGCCAGGAGGTGCTCGAGGGTGTCACGATGCTGGTCGCCACGGCGGCGCTCTTCTATGTGAGCTACTGGCTGCTGTCGAAGATGGAAGTGGCGAAGTGGAATCGGTTCGTGAAGGGGAAGGTGCAGGACGCCCTCGTGTCGGGGTCGATGTTTGCGCTGCCGTCGGTGGCCTTCCTGGCGGTCTATCGCGAGGGCGTGGAGACGGTCCTGTTCTACAAGGCGCTGCTGTTGGCCGGGCCGGCGTCCGGCGCAGTCTGGCCAGTCGTCCTCGGCATCCTCGCCGCCTCGGTGGTCCTCGCCGTGGTCTATGTGCTCATCAACCGGTTCGGCGTCAAGTTGCCCCTGAAGCCGTTCTTCGGCATCACGAGCGCGTTCCTCTACTACATGGCGTTCGTGTTCCTGGGGAAGGGGATTGCGGAGCTGCAGGGTGGTGGGGTGGTACCGATCACGGTGGTCTCGTGGGCGCCGCAGATCGAACGACTGGGGATCTACCGGACGGTCGAATCGCTGACGGCACAGGGCATCCTGCTGCTGCTGTTCATCGGGGCGGTGGTCTGGACGTTCTTCCTCGAGCCCCGGCGTCTGCGGGTGACGCAGGCACTCGTACCCGAACCACTGCCGCCGGGACGTTCCGACCAGGCGGAGAGCGGACCGGTCAAGACCGGCCCTTCGATACCGTTCGAAGTGGATCTCCTGCGCTCGCTCGAGCGGATGGACGCCGATCTCGCGGAACTGCGCGCCGAGGTCGATCGCCTGAAGGCGAGACTGCACGCGCGGCGGTAGTCGAGTGCTGTCGTCCAGCGGGGGCACGAATGACAGAACAGCAAACGGCCCGCCGAATTCGGCGGGCCGTCTGCGCTAGAGAGGTGGTAGATCGCCCCCTGAGTTATACGGAGACGGGCAGATGTGCCCGCTCCAACCCTTCTTCGACCTACCACTTTTTCCAGGGGCAGTGGTCACCCCTTGCTGGACAACTTCTAAAGCACTCTCCGTGCCACGTTGAACAAAACCGCAAGCCATTTGGCAGCAATGACTTGCGCGTCTGGGAGAGGAGCCAAAAAACAGCCGAAACCGTCAAACAGTTTGACGATTTCGGCTTTGACTGCCCAAGTGGTTTATCTGTCAACAGCTTAACGAGCTGTCAATCTACTTGACGGTTTTGGCTGGTGTCATGGAAAGGTACTCCCCCGCCGGGGCTTCGCCTGCGCCCTTGAGGCGGGCGAAGACAATGGTACCGACCAGCACGATTGCCACGCTGGTCACCTGCGCCACGGTGAAGCCACCGAAGAACCTGTCGTCCTTGGCGCGCAGGATCTCGATGAAGAACCGCTCCACGCCGGCCATCATCAGGTAGACACCCAGCAGCGTCCCCGTCCCCCAGTCCCGTGAGCGGAGCTTCCACAGGACCATGAACGCCAGCAGCATCAGTCCCGTTTCGTAGAGCTGTGTCGGGTGGACGGCCAGGAGCGTCGAGGGGTCGAGTCCGGCCGGCACGGTGACGCCGAATGCGGCGAGGTTACCGGCGGTCGAGGGGGGTAGACCCTCTGGAAACGAGACCGCCCATGGGAGGTTGGTCGGGCCGCCGTAGTCGTCCCCTACCAGGAAGCAGCCGACGCGCCCGATGGCATAGGCGGCGGCCAGGGCGGGGGCGGTGATCTGCAGCGTCCACCGGGCCGGGACGCCGAGCCGCCATCCGTTGGCGAGGACGGCCACCACGCCGCCCAGGAACCCACCGTACCAGACCAGGCCACCGCGGGAGAAGAGGGCGCCGGGGTCCTGTGTCAGGGCCACGTACCAGAGCTTGGCTCCGAGGACGCCGCCGATGAGCGCCGCCATCACGATGTCGGAGGAGTAGTTCCGGTTCAGCCCTCGGCGCTCGAGCTCGAGCCCGATGAGCCATCCGCCGACCAGGAAGCCGACCATCATCATGATCCCGTAGCCGGTGACCTCAATCGGGCCGAGATTGATGTTGAATGGGTAGACGGGCATCGAGACTCCGATTCAGGCGGCTGAGGGAATGAGGCCAGGCAGAGGCAGGCTGTCGCTCGGTTCCAATCCGGGGCCGCTCCGTTCGCCGCGCGCCAGTCGCCAGGCGCCCGCGGCGGCGATCATGGCGGCATTGTCGGTATTGAGGCGCGGACTCGCGACAGACACACGCACCCGGGTGCCCAGTCGTTCCCGCAGCCGGTTGGCCAGCGCTCGATTGCACGCCACCCCTCCGCCGATCATCGCGAGGGGGTAGCCCAACTCCTCCGCCGCGGCGGCGGTCTTCTCGACCAGCACCTCGATCGCCGCGTCCTGGAACCCACGGGCGAGGTCCGCACGCTCGGCATCGAGGTCGGCGCTCTGCCGCACGGTGCGCAGCACCGCGGTCTTGAGGCCGCTGAACGAGAAGTTCCAGCGGTTGGGACCGTCCCCCTTCAGGTCGCGGAGCAGGGGGCGGGGAAAGACGAACTTCCCGGCCCTGCCGGTCGCGGCGAGCCGTTCGAGCGGAGCGCCGCCGGGATAGCCGAGGCCGAGGAGCGTGGCGACCTTGTCGAAGGCCTCGCCCGCCGCATCGTCGAGCGTCTGGCCGAGCAGGCGATACTCACCCCAGGCGGGGACATCGAGCAGGAGTGTGTGGCCGCCGCTGACGAGGAGCGCCACGAAGGGCGGGGCGAACTCCCGGTCCTCCAGCGCCGGCGCGAAGAGATGCCCCTCCATGTGGTGCACACCGATCAGTGGCTTCCCGGTGGACCAGGCGAGCGTCTTCCCGTACATCAGCCCCACCAGCAGTGCGCCGACCAGCCCCGGGCCGGCCGTCACGGCAATGGCGTCGATGTCGTCGAGGGTGGTGCCCGCCTCTCCCAGGGCCCGGTCCACCACGGGACCGACCGCGGTCAGGTGCGCGCGGCTCGCCAGTTCGGGCACCACACCGCCGAACACCTTGTGCACATCCTGCGAGAGGATCACGACGCTTTCCAGCATCGGGCGCCCCGCTTCGAGTCGGACGATCGCGGCGGAGGTTTCGTCGCAGGAGGACTCGATTCCGAGGACGCGCATCCCGCGGTTCAGCTCGACTGGTCGAGCAGCCGCTCGATCAATTCCCGGTTGATCTGGGAACTCCAGTCGTGCGCGCCGATGATCCGCTTGATGATCACGCCGTTCCGGTCGAGGAGGAAGCTCTCGGGCACCCCGGTGGTCTGGTAGATGCGCTGGATCTCCCCGCTCTGGTCGAAGAGCAGGTCGAAGGTCACCCCCATGCTCCGCTCCGAACGCGATGACGCCCGCCGGGTCCCCGTCGTCGATGCTGACCGCCGCCACCTTGAACCCGCGCGGTGCGAGCTGCTTGTAGACGATCTCCATCGACGGCATCTCTTCGCGGCATGGTGCGCACCACGTCGCCCAGATGTTCACCAGCGTCACCTGGCCGGCGTATTTCTCCCGGAGGGAGACCGTGTCGCCGGTTGCGAGGTCCACGACGCGGAAGTCCGGGCGCCTTCTTGTTGACGGCGACGCCGTAGTTGTCAGGGCTGTTCTTCACGAGGGCCACTGCGCCCACGACCATTCCGACGACGATGGTGCCGACGACCCACCACTGCTTGGACATCATGTCGCTCTTCCTCAGGCCCGTGCCTGGCACAGGCGATAGAGTTCACTGACGGCGCTGCCGATATCGGCGGCGCCGAAGACGGCGGTGCCCGCCACGAATGTATCCGCGCCCGCGGCGTGCACCTGCGCGATGGTCTTGGGTGTGATCCCGCCATCCACTTCGAGCCGGGCGCCTGACCGCCGCGCGTCGAGCAGTGCGCGCACGCGTCGGATCTTGTCGGTGGTGGCCGGGATGTACGATTGTCCGCCGAATCCCGGATTCACCGACATCACGAGCACCAGGTCAAGATCGGGAACAACCTCCTCGATCAGCGCGAGCGGTGTTGACGGGTTGAGCGTCAAACCCGCGAGCATCCCGCGTTCCCGTACGGCGGCCAGGTGGCGCTGCACATGCACGGTGGCCTCGGGGTGGAAGGTGAAGACATTCGCGCCGGCCGCGGCGTACTCCTCGATGTACTGCTCCGGCCGCTCCACCATCAGATGGACGTCGATCGGACAGTCGGTGATTCGGCGGATGGCCCTGATGATCGGCGCCCCGAAGGTGAGATTCGGGACGAAATGGCCATCCATCACATCCACGTGCATCCACTCGGCGCCGCCGGCGAGCGCCTCCTCGACCTGTTCGCGGAGGCGGGAAAGGTCGGCGCTCAGGACGCTCGGTGCGATGATCGGATTCACGGTGTCCTCGCCAGGGTCAAGTCCACACGGCTCCGCCGGGGGAGTCGCACGCCGGGGGAGGGTCTCTGTGCCAGCACGACGCCGGGCTGCGCACCGGGCCGGTCCTCATACCTGACATACCCCATGCTGAGTCCCAGCGATTCCAGGCGGCCCGCCGCCTCCTCGCGGGTCAGGCCGCGAAGGGAGGGTACCTGAATATCGGCTGGGCCGCGGCTCACGACCAGCGTCACGAATTCTCCCGGCCGTCGGACGACGCCGAGCCCGGGTCTGGTGGCCAGTACCGTCCCGGGAATGGTCAGGGAAGCCACCGAGTCCACCGGGCCGACCCGGAAGCCCGCCTCCCGGAGCACCGATGCCGCCAGGTCGAGATCGAGGTTCACGACGTCGGGGACGACCGACGATTCCGGGCCGGTACTCACCGTCAGGCGGACAACGGCGGAGGCCGGGAGCCGCATTTCCGGCGGAGGATCCTGCCAGACCACGATCCCGCCAAGGGCAGTGGGATGCGGGATCTCCGCTTCCCGGCGCACCCGGAACCCCGCCGCCTGGAGCGTCTCCTCCGCTGAGGCATAGGGCTGCCCCATCACGCTCGGCACCAGGTTCCCCTCGTCGGAGATCGGCGCGGGGAAGAGCACCACGGCCGCCAGCAGATAGCCGAGGAGCGAGGCGCCCGCGATGACGCCCAGCCAGACGAGGAATCGCCGGGTGACAATCGGATCAGACTCCGGCGTGAAGCGGCGAAATTTCATTGCGCCCGCCGCAGACGCGCCGCGTAGGCGCCGTCGGTACCGTGGCGCTGCGGCAGGAGAGTGAGGTCTCCCAGCTCCGACAGGCATTCGTCGGGGACAGCACCGGAGGGTTCACGGTGAAAGTCGGGGTGTGATGCGAGGAAACGCGCCACCTGCTCCTCATTCTCTTCCGGTTCGAGGGAACACGTGGCGTAAACTAACAGCCCACCGGGTCGGACCGCCGCCGCGGCCCCCGCAAGGAGGGAGGCCTGCGTCGTCGCCAGTTCTCGCAACGCCTCCGCGGTGACCCGCAGCCGGGCGTCGGGGTGCCGAGCAAAGGTGCCGGTGCCGAGGCAGGGCGCGTCGAGCAGCACTCCATCGAGGGGCCGGGTCGGAGGAGCCCCCGCATCGGCGATGACGAGGTGCTCCCGCCCTGATCCGGCGCGCCGGAGGTTCTCGCCGAGGCGTGCCGTGCGCCGCCGACTCCGCTCCGCCGCCACCAGCACGCCGGCGTTGCGCCCCACGGCGATCGCTTTTCCGCCCGGTGCCGCGCAGGCATCGAGGACGCGTCCGTCGCGGGGGAAGTCTGCGAACCGTGCCACCAGGGCCTGTGCGGCATCCTGGACGAAGAAGGCACCTTCATCATATCCGGGGAGCTCGCCGGGTCGGGTGGTGTCCACCACGAGCCCTGCGCCGAATGGGGCGGCCGAATTCGGGATCCCCGCGGCGTCGAGCCGTTCGCGCAGTGCCGTGAGGTCCTCACGCGCCGCCTGCAGCACCAGCGGTGGCCGCCCGTTGTTCCAGCGCAGCAGTGCTTCCGTTTCCGTGGCCCCGAAGCGTGCGACCCACCCGGCCACCAGCCATTCCGGATGGCTGTGCGCGCGCGCCAGGGCGGCCACGGGATCGCCGGAGGCGATGGCCGGTGCCGGCGTCGCCTCCCGGCCGAGGCGACGGAGCACCGCGTTCACGAAGCCGGCCGGGGCCTTGCCGGCGATTTCCCGGGCCAGGTCCACGGAGGTGCTGACCGCGGCGTGCGGTGGGATGCGGTCGAGGTGGAGGAGTTGGTACGCGCCGACTCGGAGGAGATCGCGGAGCGGCGGGGAAACGGAGTCCCAGCCGAGACGGATGAGCTGGGCGAGGCGGTCGTCAAGCGAGTCCTGCGCGCGGAGGACCCCGCCAGCCAGTTCGTGCGCGAGGCGGCGATCGGCATCGGAAAGCCCCTCGATGGCGTCGCCGAGGGCGGCGTCGAAGGGACGACCGTCACGAACCTCGCGGAGGATGGTGAGTGCGGCGCGGCGTGCATCGACACCGACGGGCTGGTTCAGCGCAGCATCCCCTTGGTGGGGCTGGATGGGACGGCGGTCTCGCGACGTGGCATCCGGCCCGCTCTCCACGCGGCGCGTCCCGCCTCCACCGCGTGGCGCATCGCCCACGCCATCAGCACCGGTTCGGCTGCCTCGGCGAGCGCAGTGTTCATCAGGATCCCGTCGACACCCTGCTCCATGGTGAGGCAGGCGTCGCTGGCGGTCCCGACTCCCGCGTCCACGATGACAGGCACCTTGAGCCGACTCTTGATGGTGCGGATGGAATAGGGGTTCAACAATCCCAGGCCGCTGCCGATCGGCGAAGCGAGTGGCATGACGGCCGCGCAACCCGCCTCTTCGAGGCGGAGGGCGGTGATCAGGTCGTCATTGGTGTAGGCGAGGACCTTGAATCCTTCCTTGACCAGCGTCCGGGTGGCGGCCAGGAGTCCCTCGGTATCCGGAAGGAGCGTTTCCTTGTCGCCGATCACCTCGAGTTTGATGAACTCGTTGAACCCCGCCTCGCGCGCCAGCCGCGCGTACCGCACCGCCTCATCGGCGGTGTAGCAGCCGGCGGTGTTGGCCAGGAGGAAGTAGCGGTCGGTCGGGAGGTGGTACAGGACGCCCTGCTCCTTGGTGCGGTCGAGGTCCACACGCCGCACGGCGACGGTCACGACATCGGCGCCGGACGCCTCGATGGCCTGGGCCATCTGGAGGTTATCACGGTACTTGCCGGTACCGACGAGGAGGCGGGAGCGGAACGGCTGGCCGCCGATTTCGAGGGGCGTGTCTGGCGTGTCGCCGGGCGGGGTCGGGAAGGTGTCAGTCATGCGGGGAAAGATAATGGCGTGGCGGCTACCCGCCTCCCACGAAATGGACCAGCTCGATCACGTCACCCTCGGCGACCGCGGTGTCGGCCAGGCTGGGTCGGCGGACGATGACGCGGTTCTGTTCGACCACCACCGCGCGCGGGTCCAGCTCCAGATGCTCGAGGAGGCCCGCCAGAGTCAGTGGCGCCGGGACGGTGCGCGGGTCGCCGTTCAACGTGATGGTGAGTTCCGTCATTGTGGGGCGCTCCATGGGGCCAGCATCTCCATCGCCGCGGCATAGGCGTCGGGCGCATCCCAGAGCGCGCGTATGGCGGCCACTCCCCACGCGCCCGCGTCCCTGATCTCCTTCGAGCGACCCGGTGTGACGCCCCCGATGGCAACCACCGGTGTGCCAAGCGCAGTCACTTCGGCCAGGACGCCGAGCCCGAGTCCCGGTTGGCCCGGGTGTGTTGCCGTCTCGAAGATCGAACCGAGCAGGAGGTAATCCGCTCCTTCGGCAATCGCGTCGCGGGCTTCGTCCACGCCGTGCACTGAGCGACCGATCCATCCCCTGCCGAGGACCTGGCGGGCGTCGGCGACGGAAAGGTCACCGCTGCCGAGCTGCACTCCCTGGGCGCCGACGGCCCGGGCCAGGTCGGGTCGGGCGTTGATGATCACCGCCGCCTCCGCTGGCGTCGCGAGCGACGATGAACCGCGTGGCGCACCTCGACAGGAATGCGGCGGAGCTGTTCCGCCCCGCACGTGCAGCGCCACCGCCGGGCCCGACGGCGGCGATCGCCGCCGCGCGGATCCCGAGGTCGGCGTCCGCGAGAATCGCGTCGTGCGTGATGGCGTGGAGACGGGGGAGCGGCCTCACCCCAGCCGGTCCCCGACCGCCAGGGGGCGACCGCGAAGCCACTCCGCCGCGGCCATCCGTCGTCCGCCGGACGCCTTCACCTCCGCCACCTGAACGGCGCCATCTCCGCAGGCCACTACCAGTGCGGTTCCCGCCTCGAGCACCTTGCCAGGTGTCCCCTCGCCGTCCGCGAGTCGCGGGGTGTACAGCTTCACCTCACCGGCCGGTCCCTCGGTCCACGCCCCCGGCCACGGGTCGAAGGCGCGGATATGGAGCGCGACGTCTATGGCGCTCTTGTTCCACGGCACTCGCGCCGCCGGTCTGGAGATCTTCGGTGCAAAGGTGGCGTCTGCCTCGTGCTGGGCCTCTGCCGTGATGCTGCCCGCATCGAGGCTGTCCACAACCTCGAGCAGCGCCTCCGCCCCCAATTCCGCGAGGCGCGCCGTCAGGATATCGGCGGTGTCCTCGGGGCCGATGGGCAGTTCACGCCGGAGGTAGACCGGGCCACTGTCGAGCCCAGCCTCCATCTGCATGATGCTCACGCCGGTCATCCGATCGCCGTGGAGAATGGCGGCCTGGATCGGCGCCGCGCCGCGCCACCTCGGGAGGAGCGAGGCGTGGACGTTGATCATTCCGCGGGTCGGGATGGCCAGGATGTCGGGCTTGAGAATATGGCCGTAGGCGGCGACGACGCCGAGGTCGGCGCGATGATGCCGCAGCGTGGCCGCGAAGAGGTCGCCGACCGGGCGTTCCGGTTGCAGTACCTCGAGACCGGCGGCCTGTGCCGCGACCTTCACTGGCGGGGGAATGAGCTTGGACCGGGAGCGCCCGTGGGGACGGTCGGGCTGGGTGACGACGGCGGCCACTTCATGGCCGCCACGGCGAAGGGTATCGAGCGAGGGGACCGCAAACTCTGGCGTCCCGAAGAAGACGATGCGCATCAGCGGCTTTGGCCGGAGGGCCTCGCAACTTCCCGGAGGAGGCCGTCGCCCTCCTTGTGTTCGCGCCGGTACTTGGCGACCAGTAACCGCCGCTTCATCGGGCTCAATCGGTCAAGAAAGAGGATGCCGTCGAGGTGATCAATTTCGTGCTGGATGGCGCGGGCCAGGAGCCCCTCCGCCTCGAGCCGGTACGGGGCGCCGTCCTGGCCGGTGGCTTCGAGCACGATGCGTTCGGGACGGGTCACTTCGCCGTAGACGTCGGGAATGGAGAGGCAGCCTTCTTCCTCCCGCGCCTTCCCTGATGCCTCGCTGATGACGGGGTTGATCATCGCGATACGGGACCCTTCGGCGTCGACCACGGCAATGCGAATCGCCTGCCCGATCTGGTTGGCGGCGAGCCCGACCCCCTCGGCAGCGTCCATCGTCTCGAACATGTTCTCGACCAGCCGACGCACCTCGTCCGTCACCTCGGGCACCGGCGCCGAGGGTTCCCGGAGGACCGGGGAGCCAAGGAGGTGAATGGGCAGGACCGACATCAGGCTGGCGTGTTGGGCGCCGCGGTGTCGCCGACCTGGACGATGCGGGCGCGATGCACCACCACCGTGCTGTCGCCGCTCTCGATGGTGACTTCCTGCTCCTTGATGCTCTTCACCTTGCCCATCAGGCCGCCGGAGGTGATGACCTCGTCGCCCTTCTTCAACGCCTCGAGCATGGCGGCGTGCTTCTTCCGCGCCTGCGCCTGGGGCCGAAGGATGAGGAAGTAGAACACGGCGCCGATCAGGCCGATCTGGAGGAGGAGCATGGACATGCCGCCGCCGGAGCCGGCGGCCGGAGCCATCAGATACAGAGCATGCATTACGATTCGCCTCGCAAATGGTAGCGGCGGAGCCATTCGCGGCTCCAGCCATCAAAGGTACCGGCCATGATGTGGGTGCGGGCCAACTCCCCCAACCGGACCAGGAACCGGACATTGTGGATCGATACCAGCCGGAGGCCCAGAATCTCCTCCGCCACGAACAGGTGCCGCAGGTAGCCGCGGCTGAACGTCGTACAGGTCTCGCAGTCGCACTCGGGATCGAGTGGCTCCTTCGAGAGCCGGTGAATCGCGGCGCGGACATTCACCTTGCCGGTGGAGATCCACGCCGAGCCGTGCCGGCCGTTCCGCGTCGGGGCCACGCAATCGAACAGGTCCACTCCGCGCGCGATTCCCTCCAGCAGATCCTGCGGAAAACCCACACCCATAAGATAACGCGGCGTGCCCTTTGGCAGGACGGGGGCCAGTTCCTCCAGCACCCGGTGCATCACGGGCTTCGGTTCGCCGACCGACAGTCCCCCGATGGCGATGCCGGTCCAGGGGCCCTGCTCGAGAATGCCCGTCCAGGGACGCACGGCGCAGGTCGGTGTGGGTGCCGCCCTGGATGATGGGCCACAGGGCCTGCGGCGGCGGAAGCGGGGAAGCCGGGAGGCGGGGAGAAGGTCGCTGGATTGGAGTTCGCTGTGCCTTGTCTTGCACCGCTCCAGCCAGCGGAGGGAGCGCTCCATCCCCTCCTTGGCCAGGGTGTGGTCGGCGCCGCCGGGAACCACGTGGTCGAACTGCATGGCGATGTCGGCGCCGAGGGCCCACTGGATGTCGACCGACTTCTCGGGGGTGATCGTCCGGTGGCTGCCGTCGACGTGGCTCTGGAACGCGACGCCCTCCTCCGCGATGGTGCGGAGGCCCTCCAGCGAAAAGACCTGGAACCCGCCGCTGTCGGTCAGCATCGGCCGGTTCCAGTGCGAGAAGGCGTGGAGCCCGCCGAGGGACTGGACCACATCCTCGCCGGGACGGAGATGCAGGTGGTAGGTATTGCCGAGCATGACCTGCGCGCCGGTCCGCTCGACCTCCACCGGATGGAGGCCGCGGACGGTGCCGTAGGTGCCCACCGGCATGAATGCCGGCGTGGCGACCTCACCATGCGGGGTATGGAGGGTTCCGGCCCGGGCCTCGCCCTCGGTGGCGTGGAGGGTGAAGGAGAACGTCATCTGCTGCTGTCACTGCGAGGCCACGCAGCCGCCGGATCTCGCCGGCAGGGAGAGGGGGCAGTGGGTGAGGGGTCGAGGCGTTGGCGCTCACAGAATGCACATCGCGTCCCCGTAGGAGTAGAACCGGTAGCGCTCCGCCACGGCGTGGCGATACGCGGTCATCATCGTGTCGTATCCGGCAAACGCCGCCACCAGCATCAGGAGGGTCGAGCGCGGCAGGTGGAAATTCGTCACCAGCCGATTGACCACCTTGAACTGGTATCCCGGGGCGATGAGGAGACGCGTCTCCGCCGGCCCTTCCCGCACGGTGCCGTCGTCATTCGCGGCGCTCTCCAGTGCGCGGACCACCGTCGTCCCGACTGCCCAGACGGCCGCGCCGCGCGCCCGGGCGCCTCGCACGGCCGCGGCGACGGCGGAGGGAATGTCGTATCGCTCCGGGTGCATCGGATGCGCGGAGATGTCCTCCTCTTCCACGGGCTTGAAGGTACCGGGCCCGACCTCCAGGTCCAGCGACACGATGTCCACGCCGCGCCCCCGCAATTCCTCAAGCATCGCGTCGGTGAAGTGCAGCCCGGCGGTCGGCGCCGCCACGCTTCCCTCGCGGTCGGCATAGACCGTCTGGTAGCGGAGTTCGTCCGTCGCGTCGGGATCGCGGTCGATGTAGGGCGGAAGCGGCAGCCGGCCGAATTGCGCAATCGCCTCCTCGGCAGGCGTCCCCACGAAGCGTACCCGTCGTTCGCCATCGGGGAGGACTTCCACCGTCTCGATTTCCGACTCCGGTCCGAGCGTGATCCGCTTTCCCTCGCGCAATGCGCTCCCCGGCTTGCCGATGGCGAGCCAGGTACCGTCGGTGGATGGGTGGATCAGCAGCACTTCTGCCGGTGCCCCGGAGGGGCGAGTGCCGAGGAGGCGGGCGTGGCGCACCCGGGTGGAGTTGAGGACGAGCAGGTCGCCGGCGGGGATGATCTTCGGGAGGTCGGCGAACTGGCGGTCTTCCTGCGCTGCTGCCCCGCTGCCCCGCCTGACAAGAAGCAGGCGGCTGTCGCCCCGCTCGGCGCCGGGTGTCTGGGCGATCAGTTCCGGGGGGAGATCGTACGCGAAGTCGGCGGTGCGGAAGCGACGATCAGCCGTCAAAGATCGTGGCCTGTCCGGGCGGCGGCGTGATGCCGAAGCGGCGATAGGCGTTGGCGGTGGCGCAGCGGCCGCGCGGCGTGCGCTCGAGGAACCCCTGCTGAATGAGGTACGGCTCGTACACCTCTTCCAGGGTGCCGCTGTCCTCGCCGACGGCGACGGCCAGGGTGTTGAGTCCCACCGGTCCGCCGGCAGAACTTTTCGATCAGCGTGGTCAGAATCCGCGCGTCCATGTCGTCGAGCCCGAACTCGTCCACGTTGAGCCGGGAGAGGGCCTCTCGCGCCACGGGGCCGGTGATCTTCCCCTCGGCGCGTACCTGCGCGAAGTCGCGCACGCGGCGCAGCAACCGGTTGGCCACGCGGGGCGTCCCGCGGCTCCGCTTCGCGATCTCGAGGCCCCCCTCGCTGTCGGTCGGGATCTGCAGCAGCGCGGCCGAGCGGGTCACGATGCGCTCCAGGTCTTCCGCCGGATAGAAGTTCAGCCGCTCCACCATCCCGAACCGTGCCCGCATCGGTGGCGTCAGGAGTCCAAACCGCGTGGTGGCGCCCACCAGGGTGAACCGCTCCAGCGTCATCGGGATGGTCTGCGCATTCGGGCCATCGGCAATTCGTACATCCACCCGGAAATCCTCCATGGCGGAGTAGAGGAACTCCTCCAGCGCCGGTCGCATCCGGTGAATCTCGTCGATGAAGAGGATGTCGCCTGGCCCGAGTGTCGTGAGCAGTCCGACGAGGTCACCGGCCTTCTCCAGCACCGGCCCCGACGAAGTCCGGAGCTGCACGCCCATTTCCCGCGCCATGAGCATGGCGAGGGTGGTCTTCCCCAGGCCTGGAGGGCCGAAGAAGAGGGTATGGTCGAGCGCCTCGCCCCGTCCCCGCGCCGCATCCATGGCGATCTGGAGCGACGCCTTGACCTGTTCCTGCCCGACGAATTCGTCGAGTCGGGAAGGTCGGAGGGCGGCCTCCGCCCCGGTCTCTTCGGGGAGGGCGTCCGGCGTGGTGACTTCGAGGCGCTCGGTCATGTTGGAGGGACGGGGGCCTAACTGGCCCGCGCCAGCCAGCGGACCGTCGTCTCACCCGGCTCCAGGTGGTGCCTGGTGCGGCAGTAGACGCAGCGGTCGGTGGCTTCGTCCCGCGTGCTGGCGACGAGCTTGCGGTTGGTGGAGCCGCAGCGGGTGCATTCCCACTCTGCGGTCCGGGCGCTGACGGTCATGGGGTACTTCCTCCCTTGCCGGCGGTCAGGCGATGCAGTGCCCGCCGCACGATGAGTGACGTGTCTTCCGTGACACCGTCGATCAGGACGGCGCGCACAGCATCCTCGGCGGTGGCCGCCGTATATCCCAGCCCGACGAGGGCGCTGACCGAGGCCTGGTCGGGGCGCACCTCGGCAGGTGCCGAGGCCGCCGGCAGGTCCTTGAAGCGGTCCCGCAGCTCGAGCACCAGCCGTTCCGCCTTCTTCTTGCCGATGCCGGAGACGCTGCCGAGTGCGGCGAGATCGTTGCCGAGAATGGCGCGGACGGCGCGGTCGGGGCCGAGAGTCGACAGCAGTGCCAGCGCCAACCGTGGGCCGAATCCGCTCGCGGTCAGCAGGCGCCGGAAGACCAGCCGTTCATGCGCCGTGTCGAAGCCGACGAGGAGCCACTGATCCTCCCGGACCACGAGCTCGGTGTAGAGGTGGACCGAACCGCCGGGGCCGGGGAGCCGACCGAGCACGCCGAGCGGGACCAGCACCTCGTACGAAATGCCGCCCGCGGTCTCGATGGTGGCGACATCGATGTCAACGCTCTGCAGGTTGCCCCGCACGCCGCTGATCATGCGGGCCGCCTCCCCGCGCGCCCGCAGGCGCTGGTTCCCCGCCAGGAGGTGGTGGGTCAGCGCGACCGCCACGCCATCCGCCGCGTCGGCAGGACTCGGCGGGGCGGCGAGTCGAAGGAGCTGCGCCACCATGTAGCCGACCTGGGGCTTGGCGGCGGCACCGCGCCCGACGACCGCCTTCTTCACGAGGGCAGGGGCGTACTCCCCGATCGTCACGCCGGCCTCCTCGGCCGTCAGCAGGATGACCCCGCGGGCGTGCGAGAGGACCACCGTGGTCCGAATGTTCTTTCCGTAGAAGACATCCTCGATGGCGATGGCGTCGGGGCGGTGCCGCGCGATCAGTTCCACCATGCCGTCGCGGATGGCGCGGAGGCGCACGGGGAGAGGGTCACCGGCGGGAGTCCGGACGACGCCGCACTCGATGAGCCGTGCCTTGGTACCGGGGCCGGAGTCGATGACGCCGTAGCCGGTGACCGCCGTGCCGGGGTCCACGCCGAGGATGATCACGGGCGGCCGGTCAGCCCGCCGCCTCCGCCATCTCGGAGTCGATGTCGAAGTTCGAGAAGACCTTCGAGACGTCGTCGAGATCTTCGAGGGCCTCGATCAGCTTGAACAGCGCCTCGACGTCCTTCCCCTCGACCTTGACGGTATTCATCGGCACCATGGCGAGCTCGGACTCGGCGATTTCAATCCCGTTGGCGCGAATCGCCTCCAGGACGGCATGGATATCGTTCGGCGCGGTGGAGACGATGAACTGATCGCCTTCGCGGACCAGGTCCTCCGCGCCGGCCTCGAGTGCCGCCTCGAGCGTCCGTTCCTCGGCATGCTGGGTCGCGTCGATGTACAGCTGGCCCTTCCGCTCGAACATCCAGGCCACCGAGTTGGTGGTGCCGAGGTTTCCCCCGTTTCGGCTCATGGCGTGACGGATGTCCGCCACCGTTCGGTGCGGGTTGTCGGTGGTGCCCTCGATGAAGAGCGCGACGCCGCCGGGGCCGTACCCCTCGTACGCCACCTCCTCGATGTTGCCGCCCTCGAGTTCGCCGGTGCCCTTCTTGATGGCCCGGTCGATGTTCTCGGCCGGCATATTCACTGCCTTGGCGGCATCAATGGCGGTCCGCAACCGCGGATTGCCGCCAGGATCACCCCCGCCGCCCTTGGCAGCGATGGTGATTTCGCGGATCACCTTGGTCCAGGACGAAGCCCGGCGGGAGTCGGTGACCGCCTTCTTTCGCTTGATTTGCTTCCATTTACTGTGGCCTGCCATGGCCTGCTCCATCGCGAGAATTCAGACCCCAAGCATAGCGGCAGGCGCGCGGTGCGGCAACGCGTCCGCTTGACCCCGGGGGGACCCGCCGCTAATCTCCTTCCCCTATGCGATACCTACACTTAGCACTCATTGTCGTGGTTCTCGCCGCCTGCAAAGGCGAGCCGGCAGGCACAGGTTGCCTCCACGGTCGCCGCCATCCCCTATCTGCCGTACCCGCCTCAGGCGGTCGTCACCGCGCGGTCCGGCTCGGCGAACGCGGCCCAGATCACCTTCCAGAGCACTCCAGTCGCCCGCCGAGGTGCTGGAGTACTACCGGCAGAGTCTGCCGACGCACGGGGTGGTCGCTGGAGAGTGATATCGAAGATGCGGTGGGGGCCTACGCGCTGTATGCCCTGAAGGACGGTCATCCGATCTGGATCCGGATCAGTCAGAAGCCCGGAGCGCCCGGAGCCGTCGTGGCGGTGAGCGGGGCGGTCGTGGACACGACCAAGGCGAATCCCGGAGCCAGCACCGTCACGCCAACCGGACAGTAGGTTCGTTCAGCTTGACGCCGCCCGACGCTAACGCCCCGGTTCCTCCGGGGCGTTTTCATGTCCACCCTCCTCGAGCAGCTCCTCGATCGACGCCTTCATCCGTTCGGCCGCATGCCCATCAAGCTTGTAGAAGAGGTGCTCCCGTTCGAGGTCCTGCGCCGCGCGCATCGCGTCGGTCGGGGCCAGCGCACGGGTGATGGCGTCGGCGAGATCGTCGGGGCGGTCCACGTGGACAAAGGCATCCTTCAGGAAGGCCCGGTTGTCCTCCCCGAGCAGCGGCATTCCGTCGCTGTGCTTGAGGCGGTCACTCGGCAGGTCGTAGATGATCCCGGTCTTGCCCAGCGCCAGGAAATCGAACACGGTGCTCGAGGCCTCGCTCAGCAGGGTGTCGGCGGCGGCCATCCAGGGCACAATGTTGTATTCCTCCATCGGCACGAGCAGGGAGTGCGGGTACTTCCGCACACGCCGCTCGAAAATGCGGTGCTGCTCGTGCGGAGCGTACTTCCCCATCCAGCTGTAGTGATGGAGCTTGACCACGAGGTTGCAGCGGTCCTTCGTGGCCTCGAAGATGGCGTCCTTCACCTCGTACAGGCAGGTCGGCTTGTAGGTGGGGGCGAAGATGACGGTCGGTTTGGAGGGATCTAGGCCACGATTGGAGAGGAACGTCGCGCGATCGGCGTACCGACCCTGGAAGATGCCGTCCAGCTTGGGCAGCCCCACCACCCGCACCTCGCTTCGGCCCAGCTGGCCTGATTCGAGGATCTTCTCCTCCCGGTACCGCCCTTCCACATAGATCTGGTATCGCGTGTCCCGGTGCTTGGCGAGATTCCGGTACAGGATCGTCTTGATGCCGGTGCCATGATTGAGGAAGCAGAGCAGGGTGCGGCCGTAGGCGGCGGCGTCCCGGACCGTGTCACCGGCGATGACCACGTCGAAGCCGCGCTTCTCGGTGGTGAACCGGTAGCCCTCGCGCACCCACTGATCCACGATCGGCGGGCGATAGGGGACGTTGAAGATTCCCCAGCGCCGGATGCGTTCCTCGTCGAGCGCGAAGAAGACGTCGTAACGGTCGTCGGCCAGGAACTGTTCGATGACAGGGTCGAACGCCGCCTTGTGATAGACGAAGCCGATCTTGAACAGCAGGCGGATCCGTGCCATGGGGCGCCGCTCCTCAGGCGAAGGTGGTGCGCCGCGCCAGGGCGTGCCGGTAACTCTCGGGGGTATCGATGTCGAGCCAGGCGGCGCCGGCAGGCAGCAGGACGGTGCCGAAGCCGGGACCCTGGACGAGTTCCCGTACCCCGTCGGAGATGCTCTCGCGACCCTGGCCGACTGCGGTCTCCAGCGCCGAGCGGAATTGCTGGTTCAGCCGGAACACGCCGCAATCGAGGACGTCGTAGTTGGTCAGGTCCTTCCCGATATCCGCAATCCGGTCGCCTTCGCGCCGAACCTTGGTCGCATCCGGCAAGTCGAAGCACTCGTCAATCCTGGGATCCACGAGCAGGAGGTTCATCTCCGTCGGTCCGTCGCGCACCGCGGCGAGGGCGGCGGGGCTCACCACGTGGTCGGCCATCGAGAGGATGGCCGGTTCCTCCGGCGCGAGGTGGGTCAGCGCCTGCAGCACCGAGATCCCGTTGCCGCGATGCCACTCCTGATTGTCGAGGAGGTCGACGGTCATCCCGAAGTTCGAGTGTTCGCGGAGGTGCTCGCGGATGAGGTCGCCGCGGTAGCCGGTCACGATGACGAACTCGCGAATCCCGACCTGCGCGAAGTTCCCGAAGATGGTCGCCAGGATCGAGGCCCCGCCGAACGGAAGCAGTGTCTTGGGCTCCCGGCCCGTCGTTTCCCAGAGCCGGCTGCTTTGGCCCGCGGCAGTGATGATGGCCTTCATGGCGAGGGAACTTCGCGCCACGCGGGCTGCCAGCGCAATCGCATCCCCCGCCTCGGCACCGAGGGTGTCGCGGGCGGGAGCGACGAGTTGGGTCAGGGCCAGGGCGGCGGAAGGAGGGTCGCCGGCCTGCAGTTGAGCCAGGGCAGCGGTCAGGGCCCGCCGGAGCGGGGCGGGGACGGTCAGGCTGGAGAGCCGCCGCTCGAGGGCGCCGGTCCGGCGCTTGCGCGCGCGATCGGGCAGGGGGGGCGTCAGGCTGAAGTCGAGCGCCACCCGCACGGTGAGCCAGAGGGCAAAGACGCCGTCGCGCTTTGAGCCGCGGGAGGTCCTGGTCAGCAGATCCGCCAGCGCCACCGCCGCCGGTTCCCAGGGACGGGCCAGCGTTCCGTCGTCCGTCACATCACCCCCAGGGCGGCGAGCGCAGCCGTGACCTCATCCGCGCTGATGCCGCGAAGGC
This sequence comes from uncultured Gemmatimonadales bacterium, assembly GCA_963699825.1. Lineage (GTDB taxonomy): Bacteria > Gemmatimonadota > Gemmatimonadetes > Gemmatimonadales > GWC2-71-9 > SPDF01. The sequence goes on from CAVOVI010000013.1 coordinate 421,317, forward strand.
AGTCGTGGTGGCCGAGTGGACAGGCCGGCCCCCCCATCCGGCTGCAGGGCCGGCAGGGGAGATCGTGCTGGACCACGGTCGAGCGAGCCCGGTAGGGAAAGAAGCCGAAGGCCTCGACCGTCGGGCCGAACAGGGCGACCACCGGTGTACCAACGCCCGTGGCCATGTGCATGACCCCGGTGTCCCCGGACACCAGGGCGGAGGCGCGGGCCAGAAGGGCACCCGTGGCCTGAAGTCCGAACTTCCCCGCGGCGGCGGCGGCAGCGGGCGACACCCTGGCCACCTCATTCGCGGCGTCGACGTCGTCCGGCCCTCCCACAACCACTACTCGTTTCCCTTCCGCCCCCAGCGTGCGCGCCAGGGCCTTCCAGTGTTCCAGCGGCCAGCGCTTCGTCATGTGGGCGGCGCCCGGGGCAAGGGCGACCAGTTCGCGCTCCGGCGCCGTCGTGAGCCGGGCCAGGAAGGCGTCCACTTCCGCGAATGCCGCTGCACCGAGCCCGAACTCGGGCGGCCCGCCATCAGGCTGGACGTCGAGTCCTTCGGCGGCCTCGAAATACCGCTCAGGAACGGCTGGGGTGCCGTCCGGGTAGGTGTTCCGGTGCGTCAGCACGAGGAGCCCCGGGCCAGCTTGTGTTTCCGATACCCCCGCCACCGACCGGGGAGGAGGAGGCGGAGCTGCCGGCTCCGGAGGCTTCCGTGCAGGTCGAGGTGATGGGTGTACTGGGCCGGACGGAGCCGCGCCGCGAGCGCCGGCAGGGATTCCCCCTCCGCGGGGGCCAGAACGGCGTCCAGGTGAGGGTTGTCCGCGAGCAGCGGCGCGAACCCTCGCTTGGTGAGGGCGTCGATCCGTGCGCCGGGGTGGCGCGCGCGCAGGGCACGGATCAACGGCGTCGTCAGGAGGATGTCGCCGATGGAACTGAAGCGCACCAGGAGGATGCGCGGCGCGTCGCCGGGAGCGGGATGAGGCACGGCGGGAATGTAGGCCTCGCCGCCGGGGGCCGCCAGCGCGTTGTGCCGCGCGGCGAGCGGCGGTTAGGTTTGATGCATGCCGCGCCCGAAGAGCATCCTGTGGGTGGACGACGAGGTCGAAAGCCTCACGTCCCATATCCTTTTCCTCGAGGAACATGGGTTCACGGTGGACAAGTCACCCCACGGTGACGACGCCCTCGTCATGCTCCAGCGCAAGCCGTACGGCGTGGTCCTCCTCGACGAACAGATGCCGGGTCGCCGCGGGCTGGAGATCTTCCAGGCCATCCGCGCCGTCGATCATTCGATGCCGGTGGTCATGGTCACCAAGAGCGAGGAGCAGGAGACGCTCAAGGACGCCATCGGCGCCGAAATCAGCGACTACCTCATCAAGCCGGTCAACCCGCGGCAGATCCTGTCGGTGGTCACCCGACTGCTCGAGGGCGAACGGATCCGCCAGCAGCGGCTGTCGCGCGACTTCGCCACGCGATTCCGGGAACTCGACACGCGGCGGGGCGAGGGGATGGCCTGGCGGGAGTGGATCGAGCTGGTGGTCGAGCTCGCCGAGTGGGAAGTCAAGCTGGGCCGGGCCGACGAACCGGGATTGCAGGACGCGCTCCGGACGTTGCAGGACTCGCTCCGGTCGGACTTCGCGAAGTTCCTCGGCAAGCACTACGGCGCCTGGCTCGACGGCTCCGAGGAGGATCGGCCGGCGCTGTCGGTGGACATCATCGCGGAATTCGTGCGCCCCACCCTGGATGCGCACGGCAAGGCGCTGCTCATTGTCGTGGATTGCCTTCGCCTCGACCAGTGGGCCATGATCCGTCCGCTCGTGGCCACGCGCTTCGATATCGAGACGGCCCACTACCTCTCGATCCTCCCCACCGCCACGCCATACGCCCGAAACGCGATCTTCAGCGGGCTCTTCCCGAACGAGCTCGCGGCGCGGCACCCGGAATGGTGGAAGACGGAGGAGGAGGCGGGCCTCAACGCGCACGAGGCTGAGCTGCTCGAGGAACACCTCCAGCAGCTTACCGGCCGCGCGGTACCGGTCCGCTACGAGAAGGTCTTCACCGCGGCCGACGGCGAGGGACTCCTCCGGCGGCTGCCGGCCCACCTCTCGCAGGACGGGGTGACCGCGCTTGTCTTCAACTTCATCGACCAGCTCACCCATGGCCGCACGGAGAACTCGACGCTCTTCGAGGTGGCCCGTGACACGCAGGCGCTTCGCAACCTCACCCGCACCTGGTTCGAGCGTTCCCCGCTGTGGGATGCGCTTCGCGAGGCCGAGCGGCGCAATGTGCCCGTCCTCCTGACCACCGATCACGGCTCGATCCACTGCCATACCCCGGCCACGGTCTTTGCCCGGCGCGACACCACCAGCCATCTCCGGTACAAGTTCGGGGAGGATCTCCGTGCCGAGGATGCCGACGCAGCGCTGGTGGTCGACGACCTCGAGCGGTTCGGGCTGCCGCCGCGGACGCCGAGCACTCGACTGCTGCTCGCCACCGGGGACCGGTTCTTCGTCTATCCGACCAAGCTGCGTGAGTACCAGGCGCGCTACCGCGGCGCCTTCCTCCACGGCGGAGTGTCGCCGGAAGAGGTCGTCCTGCCGATCACCCTCCTGACACCCCGGCGGTCGTAGGCGTGCGGACCGAACTTCGCCTGCTCCGGCAGGTGCAGCCCTATCGCGCGCCGCTCAGCCTCTCGATGGTCACGTCGGTGCTGGCGTCGCTCCTCGACGGCACGACAATCGTGGTCCTCATCCCGCTGCTGCGCCTCCTGTTCGGCACCACCGGGCAGTTCGGGGCTTCCGGGTCGGAGGCGCTGACCCGCTTCACCGAGTGGCTGCTCGACCCGCTCATCGCTGGTGTACCGACGAACGTGGCCGTCGCCCGCCTCCTCGGCGTGCTCGTGCTCGGGCTGGTGCTCCGGAACGCGATGACGTACAGCACGACGCAGCTGCAGGTCGCGGTGCAGGAAGGGCTCGTCCGGGACCTGCGTTCCCAGATCTTCGCGCACCTCCTCAAGCTCGACCTCGGCTATTTCCAGCGGACCCGCCAGGGCCACATCCTCTCGACCATGACCACCGAGGTGGAGGGGGTCAAGGAAGTCGTGACCGCCGCGGTCATCCGGCTCTTCCAGAGCCTGGTCCGCATCGTCACGATCCTCGTCCTCATGAGCCAGATCAGCGGCCGCCTGACGATTCTGACACTGTCGACCGCACCGATCCTGGTGCTCGCGATGCAATTCGTCCTCGTTCGCCTGCGGCGGCACGCCCGCGGGCGCGTCCAGGATCGCGCCGGCATCTTCGCGATGGTCGCGGAACAGGTCGGGGCCATCAAGCTGATCCGGGCGTACGGAGAGGAAGCGCGGCAGGGGGGCAAGCTGACCGACCAGCTCACCCGGTACCGGAAGAAGGTCATCCGTACGCAGCGCTACTCGTCGTTGACCGGTCCGATGAGCGAAATCTTCGGCGGGTTGCTGATCATCCTCATCATCGCCGCGGCCACACAACCGGCGCTCATCGGCGGGGTACCCCTCACGCCGGAGGCGGCCATCGCCTTCCTCGTGGCGGCCCTCCAGCTGATGTCCCCGATCAAGGCGATCGCGCAGTATCCCGCGAGCATGGCCATCGCGATGGCGAGCGCCGAACGGGTGTACGCCCTGCTCGATGAGCCGACCTCCGACGTCGACACTCCCGGAAGCGTCCCGCTGCAGTTCGAGCGCGACATCGTGTTCGACCGGGTCTCCTTCCGCTATGGCACCGACACGCCGGTCCTCACGGAGGTCTCGTTCCGGTTGCCGAAGGGCGAGGTCCTGGCCATCGTCGGTCCCTCCGGTGCGGGCAAGACGACGCTGGTGGATCTCCTGCCGCGCTTCAACGAGCCGGTCAGCGGGCAGATCTATCTCGACGGCGTCCCCCTGAACACGATTCGCCGTGGTTCGCTGCGGGCCAGCCTCGGCGTCGTCAGCCAGGATACGGTGCTGCTCAACGATACGGTGCGGGCCAACATCGCCTTTGGTTCGCCGAACGCCACGGACGCCCAGGTGGAGGCCGCCGCGACCGCCGCGAACGCGGCCGAGTTCATTGCCGGCCTCCCGGCCGGGTACGACACCCTCCTCGGCGAACGGGGGACCCGACTCTCCGGGGGGCAGCGGCAGCGGATCAGCATCGCGCGGGCCCTCCTCCGTGATCCGCCGATCCTGATCCTCGACGAGGCCACCAGTGCGCTCGACACCGAGTCGGAGCGGCTGGTCCAGGAGGCGATCGAGCGCCTGATGAAGGACCGCACCGTGCTGGTCATCGCACACCGACTGGCGACGGTCCGCCACGCCGACCAGATCCTGGTGCTGGAGGCCGGCCACGTGGTCGAACACGGAACGCACGCGCAGCTGATCGAACGGAACGGCCTTTATCGCCGGCTGCACGACCTGCAGTTCCGGACGGGGGAGCCCGAGGAGTGACGCGCGTCCTGGTCGTGGCGGACTACGATGACGCGTTGAACGCCCATTCGGCGCAGCGGGAGCGGGCCCTCGAACGCCATGGGCAGACGGTCACCCGGTTCGACCTCAGCGCGCGGCCCGGGCTCCTGACGCGCCTGCGGGGCGGCGATCTCGTCAGCCGACTCGACCGGGAACTCGAGGTCGTGGCGCCGGATGTCGTGCTGGTGGTGCGGGGGGAGGCGCTCTCGGCCCAGGCGGTGTCCAATCTCCGGCGGGACCATCCGGGCACCTGGGTCAACTGGGTGCCCGACGACCTTCACGGCCTGGCGATCGTCCAGCACGCCCTGCCGGCCTATGACATCGTCTTCGCGTCGGGCACCGACGTCACGGAGACGCTCGCGGGGACCATCGACCGGCCAGTTCACTACCTGCCGTTGGCGGCGGACCCGTCGGTCTACAAGCCGATGCGCTCCCGCGACCAGTACCGTGCCAACGTCGTCTTCGTCGGGACGGCCACGCCGAGGCGGGAACAGCTCCTCGGCCACCTGGTGGAGTTCGGCCTGGCGCTTTGGGGTCCGGGGTGGCGGCGCACGTCGCTCCGCGACTATTGCCGGGGCGAGCAACTCGACACGGAAAACTTCGTCCGGGCGTACGCCGGAGCGTCGGTGGCGGTGAACATTCATCGATCCGCCGATGCGGAGCCCGCGGAGGCGGAGCGGGGGGTCAATCAGCGGACCTTCGAGATCGCGGCGATCGGTGTGCCGCAGGTGGTGGACTTCCGCGGGGACCTCGAGCGCCACTTCGTCGACCGGCGGGAGTTGCTGGTGTATCGGTCGGTGGAAGAGATGCGCGCCCTGGTGGAGGCGGCGCTGCAGGATCCGAAGGCCGCCGACACGGTGGCCCGCGCCGGCCGAATCCGCCTGCTCGCGGAGCACACCTACATGCATCGTCTCAAGGAACTCCTCGACGTGGTTCGGGCGACGACCCACCACGCCTGACGCGGTGGAATTCACCTCGAGGCCGGGGTAGATTCCCACCAACTCGCCACAACGCCAGGTGCGATTCATGGTCAGGGTTTCCGGCTTCACCATCATCAAGAATGCGATCAGCCACGACTTCCCCGTCGAGGCGAGCATCCGTTCCATCCTCCCCGTCTGCGACGAAGTCATCGTCAACGTCGGGCCGTCGGATGATGGCACGCTCGATCTGATCAAGTCGATCGACGATCCCAAGATCAAGATCATCGAGGGGGTCTGGGACGTCTCCCGCCAGAACTGGATGCTCAGCGACGAGACGCTGCGGGCGATGCGCGCCTGCAGCCATCCGTGGGGCATCTACATTCAGGCCGACGAGGTCCTCCACGAGCGCGGCGGGCCCGAGCTCGTCGCCAAGATGGCGGAAGTGGACGACGATCCGCGGGTCGAGGCGCTGCTGGTCAAGTATCTCCACTTCTACGGGGACTTCGATACCATCGCGACCAACCGTCGCTGGTATCGGCGCGAGATCCGCGCGTTGCGACTCGACCCGGCGCTCGACCTCCGGCCGTACAAGGGCGCCCAGGGATTCCGTGTTGGTCCCGACAACCGGAAGACGCGCGCCCGCCTCACCAATGCGGAGATGTTTCACTATGGGTGGGCGCGGCCGGCCGCCGCGCTCCGCGCCAAGATCGTCACGAACCGGACCATCTATCCCTGGTCGGCGGAGCGGGAGGCCAAGCGGCCGCTCCTCCCCTGGTTCCCGGGGCTCAAGCCGTTCAAGGGGAGTCACCCGATCGCGGCGCAGTCGTACATCGCCGACGCGGGCGGACGATCCCGAGCGCGTGGTGGAGCCGCCGCACTTCGAGCTGGAGCACCTCCGCTTCTACGCCTCCGACGTGATCGAGCGGCTCACCGGCGCCCGCCTCTTCGAGTACCGGAATTACCGTCTCGTCTGAGCGCTCCACCGACGACGTCCACCGAGGGACCGTGCAGGCACCACTCGCGCTGACCGTCATCATCCCCACCCTCAACGAGGCGGCGAACATCGCGGCCTGTGTGGCCAGCGCCTCGTTCGCAGACGAGATCATCGTGGCCGATGCCGGGTCCACGGATGACACCGTCGCGCTCGCGCGCGCGGCCGGAGCCACCGTGCTGGAGAAGACCGGCCCCACCATCTCCGCGCAGCGCAACACCGCCATCGCCGCCGCGCGGCATCCCTGGATCTTCTCGCTGGACGCCGACGAGCGTGTCACGCCGGAGCTCGCCGCTGAGATTGGCCGGGTGCTGGCGGCACCCGCCCATGCCGCCTATCGGGTGCGGCGCCGGAATTTCTATCTGGGGGTGGAGCAGAAGCGCGGCGGGTGGGCTCGCGACTGGGTCGTCCGGCTCTTCAGCCGGGAGCGCCGCTACGTCCCGCAGCGAGTGCACGAGGGACTGGAATCGGTGGCGGATGTCGGCGACTTCAAGGAACTCCTCCCGCATCATCCCTATCGGTCAATCCGTCACCAGGTCGACAAGCTCAATCGCTATGCCGAATGGGGTGCCGCGGATCTCTGGGACAAGGGGAAACGGGCGACCTGGGTGGACCTGGCACTCCGACCGGTAGGCCGCTTCTTCAAGGGTTACCTGCTGGGGGGCGGAATCCTCAACGGCCGCCTGGGACTGGTACACTCCGGGTTGGACGCGTACGAGGGGTTCCTGAAGTACGCGAATCTCTGGGCCCGGGAGAGCAGGGGAGAGGAGTAGGGCTACCGGTCCGCGGCGATGGGGAGCGGCCCGCTCCACTCTCCGGTGACTGGCCGGGCGCTGATGGCCCAGGTCGGGCAGTTCCGGATGTAGATGCCGTCCAGCGGAGACCACGCCTGCCGCGGCGCCACGACCTCGGCCTTCCCCAGCGCATCCATCTGAAAGATCCCCGGCGCCCGCAGCGCACAGGCGCCACAGCCGATGCAGCGCGCCCGGTCCACGTGGATCCGGACCGGCGTCTTCGGGAAGATCCCCTCCTCGGACGACTCCAGCAGCCGCAGCAGCTCGGGCACCAGCTGTCGCATCACCCGATATCCCTCCGCGATCAACTCCTGCGTCCGGTCGAAGACGAACATCGGGTAATCCTCGACCCGCGGGTGCACCAGCAGCAGCGGCGGCGACCGCCACTGACGGAGCGTTCGCTCCAGCATCGTCTGCATGACGATCTCGAGCCCGCGGGCGTAGGTCGTCGCGAAGCCCGACTTCTCCACCTCCGAGCGGAGCGCCATCGAGGCGCTCACATCCACGCCGATGATCGGCCCGGGACCGCAGACGGTGGCGGCCTTGACCGGGAGGTTGTCGGCGACGGCCCCGTCCACGTACCAGCGCCCGGCGATTTCCCGCGGCGGCAGGATGCCGGGGAGTGCGCACGAGGCGAAGACCGCATCGGCCACCCGCGCGTAGCGAAGCCCGGGCAGGCCCCAGAGCACCTGCATCCCGGAGTTGATGTCGACGGTGTTGACGATGAGGGGGTGCACGAGTTCGTCGAACGTCTTGTCGCCGACCATTTCGTAGATCAGGTCATCCAGCGGTTCGTGCCGGTAAACGGCCGGCGAGCGCATCCGCTTGAACGCCATGTCGGTGTGGGCTACCTGGAAGACGTCCCGGCGCTTCAGGCGCAAGCGCCCGGTCGCGCATGAAATCGACCGAGCGGCCGGCGGCCCACGCCGCGGCAATCAGCGAACCGATGCTGGAGCCGACCACGCCGCTCGGCCGGAGCCCGGCCTCCTCCAGCGCCTGCAGCACGCCGATGTGTGCCAGCCCCTTGAGGCCACCACCGCCGAGGACGAGACTGAAATTGCGTTGCGCGGGCATGGCTATAAAGTAATGCCCTCCGGTGCCCGGTCCTTGCTATCTTTCGCCATGGCCTCCCCCCTCGCCGGCCCCTTCCGCCGCGACCGCTTCTTCCAGTTCGGGCTCCTGCTCGTGGCGATGGTCGTCGGTGCCGCCGTGTTGGCGTCGCTGCTCGCGCCCGGCGGCCCGTACACCGGGGACCCCGCCACCGCCTACCTCCTCCCGCCGAGCACCGATCACCTCCTGGGAACCGACACCCAGGGCAGGGATGTGCTGACGCGCGTCATCTACGGGGCGCGGATCTCGCTCGCCGTCGGGATCATCAGCCAGCTGGTGGCCAGCCTCCTCGGCGTCACCCTCGGTCTCATCTCGGGATACTACGGTCGCCGGGTGGACGCGCTCATCATGCGTCTCGCCGACGTCACGCTCGCGTTCCCCACGCTGCTGCTGCTCATCGCCGTGGCGGCGGCCGTCAACCCGTCCCTTCCGGTCGTCTTCGTGGTCATCGGAGTCGTGGGCTGGGCCGCGATGGCCCGACTGGTCCGCGGCCAGGTCCTGGTCCTCAAGAATGCCGAGTATGTCCTGGCGGCCCAGGCCCTCGGCGCCCCCGATCACCGGATCCTCTTCCGGCATCTGCTCCCCAATGTCCGCGCACAGGTCATCGTGGCGGCGACGCTGGGGATGGCGGGTGCGATCATGGCGGAGGCGGCGCTCTCCTTCGTGGGCCTCGGCGCGCAGCCCCCGACGCCCAGCTGGGGCTCGATGGTGGCCGACGGCCGGGACCTGCTCCGCGTGGCGCCCTGGGTGTCGTTCGCACCCGGCATCGCGATCGGACTCGCCGTGCTCGGCTTCAACCTCGTGGGGGACACCCTGCGGGAGGCGTTCGATCCCAAACTTCGCACCGAACGGTAGGAGCGACCGATGAGCACGGACTTCGCCGCTCTCCGCCGCGAGGAGTTCTCCGCGCTCGACGAGGCGATCTATCTCAACAGCGCCTCCATCGGACCGATCCCGGCGCGGACCCGGCGTCGGCTCGACGAGTACAGCGCGATGCGGACCGCGCCGCATCGGATGAACGATCACGACTTCTTCTCGGAACTCGACCAGGCCCGGGCGCTCACCGCGCGATTGCTGAACGTGACCCCCGGCGAAATCGCGCTCGCCTTCAACACCAGTTACGGGCTCAACCTCGCCGCGCGCGGACTGCCGCTCGAAGCGGGCGACATCGTCCTCGCGAGCGATCGGGAGTTCCCGGCCAACGTCTACCCCTGGATGCGGCTCGCCGATCGCGGCGTGTCGCTCGAGTTGGCGCCGGTCACGGCCGACGGCTGGCCCGACGAGGAGTTCCTCCTCACGCGGATGGCCGACCCGAAGGTGCGGGTGCTGGCGGTGTCGCTGGTCCAGTTCAGCAACGGATACCGGGTCGACCTGGCGCGACTCTCGAAGCGCGCCCGCGAGACGGGTACCTACCTCGTGGTGGATGCCATCCAGGGGCTGGGCGCGGTGCCGGTGGACCTGCAGGCCACCCCGGTGGACATCCTCTCGTGCGGGGGACAGAAGTGGCTCCTGTCACCCTGGGGCAGTGGATTCGTGTATGTGCGGAAGGAACTGATCCCGGTGGTGGAGCCGGTGGTGATGGGGTGGATGGCGTTCGAGGGGACGGACGACTTCACCCGGCTCACCGAGTACGACCCGCGGCTCAGGGGAGACGCCAAGCGCTACGAGATGATCAGCCTCCCCTTCCAGGATTTTGCGGGGTACAACAAGTCGGTGGAGCTGCTGCTCGACGTGGGCATCCCCGCCATCGCGAGGCACATCGCCGAGGTCCAGGCGCCGGTGCTGGCCTGGGCGGCTCGGAAGGGCGTGCGAGATCACGTCGCCGGTCGGGGCGCACGCATCGGGGATCGTGTGCGTGGCGGTGCCCGAGCCCGCCGACGCGTACAAGGCCATCCGCGCGCAGGGCGTGGTGGCCAGCGTGCGCGAAGGCGCGATCCGGCTGAGTCCGCACCTGTTCAACACGGTGGACGAGATGGAGCGGGTGACGCGGATGCTGGACAGGGTGTGAACGTCACCCCGGCGAAAGCCGGGGTCCAGTGAGAGATAGAAAACGAGGGAAGGTCGGAAAGGAGCCGGAAATTCGGAAAAACTGCCTGGTGGGTGCGGACTCGACCAACACAGTCGTTTTCCGACCCTCCGCTGTCTTCCGACCTTCCCTCGTCTGCAGCTCCTGCCCGGTGCTTATTCGACCAGACCGTAACCCGAATTCGAGCCGAATCCATGACCTCTTTCCACGATGAGCTTCTCGCCGGCTACGGCTTCGACGGCCCCAGCATCACGATCGGCGGCGCCCTCGAGGGCGCCACGGTCCATCCCACGCCCAAGGTCTGTATCCCGTTGGCGATGATGAACCGGCACGGCCTGGTGGCGGGTGCCACCGGCACCGGGAAGAGCAAGACACTCCAGCTCCTGACCGAGCAGCTCTCCGCGCAGGGCGTGCCCGTGTTCGTGGCCGACCTCAAGGGTGATCTCTCCGGCCTGGCCATGCCGGGAGAGACGAACAAGCGCATCGAGGAGCGGGCCACCAGCATCGGGTGGGAGTGGAAGGCTGCCGGCGTGCCGGTGGAGTTTGTGAGCCTGACCGGGAGGCTCGGCGTGCAGCTGCGGGCCACCGTCAGTTCATTCGGACCGCTCCTCCTCGGCAAGGTGCTGGCGCTCAACGAGACGCAGACCAGCGTGCTCTCGCTGGTGTTCAAGTTCTGCGACGACCAGGGGATGCCGCTCCTGGACTTCGCCGATCTCCGTGCCGTCCTGCAGTATCTCAACAGCGATGAGGGGAAGCCGGCGCTGAAGGAGTACGGCGGGCATGTCGTCCGCGTCGGTGGGCGTGCTCCTCCGCAAGATGGTCGAGCTGGAAGAGCAGGGGGCGGAGGCGTTCTTCGGTGAGCCGGAATTCGATGTGCGGGACCTGCTCACCTGCACCTCGGACGGGCGCGGCGTCGTCACCTGCCTCGAACTCGCCGATGTGCAGGACAAGCCGCGGCTCTTCTCGACCTTCATGATGTGGATGCTCGCCGAGCTCTACCAGAATCTGCCTGAGGCCGGCGACCTCCCGAAGCCGAAGCTGGTCTTCTTCTTCGACGAGGCGCACCTGCTGTTCAATGACGCGCCCAAGGCCTTCCTGGAGCAGGTCGAGCAGGTCGTGCGAATGATCCGCTCCAAGGGGGTCGGCGTCTACTTCGTCACTCAGACGCCCAAGGACGTGCCCTCCGATGTCCTGGCGCAGTTGGGCCACCGGGTCCAGCACGCGCTGCGTGCGCATACCCCCGACGATGACAAGGCGCTCCGCGCCACGGTGCGGACCTTTCCGAAGACCACCTTCTATGACCTTGAGGAGACACTGACCACGCTCGGCATCGGCGAGGCGGTGGTGACGGCGCTCAACCCGCGTGGCGTGCCGACGCCCGTGGTGGCCACGCGGCTGATCCCGCCGACGTCACGGATGGCGCCACTCACGTCTGAGGAGCTCCAGGCGGATATCCGGACCTCGGATCTGCTGGCGGAATACGGCCAATCGGTCGATCGCGACAGCGCGCGGGAGATACTTGCCCGTCGCATCGAGAAGACCGCCGAGATGCCGGCGGCGCCGGCGGCTCCGGAGAAGCCGGGCAAGATGTCGAAGACGTCGAAGGTGCTGGGGGGAGCGCTGCTGGGGAGCCTGGCGGCCACGGTGGGTCGGACGGTCGGGCGGGAACTGGTGCGCGGGATGTTCGGTCTGCTCGGCGCCAAGCCGCCGAAGACGCGGCGGCGGACGACTCGCTGGTAGGCCGTGAGGCTTCCCGTCTCCCCGCGAGGGCGAGGGGGCAGGGGGTGAGGGGAGAACACTGGATCCCCGGCTTTCGCCGGGGTGACGATCTTCGAACTGCCTCGCTGCCTCGCTGCCCCGCTGCCCTACTGCCCCGCCTTCAGCAGCGCGTAATTCTTCTTCCCCTTCTGCAGCATCACGTACCCGCCTGCCAGCAGGTCGCCCGAGGTCAGCGTCCGCTCCACGTCGTCGGTCTTCTCGCCGTTGACGGCAAAGCCCTTTCCCTGGATGCCTCGGCGCGCGTCGCTCTTGGAGGAGGCGAGGCCGGCGGTCACCAGGGCGTCCACCAGCGGCAGGCCGGTGTCCAGCATCCCGGCAGGGAGCGCCGACGTCGGCATCTCCCCGCTGAGTACCTCGAACACCCCCGCGTCGGCGGCGCGGAGATCGGTGCCTCCAAAGAGAATGGCGCTCGCGGCGATGACCCGTTCGGTCGTGTCGCTGCCGTGTACCCGGGCGGTGATGTCGCGCGCCAGGGTGCGCTGCGCGGTGCGGCGGCTCGGATCGGCGGCCTGCTCCGTCATCACGGCCGCGATCTCGTCGCCTGGCAGGAAGGTGAAGAAGTTCAGCAGCCGCTCCACATCGCGATCGTCGGTGTTGAGCCAGAACTGGTAGAACTTGTAGGGGCTGGTCCGTGCCGGGTCGAGCCAGACGTTGCCGTCCTCGCTCTTGCCGAACTTGGCGCCGCCTGCCGTGGTCAGCAGCGGCATGACGAGCCCGTGCGCGCTCCCCTGTTCCCGGCGGCCGATCAGCTCGATCCCCGCCGTGATGTTTCCCCACTGGTCGCTGCCGCCCATCTGCAGTTCGCAGTCCGCTTCGCGGAAGAGGTGCCAGAAGTCGTACGCCTGGACCAGCATGTAGGTGAACTCGGTGAAGCTGATGCCGGTCTCCATGCGACTCTGGACCGACTCCTTCTGCAGCATGTAGTTGACCGTGAAGTGCTTGCCGGTGTCGCGCAGGAACTCCATCAGCCCCAGGCCACGGAGCCAGTCGGCGTTGTTCATGACGCGGGCGGCGGCGGGCCCCTCGAAGTCGAGGAAGTGGGCCAGCTGGGTCTTGAGCGCGGCCGAGTTCCGGTCGATGACCTCCACCGCCAGGATCGGGCGCTCGTCCCGCTTGCCGCTCGGGTCGCCGACCATGCCGGTGCCGCCGCCGACCAGGGCGATCGGCCGCCCCCCGAATCGCTGGAGCCAGGCCAGTCCCATGACGGGGAGGAGGCTGCCCACGTGCAGGGAGTCGGAGGTCGGATCGAACCCGATGTAGGCGGTCACCGGCCCCTTGGCGAGGCGGGCCTGCAGCCCCGGCGTGGCGTCGTGGACGAGGCCCCGGGCGGTCATGGTGTCGAGGAGGGTCGGCATGGTGGAGAAACCTAGGGGGACGATTACTTTCCCTCAATGCTCGGTTCCCTGCTGATCGGCCACCCTCCGCGACACCCTCCTCCGCTGGTGGCGCACCCCCAAAATCCGTCGGGGCGTGCTCCTCACCATCCTCGGGGTGACAGTCTTCGGTGCCGCGCTCGGCGCCGGGATCTGGCTGCGCGCCTGCTCCGGGAACCGGTGCCCCTCCATCGAGGGGCTCGACAGCTACGATCCCGACCAGGCCTCCAAGGTCTACGCCGCCGACGGGCGTCTCATCACCGATCTCGGCAAGGAACGGCGCACCGTCGTCAGCCTGCAGGAGATGTCGCCGGCGCTGGTCGCCGCCTTCATCGCCACCGAAGACAAGCGGTTCTACCAGCATCACGGCGTCGACTGGATCCGGTTCTTCGGCGCGGTCAAGGCGAACATCCTGGCGGGCGGTGTCACGGAGGGGTTTTCGACCATCACGATGCAGCTGGCCGGCAACCTCTTTCCGGAGGACCTGAACCGGCGGGTCCGGTCCTATGACCGGAAGATCCGGGAATCGAAGGTGGCCCGGCAGATCGAGGCGCGGTACAGCAAGGACAAGATTCTCGAGCTCTACCTCAACCAGATCGATCTCGGCAACCGGGCGTTCGGCGTGGAGGCCGCCTCGCAGCGCTACTTCGGCAAGTCGTCCCGCGACCTCAACGTGGCGGAGGCCGCCACCCTCGCGGCGATGCCCAAGGCGCCGAGCCGCTACAATCCGCGCCGCCACCCCGCTCGTGCCATCCAGCGCCGGAACCTCATCCTCAATCTCCTCGCCGACCAGGGATCCATCACGCAGCAGGAGGCGGATCGCTGGAAGGCGTACCCGCTCCTCCTCTCCTCCCGGGATGACTTCAGCGGCGTCGCCGAGTATTTCGTCGAGTACATTCGCCAGCAGCTCGACGCGCGCTTCGGGCCGCGGCTGTACACCGACGGGTTACGGATCTACACCACGCTCGACCTCAATGTGCAGCAGTCGGCGGAACGCGCGCTCGAGGCGCAGCTGAGCTCGATCGAGGCGGGGAACTACGGTACGTACAGGCACCTGAGCTACGCCGCCTACCTCGAACAGAAGGCGGAGTCCGAAGACGAGGTCGGGCCGACCAACTCGCCGTACCTGCAGGGGCTGGCGGTCACCCTCGAGGCGAAGACCGGCTACATCCTGGCGATGGTGGGCGGCCGCGACTTCGCGGACAGCAAGTTCAACCGCGCCACGCAGGCGCTGCGGCAGCCCGGCTCCACCTTCAAGCCGATCGTCTATACCGCCGGCGTGCGGGCCGGCGTCCCGCTCTCCACCGTCATGGTGGACGAGCCGATCACCGTGGAGATGCCGGGAATCCAGGAGGCGTGGGAGCCGCAGAACTACGACAACACCTTCGCCGGGCCGATGCCGCTGCGGCAGGCGCTCTACAAGTCCGTCAACATCGTCACCATCAAGCTCGGCATGGAAATCGGCGAGGAAGCGGTCATCGCCGAGGCGACGCGGTTCGGCCTCGTGGCCTCTCCCATCCCCGCCGTTCCCTCCATCCACCTCGGCTCGGCGGTGGTCAAGCCGCTCGAGCTTATCGCGGCTTATACCGCCTTCGCCAACCAGGGGGAGCGGGCCACACCGATGGGGATTCTGCGAGTGGAGGACCGCCAGGGAAACATCCTCTGGCAGCCGAAGCCGCGGCTGGAACCGGTCATGGACCCGCCCCTCGCCTGGCTCATGAACGGCGCGCTGCAGGACGTCGTGCGGCGCGGGACCGGTACCCGCGCCGTGACTGGCATCAGCTTCCCGGTGGGTGGCAAGACCGGCACCACGAACGACGGCAACGATGTCTGGTTCGTCGGCTACACCGCCGACCTCGTCACCGGCTTCTGGTTCGGCCTCGACGTGCCGGAACGAATCAAGCCGAACGCGCAGGGTGGGCTCCTCGCCGCGCCGGCCTGGCAGCAGATGATGACCGAGGTGTACGAGCGGCGCCCGACCCCCGGCGGCTGGGCCCAGCCGAGTGGCCTCGTCAGCGCTGAGATCGATCGGACGACCGGATTCCGCGCCTCCCCGTACTGCCCCACGGCGGTGCGGGTGACGGAGTGGTTCATCCCAGGAAGCGAACCGAACGAGGCCTGCCCGGTGCACCTCCCCTTCGGCCAGTCCACCGAGGTGGAAGCCGCTCCCGTAGAGCCCCCGCCCGACGGCCAATAGCGTGCGCCCCCGGTTCCTCACCGCCGGGTGGGTCATCCCGATGGACGGGCCGCCGATCCGGAACGGTGCGGTCCTCATCGGGGGAAATAGGCGGATCGAAGCGGTCGGTACGCAGGGCGGCATTTCGAGCCCGGCTGATGCAGAGAGTTCTGATTGGCGCGACGCGGTCATCCTTCCCGGACTGGTCAACACCCACACACATCTCGAACTCACCGGCTTTGCCGGCATGGCGGACGAGGATGATTTTTCCGCCTGGATTCGTCGTATCCGCACACTCAAGGCTGACCGGAGCGCGGCGGAGTTCCTCGCCGCGGCGCGCCAGGGCCTCGCCGATTGCCATGCTGCGGGCGTGACGACCGTCGCCGACACCGGCGACAGCGGCGCGGTGATCGAAGCGCTCGCGGAGGCCGGCGGGAGCGGGATTGCCTATCACGAGGTGTTCGGGCCGCACCCCGATCAGGTGACCGAAAGCATGGCCGGGCCTGCGCCAGCGCGTGGCGGATCTCCGCCGCTTCTCCTCGGACCGGGTGCGGCTCGGCGTGTCGCCGCACGCCCCGTACACCGTCAGCGGGGAGTTGTACCGCGCGGTCGCCGAGTTCGCGGAACAGGAGCGGTTGCCCATCGCCGTGCACCTGGCGGAATCGGAGGCGGAGTCGCAGCTGGTGACCGGCGGGGCAGGGGCGTTCGCGGATGCGTGGAGGGCGCGCGGCATTCCGCTGCCGGACTCGGCGGGTGCCTCGCCCGTCGCCTGGCTCGATGCCCACGGCGTGCTCGGCGGCCGGACCCTGGCCATCCACCTCGTGCGTGCCGACGACGATGATGTCGCTCGGCTGCGGCGGAGCCAGACCTCGGTGGCCCACTGCCCGCTGTCCAACCAGCGGCACCGGCACGGCGCCGCCCCCCTCGCGGCTCTCCTCGACGCCGATCTGGCCGTGGGTGTCGGGACCGACTCGGTGGCGAGCGTCGGCCGACTCGATCTGCTCGCCGAGGCGCGGGCGGCGCGGGCGTTGGCGGGGCTGTCGGCGGAGGAGGCGCTTTCACTGGTGACGGCGGGCGCCGCGCGGGCCATCGGGCTCGAAGGGGAGGTGGGGGCGCTGCGTCCAGGCCTCTGGGGAGATGTGGCGGTGATGAAGATCGTGGGGACGGAACTGCCCGGGGAGGCGGGGGAGGCGGTCGAGGCCGCCCTGGCCAGTTCCCCCTCCGAGGTGGTGGAGACGATTCTGGGCGGCCGCACCGTCTACCGGGTGTAGGGCGACCCCCCTCCTCCCTTGCTGGGTTCCGGGCCGCTCGTTACGATTCCTGCAACCAATTCACGCGGGACTCACCGCATGCGCTGCCTTGCATTGAACGCCTCATTCGAGCCACTCACCATGGTGCCTGTGCGCCGGGCGCTGCGGCTTGTCATCGAGGGCAAGGCCGAAATCGTCGAGGCCGACGGCCCCGAATACATGCGAAGTGAACGGCTGGCCATTCCACGGCCAGCCATCATCCGCCTCGTCAAGTTCGTGCACGTCCCCCGCCGCTTCCGCCGCCACGTCACCAACACCTTCCTCTTCGCCCGCGACGAATACCGGTGCCAGTACTGCAACCGGAGCCAGCCCGAGCTGCGCCCGCGCGAGTGCCTCACGCGTGACCATCTCGTGCCGATTTCTCGCGGGGGAGGAAATGCGTGGACCAACGTGGTCACCGCCTGCAGCAGCTGCAACACCCGGAAGGGGAACCGGCTGCCGGAGGAATGCGGCATGCTGCCGATTCACCCGCCGACCGAACCCCACTTCGTGCACCTCTCGTGGGCGGTCCGCCGCCTGAGCCGCACCCAGGCGAAGTACATCAAGTTGTTCTACGGGGAAGCGGCGCTGCACGCGCTGCGGGGACACTAGTCAGGACCCGTCACCCCGCGATCCGACCCGTCACCCCCGCAATCGCCGTCACCCCCGCAATCCGACCCGTCACCCCCGCGAAAGCGGGGGTCCAGTCATCTGGATTCCCGCTTGCGCGGGAATGACGAACGCACACTTCGCTTCCCCGCTTCCCCGCCGAACCTACTTCACCTCAAACGCCTCGCTCTTCCCCTCCACCCGCATGATCGGCAGCCCCGCCACGCGCAGCAGCATCCGGCGCGCGGACCGGCCCACCGCGTCGCCCAGATTGCCGTTGTCGTCGGTGGCCGCGCCGGTCTCCCCCCGCATCACGCGATCCATTTCGTCGAGATCGGAATCGGAGAGCGTCGACACCGAGAGCGTCGCGACGTAGTAGTAGTTCCCCTTGTCGGTGGCCCGCACCGCGATCCGGTAGGCCACGCCGATCGCCTTCCCCAGCGCAGCCAGGTCGGGGAAGCGCTGCTGGCGGGTCCGTCCGAGCAGCACCGTCGTCATCGTGTACTGATCGAGCAGCGGTTCCCGCCGCACTACCACATCCCAATCCACCGAGCGCACCGCGGCGTCAAACCACGACGACCGCGACCGCCAGAGTTCGAGGCGATAGTGAAGTCGCAGCGGGAGGCCGCTGAGGAGGGCCGACGTCCAGCGGTCGTCCTCGAGCAGTCCGGAGACGCGCGCCTCGGGGAGCCTGCTGTCCTTTCGGTTCGCTTCGGGCACAAGGGTGACGGCAAGGGTGACGCCGGATGCCCCCTGAGCGTCGAGCGCAGGAGGAGCCGGCAGCGTCAGGGCCGCGAGCAGCAGGAGGAGGGCCGTCAGGCGCATGCTAGAAACGGCGCTGCAATCGGAGCGAGACACGGAGCGGGCCGTCATCGGTGACGGACTTGGCCAGGTAGGCGCCGAGGAATCCGAAGTCGATGCCGGCGCCGATGTCCGCCGACCAGTAGTCGGCCGACGGGAGTTTGTTGTTCGGGACGTGGCCGGGGCCGGACCCGGTCAGCCAGGCGGAACCGACGTCGGAGAGGAAGACGAGGTCCGCTGCCTGGATCCCGATGACCCGGCTGGCCGATCCTTCACTCCCCTTCGACAGCGTGTAATGCCAGCCGAGGTTCAGGCGGTGCCGAAACTCGACCTGGAAGAACATCGTGCGGTCACAGAGGCTCGCCTGCGACGGATTGTCGAAGCCCGGCGGCGTGCAGTTCACCTGCCGGAAGGCGTCGCCGGGCAGGATCGAGGGGCCGCCGAGGGAGAGCCGCCGCTGCATCGGGAGTGCGCCGCCACCGATCCAGCCGGAGAAGTATCCGCGGCCGCTCAGCCGGTCGTCGGGCGAGAGGCGCAGGTAGCGCCGGACGTCGAGCGTAAGCATCGAGTAGTTGTAGGAGCCGTCGGTGGGGAGCGGCTGCCGCAATCCTGGCGGGAGCGTCACCGGCGCGACGTTGTCACTCGAGGCGAACTCCGTGCTCGCCTTGGCGTACCACCCGAGCTGGGGCTGACGCTCGCTGTCGCGGGTGTCGAGCGTGAGGCCGAGTGTGGTGATCGAGTACGTTCCGTCGTCGATCAGCGGGTTGGGGCGCCACCGGCTGTCGTTGACGAACAGCGACCAGGGATCGACGGCCGGCACCGAGGACTGCTGTTCGCTGTACCAGCTGAGGTCGACGCGAAACTGGCGCGCCGGGATGAGGAAGGCATAGACGCCGATCCCCTGGTCATCGTAGTAGTCGTACTGGTCTTCCTGCACGAGAATGGAGGACCACCCCGACTCCGCGCGCGAAAGGGTCTGGTCGGGAATCACCTCGATGGCGCTCCACGCCTTGCCACCGAGCCCGTAACTCACCTCGCCGTGACGCCGCCACTCCAGGCCGGTTCGGTAGCCGAAGTCACTCCGTGAGTCGGTGCGGTCGGTGCTGGTCCGGAGAATTCCTGCGAGGTCGAGCTTGAACCGGTCTCGCTCGGTGGCCCGCCAGTCAAAGCCGACCCCTCCCTCCAGCGGGAATCCCTCGACGCGGTCGTAGGTGCCGCCGAGTGAGGCGTTAAGCGTTGTGCGCACCTTGCCGACGCTGAAGCTCGCCTTGGCGGTGCCGAGCGTCTCGAGGTCGGGGGTCTTCTGCGGCACAAGCGTCCCGTCCCGCGCCTTTGCGACAGGGGCAAGGTCCCAGTACACCTTTTCGGCGCCGTCCAGCGTGCTCCCCTCCTGCCTGATGAGCCGGCCGCCGACCACGAGGACGTCGCCGGTGATCGAGGCGCCGGGGAGGAGCACCAGGTTGCCGTTGATGACGGTGACGGGGCCCTCGATGATCCCGCCGACCCGGAGGACGCCGCGGTAGAGGGCGACCGGTCCTTGCAGGCGGCTCTTCGGGGCGAGGGTCACGTTGCCGGTGAGCCGGGTGGTGCCGGAGTCGTTCCAGGTGCGGATGAGTTGCTGGGTGACGGCGTCCGGGAGGGCCCCGATGCCCGAGCTGTCGGCGAACGGTGCGTCGGGATCGATGACGACCACGCTGTCCTGGGCGTGCAGGAGTGGCGTCACCCCCAACATCAATGTCAGGAGCCAGATCCCACATACCCAACGCGCCTTGTTATGCATCGGTTCGTGCCCCCAGTCGTCACCCCGGCGAAGACCGAGGTCCATGGCCCGTCATCCCCGCGAAAGCGGGGATCCAGGTCCGATCGTCACCCCGGCGAAAGCCGGGGTCCATGTGGTCTGCCGTCACCCCGGCGAAGGCCGGGGTCCATGGTCCGTCATCCCCGCGAAAGCGGGGATCCAGATTCTCTTCGGACTTCGTCTCTATTCACCCAGCCCCAGTCGCTTCATCCGTCGATACAAATTCGCCCGGTCGGTCTGCAGCATCCGCGCCGCCTCGGCGACGACACCGTTCGCGTCGTTCAGCGCCGCCTGGATCAGCGCGCGTTCATGGTTCTCGAGGGAATCGGCCAGAGTGATGACACTGGACCCCGGCTTCGCCGGGGTGACGGCGCGATGCTCCCCCGGCGCCACGTGGCTGGAGAGGGGGCACGGGAGGTGAGGTCGCCCGGCACCACCTGCCGCACCGCATCCGCCGTCACCGCCCCGTCCGCCAGAATCGTCAGGCGCTCCACCACGTTGGCCAGTTCCCGCACGTTGCCGGGCCACCGGTACCCGGCGAGCGCCGCGACGGCATCGGGTGTGAACGTCACCGGATCCTGCGGCCGGAGTCGGGTGGCGAAGTGCCGCACCAGCGCGGGGAGATCCTCGAGCCGCTCCCGGAGCGGTGGGAGGTGAATCGGGAAGACATTCAATCGGAAGAAGAGATCCTCGCGCACCTGGCCCCGGGCCACCGCCTCGTCGAGGCGGCTGTTGGTGGCGGCGATGACCCGCACATCCACCCGGGTGGTGCGTTCTGCGCCGAGGTGCTGGACCTCACCCGTTTCGAGGACGCGGAGCAGCTTCGCCTGCGCCTCCAGGTGGAGGTCACCCACCTCGTCGAGAAAGAGGGTGCCGCCGTCGGCGAGCTCGAACCGGCCCATCCGGCGTTCGGCGGCTCCGGTGAAGGCGCCGCGCTCGTGGCCGAACATCTCCGATTCGACCAGTTCCCGCGGGATGGCGGCGGAGTTCACGGCCACGAAGGGCCCCGCCGCGCGGCCGCTCGCCCGATGGATGGCGGCCGCCACCAGCTCCTTGCCGGTGCCCGACTCGCCGGTGATGAGCACCCGGGTGTCACCCGGCGCCACCTGGGCCACCAGCTCGCGTACCTGCCGGAGCGCCGCCGAGTCACCCACCATCTCGTCGCGATGTCCGAGGGCCGCACGGAGGGCGCGGTTGGCGGCGCGGGTGCGGGAGAGTTCGAGGGCTGCCTGGAGGGTGACGAGCACCGACTCGGGGGTCAGCGGCTTTTCGAGGAACTGGAACGCCCCGAGCCGGGCGGCGCGGACCGCATCCGCCAGTTGCGCTTTGCCGCTCATCATGATGACGGGGGCGGAGATACCACGCTCCCGGAAGCTCTGCAGGGTGGCCAGCCCGTCGGGCCCAGGCGGCATCATCAGGTCGAGGAAGATGGCGTCGGGCTCCACCCCGTCGACCGACAGGAGGGCGGCATTTCCGTTGGCGGCCTCCGACACCACGTGCCCCTCGGCACGCAGCAGCGCGCCCAGCATGCGCCGGATGTTGGTTTCGTCGTCGACCAGGAGGATGGAGGCCATAGGTGTGGAAGATAAGGGCAGATCGGCAGTTGGGCCGCCTATGTCACGAATCCCGACCGTCCCGGTAGGTGGGGAGGCTGGCCCGGGCACGGAACGTGCAAGTGGGTAGCCCTGGAGTCAGGCCAGCCCCCAAGGCGCTGACCGGCCCGGGACATCGGGTTACACAGCACACTTCAAGGAGTTCAGGATGCGTGGTTCATCACTTCGGCACTTCTCGTTGGTCGCGCTCGCGGTCATCGCGCCGCTCGCCTGCAGCGACAGCAGCGGACCCGGGACCACTCCGTCCGACCCCAATAATCCCGCCGCCCTCGGCCTGGCGGTCGGCGTCCGGATGGATTCGGCCGCGATGCGTGGACGATGGCGTCTTCGACCTCGAGCTCATTCCGAGCACGCCGGCTGGCGCCTCGCTGGTCAACGAGGAGTGGACCACCACCGTCACGCTCTCCGGGGGATACACCGCGACCCTCCAGTCGCAGACCCTCGAGATCCCTGACCTCAGGCCCTTCGCCGCGGCCGTCAGCCTCGACGGCTCCGTCCTCGATGCAGCACAACGATCCCGATTTCAAGCGGAAGGATGCCGCGCGGCTCTTCGCGGAGACGATTCTCGGCGAGAATCCCGCCAGCCGGATCTCGCTCTTCGAGTTCGCCACGCCAGGACTCGAACGTCACCCCGGGCTGGATCAGGGTCTGGTTCCTGCAGGATTGGACGTCGTCCATGGCGACCTTCGACGCCGCCTTGGCCAGCGATGATCACGCCCAGAGGGACCGTTCACGCCGCTCTATTCCACCAACTCCGCCATCCTCCGGTGGATGGATACGACGACCAGTGCCGCAGGTGAGCGGCGCGCGCTCCTCCTCCTGACCGACGGCCTCGCCGACCGACACCGCCAAGCGCGACTCGCTGCTCGACCTCGCGCCATGCGAACCGGGACCCGCATCTACACGGTGGGTATCGGTCCGGGCTCGGATCGCAGCAGCAACTCCGATCCGGCGGCGGTGCATGAGTTGCAGATGATCGCCGATGCCACCGGCGGGCTCTATGCCGGCGCCGCGACGCCCGATCGCTTGAGCGGCATCTTCCAGGCGTTCGCCACCACGATCACCGAGAGCACCATTCTCGCGCGGCTGGTCATTTCACCGATTCCGCCTTCGGGCACGGTGATCACCGGCACGGTGCGGATGGAGAACAGCCGGGGCGTCGCGACGGCACCGTTCTCGTTCATCGTTCCGTAGCGGCGGTGCAGGCACGAACGGGGGAGGGGCGCACAACTGTGCGCCCCTTTTCTTACCCACCCGTCCACGCTGCCCCGCCGTGCTCGCCTCACCCCCTGTCCCCCTCTCCAGCATGTGGAGAGGGGGGACGGCCTGAGAGCATCACCACGAAGGTCGCTCCCCCGCCCGCCGTCTCCCTCACCTCCACCGAGCCTCCGTGTGCCACGGCAGTCTGCCGCACCAGCGCCAGGCCGAGACCGGTTCCCTCGTCCTTGGTGGTCCAGTACGGTTCAAACACCTGGTTCCTGAGCTCTTCGGGAACTCCCGGGCCGTGGTCCGCGATGGCCACGATCACACCCCCGCCCCCGGGCGCAACGCGCAGGTCGAGGCGTCCGGTCCCCTCCATCGCCTCGATGCCGTTCCGGATCAGGTTGCTGAACGCGCGGCGGAGCGCGTCGTAGTGACCCATGACCAATGGCGTTCTGGGGTGGACCTGAAGCGTGGACTCCACCTCGGGCGGGATCGCCGTGCGCCGCAATTCCTCGAGCAGCTCGGCCAGATCGACTTCGGCGGCGGGGCCTTCGGGGAGTCGGCCCAGTTCGGCGAATTCCTTGGCCAGCCGTTGCAGCCGCTCCGACTCCGCGGCCAACACCTCGATCGCTTCCATCTGCTCGGGCCGCGCGGTGGCCGCGAGCGACTTCACGGCAAAGCCGATCGGGGTGAGCGGGTTCTTCATCTCGTGCGCCACGCGGCGCGCCACCTCGCCGAAGGCGCGGATGCGTTCGGTCTCGAGTTCCCGGGCCCGCCCCTCCTCGAGTTCGCCCGCCATGGCCCGCAGGGCGGTACGCAACGATTCGAACTCCGGGGCGCCGCGCAGCGCCTCCTCCTCCGGAATCGCCTCGTGCCGCGCGATGTGTCCGGTCCACCCGATCAACTCGTCGATCGGCCGGCTCATCTGGCGGGAGAGGTGCCCCCCCAGCCGCACCGCCGCATAGACGTACAGTGCGCCGAGCGCCAGGAGCATCGCCGCCAGCCCGGCGTAGTAGTACTGGCCATACGCCTCGGCGGCCTGGGTGCGCACCATGGCGCGGTTCAGCGCCTCCGCGTGGGCCGCCAGCGCGCGGCGCTCCGGGCCGCGGAGCCGGTTGGTGTCGATCGTCTCGACCATCACCCGGCCGGAGGTGCCGATCCCTTCCACGGCAGCGCGCGCCGCGGTGGCGGGATTGTTGGTGCGGATGGTGAGTGCCCAGCCGAAGATGGCGATGGCGGTGGGGATCGCGCCCAGGGCGATGAGCACCAGCAGGATGCGCTGCCGGAAGGGGAGTGTCCCAGCGCGGATCGGGCTCATGCGGGGTCGTCCGCCTGATCGACCGCCCGGCTGGCGTACCGGGCGGCCAGGGCGCCCACCAATGCTCCGGTCAGGGCAGCCATCCACTCACTCCAGTGTGCCGGCGGAAAACCGGCGAGGCCGGGAATGACCTTCAGGAGAATCACCCCCGTCAGCGGCACGATAGCGATCGCCGCTCTGCCGGCGAGCAGACTCCAATAGGCCAGGACCGCCATCAGTCCGGCGACCCACAAGGCCGTCAGGAAGTACACCTCATTGCCGAGGGCGTAGTTCCACGGGAGGAGGAGGCTCCAGCCCCAGCTCGCGCTCAGCGCCAATCGTCTGGAAGCAATCCGGTCGCCATTGCGAGCCGTCAGCTCGAATGCGCCGTCCAGGAGGGATGCCGATGCGTCCACCGTGTCACCTGCCCGCCCTGCCAGTCCGGAGGGGAGGGACGCGATGGGATTCCGCAGTCGCGACGGCGGTGGCCCGCATCCGGATTCGAAACTGGAGGTCGTCGTGGTCCTGGCCGATCAGGATCGCCTCCCGGTGCCACTCATCCATGATCGAGCCGACCGGGGCCAGCCCAGGCGGTGGGGGCCCGAGAATGGCGCGGAAGGCCATCGAGGGATCCGCCGTGACGAGGTCTTCGATTCGGCCCTGGTCGATGGTCCGGCCCGGGAGGAGCGGCTCGCCCCCGGCGCTGATCGCCAGCGGCGTGCCGCAGGAAGGGCTCGAGATGTTCGAGATGGTTGGCCCATTGCCCATACCACGTGACGCCGACCGGAAATGCCGGCCCAAGTGCCCAGGCAGTCCCGGCCCAGATCCATCCCAGGATCACGGCGTAGGCGAGAGCGAGCCGGCGCGCCTCGCGCCGCGCCGGGAAGATCAGGTGCCTCCAATAACGTTCCGAGGAGGAGCGCCGATGCCGCTGCCGGTCGTATTGGTCAGGATGTCGCCCAGGCTGGCGTCACGCCCGGGGATCACCTTCATCTGCAGCAGCTCGATGCCGAACGACACCAGGCGGCCAAGCAGGATAGCCCGACGCCATGAAAATCCGGCCAGCGACAGGCCCGAGACCGAAGGGGATGAAGAGGAGGATGTTGAGGATGACATCGACCCCGCCCAGGTCCCCGCAGATCAGGCATTCCATCGGCGTCGAGGCCGCCTGACCGGCCGCGTCGGGGTCGGGGTAGAGCGTGAGCAGGGCGATGAAGGCCAGGCCCAGGGCGGCGATGCGGTATCCGAGCTGACGTTGGCGGTGGGACATTCACGGAGTCCGGAATTTGAGGGGGCCTGCGCCTGTGAAGATAACGCCACGAAGGAAAAGCTCTCGCTTCGACTCGGCTGCCCTTCCATCGTGGGTGCTCAGAAGGTAGGTTCTCCCCGTTCGGGATGGATTCAGACTTGCAACGAGCCCAATTCAGGGCTGTTGTGGAAGGCGGGCCCCGTGGCGGGACTCCCTCACGTCGGCGTCAAAGCTGTGGCTGTGCGACCGCAACACATCGAATTCTCTTGCAACGTGCAAATCTCTGCGCACGATTTTGTAAGTTGTTGTTTTACAACATTTTACAGCGAGGCAAAACGCAATATGTTCTGGCCTGAAAGCTGCGTAACCTCTGGCACGAGCAAGGTCTCCCACGCCAGGAATCCTCGATGAACGAACCGAAGATCATCCTGGGCGAGGAGCCGGCGGCTGCGAGGCGGTCCCTGCCGCCCACCCCCGATTTGGGGTGGTTCCTGCTCGGCGCGGTAGGCATCGCGTTCACCATCGTCGGGCTCACGGATCTGGCCCTGGTCTGGTATCCGCCCGATTTCGGCAACGCGGAGTTCGAGTTCGGGTCAATCACCTCCGTGCTCAACAACATGCCGATCGTCGCGCTGGGTTTGACGATGTGGATCGGATCGGCGGCGGCGCGAGGCAGGAAGTGGAGTCTCCGGATTGCCAGCGCGGTCT
The DNA here is from genome assembly GCA_963699825.1 of uncultured Gemmatimonadales bacterium. GTDB lineage: Bacteria > Gemmatimonadota > Gemmatimonadetes > Gemmatimonadales > GWC2-71-9 > SPDF01. The sequence goes on from CAVOVI010000013.1 coordinate 447,505, forward strand.
TGTTGCTGGTGGTCTTGGCGATCATCCTGATGGCGTTGCTTTACCTGACGGTGATCCCGATGGCGTTGCAGTCGCAGGTTGAACCGCTGGTGATGACGGGCATCAAGAAGTCGATTTTCAAGACGTTGGTACAGGCGTTGGTGTATCCATTGGTGTTCGCATACGTCGCTCTCAAGGCCTGGCGGCACAGCGTTGCACCGCGTTCTTCGGCCCCCTAACGGATGTTGAGGTAGACATGAAGCAGAACTGGATGGTTCGTACCCTTGCGCTCACCGCGGCGGTGAGCATCGGCTTCGCGGCCGAAGCACGAGCCGACTTCGACACCGGTGGGGCGGTTTGCGGCGGACAGCTGTTCTCGACCTGCGCCTCGGTGACGCTGACGAGTGCCGTGGTGGACAACAAGTCCGTCATCACGGTCACGATTCAGAACTACGGCACCAACGGGGAGTTGTTCAAGTCGATCGGCCTGATCGGCGTGCCAGCGGGCACCACGATCACGCTGACCAGCGCCCCGACCGGCTACGGCGCACCCCCGCCGAACGATCTGAGCGGTGGTGGCCTCCCGGGTGATACCTACGGCTCGACGGCCAACAGCCAGGGCGACATGCTCGCGAACGACGGGTCCACGACCTTCACGTTCGTGTTCACCTTCGACCGCGAACTGACCGCCGGTGAACTCGCCGCCCTCGGCGTCGGCGTTCACGCCATCAGCGGGCCCAGCGGCTGCTCCACCAAGATGGGTGTTACTGGCGGTGGCGTCGTCGACAACGCCGGCGACTACAGCCAGTGCACTCCGACCACGGTGCCGGAGCCGATCACGATGACGCTCCTCGCCACCGGCCTGGCCGGGATGAGCGGCGCGGGCTTCATCCGCCGTCGGAAGAAGAACGAACTGGTCT
>CAVOVI010000014.1:0-5322 GCA_963699825.1 uncultured Gemmatimonadales bacterium
GGGGAGGAGGTGTGCGTCACGGTACCCCGTCGTGATGCAAGTGCGCGATCGAGTTGGCGTAGTAGCGCAGGGCGTCCAGCTGGTCCGGCGCCGCCCGAAACAACCCATCCTCCTCGAGCACGATCCGGCGCAGCGTCAGCATGCGGAGGCCGACGACAAAGGCGTAGTCCTGGTCCTGGCGCGGGATGTAGAGATGGGCGCCGCAGGCTTCCAGTTCCTGCATGCGCGCGTGTGCCGCCCCCTTCAGTTCCAGTTCACTCAGAACGCGCGTTGGGTCGCGCGCCATGATGTCCGCGACCAGTGCCACTGGGAGCACCGGGATGATGCGGCCGATATCGTCCATGATGCGCGCCGCGAACGTGGCGACCGCCACCCGACGTGCCGCCTCATCGAGCGTCGGGAAGTCCAGGGCGTGCTCGCGGGAATACTCGCGCATGGATAGCGGCGTGCCAAAGTTGACGCAGGCGTAGCCGAGCCGGTGCCAGCGGCCGCCGACGATCAGCCACACATTGCGCAAGAAGAAGCCCACGCCGACAGCGAGGCCGCGCAGCCTGCCCCGTGGCATCGCCTCCGGCCTCAGCTTGCGAAGCTGGGTCCGGTCCTCCAGGACGCGGTCGTAGTTGATGCCGACAGGGATGAAGACGAGGTCGCGCTCGCCGTTCACGTCGAAGCCCTTGAGCATATAGTCGAGCAGGCCAAACTTCGGCGCCCGGAGGCGCCCATCCACCGTCAAGCCGCCCTCGGGAAAGACGGCCTGGGTGACGCCGGCCGTGGTCGCCAGGTGCACGTAGCGGGCGAGCACCACCCGGTACAGCGGATCGCCGGAACTGCGCCGCACAAAGTAGGCGCCCATGGACCGGATGAGTTGCTGCAGCGGCCAGATGCGCGCCCATTCGCCCACCGCGTAGGACAGCGCCGTGCGCTCGGCGGCGAGGAAGGCCGCCAGGACATAGTCCATGTTGCTGCGGTGATTGATGACGAAGACGATGGCCGATTGCGGTGCGACACGCGCCAGTGCCTGCTCGTCCGCGTAGCCGATGCGCACCCGGTAGAGTGCGCGCGCCACCATCCGTGCCAGCGCATACCCGATACGAAAATAGATGTAGACATTGAACGAGGGCACGATTTCCCGTGCGTAGCGGTCCACGCGACGCCAGGTGTCGCGCAGCGACTCCGCCGATTCGGTGGCGTGCGCGCTGGCCGCGGCCTGCACCACGGGATCATGAAACAACCGGTCGATCAGGACCTGTCGACGGGTCAGCTTGAACGAAGGGAAGCTCGACCTGGAGCCGGGTGTTCAGTTCCCCGATCAAGACGTTCGCCCGGCGTCGGAGGAACCATCGCATGCTCGGCGTCAGCAACAACACGAGCAGCGCCCACCCGGTGAACATCACCAGGAGGAGCACCACCCACGCTGGGAGCGTGATGGTGGCGTTCATGGCGTGTCGGTCGGCATGAAGAAGCGTCGTGTCTCGAATGCCTGAGCAGCCAGGCGGTGCCGGCCCGAGTGGAGGTGGCGCTTCAGTACGAGGTCGAACAACAACGGGTTGTACGTGCGAATGGCCGTCAACGGTACGGCGGCTTGCGCATCAAGCAGCCCCATCTCCACCAGGCGGCGCGGCGAGTACAGCGGCATGATCCCGGGCAGCGGATAGTCCGACCCATTCAGCACGCGCCCCGCCCAGTCTCCGCCCTCGCTGGCGCGCTCGAGGATGCGTCTGAGCGCTTGCCCCGCCCGGGCCGTTTGCGTCACCGCCGAGAGGTCGCCATACAGCCGTCCGGCGCTCGTCGGCGTATCCATCATCCGCTCGAACAGGCTGAAATTGTCCACCCAGGGGCCGTGCTCGCCGAGATCGAGATCGCGCCCTGCTCCCATCGTGGCGCAGTGCGCCACCACCACCCGCACGCCGTGGTCGATCGCGCGGCGCAGGAGGAGCGGATTGCCCAGGGCGTCGTCACCCGGGGTGGCGCGCTCCGTGCCGGCGTGGGAAAGCAGCGGCAAGTCCAGCCGGACCAGCGTTTCATAGAACGGATCGCAGCGGGCCGTGGCGGGGTCGATGCCCTGGGCGGCCGGGATCCACTTCACCGCGCGCGCCCCCAGTCCGTGCACACGCTCGAGTTCGGCGACAGCGTCGGCGCGATAGGGGTGTACGGAGGCTGCCCACTCGAACCGGTCCGGCGCGGCCTCGGCCGCCCGATGGCAGTAGTCGTTGGCGAGAAAGAAGTGGGTCTGCTCGCGCTGCAGGGTGCCGGATCGGTCGTAATGGCCGTCGAGCGCCAGCAGCAGCACCTTGAAGCCTGCCGGAAACCATTGCGACAGCGCCTCGAGGCGGGTGACGTAGCCGGCGTCGGGAGAGTCGCCCCCCTCGAGGCAGCTCGCATCCAGGAAGAACTGGTGCTGGGTGGCCGCGAGCGGCCAGCGCCACGTGGCCCGGGCGTCATTGAACCAGGCCTCCGACTCGTACCCGCCGTCGCCCAGCAGGTGGACGTGGGCGTCCCACATCTGTGCTGGTTCAAGACCTGCCCACGCCTCACCAACCAGCGAATGGTGGGCCAGTTCGTCGGGGAGCGGACCCAGGCACGGGTTGAACACACCCTGTTCGGGCCACGCCCGCCAGGCGGCATAACCGGCGGCACCGGCGAGGCCGGCAATGGCAAGGAAGCGGCGGCGGGAGATCATCGGGAGCGCTCTAGCGCACCAACTGCAAGACTCCCTGGATGATTTGCTTCAGCGAGTACTGATAGAGCAGCAGCGGCGCGAAGGGCGCCGCGATGGGCAGGACGGTCCCCGCGACCTCGCGGATTGAGATGGCCACGGGGCGCATCGTATTGACCAGGCCGTAGACGCCGGCATAATCGGCCACCGCACTCGGTTCCGGGCTTGTCAGGAGGTCCGCCCCTCCCGTTGTCGAATCATGCGGCAAGCGACGCTCAAAATCACCTGTCATCGCGCTTGCCGTCAGCCCGTATCGCACGAGTGCGGCGTACCGGGTCCGGACCTGGCTCCCGAAAAAGAAGAACTGAGGACCGAGGAGGAGCACCAGTTCCAGGACGATGAAGGCGAGGATAGGGCCGCGCGCATCGGCGAGGGTTTGACCACTGAACTGGATCTGGTTGGAGACGGCGGCCGCCGCCAGCGCACTCAGGCCGACAAAGACGGCACGGAAGGCCCGCGGGGACCAGGCCAGAAAGCCGAGCCCACCGGCGCCGTCGGGGTGCGCGGCCACCCATGCGAGGTCCAGCTTCGAGACCCGCCAGACCAGCCCCCACCAATTGATGATGCGCCACAGCCAGCGCAACAGGAGGAATTGAACAAGCGGGAGCGCGACCCAGGCGTACCACTCGCCGGCCGCACTCAGCCGCGGTTCCCCGGCGACGACCGTCACGGACCAGGCGGTGCCGGTGGCGAGGTGCGGCAGCGCGGCCACGAGCAGGTGCGGGACGGCGAGCGCCGTGAGGAGAAGGACCAACTCCATCGAGTCGGCGGTGGCCCTGCGCTGGGCTCGGCTCACGATCTCCTCGAAGGCGGGGAGATCGCGTGCCCGGACCAGCCCAGTTCGGCGGAACAGGTCGACAATGAGGCCAAGGAGCCGATCGGCGGAGGGCTCCGCGAAGACCAGAATCGGGACGACGATGAGGGCACGCGCCCAGGCGCCGAGATCGGCGACGAGCGGGTGGTCCACCCCGCTGGCCAGGGTGCCTGCGGTGGCCGTGAGGAGAATCACCGGGAGCCAGCCGATGGCGAGCAGCAGCGCCACCCCGGTCAGCCGTCCCCGCGCCCCTCCCGTCAGGCCGGCCTTCGAGAGCAGCGCGTGGAAGCGTCCACCTTCGCACAGTGAAAACGGTGGTGTGCTGATCATGGTGGCTTCCTCGCAGGGGGGTGTTCTTACCCAAGGAACCTAGCGGTCGGGACCGCCCATTTCCATCGCTTCCCGTCGCCGCCCGAATCCCGAATATTTCACTTGCGAATCCGTTGGAAAGGAGGTAGAACAATGGAACTCAATCTTCCGGAGGCTCCGATGACCAAGACCCCGCCGAGGTCCTTCCTCCAAGCCACCTCTATTGCCCCTGGCATCACCGTCGACGACCTGGCCAAGAGCATCGCGTTCTACGAGGGACTCGGCTTCGCCGTCGGGGAGCGATGGGAGGATGGCGGGACGCTGATGGGCGTCATGCTGCATGCCGGGAACAGCATGTATGGCTTGAGCCAGGACGACTTCGCCAAGGGGAAGGACCGCGTCAAGGGCGTGGGGATGCGCACCTGGATCAGTACCGAGCAGGACATCGACGAACTTGCGGCGCGGGCCAAGGCGGCCGGCGTGACGCTGGACAGCGATCCTGAGGACTATCCCTGGGGTGGGCGTGGCTTCGCCGTGACCGATCCGGATGGGTTCAAGTTGACGATTTCGCGGGAAAGGGAGTAGGACGGAACGCCGCGGTCGCGCGCAGCGATTGCGCCGCACCCTGTGGCGACCCATCTTGCACCGATGAGGCACACACTCGCGCTCTTGATCGTTTGCACCGTGGCCGCCTGCGCCGACCGCCCCGCTCCCCCGACGGAGCCGGCTGCCAGCCAGATCCTGAGTCCCGCTGAGGGCGACACCGTCGGACCGGATTTCGTTGTGCGTCTCAGTGTCGCCGGCGCCCAGGCTGTCCCCGCCACCGGCATCCGCATCGAAGGCGAGGGACATCACCACCTCTTCGTCGACGCGGACCTCCCGCCCGCTGACTCTGTCATCCCGAAGACCGAGGGGATTTACCACCTCGGGAGCGGCGCCGACACGCTGCGCCTGACCGGCCTCGCTCCGGGGTCGCACCGCATCATCACCCGGTTCGCGTATGGTGACCACGTGCCGATGACGGGGGTGGCGGCGGATACCATCTGGGTCGTGGTGCGGTAGGGCACGCACCCTTCCGAACCTTTCCGCCCTTGCGATGCCGGCGCCCAGCGCGGAGGTGTGTGGCTATCCTCTCGACCGGGATCCCAAAGCCCAGTCCGGAGGAACCATTTCCCCACTTCACTGGAGGCCGTAATGCTCAGCCCCCGACTCGCCCACCGGGCCGTGTTCCGCCTGGCGGTGCTGCTCGCCGTGGTCGCTAACCGCCTGTTCCTCCGACGACTCCAACGCGCCCGCGCCCGGTTCCGGGCTCCGCGCTCCGCGCCTCCTGGAACGTGACCAGCTTCGCGACGGCGGCCGACGACTTCATTGCGCAGGGGATGGTGCTCGTCATCACTTTCAAGAGCGATGGCACCTATGCGCTGACGGTGACGAATGACCTGGTGGGCGTTTGCAATCCGGGCCCCAATTGCGTTGACGGTGG
>CAVOVI010000015.1:0-8393 GCA_963699825.1 uncultured Gemmatimonadales bacterium
GATTTCGGTCTCGGTGGATCACGTGTCGAGACGGTGACATGGTTCGCGGTACACAATGGCGAGCGGCTGGCAGGTGACGAGCTGCCGAGAATATTCGTTTGACAATCAAAGCACTGACCAGTTTTTTGGTCGTCCTGCTGGCAAGCCAGCCAACCCACGCGTCTGACTTCGACCCCGCAGCGTTCATCACCGCGCACAACAAGTGGCGCGCCCACGTGGGCATGACAGAAAAGCTCGGTTACTCAACAGCACTGGCGGATCAGGCGCAGGCATGGGCTGACCACCTGAAGACGACCAACCATTGCCAGATGCGCCACAGCAAAACGGATGGCAGGTACGGCGAGAATCTGTACTGGGCCAGCGCGATGCGGTGGTCCGATGGCCGCAAGGAGCTGCAAAGGGTGACACCGCAGCAGGTGGTGGATAGCTGGGGCAGCGAGAAGTCCGATTACGATGACAGAACCAACAGCTGTGCGCCGGGGAAGGTCTGCGGCCACTACACCCAAGTCGTCTGGTGCACCACCACGACGATTGGCTGCGGGATGGCCGTGTGTGACGACACCAAGCAGCAAATCTGGGTGTGCCAGTACGAACCTGCCGGAAACTGGGTGGGCGAGAGGCCGTACTGATGCTGCTTAGCCCTCAGGCGGGGCGGCGACCAAGTCGTACCTTGGGCCACCAGACCTGCGCAAACGAGTCAATCCCTGTGCGCCTTCTGCTCGTCCTCCTGCTGCTGCTCTTGCTGCCTCCGGTCTCCTGGGGGCAGGGACTGACAGGGCGCGTTGTCCGCGTGATCGATGGTGACAAATTGGTGGTTCTCGACGCCACCAGCACTCAACACAAGATCCGCCTGGCCGGTACCGACTGCCCCGAGCGTAAGCAGGCGTGGAGCACCAAGGCCAAGCAGGCCCTGTCCGATTACGTCTACGACCATCAGGTCACGGTGGACTAGGACAAGCGGGACCGCTACAAGCGGATCGTGGGCACGGTCTTGGAGGACCAGCGGGACGTGGACCTCGCCTTGGTCAGGGAGGGCATGTGCTGGTGGTATCGCAAGTATGCGGATGCAGAGGAAGGGGCTCGGAGGGAGCGTAAAGGGCTGTGGTCAGACCCGGAGTCGGTGCCACCTTGGGAGTGGCGAAGGCGATAGAACCAATGGGGCACTCATCGCATACGCCTTCATCTCCTACCGAAAGCGTTACGCTTTGCCCACAATCCCGGTTGGCGCCGATATCGGGCTATGCTCGGCGTCTAATCGATATTCGATATATTCGAATATGCCCTAGCGGGCTGAGTTCCCGAGCAAATTCTGGCGGTCATTATGTGACCAATCTAACCAAACAGTCATGGTTTCCGCGGACTCAGGGGCGTCTGGCAAATCGAATCCACAACGTTATCCACAGCAACGGTTGACAGAAAATCGTTTGCGCACGAGGGCTTTGGTTGTCGCGACGCCTTAAGAAACAACTTTAATAACAAGCCGCAACCAGCTCCGTTTACGTGCGGTATCCAGCTTGCCACATTCACTTTCGTGCAGGGTTGCCGGTCGCAGGTCTCCCTGAAACCGCGCAAAAAGCTTTGGGGGCGGGGTCAATGGATGGTTGCAGGTTGCGTCGGAGCAGACCTGAAGGCAAAACAGTTCAATGGGGTCTGGTGTGGCAGCACAGATCATAACGGATAGAGCCCCTGGTTAGATCCTCTCGAACCGTCAGCCGAGCGGGCACGACGGCGGCAAAACTTTGATTACGGTAACCGCCAGCCCTTACCCTGACCTACTGGAATCGACCCCAAGCGAAAGTCGTCCGACCAATCGGCCCACACCCGCGACCAAGGCCCCAAAACGGCTTGACGCGGCTATGTAGTCTGGGAGCCGAGGTCGCACGCGTTTGATTCCCGAGGAAGTTGTGCTTTGAGATTTTTTGTTGCCGTGTTGCTACTGGGCGGGATGACGGGAGTGTGGGCGGCGGATGTTCGAGAAATCGAGCTACGACGTCTGTTCGAACCGACTCAGTCCGAGCTTCAACAGGAGGCGCAGGGGCGCGTTTACATTTACGACGGCCTGCACGACAAGGACGTCGAGCGCGCGATGGGCAAGGAATTCCATCGAGTAGAAAGCATGATGATTATTCGGGAGAAAAAGACTGACGACGCGGGTGAAGTCTTGAAGAATCCTGAGACTGAGACTGGGGCTGTTGTCGTCGAGGACGATGGATGCTGAGGAAATGACTCAGGCCCGCTTCTGGGGCTAATGAGACCTCGGTGTGATGCGTGCGGACGCGGTCCAACAGCACTCGCGCGGGCGCTGGACGGGAAGACCGGAGCGGCTGGTACAGTTTTCGAATCACCGTGCAGGGGGGGGGGATTGCGACGGTGCGGCTCTCCGGCCGTTTGGCGGCCCGGGGGGGTGAAGCACACCGGCAAACCGGTGCCGCCGTGCCGTAGGGCATGGACGAACGGGACCGCGTTCGAGCCTAAGCGCCGGCAGCTGCCTGAACGATCTCGTCCATCAGCTCGCGGTTGCGCGTGGAGACCTCGGTTTCGATCTCCGCGACGATCTTCATGAAGCGCTCGGCGGCGGGCGCGAGCATGCGGCCGCGGAGCGTCATGAAACCGTAGTCCAGCCGCAGCCATGGCCGGAAATACGGCAGGACGGCGAGGCCCCCGGTATCCAGCCAGGGCGCGATCTGCAGCGGGGTCGCAAACCCGAGGGCGTCGCTCTCCCGAACCACCACCAGCGCCGTCATCACGTCGTCGACCTCGACGTGCGGAACCAGGTCCCCGGTCTCTGCATCCAGGTACCACATTCCCGGGAGCATTGCGGCGCCGCGCGGCGGGATGCGGATTGAGGCCAGGGGAAAGGCATCGATATCGCTGTCGGATAGCGACTCACGCTCGAGCAACGGATGCCCGCGGCGGCAATACAGGACCACCTGGTGCTGGCCGACGGCCTCGACGTGGAACCGCGCGTCGTCCCGCAAGGTGCTGATCTCCGCGATCCCGAGGTCGACCTCGCGGCTCGCAACCAGCTCGGCCACATCCCGCCAGCTCCGCAATCGGAGCCGGCAGCGCAGTCGCGGGTACTCCTTCGCCAACGCACCCAAGGCCCGTTTGGCGGAGAGGTCCGCCACATAGGCCCCCATGGCGACGCTGAAGGAACCGGCTTGCAGCCCCTGCAGCAGGTCGATCTCGCGCTGCAGCTCGCTAACCTCATCGAGAATGACCTGAGCGCGCCGCATCAGGGCCTCACCGAAGGCGGTTGGCCGGCTAACCGGCCCCTGGCGCTCGAACAGCGCGACACCCAGGGAGTCCTCTAGGCGGCGAATGCTGCGCGAGAGGGCCGGCTGGGACAGGTACTCCGCCTGAGCCGCGCGGCGAAAGGAGCCGAAACGGCTGAGCGCGAGGGCGTGGGCAAGCTGCTGGAGCTGGATCATGATGCACTAAAGGTAACAGTGTGCGATTTAGAATGCAGTGGACACATCGGACCACGGTCCACATACTCGCGCTCGGCTTGTCGCACCCCCACCCGTCCGGACGGGGAGGCAAGCGGCTCGTTCAATCCCGTGTCAATTGCTCGCCAACCGGCGCATCGCCGGTGCCCCCAGCTCGCACCACACCACCAGGAGAACAACCGGAATGCGTACCCGACGCCAAACGACGCCCATCGTCCTGCTCGCGGCTGCGCTCGCGGCGAGTGCCGCGCTCGGCGCGCCCACAGGGGCGAACGCGGCCGAGCCCGCCACCTTCACCCTGAACCGCGGGGAGAGCCTCTCCAGCGTCTGCGCGGGGATCCGCCAGTCAGGCGTGGATGTCTCGGTAGGCGACTGCGTCACGAAGATCCTGTTCGCCAACCGGCAGTGGTTCGACGATCGCTTCGGGTATGTCTGGAGCGAGCCGGCGTCGGTGAAGCTGGACTCGGCCGTCCGGCTATGGGCCGGCATCCCCTATGCGCTGCCCGCCGAGCTGGCAGCGGCGACGCCCGCGCCGACCGAGGCCGCGCCGCAAGAGTCCAAGTCCCCGGTCGAGACCAAGCCGATCCATCCGGGGCACTTCGACCCCCTTGGCAAGGAGCCTTCCAAGTTCACGATCGAGCTGCGCAAGGGCCTCAAAGCAACGCTACCGTTCGAGGATCAACGCGACTTCGAGGAAGCGAAGAAGGGCTTCATCGCCGAGCCGCCATACACCAAGATCATGGCCGATGCCGGCCACGTGGCCTGGGACATGGGCAGCTACAGCTGGCTGCTCGAGGGCAAGAACTTCGACTCCATCAACCCGTCGCTGCTGCGCCAGGCCGTTCTCAACATGGCCTACGGCCTCTATGAAGTCGTGCCGGGGCACATCTACCAGGTCCGTGGCTTCGATCTGGCCAACATCAGCTTCATCAAGGGCGACACCGGCTGGATCGTCTTCGATCCGCTGACCGCCAAGGAGACGGCGCGGGCGGCGCTCGAGTTCATCAATGAAAAGCTCGGCAAGCGGCCGGTCGTGGGCGTGGTGTACTCGCACTCGCACGTCGACCACTTCGGCGGCGTGCGGGGAGTCGTGGACGAGGCCGACGTCGCGAGCGGCAAGGTGATGGTGATCGCGCCGGAAGGCTTCATGGACGCGGCGATCGCGGAGAACGTCTTCGCCGGCAACGCGATGTCGCGCCGCACCCAATGGCAGTATGCCGTGCTGCTGCAGCGCAATCCGTTCGGCCACGTCGACCAGGCCATCGGTAAGAACGTGGCGAACGGCAACACCGGGCTGATCGCGCCGAATCGTCTGATCACGAAGGACTTCGAGGAGATCACGCTCGACGGCGTGAAGATGGTGTTCCAGAACGCGCCGGACACCGAGGCCCCGGTCGAGATGAACACCTACTTCCCCCAGCTCAAGGCATTCTGGTCGTCGGAGGTCATCACCGGAACCATCCACAACATCTACACGATTCGCGGCGCATCGGTGCGCAATGCGCTCAACTGGTCGAAGGAGATCAACGAGGCGCTCTACAAGTTTGGGGAGGAAGCGGAGGTGATGTTCGCCTCGCACAGTTGGCCGCGCTGGGGCACCGAGCGCATCCAGGAAGTCCTGCGCGCGCAGCGCGACGCGTACGCCAACCTTAACAATCAGGCCCTGCACTACGCCAATCTGGGTGTGACGATCAACGAGATACAGAACGTCTACGAAGTGCCGAAGAGCCTGCAGCAGCAATGGGCCGCGCGTAGTTACCACGGCGACGTGCAGAACAATGCGCGCGGCGTGATCAACCGCTTCCTCGGGCACTACGACGGCAATCCGACCAACCTGATCCCGCTATCGCCCGCCGACTCCGCCCCCCTCTACGTGGAGATGATGGGCGGCGCCGAGAAGATCCTCGCGCGGGGCCAACAGCTCTATGACGAGGGGGCCTACCTCTACGCCACCGAAATCCTCAACAAGCTGGTGTACGCCGAGCCGAATAACCAGGCGCCACGCCGGCTCCTCGCCGACACGTTCGAGCAGCTCGGCTACCAGGCGGAGAGCACGAGCGTGCGCAACAGCTTCCTGCAGGGCGCGTTCGAGCTGCGCAACGGCCTGCCGGGCGGCGTCCCGCCCCGTTCCACCGGCCCGGACGTGATCCGTGCGATGTCCACCGAGCAGTGGCTGGACTTCGTCGCCATCAGCATGGACCCGAAGAAGGCCGAGGGCATGAAGTTCAGCATCAACCTCAACACGCCGGATAACGGCGAGCAGTACGCCGTCGAGATGAGCAACGCGACGCTCACCAGCATCAAGGGATTCCAGGCGAAGAACCCCGACCTCACCATCACGGTGAACCGTGCGGACCTCAATGGGGTGATGATGGGACAGGCATCCTTCGACGACCTGATCAAGGCCGGCAAGGCGAAGTTCGACGGCGACCGGACAGGCTTCGACCAGTTGCGCTCGATCCTCGTACCTTTCACGCCGGACTTCGAGATCCTGCCGGGCACGGCGCCGAAGCAGCACGCCAACCCACCGAAGCCGTTCGAGGTGCTCTACCAGATCGATCTCGAGCATGACTGATCGGTGATTGACGCCGGGCGCGGCTCGCCGCTGGCGGTAAGATCGCGAAAGCGAGACATGCCTCATGATTCAGCATGATGGGGGCATCCTGAAGACGCTCGCCGCCACCATGGTCGACTGCGACCCGCGCTTCAGCATCCTGTCGGGCACCAAGGCCGGCACCCCAGTGCCGGCGCGGGCGCCGGCGGATCGTTCGAAGCCAACGTCGCGCCGCCTACTCGGCGACAGGCGGCGCGGGGCGGGGCGGGGCAGGTTTCCGGGGCAGCCTGTTCTGTCCCCGATCCGTCATCATTGTTTTGACCCCGTCTTGAGGCCGGTCAACCCGGTTTACCGAAATGGCGAGTCCCTCAAAAACCGAGAAAGCGTCCAAGTTTGCGGCCATCGTGGTCACTGTCGCTTGCGCCGTCGCCCCAGAAATCCGCGCGGAGGACCTCGTGATCCCCTTGGAGCTGCCGGAGCTCAATTTCTTTGGGGTCGGTGTCGGCGCCTATCCCGATTACTTCGGGTCGAGCGATTACAAGGTGGGTGCCGCCCCGTTTGGGCGGCTGTCCTTGGGGGGATCGAGGTTCGTCAGCCTCCTCGGCAACGATGTCCGCATCAACCTGCTCGACAACGAGCATTGGCGGCTGGGCCCGATGGGCGTCTGGCGCTTCGGCCGCGAGGATGTCGAAAATCCCGTGGTCGATCAGGTCCATCATATCGACGACTCCTTCAGCCTGGGGCTCTTCGGCGGGTACGTCTGGAGGGATCCAAAGGAGATCCGCAGGGTGGCTGGCGTGAGTGCCTGGGGTCTGGGGGACGTGAGTGGCTGCTACAACGGCTGGACCGCGGGCCTCAATGCCTACGCCACGCAGCCGGTGGCCAAGATGTTGGCCCTTGCCGGCGGTCTGGCCTCGACTTACGGCAGCGGCAACTACATGGACGAGTATTTCGGAGTGACGCCTGCCGACTCCATTGCCAGCAGCCTCCCGGTCTACGTGCCGGGCGGCGGCCTACGCGACGTGCGCGGTTGGGCGGCGGCGGTGCTTCACCTTGGCCTGCACTGGCACCTCACCGCCGGCGCCATGTACATGCGACTCGTGGGCGATGCCGCGGACAGCCCGCTCGTCGCGGATGAGGGCTCGAAGAACCAGTGGGTCTACGGTGGGGGCGCGCTGTATGCCTGGTAGCGACGCGCGATCGCGACGGAGGTCCTGGGATTTTTAACCGGTCTTGCGATCCTCGGACAGGGACACCTCTTCCGACACCGTTACGTGCCCTGTACGCTCATACGCGAGCCGACCGAGGGCATGTGTGTCAACAGCGGGACGCGAGAAGACAGTGGGCGGGCGCTGGCCGGCGTGCAACACTCGGCGGCTCCCCCGCTTGGGAGTCGCCGGGATGGCCACCGGGATCAGAACACGAACTTGGCCGCCAGTAAGGGTCCGCTGAAGCTGATGTTGTCGAGCGGGCTGCCCGAGTCGAGTTCCCACTTGATGTGCCGGTAGAGAAGCGAGACATCGCCCCAGTTGAACCGGTAGGCCAGACCGGCGGACGCCTGCCAGGTGAAGTCCGATTGGCCGGTGCCGACGTCGAGGTAGTAGGGAACGTACCACTTGGGGTTGAGGTCGGCGTGACCTTTGACGCCGATGACCCCGTCCCACACGCTGTCCGAATCGGAGAAGGTCCTGGCACGCGCATTGGGCCCGACAGCGGCGCTCAGCCCGAAATCAAGCTGGAGGTCCAAATAGCGGGCGCCGGCGAGCAGGTCGATGCTGACCTCGGGGCTTTGCCACAGGTTGTATCCGCCGATGAAGTTCAGCACCCAGCCCTTGGTCTCGACGCTGGTGTTGACCTTGACGTCGACGTTGGTGCCCGCGCCGACCGCGACCGCGACCGGGACCTTGCCGCTGTTGTTCGCCCCGACATTGAGATAGATGACGTCCGCCAGCATCGACCACTTGTCCCTGCGGGCCTCGAAGTTGCCCATGAAGGCCATGTTGAGGTTGTTGATAAGGGTCTCGAAGCTGACGTTGACGTCGGCGCCGCGGGCGTCGGTTGCATCGATCCCCGCTCCCCACAGGTAGATCGAGGCAGCGTATTGCCAGCGATCGCTGATGCCGGAATCGTCCGCCCCCGCATTCAGGGGTGCGGCGACCAAGACGCCGGCGCCGAGAAGCGGCAGCAGCTTCTTACAACATGGATGACTCATTTTCGGTTGACTCCGGGTTGCTTTGTTTTCCATCAGTGTGGATACACGGGATTGCACGTCCTTTGCCCCCGAATCTTAACCTCATAGTTGCTGATCCGGCTCTTGGATAGAGCGCCGCCGGTCAGCTCTGAGAGTTGGCCGAGGCTGAGTTCTTTGGAGTGTCTGGCGTTGCGCAGGC
>CAVOVI010000016.1:0-21105 GCA_963699825.1 uncultured Gemmatimonadales bacterium
CACGCCGTGGCCCACGCTCCGATCGATGATTGAGTCCGGCGGGCGGGTGCTGGTGTTCACGGAGTCCGGCAAGCCCGGAGTGGCGTGGATCCACCCGGCGTTCGGGAGCTTTCAGGAGACGCCCTACACATTCCACACGCCGGAAGAGTTCTCCTGTAAACCGAACCGCGGCGGGACCTCCGGCACGCTCTTCCAGGTCAATCACTGGATCGAGACGACACCCGCGCCACGGCCGACCAACGCCGAGGTTGTCAACACCTACGATGTCCTCCTCACGCGGGCAAAGCGCTGCCAGCGAGAGCGCGGCCTCCGGCCGACCTACCTGGCGGTAGATTTCGGAGATATCGGAGAGATCGTGAACGTCACACGCACCCTGAACGGGTTGGACACGTTGGCCACGGAACAATAGACCTGTGCGGGGAGTTCCCCCTCTCCATATCATGGAGAGGGGGACAGGGGGTGAGGTGGAAGCGGCGGGGCCGGGGGGCAGCGCGGCAGTAGCAACAAGAAAGGCACCCATGTCCGACATATTGGACTTCGTCATCATCGGTTCCGGCTTCGGCGGCAGCGTCTCCGCGCTGCGGCTGACCGAAAAGGGGTACCGGGTACGGGTGCTCGAGCGAGGCAAGCGTTTCCGCGACGAAGACTTTGCTCGCACCAACTGGAATCTGCGCAAGGCGCTCTGGGCGCCGGCGCTCCGCTGTTTCGGTATCCTGCAGATCAGCCCCTTCCGAGACATTTTCGTGCTGCACGGCGCCGGGGTCGGCGGCGGCAGCCTCGGCTACGCCAATGTGCTGATGGCCCCCGGCGACGAGATGTTCTCCGCCCCCGCCTGGCGCCACCTCGCCGACTGGAAGACCCTCCTCCGGCCGCACTACGATACAGCGCGTCAGATGCTCGGTGTGGCGGACAATCCCCGTGTCTGGCCCGCCGACCTGCTTCTCCAGGAAATCGCCCAGGAGCTCGGGACCGCCGATACCTGGCAGCCCACATCCGGTCGGCACCTTCTTCGGGGCACCGGACGATGAAGGTGAAGAGGTGCCCGATCCGTATTTCGGTGGTGAGGGACCGGCCCGATCGGGCTGTATCCACTGCGGCGGCTGCATGGTCGGGTGTCGCTACAACGCAAAGAACACCCTGGTCAAGAACTACCTTTACCTGGCGGAGAAGTGGGGTGCCGAGGTGGAGGCGGAGGCCGAGGTGCGGGACATCATTCCGCTGCCCGAGGGCCAGGCGGACGGGGCGCGGTACGAGGTGGTGTACCGCTCATCATCGGCACTGCTCTTCAGGAACGAGCGCCGGATCCGCACCCGCAACGTCATCGCAGCCGCGGGGGCGCTGGGAACGATGCGGCTCCTCTTCCGTTGCCGCGACGTGACCGGTTCCCTGCCCCGCCTCTCGCCGCGGCTCGGCGACATGGTCCGCACCAACAACGAATCACTCCTCGGCGTCATCGCGCGCGACGACAAGGCGGACTATTCGCAGGGGATCGCCATCACCTCCATTGTGCACGCCGACGCCATGACGACCATCGAGCCGGTGCGGTATTCTCCCGGCTCGTCGATGATGCGACTCCTCACCGGACCGATCATCGAGTCGGGCGGCTTCCTGAGCCGCCTGGCCCAGTCGGTCTGGGGGATCCTCTCTCACCCGGTGGACTTTGCCCGCACGCATTTCCTCCCGCGCTGGGCTCAGCGGACGACGATCATTCTCGCGATGCAGACCGATGACACCCGGCTGCGTTTCCGGTTCGGTCGGAGCTTCTTCACCCTCTTCCGCCGCGGACTGGTGTCGCATCCCGACCCTGAGAGTGGGCATCCGTCGGCCATCGAGATCAGCCGCAAGGTGACCCGACGATTCGCGGAGAAGAACGGCGGCATCGCTGCCGGCTCGATCAACGAAGGGCTCCTCGGCGTCCCGATGACGGCGCATATCCTGGGGGGGTGCCCCTTCGGCAGGGACGCGACGGAAGGGGTGGTCGGGCTCGACATGCAGGTCCACAACTATCCCGGCCTCTATGCCATCGACGGGTCGATCATCCCGGCGAACCCCGGGGTCAACCCCAGCCTCACGATCACGGCCCTGGCGGAATACGCCATGGACCGGATGCCGCCCAAGCCGGGCGCGTCGGTCCGCAGGCCGATCGGCGTGGCCATCGCTGCTGTACCTGAGGTACCGAGCGCAGTCGGCTCCTGAACGAAAGGAGTACCAGATGTCACTCACCCTGAGGTCCAAGACCTTCGAGCACGGCGGGGAGATCCCCACGCGCTGCACCTGTGAAGGGAAGGACCTCGCGCCCGACCTCGTCTGGGCCGGTGCTCCGGTTGGAACCAAGTCGCTGGCCCTCATCGTCGACGACCCAGATGCGCCAGACCCCGCCGCGCCGAAGATGACGTACGTTCATTGGGTGTTGTACAACATTCCGGCGGGCACGGCAGGGCTGCCGGAGGGTGCGACGTCCGGGGACTTGCCCCAGGGCACGCGCGAAGGCCTGAACGACTGGAAACGCACCGGCTACGGCGGGCCCTGTCCACCGATCGGGCGCCACCGCTACTTCCACAAGCTCTACGCCCTCGACAAGGTCCTGCCGGACCTTGGTGCGGCGACCAAGACGGTTCTCGAGACCGCCATGGCGGGCCACATTCTCGAACAGGCGGAGTTGATGGGCACCTACATCAAGAAGGGACCAAACACATGAGCACTGTTGCGCTGGCATTCGAGGTGAAGCTGACGATGCCCTATGATGGGGCGATCGAAGCGGTCGCCGCGGCTCTCAAGACGGAAGGTTTTGGCGTCCTGACGCGGATTGATGTGCATACGACGCTCAAGGAGAAGATCGATACCGACTTCCGTCCGTACACGATTCTCGGTGCGTGTAATCCGACGCTGGCCCATCGCGCCCTCAGTCACTACGCGGAGGCCGGCCTGCTGCTGCCCTGCAACGTGACCGTCGAGGCGGACGGCGAGGGCGCGATCGTGCGGATCGCCGATCCCGACGTGATGCTGTCGGTGGGCGGCATGGACCAGGACCCGGCGCTGCGGGCGGTGGCCACCGAGGCGCGAGTCCGGCTCTCCCGTGTGGCCGACGCGCTTCGCGCGCATCCGGCGGCCGCATGATGAAGGATGCGCCCGACCATCTCGACGCCGACCTCATCCTGAAGTTGTATGACTTGCGGCGGGAGGCCTCACTGCGTGAGGCGCGGTCGAAACTGACCAACGAGTTCTGGCCCAGGAACGCGAAGGAGGCGGTGGCGGTGCTCGACCACGGGCACCCGCTGAACCGCGCCTATCGCCAGGTATCCACCTACTGGGAGATGGTCTATCGGATGGCACGGTACGGCATCATCCATGGTGATTTTCTGGTGGAGAACAATGCTGAGGGATTGGTTCTCTATGCGCGGGTGGAGCCCTACCTGAAGGAGATTCGGGCGGCGGCCAACCCGGCTTCCTTCCAGAACGCGGAGTGGGTCGCGACGGAAGTGCCGATGGGGCGGGCCACCGCCGATCGGATGCGGGCCCGGGCCAAGAAGGAGCTGGGAGGGAAGTAGCGCTCAGGCCAGTCGCGCCCGCAAGGCGTCGCGTGCGGTTTCGATCGTGGCGCGCACCCGCTCCTTCAGTTCGGGCAGGTCGTCGAGGGTGAGGCCCTCTGTCTCGATGGGGGGCAGGACTTCGACGACGGCGCGCGCCGGATTGAAGCGCCAGTCGTGCTTCGGAAGGGCGGTCCGGGTGCCCGCGACGGCCAGCGGGAGGATCGGAACGCCGGCCTCGATCGCCAGCCGAAATGCGCCGTCCTTGAACGGCAGCATCCGTCCATCGGGCGACCGGGTCCCTTCGGGGAAGAAGACCACCGACACCCGGTTTCGCAGCGAGGTCCGACACCGCTCCATTGCCTCGACGGCGCTGGGGCCGAAGCCGCGCTTGATCGGAATGTCTCCCGCCATCCGCATCATCCACCCAATCAACGGAATCTTCAGGATCTCGACCTTCGAGAGCCACTTCATTTCGAAGGGGAGGTGGCTGATGAGCAGGATATCGGCGAACGACTCGTGGTTCGCGACGATGACGTAGGGATGTCTCGGGTTCTCGACTCGAATACCGGCGCGACGGAAGCTCCAGTATGGATTCACCGTGGCCATGGCCACGCCGAGGCGGCGGAACCACCACCCGACGATGTAGCGGCCGCGGTCAAAGGGCAGGGTGACGAGGAAGACCAGCACCATCGTCGGAAACCAGGCGACGATGACGACGGCAATCCAGAACCAGGCCCAGGCGGAGCCGATGGTTTGAAGGAAGCGGCGCATGGGGGGAAGTTAGCGGGAAAGCGGGGACGCGGGGAAGACGTGTCGCGGATTAGCCGTCACCCCGGCGAACGCCGGGTCCAGGCTCTCCACGCATGACGAAGAAAGGGGGCATGTTCTTCGTGTCTTCGTGTCTTCGTGTGAGCCCCAGGCGCTATCGCAGCTGCTCGGTCCGGCGTCCGCGCCCGGTCGGACAGCGTCACGTCCAGCGGGCCGGAGGCGTTGGCGATCGTCACGCTGCCGCCCCGGGCGAGTGAGAGGATCTGGCCGGTCGCGGCGTCCCGGATGACAGCCAGCGGATAGTCGGCGGCGTTCCACCGGACGGTCCTTGCGGTTCCCGACTGCTCCGCACGCAGGTTGGCGGGGCGCCGCGCGGCACCGGCACCCGTTGTCGCCACGAAGGCGCGCCGGCCGCGGCTGTCGAGCTGGAGGCGGGTGAGCGCCCCACGCACCATCCGGAGCGGTACCGCAAAGGCGAACTGTTCCTCGTTGTCCGGTGCGTCGGCCACCGGCGTGCCGCTGAATGCGATCCGGAACGCCTCGCCACCGTTGGCGTCGAACCCCCGGAGGAGATTTGGACCGGACACACCCGGAAGCATGGCCTCGGTCGTGGCCTCGAACGCCGGCTCGAGAATCACTTCACCGTCCCGGATCCTCCCCCAGACGATCAGGCTCGGCTCCCGGACGCTTCCCATCTGGACCACGGCGGCGGGGCCGCGCTGGTTCATCACGCCCAGGTAGGTGTAGTCGCTGATCCACTTGTTCCCGCAATAGCCCATGATGTCGGTCAGGGTCGGCGCCTTCAACGCCCCCGTTCCCGGGTCGTATCCCCACTGCCCCGTGACGCCACCGGCATAGGGGTAGTTCGGGTCGGAGGAGCTGACGCCGCCGCAGGGGGCGTGCGAGCGCCCGAAGTTGTGTCCCAGTTCGTGCGACACGACGCCCGCCGCGCCCGGCAGCTTGTCCCACCCGACCGAGGTGCGCCCAGGCACGTATCCGTAGCCGGCAATGCCGCCGCCGTAGGGCACGGAGATGACGCCGTAGTAGTTCCTGGTTCCGCCCTCGGCGGCTCGCAGTGTGTTGATCTCGCTCAGGATCCGGAGCCAGACGCCGTTGCCGTCCCCTGACTGGATCTGCTCGGGGTCGCTGTACGTGTACGGGGCCCGCACGTCGGCGACGACGGCGCTGAGCGGATGCATCCGGATCGTCTCGTCGAGGAACTGACTCACATTCCCCGCGGTCACATTGCCTGTGGTGTTGTCGGCGGTCCGGAGAACCGGCACGAACCGAATGTCGAGCGTGGCTACCGTGCGCAGGTTGAGAGTGGTTGGGATGCCATTCGCCGGGAAGTTGTTGTCACCGTCGTTTGATTCGGCAATGACATTGGCCGGGTCGACGTCGAGCACGATGTCGAGATCGGGCTGCAGCAGGGACGCGGGCAGCGTGGCGTTCCAGGTGCGGGACAGCACCGCCTGACTTCCCGCGGTATCAGCCGGGACACTCGACCCCGGCGCGGGGATGGTGACCGTCTGAACCAGGGCGCCCGCCCGATAGAACCGCGCCCGGACCTCAGGCGCAGCGGAGTTTCCCTCGTTCGCAACCACGAAGACACGCAGCAGTCCATCCCGTCCAGCGACCAGCGGTATGGTGCGGTCATAGGTTTGCACGCTCTGCGTGATGTAAAACCCGTGGATCGTGAGGTTCAGTGAACTCGCCGATCGGGCCGTATACACCACCGATGCGGACGCGGCGGCGCTGCTCGAGACCGAGACCTGCTGCGTGAGCGGAGTCGGGTCATAGAGCGTGGCGGAGCCGACCACCGCGGCGGCGACGGTGTAGGTCCCCGGCGCGAGCCCGGTGAGTGCGGCGCTGGCGGCATGCGTGGAGGAGTACCCGGCCGGGCCGGTGACGGTGACGGCGCCATCCACGGCCGGCGGCAAGCCGCTGACCGTCAGGCTGAGGGAGCCGGGAGTGGCGGTGTACACCACCGTGGCGGAGGCGGCGGATCCCGCGCTGACCTGAATGGTCTGCGTGGCCGGCAGCGGGACATACACCGCCCCGCCTTCGGCGACGTTGGGCGCCGTGACCGTGTAGGTCCCCGGCGTGAGGTCCGGCAGGGTTGCGTCGGGGGGCCCGACCACCTGGGCGAAGTCGTTCGGCCCGGTGACCGTAACGCTGGCGGCGGCGGCTGGTGGAAGCCCGCTGACGCCCACAACGAGGGAGCCCACGGTGGGGCCGGTGGGCTCCTTCCCGCCGCAGGCTGCGGCGAGGAGCAGAAGCAGAGCAGGGAGCTGGAGAAGTGGGAGTCGGGAAATGGACATAAGTGGGGAACGGGGCAACCCACGTGCCGATCGGGGCGGCAGCGTGTAAGTAGTTATCACACAGTAGATTGAGTCCTGTCGCGCGGCCTGTTGCACCCCCCATTCCCGAGGCGGAATGCGCTACTCGGGGAGCTTCTCCTCCCAGAGCGCCAGGACATTCCCATCCGGATCGGCCACCATCGCCATGATGCCGAACCCCTGTTGGGTCGGCTCAGTGACGAACTTCACCCCCCGCTGGTGGAGTCGCTCACAGAAGTCGAGCAGGTTCTCGACGTGGAGGGTGATGCCGGTCTCCCGGCCGACCATCGCCACCGCGTTCGGGTGGACGGCCGGGTGAATGCCGAGCCGGGTCTTGCCCTTCTGGCCCTCCATGAACTCGGCACCGAACGAACCCTGGTGCAGCAGCGGAAGGCCAAGGTGATCGCGGTAGAAGAGAAGCGCCCGATCGATGTCGGTCACGAAGATGGCGATGCTGTGAATGTGCGGCATATGGGGCAATTTGGCGGGGAAGTGGGGAAGCGGGGAAGTCTCGTGCAAGCAAAGCTAATCAATCGGTGCTCGTTGGACGGCTCCGCGAGACGATCCAGTCCACGATCTTCTGGTAGAGTCCCGGCGGGTACGCGAGCGCACCACTCGGGTCCGTGATCAGCAATCCGTGGCTGGCATCCGGAACAGCCATGACGGTCATGTCGCGGGAGTTGGTGGCGATATCGGCAAAGACCGGCTGATGGCGCTCTACCAGGATGCGCTGGTCGTCGGCGCCGAGAACAATCAGCACGGGAATGTCGAGCGACCGATAGGCCTGGGCCGGGTCGCCCGCCAGGACGCCGACGTAGATATCCCAATATGGCGCGCCAGGTCTGGGGAGGACGGCGGTGCCAGGAGGAAAGTCCTTGCGCCACTCCGCTGAGCTGGTCCGGGCTTCAAACGCGGCCATCGCTTCGAAATCCTGCCGATTCAGCGCGTAGGTGGTTCGCAGTCGCAGCCATTCCCGCGCTTCTGCCGCCATCTCGACGGACCGCCCGGCGGCGAGCAGCCTGCGCTCCTCCATATCCATGATGGCTTCGGCGTGCGGCAACGCGGAGCAGACGCGGCAGACGAGGAACGCAACGTCATTGCGCCGTGCGGCCAATTCCGGGCCGACAAACCCGCCCTCGCTTGCCGCGTAGATCCCGATTCTCTTCGGATCGATTCCCGGCTCCCGTTTGAGCGCGTCCAGAGCTGCGCTGGCATCCGCCATCCACTCTTCGTGGGAGAGGGCGTTCCATTCACCGGTCGATTCACCGGTGCCCCGCTTGTCGAGCGTCAGGACCGCCACGCCGTGGGCCGTCACGAGGTCACCGGTTTGACGGGGGGAGCGACGCGTGAGCGGGCCCGACCCCGGAATCATCAGCATTGCGGGGTGTGGTCCAGGCCCAGCGGGCATGGTCAGGACACCGACAAGGGTGACGTCGCCACTGGTGACACGCATCCTCCGCTCGCGGAGTGGCACCCGTGCGCCAACGGTGCGCGCGGTCTCTCTCCCGTCCGCCAGGGTCAAACCCATGCCGGTGACCTCAACGATTCCCTGGACAGGGCTCCGCTGAAACCACTCTGGGCCAAATTCGAAATGCGTGCGGTCAATGGGATAGAGGGCCCGAACCATTCCACTGCCGTACTGAGTCAGTGACAGCACCGAACGGCCGCCGAGTTGATCGGCAAGGTTCATCAGGTGGAGGTATTGGCCGGACTCCTCGCGGTAGAGTCCCGTCAGGGAGTCGGCGCGCTGAGTCGGAATGGAGTCCGGGATCTGTGCGGAGGCGGTGGTGCCGACCAGGAGGGCCACCGCGACGAGTTTGGCTGTGGTGCGTTTCATCTTCCTCATGACGGCGGTCGATTGGGGCGGGTTTCGGCCTAGCGGCGTCCGGTCGACCAGTTCCACTCCCAGTCGGCATGGAAGCCCAACGGCTCTCCCCACCGTTCGGGTCGGAGGATGATCGTCGACGCGGAATCTCCCGGGGCGATGCGAAGGTCGAGGAGGACAGTGTCGCAGTTGATGCCGATGTTCGTGCAGTCGGACAGGCGAACCCGCGAGATGATGACCGTATCGGAGGAGGTGTTCCTCGCCATGACGGCTACCTCATGTCGTTCCTCGGAGGTTTGGCCCCAAACAGCGAATGGCAGCGCTGGCCCATCTCCGGCGCCGGCCCCCGTTGGGATCACGGTAGCCGGGAACATCCACTTCCAGGACACCCGGTACGTGAACTGATCGTCCCAGATCTTCGGCCGGATGGTGATCGCCTCCGCGGAGTCTCCCTGTCCGAGCACCAGATTAAGGTCTGTCGGCCCGCAGGGAGTCGCGAGATTCAGGCAATCCGCGAGTGTGATGTTTGTGATGGTGACGGTATCGGCGGAGGGATTCCGGGCCCAGATGGTGACGCCGCGCCGGTAGGGAAGCGCCATGGTCCAGGTATCGAACGGCCGGTCGGCGCTTGCAGGCGAGTCCTTGCCGGGGAGCCGGTATGGCTGGCCCTCCCCGGTGTTCACCGGCTGGCCGGCGCGGGCCGGGAGATCCTGCGTGGGTCGGGCCGATGGGTTGTCGGCGGGACGGGGGTCCTGCTGCTGGGCAGGGAGAATTGTTGGCCCCCACAACGCCAGCAAGAGGGCGATCAGGAGGCGCTTCACTTCTCCGCCTCACACCGGCCGGACGCCGACATGGAGGGGCGCTCGCTGCGGCCGACCACCTCCCAGCGGCCATCCCTGGGCACGATGATGTAGTTGCGCATCCAGTACCCCATGAACCCACCCTCTTGGGAACGACAGCTTGCCGGGTTCACACCGACCTCATCGACATCGACCAGCACGGTGTCGGCGTGCAATCGTTTTGGATAACCCAACTTGACGAACGTCGTGACCTCCTCCTGCGGACAGTTCCTCACGTTGATCTCCCGGCAGCTGTTTTCCACCAGGCCGCGATCGACGAGCGCGTCGAACCACTCCAGTAACTCCGGCACCGGGGCGACATCGCGGTGCAGGGCCATGACGACGGCCGCCGATCCGACGGTATCCGCCGACGTTCCGGTGACTTTGAAAGTCATCCGTACGAAGTCCCCTTCACTGACGCGTACCGCCTTCCGATAGTGCCGGAGCACCGCCTCCCAAATCGGAAACGCGTCTGTGTAGGAAATCCGGCGGCCGGCGGAGTCGACGGCGTCCACGTAGACGACTGGAAGCGAGCGGTCGCAGTCAGGGTAGGGCTCGCTTCTCGGGACGTCTGGCTCGAGGACGTATACCCGCCGCGGAGTGGACTTCTTCTTGATCGTGACGGTGTCGAAGATCGTGTGGTAGCCGTAGGCCTGCACGCAGATCTCCGCGAGTCCCACTGGAATGCGGCCAAGGTAGAACGGCTTGTCTCGGTACAGGGTCTGGATGCTGCCGCCCGGGGTCTCGTATGACCGAACCCGGACGGTGACCATCGGATATTGCGATTCACCTTTCGGCAGCCGCACCTCGCCCGTCATGCTTCCCGTGCCGCCCTGCGCCTGCACGGCCGTTGGCATCAGCAAACCGAGGACGAGGGCAGCCGTGAACCGCATGGGGATCAGGCCTCCGAATCAGACCGGCACTACGCCGCGGCGGACTGCTTCGGCGTCAGCACGGCGAGGAGCGCACCGACAATGGCCAATGCCGCGACGTCACCCATGATATGCCCGCTGTTGCCGGCGGTGGTGAGCGCCTGGTACGCCATGATGCCGGCGTGGACGAAGCTGGACCAGACGGCAAACCAGATGAGGCTGAGGTGCTTCATCGGGTCCTTGGCGGCCAGGAAGAGGAAGATGCCGAGCGTTACGTAGATGCCAAGAATCATCTGGAGGTACATCGGCTGCGCTGGGACCCAGCTCCAGCCGCTCGGCCAGATGATGGTCAGCGGGTAGATGCCGACGATGAAGATGAGACCGACGAGTCGAAGCGCGAGACTGAGGTTCTTGGTGTTCGGGGCTGTACTCACGGGGCAACTCCCTGTCGAGTGAACATAGGGTAGTGCGTGGGTACCTCGTCTTCGGGATCCTCTCCGTCCGGCCATTTTACGCTATGGTGGGCTATCCCGCTAGGCTCCGGATATGCGCCGTTACCGCCAGCAGCTCCCTCCCATTCATCCGCATGATGAACCGTCGGCAGACACCACTGATCATCTTGACCGCGCCCGCGATGCCCAGCTTGGCCGATTGCTGCGCCAGGTGTCCTGCGTTGGAGAGCTTTAGCGCCCGCAGGTAGTAGTAGTCCATCCCGGCTTCGGTGAGGTCCGTGACCAGGTCCGCCAGCGCTTCCCGGTGCTCTTCGGGGTCATCGGCCTCCTCCAATGCTGTGAGTACCGAGAGCATGCGCGTCTCCGATTCCCTGGAATGGTGGAATCGGAGGGAGGGGCCGTCGGTTGAGCTGCCGGCGGGGCGTTTGGACGACTTTTTGGAGGAGGCCATGGGGATCCCATCAGTGAGTGGCGCGCACGGGGTTGAGGTGCAACCAGAAAGCTAGTCAAGCCGATCCGCACTGGCGTGCTCGCCGCTGGCGCCCTCCCCCGCCCCGCCGTACCTTCGACGGTCACTCTCTCTGGAGCAGCTGTGGCCGTTACGTATGCCCGCCGTCTCGGTCTGTTCTCCGGCACCATGTCCGTCATCGGCGGCATCATCGGCGCCGGCATCTTCCTCAACCCAGCCATCGTGGCGGAACGGGTCGGCACGTCGACCGCCACGATCGGCGTCTGGATCGGCGGTGGGCTGGTGGCGCTGATCGGAGCGTTCATCTACGGTGAACTGGGGCAGCGGCGCCCCAAGGTGGGGGGCGGCTACTCCTATCTTCGTGACGCATTCGGCCCCTTCCCCGCCTTCCTCTACGCCTGGGGGCTGCTCCTGATCATCGCCCCCGGCGCCACCGCCGCGGTGGCGGTCACCTTCGGCAACTACGGCGCGGCGTTCTTCGGCGTCTCGACGGACGTGGCGCGGCCCGCGGCGGTAATCGCCATTCTCCTCCTCACCCTGATCAACTGCCTCGGCGTCACCTTCGGCGCGGTCACGCAGAATGTTTTCACCGTCCTCAAGCTGGCCGCCATCGGCATGGTGGTTGTCGCCGGGCTCCTCGCCCTCGGAAATCCCCCCCGCCCTGCATCGACTGCGCCGCGCTGACGGCACCAGTCGGTGGTGGCGCCATGATCGGCGCCGTGGGGGCGGCGCTGGTGCCGGTGCTCTTCTCCTATGGCGGGTGGCAGCAGACCAACTTCATCGCCGAGGAGATCATCGAACCGGAGAAGAACCTCCCCAGGGCGCTCGTGTTGGGTGTGGTGGTTGTGGTGCTGGTGTATGTGCTGGCCAACGCGGCATATCTTGGCGCGCTCGGCGTGACGGGCCTAGCGGCGAGTTCGGCCCCGGCAGCGGATACGATGGAGGTATTGCTTGGACCGGCGGGCCGCGTCGTCATTACGGCAGGGATCGTCGTTTCCACCTTCGGATTCCTGAACCTCGTGATTCTGGTGACGCCGCGCGTCTTCCAGGCCATGGCCGCCGACGGGCTCTTCTTCGAGAAGTTCGCCCAGCTGCACCCGCGATTCCGGACTCCCGTGCCGGCGATCGTCTTTCTGGGGGTCTGGTCGTCCGTGCTGGTCTACAGCGGCCAGTACGGCGCCCTCCTCGACTACGTGGTCTTTGCCGACTGGATCTTCTTCGGCCTCACGGCGCTGACGCTCGTGGTGTTCCGGCGCCGGGACGGGATGGCAGGCGTCCGCTTTCGGGTGCCGGTCTTCCCGGTGGCGATGACAGTCTTCGTGGGTGTGGCGGGGTACGTGGTGGTAGGGTCGATCCTGTCCAACCCCGGCAATGCAGTTCGCGGGGCGGGCCTCCTCGCCCTCGGCCTGCCGGTCTACCTCTACTGGCGGTCGAGATAGGCTTCTGTATGACAGAAGGATGGCTCTCCCCTAGTCTCCCCGCAGGCTCGCCCATGCGTTCCGCCAGTTCCGCCGCATCAGGTCGAGCCCGGGACGCGCCAGCGGAGTGTCTCCGAAGCGGGCCTGGAACTCCTCCTCCGTCATCCTCTCGAAGAAGTCCTCCCCCGCCTCTCGCAATTCGCCCCGGTCCCGGAACTCCGGGACCGGCGATTCCGTGGCGAAGCGCAAATTCCAAGGGCACACGTCGTTGCAGACATCACAGCCGAACGCCCATCCGCCTAATTGGCCGGCCAGTTCGGCTGGAATCTCCTTCTTGTACTCGATGGTGAGGTAGGAGATGCACTTTGTGGCGTCGAGGATGTAGGGATCGACGAAGGCGTCTGTGGGGCACGCGTCGAGGCACTTGGTGCAGCTGCCGCAGTGATCGGTGGCGAAGGGCGAGTCGACGTCGAGGGGCAGGTCGGTGAAGATGCTGCCGATCACAAACCAGGAGCCGAGCCCGGGACGGAGGAGCATCGTATTCTTGCCGATCCAGCCCAGGCCGGCACGTTCGGCGAGCTCTCTCTCCGGGACGGGGCCGGTGTCCACGTACGGACGTGCGGTATTTGCGCCGTGCTCGAACATCAATTCGGCTAACTGATTGATTCTATTGAGCGTGACAGCGTGGTAGTCGGTACTACGACTATACATGGCGGTTCTTGGGCCGCTGTTTTTCTCGACTGAATCCGGATAGTAGTAGTTATCGAGAATAACAACGGCCCGGGTGGCTTCCAGGTCGATCAGGCGGAGGTCCTTCCGCTTCTTCGCCTGACGGTTGATGTACCGCATGTTGCCGCCGTATCCCTTTTCCAGCCAGCTGCTGAGCGCTTCGGCCCGGGCCGAGGGGCCCAGATCGGTAATGCCGCAGGCGACGAAGCCAAGCTCGGCGGCGCGCGACTTCACCTCCGCGGCGGTCAGCGTCACGAGGGGAGCCGCTGATCCTGCCCGGTGATGATCCGGGCGCCTCTCGCGTAGGTGATGTACGAAATGGCCCACTCGATCATGACCAGCAGCCGGTTGCGGAACCCGATCAGGAAGAAGATGTGGACGAACACCCAGGCGAGCCACGCCACGAAACCGCTGAACTCCAGCCGCCCGAGATCCGCCACGCCTCGACCGCGGCCGATGACCGCCAGCTGACCCCGATCCTTGTAGGTGAATTTGCCTCGTGCCTTCCCAGACAGCTCCCGGCGAATCGCTTCCGCTGCAAAGTGACCCTGCTGGATTGCGACTGGGCAAAGCCCCGGAAGGGTCTCACCGTCACTGGCGCGGAAGGCGGCCGCGTCGCCGAGCACGAACACCTCGGGGTGTCCGGGGATCGAGCAGTCGGATTCGACCATGGCGCGCCCGACCCGATCCAGTGGGGTCCCCAGGGATTGCAGCAGCGGGCTCGCCCGATTGCCGGCCGCCCACACCACGGTATGGGTCGGGATGACAAGCTGGCCAGCGGTCACGCGGTCGGGCTGTACGTCGGTGACGAAGGTCTCGGTCCGCACCTCGACCCCGAGACGACGGAGTGCCTCCCGGGCGTGGGCACCGAGCGCCGCAGGATAGCTCGGAAGCAACTGCCGTCCGCCCTCGAGGAGCATGACCGTCGCGGCCCTCGGATCAATCCGTCGAAAATCCCGCCGGAGCGCATACTGCCGGATCTCGGCGAGGGCCCCCGCGACTTCCACTCCCGTCGGGCCGCCGCCCACCACGACGAAGGTGAGAAGGGCGCGCCGCTTCTCGATCTCCGGCTCCCGTTCGGCCGCTTCGAAGGCGAGAAGCACCCGCCGTCGGACTTCCTCGGCGTCATCGGCGGTCTTGATGCCGGGCGCAAGGCGCTCCCAGTCCTCATGCCCGAAGTATGAGTGCCGCACACCCGGGGCGAGCAGGAGGTAGTCGTATCCCAACTCGTGGCCGTCCGCGAGCTGGAGGCGATGGTTCGGCACGTCCACGGCGGAGACTTCCGCCATGAGCACTTCGGTGTTCCGCTGGCGGCGGAGGATGGACCGAATCGGCGAGGCGATGTCGCTGGTATCCAGGGCGGCGGTGGCCACCTGGTAGAGCATGGGTTGAAAGAGGTGGTAGTTGGTGCGGTCGATCAGGGTGACGCTGACCGGGGCGCCGCGCAACGACTTGGCGGCATACAGACCGGCGAACCCCCCTCCGACAATGACCACCCGCGGTGGGGCTGAGCCCTTCGCGGACCGGGGCGAGGGGCTCAAAGCCCCATCGTCTCCCGGCGCCAGCGGACAAACCGCAGCATGTCCTCGAGCGGCGGCACCGCGTCTTCCGAGCCGTAGGCGGTGTACATCCGCCAGCGGAGGTAGGTCACGTCTGGGAGGGGAAGAAAGGGAGGGTAGGCCCACCAGCGGCGCCGCCTGAACGCCCAGCCAGTACGGAGCAGGTCGACGGCGAGTCGGGGGTTCACCACCGCGCGCAGCGCTGCGGCACCGAGCAGGCTCGCCCAGGAGCCATGATAGGCGGCGGCCGCGGGATGCTCAGGATGGTGGGGGGAGGCCGACATGAGGGGAATATATACGAGGACTGGGGACTGGGGACTGAGAGGTGCCCTTACGTTTCTGTCATTGCGAGGAGGCCCCCGCGGGGGCCGACGAAGCAATCTCGGGCTGAGCGGAAATGGCTGAGGACGAAAGCTGAGGGCGGGGGTGGCAGGCATACGAGATTACGGTAGTATTCTCCGGGTCGTCGTTTCCGTCATGGATCGCGCCGTCTGGAGAGTTCATGCTTCTGAGTTCCGCCCTGCTTGGTGCCACGCTGTTCCTGACCCCGCCAACGATACTGGGTCCCAAGACCGACATCCTCTATATGAAGAACGGTGACAAGCTCACCTGTGAAATCAAGACGATGGACGCCGGGGCCATCTATGTGAGCCTCGACTATGTCGATGGCACGATTTCCGTCGAGTGGTCCCGCCTGGCCCGGCTCGAGAGCCCGAACCTGTTCCTGGTGGAACTCGACGACGGTGTGGTGTACACCGGCAATCTGTCGATCCATC
Source organism: uncultured Gemmatimonadales bacterium (assembly GCA_963699825.1). Lineage (GTDB taxonomy): Bacteria > Gemmatimonadota > Gemmatimonadetes > Gemmatimonadales > GWC2-71-9 > SPDF01. Next base: position 15,577 of record CAVOVI010000016.1, read on the forward strand.
CGTTGGAGGGGAGTGACTCGGTGCTGGTCGAGATCACGGAGGTGAACGGCAACCGGGTGGTTTTCGACAAATCACGGATCGCGGGCCTGAGCAGCACCGGGGCCTCGTTCTGGGGGAGGCTCAACGGCAACATCTCGTCGGGCATCAGCTATGCCAAGGGGAACGAGACGACCACCTACAACCTCGGCTCCAACGTCAGCTATCCCCGGCCCAGGTGGAGCGCCGCGCTCGGGTTCAACTCGAACTTCTCGAACAGTACGGGCGCCGACGCATCGACCCGCAACCAGCTCCAGCTCACGTTTGGTCACCTCATGCGGTGGAACAACTGGTACTACACCGGGTTCGCGAGCGGCTTGCAGAGCTCCGAGCAGCAGATCAGCATGCAGACCAACCTGGGGGGCGGCGTCGGCCGGTACCTGAAGAAAACAAGTAACGTGCGGGTCTCGGTGGCGGGTGGCTTGGTCTGGCAGGGGACCACGTACGAATCATCGGTGTCGACGGCGTCTCGAGAGGATATGCTGGGCGCGATGATCCTGGGCACGATCAGCTACGTCAAGTTCAAGAAGACGACCTTGAGCCTTACCGCGAACGCGATCCCATCTCTCACCGATGCCGGCCGATTCTACTTCAACACCAACGCGGCCTATTTTCTCAAGCTGTTCGGCCAGATCAACTGGAACCTGTCGTTCTACGGCAACTGGGACACCCAGCCGCCCTCGGGAACATCCGGTAACAACTACGGCATCAACTCGGGGCTCAGCTTCACGTTTGGCAACCAGTAGCGGAATGGCACACGCTCTTGCGGCACGGTACCGTGCCGAATTTCCGATCTTCGAACGCTGCATCTATCTCAACAGCTGTTCCCTCGGGGCCCTCTCCCGCCGCTCGCGGGCGCGAGTCAACGATTACCTCGACTTATGGGACACGCGAGGTGCCTCGGCGTGGTATGAGACCTGGTGGGCAGCGCTCGCGGAGCTCCGCGAGCGGTATGGTCAGCTGGTTCACGCCCCCCCTGGTTCCATCGCCCTGCATCCCAACGTGTCGAGCGCACTCGGGGTCCTCGCCTCCGCCATCGACTACACCCATCGCCCGAAGGTGGTGGTCACCAGCCTTGATTTTCCGACGATCGGCTACCAGTGGATGGCCAAGGCCCGGGAAGGGGTCGAGGTGGTCGTGCTCGAAAGCCCGGACGGCATCGGTGTGCCACTCGAGATGTACGAGCGTGCGGTGGACGACCGGACGGCCCTGATCGCGACCAGCCACGTCTTCTTCACCAGCGGTGCGATTCAAGACGTCCCGGCGCTGGCCGGGATCGCGCACCGTGCCGGCGCGCTCTGTCTGGTGGATGGATACCAGGCGGCTGGCCAGCTGCCGGTGGACGTCAACGCGCTCGATGTGGACTTCTATCTCGGCGGCGGGCTGAAGTGGTTGCTGGGCGGAACCGGCGTGGCGTTCTTGTACACCAGGCCGGAGCTTACCCCCACCCTGAACCCCAGTGTGACCGGCTGGTTTGCGCACAGAGAGCAGTTTCGCTTTGATTCCCGCGCGCTGGCATTGCACGACGATGCCCGCCGGCTGGAAGCGGGCACACCGCCGCTCATGCCGGTCTATGCGCAGCTGGGTGGCCTGGATATTCTCGAGGAGATCGGGATTCCCGCGGTTCGCGCCGCAACCGCCGAGCTGACCGAGGACCTGATCGTGCTGGCGCGGGCCGCCGGCCTCTCGCCGAAGGTCGCCGCACGGGCCGAGGATCGGAGCGCGATCGTCATGCTCCCGTCGCAGGATCCGCCCGCCGACGTCCAGCGGCTCGCCGACGCCGGAATGATCGTGGATGCGCGGCCCGGGCACGTGCGCGTGTCACCCTATTTCTACAATCTGCCCGACGACCACCGGGCCCTGCTGGAGTGCCTGACTCATGGCCGCTGACGTACCCACCCCGTCTGACCGCCCCATCGACCGCAGCCTGACTGAAGACGAGCTGCTGTTCGACCGCTTCGCCACCGACGCCGAACGGCAGCGGGCGGACGCGCTCAAGATCAGCGACTCGTGGCGGGTGCTGCGGATCATGGGAGAATTCGTCTGGGGATTCGACAACCTCGCCTCGATCAAGGACGGCGTGTCAATTTTCGGCTCGGCCCGGACCAAGCCGGACAACCGGTACTATCGCGACGCCGTGGCAGTCGCCCAGTTGCTGGCGGCACACAAGATCCCGGTCATCACCGGCGGCGGCCCCGGTATCATGGAAGCGGGCAATCGCGGCGCCAAGGAGGCGGGTGGGGAGTCGGTCGGGTGCAACATCGAGCTGCCCTTCGAGCAGGGCAACAATCCCTACCTGACCAAGAACCTGCTCTTCAAGTTCTTCTTTGTCCGGAAGACGATGTTCGTGAAGTACGCCACCGCCTTCATCGTCTTTCCCGGCGGCTACGGGACGATGGACGAGCTCTTCGAGGCGCTCACCCTGATCCAGACCGGCAAAGTGAAGTCATTCCCCGTCATCCTCTTTGGGCGGGCCTATTGGGAGGGGATGGTGGACTGGCTTTCGCGCACGGTGGGGGGTGCCGGCAACATCGACGCCGGCGACCTGACCCTCTTTCATCTGACGGACGACCCGGAAGAGGCCGTCCGTATCGTTCTCGAAGCGCGCGCCAAGCGCACCTGACCTTCCGCCCAGACCGGAGCACGGCATGACTCGTCCCTCGGGCCCGTACCTGCGCGGCCAGCGCATTGACCCCGCGGCCATCACCGGCGCGGAACAGATCGCCGATCTCGTGGACAACGCCTTCCTGGCCTACAACGCGGGCCGGATGCGTGAAGGCTGCCAGCTCTTCACGACGCGGATGCTGCAGCCCGACACCACCGTGGGGATGAGCCTGACCGGGGCGATGACCCCGGCCGGCATCGGCATGAGCTGCCTCATCCCGCTCATGGAGGCGGGGTTCGTGGACTGGATCATCTCCACCGGCGCCAATCTCTACCACGACGCGCACTTCGCCCTGGGACTCGCGCTGCACCGCGGCCGCCACGACGCCGACGACGTGGAACTCCGCGACAAGGGCGTGGTGCGCATCTACGACATCTTCTTCGACTACAACGTGCTGCTCTCCACCGATGCGTTCGTGCGCGAGGTGTCGGCGCGGCCGGAGTTCCAGCGCGCGATGAGCTCGGCGGAGTATCACTACCTGCTGGGCGGTTACCTCCGGGAGCGCGAGGCGGCACTCGGCCTCTCCAAACGGTCGGTGTTGTCCACCGCGCACGAACTCGCCGTGCCGATCTACACCAGCTCCCCCGGCGACAGCTCGATCGGCATGAACGTGGCGGAGCAGGCGCTGGCCGGGAGCAAGCTGCGGTTCGACGTGAGCGCCGACGTCAACGAGACGGCCGCCATCGTGCTCGAGGCCAAGCGCACCGGTGGCAAGAGCGGCGTGCTGATCGCCGGCGGTGGCAGTCCCAAGAACTTCATGCTCCAGACCGAGCCGCAGATCCAGGAGGTGCTCGGCATCGACGAGCGGGGGCACGACTACTTCCTGCAGATGACCGATGCCCGGCCCGACATGGGCGGCCTCTCCGGCGCGACGCCGAACGAGGCGGTGAGCTGGGGGAAGATCGACCCCGACCAGCTCCCTGGTACCGTGGTCGTCTATGCCGACAACACGATCACCCTGCCCCTCCTGACGGCGTATGCGCTGCAGCGGGTGAAGCCCCGGCCGGTCAAGCGGCTCTACGACCGGCGTGAGGCGATGATGGAGCGGCTGGTCACGGAGTATCGCGCCGCGCTCGCCTTCCGTGACCAGCGCGCCGACGACGCCGTGGGAGATCGGAGTGGGCAGTAGCCCGGTTCCCTTTCCCGGGCCCACGCGCCGGTACGCCTGGTACGCGCTCGCGCTCCTGGCGGTGTTGAAGCTCCTCAGCTACGTCAACCGCAACGTCATCTTTGCGCTCGTTCCCCCCATCGAGCTGGAGCTCCACCTTACCGACACACACATCGGGTGGATTGCCTCCGCGTTCGTCTTGCTCTTCTCCGTCGCCGTCTTTCCCTTCGGGGTGTTGAGCGATCTGCGCTCGCGACGGGCCGTGGCGGGTGTGGGCGTGGTCATCTGGAGTGCGTTCGCGTTCCTCGCGGGATTCTCGCAGGGATTCTGGGGCCTCTTCATGACGCGGGCGGCCGTGGGAATCGGGACCGCCGCCTTCACCGCGGCCGCGGCCTCCCTCGTGGCGGACTACTTCCCGGGCGCGCGTCGGGCGCTGGCCATGGGGATCTTCTCCGCCGGCATTCCGGTCGGTGGAATCCTCGGCATCACGCTGGGCGGGCAGCTCGAGGCAATCTACGGATGGCGCATCGCGATGATGGCCGTGGCCGTCCCAGGGTTCCTCCTCGCGGCGCTCGTGGTGCGGCTGACCGACCCGAACCGCCCGCCGCCGGTGTACACCGTGCGCCAGTACTGGCGGCAACTTGAGCTTGGCGCGACCGGTGCGTTCAAGGCGGCCTGGCCGCTCCTCCTCGGCTCGGGCGTCGGGCTCGTCGCGGCCTGGCTGCTGGACACCCGCTACGGCGCGAGCTCGAGTCTCGACATCGCCGCGCTGGCCACCGGCATCGGGCTGGGGTTGGCGGGCAATCTCGTCCTCCTGGTCCGCGCCAACCGGCGGAAAGAGGATGTCTTCGACTTCCTCCCGGCCGAGAGCATGACGGACGCCATCGGCGAAACGCGCGTGGCCGTCAACACCGTCTTCCGCACGCCGACCCTCAAGTACCTCTTCGTCGGTGGCGCGCTCGTGGCCTTCGGCGTCAACGGGCTGGTGGGCTGGGCACCGACGTTCATGTCCCGCACGCTGGGCCTGAGTGTGGCGCAGGGCACGCTGCTGCTCGGACAGTGGGGGCTGCTCTCGGGCACGGCGGGCACGCTGGCGGGCGGGTTCCTCGCCGACTGGATGGGGAAGTACACCGGACGGGCACGGATGATCGTGTCCACGGTCGGACTGCTGCTTGGAGGGCCGCTCGCCGTCTGGCTCCTGGCGGTGCGGAACCTCGACCTCTTCGTGCCTGTATTCGCCGCGGCCTTCTTCTTCCTGACGCTCTACAACGGACCGGTCATCGCGGCCGTGTTCGACGTGGTGCCCGCGCGAATCGGCGCCACCGTGATGGGCGCCTATCTCCTCTTCATCCACGTGGCGGGGGACGCCATCGCGCTGCCCCTCGTCGGCATCCTCTCCGATCGCTTCGGCATTGACCGCGCCATCTTCATCCTGCCCGTCGCCGTCATCTTCGGCGGCATCGCGCTCTTCTTCGGAGTCGGGACGGTGGTGCGCGACATGGAGTTTGTGGCGGCTCGGACCACTGCCACACATCCCATTCCCAAGTAACCACACCCAAGATTCCCTGCGATCTTTGTGTCTTTGCGGTGAACTGCTTTCACTGCAAAGGCGCGAAGAGCCGCAAAGGGCTCCACGTCGCTTCAGTATCTCCCCGTACCACGCAGTCTGTTGGTTTGCTTTATTTCCTGCCTCCCTGCCTCCCTGCCTCCCTGCCTCCCC
>CAVOVI010000017.1:0-58379 GCA_963699825.1 uncultured Gemmatimonadales bacterium
CGGCTGTCCATCATCGCGCGGCAATCGGTCCTGCAGTATCGAGACACCGACAAGTCGATCCGCCAGATCGCGGAGGAGCTGGGCGTCGATGCGCTGATCCAGCCGGCGGTCGGCCGGTCGGGCGACAGCGTCTTCGTGGATATCAGCCTCTACGACGGGCCGACCCAGCTTCCGCTCTGGACGGAGTCGTTTCCAGCCCGCATCGAGGGCGTCCTCGGCGTCTACCGGGACGTCTCCCGGAGAATCGCGAAGGAGATCGGGGTGGTGTTGTCGACGCAGGCGACCGCTCGCCTGGGAGAGCGCCCGACCATCGACCCGCGGGCCTACGAAGCGATCCTGCGTGGCCAGTTTCACCTCCGCCAGTTCACGCCCCAGGACTTCACGCTCGCGCTCCAGTATTTCGAGTCGGCGCTCGCCATCGACTCCGACTACGCCCCCGCGCACGTCGGAGTTGCCGCCGTCTGGCTGTATCGAAGCCAGGCGGGAATCACCCCGCGCGCCGAATCGCAGCCGATGGTGGAACGGCACCTGAGAAGGGCGCTTGCCCTCGACCCGCAACTTGCCAGCGCGCTGGCAGCTGGAAGCCGCCGATCTTGTCTGGGGACAGTGGAAGCTCGACGCCGGCGCCGAGGCGTTCCGGCGGGCCATCGCCCTGGACCCGAACAACGCCCAGCTCCGCGTCTTTTACGGTCACGTGCTCATGATCCAGGGCAAACCTGATGAGGCACTGCAGGAAGGGAGACTGGCGGTTCAACTCGACCCCCTGAACGCGTTCGTGACCGGGCTGTACGGGACCATCCTCTCCATGACGGGCCACCCCGAGGAAGCGATCGTGCTCCTGCAGGACATGTTCGAGCGGAACCCCGGGGCGGGCTTCGGCGTCGGCGCGCTGCTTGGCTCCCTGCGCCAGGTCGGACGGTACGCAGAGGAGCTGGAGGTCGAACGCGCTCAATGGGCGTCGCGCGGGGATCAGAAACTGGTGGCGGCGCTGGACAGCGGGCTGGCGGCGGGCGGGTACCCGATGGCCTACAAGCGTGCCGCGGATGCCCTGGCCTCACGACGCGCCGGCGACAAGGCTCACAGCATGACGATTGCGGCGTTCTATGTGATCGCCGGGGAGGAGGTGCTGGCGATGGACTGGCTCGACAGCGCCGTGGCACAGCGTGACCAGAACGCGCCCTACATCGGGGTTCTTCCGGCGTTCTCGACACTCCATGACCAACCGCGCTTCCGGGCGCTGACCCAACTCGTGGGGGTGCCGATCGTGGCGCGGCCGAGAGGTGGATCCACCGTCGGAGGACTGATGACCTCTCGCACCCGCTGGATACTTGTCATCGTCGCCACCGCAGCACTCGACTACGGCGCGCGTGTCGCGACCTCGTTCGATTTCGCGAAGGTGATGCACGCCGAGGCGCTGTTCTTCCCCCTCACGACCATCGTCCTGGCCACGCTGCTGCGGTCCGAACCGAGGGCGGAGGGTTGGCGACATGGGCTGCGGGTCGGTCTGGTCTGGTTCTTCGGTCTCGGCGCGCTGCGCCCCGTGCTGTGGAGCCTCGGCGCCTCGCTGCTGGTGGCGAATGTGGTGTCGATCGGTGGCGTGGTGGTCGCCCTGGTCATCTGGGCGGTGCGGCGCTGGCTTGCCTCGGGCGTCGTGATCTAGGCTAGGCTCCGCGCCGCCGCCGAGGGATCGTACGGACGAGCCAGAGCGCAATGAGAAGGAAGAAGACCACACGGAAACCCACCGGGCCCCAGCCTCCCACGCCGTAGGCGGTGGCCAGCGCCGGGGCGGCATACCAATAGTAGAGGGTGAGGGCGCCCGCCCCGATCAGCGGGAGCGCCAGCGTCCCCGGCGTTCGAAACACCGTCACGACCATGCCGAGGGCGACGGCCCCCAGCAGCATCCAGAGGCCGATGTGGGCGTAGACCGCTGGCGCGGTATCGACCCCGCCGTTGACCGTCGTGAAGTACCCGGCCACGAAACCCGGGAAGAGCAACGCGAAGAGGCCGGTCGGGGTGACGAGCCACCGCGCGTCTTGAAGGAGCCCCTTTCCCACGCTCTGCGCCAGCGCCTGACCACCGGCGAGATCGATGCACCCGCGCACTGCGCAGGCGGTGCAGTCGGGGCAAATGGCGCTGGCGACCGGCACGAGTGGCGCCTGTCCGTAGAGCTTCTCCACGGGCAGTACCGGGCAGAGCGAGTTGCAGAACCCCGCTCGGCGTGAATAGAAGAACCCGGTGCCCAGCGCCAGGAGCGCGACCACCCCGATGGTCGCGGCCAGCGCAGGGCCCTGCTCGTTGAAGAGGAAACGCCGCGCCGGCACGAGCGCAAAGAGGAGGGTCAACCCGATCACCCAGCCCCCCTGCAGCATGTTGGGGGGCAACCGGACGGCGGGGGTTCGCTCCCCGTACTGGTTGAGCGTGGCGAGCGGACAGACATTGCGCCAGATCATCGGATTGACGAGGAAGACGGCGGGCAGGAGCGGGATGACCATGTCCCACAGGAGGTGCAGGGCGCGCGTCGGCGCGCGCATCAGGCCCACCAGCAGGACCACGGTAAGCGCCAATCCGGTGTACTGGGCGCCGCGCCATAGCGGCGAGGGCCTGGGGGCCGGGCTCGGGGCAGTGTGCATTCGGGGCGACCTGCTGGCTGTGGATTGATCATCTTACGGTGATCTTTTTGGGTTGGCAACCTGACCCGGTAGATTCCGCAGCACACCAGAAAGGGACTGCCCCGCGTGCAACGCCGCCACTTCCTCTCCGCCCTCGCCGCCACGGGCCTCGTGCCACGCTCCCTGCTGTCGGCCGGGCTGCGCCCGACCCCCCAACGGTCAGGAGGCGACGTCTTCGCGCTGGTGCTGGGTACGGTACAGGATGCGGGATTCCCGCAGGTGGGCTGCTATACCGACCGCTGTAACGACGGGCGCGCGCTCCATGCGGCCGGCCGGGGGAGGTTCGTCTCCTCCCTCGCCCTCGTGGAGCCCGAGGCGGAACGATTCTACCTGGTCGATGCGACGCCGGACATCACGCGACAGATCGACCTGATCGCCGAGCCGGCGTTCCGGCGTCGAGCCGGTGCAGCGCCGGCCCTTCGACGGCATCTTCCTCACCCACGCGCATATCGGGCACTATGCGGGCCTCGCGGTCCTGGGCAACGAGGGTATGGGGATGCAGAAGACGCCGGTCTACTGCACCCAGGCAATGGCGGCATTCCTGGCCGCGAACTACCCATGGCGGTACCTGGTTGAGCAGGGGCGGATCGACCTGCGACCGCTGGCACTGGACCAGTGGCATCGGATCGATCCGCTTCTCGACGTGCAACTCTGGAAGGTGCCACACCGCGACGAGCAGGCCGACACCGTGGGCTTCGTCTTCCGCGGGCCCGACTCGTCGCTCCTCTTCCTCCCCGACATCAACTCGTGGGCGCTCTGGAACCGCGACGTCGCCGAGGCGGTGGCGAGCGTGGACGTGGCGCTGCTCGATGGGTCGTTCTGGTCGATGGATGAGCTGCCGGGGCGGACGGTGGAGGAGGTGCCGCACCCGCTGATGACGCAGACGATGGACGCGTTGCAGGTGGTGGCCGATCAGGGGGAGACGCGCATCGTGCTCACCCACCTCAACAACTCCAACCCCGCGCTCGACGAGGGGGGAGTGCAGCAGGCGGAGATCGCTCGGCGGGGGTTCGGGGTTGCGCGGGAGGGGATGGTGTTTCAGTTATAGTTTCACACTCACTGGGGAGTCGCTGTGAACGCCAGATGGGTACCGATCGGCTCGTTCAGCTCCGGCCTCGACGCCGACATCGTCCAGTCACAACTCGAGAGCGCCGGCATCCCGGTGCTCCGGCAGAACGACCAGGCCGGGGTCTTTGGCCCGTCGTTCCAGGGGGCCGTGCCACGGGCGATTCAGCTGTCGGTTCCGAGCCCCGAGTTGGAGCGCGCGCGGGAGCTTCTCGACTGACAGTTCACCCCGACTGCTCCAGCCTCACCTCGATCGCGCCGCCGACGTCCAGGCTGACGTGCACCTTCCAAGGCCGGCAACAGACCTCACAATCTTCCACGTAGTCCTGGGTCGCCCCGCCCGACTTGTCGATGACGATCTCGACCGTCTCACCGCAGTACGGGCACTCCACTTCCGTTTCCGACTCTGAGTCGAGGTGTTCCGAGAGCGTCCCTGAACCCCAGGCCGCTTCGTCCTCGCCATACTCGTCATCATGGTCGTCTCGCTTCACGGTCCCTCCTGAGGTATCGTCTCCTAGCCAAAACGTTCGGGCAGTGGTCAGCCTTGCCACCCACACCCCAGCGTGGCATCCTGATGGGTACATCTTACCACGATGCCCCCCCGGGAGGATACCATCCGCCACACACAGCGTTTCAGCACCCGATTCCTGCTCCTGTTGACCGCCGTCGCCCTCCTGATGCCCGCGTCGGCCCGCGCTCAGGACGCCCACCCCGATGCCCGCGCCCTTGGCATCCCGCTGAACGGCACGCCGGGCAAATGGAACGCGATCACCGATGTGGCCGGCGTCGAGGTCGGACATACCACGATCATTCGAGGCAACGGCGCGCTCGTCGTCGGACAGGGACCGGTCCGGACCGGCGTCACCGCCATCCTCCCGCGGGGCCGCACCTCGGGGGACTCGGCCTTTGCCGGCTGGTTCAGCCTGAACGGCAACGGCGAGATGACCGGAACGACCTGGATCGAGGAGGGTGGCATCCTCGAGACGCCCATCCTGATCACCAACACCCACAGCGTCGGCGTGGCGCGCGACGCGCTCATCGACTGGATGCGCCGGCGCAATCCCGACTTTCTCTGGGCGCTGCCGGTCGTCGCCGAGACGTATGACGGCACGCTCGAACGACATCAACGGCTTCCACGTCAAGCCGACCGATGTCTTCGCCGCGCTCGACAGCGCCGCCTCCGGCCCGTGTCCTGCAGGGCGCCGTCGGGGGCGGGACCGGAATGAGCTGCCTCGGCTTCAAGGGGGGCATCGGGAGCTCGTCCCGTGTGCTCCCGGCGAGCCAGGGTGGTTACACCGTCGGGGTGCTGGTGCAGTGCAACCAGGGCGCCCGGCGCGACCTCATGATCGCCGGCGTACCTGTCGGCCGCATGCTGACAGAGCCACGGACCTGCTACGCCGACCGATCGTCCCGGACAGCCTGCGCTATCCGAGCCTGCCCGTGGTGCACGGCGGCTGACAGCGTCTACATGACCGCGGGCACGGCGAGCCCCCGCCCCGTCGGCGCGGGCTCCATCATCATCGTCCTCGCCACCGACGCTCCGCTCCTCCCCACCCAGGTCAAGCGACTGGTCCGGCGCACCGCGCTCGGCCTGGCCCGCATGGGGGGCATGGCGTACAACGGCTCGGGCGACATCTTCATCGGCTTCAGCACCGCGAATCGGGCCGGGGTCTCCGAGAAGGACAGCGTGGCCACGATCGCGATGCTCCCGAATGACCGGATCAATCCGTTGATTCTCGCGTCGGTCTATGCGACGGAGGAAGCGATCCTCAACGCGATGCTCGCGGCCAAGACGATGACCGGCGCCAACGGTTACACTCTCCCTGCCCTGCCGCACGCGCAGGTCAAGGCGATCATGGCGCGAGCACAGGCCGGGCAGACAGCGGAGTGACGGCCAGGAATTGCGACCCGCGCGCGCCACGGCGATCTTCAGTCCATGACTGACCGTCGCTACAGCGAAGAAGAAGTCGCCGAGATCTTCAAGCGGGCCGCCGAGGCGCAGCAGACCGCCCGGCGGCAGTTGCCGACCGGCGAAGGGATGACCCTGGCCGACCTGCAGGAGATCGGCGGTGAGGTCGGGATCCCACCGGAACTCGTCGCGCAGGCGGCCCAAGGGACTCGATCGCGCTGGATCGCCGACCGGGCGTCGCGTCCTCGGCCTGCCCCTCGGCGTCGGGCGGACCGTGGAACTGGGGCGGAAGCTGACCGACGAGGAGTGGGATCACCTGGTGGTGGACCTGCGCGAGACGTTCGACGCGCGCGGGCAGGTTCGTCAGGACGGCTCGCTCCGACAGTGGACCAACGGCAATCTCCAGGCGCTGCTCGAACCGACGCCGACCGGTGATCGGCTCCGACTCCGGACGATGAACGGGAACGCTCGCGGGGCTTGATGCTCGGCAGGACTGGCAGATCGTTGGCATCGCCCTCGGCCCGCTGTCGTGGCCGTGTTCGAGACAGGGACTCGCGGAGGCGATCCGGCAGCTGGTTCCCATGAGCACTCGACAGGCGCGGCCCTGTTCGGTGTCGGCGCCTCCGCCTGCCCCGCTGGGCGCAGAATCGCGCCCGCCAGATGGAAGGTGTGGCTGCGAGGCTGACGATGCTGGCGAAGACGCCACCACCCGGTACGTTGCCAACGCCTGAGGAATAGCGCTGGCTGGCTCAACCTCTCGGCCTCCCCCTCGAGGTGTACCGATGACTGACCTGCGCCTTCGGAATACCTCACATTGAAGCTCGCGCGGCCCGTCGTCGTCCTCGCCGCGTGCATGATCGCGTGCGATGACGGGAGGGCCCCCGACTGCCCTCCCACATTTCAGGCCGAGGCGTGGGACGCCGCCGACCAGCTTTTTCGAGGCGACCCCAACTGGGTCGGAGGCGACGGTGCGTATTCCGTCGACCTGGGCGCGGGTCGCGTGCTGTGGCTCTTCGGCGATACGTTCATCGATCCTGACGGAACGGGGGCACGGAAGAACCCGACGACGAGGATGGTGAGCAACACCGTGGCGATCCAGCAAGGGTACGACCCCGCCGATGCCACCATGCGGTATTACTGGGGCACCGAACCCCAGGGCACTCCGATCGCCTTCTTTCCGGACAGCGGCGAGGTCCGGTACTGGCCGGGACACGGCATCCGCATCCGGGATCGACTGCTCCTCTTCCTGATGGAGGTCCATGGTATCCCGACCGGCCTGGGGTTCGAAGTTGCCGACTGGAGGGCGGTCTCGATCAGCAATCCCGACGCGGAGCCATCGAGCTGGAACGTCACCTGGCTCGACACACCGAAGAACGAGCTCCAGGTGATCGTCGGCTCCGCCAGCGTGCTCGCCGAGGACGGGTACCTCTACGTTTTCAGCTCCCGCGAACCGAGCGGCGGCGATGTCTATCTCGTGCGGTGGCCGGACACGAGCGCCTACGAGGGCAACCTCCGCGACATGGCATGGCTGGCCGCAGATGGGACATGGATCGCGGACGGCCTGTCGGAACGCGATCCCGCACCCGTCCTGCGCAATGGCGGGACCGAGTTGACCGTCCATCGGGACGAAATCAGCGGGTGCTATCTTGAGGTACAATCGGTGGGGTTCGGTCCTGCCGTCCTGATGGTGCGCTCCGCCCCGAGACTGACCGGCCCCTGGTCCAGCCCCGACACGCTCTATCAGCCGCCAGAGCACGATACACCACAAATCATGATCTACCAGGGAAAGGCGCATCCGCACCTTGCCGGTGCCGACCTCGTCCTGTCCTATTCCACGAACACCCTTGCCGACTTCGACAGCCTCCTCAAGGACTCGACGATCTACTATCCCCGGTTCGTGCGACTCACTCGGCAATAGCAACCGCCTTTGGAGGATGATGTCGACACCCCGCCTCGCCACCCCCGCCGATGCACCGGCCCTGACCCGGCTGATCAACTCCGCCTATCGGGTCGAGGCGTTCTTCATCATCGGCGACCGGATCAGTGAACCGGAGATTCTGTCGAGGATCGGAGGGAGCCAGTCTGACTTTCTGGCCGTCCAGGGAGTGGCCAGTGGCGAGCTGACCGGCGCGGTGTATGTGGAGATCCGGGGTGACCGCGGCTATTTCGGCCTGCTGTCGGTGGACCCCGATCATCAGGGGACGGGATTGGGCCGGCTGCTGGTGGAGGCCGCCGAGGCACATTGCCGCGCGGCTGGGTGTCAGGCGCTCGACATCGATGTCGTGAATCTCCGGACCGAGCTCCCCCGGTTCTACGCGAAGTTCGGTTTTTCGGCGACGGGGACCTCGCCATTTCCAGCACCGGGCAAGCTGAAGCAGCCGGTCCACCTGGTCCTGATGAGCAAGGCGCTGTCCTGACCTGAAGCCCCCGAACGGGCCCCAATCCGACATTCTGGATTGGCTCATCGGCCCTTCATCAATCCTTCACGCTCCCCCCCACAAACTCCGTCACAGCCTGTTCACACGTACACGTGAGCGTACGCTATGACGAACCGCAGACTGCCCCGCCTCTGCCCCTCCCAGGACGTCCGTCCGGTCACCGAGTTCCGGGCGCATGCCTCGGCATTTCTCCAACAGATCCGCGACACCAAGCGCGCCGTCATCCTGACCCAGCATGGGCGCTCGGCCGGGGTGCTGCTCGACGTCGAGGTCTATGAAGACCTCCTCGGTGAACTGGCGCTCCTGCGGGAGAACAGGGGCCGCGAGCGGCCACAGGCGCCACCTCCACCTGCAGAGCCTGCCACCCCCGATATCATGGCCGAGCGTCGCCGCTTCGGCTCTCTCACGTGAGGACGACCGTACCGTGACTGCTACCTCTTCATCCACCATCGTACCACCGGCACCGGCCGCCACGCGCCTGGCCGAGCACACCATCGAAATCGTCTCCGATTCCGGTGAAGGCGCCCAGAAATGTGGGCAGATCTTCGGCGCCGTCTCCGCGAAGATGGGGAACGGGGTCTGGACCGTCGAGATCATTCCGGCCGAGATCCAGCCCCCGCCGCGGGTCCCCGAAGGCGCCAGCGGCTACCGCATCCGGATGGGGGCCGGCCCCGTCACCAACTGGGGTGACGCGACCAACCTGGCCCTCGCCTTCAACGAGCAGGTGCTCGTCGCCCGGCATCGGCTCGATGCGCTGGCCCCTGACGCGGTCCTCCTGGTCGAGGACAAGTGGGCCACCCACGATGACGCCGACATTCGCGCCGCCTGGGCGGCGGCGATGGAGGAGCTCTCCCACCGGCAGTACCGGATCATCCCCGTCCCGATGGAAGTGGAGTGCCTGACGCTGGTCGACAACCCCCGCAAGGGGAAGAACATGTTCGCGCTCGGGATGCTCGCCTGCATCTACGGGCGGGACATGGAGCGGATCAAGGAGCAGATCGCCCACGCCTTCCGGAAGAAGAGCGAGGCGGTCTACGAGCAGAACGTCGCGCTGCTCGAGCTGGGGTACGGCTGGGCCGAGGCCAACATCGACTTCCGGATCGAGGTGACCCCGCCGCCGATCACCGAGGCGCTGGTGGTCATGAACGGCAACGAGGCGTGCGGACTCGGCGCAATCGCGGCCGGCATGGAACTCTGCTCCATGTATCCCATCACCCCCGCCACCTCCGTCTCCCACTACCTGAGCGAGGTGTTTGAGAAGTTCGGGGGCATTGTCCACCAGGCCGAAGACGAGATCGCCGCCGTGGGCGTGGCCATCGGCGCCTCCTACGCCGGCAAGGTGGCGCTGACCGTCACCTCCGGCCCAGGCCTCGCGCTCAAGACCGAGTTCCTCGGCTTGGCCGTCATGACGGAAATTCCGCTGGTGCTGGTCGACGTGCAGCGGGGCGGGCCGAGTACGGGCCTGCCGACCAAGGTAGAGCAGTCGGACCTGCTCGCGGCGCTCTACGCGAGCCCCGGCGACGCCCCGCACGTCGTGATGGCCCCGGCCACGATCGAGGAGTGTTTCCACATCATGGTCACCGCCCGCCGGATCGCCGAGGCGTTCCGCACGGTGGTCATGGTGCTCTCGGACGCCAACCTGGCCACCGGCGTGACCCCCTTCCCGCGGCCGAAGCCGGACGCGACGTGGCAAGCGGCGCCGATCGACCTCGCCCCCGTGGCCGAAGGCCGGAAGGCGTACCAGTGGGACCCGGAGACCGGCCTGTCACAGCGGATCGTCCCCGGCCAGCCCGGGGGGGCCTACACCGTCACCGGCCTCTCGCACGACGAGGGGAGCAAGGTCGCCTACAGTTCCGGGGTCCATCAACGCTCCTCGGCCATGCGGAGCCGCAAGCTCGCCGTGCTGCAGACGCTGCTGACGCCCCCGCCGATCTATGGCGAGGCCGAGGGCGACCTGCTGCTGGTGGGCTGGGGGAGCACCAAGGGGGCGATCGAAGAGGCGGTGGACCGGGCCCGGAGCGAGGGGATTCGCGTCTCCGCGGTGCATCTCCGGTTCCTTTCGCCGCTCGAGCCGGGACTCAAGGAGATCTTCGCGCGGTTCACCAAGGTGTGCACCGTGGAAATCAACTACAGCGATGACCCAGGCGATCCCTACATCACCGACGAGAACCGCCGCCGCGGCCAGCTGGCCTGGGTCCTCCGGGCGACGACGCTGGTCGATATCGACTGCTGGACGCGCGTGCCGGGCGAGCCGCTGCGGCCCGGTTCCATCCTCGACGCCATCCGTGACCGCACGCCGCGGGGAGGTGCAGCATGAGTGTCACCTGCGGACTCCTCCCGGTGCTCCAGCCCGGCGAGCATGAGTCCCACTACGAGTTGAACGATTACGAAGGCGCCCGGGCCCGCTGGTGTCCCGGCTGCGGCGACCACTCCATCCTGGCCTCGGTCCAGAAGCTGCTGACCGCCGAGCAACTGACGCCCGAACAGACGGTGTTCGTCTCCGGCATCGGCTGTTCCAGCCGGTTCCCGCACTACCTCAAGACCTACGGCTTCCACGGGATCCATGGCCGTGCGCTGCCAGTCGCGACGGGCATCAAGCTCACCCGCCCCGACCTGCAGGTGTTCGTGGTCATGGGCGACGGCGACTGCACCTCGATCGGCGCGGCGCACTGGGTGCATGCGCTGCGCTACAACGCCAACATGACGGTACTGCTGCTCGACAACGGCATCTACGCGCTGACCAAGAACCAGACCTCGCCGACCACGCCGCAGGGGTTCGCGAGCAACACGATGCCGCAGGGGGGCGTGCTGCCCTCGCTCAACCCGCTCTCGGTCTCGCTCGGCGTGACCAACGCCTCGTTCGTGGCGCAGACCGCCGAATGGGTCCCGGCGCATCTCTACGCCACCCTGCGCGCCGCCTACCACCACCGCGGCCTGAGCTTCGTGCGCATCCTGCAGCGCTGCCCGATCTACTCGGCGGCGGTGTACCAGGCGGCGGTCCAGGACCCGGCCAACATCGCGATGCTGATCCACGACGACGGCGTCGTGGTCCCCGAGCTCGAGAAGATCTACCGCTCGCAAGTGCGGCACGATCCACACGATCTCGATGCCGCCCGGCGCGTGGCGAGCGCCACCGACCACATCCACCTCGGCGTGCTCTACCGCGACCCCTCGCGGCCGCGGTACGAGGAGATCCGCCGTGTACCGCCCCGCACGCCGGAGGAGCGGGTCACCCTGATCGACGCGGAGTTGGATCGCTATGCCGTCTGACACTCGTTTTGCCGAGGCCGTGGCGGCGATGGCGCAGCCGATCGCCGAGTTCCGGTCCATCATCGAGGGGGCGCTGGCCCAGGCCGAGGCCTTTCTCGTCGAGCAGGCGGCGGATGCCGGGCAGCGCGCCACGCGCGCCAGCTTGGAACTCGGGGGCTTCGCCGCCGGACGCGTCGATCCAGCCCGCTTCGCCGAACTCTTCCCCGCCGTCAGCCCCGTCGAACCGGCGGCGCTCACGGCGCTGCACCGCGCCATCGCGACGCTCCAGAAGCTCCGGGATCAAGGCGACGAGGCCTTCTTCGTGGAATTGAAGAAAGGTGGCCGACTCGGCGTGGCCGTCGGCGACGCGCTCGCCGAGATCGGGCGCGCCTTCGGCGCCGTCATCCTCTCGGAGGTGGTGCGGGGAGGCCGGTACAAGGCGGAGGAGCACGACGCCCTCCTCGATCCCGTGGAGTTCCGGGCCTGGAGCAAGGCGGCACGGCGGTACGCGCCACCCCTCATCGTGTCGCTCGAGGGAGCCGACCTGCACGTGGGGGCGCTGAGCGACTTCGCGGATGGGCGCGAGAAGATCGTGCTGGTGGTGCGCGGCGCTGCCGCCCCTGCCCCGCTCGCCCGCTGTATCACCCCCGGCACCCTCGTCCTTCAGACGACGGACGGCACCGGCCTCGACCGGGTGGCAGCGTTCGACGGCCCGGCAGTCGCCGCCGTGATGCCCGAAGGCGCCGCCGTCTTCCTGCACGATCCAAGCGCCGGACGCGAACCGTGGCAGCGCCTGACGGTGCGGACCCTGGGTGAGGAACCGAAGCGCGCCCTCGGTGGCACCAGCGCCTGGCAGATGACCGAGGAGCGTACGCTCCTGGCGGACCTCGGCCGCACCCCGTTCAGCATTCCGGTGAATGGCGGGTCAGCCAAGCCGGCCGTGGGCGCCGAGGATGCGGTGGACCGGATCGCCAGCTGGTTGCTCGGTCAGTCCGGGCAGCCCGGGAGCTGAATCGATGACCATGCTGGCGGTCCTGATCCTCAGTGGCGTGGCGCTGGTCTTCGCGGTCTTGATCGCGCTGGCCAATCGACGCCTGTGGGTGTGGGAAGATCCGCGGATCGACGTGGTGTCATCCCTCCTCCCCAACGCCAACTGCGGTGCGTGCGGGCTGCCGGGCTGCCGCGCCTTCGCCGAACAGGCCGTCGAGGGACTGGTCCAGCCGAGCCAGTGCACGGTCGGAACCGATGAATCGCACAAGGCCATCGCCGGCTTTCTCGGGCGTGGACGCGGGAACAGCGGTACGGCGAGTCGCCCGCCTGCAGTGTGCCGGGGGGCCACGACGTGGCCGGAGCGCTGGCCGAGTACCGCGGGCTCCCGACCTGCGCCGCGGCCACTGCCGTGGCCGGTGGTGGCAAAGGGTGCGCCTGGGGATGCCTCGGCCTCGCCGACTGCGAGCGGGTCTGTGACTTCGACGCGATCACCATGACCGCCACCGGGCTCCCAGTGGTGGATCCGGCCAAGTGCACTGCCTGCGGCGATTGCGTGGAGGCCTGCCCCAAGGGGCTGTTCACGATGCTCCCGGTGGACACCCACCTGCTGGTGCAGTGCAAGAACCTCCTCAACGGCGACGAGGTGCTGGAGCAGTGCAAGGTGGCGTGCACCGCCTGCGGCAAGTGCGTGCAGGACGCCGCCGACGGGCTGATCAGCGTCGCCAGTGGTGTGGCCGTGGTGAACTACGACTTTGATGCGCAGGCCGATCAGGGCGCCATTGCCCGGTGCCCGACCGGCGCGATTGTCTGGCTCAACGGGATGCAGTTCGTCCCGGAGCCTTCTCTGTCCAGGAGTGCGGCAGCATGACCTCGATCTTTCGGCCCAAGCGCGACGCGAAGGCGCCGGCGCCTCCTCCCTATCCGGGAACCCTCGAGGCGCTCGACGGCAGCTACGCCGTGGTGGCCATGGAAACCGCCGCCGGCGAAGCGGCCGGCGCCTATCCGATCACACCGTCGACCCAGATGGGCGAGGGATGGGCGGCGGCGGTGGCCGATGGCAGCCGCAACGTCAACGGCCGACGCCTCCTGTTCTTCGAGCCCGAAGGAGAGCACGCCGCCGCCGCCGTGACCGCGGGCATGTCCATGGCGGGCCTCCGCTCGACGAACTTCTCGAGCGGCCAGGGCATCGCCTACATGCACGAGTCGCTGTACGCCGCCGTGGGCAAGCGCCTGACCTACGTGCTCAACGTGGCCGCCCGCGCCATGACCAAGCACGCCCTGAACGTGCATGCCGGCCACGACGACTACCACGCGGTGGACGACACCGGCTTCTTCCAGCTCTTCGCCAAGGATGTACAGGAGGTCGCGGACCTCAACCTGATCGCGCACCGGATCGCCGAACTCTCGCTCAATCCCGGGCATCTGCGCCCAGGACGGCTTCCTCACCTCGCACGTGATCGAGTCGCTCCGGCTGCCCGAGCGCGAGTTGATCAAGGCCTACCTCGGCGACCCCGCCGACCGCATCCCGTCGCCGACCCCGGCCCAGCAGATGGTCTTCGGCGAGACGCGGCGCCGGATCCCCGAGATGTTCGACCTCGACTATCCCGCGATGCTCGGGGTGGTGCAGAACCAGGAGAGCTACGCCCAGGGCGTGGCGGCCCAGCGACCCTTCTACTTCGATCACATCGTCGGCCTCACCGATCAGGCCTTCGAGGAGTATGCCGCCCTGACCGGCCGCCGGTACGCCCGCATCGGCCGGTATCGGCTCGACGACGCGGAGTACGTGATCGTCGGCCAGGGATCGGTGGTGTCCAACGCCGAGGCGGTCGCCGACTACCTGCGCGCCAAGCGCGGGCTCAAGGTCGGGGTGCTGAACCTGACGATGTTCCGGCCCTTCCCCGCGGACCTCCTCAGCCACGCCCTGTCCGGCAAGAAGGGCGTGGTCGTGCTGGAGCGAACCGACCAGCCGCTCGCGGTCGACCCGCCGATTCTCCGCGAGCTCCGCAGCGCGATGTCGCAGGCGATGGAGAACGGCCGCGTCACCGGGGACACTCTTCCCTACCCCGGCGTGGCCGCGCTCAAGGCCGACCCAGGTGCCGGACTTCTTCTCAGGGTGCTTCGGACTGGGCAGCCGCGACCTCCAGCCCGGCGACATCGTGGCGGCGGTCGACAACATGCTCCCGGGTGGCGCGCGAAAGCGTCAGTTCTACCTCGGGATCGACTTCGTGCGGCCCGACACCCGCCTGCCGAAGCTCCAGATCTGGCAGGAGCGGATGCTCGACAGCTATCCGGACGTCGGCCAGCTCTCGCTGCCCTCGGCCGGAGACATCAACCTGCTCCCCGAGAGTTCCACCGCCGTGCGGATTCACTCGGTCGGCGGGTGGGGCGCCATCACGATGGGGAAGAACCTCGCGATGACGGCGTTCGAGCTGTTCGGCATGCAGATCAAGGCCAACCCGAAGTACGGCTCCGAGAAGAAGGGGCAGCCGACCACGTTCTACGCCGTCCTTGCCCACGACCCGGTGCGCCTGAACTGCGAACTGAAGCACGTGGACGTGGTGCTCTCTCCCGACCCGAACGTGTTCCGGCACAGCGACCCGCTTGCCGGGCTGGCCGAGGGTGGGACGTTCGTCATCCAAACCGACCTGACGCCCGAGGCGTTCTGGCTGACGCTTCCCGCCCAGGCGCGGAACACCATCCGCGAGCGGAAGATCAAGGTGTTCGTGATGGACGCCTTTGCCATCGCTCGTGAAGAGGCATCGGACGTCGAGCTGCGGTACCGCATGCAGGGCGCCGCCTTCCTCGGTGCCTTCTTCCGGGCCTCCCCGATGCTCCAGCAGGAAGAAGTGAGCGAGGCACGGCTCTTCGAGGGGATCAAGGATCAGCTGAAGAAGAAGTTCGGCCACCGCGGCGCGGCCGTCGTGGATGACAACGTCCGCGTCATCCGCCGCGGCTTCGACGAGGTGCACCCGGTCGAGCCGATCGCCAGCATCACCCCCGACGCGCCTGGCACCGTGCCCCACATCCCGCGCATGCTGGACGTGGCCGATGCGCAGCCCGGCATCGGCAATCCCGGCCGCTTCTGGGAGCAGGTCTGCTCCTCCTGTACCACCGGTCTGGACGGCATCGCCGACCCGTTCGCCGCCATCAGCGCCATTCCGGCCGCCACCGGCGCCGTGCGCGACATGAGCGGTGTCCGGATGGAGATTCCGGCCTTCGTGGCGGAGAACTGCACCGGCTGCGCCCAGTGCTGGACGCAGTGCCCCGACGCGGCCATTCCGGGACTGGTGAACGCCCCGGAGGACATCCTGAACGCCGTGGTCACGGCCTCCGCCAACGGGAACCGGCTGGAGCGGATGCGCCCGATCGTGAAGCCGTGGGCACGCGAGGTCCAGCGCATCCTCGCCAAGGAGCCGGAGCTCGCGGTGCCGGCGGCTTTCGCGAAGGGCTACGCCTCGGTGGCGGACAAGATGGGATGGGACGCTGAACGACGGGCGGCCACCGATGTGGAGGCGGGGCTGGTGCAGCAGCGGCTGGCGGAGTTCCCGCTGGCCCGCACCCGCCCGTTCTTCGATGCCGTCGAGGGGAAGGCGAAGGGGACGGGTGGGCTGTTGTCGATCACCGTCAATCCGGAAGCCTGCAAGGGGTGCAACCTCTGTGTGGATGTCTGCCCCGACGGCGCGCTGGTCACCGTCCGCCAGGATGACGACTCACTGGCGCTCCTGCGCCGGAACTGGGAGGTGTGGCAGGAGCTGCCCGACACCGACGACCGGTTCGTGAACGTCTCCGACGTCGATGAAGGCATCGGCGTCCTCTCGTCCCTGCTGCTCAAGAAGACCACCTATCGCTCGATGGTCGGCGGCGACGGCGCCTGCATGGGATGCGGCGAGAAGACGGCGGTCCACCTGATCGTCTCGGCGATTTTCGCGGCGATGCAGCCGCGTGTGAAGGACCATCTGGTCCACCTCGAGGAACTGATCACCGCCCTCGACGCGTCGGCCCGTGAGCTCCTCGCCTCCGGCGCCGATCTCGATGCCGCCGCGAAGGGCAGCGGCGCCGCCGCCGTCCCGGTCGACGACGCCAAGCGGGAGCAGCTCGCCCGCCTGACCCAGACCCTCGCCGAACTGCGCGACCTCAAGTGGCGGTACCAGGCGGGCCCGAGCGGGGCCGGCCGGGCACCGCTGGGGATGGCGAACAGCACGGGCTGCTCGTCGGTCTGGGGAAGCACCTATCCCTACAATCCGTACCCGTTCCCCTGGGTGAACCATCTCTTCCAGGACGCGCCGTCGATCGCCATCGGCCTCTTCGAGGCGCAGATGCGGAAGATGGCCGACAACGTGGCGCTGGTCCGGCGCGCGGAGCTCCTCCGCGACGGCTCGTACGACCCGGCCACGCACGACGAGCAGCTGTCGTCGATCACGTGGGCCGACTTTGACGACGATGAGTTCGCGCTCTGTCCGCCGATTCTCGCGATGGGCGGCGATGGCGCCATGCTGGACATCGGATTCCAGAACCTCTCGCGCCTGCTCGCCTCCGGCAAGCCGATCCGGGTCGTCGTCCTCGACACCCAGGTGTACTCCAACACCGGCGGGCAGGCCTGCACCTCGGGCTTCACGGGCCAGGTGGCGGACATGTCCGGCTTCGGCAAGGCGCAGCACGGCAAGACCGAGGTCCGGAAGGAACTCGCGCTGCTCGGCATCGCCCACCGCGGCGTCTATGTCCACCAGACCTCGCAGGCGGCCGCCTCGCACCTCATCGGCGGCGTCCTGCGCGGGCTCCACAAGCGGCGCCCGGTGCTGATCAACGTCTACACTCCCTGTCCGGTTGAGCACGGGCTGGCCGACGACTGGTCGCAGCATGCGGCGCGGCTGGCGCTCGAGAGCCGGGCCTTCCCCTTCCTCACCTTTGACCCGGACGCCGGCCCGACGTACGCCGATCAGCTCTCGCTGGAAGGCAACCCCGCGATCGACGACCTCTGGCCGACGTACACGCTGCGCTTCGTCGACGACTCCGGTTCGGAGGAGGCGCTGGAGCTGCCGGTGACCATCGCCGACTGGGCCGCCACCGAGGCGCGCTTCAAGCAGCACTTCAAGGAGATTCCGGCGAGTGCGTGGAATGAGGAGATGCGTCCCTTCCACGAGTTCTTTGCGCTCTCCCCTGAGGAGCGTGAGGGGCTGACACCCTACATCCTCGGCCTCACCAAGGAGCGCACGCTCCGCCGGCTGCGGGTATCGCGGGAAATCGTGCAGCTGGCGGAGGAGCGGCAGATGTTCTGGTCGCAGCTCCGGCAACTCGCCGGGCTCGAAGTGGCACCTGCAGTACGCGACCTGGTGGCTGCCTCGCTGGAAGAGGAGTTCGAGTCCCGGAGTACTGCGCTGCGGGCCGAGTACGAGGCGAAGCTGGCGGACCTCCGCGCGACGTATCCGGCACAGATGGCCCGGCAGCTCGCCACCGCCCTCCTCTCCAAGGCGGGCGGTTCCGCGGCCGTGGCTGAGTTCCTCGCGGAGCTTCCGGCTGCCACGATGCCGCCCAATGGCAACGCGGTCGCGACCGCACCGGCCGCTCCCGCTGCACCAGTGGCAACCGCCGCCCCAGCCGCCGCGGCGTCACCGGCAGCACCGGCGCCTGCCGCTCCTGCGCCGACCCCGCCCGCCGAGGCGGACGAGGACGAGGGCATGGTGCTCGAGGCGTACATCGACTCCGACCGGTGCACCACCTGCGATGAATGCACCAACATCAACAAGAAGCTCTTCGCCTACAACGCCGACAAGCAGGCATACATCAAGGACGCGTCCGCCGGGACCTTCAAGCAGCTGGTGACCGCGGCGGAGCGCTGCCCGGTGTCCATCATCCACCCCGGCACGCCGCTCAACCCGAAGGAGAAGGATCTCGAGAAGTGGATCGCCCGCGCCGCGAAGTTCAATTGAGCCTCTGCTGATGCGCTCTCCAGGCTTCCGGCACGGCGTCCACCCTCCCGAGGCAAAGGAGCTGACCCATCAGCTCCCGATCCGTCGGATGCCCTACCCCGACGAGATCGTCCTCCCGCTGCGGCAGCACGCCGGCAAGCCGGCGAAGCTCTGCGTGCAGGTGGGCGACCACGTCGAACGCGGCGACCCGGTCGGGCTGGCCGACGGCTGGGTCTCGGTCCCGATTCACTCCTCCGCGGCGGGTCGGGTGACCGAGATCGGGATGTGGCCCCACCCGGATGGCACGCATGGCCACGGCGGTGCGGATCGCGGTGGACCGCTACGCCGCGCAGGTGCCGCGCCCCCGGATGGTGCCGCATTGGGAGGGGCTCTCCACCGACGAGGTCGTGCGCGCGGTGCAGGAGGCCGGCGTCGTCGGTCTCGGCGGCGCGGCCTTTCCCACCCACGTGAAGCTGGCGCCCCCGCCCGATTTCGACGGTCCACACCCTGATCATCAACGGCGCCGAGTGCGAGCCGTACCTCACCTCCGACCATCGCACGATGGCCGAGTACCCCGACCCGGGTCATGTTCGGCATCCGGGTGATGATGCACACCATGCAGGTGAGCAAGTGCGTGGTGGGCGTGGAGCGGAACAAGCCGGACGCGATCGAGGCGCTGCGCGGCGCCCTGCCCGCCGATCTCGACATCACGATTCTCCCGCTGACCGTGAAGTACCCGCAGGGCGCGGAGAAGATGCTGATCCAGGCGGTGACCGGAGTCGAGGTCCCCTCGGGGAAGCTCCCGGTCTCGGTCGGTGTCGTGGTGCAGAACGTCGGCTCGGTCGCCGCCATCGCGGAGGTGTTCGAGACAGGGCTGCCCGCTGATCGAGCGGATCGTGACCGTCTCCGGGCACGGCCTGCTCCGGCCGGCCAACCTCATCGTGCCGGTCGGCACCAAGCTGCGGGACCTGCTGGACTTCTGCGGCGGGCTGGCGCCCGATGCGGCGGAGGTGATCATCGGCGGGCCGATGATGGGACAGGCACAGGCCAATCTCGATGCCCCGGTGCTCAAGGGCACGACGGGCGTCGTGGTCCTCGCAGCGCCACGAGACACGCCTGGAGAAGGTGTATCCCTGCATCCACTGCGGCCGCTGCCTCGACGCCTGCCCCGTCTTTCTCAATCCGTCGCTGCTCGGAGACCTGGCTCGAGTGGACCGCTACGACGACATGACCGACGCCCATCTGGCGGACTGCATGCTCTGCGGGTCGTGCTCCTACGTCTGCCCGTCGAACATCCCGCTGTCCCAGCTCTTCCAGGCCAGCAAGGTGGCGCTGCGTCGCGCGGCCGCATGGCGGTGGCGACATGAGCGCATCCCGCCAACCCGGCCTCGTCATCACGGCATCGCCGCATGTGCGGTCACAGGATTCCACCCCGGTCATCATGTGGAACGTGGTCGGCACGTTGGTCCCGGTTATCGGGGCGGCCACTTGGTTCTTCGGGATCAGCGCCCTGCTGGTCATCGGGGCCGCCGCAATCGGCGCCCTGGTGACTGAGCGGGCCTTCGGTCGCGGCGGCTCCCTCGCCGACGGGTCGGCCGTCATCACCGGCCTGCTGCTCGGTCTGACGCTCCCGGCCGGGATGCCGCTCTGGATGGCCGCACTCGGCGGGGCCTTCGGCATCGGGTTCGGGAAGATCGTCTGGGGCGGTCTCGGGCAGAACGTCTTCAACCCGGCCCTGGTCGGCCGAGCCTTCCTGCAGGCCGCCTTCCCCGTGGCCATCACCACCTGGCCTGCGCGGGGGCGGTTCGTTCTGGACGCTCCGAGGCGATCTCTTTGCCCTTCCGTTCATGCACCCCGTCACCGATGCCATCACGGCCGCCACGCCACTGGGGCTCCTCAAGTTCGAAGGCAAGGGAACCGACTTGATGCACCTGGTGCTGGGCAACACCGGCGGGTCGCTTGGCGAGACGGCGGCGATCGTGATCCTCGGCGGCGGGGCGTATCTGGCCTTCCGCGGATATCTCAACTGGCGGATCCCCATCAGCATCTTCCTCACGGTCGCAGCGCTCAGCACCGTGATCCACCTGTTCGACGCTCAGCGCCCCGACGCCCTGTTCATGCTCTTCTCCGGCGGCCTCATGCTCGGCGCGGTGTACATGGCGACCGACATGGTGACGTCGCCGGTCACCAACCGCGGGCGCTGGGTCTTCGGCGATCGGGATCGGCGTCCTGGTGGTCGTGATCCGCCTCTGGGGCGGTCTCCCCGAGGGGGTGATGTACGCCATCCTGTTCATGAACGCCCTGGTGCCGTTCATCAACCGCGCCACGCAGCCGCGCGTCTTCGGTACCGCGCGAAAGAGGGCAGCATGACGGCGCCTCATACGCACGGCGCCCCCCCCTCCGTGACCCCGCGGGCCAGCACGCCTGCGTGGCGCCTCGTGGCGACCCTCGCCATCGCCGGCGCCATTTCTGGATGGCTGGTCTCCTCAGTGTACCAGTGGACACTGCCGGCCATCGAGCAGCACGCGGCCGAGCGGGAGAAGGCGGCAGTGTTCGAGGTGCTCGGCGCTCCCGCCCGCTGGGACACCCTCTACCTCGTCGATGACGCGCTGACCCGGACCGCCCCCGCGACCACCGGGTACGCGCGGGCCCCGCGCGCCTTCGTGGGGTTCGATGCGGATGGCCAGGAGCTGGGGGTGGCCATCACCGGCACCGAGCCTGGCTTCCAGGACAACGTCACCGTGATGATCGGGTTCAAGCCGGCGACCGGCGCCCTGATCGGCTTCCGGGTGCTGGAGCAGAAGGAGACGCCGGGGCTCGGCGACAAGATCGAGATTGACACCAGCTTCACCGGCCAGTTCGCCGGCCGCACGCCCCCGTTGCGGGGCGTGAAGGGTACCACGAGCGGCGGTACCGACGAGGTGCAGACCATCACCGGCGCCACGATCTCCTCCCGGGCGGTCGTCCGGATCATCAACAACGCCATCACCAGGTGGAGCCCACTCCTCGAGGCGTGGAACCAGGGAGGTGCCGAGTGACCGCCGGCGCGTCACCGACGCCTGCCAGCCAGCCGGACTTCGTGCCGGGTGCGCCGCCACCGGCGGCGCTGACCGCGGACATCTGGCGGGGCATCAGCCGTGAAAACCCCGTCCTGATACAGCTGCTCGGCCTCTGCCCCGCCATGGCAGTGACCAACACCCTCGCCAACGGCCTGGCAATGGGCACGGCCACGATGCTGGTGCTCATCGGCTCGGAACTGTTCGTGTCGCTCCTCCGGAAGGTCATTCCGCATGAGGTGCGCATCACCTCCTACGTGCTGATCATCGCCACCTTCGTGACGGTCGTGGACCTCCTGCTGGCCGCCACCTTTCCCGATATCAGCAAGGCGCTGGGGCCGTTCATGCCGCTGATCGTCGTGAACTGCATGGTATTGGGCCGCGCCGAGGCCTTCGCCGCCAAGGTCCGGCCGGTGCGCGCGATGGCCGACGCGATCGGCATGGGACTTGGCTTCACGCTGGCGCTCGCCGCTCATCAGCGGCCTCCGCGAGCTGCTCGGCATGGGCTCCCTGCTGGGCTACAACCTCCTCGGGCCGAATTTCGAGCCGTGGGTGTTCATGGTGATGCCGCCGGGCGGTTTCCTGACCCTCGGTATCATCCTGCTCAGCATGGCCTGGTTCACGGAACTCCGCCGTCGGCGCGCCCGGGAGACCGCATGAGCAACCTCGCGTGGATCTTCGTCTCGACGCTGCTGGTCAGCAATTTCACGCTGGCGATGTTCCTCGGGCTCTGCCCGTTCTTCGGCGTCACCTCGAAGATCGAGACGGCCTGGCGGCTCGGCGTGGCCAACACGTTCGTCATGCTGCTCGCCGCGCTGGGCGCGTGGACCCTCAACACCTATGTGCTGACCCAGGTCCCCTTTCTGCGCACCATCGCGTTCATCGTCGTGATCGCCTCCGGCGTGCAGATCGTCGAGATGGCGATCAAGAAGTTTTCCCCTGTCCTCTTCCGGCAGCTGGGGATCTTCCTCCCGCTGATCACCACCAATTGCGCCATCCTCGGACTGGCCCTCTTCCAGACCGCCCGGCAGTACACTCTCGCCGAGTCCATCGTCTTCGCCCTCGGCGGCGGCATGGGACTCACCCTGGCCCTCTCGTTGATGGCGTCGATCCGCGAGCGCATGGACGTGGCCGACGTCCCGGTCGTGGCGCGGGGGATGGGGCTGGTGCTGGTGGTGGCGTCGGTCCTGTCGATGGCGTTCATGGGCTTCGCCGGCATGGGGAGCGCTCCATGACCACCACCGTCATCGCCGTCGCTCTCTGTGCCGGCATGTTCGTCCTGTTCGGTCTGCTGCCCCACCGCGATTGCGACGGCCACTGCACCGGCTGTGGCCGCTCCTGTGAGCGATACGACCACGAAGGAGACACCGATGTCGGATGACCTCTTCCGGCGGCGCCCGACCCGGCGCGAGTTTCTTGCCATCGGCAGCGGCGTGTTTGTCGCGCTGTCGCTCCCGCTCGCCCTCCGACGGCGGTTGCCTCTCGTCCGGCGGTCAGTCCCGCTCATGGGGACCATTGCCGAGGTTCAGGTGGCGCACCGGGACGCGTACCTCGCGGAGGCTGCGATTGACGCCGCGTTCGGCTGAGTTGCAGCGGGTCGAGCGGATGATGACCCGCTTCCGGCCCGACTCGGACATCGGACGCGTGAATCTCGGCGCAGCTGCCGACGGGGTGGCCGTGTCCGCGGAGACCGCGCTGGTCATCCAGTCGGCGCTGGCCTGGTCATCGGTCAGCGATGGCGCGTTCGACCCCGCCCTGGGCTCGGCATCGGAACTCTGGGATGTCCTGCACCGGCAGGAACCACCCGCGGAGGGGTCGGTGGCCCGGCTCGCCTCTCGCGGCCTCTGGCGAAAGGTGGACCTCTCACGTGTCGGCAGGACCCATCAGGTTCGCTTCAACGACCCGGACGTGCAGCTCGATCTCGGGGGAATCGCCAAGGGATACGGCATCGACCGCGCGGTGGCGGCGCTGCGGGCGGCCGGCATCGCACACGCGATCGTGACGGTGGGTGGCGACCTCTACGCGCTGGGACACGCGCCCGACGGCGCGCCGTGGCAGGTCGGCGTTCGCGACCCCCACCACGTGGACCGGTTGGCTGGCCGACTGGCCGTGGCCGACCGGGCCGTGACCACATCCGGCGACTACGAGCGGTACTTCACCTGGCGCGGGGTCCGGTACCACCACCTGATCGACCCGCGGACCGCGGCTCCGCGTCAGTCACCGATCCACAGCGTCACCGTGCAGGGGGACAGCGCCATGCAAGCCGATGCGGCCGGGACGGCCGTGTTTGGCATGCCGACGGACGCGGCGT
The DNA here is from genome assembly GCA_963699825.1 of uncultured Gemmatimonadales bacterium. Classification (GTDB taxonomy): domain Bacteria; phylum Gemmatimonadota; class Gemmatimonadetes; order Gemmatimonadales; family GWC2-71-9; genus SPDF01. Next base: position 23,594 of record CAVOVI010000017.1, read on the forward strand.
TGCGCGTGGCACGGCGGGTCATCGCCGATGCCGAGGTCCTCCCGCTCACGTAGTTTCATCTGGAGGCGACATGAAGAGCCAGAAGCTGTTCTGCAGCGCCTGCGACCGCCCGGTCCGGGTGCTGATCACCGAGGAGCCCAGCAGCGAGGGCCAGGCGCAGGTGAGTGACGCCGAGTTGATCTGCCTCGAGATCGGCGCCCAATGCACCGGGCACCTCTGTCCCCTCGGCGCGGCCGAACCCGGCGCCATGGTGCGCCGCATCGTCCGGAACGGGATTCCGCTCGACTCCCTGCAGACCGTCCAGGCGGACTGCCCCTTCTGTTTCAGCCAGACGGAGATGATCCTCTATGGCGACGGCAAGGCGGGGTGCTCGGCATGCGGGGCCGATGGGCGCTGGGTCGTAGACCACCTCGAGCCCGAGTGACGGCTGTGCTGTAAACCTGCGGTCCGATTGAACGCGCTGCCCACCGCGGGTGTGCAGCGCGCCCCCGCCCTGTCGTCTCCCACTCCATCATGCCAAGAGAGCGCCTGAACCAGGCGCTCCCCCCATTGCCGACGCGGAGCGCGCGTGAATCGTTTGATGCGCACATTGGTCACGACGCTTTTGGTATCGGGGTGCGTCTCGTGGCAGCCCACGGAAATCGCCGCCCCTGAAACGGTGCCGTCCAACCGGGTGATCAGGGTCTGGTCCGGCAGCAATTCCGTCCGATGGCGGTCGGTCCAGGTCACCCGTGACAGCCTCAGCGGTATCCCGACCTCCGCGGCCAGCAGCTGCACGAGCGTGCCGCGTGGCCGTGCCGTTGGCCGCCGTGGATTCGACCGACTCCCAAACATCGAACGCCCTGCCCGTCGTCCTCGCCGCCGCCCCGTTCGTCTTCCTGATGGTGTCTATCTTGTCGTACAACTCCAGCCCCACGTCGGAATAGCCCCCTGCGGGCCGCGGCCACGCTATACTAATGGGTGATTTGCTTCACCCCCTGGCGTGACCACGGAGGCGCAGAGACGATGTTTCGCAAACAGCATCCCCCGGCCGGGTCTCGACCCGGCACCCTGGCCATCCCGACTGATTCCCCGCCTCCGCGGATTCACGTTTATCAGTACACCGCTGAGGAGCTCGTTGAACGCCCGATTGAGCAGGTTGAGGAACTTGTTCCGTTCGCCAAGAGTGACAAGACCGTCTGGGTGGACGTTCGCGGCCTGGGGGACGAAAAGGTCCTCCGGCGAATCGCCGAGCTCTTCGAGATCGACGGCCTCTCCCTCGAGGACGCGGTTAACCTGCCCCAGCGCGCCAAGTCCGAGGCCCGTGACCAGCACCAGGTCATCATCGCGCGGCTCCCGATTCTGACCGAGGATGGGGGGGTCGATACGCCGCAGGTCTGCCTCCTCCTCGGGAAGCGGCACCTCGTCACCTTCCAGCAGGAATCGCTCGGGGCATTCGACCCGGTACGGGAACGCCTCCGGAGTGGCATCGGGCCGATCCGGAGTCTTGGCCCGGACTACCTGGCCTATGCGCTGATCGACACCGTCATCGACCGCTACTATCCGCCCGCCGAGAGCCTCTCCTACGAACTGGAAGAACTCGAGGACGCGATCTCGGAGGGGGACGACCCCGACGCGATGAGCCGGCTGCAGGTCATCCGTCGCCAGATCGTCATCCTCCGCCGGGTGGGCTGGCCGCAGCGCGAGGCGATCACCAGCCTCATCCGGGATCAGACTCCGTTCGTGACCGACGAGGTGCGCGCGTATTTGCGCGACACGCAGGACCACATCGCGCAGATCGTGGAACTGATCGACTCGTGCCGGGAAATGACGGTCAGCCTGATGGATATCCACATCGCGTCCGTCGGCCAGCGGACCAACGAGGTCATGAAGGTCCTCACGATCGTGGCCAGCATCTTCATCCCGCTGACGTTCATCGCGGGCATCTACGGGATGAACTTCGATAATATGCCGGAACTTCGCCGCCACAACGCCTACCCGATGGTGATCGCCGGCATGGCGGTGGTCGCCGCGACTGATGTTCGGCTACTTCTGGCATCGCGGCTGGATCGGCGGGCGTCGACGGTCCGGCAAGTGACCAAGCGCGCTCACCAGGGCTTACACACATCGATGGGAGTTGCCTGATGGAGGACCTGTTGCAGTGGGCCAACCCGGACCAGATCTCGAGCATGGTCGTGGCGTTCATCCCGAAGCTGGTCGCCGCGGTCCTGATCTTCCTCGCGTTCTGGGTGGCACTCCGGCTCACCCAGCGGCCGATCCGGGCGGGGCTGCAGCGGGCCGGGTTCGCAGACGCGCTGATCCGCCTGATCGTGGACAGTCTCTACAAGGGCGCGGTCCTCCTGCTCGGCCTCGTGATGGCCGCGAGCCAGCTCGGGATCAACGTGGGAGCCGCGCTGGCCGGCATCGGCGTGGTCGGCGTGGCGGTCGGGTTCGCGGCGCAGGAGACGCTGGCCAACATGATCGCCGGGTTCCTGATCTTCTGGGACCACCCCTTCAAGATCGGCGACTACATCACGGCCCATGGTCTGTACGGAGAGGTCACGGCCATCACCATGCGCACCACCCGCATTCGGACGATGGAAAACACTTACGTCGTGATCCCGAACAGCCAGATCATCGGCGATGTGCTGGTGAACCACTCGATGTACGGGGAGACCCGGGTGAATGTGCCGATCGGCATCGCCTACAAGGAACAGATCGCCCAGGCGAGGGACGTGCTGCTGGCCGCGGTCACTGGCCTGCCGGGCGTCATGCCGAAGCCGGAGCCGACCGTCGTGGTCACCGAGCTCGACAGTTCAAGCGTCAACCTGCTGGTGCGGGTCTGGATCGACGACGCCTGCGATGAACGGCCGGTCTATCACAGCGTGATGGAGGCGTCCAAGGTGGCGCTCGACAGGGCCGGCATCGAGATCCCCTATCCGCACCTCCAGCTCTTCGTGGACGACATTCGCGAAAAGGTCTGGGCCAAGGCGGCGCAGTTCCCCGGCGTGGGGTCGGACTACAGTCCCCCTACCTGACCGTCTTCCGCGGCAGCTTCGTCGGCGCCATCGCCGCGTGGTAGACGTAGGACGCCATGATCACGGCGTTCTTCATCAGGTCCTCCGCCTGTATCGCATCGTAGAAGTCGAGGTTGGTGTGCCCGCCCGTGCCGGGAATATTGTCCTGCAGGAACTGGATGCCCGGCAGGCCGACTTCGTCGAACGCGATGTGATCGGTGCTGCCCACGCTCTGGTTCGAGACGGTCGTCATCCCCAGGTCGCCGAACGGCGCCATCCAGGCGGTGAGCATGGCCCGGGCGTGCTCGTTTCCCTGAAGGTAGATGCCCCGGTACTGCCCCGCCCCGTAGTCCTGGTTGAAATAGACGGACAGTTTCTCGTACGCCGGCTTCACACCGACGGTCGAATCGCGCGGGTCGCCGAAGTGCTGTCGCACGTACGCGCGTGATCCCCAGAGTCCCTGTTCCTCTCCGCTCCAGAGCGCCACTCGAATGGTCCGCCGCGGCCGTGCGCCGACCGCCTTCAGGATCCGCGCCGCCTCCAGCACCACCGCCACCCCGGAGGTGTTGTCACTCGCGTTGGGACTGGCGTGCCAGGTGTCGAAGTGCGCCCCCATCATCACGATCTCGTCCTTCAGGTCGGTACCGGGGATGTCAGCCGTGATGTTCACCGCCTGCTCGACCACCTCACCGATCCGGTTCCGGACCTCGAGCTCAACGGTCACCGGGATGTCACGCTGGAGTATGCGGTACATCCGGTTGTAGTGCTCGGGCGTGATGGCGATGATCGCCGGGCCCGCGAGCATCCCCGCCCTCGACCATCGGTCGTTCCGCGATCCCGGCCGTGAGAACCCCCGCACCGCACCCAGCCATCCGCTTTCCGACTGCAGCACCGCCGCGACCCCTTCCGAGGCGTAGAACGCCATCTTCTCGTCCGCGGTCAGCAGGTCGGGATTCGGCGGAGGTCGGGGCGTCGCGCGACGCTCCGGCGACGATGGTCGTCTGTTCGAGCGCTTTCAGGTCGGCGTCGCTGCGGCGCGGCACACCGTTGGTCAGCGCGATCGAGGTCGATCACGGCCGGCGGGGTGACCAGCACGGCTTTCCCTGCGAGGGTCCCGCGATACCTCTCGAGGTCCGACCTGAGCTGGAGAGCAACAACCACCGCCTGCGCGATGACACGACCGTCCGTGCCCCGCGTATGCGCGATCGGATATCCGACCATCGGCTGATAGTCCGGCTCCAGCATGTGCAGGGAGACGTATTCGTTGTCCCAGGTGACGCCGAAGTCCATGAACGGCTCGGCGACGACGTTCACGAGGCCGATCTCCGTGAGCTCCGCCTTGCGCCCATCGCTGGGCGCGCTGCATGTCGAGGGAGAGCGTCAGCCGCGCGCCGAGCACGTCCGTCATGTAGCTCTCGAAGTTCATGACCTGCGAGCGCTGGAGCCCCTCCTCGCGAATCTTCGCGACCATCACCCAGTCCACCGGCTCGGGATCGCCGGAGAATCCCGCGGTCAGGAGTACCAGGACTGTCAGGGTGGCAGTACGCATTCGGAACGGCATGGGGATCTCCTCCTCGCTGCGAAACGAGAAGCCGGAGGGGTGGAAGTCGCGAGTTCCTAAAGGTGCAGGCGTCCGACGAGAAAGCAAAGACGGGACCGGGCAACTGCCCGATCCCGTCTCTACGTCAACTCAGGAATGCTCTCCAGAGGATTACTTCTTCGCCTCAGGCGGGTAGTCCTTGAACATCTTGTCGACAGCCTTCTGCAGGTTTTCCTGGTTCTTGGCGGCGTCCGAGCTCGGATTCATCTGCTTCGTGGCCGTGCTCTGCCAGACCAGCTGCTTCATGCCTGGATCGTAGAGGTCGACTACGAGCGTGCCGGTGTTGATGGTCTGAGGCGTCGTCGTCGACATGCCCCCACCCATCCCGCCCCAGCCCCATCCACCGGCCATGCCCGGGCCGGTGCCGAAGGTGTTGTACTGGGTGGACTGCTGCACGCTGATCTGGTAGGCGACATACGCATTCACGTCGCCGCTGTCCTGCTTGACCATCCCCTTCATGGAGAGGACGGAGTCGATCGCCTGACGAATCTGCATGTCCGTCAGCTGGTTGGGATACTTGGCGCCAGTAATGTCGACCCACTTGTAGGTCTTGTACTGGGTGAAATCAACCTTCGTGTCGTAATTCGTGGCAACCTTCTGGGCAGCCGCGTCATTGGCGCCAACGAGCATCGCCCCAAACGCAAGGGCAAGGCTGGCGGCAACGAGTCGGGTCTTGATCATCGGGGGGTTCCCTCGTGATTGGGTGAAGACGGTGACAAGCACTTACGTCGGTCTCGGGCTGAAATATGACGCGTGACTCGTGGGCCGCAAGGGCATCGATCGCGGGCAGGAGATTCCGCCCCAGGGCAGTCCATTCTGGATCAGGGAGGGGGACGTCCGAGTTGGGTACGCCTGCACATATCCGGTGGACGGCCACCGCGTCACCGCGGGGGTTAAACCCGCTTACCACAAGGCATTCCGGCTTTGGGACAAGCCCGGGCTAAGGGCCGGTGCCGGGAGCAACCGCGAACTCGACGAGCATCCCCTTCTGATCCGGATTGGTGACCTCCGAGATCCAGACATACCTGCCCGGCACCAGATCCACGGTGAAGTAGGCCGTGGCCCCCGCCGGCATCTCGTTCACGCCGCCCAGGAACTGGACCGGGGCGGGGGTCTGCAGGCCGTCGGGACGAGACCAGTCCATCCAGGCGGCCAAGGCAGCCAGATCGGTGTCCGCGGAGAGTCGCGCCAGGTGGAGGTCGTGGCCGACGAAGTTCTCGTGGACCTTCTGGTCTTCGAAATAGACCGCGACAGTCTGCGAGCCAACCATCGGATCCCCGGCCACTTCGATCCCCCGCTCGGCCGAGAGCGTGACCCGCATGGTGGCGGCCGGCTCCGCCGCATCCGAGACGCTGTCCGTGACGATGAACTCACGGACCATGCCGTAGGCGGTCGGATCCGGATTGTATGAGTGAAAGACGCCGGCGGTCTTGACATAGCACTCGATCAGGTACCTCCCGGGCTTGAGGTTCACGGTCGTCTCGGACGTCAAGCCAGGAGCGGTCAGTCCGGGACCGCCCGAGAAGACCGTCTGGCCGAACCACTCGGGCAGTCTGCCGAATTCGGCGAGGGCGGAATCGACCTCACCCGCGCTCAGCAGCCGCAGGCCTTCCTGGAATACGGGCGCCACCTCCGCCTGTTGCTCCTTGATCGTGACACCCTCGGGCAATCGCTCCAAGACGGCGAAGTGAACCATGCCCGACTCGTTGACGAACCGGAAGGTGGTCCACCCCGAAGGAATGGTGTCCGGCGCATCGAAGGTGAGGCCGCGGGCCACAATGGTCACGACATTGGCGGTCTCCCCAGCCTTGCTGGCACCGCGATCGGCCGGGGCGCAGGCGGCGGCGAAGGCCGCGAGGATGAGCAGGTGGTGGACGGCAGTCGAGCGGCGCATGAGTAACTCCATTCCGGACCAAGCACTCGGGTGACGGTCGATTCAACTAGCGCAAATTCTCCCAGATGTCAACCGAGACGAGGAACGATAGAGTTGCGGAGTCCCCCGAATGGTGCGAACCTTTGGGACAGACCCCCCCGCGTCAAGGAAGCCCATGGAAGTACGCCTGAGTCGGGAGATGCGCCTCATCGATGTCACGATGATTGGCGTCGGCGCCATGATCGGCGCCGGCATCTTCGTGCTCACCGGCATCGCGGCCGGCGTGGCCGGCCCCGCCCTCCTGCTGGTGTTTTTCCTCAACGGCGTCGTCGCCCTGTTGACCGCCATGGCCTACGCCGAGCTGGGCGGCGCGGTCCATGGCGCGGGCGGCGGCTACCTGTACGTGAAGGCGGCGCTTCCCGACCCCAGTGGCTTCCTCGCCGGGCTGATGAGCTGGTTCGCGCACGCCGTCGCCTGCTCACTCTACGCCCTGGGGTTCGGGGCCTACCTCAAGGAAGTGCTCAGCGTGGCCGGGGTACGCGACATCGTCACCCCGTTCTTCCCGTTCGAAGTCTGGACGGCCGCCGTCGCGTGCACCCTGTTCGCGTACATCAACTATCGCGGAGCGTCGGAGACCGGCAAAGCCGGCAACATCGTCACCATCGGCAAGGTGGCCATCATCGGCGTATTCATCGCCGCGGGACTCTGGGCGATGGCGCACCGCCCCGGCTGGCAAGGGGCGTTCACACCGTTCATGTCGCACGGCTGGGGTGGTGTGCTCGGCGCCATGGGCCTGACCTTCATCGCCTTCGAGGGCTACGAGATCATCGCCCAGACCAGCGAGGAAGTGGAGAACCCCAAGCGCAACGTCCCGCGCGCCGTCTTCCTCGCCATTCTCATCGTCATCCCGATCTACCTGCTGGTGGCGCTGGTGTCGATCGGCGCCGTCGTGCCGCCTCCCGGCATGGCCATCACCGACTACCTCGGCGAGGCCAAGGAGATCGCGCTGGTCAGTGCCGCGGACCAGTTCATGCTCGGCGGCGGCATCATGATCCTGGTCGGTGGCCTGCTGTCCACCGTCTCGGCGTTGAACGCCACCATCTACTCGTCATCGCGGGTCGCCTTCGCGATGGCGCGCGACGGGAGCCTGCCGGAGGCGCTGGCCCAGGTCCATCGGGTGCGCGGCACCCCGCACTGGTCGGTGGCGGTGTCGGCGGTGCTGATCATCCTGATGGCGGTCGCCCTGCCCCTCGAGGAAGTTGCCGCCGCCGCGGGCATGACGTTCCTCTTTCTCTTCGGCGGCGTCAACATCGCCCTCATTCGGCTGCGCACGCTCCGGCCGGACCTCGACCGTGGCTTCAAGGTTCCCTGGGTCCCGTTCACGCCGCTCGTCGCCATCGCGGCGATGCTCCTCATCGCGGCCTTCATGCTGATCGATTATCCGCTTGCCTGGCTGGCGTCGGGCGGGTGGATCGTGGCGGGCGGCCTCTACTACTACGGCTACGGCCGCAAGCGCGAGGCGCGCTTTCTCGAGCGGGTGCGCTGGATGGAGCGCCTCGAACGCCGTGACTATCGCGTACTCGTGGCCCTGGACAACCCCGCCAAGGTCCGGCACCTGATCGACATCGCCGCCCCCATCGCGAAGATCCACGACGGTTCGCTCGTCCTGATGACGGTGGTGGAGGTGCCGGAGGGCGAGCCGCTCGCGGTAGGCCGGACGCACATGGAGCCCGCCGAGCGGCTGCTCGAATCGGCACTGCGGTATGCGGCCGAACGGGATGTGGCCGCGACGACGGTGCTGAGAATTTCCCACCGGATCAGCCGTGGCATCACCGAGACCGCACGTGAGGAGGGGTGCAACTTCCTCCTGCTCGGCCAGCCGGTGGGACACTCCTTCCTGGAGCGGGTCGTGGCATCCATCGTGGATCGCGTACTCTCTCGGGCCCCCTGTCATGTGGGTGTGCTCTACGGCGCCGTGGACGCGGCGGCCATCCAGCGGGTGCTGCTGCCGGTGACGGCCGGCCCGAACTCCCGCTTGGCGGCCGAGATCGCCGGGGCCTTCCGGGACGGCTTGGGCGCACCGATCCACGCCGTCACCGTGATCGAGCGGGGCACCAAGCGCCCCGAGGCGGAGGCGATGGTTCTGGCCGCGCGTGAGACCGCGGTGGCCGGCGGGCTCCCGGCGGACGTGCAGGTGCTGCATCGCCGGGAGACGGCACGGGGCCTCGCGGCGGCGGCCCTGCCCACCGACCTTGTCGTCATCGGCGGCCCCAGTGTGGGCCCGACCCTTCCCCTCTTCGGCGAAACCATTCCCACCACGATCGCCAAGCGGGGCGCCAGCCCCGTGCTCGTGGTGCGGGCGGTGGAGCCCAAGCGCGCCGGGCGGTTTGAGCGCGCATTCTTCGGACGACGGTAGGAGACGCCATGCAAACGGCCCAGGGGCCTCTCGCGGAGCTGAGTACACGCTTCACCAACTACATCCCCACACTGGCGGCCGGCCTGGTGGTCGTGCTCGTCGGCGTCGTGGTCGGCTGGCTCGCCAAGCGGGCTGTCATCGCCCTCCTCAAGTGGATTCGCCTCGACCGGCTCGGCGGGCCCACGAGCTGGCGGTCGGCGCTCGCCAAGGCGGATGTGCGCGCCGCGCTCTACAACGCCATGGGCACCATCACCATGGCCGTGGTTATCCTCGTCTTCCTCGACAACGCGCTCCAGATCTGGGGCCTCATGGTCCTGGCCGGCGTGGCGGACCAGATGATCGCGTACCTCCCCAACCTGGCAGTTGCGGCGGTGATCATCGGCGTCGGCCTGCTGATCGCGACGTCGGTGGGGGAGCGGGTGGAGGACACCTTCGCCGAGGCGGGGCTGGCCAGCCCGCGGCTGCTCGGAGGCATCGCCAGGGCCGCCGTGCTCGCGATCGTCGCGGCACTGGCGATCTGGGAACTCAACTTTGCTCGGCAGATCGTGATGGGCGCCTTCCTGATCGGGTTCGGATCGATCGGGGTCGCGTTTGCCCTGGCGGTCGGGACGGGGTCGTCACAGGCCATTCGCGAGGCCTGGCAGCAGATGTTCGAGCGGCAGCGGAGCCAGAAGAAGGGCGATTGAGGTGGTGAGCTCAGGGCATGGATGACGAGCGCCTGCAGCAGCTGAAGGAGCGACTGGCCACCGCGCTAGGCGCCCGCCTCGAACTCGGCGAACGGCTCGGTGTCGGCGGCTTCGCGGCGGTCTTCCGGGCGCGGGATCCCCTGCTCAACCGCGACGTCGCCATCAAGGCGCTCGACCCGAAGCTGGTTCTCGACGACGCCGCCGCGGATCGCCTCCTCGACGAAGCCCGCCTCGTCGCGACGGCGGAGCATCCCCACATCGTGCCACTGTATGAGGCCGGCCACCGCGACGGTGTGGTGTATCTCGTCATGCGGTACTTCCCCGACGGGACGGTGGCCGCCCGGCTCTCCCGCGAGGGCCCCTTCCCGCCGGCCGCCGTCGCGCAACTTGGGGTGGAGGTGGCCGACGCGCTCTCCGCTGCCCATGCGCGGGGCGTGCTGCATCTCGATATCAAGCCGGACAATCTGCTGCTGGACGGGGAGGGCCATGCCTTCGTCGGCGACTTCGGCATCTCTCGTGTCGCTGCCGCCGCCGACGCCCTCCCCGACGGAACGAGCAGCGGCACGCCCCACTACATGAGCCCGGAACAGGTTGCGGGGGACCGCCTCGACGGCAGGGCCGATGTGTATGCGCTGGGGGTGGTGCTCTACGAGGTGGCCACGGGGCGGCGGCCGATCAGCGGTACTTCCGCCGTCAACATCATGGCCAATCAGGTGAGCAAGGCGCCGGAGCCGCTCTCAACCATCGCTCCCGAACTCCCCAGGGCCCTGTCCGACATCATCACGCGGGCCCTCGAGAAGGACCCTGCGAATCGCTGGGGATCCGCCAGGGAAATGGCCGATGCCCTTCGGACGGCGAGTGCGGCGGACAAGCTCCTCTCGCCCAAGCTGGCGCGGCGCAGGACCCGGCGGCGGTGGTTCAACCGGACCGCGATGGTGATCGGTGGGGTGATTTCAGGGATGTTCCTGTTCGGATACCTGGCCTACCAGATCTGGATGGGGTTCCGGACTGGCGTGCCCCCGGCCATCGACGCGTTCGCGCCGGCGATTCCGGAGGCGGTCCTCGACTCGGCAAGGACGCTCGGGGCGCTGACCGAGCGAGATACGGTGCTGTACGTCTTCGCGCCCAACGGCCATGGAATGAAGGATGCCCTGGTCGTGACCCCCGAAGATCTCGTGGTGGTCGGGGGCGGAACCCCTCGGCGGTACGCCCACGCCGACTATGTGCTGGTGGTGGCGCGGACCAACCGCCGGGGACTCATCATTCTCAGGTTGCCGAACGATGCCCGCGACACGGTGTACCACTCGATCACTGGACTCGAGCAGCAAATCCTTGAACTGGGGATGCGGCGGGCGCTTCCCCGGTGAGCGCATGTACTTGCCTCGCGCCTTCCCCGTCGATCAACGAGGAGATACCCTCTGAATTCGGATGCGGCCTGGACCGGACGATGAAGACGGTGGCCCCGCAGTGATTGTCCCCTGAGGTGCGAAACTCGCCGTGAGCGTGTAACCCGCCGATTGGTTGGTTGCCCACCAGTCTGGAGTCGCATGCAGGCCGATGCTGACGGCATACGTACCAGCCTCCGAGATGATGCTCGGGTACTCTTTTGTGCTATAGGGCTCACAGTAGGCATCGTAGATGTACGTCGCCCGCGGTGGCGAGATCGAGAACCAGAGCCCACCATACGGGTTGCAATCATCGGGCGTGAAGTCGAGTGTGAAGACGACCTGCCCAGGTTCGGTGACTGTGAAAGTGTAACCGGTGCACGGCTCCACGAACTCATTCCACCAATCGAACCAGTAATAGCACGCTGGATCTCCCCTTGTCATCGCCCCTGCGTAGGAAACACTTCCCCCAGGCAAAATGTGCGCGGGCGGGGGAACGATGAGCGCGCCCGACACCGTATCCGCCAGCCCCGCGTCCAGTGCGATCAGCCGATAGGGCCCCGGACGGACGCCGGGGGGGACCTCAAGCCATCCGGAGAGTGATTCGCGTGTGGTCCCGGATTCCTCCGACCATCTCAGGGATTGAATTGTCGGGAGGACGGCACTGCCGGCCACCCCTGCTTCTTCCAGTTCGAAACGGAGGGAGGTGAAATCGCTCAGGTTCTCCCCGTTGACAACTAGAGTCCGTGGATAGGTGAAGGCTAAGGTGAGCGAGAACGGCTCAATCGCGGGAGGCTGTCGCGGAGCGATGCGGACCGCACTCCCGACTTGCTCCCTGGCACTGGAGGCCTGCGCGGTTCCGCCAAACCACACGAACAGGTCATAAATCCCTTCCGGGACAAGCGAACTAATTGGGTGAATGGCGCTGACTAGCGTGTCACTGACAAACATTTCCGTGTCTGACTCAGGAAGGCGCACCGCCACCAGCGAGTTGCCAAATACGATGCTGTCGAGCCCAGAGAGTCGGGTTCCGTATATCAGCAACGTGATTGGGGAGCGCTCGCCCGGGGGAGAGCTTCCCAGGACAGAGTCAATCCTCGGGAGTGGTCGGGCCACGACCAGCACCCCTGACACCTGCCGGATGACGGCGTCCGGCGCTTCGCCAAACTGAAGGCGGAGATTGTAGAGGCTATTGGGCAGAGAAACCGGAACGTCGAAGCTCAGCTGTGCGAGGGTGTCTCCCTGTACGACGGGCGGGGCCACCGCAGCCAACCCCGCCCCTGTGCTCTGGGCGGCGTTAACCAGCCACCCTTGCTTCATGGATGCGAGTGCCTTCCCCGGCACCTCGATGATGACGTGACCAGCTACCTCCACTCGGACTTGGGCAATCGTCCCAACCTCCGGCTCACCCGGCGCCGCGGGTGGGGCGACAGGTTGAGTCGGGAGCGCACCGTCCGGGCCGCAGGCGGCAACCCCGATCAGAGAAGCCATTAGAACTATCCGCCTGATTGGGGACATGCCTTCCTCCTCGGCTGGTCAGCACTCGGGAGGCTCAACTCCCGGCTCGGGTCATTGTCTCGTTGTGGCCGCGTTCCCGGCATCGATCAGTATCCCAGCATGTATCGCCAGGCCCCGGCAAGTTCAGGGACCCCGTCGATGTCGACCGGTGTGAACAGGTCGACTCCAGTACTGCCATGCGGTGCAGGCGCCACGTATGACCCGTTCGACGGAAGGATGTCGGTGATCAGCCGATGCGTCCCCTCATAGGGAGGGCTGCTCGCTTCCGGCGCGACGGCCGGTCCGAAGCCGTCCATGCCGAGCGCCGTCCAATTCGACAACACCCCGGGCCGGAATTGATTGTCCTGCAGGTGCACGAGGCCGAAGAACCGATCGGCGGGCGTGGCTCCCACGGCCACCCAGGCGGCGGCGACTCCATTGATCGCGTCCGTCACACCGGAAAGCATCACGACCCGGGAGACCAGGCGGAGCTTGGCAATCATGACGGCGTGCCCGGCGCCCTGCGAGTGCCCGGAGACGACGATGTGCCTCCACTTCGGCTCGCCCTGCGACAGGAATGACTGCCATCCTTCCCCGGGCCTGTTGGCCGCGAGCCACTGGAGGAGCTTGGCGAGGCGGTTGTCTATGCTGTTCGCGACATCGACCGCGACGAAGTCCGACACCGGTTCGCCGGTGATCACCTCGATTCGCGTCGTCTCATAGCAGGTGTTCGGATCGGCGGACGGTCCGCAGAAGGACACGAGGCCTGGGTTGTTCGGATAGGACAGGCCGATCACGTGGTACCCGAGCTTGGCCGCCTCCACCTGGAAGCGTCCTCCGCTTGAGGCCGGTGCCCTGCTGCTCGGCAGGTAGACGAGCAGGCGGCCATTTCGAAGTCCCGTCGGGACGTGCACGATGTGGTCTTCCAGGGCCGTGTTGATGCCGGGATCGGTCAGGGCCGGCGCAACGGAGAAGGTCGTCACGAGATTGGCAGCCTGGACGAGGCCGAACTCCGGTTGCGGGCTCGGTCCGGCCTGGTCCTGGCCGCACGCCACAAGCACAAGTAGGGCGGCAGTCAGCGTGGTAGAGTGGTAATAGGTCATCTGTTCCTCCGGCGGGTGGCTGGTTTCCGAGCTCGGACGTCTCCTTGCGGAAGCGCGATTCGGACAAGAGGTTAGGGGCACGATAGCGGTCTGCCCTCACCGGAGGCTCACCTTGAACTCACCAGCACCCCGGACATGGCGGTTGGAGGCCCTCGGCGTGCCTCGGGTGCTCGCCGAAGAAGGGCGCGCCCAGCTCCTGCAACGACGGAGACTGGCGCTTCTCGCGGTGCTCGCCGCCGCCGGTGGCCGCGGGGTCCCCCGCGATCGCCTGCTGGTGCTGTTCTGGCCTGAGCGTGACCAGGCCTCGGCACGCCACGCCCTCGAGCAGGCGCTCTACGCCTTGCGGCGAGACTTGGGGACGGAAGCGGTGGCCGGGGTGGACCCGGTGTCGCTCGGGGTGGGCATCAGTTGCGACATCAGTGCGTTCGAAGAAGCGATCAGCAGGACGGACTGGGCCGCCGCCATCCACCTGTATGGCGGCCCCTTCCTCGATGGCCTCCACATCAGTGACGCACCGGAGTTCGAACATTGGGTGGACCAGAAGCGCCAGCGGTTCGCCGCCGGTTTCCGGCGTGCGCTGGCGGCTCGTGCGCTTCAGCTGGAATCCACGGGAGCACTCGGGGAGGCGTGCGACCTCTGGCGTCGCCACTCCAGCGAGGATCCCCTGTCGCCGGAGGGCGCTTCTGGCCAGGTCCGCTGTCTCCGTGCCACGGGTCAGGAAGTGCGAGCGCGCGATGTGGTCGAGGGATGGGAGCGGATGATCCGATCCGAACTCGGCACGACTCCGGATCCGTCGGTTCGTGCCGCACTCGACGCTCCACGTGGCCAGCCTTCGGGGAGTGGTGCGGCCGCTCCGGCCACACTCCCGGTACCACACGGGCTGACTCCGCCCGCCCAGCGGAGGAAACTGTGGCAGATGCCCAGGGCCTTGATGGTTGGGGTGTCTCTCGCGGTGCTGGGGGTCCTGGGAGTGGGGATCGATCGAGCGAACCGGAACCTCCCGACCGCAGGCGAGATGCGGGGTGAGCTCGTCTTCGTGCCATTCCGGGTCGTCGACGGAGATTCCGCCGTGCGGGCCGCGGCCGAGGTGTTGCCGGACATGATCGCGGCTCGCCTGGTCAGCCCCCAGGGATCACTGGTCCGGGCCGACGCGGTCCGCGCTCTGCTGGAGGGGACGACACCGCCCGGGTCCAACGACATCCAGGCCGTGGCGAGGCGGTTTGGAGCGCTTCACGTGCTTGATGGAGAGATCAGCGGAGGGCGGTCGGGCGTGGCGATAACGACGAGGCTGATGCGGGCCTCCGGTCGGCAACTGGGTTCCGCCACGGTGGTCGGTTCACTCGACAGCCTTCCGGCCCTGGCGGACGAGCTGACCATCGACCTGCTGCGGGAGGAGACAGGGGAGAAGCTCACCAGCGCGGGAGCGGTTCCGCTTCCCATCCTGCAACATTATGCCTGGGGGCAACGCGATTTCAGGCGCCCACGCTACCACCGCGCGACGCAACATCTGCGCCGAGCGCTTACCCTGGACTCGACGTTCGCGCCGGCCGCGCTCCTGTTGTTGAAGATTACCGAACAGACGGACGGGACGGACGGGCCACGGGCCGGTCGCCTCGCGTGGACCTATCGCTCCCGACTGACCCGAGAGGACAGGGATCTGATCGAGAGTCTCCTCGGGCCCTCCTACCCAACCCTGAGTTCCGCTCGGGCCAGACTCCTTCGACTCCGGCAGCATACCTCGCTGTATCTGCATCACGCTGACGGGTGGTATGCGTTGGGTACTCTGCTCTATGGTTCTGGTCACGCCCTGGGTGAGGACAACCCATGGGGAGAGGCCCGGTCGGCGTGGGAGCGGGCGTTGAGCCTCGATTCCGTTGTTGCAGAACCAGCGCTCTTTGGATTGATCGAGATGGCGGCGATCATGGGTGACACCGGTCTCCTGTCGAGAGCCCTTCCCGCCGTGCCCATAGACAGCATGAACCGATCGGAACTGGTCTGGAGAGACTGGATCACCGCGTTCACCGCCAGGGACAGCGCGTCGCTTCAGGCTGTCCGTCCCATGCTGGCCGCACTCGATACACTGACGCTCCTCGAAGTACGGTCGATCGGCCTCCGGACCGGGTTCGATATGGCGGGCGTCGTCGCCGCCACCGAACTATGGGCCGCACGAGTCAATTCCGGACCACAGCGCAGCGATGCCGCTGGCTACCTCCACGCCATCGCGCTCGATCGGGGCCGACCCACCGAGGCCGCCGCACTGTCTCGGGCGATGCTGCTCGAGTGGGCACCGGGAGACCGGCAGGCCGCCGCCGCGGTTCGCGCGGCGTGGGATGACGACGATCAGGTAGCGGGGAGCCTGGCCGCCGAGGCCTTGATGGCCGCCTCGGAGCCTCTCTCGAGCGACGACGGGATCCGTGCGAGTCAGCTGTACCGCCGCTGCGCGGCGGAGCAGTATCGGGTGTCGATCGGAGCGATGGAGACGGCGGACGTGAGTGCCCGGATGTTCCGGGAGCGCGCACCGCGGTCACCGGGGTGGTTGGCTCCCCTCCTCGAAGGGTGCGCACTGTACGTGGAGGGGATGGCGGCGGCCCAAGGGAACCGTCCGCGCGCCAGGCAAGCGGCACTGGCGCTGGACGCCTGGCAGCGCGATCTCCCGTCGGGGAACTGGGTCTTCCCCGCCACGCTCGCGACCGGACGTCTCTGGATGGCGCTGGGGGAGTGGGACCGAGCCTCGGCCGCGCTCGAGCGCCGCTCACCAAGACAGGTCCGCTACCTGCCGATGACGCTGCGGCTGGCCGGAGATGCCGCCGTCCGCTCCGGGAACCGGGACGCAGCCATCCGTGCCTTCCATCACTACCTCTCGCTGCGGGCGAATCCGGAGCCGACCCTCCAGGCGGAAACCGACTTCGTGAAGGAGGAACTCCGGAAACTCGAGGCCATGAGCGACACGGCGCCGCGCCCCATACTCCGGTAGCCCCCTACCGCACGTACACCGTCTTCACATTCTGGAATTCCAGCATCCCCTGTCGGCCGAGCTCCCGCCCGATGCCACTCTCCTTGATCCCGCCGAAGGGCAGCCGGGGATCAGACCGCACGAAGGCGTTCACGAAGCAGGCGCCCGCCTCCAGATCATCAGCGGCAATCATCTCTCCCCGCACCACGTCCCCCGTGAACACCGCCGCGCCGAGTCCGTAGGAGGTGTCGTTGGCGACCTTGATCGCCGCCCGGGCATTCCTGACGGTGATGATCGACGCGACCGGCCCGAACAGCTCCTCGCTGTAGGCCGGCATTCCCTTCACCACGTCGGTCAGGATGGTCGCGGGATAGAAGTACCCCGGCCCCGGCGGCACCGTCCCGCCGAGCAGGAGCCGGGCGCCGGCGGCGACCGAGCGCTGCACCTGGTCGTGCAGGCCATCGCGCAAATCGGCACGAGCCTGCGGGCCGATGTCGGCATCGCCGCTCATCGGATCGGCCATCCGGACGCGCTTCATCCGTTCCAGCAGCCGTCGCTCGAATTCCTCCCGCACCGATTCCACCACGACAAACCGCTTCGCCGCGATGCAGCTCTGCCCCGAGTTGATCATTCGGCTGGTGACGCACGCCTCGATCGCTTCCCCGAGATCGGCGTCTTCAAGCACCAGGTACGGATCGCTCCCGCCCAGCTCGAGGACGCACTTCTTGAGACGCGCGCCAGCCTCCTGGCCACCGCCTTGCCTGCCGCGGTGCTGCCGGTCAGGGTGACCGCCGCCACGTGCTTGTGCCGGATGACCGACTTGGCCTGCGCGACGGAGATCAGCAGCGTCTGGAAGAGCCCTTCGGGGAAGCCGGCGTCGCGGAGCAGCCGTTCGATGGCGAGCGCGCAGCCCGGCACGTTGGGCGCATGCTTCAGCAGGGCGGCGTTGCCGCCCGCGAGGGTGGGCGCCGCGAACCGGAGCACCTGCCAGAACGGAAAGTTCCAGGGCATGATGGCGAACACGATCCCGATCGGTCGGTACGCGACGTAACTCCGCAGCGCGTCGGTCTGCACCGGTTCGGAGGCCAGGAAGCCCTCCGCGTGGTCCGCGTAGTACTCGCAAGCCCAGGCGCACTTCTCGACCTCGCCCCTGCCCTGTGCCAGCGGCTTGCCCATCTCCTGTGCCATCAACACGGCATACTCCTCGACGCGCGCGCGGAGCAACCGGGCGGTCTGCCGGAGCGGCTCCGTTCTGGCGGCCACCGGGACCGTGCGCCACGTGAGGTAGGCCTTGTGCCCCGCGGCAATGGCCGCCCGCAGCGCCTTCGAGGTCATCTCGGGATGGGTGCTGATGGTCTGCCCGGTGGACGGGTTGATGGCGATGTGACTCATGCCTGGATCCTTTCGGGGGACTTGGCGGCGAACGACAACTCGATCGCCGCCTCCTGAAAATGGCCGATCCTTAGCTGGAGGGAAGCCCCACTCCAGTGGAGTGCCATCCTGCGGCTGCGAGGTTCGTACACCGACGTGTAGAGGGTGCCCCGAACCACTGCCCCGAACCAGGCCACCGAGCAACTGGCGCCGCTGGACAGGGCCCCGTATACTCTCCGAACTCCTTCGCGACACGTTTCCCATCGAGGTCTGTCCAGCATGCCTACCGTCTATGGATTGTTCGTCGGTATCAACAAGTACCAGAACGTGACGCCGCTGTTCGGCTGCGTGGAAGACATCAATGCCATCGAGGAATTCTTCACGAACCGGATCGCCCCGGAATCCCGCGCGTTCGTTGCGCTGCGCGACGCCGAGGCCACGCGTGAGGCCATCATCGACGGATTTCGTACCCACCTGAGTCGCGCCCGTGAGGACGACATCGCCCTCTTCTACTACTGCGGGCATGGATCCACCGAACCCGCCCCCCCCGAATGGCAGTCGTTCGACTCCGATGGGAAGAACCAGACGCTCATCCCGGTGGACGCCCGCGCCAACGGCGTGTACGACATCGCCGACAAGGAACTTACCGCCCTCATCCAGGGCGTCCACGACGCGGCCGGGAACGACCGGGTACAGGTGGTGGTGATCGCCGACTCCTGCCACTCCGGCGGGAACACCCGCGCGGTGGACGATGACGGCGTCGGGCGGATGACGGCCGCGGCGAGGACCGAGCGCACCCTCGACGACTACCTCCCCGAGGCCCGCGCGCTGTACGATCCGAAGCGGGTCGCCGCCAATGGTCTTCCGACGCCGCGCCACGTCGCCCTCGCCGCCTGCCAGAGCGACGAGATCGCGAAGGAATTCCCGAAGGACCCGCCGCCGCGCCGGGGCGCGTTCACGGTGGCGTTCGAAGAGGCGGTCCGCGCGCTCGGATCGACGGCCACGTACACTGGCCTCATCAACGCCATCCGGATGAAGGTGCGGGAGCGGGCGGCGGCGCAGGTGCCGAACCTCTACGTGTCGGGGGGCGCGACAGCCAACGACGTCTTCCTGGGCGGCCAGGCAGGGCGGAACGACCTCACCGTGGACCACAACAACGCGGGGTGGTGGCTGTCCGCCGGCGCGATCGACAGCATCCCCTCCCCGGCCCAGGGACATGTCACCACGGTCGCCATCTACGAGCGCGGAACCTCCATCGCGACCACGGCCCCCGGGGCGCCGGTCGCGACCGCGGTGGTCGCGCAGGTCGAATCGGACCGGGCGCGGCTGGAGGTGAGCCCGGTCGGCGCGCCGCTGGACACGTCACGGCAGTACATCGGCGCCGTAACCAGCCTCGAAACGCCCGCCCTGCAAGTCGTGATCGAGGCGGAGGCCGGCGCCGAGGATGCCGCGAAGCGGGTCCGGTCGCGGCTGGCAGGCAGCAGCCCCCGCTTTGCCGTGGTGGACAAGGCCGGCAAGGTGCCCTGCGTGACGGCCGTGGTCCATGGCAACTCCGTGCAGCTTCGCGCGGGGGCGGCGTTGCTGGAGGGCCTGACCTACCGCGCCGATGACAGCGGCCTGGCCGCACTCGTGACCGGTTGTGAGCACCTTGCGCACTGGTACCAGGTGCGCGACCTCGCACCACCCGGCTCGAGGCTCAACGGGCAGCTGCGCATCGAGCTGGTGCCGCTGGAGGCGACCGAGAAGGGGGCCGACGTCCCGGAGGACCGGCCCGCGCTGTCGGCCGAGGACGGCTCGCTGACCGTGCGCAAGGGCGCCCGGATCCAGATGCGGCTCCGGAACGACGCGACGGAGCGGCTCTACGTGGCGCTGCTCCAGCTCGACGGGACGGCGTTCGCGTGCACGAAGATGTTCGCCGACTGGATCCCGGCGGGCGGCGTGGGGGTGGTGAACGGCGGCAAGGCGATGCGGATGGAAATACTCGAAGACGGCGTGGCTTCGGTGACCGACTACTTCAAGGCCGTCGTCGCGATCGAGGACTTCGTGCCGGAGCGGTGGGAGTTGCCCCCGCTGGTCGTCCCCGCGGGGACCCGTGCGGTGGTGGAAGACGAAGCGCCCCCGACGCGCGGCGCCGAGGGGCTCGACGCGTTCTGGGGGACGACCACGCTCGAGGTGACCACGGCGCGATAGAGGGTGCGCGAGCCACGGAGGTCAGGCTGCCTGCCGGTCCCTCCGGACCCAGCGCCGACGGCGGCGTTTCTTCCCTGCCCCCAGTTGCCAGGCTCCCCAGATCACCCAGAGCGGCGACAGGAGAATCAGGAGCGGGGCATAGGCCATGAGGCGAAGCAGTCCTGGCGAATTGGACAGCCAGCGCACCACCCCGGTACCGATTGCCCCCCATCCCGTCCCGCTGATGCCGATGTCGCCTTCCGGCGGGAACTGGCCACAGGCGCGTCGGTACGGGCCGCCGAACGATTCCTGCCATTCCGCCTCGGAGAGATTTCGGCCCGCGGTTTCACACGCGCGGAACTTCTGGTGGAACGGACTCATATTCCACCGCGTGACCAGCCCAGCGTCGCTGACCGCGGTCAGGGTCGTGATGTTCCGGGGCGCGGCGAGGCTTTCGGCCACGAGTCGCGGGCCGAAGGCGACCGTCACCCTGTCGAGGAAGCGTCTGGTGAGGGGCCGCCTGGCGATGCTGTCGCTGATGGCGAGACTCCGCGCGGCCGTGGAGTCGGGGAGCCGCAGCGTGGTGCCGCGGCGGCGCATGGTCTCCACCTCCCAGAACTCGATGGTGCCATCTCCACCCGCCGAAACGAGGGTTTCCCCCTCTGGGCCGAACGCCAGGCTCCGCACCGGCCCCTCATGGCCGTGCGTACTGCCGAGCTTGCGGAGGCTGAAGGCCCGTCGACGGATGATCGTGCCGTCGTCGTGGCCCGAGGCGAGCGAGGCGCCATCTGGCGCGTAGGCGAGGCTGAGAATCGGGCCCTCGTGCCCGCGGACACTGTCCAGCTTGGAGACATCCGAGTGGTCGGGCGGCGTGCCGGTGAACGCGAAGACCAGGTGCTCCAGGCCGTCCCACAACTGCGCGATCACACCGGTCTTGAGTTCTGGGTGACTCTGGGTGTAGAGCCAGCCGTCGGCGAACCCCACGGCGACTGTGCCGGTGGAGCTGAAGGCCAGGCTGGCGACACGAATGCCACCGGCCCGCAGCGGGTGGCCAGCCAGTTCCTTTGGCGGGCCGTCCCGAGTGACACCCCACAGGATAAGTGAGTCACCCGTGACAGCGAGCTGTTGGCCATCCGGGCTGAAGACGAGGCCGGTCACTGGTCCCCCCGGTCCGCGCAGGGTGTCGCGCGCCTGACCCAGCGAGGCATCCAGCAGCACCACCCGATCACCGACCGCCGTGGCGCGCACCTGGCTGTCGGGGCTCCACGCGGCGATCGCATCGGCGCCGGGCACAATCGGCGGGCCCTGGGCGCGCGGCGCGGAATCCACCTCCACCTCCGCCACACCGGGATCGAGCGCCGCGACGCTCCAGATGATGGCCTTGTCGTCTTCGCCCGTGGACACCAGGATGGCGGAGTCGTTGCGCCAGGTCGGATCACGAAACTCGAGAGACGTCACGGCGTCAGCGTGCCCATGGAGAGGCTCGTTCGGATCGGAGATCCGGATCGGCCGGCCGCGCCGAGTGATGTCCCAGAGGACGATGCTGCCCTCGGCGGTTCCCACGGCGAGCGTATCCCCGCTCCGGCTGAAGGCGACGGCCGTGGCTCCCCCCGTGATGCCGGGAATCAGCTCACCGCGCCGCCAGCCTGCCACCTCCCACAATGCGACCACCGTGTCCTTGCTGGCAATGGCGAGGATGCGCCCATCGGGGCTGAACGCGGCCGCGACGGCGCCGCGCGTGGCCGAGACGAGCCGATCATCCCGGTCGAGATCGATGCCCGGGTCGAGGATGTCACCGGGGTAGATCCAGTGCGGTGGCGTCGGAGAGCCGGTCTGGCTGCGCCGGTACAGCTGCTGCCAATTCTCGGAAATGGTCCAGAAGGACTCGCCAGGGCTCACGACGTGCACCGGGCGAGGCCGAATGTGCACGAGCGTGACACCGGCCGAAGCGACCACCGCCAGCATGTCGTCACCTGGGCTGAACGACAGGCCCTGGATCGGGTTCGAGAGACCCAGGCGCCCCACGATTCGGCTCCGCGGTGCCGTGTCCAACGGTTCTTCGAGGACAGCCTGCTCTTCGCTCTTGCCAGGATGGTCCCGGCTGGGTTCCTTCTTTCCCCTATCCGAAATCCTGCTCCGATTTCCCCCCGGCAACTCCCACAGCGTGATGGTGGTATCCTCCGCGGCCGCGAAGACATTGCCGTCGTGACTGATGGCCACGGCACCCGCAACGCCGTGGAGCGAGTCCCGCAGCGTGTCCCGACGTGACGGGCCCTCCTCCCCAAGGTGCCAGAGGTTCACCGCGCCATCGGTGGTCGCGACGGCCAGGGTCGAGTCCGCCGGACCGAACGCGAGGCTCGCGACCTGGCCACCGGCCGGCACACTTCCCCGGGTGCCGGCACGGCGCTCCCTCGTCGCGATATCCCACAGGCTCACGACCGAATCCGCCTCGCCCGCCGCGGCGATGGTGGCGCCGTCCGGGCTGACGACCACGTGATGCACCCCGAGGGTATCCTGCAGGTAGCCGAGCAACCGCGAGGTGGAGAGCTGCCAGGTCAGGAGTGGCGAGCGCACGGCCGGCGCGGGCAGCGTCGAGGCCTCCACGGCCAGCAGCGCCGCGCGATCCAGGTTGCCGTCGTCGAGCGCGACTCTCGTCTCGGCCGAGAGCTGGCGCGAGGTCGCGATCGCCGCCAGCACGGTGGCCCGCACCCCGAACACGAGCGCGATCAGCGCGAGGCCGAAGCCGAACATCCATCCTGCCATTCCCCTGGCCTCGTCCCACGCGCGGAGCTCGGTGCTGGCCTCGGCGAAGTCGAGTTCCCGGAGGTTGAGCCACGGTGCGCGCGGCTTCAGCAGGTGCCCGAGCTGGGCGCTCCGGATCGGATCCCGCCACGCCAGCCCCCGCTGCGCCTTCGGGTCGGCTCGCTGCTCCTCCCACTCCCCGGCGGCCCGGGCCAGCCGTTGCCGCTGCTCGAGGGTATGGGTACCGGGCGCGCGGTCCGGCGCCGCCGCCGCCGTGTCTTCCTCGCGCACCCACGCCTTCAGTTGTTCCCATTCACGGACCAGCGCGTCGTGTGCCGGCTGGACGTACGCCTCGTCCCCCTCCCCTCCGCTGACCAGGAGGCCCGCGGCCTCGAGACGCGCGATGACCGCCGCGAGACGCGCGTTCTCCTCGGGATCGGGAAAGACAAGCTCCTCCTCCTTGACAACGCGACGGCCCGCGAGGTGGCCACCCTCCCGCACCACCAGGCGCAGCATGAGGTGCTTCATGGTCGCCTGCGCCGCACGGACACGCTCATCCTCACCGGGCGGCGGCCCGGTGTCACTGCTGTCCATCACCCCCGGGCTCAGCTTCAGCGGATCGGCGTAGACCTTGTCAGCCCGCCGCCGGAGCGCGCCCACCACGCCGCCCGTCCTGGCGTACTCCTCCTCGGTGATCTCCCGCTCGATCATCGGCCCTTTGAGGTACTGGAGATACATCTCGCTCAGGGCGAACGACAGGAGAGGGAGGGCGCCGGGGGTGGCGGCCACCTCCTCGAGGAGCTTCTCGACCAGTTTGGTGTCGAAGAACAGCACCTGCTTGGCCGCCGGCATCTCGATCACCGCGCGCAGGTCTTCGCGCGACATCGGACCGACCCGGAAGCGACACTCTTCGCGGCTCCAGTCTTCAAGGGTCGTCCCGCGGAAACGGGCCTCGAAATCGGAGCGGACGGTCACCACCAGGTGCAGACGCTTGTGCCGCTCCAGCAGGTCCTGCAGGAACTTCAGGAACTCGTCGCGCACCGGCTCGGTCGCCAGCGTGACCAGTTCCTCGAACCGGTCGATGACCAAGAGGACATGGTCGGGCTTCAGGAGAAGCGCATCCACATCCTCGAGGATTCGCTTCTGCAGGACGCCCAGGCCACCATCGGCGGAAACCGCGTGTGTCCCCGTCCTCAACGAGATTTCTGTCGTGGTGGTCACGCTGAGGTCCGGCTCCAAGGCCTTCAACAGCGCCTTCATCGGCGACGCGCCCGGCCGCATCACCGGCAACACCGCCCAGCCGTCCAGCTTCCTCAACAGAGGAATCAGCCCCGCCTGTACGATGGAGGTCTTTCCCGTCCCCGAGGCACCGTAGACCACCGTCAGGCGTTGGTCCTTCACCTGCTGCAGCAGCGGCCGCTGGTTCCTGCGCTCCTTCCGGGGGCCCGGCCCCGTGTCCTCCCCCGGCGCCACTGGCTTCCTGCGTTCTTCGCCGGCGCTCGGGCCTTCGATCAGGAACTTCCGTCCGTAGAAGAACGGCGCGTGCTGCTCTTCGTACGGCTTGAGGCCACGCCAGGGATTCGCTTCGCTGTCCAGCACGGGATCATCCAGCAACCGCAGTTCCTGGCCCTTCACGAAGAAGATGAACTCCCCCTTCCCGTGCTTCTTCAGCGGCCAGAGCTGCGCCTTCTGCTTGCCCCCCTTCCCCAGCTCCGCATCGACGTACTGCCACAGTTCGTGCGCCGTGACCATCCCGTCGCCCTGCTGGTGCGTGCCGCCGAACCGGTCGGCGGCCCCCTTCAGCGCCTCGAACAGGTAGTGCGCGAAGGGCGAATGCCCGTCCTCGGCACCACCCGGCCGCGTGCCGAAGGCGTCGGCGGCCGTCTCATCCGATGAGGCGGAACTGATCACCTGCCAGGCGGGGTCTTTCACGAAGCGGTCGAACTTCTTCTTCTGGACCACCTCGTCCTTCTCCATGACGATGCTGCGCATGCCCGACCAGCGGAACGCGCCGGAGAAACAGGTGTCCAGCACCACCATCATGTGTCGGCAGTTGAGGTCGAGGAGCGCATCGTGCACCCCAGGCATATGGAGATAGGTGTCCTTCTTCCGCAGGACTGCGTCGCAGGGAAGGAGGTAGCCGTCGGGGCCGGTGTCGCTCTCGGTGCGGACCCCGTGCCCGGCCCAGTAGAAGAGGACCCGGTGCCCGTCCAGGACCTTGGCCGGCAACTCTTCGTACAACAGCGCCTTGACCCGCGCCAGGGTGGCCTCGCCGTCGATCAGCTCGATGACCTCGTAGCCGTGGTCCTCGCGGAGGGTGCGGGCGACCGCCTGCGCATCGTTGACTGCGTTGGTGAGCGTCGGGATGCCGTCGGTGTAGTGGTTGATGCCGATGATGACGGCCCAGGACTTCTGGAACGGCTTCAACCGGTCGAGCGGCTCGACTGACGTGGGCATGCCGCTCAACGGAACTTGAACGCGGCGGGGGCGGTGGGCAGGTCGCGGAGGTCGAGCTCGAGCTTCGTGGCGCCGTTGTCCGCCAGCGCACCGACCGTGAAGGCGCCCTCGGCCATCACCGTCAATTCCCCCACGCCGCCGGGACCGACGGTGACCACCGGGTGGTTGTTGGCGAAGGACGGGTGGAGGAAGAACTGCACCACGCCCCGCAGCGGGTCGCGCCGCGGATTCGTCGACCGCACCTGCAGCCGGACCCGGAACAGCGTGGGAGAGATCGGCGTCACCTCGGCGTCGAGTTCGCGGGGACCACTCACCCGCTGCCCGCCGTACTTCCCTTTCAGCGGGTCAGGCGCCACGGCACGCCCTGCCCCGGCATCCTCGTCATCAAGTCCGCGCCCCGCGCCACCACGGCCCGCCCCGGCATCGGGGGGGGCGGTGTCCCCGCGGCCGACCGCGGCCGCCTGCGCGTCTTCCACCTTGACCTCGAGTTCCTCAAACCTCCGGTCGAACTCGATCGCGTTGTCGCCGAACTTCAGGCTCTTCAGGTCCTTCAGGTACAACAGCGCGCCGGCCACCGCGAAATACAGCAGAGTGTCCCGGTCGATCCGGATGGCGGCGTCCGGGTCGATCATCCGCCACACCCCTCCGACAAGCACCAGTCCAGCCAGCAACACGGGCAGGGCCTGGAAGAGCGCGCTCAGGAACGGGGGCGTCGGGGAATTCCGCATCATGTGGCTCCTGGGCCGGAAACGCATGGAAGGCGTGTGAGGGTCACGGCCGCGATGTGCTGGACGGGGACTGGATGAGAGGCCGGCGGGCAGGCAACAGGCCGGTGGTGCGCCAACGGGACTGCCTGGCCAAGCGACGGGCGGTGGCCCTATTCTCTCCGCTGCGAATGTATCCCCCGCGCTCGGGCTCGGCAATGCAGGGAGTCCGAGCGGCGAGCCCGGCGCGCTGGTGCTGGCGGCCGTCGCCCCGTAGTTTCCAGCCGAGGGCCGTGCATCTCTTCGCCTGCGAAGCCTCCCCCATCCCCACGCCCCGAGCCGCTTTTGGCCTCACCGGATGACCTCAAACGCGCGCTGACCACCGCCCTGGCGGATCGGTACGAGATCCTCGGCGAGATCGGCCGGGGCGGCATGGCCACCGTCTATCTCGCCAATGACCTCCGCCACGGGGCGAGGGTGGCCATCAAGGTGCTCCACCCGGAGCTCGTCGCGTCGATGGGGGGCCCCCGCTTCACCCGTGAAATCCAGATCACGGCTCGCCTCCAGCATCCGAACATCCTCCCCGTCCTCGATTCCGGCGCAGCCGCCGGCACCTCCTATTTCGTCATGCCGTATGTCGAGGGCGAATCACTGGCCCAGCGGCTCAAGCGCGAAACCCGGCTCCCGGTAGATGAGGCCGTGCGCCTTGCCGCCGAGGTCGCCGACGCCCTTGCGCATGCCCATCAGGTCGGGGTCATCCATCGGGACATCAAGCCGGGCAACATCCTCCTCTCCCATGGGCACGCGATCGTCGCCGACTTCGGGATCGCCCGCGCCCTCGACCTCTCGGCGGCCGAGCGGCTGACCGATTCGGGCCTCGCGGTCGGCACCGTGACCTACATGAGCCCGGAGCAGGCCGGCGCCGACGAAATCGACGGCCGCAGCGACATCTACTCCCTCGGCTGCGTCCTCTACGAGGCGCTTTCCGGGACACCGCCGTTCACCGGCCCGAGCGCCCAGGCCATCATGGCCCGCAGCGCCATCGACCCGGTGCCGAGCCTCTACACCCTCCGCCAGAGCGTGCCGCCGGCGCTGGAATCGGCCATCACCCGCGCACTCGCCAAGGTGCCCCAGGACCGGTTCGAGAGTGCGGCGGAGTTCCGGGACGAAATCCAGCGAGCCGCACTGACGCCAAGCCGGGCCGACCTGGCCGGGACCGTGCCCGTCCCCGTGGCCCGGCGGCGCCTGCCGCGGTGGGGATTCGCGGCGGGAGCGGTGGCGCTGGGGGTTGCGGCGCTGGTCTGGTTCAAGGCCACCGCGCCCCCGCCGCTCGACCCGAACCGCGTGATGGTGTTCCCCTTCGTACTTCCGAGCGACTGGCCGGGTCCCAGCACAAGCGGCGAAGACGTCGCCACCGTCATCGGCAGCGCGATGGACGGAGCCGGTTCGTTGCGCTGGGTGGACGGCTGGCCGCTGCTGGACCCGGCGCAGCGCGACAACATCCGGCTGCTCTCGGTCAAGGACGCGATGGCAATCGCGCGCTCCCGGCGGAGTGCTTACGCCATCACCGGCCGGATCGTCGCCCGCGGAGACTCGGTGGACGTGTTCCTCGAACTGTATGACACCCAGGGCGACTCCGTGATTGCACGGCCGCCGGGGAAGGCCGCCCCCGCCGACGAGAGTTGGCGCGGCGGGATGCGGGCGGTGACCACCATCCTTCCGACACTCATCCCGACCGCTGTTCCGGATGTCGAGGCGGCGTGGGTCAATCGCCCGCCGCAGGCGGTGGCGCACTTCCTCGAGGGCGAGGCCGCGTTCCGGCGGGTGCGCCTGCCCGAAGCGCTGGAGGCGTTCCAGGCGGCCATCGAGGCCGACTCCACGTTCGGGCTCGCCGGCATGCGCGGTGCACAGGTCGCGGCGTGGAATCACGAATCGGGGGCGGCGGCCGCGCTGGTGAATGTGGCCCTGCGCCAGGATCTCTCGGAGCGGGACCGGCGCTTCGCCCAAGGCCTCCAAGCCTATCTTGATGGCCGTGCCGACTCGGCCGTCAGCGATCTCCGGCACGCCCTCGCGCTCGACCCATCGATGGTGGTCGCCTGGCTGCAGCTGGGAGAGGTGTACATGCATCGGCTCCCCTCAACAGGGCCGGCCGACTCGCTGGCGGAAGATGCCTTCGACCATGCCCTCGCGCTCGACTCGAGTGCGGCGGCTCCGCAGTTCCATCTCGTGGAGTTGCGGGCGCGCCGCGGCGATCAGCCCGGTGCGGCGGCAGTGGCGCAGCAATTCGTGCGCACCGCCGTGGACACCGAACTGGTTCGCGAAGTCGAGATCGTCTCGAAGTGCGGGGCGGACGGATTCACTGGGGTGGACCTCCGCGAGGCGGCGCGCCGGCGCCCGCTCCCCCTCCTGCTGAGCGGCAAGTACCTGGGACCTTCGCCCCTGACCATGCCCTGTGCCCTGACAGCCTATGCCGCCCTCCTGGAGGATGACACGGCCAGCACCGTCGCGGCCGACGGCCGCCGGTACTTCGCCACACTCGGCGTCGTCTCCGGCCTCCTGCAACGGGGACGGACCGACGAGGCCGTGGCGGCCATCGAGTGGCTGCAACAGCGACAGGGTGAAGGCATGAGCCTCTATCTGCTCGCAGCACCGGTGTATCCCGCGCTCGCTGACAGTGCCCGCGCCGTCGCGCGGCGGGACTCCATTGAGTTCGGCGCCAACTACGCCGGCCTCTCGAACTCTCCCTCGGCGATGCAGCTCTGGCGACTGGGCGTCTGGGCCGCCGTGGATGCTCACCCCGAACTCGCCGAGGAGGTCGCGCGCGAGCTCTGGCGGCGGGCCGCCGCCGGCACCGCCCTCGATACCCTGATCGCCCGGTCGGTGGCGGCACACGCAGCCCTCGCCGGCGGCGACACCGTGCAAGCGCTCAATGGATTCGAGACGCTGGTCTCGCGACCTTCGCTGGTGAACGAACTCGCCTGGATCCAGGCCGCTTCCCTCGGCTTCGACCGCCTGACCCTGGGCCGGCTGCTGATCAGCCGAGGCGAGTATGCCCGGGCCCTCACGGTGCTGGACGTCCTCGATTCGGCGGTGCCGGCCGCCTTCCCGCTCTACCTCGAGGCGAGCCTCACCGCCCGAATCGAGGCGACGGAGTCGTTGCAGCAGGCCGCCCAGGCGACGACGCTCCGGGCTCGTCTTGCGGCGGTCACCGGCGGCTGATACCCTTGCTGAGCAAGTTTCTCACATGTGGGGAGGACACAATGATCGATCGCAGACATGACGCGATGATGAACATGGGCGGAGAGGGCACCGAGGCTCCGGGCAGCGGCCGCGGTGTCGAGGAAGGCGGCACCGCTCCGGGTGGCGGCCGCGGAGTCGAAGAGGGCGGCACTGCTCCCGGTGAGGGCCGCGGCGTTGAGGAGGGCGGGACCGCTCCGGGTGGCGGTCGCGGCGTCGAAGAAGGCGGGACCGCTCCGGGTGGCGGACGCGGCGCCTAGTCCCACCGCAGGGCAATCACCCGCAGGACGGAATGCATGATCGCGGCACCCTCAGCGTCGGGCACCGGCCCGGCGCCAGGGTCGCTGAGACCCCGCTCAAAACCCTCTTCCTAAAGCCCCCGCGCCCGCGGCCGGCCTACCGCCTGCCCCCCATCTTCAGCAGGCTGTTCTGCGGATCCAATCCATACAGCTCGATCGCGTTCTCGGCCATCACCAGCCGCCGCTCCTTCTGCGGGATGGCCAGCTCCTTCATGAAATCCAGGTAGGAGCCCATCGATGAGATCGGCCAGTCGGTGCCGTAGAGCAGCGCGTCGGGCTCGACGCCGTAGCTGAGCATTTCCGAGACCTGCTTCCGCAGGAACACTTCGAACCGGTCCTCGAACTCACCCAGCGTCAGCCCCGACATGTCGGTGTAGACGTTGGCGTTCTTGTAGACCACTTCCATGCAGTCCCGGATCCACGGGTTGCCGAGGTGGCAGATCAGGAAGTTGACGTCGGGAAACTCCACCGCCACTTCGTCCACGTGGAGAGGGTGAGAATACTTGAGCTTCCCCTTTGGGGAGTAGGTGTCACCCGTGTGGATCATGACCGGGATCTTGTGCTCGGCGGCGAACTCGTAGGCCGGCGTCCACTTGGGGTCGAGCGGGTAGAACGGCTGGTAGCCGGGGTACAGCTTCAGTCCACGCACCTTCCCGGAGGCGACGAATTCGGCGAGTTCGTGAAGGTCGTCCGGCTGGAACCTCGTGTAATCCAGCCCGGCGATGACTGTCAGGTACGGCTTGTCCCGAACGGCCTCCACCACCTTACGCGTCGGGGGACGCCCCGGGGTCACAGTATAGGAGGTGAGGACCAGCGCCTGGTCGATCCGGTTCCGTCGCATCTCCAGTTCGAGCTTGTCCAGGCACTCTGGAAGGGTATCGACCGTGTTCTCGTAATAGTTGTTGAGATGGACGTGACAGTCGATGATCATCGCTTGTTGTTCCTGGTCCGGTCGAGGATCGATTCCGCCCAGGCCCGACCCCCGAGCCCGAACGCCAGGGCCAGCCCGAGGCAGAGGCCGCCGAAGGCGAGCTGGAATGCCGAGGCCAGCAGCGAAACGTCGATCCCCAGCTGCTCCAGCGCCAGGATGGCCACGAAGCCGAGCAGGGCCCCGTAGACGAGAAGGCCAAGGCTGCCCGCCTCCTTGACCCCGACGTTGTTGAGATAGGCCTCGACGAGCCCGCGGACGAACCGGGCCCCCAGCGACCCGAAGACCAGCACGATCATCCCGGCGACCACGTTAGGCACGTACCCGACCAGGCGCGCCATCAGGTCGTCCCCCATGGTCAGCCCCAGGAGGTTGAACATGGCGAGGGAGAACATCAGCAGAATGCCCCAGTAGATCGTCCGGCCGATCAGCGTGACGACGGTGAAGCGGACGCCGCCCCGCAACAGGAAGTCGTCGAGTCCGGTGTGCTCGGCCGCCTCTTCGACGCGGACCTTCCGCAGCAGCAGCACGGTGATCCACTCCGCGCCGCGGGCGATCAGCCAGCCGACGATGAGAAGCAGGAAAGCGACCAACAGCCGGGGCGTGAACGCCGCTACCTGGTACCAGCTGTTCTGCAGCGATTCGAAAATCAGGCCGAACTGGTCACGCATGAGAGCCTCCGACAGGGATCCGGGCGGACGGGCCGGATGCGATCAGTAATTGGGCGACTTCACAGGCGGGGGGAGGTCACTGAGCTTGATCTCGCCGATGGTTGTTCGGCCGTCGAGATCGTGCAGCATCCGGCGGAAGGCGCCGTGCGCCATCGGACGCGGCACTCGGTAGATCCTCCGCCAGAGACTGTAGAGGATCATCCGAACCCGCGCGGCGGGCAGGCGCTGGCGCACCTCCGCGATCCCTTCGTAGTAGAGCACGAGGGGGACGGGGCGGTCGCTCGGCCGGAGACGGGGCTGGAAGTAGGTGAAATCGAGGGCGAGCACGGTATCGCTTCGGACGAGTCGGCGCAGCCAGGGGTTGTCCCGGCGGACCTCCCCGATCACGGCATCGAGCGTCTCGCCGGTGATTTCCTTGGCGTCTTCCCGGAAGATGGAGCGCAGTTTGGCTCGGAGCCTCGGCCCCACCCCGAATCCACGAGCCGCCGGTGACACAGCCAGGTATCCGACCACACCCACGTTCACGTTTCCCAGGTAGGTCCCGCTCGCCACGCCGATGACCGCGCCCTTGTGCTCCGCAATCACGAGGTGCCAGCGGCTGTCGGACCACAGGCCGGCCTCGCGCTCCCGCAAGGATGCGCGCCACTCGCTCCGCCCGACCAGTTCGTACGGTGGAAAGGTCTGGCGAATGAGGGCGTGCACCTTCGGGAGCGCCCGATCACCCGGATCGATGACCTCGCGGTAGGTCGGTGCGACCGGAGGGCTCGGTGCCCTGGTGTCGCGACCTCGGGTCGTTCGCGCAGCGGCCATGCGTCCCCTTCAATGAAGTGCGACCTGCTCAGCAGGCGACTCGACTTTGTAACCTACTGCGGTGACAAGACTTCGGCAAACCTTCCTCAACCAGCAGGTCCCGCCCGGGCGTGGGGGCGAAGCTCCGGTTCGCCGATTGTGGCGGGCGCGGCAGGCATGCGATACGTTGGGGTTGCTGCGGGACGGCCAAGAGGGTCCCAAAACCGCCATGATTTGAGTGGATCGAACGCTCCCACGCCATCCGGGCCTTCCTGAAGAAGATGAACCTCCCATTGCCCGCTTCAGGTACCGAGATCAACGACTCTCGGGGGAACGAACTGCCTGGTGCGCGGGTATGTCGCGCATGATACGGACCTTGATTGCCGTGCTCGGCACGGCCCTCGCCGCGGGCCCGCTCTCTGCCCAGCAGGCATCCCGCGCCCCATCCGGCTCCATCGTCGGGAGGGTCGTCAGTACCGACCAACGGCGCCGGGATCGAGGGTGCGCGGGTCGAGGTCCTGGGCACTGGTCGGGCCGTCATCTCCGGAACGCTCGGGCGGTACCTGCTCGACAGCGTCCCGGTCGGCGTCCGGCGGGTGCGGGCCACCGCCATCGGATTCGAGCCGGTCGTGCTGACCGACATCCTGGTCGGCAGCGGCAAGCCGCTCGAGCTGGAGCTTCGGCTCACGCCCCGGGTGGTCGAAGTGACCGAGATCGTGGTGGACGCCCCCGACTTCCAGCCGGACATTGAGTCCGCCACCAGCAGCGGGAGCCTGAGTGCCGAGGATGTGCGCCGGGCGCCAGGGGCGCAGGAGGATGTCGTCCGGGCCGTCGCCCTCTTCCCCGGGGTCGCCGTCACGACCGGCGGGCGGAACGACCTGGCCGTGCGGGGCGGCGCGCCGTACGAGAACCTGTTCCTGGTGGATGGCCTCGAGGTCCCCAACATCAACCACTTCGGAAACCAGGGGTCCACCGGCGGGCCGCTCACGATCCTTAACATCGATTTCATTCGCGAGGCCAGCTTCTCGGCGGGAGGATTCGGCGTCCAGTACGGCGACCGGACCGCGTCACTCGCGAGCTTCTCGCTGCGCGAAGGCAACAGCGAGCGCCTCGCCGGCGAGGTAAATCTCTCCGCGACAGGTTTCGGTATCATCGGCGAAGGGCCGATGGGGAAGAACGGCACCTTCCTCGCCAGCGTCCGGCGGAGCTACCTCGACCTCGTCTTCCGCGCCGCGGACTTCGCCTTCATTCCCGAATACTGGGACGCCCAAATCAAGCTGACCCAGCGGATCGGCACCCGGAGCTCGCTGTCGCTCATTGCGGTCGGGGCGCTGGACAACATCATCCTGAGCGAGGAGACCGCCGACGACCGCCTCGACAACAGCCGCATCGCGGCCCCAGACCAGAAGAGCTACTTCACCGGCCTGACCTGGAACTATTCGTTCCCGAAAGGGCTCCTGACCGCGACACTCGGCCGCACCTGGACACGCTTTTCCACCAGCCAGTACGACACCCTGCTCGCGCCGGTTTACCTCAATCGGTCGGAGGAAGGCGACAACAGCCTGAAGACCGAACTGGCCTGGCAGTTCACGCCACGGGTGCAGGTCACCTTCGGCAACACGCTGCGCATCGCGAATCAGCTCGACTACGACGTGCTCCTCGCCGGCGAGTACCGGACCGACAGCCTCAACCAGCCACAGCCGCTCGCCGTGGACACCACCTTCACGGCGCTCCGGAACGCGACCTACGCGCAGGCGTCGCTTTTCGTCGGCAACGTCCGGCTGACCGCGGGGCTCCGCGGGAGACTGGTACGAGTTCATCGACGCCTTTCGGGTGGCGCCGCGTCTCGGCGCCAACATTCCCGATCGGGCTCTCCGGCTCACTCAACCTGAGCCTGGGGCAGTACTACCAGGCCCCGCAGTTCATCTGGCTGGTCGGCGACCCCGGCAACGTGGACCGGCTGAAACCGATCCGGGCGAACACGGCCGTCATCGGCTACGAGCGACTCTTCCGTCCCGACCTCAAGGGCCAGGTGGAGGTCTACTACAAGCGATACACGGACTACGCGGCCCGGCTCTATCGGCCGGAGGCGGTGCTGCAGCCGGCCGGCTTCGACGACGTAACGTCGGACATCCCCTCCGGGCTCGAACCGCTCAGCAGCATCGGCACCGGACGGAGCTACGGCGTGGAGTTGCAGCTGCAGAAGAAGTTCAGCACGGTGCCGCTCTACGGGCTCGTGTCGCTGACGGCCAACCGGTCGGAGTTCGCCGGGGTGGACAGCGTCTACTACACCGGCGGGTTCGAGACCCGGTTCATCGGCAACTTCCTGGCGGGATGGCGGTTCAATCCCAAGTGGGAAGTGAGCGGCAAGTACCGCGTCTCCACCGGCCTCCCGTACACTCCCTTCGCGACGAGCGGACCGCTGCAGGGGGAGCGCGACTTCACCTACTACAACGAGGAGCGGCTGCCGACCTTTTCGCCGTCGACATCCGGGTCGACCGGCGCTGGTCGTTCCAGTCGGTGCAGCTCGACGTGTACCTCGACATCCAGAACCTGTTCGGCCGGGCCAACGTGACCGGCACCTACTGGAACGAGCGGACCCAGCAGGAGGAGTTCAACGAGGGGCTCGGGGTGCTGCCCACGATCGGGGTGAATGTGGAGTTCTAGTCGCCGGGGGGGCCGGCCAGCCGCAGGCCAGGCGCCAGCACCCGACGGGCCCCGCCGGCCCCAGGAACGACCCGACGCGCACCCCGGGAGCCCGCCGGGATTGCGCAGGCTTCCGGGGCGTGCCGTCCCCTAGAGTTCAAGTTCGTTGTTGTGGGCCGTGAGGGTTCCATCGAATTGCCATCCGTTCCCGCCGTCAACGGCAAATCCCCCCTGGGAAATCACGGCCGATCCGCTGCAACCGTC
>CAVOVI010000018.1:0-7384 GCA_963699825.1 uncultured Gemmatimonadales bacterium
CCAGGTAGCGATGCAGCCAGAAACCGTCACGACCGGCTTCGTCGCAGCTGAACACCGGTGCCTCCACCGGCAAGTCAAAATGCGCCTTCGCCAGCCAGATCTGCTCCTGCAGGGCCGCGAGGTTGCGTGCCTCAACCGTCACGCGGCGCATCTTGTGGCGCCGATCGGTCAAACCGAGCTGTCACTGCCGATGGCTCAGCTCCATCGCCAGGTACAGTCCGCGCTGCCCTGCGCTATCTTGTCCTCCAAACGGTGTCTCGGGCCGTCTCACGTCACACCTCCGATTGGGTTGAGTGACCCCCTCAACTGGAGGTTAGCCCGAGGCGCCCGGCATAGTATCTATCCGTTCCGTAATCCACCATCCCGGGCAGTGCGTTGGCTGACGGCGGGAAGGGAGTACAACGCGATTGGCGAGGGCTCGCAGCGCGCCTAATCCATCCTACGGAGACGGGATAACGAACGGGTGAATGAGGGAAGCGAAATCCACCGGCCCGCAGGCCGGTGGAGCAGGGCGGCTAGGGTGCGCCGACGCAGTTCTCAGGCGCGTTATCGACCGGCACCGCTTCGCCGATGCGATCACCACCGACCTCAGCGGCTACGGTGCAGGGCGCATTTTTAGCGGGCATCGAGCGCAACACCGAGAAGTCGCCTTGGTCGTCGACTTGCACCTGCAGGATTCGGTCGCCCGTCACGCCGTTTACGATCTCGACGCGGTCCCCTAGGTTAGCCTCGCCGGTGATCGTGAGCGTGCCGTTTTGCGCGTTCTTCGCCGTCCACGAGGCCGTCGTGATCCCTTCGACGGCGGGCGCGATCCGCGGGTCGTCCGCATCCCAGATCACCTCGCCCGGGGCATAACCGAGTACCTTCCAGTTCTCGACCCCCTCGGTCACCGGCTCGAGGACCGGCATCCACTGGCCATCACCCGACCACGTCAGGTCGGCCGTCGTTAGCCCCGTGCCCGCGAGCGCCACCGCGGTGTTGGCCTGGAGGAAGCACACCACCGGCTCGGTCTGGCTCATCTGGTCCCCCGGGCAGGGTGCCGGTCCGAACCAATTCAGCACCATCTCCTGGCCGCTCTCCCGGACATACTGCGCATCACCATCGATGTCGATATCGGCAGGATTTACGGGTTTGACCACGTCCTCACTGTTCGTGGCCAGCCCGAGGTCGATCAGGGCGTGTACGTTGTAGTACTTCCACTTGTAGACGGGCAGGAGCAATGGATCGGTCCCAAAGGCCGGGACGACCACGTCCTTCTCCTTGCTCACCGGGACCCGGCTCTCGAGCACGCCGCCCGCGACGTGACATTGCTGGCAGCCGCCATTCCGGCCGCCGGCGCCCAGGGCGTTTTGCTGCGGATCGGGTGTGACGCCATGACCGCCCAGCGTCACGCCATTGGAGAAGGCGGGGTAGTTGCCCACCAGGCCCTGGATGATGCCAGGGATCTGGTCCCAATTCTCTTCAGGCAGCTGCTGCATCAGCTCCTGCTTCAGCCCCATGGACAGGAAGAGCTTCATGAACTTGCCGTCGGGCAGCTTCATGGTCGCCACGTTGGAGACGTCGTCGAAGGACGGGTACCACTCGTAGTCGGACGGCAGGAACATGGGCTTGTTGAAGCCACCAAACTCCATCAGTCCGGCGTTGACGGCGCTCTTCATGTCGAAGAGGTAGGAGGAATCGGCGTCAATGACACCGTTGCCGTCCAAATCGGCACTCGTTCCCCTCAGTTCCGAGCTAACCAGGTAGTGCTCGTAGCCATAGGCCGTCTTGCTGAAGTTCATCAGGTTCGGGAAGGCCTGCATCATGGCCATGGTCTGCCGGCTCGGGTTCTTCGGGTCGTCGGGATCCGTCGGCATCAGGTCGAAAAGGGTCGTCGTGCGCACTTCCTTTGGCGTCAGACCGTGAACGATGGTGTTGCCGAAGTTGTCCTTGACGTCACCGAGCAGCCCCAGGACCGTGAAGACCTCGGCGTTGCCGTAGAGGCCATCGCCGTCTTCCGGCTCGTTGCCTTCCGGGGGGCATATTCCAGGATTGGGCAGGGTAGAACAGTCAACCGCGTTGGCGTAAAAGCGGTACATTGAGTGCGCGTTATACGAGAGATTCGCCTTATTGAGCAGGTATTCCTGATCGGTGAAGAACTGCCCGTCCATCACCATGCCGTTGGCCATCGGCTTGAACGGCGTGATCTTGGCGTTCGGGGCGCCCCGGATGGCCAGCGACTGGGCCAGGAACGAGGTCGAGCCGTTGAACCACATCATCACCGGCGTGAGCTTGTAGGCCGCGAAGTCAGCGTCGACGTCGCCGGGATCGGCCTCATCCGCCACCATGTGGTCGAGATTGATGAGCTTGGTGTCCTTGCCCTCCTGATTGCGGCCGAAGGAGATGTGACGGCCATGACCGTACATCGAGTAGGTGATGCCGCCACTGCGGGTGATGTGGCAGGTCTCGCAGGCGATCTTCTGCAGGTGCGTGTCGGTATGCACCCCGTTGTTATCGCGCTCTGGTAGGGAGTCCGGGCTGTGGCACTGCACGCAGGTCAGGTGAGTCGGGTCGTCCGGGTCCGCCGGCTGGCCGGGGGGTGGCGGCGGATAGTCGGCCGCGGCTAGGTCGCCGCCGACGAGGTGACCGCGAACGAACTTGTGCACGTCTTTCAACCCGTCGCCGTCGTAGTCCTTGTTCAGCGTCACGTGGCAGGCAGTGCAGGTGTTGTGCTCCGGGCAGTTCGGGTCGCCCGCGGTCAGGTTCGGGTCAGGGAAGCAGACGTTCGCGTGCGCGTCGTAGCCGATGCGGAACAGGGTGCCGCGCTTGTAGCCGGTGCGGGCGTGCTCATGGCAACGCAGGCAAGCGTGCTCATCGGTCTTGCCCACCGACAACACCGCCTCCGGAGAGCGGTCCTGCATCAGGGTTGGCCAACCGATCGGATTGCCTTCGCCATCGACACCGACCGCCAGCGGCATGTCACCCACCCCGTCGCCATCCATATCGATCAGCAGGTCAAGTTCTCCGTCGTGATCGAAGTCCGTGTTGTCACGCCCAAGATTCGCGTAACCCTGGGGTGAGGGCGACTGCTCGCCCGGCTCGGCGTAGCCTGCGATCTCCAGCGTCGGCAAGTCCCAATCGATGTCTTCGCGCACCGAGAGATAGTGATCCGCATGGCAGATCAGGCAGTCCAGGCCACCGTCGACGATGTTGGTGGCGTTGGCCGCCGCCAGCTCCGGGGACATCCCCATCTGCATGAACACGCTGGTAAAGGCATTCTGCATCGGCGGGATGAAACGCCCAACGTGGCACTTTCCGCACTCGCCCAGGTTGATATTGCTGGTGTAGTTGATCAGCGCTGAGGTCCCCGGCAGTCCGCAGGCGCGGTCAAGGGCACCATGGGCGCCCCCGCCCGGGAACAGGATCCGCGGATTCGGGCCCTGCGCGCTGAAGTGAATCGAGTTCTTGAGCTGGGCGACCGCGTCCTTGTGACACTCGCCGCAGAGGACGGTCGAGAGGTTACGTTCCACTTCGGCCTCGGGTACACGCCGCCCCCCGCCCCCAGCACCCCGCAGCACGTACTCGCCCTTGCCGGTCGCGGCGTCGTAGACGTACTGGATGAATCTGTCGTGACTCCTGGAAGACGCGCTACCGTCGGGCGGGCCGTCTCCTCCGGCCCCGGGGCCTCCCGGCCCTTGGCCTGCTTGCTGCGCGAGAGCGAGTGGTGTGATCAAGAGCGCAACGATGGCTGGTCTCAGCAGCTTTCGGCTTTGTCGCAAATAGCGAGTCACGGCAAATTCCTCCCGAGCGTGTTGTCTGACCCTCCTATCGAGTCGGCCTGCCTCTAGTACGCGGACCGGCGTTCACACCTCAGCCGCCGGAGGGACGTTCGGACGAGGTGCACTTCCTACCTCTACCTTTTGTCCATAGAGAAAGTATGGACAATCTCGGAACCGTCGCCTGGCCTGAAACTGAGGAACATCATTAAATGCTTATGTTTTAAACTTGACT
Organism: uncultured Gemmatimonadales bacterium; assembly: GCA_963699825.1. Lineage (GTDB taxonomy): Bacteria > Gemmatimonadota > Gemmatimonadetes > Gemmatimonadales > GWC2-71-9 > SPDF01. The sequence goes on from CAVOVI010000018.1 coordinate 3,991, forward strand.
TTGCCGAACGGCGCTGATTCGCGCGGGATGGCCTGTTACTGGCTCACAGTCCACGCAGCGCGACGGGTCGGAGCTCGATCCACACACTAAGGAGCCGGTCGGGACCCGGGTTTCCGAAAATCGCCGGTCCGCGCCGCGCCTTGGTCGGTCTCGCGCTAGGCACGATTGAGATTGCAGATGACAACATGCACCTGGCTCGGAAGCGCAAACAGCGAGCTATGGTCAAGACTGGTGTATGACCTTGGGGCCAGAGCGTCGAGTCAGGCGGCCTCCCGTTGTTGCTCCGGTGGGTCGTCGGTCACCGGAGTACCATCTCCGTAGCGGGTTCCCGCGAGCATTCGGCGACCTTCTCCGGGGCGCGGATGCGCCGCCAGGACTTCGCCGCTTCCTCGGCGAGCTTGAAGGCCAAGCCGAGGAAGGTGCCGCGCGAGACGCAGTTCTTGGTTCGCGTGGTGCGGTGACGTACGGTCGCGAACGTGGACTCGATCGGGCTGGTGGTGCGCAGGTGCACCCAGTGTTCGCCCGGGAAGGCGAAGAAGGCGAGCAAGGGCCTCGCGGTCCTTCACCAGCTTCTCAGTCGCCTTCGGGTACTTGGCCCCGTAGCGGCTGAGAAAACGCTCGAAGGCCTGCTCAGCCGCGGTGCGGGTGGGCGCCATCTTGGCCGCAGCCAAGGCCGGCGGGGATCGGCGCGGCGAGGAATCGGCGGCGCTGCTGGTCAAGCGCATGGGAGCCGGCTACGACGGCACCACCGACGACCTGGTGGGCATCAGTGTCTACGACCATCCCCATCCCCTGGAGGAGCTACAGCGCCTCTATAAGCTCCACAAGCTCAACTACTTCCGCACAGAGGCGAAGAACCTGTTCCCATTCGACGCCCCTTTGTGCGGGGAACTTCAGAGGATCCTGAGCCACAGGGCGTACAAGGGCGTGACCTTATACGACGGTCCCGTCAACGGGATTTTCGATGCCAGGACCTAGAAGGCGCTGCAGGACTTCATGGGCCGGGAAAACTACGACGTGCACATCCGCGACGACGACCAGATCGACGCCGACGTCTTAGGGGACATTCGCCGAAACTATGAGGGCTGGAAGATCAGACGGTAGTGACCCGCCGCCACAGGCCAGCGGACCAGTACACCACAATAAATTGCAAGTAGGCCCGCGTGTTACCGGTGATCGGAGTTAGCATCACCTATCCACTGCAGGAGTGTCGCGTGTCGCTCGTGAATCCGTCCGGGGGCTCCTGCCGCCGGACGGACTCGCTCCTTGGCGACAGCCTTTGTCGCCCCGGTACGCCCCGCTCCGGGAGCGGCTTCGCCACGAGCTCGCTGCGACGCAGCTGCTCGGGCTTCGCCACTCCCTTCGCGAATGGCTTGAGTCGGGTAGCGGGGTGGCGTTACCGCCACCCCGCCCCCTAAGAACCGTGCTTGCGACTTTCACCGCACACGGCTCAAGCCTTGATAAGGCGCGGCGGAGCACCCGGCACTCAACGAGGTCGTGGCTGGTACGGTTCACACGATGAGCCATGTCGGTGCCGCCGTTGGTGTCTTTCCCCGTTGTCGCCGGCGACGCTCGACGAAATAATCGGCGTCCTGTGGGTCGTAGGGGTTAGCCCGCATCGCTCACCACGCTGGCCTATCGATGGGGGCAGAAGAGCTGCGCGGCCGTGGGGGCACTGAGTCCGGCGCACAGCGGGCTTCGGTCGCTGCTCGGGCGGCACCAGGTCGGCGCCACGGCGCTCACAGCGGTATTTTCCGGTGTTTCAGCGGGCGATCGGCCGCCGCAGGCCAAAGCCGCCCGTCGGCGCCGGGCGGGGCGCGGCACTCAAGATCCGGCGGTGTTGGAGTGCTGCGGCGGTTCGCAGGCACCCGCAGATCAGCCGGGGCGGGGGTACGCCGGTATGGCGGCGAGGTTTCGCGCCGCCTGCATAAAGATGTCCTGTGCGGGGAAGGCTTCGGAGAGCGCCACCACGACCCGGCGCACGCTCACGCGCACCTGCGCGCCGACCTTCAGCAGGCGGGTGCGGATGTTGCCCGGGGTGGCGCGTTCGAGTTCGGTGTCCTGAAGCCCGAGACGGCGCAGCGCGACGAGCAGCGTATAGGCGAAGGTGGAGAGGGTGAGCCGCAGCTGATTGGCGCGCATCGTCTGCGTGCTGGTGCGGTCAGCGAACAGCTCCAGCTGTTGCTCCTTGATCCGATTTTCCATGTCGCCGCGCGCGCAGTACAGATCCTCGTACAGGCTGCGGGCGTCGGCCTCTTGCGGACTCAGGGAGGTGACGACGTAGCGCGGGTTGGCGCCCTTGGCCAGATGCTCGGCCTTGACCACGACGCGCCGCGCGCGGCTCCAGGTCTTGCGCGTGCGGTACTGGAGCTCGCCGAATACCCGGCTCGGCTCGCAGGTGTCGAGGAACGCCTGCTGTGCGTCGAGGCGCCAACGCAGACTCAAGGCATTGAGCCGGTCGTTCTTGGCCAGGCCGAGCACGAAATCGACGCCTTCGGCCTCACACCAGGCCATGATGTCCTCACGGCAGAAGCCGCTGTCGCCGCGGATGATGAGGCGCACCTTCGGCCAGGCTGCGCAGAGCATGGTGACGATGCGCTTGAGCTCCTCCACGCTGCCCTCGGCGGCATCGATGTCGGATTTGCGCAGCCGCGCGCAGAGCACATGCTCGCCACTGGTGATGTACAGCGGCAGATAGCAATAGTGGCCGTAGTAGCCGTGGAAGAAGCGTCCTTCCTGATGGCCATGCAGCGGATCGTCGGTGGCGTCCAGATCCAGCCAGAGTGTCGCGGGTGGCGTGTCGTGGGAACGGATGAAGTGCTCCACCAGCTCGCGATCCAGTCCCGCCTGGTCGGCGACGATTTTCTTGTAGCGCGCATCGCTGTTGGCGTCCGCCGGCGTCAGCTCCAAGCGGTTCAGCGTGCTGGAACTGGCCAGTGCCTTGCCCCGGTCTTGCTCGCGGCGACGCTTCTCGCCCGTCGGGTCCGGCTTGCCGGCCGCCACGGCCAACAGCGGATCGACACGCAGTCGGTCGTGATCGTTCAGGTCCGCATAGCCGAGCGCCAGCGCGATGATCCGCTGCGAGACGAGTTCACCGACCTGATGCTCGATCAACTCCGGATCGCGATGATCAGTGAAGTGATCGGCGATCGCCGCCAGCAACCCGGTCTTCTCCTCGACCGCACGCAGCAACAACGCGCCCCCATCGGTGCTGATGGCGCCGCCGTCGAAACGGGCAATCACTGCGCGGCGACCAAGGTCGTGAAACTCAAGCTGTTCGCAGTTACACTCTGTCATCGGAGGGCGGCGCTCCCTTGGTGGCTTAAGCAGTTGATCGCACAACCCTTATGCCAGAGAACGCCGCCCTCCTTCAATCCCCCGGTGAGATTTCCGG